>CAWABT010000001.1:2352500-2981848 GCA_963780355.1 uncultured Actinomycetota bacterium
CAGTTGGCTTGAGCTGGTTGTTTGGAATCTGGATAGTGGACGCGAGCATCACCACACGCTCGGGCTGCCCGTGAGGGTTGGTTTCGTGTTGTGTGGTTGGTGTGTAGTGCTTTGAATGTGTCTTCTGTGTGATTTTGTGTAGTTTGCGAGATGCATGGATTGTTGTTGGTCCCGGTTGGGCGTTGATTGTCGTCCTGGCCGGGTTTTGTGTTGTGTCTGGTGTGTGATCGCATTGATCACCCCGCGCGTGCAGTGCGCCTGCTGTTGTTGCAGTTGTTGCAGTGTTGGTGTTGTTGTGTGGTGTGGGGTGTTTGTGTGGGCAAGCTGGACAGGGCGCATGGTGGATGCCTTGGCATCGAGAGCCGATGAAGGACGTGGGAGCCTGCGATAAGCCCTGGGGAGTTGGCAACCGAGCGTTGATCCGGGGGTGTCCGAATGGGGGAACCCAGCCGCAGTTGTGTGCGGTTACCTGCATCTGAATGAAATAGGGTGTCAGGGGGGAACGCGGGGAAGTGAAACATCTCAGTACCCGTAGGAAGAGAAAACAAAAGTGATTCCGAGAGTAGTGGCGAGCGAAATCGGATGAGGCTAAACCATGATCGTGTGATACCCGGCAGGGGTTGCGGTTGTGGGGTTGTGGGACTTGTCTTTCCATCGTCTGCCGGCGGTGGGGGCAGTTAGAAAGTACATGTGAGGTCGAGGTCCGTTGGAAAGCGGCGCCAGAGTGGGTGATAGCCCCGTAGACGTAAGCGTGTGCCTGCCTGGATTTGTTCCCAAGTAACACGCCACCCCTGAAATGGTGTGTGAATCTGGCGGGACCACCCGTTAAGCCTAAATACTTCTCGATGACCGATAGCGGACCAGTACCGTGAGGGAAAGGTGAAAAGTACCCCTGGCGGGGAGTGAAATAGTACCTGAAACCGTGTGCCTACAATCCGTCAGAGCCGATGCTGCTGCTGTCTTCTTCGGAGGGTGGTGGTGGTGGTGATGGCGTGCCTTTTGAAGAATGAGCCTGCGAGTTTGCGGTGTGTGGCGAGGTTAACCCGTGTGGGGAAGCCGTAGCGAAAGCGAGTCCTAACAGGGCGTACTGATCATCCTTGTGGTGGTTGGGTAGTCGCATGCTCAAGACCCGAAGCGGAGTGATCTATCCATGGGCAGGTTGAAGCGCCGGTAAGACGGCGTGGAGGACCGAACCCACTTCAGTTGAAAATGGAGGGGATGACCTGTGGATAGGGGTGAAAGGCCAATCAAACTCCGTGATAGCTGGTTCTCCCCGAAATGCATTTAGGTGCAGCGTTGTGTGTTTCTTGCCGGAGGTAGAGCACTGGATAGCCGATGGGCCCGACCAGGTTACTGACGTTAGCCAAACTCCGAATGCCGGTAAGTGAGAGCGCAGCAGTGAGACTGCGGGGGATAAGCTCCGTGGTCGAGAGGGAAACAGCCCAGACCATCAGCTAAGGCCCCTAAGCGGTGACTAAGTGGAAAAGGATGTGGAGTCGCAATGACAACCAGGAGGTTGGCTTGGAAGCAGCCACCCTTGAAAGAGTGCGTAATAGCTCACTGGTCAAGTGGTTCCGCGCCGACAATGTAGCGGGGCTCAAGTCATCCGCCGAAGCTATGGCACTCACGTGAGCCTTCAGTTCTGCTGAAAGTGAGCGTGGGTGGGTAGGGGAGCGTCGTGTCGCGAGTGAAGCCGCCGAGTGATCGTGTGGTGGATGCGTCACGAGTGAGAATGCAGGCATGAGTAGCGAATCACGGGTGAGAAACCCGTGCGCCGAATGATCAAGGGTTCCAGGGTCAAGCTAATCTGCCCTGGGTAAGTCGGGACCTAAGGCGAGGCCGACAGGCGTAGTCGATGGACAACGGGTTGATATTCCCGTACCGGCGAAGTTGCGCCCCTGATGAGCCCGGTGATGCTAACCACCCGAAGCTGCCAGTAACTGCATTGCCCTTCGGGGTGACGGGGTTGGTGGCCGAGCGTGGGGTCCAATCCGGTAGTAGTCAAGCGATGGGGTGACGCAGGAAGGTAGCCCAACCACGCCGATGGTTGTTGCGTGGGTAAGCAGGTAGGGCGCGGACCAGGTAAATCCGGTTCGCTCACTTGGATGTGGAGCCTGAGATGTGACGCCGACCCCTGTTGGGGGAAGTGGGTGATCCTATGCTGTCGAGAAAAACCTCTAGCGAGCAACGAGCCGCCCGTACCCGAAACCGACTCAGGTGATCAGGTAGAGAATACCAAGGCGATCGAGTGAACCATGGTTAAGGAACTCGGCAAAATGCCCCCGTAACTTCGGGAGAAGGGGGACCCGAACCGTCAACCCGTCAGCTTGCTGGCCGGGGGTAGCGGGGAGGGTCGCAGAGACCAGGCCCAAGCGACTGTTTACTAAAAACACAGGTCCGTGCGAAGTTGTAAGACGATGTATACGGACTGACTCCTGCCCGGTGCTGGAAGGTTAAGAGGACCTGTCAGACAACTTCGGTTGTTGAAGCGGAGAATTTAAGCCCCAGTAAACGGCGGTGGTAACTATAACCATCCTAAGGTAGCGAAATTCCTTGTCGGGTAAGTTCCGACCTGCACGAATGGAGTAACGACTTGGGCGCTGTCTCAACCATGGACTCGGCGAAATTGCACTACGAGTAAAGATGCTCGTTACGCGCGGCAGGACGGAAAGACCCCGGGACCTTTACTATAGTTTGGTATTGGTGTTTGGTTCGGCTTGTGTAGGATAGGTGGGAGACTGTGAAGTCCACACGCCAGTGTGGGTGGAGTCGTCGTTGAAATACCACTCTGGTCGTACTAGATGTCTAACCTCGGACCGTGATCCGGTTCAGGGACAGTGCCTGATGGGTAGTTTAACTGGGGCGGTTGCCTCCTAAAGAGTAACGGAGGCGCTCAAAGGTTCCCTCAGCCTGGTTGGCAATCAGGTGGCGAGTGTAAGTGCACAAGGGAGCTTGACTGTGAGACAGACATGTCGAGCAGGGACGAAAGTCGGAACTAGTGATCCGGCCACGGCAAGTGGAAGCGTGGTCGCTCAACGGATAAAAGGTACCCCGGGGATAACAGGCTGATCTTCCCCAAGAGTCCATATCGACGGGATGGTTTGGCACCTCGATGTCGGCTCGTCGCATCCTGGGGCTGGAGTAGGTCCCAAGGGTTGGGCTGTTCGCCCATTAAAGCGGCACGCGAGCTGGGTTTAGAACGTCGTGAGACAGTTCGGTCCCTATCCGCCGCGCGCGTAGGAAACTTGAGAAAGGCTGTCCCTAGTACGAGAGGACCGGGATGGACGAACCTCTGGTGTGCCAGTTGTCCCGCCAGGGGCACCGCTGGTTGGCTACGTTCGGAAGTGATAACCGCTGAACGCATCTAAGCGGGAAGCACGTTTCAAGATAAGGTTTCCCACCCAACACCTCGGTGTCAGGGTTAAGGCCCCCCACAGACCATGGGGTTGATAGGCCGGAGGTATACAGCAGCAATGCCCAGCCGACCGGTACTAATAGGCCGAGGGCTTGCCACACAAACCCCCCACACCACACCACAAACCCCCAACACACACATCGTTGGAGCACAGGGTTTACACACCGCGCAAGAACAACAAGTTCGCGTCCACTAATCCACCCACCAACCCCGGATACACACACGTGTAAAACCAGGGGACAAACCGGTGGGACAAGAGTTACGGCGGCCACAGCGACAGGGAAACACCCGGACCCATCCCGAACCCGGAAGTTAAGCCTGCCAGCGCCGATGGTACTGCAACCGCGAGGCTGTGGGAGAGTAGGACGCCGCCGGACATACCCTTCGAACAGGGACCACTTCGGTGGTCCCTGTTCCCCTTTTCCTCGATGTCTGAGTTCGACCATTCCTGAACAGAGCAGAAGAGCAGGTGATCGTCGTGCCCCACGACCGGCGCGGCCCCCAGGACCGTCAAGGCCGACCCCAGCGCGGATCAGACCAGCGCGGATCAGACCAGCGCGGGTCAGACCAGCGCGGGTCAGACCAGCGCGGCAGGTCCGGCAAGTCCGAGCAGCGTGGCGGCAAGCCCGACCCCCGCGGCAAGGGCGACCAGCGGCGCGGTGACGGCGCCCGTCGTCCCGGCGCCGGCGGCCGCCCGCCGCAGCAGCGCAACCGCGACGCGGCCGAGCGCACCCAGGAGCAGGCGGTCTACGACGGACCGCCGTTGCCGGAGGGGATCACCGGCCAGGAGCTGGACCGCTCGGTGAGCGGGCAGCTCAAGGGCCTGCCGGAGAAGCTGGCGGCCCGCGTCGCGCGGCACCTGGCCGCGGCCGGCGCCCTGGTCGACGAGGACCCGGAGACCGCCTACCAGCACACGCTCGCCGCCCGAGCCCGCGCGCCGCGGCTCGCGATCGTGCGCGAGGCCGCCGGCGAGGCGGCATACGCCGCGGGCCACTACGCCGAGGCGCTCGCCGAGCTGCGCGCCGCGAAGCGGATGAACGGCGCGACCGCCTACCTGCCGATCATGGCCGACTGCCACCGCGCCCTCGGCCAGCCGCAGCAGGCGCTCAAGCTCGCGCAGAGCCCCTCGGTGGCGAAGTTCTCCTCAGAGGCCAAGGCCGAGATGACCCTGGTGGAGGCGGGCGCCCGTCGCGACCTCGGCCAGCTCGACGCCGCGCTGCGCACCTTCGAGCTCGCACCGCTGACCAGCAAGAGCCGCGAGCCCTGGGTGGTGCGACTGCGCTACGCCTACGCCGACACCCTCGTGGAGGCCGGCCGGGAGCGCGACGCGCTGGCCTGGTTCCACCGCACCCACGCCGTCGACCCCGACGAGATCACCGACGCGGCCGAGCGGGCCGACGACCTCGAGCGGCGCATCGAGCAGATCTGAGGCACCGCAGCACGGCCGACTCGCGTTCAGTCGACCATCCAGTACGTGTCACTCTCGCAGTCATCAGGTCCCCATTGCTCCTGACAGACGCGGATCTTGACCTTGTTGATGTTGCCGAAGGAGTTTCGAGTGGTGTCGAACGTTCGGTAGCCATCGGTGGTGCTGGTGTTGCACACGCGACGGTCCTCTGCGGCCTTGACGTAGTTCTCGGGAAAGGCATCCACCGGCTGGACGAAGAACTCCACGTAGGCGCAGTTCCCGGCGCTCGCCCACAGCGTCCCACGGAACTCGACCTCGTCATCGATGGTCGAGGAATAGAAGTTGCCCGAGACCTTGGCGACCGTGTTTCCGCCGTCGACCTCCTTGATAGGTCCGAAGTTCTGCCAGCCGCCGGCAAAGGCGGCGGGAGCCGTGATGAGCACCGTCGCGAACGCGATGGACGAGGCAATGAGGCCGCGCTTGAGCAATGTCTTCTCCCCAGTGAGTTGGGATTGGATTGATGGGGGCCAATCGGCCGTTCGGTCACGTGTCGGCGCAGGCCGACACCGAGATCGACGATGAGTCACTGTTGGTGGGGAAGACTCTCAGTGTGCTGCACACCCTGGAGGTGTCACCCACGGCGCCGTCCTCGAAGTACCAAGGATCTCCCGCGCCGATACTCCTCTGCATCAGCCCGTCGTCACCCGTTCGTCCGCTGAACTCCCACACGATCTCCTTCCCGTCCGAGAAGGCAGTGCACGACGCGCCTGCTGGAAGGCCCCCGCTGCACGAGATTCCCCAACCGTAGGCTCGGATGGTCCATCTGAACGTGACGGGCTCGCTGGTATCGCGGTAGGTGTCGCACTTGTAGGTGTGGAGATAGGCGGTGTTCCAATACTCCCCGTCAGAGTTCTTGCCCCCGGGAAGTTTCACGGTGCGTCCGTCGTCCCAGGCGGTCACGCGGGTCTTCAGGCTGAACTTGGATCCGGTGCCGGAGAAGTTGCATCCGCTGTAGTTCCATCCGAATGCGGTGTCCGCAAAGGCCGCTGGGACGGTGGAGACCATCAATCCGAGAACCATGGCGACGATTCCGAGGCCCCGCCCCATCCAACGCTTTCTCACGGCGGTGCCCCTTTGTGCAGTCGCAAACCTGATTCGAACGGGGGCGAACGTTAACTCGCTGTTCGGCCGGATGACCAGTGATTCCCGAAACTATTCCCACCGGCCCCGTCGGCCGCACGCTCGAGCCGACGACCCGACGTGGGAGGATCCAGCCCGTGAAGGACGTGAAGCGACCCGCGCTCGAGGGCAGCGTCGCCGTCCGTGACGACCGCCGGCTCAGCTTCGCCGAGTACGGCTCGCCCCGCGGCGAGGCCCTGGTGTGGATGCACGGGACGCCCGGCGCGCGCCGGCAGATCCCGCTGGAGGCGCGCACCCTCGCCGAGCAGCGGGGACTGCGGATCATCGGCGTCGACCGGCCCGGCATCGGGTCGTCGACGCCGTACCTCTACCCGAACGTCCTCGACTGGGCCGCCGACCTCGAGCTGCTGCTCGACGCGCTCGCCGTCGACACGGTCCGGATGATCGGGCTGTCCGGGGGCGGGCCGTACGCGCTGGCCGCCGGCGCCGCGCTGCCGGACCGGGTGCACGGTGTCGGGGTGCTCGGCGGCGTGGCCCCGACCGTCGGCCCGGACGCGCCGGACGGCGGGATCATCCGGCTCGCCGTCACCCTCGCGCCGGTGCTGCGCACCGCCCGGGTGCCGCTCGGCGTGGTGCTCACCGGCGCGATCCGGCTGGTGAAGCCGCTGGCGGGGCCGGGACTCGACCTCTACGCGATGGTGCAGCCGCCGGGGGACAAGAACCTGCTGTCGCGCCCGGAGTTCAAGGCGATGTTCCTCGACGACCTCCTCAACGGCAGCCGGTTCCAGACCTCGGCGCCGCTGAACGACCTGGTGCTGTTCACCCAGGACTGGGGCTTCGCGCCCGCGGACGTGACCGTGCCGGTGCGCTGGTGGCACGGCGACGAGGACCACATCGTGCCTCATCTGCACGGCGTCCACATGGTCGACCGGCTGCCCGACGCCACGATGACGACGATCGACGGGGAGAGCCACTTGGGCGGCCTCGGGATCGCCGAGGAGGTGATCGACACCCTGATGTCGCTCGGACCTCGTCGTACCACTGGTGATTCTCGGCCCCGTGCGTCACACTAGGTCCATAACCACATACGTGTGACTCGAGGCATCTCTCTCGTCGTCAACGAGCCCGCTGGGGAAGGCGTCGCTCGCGCCGAGACGAAGGAGACCGCCGTGACCACACGCACGACCACCCCCACCACGGGGCGGAGCACCACGACGAGGGGAGTCCTCTACGTGCACTCCGCGCCGTCGGCGCTCTGCCCGCACGTCGAGTGGGCCGTCGGCGGTGTACTCGGCGCGCCCATCAATCCGGTGTGGACGCCACAGCCCGCCCAGACCGGCGCCTACCGCGCCGAGCTGTCGTGGACCGGCGAGGCCGGCTCCGCCGCGACCATCGCCTCGGCGCTGCGCGGCTGGAACCACCTGCGCTTCGAGGTGACCGAGGAGCCGACGTCCTCGACGGAGGGGTCGCGCTACTCCTACACCCCCGACCTCGGCGTCTTCCACGCCGTCGTCGGCCTGCACGGCGACATCATGATCCCCGAGGACCGGCTGAAGGCGGCCGTCGTCAAGGCCGCGCTCGGCGACACCACGGTCGACGTCGAGATCGACAAGCTCCTCGGCAAGCCGTGGGACGACGAGCTGGAGACGTTCCGGCACGCCGGCGAGGGTGCCCCGGTGCGCTGGCTGCACCAGGTGGTGTGACCTCGGCTCAGCCGCGCCTCATCCGGAAGTAGCTGGGCCGGACCCAGCCCTCGCGGTTCTCGTAGATGCTCTCCTGGTAGGTGATCTTCATCCGGATCTTGTAGCGCCCGTAGATGAGCGAGGCGCGGCACAGCCGCCAGGCCAGCCGCCCGGTGCGAGGGTCGGAGTTCGAGGCGATCGCCTTGCTGCCGACGCCCCGGCCGTTGGGGTTGCTCAGGAAGATCTCCGCGGCCCAGGGGCTGCGCGGCGGGTTCACCCGGTAGCGGAAGGTGTAGTAGCGGCACCCCGGCCGCAGGATCTTGTCGGTGGAGTAGGTGCTCCCCCACGGTACGTAGGCCTCGGCCCGGGGCGTGGTGGCCGGCAGCGCGCCGACCGTGAGGCCGGCGAGCAGGGCGACCACTCCGAGCCGGACGATCACGGCGCGCAGCATGGATGCTCCCTCGTCACGCGAGCCCGCGGGAGTGCGAGCCCCGTCACCAGAGCAAACGAGCAAACGTGACGTGCGTTACGTCACAGCCGGGTCAGAGCGGGATGTTGCCGTGCCGGCCGCGCCGGACGCCATGGGTCTGGACGGCGTCGTCGAGTGCGTGGGCGATGGCCGAGCGGGTGCGCTCGGGCGGCACCACCTCGTCGACGACGCCGATCTCGACCGCCTTGTCGACGCCGCCGGCGATCCGCTCGTGCTCGGCGGCCAGCTCGGCCTCGACCTGCGGACGGATCTCGGGGGACACCTCGGCCAGCTTGCGCCGGTGCAGGATCCGCACCGCGGCCACCGCGCCCATCACGGCCACCTCGGCGCCCGGCCAGGCGAACACCCGGGTGGCGCCCAGCGAGCGGGCGTTCATGGCGATGTAGGCGCCGCCGTAGGTCTTGCGGGTCACCAGGGTCACCCGCGGCACCACGCACTCGCCGAACGCGTGCAGCAGCTTCGCGCCGCGGCGCACCACGCCGTCCCACTCCTGGCCCACGCCCGGTAGGTAGCCGGGTACGTCGACCACGACGAGCAGCGGGACGCCGAACGCGTCGCACATGCGCACGAACCGGGAGGCCTTCTCGGCCGAGAGCGAGTCGAGGCAGCCGCCCAGCCGCAGCGGGTTGTTGGCGACGACGCCGACGGTGCGGCCGCCGAAGCGGCCGAGCGCGGTGACGATGTTGGGTGCCCAGCGGGCGTGCAGCTCCTGCACGCTGCCGTGGTCGAGCAGCTCCTCGACGAGCGGGTGCACGTCGTAGGCGCGCTTCGGCGACTCGGGCAGCACGGCGCTGAGGTCGCGGTCGTCGACGTCGGACACCACGAGGCTGCCCTGGGCGCCGAGCAGGCTGCTGACGGTGCGGGCGCGGTCGAGCGCCTCCTGCTCGGAGTCGGCGAGGATGTGGACGACGCCGGAGCGCCGGCCGTGCGGCTCGGGCCCGCCGAGCCGGAGCATGTCGACGGCCTCACCGGTGACCGAGCGGACGACGTCCGGCCCAGTCACGAAGATCCGGCCCTCGGGACCGAGGATCACGACGTCGGTGAGCGCGGGGCCGTAGGCGGCGCCGCCGGCGGCCGGGCCGAGCACGACCGAGACCTGCGGGATGATGCCGGAGGCCTGGGTCATCACCTGGAAGATCCGGCCCACGGCGTGCAGCGACAGCACGCCCTCGGCGAGCCGGGCGCCGCCGGAGTGCCACAGCCCGATGATCGGGACGCGGTCGGTCATCGCCCGGTGGTAGGCGTCGACGACGACCTTGCAGCCGACGTCGCCCATCGCGCCGCCCATCACGGTGGCGTCGGAGCAGAACGCGACGACGGGGGTGCCGTCGACGGTGCCGATCGCGGCCACCATGCCGGAGTCGGACTCCGCCGGGTCGGGCGAGATGAGCTCGAGCGAGCCGGCGTCGAGCAGCGCGCCGAGCCGGGTGAGGGGGTAGCGCGGATCCGCGGTGCGCGGCGGCTTCTCGGCGACCGCCGTCACGACGCGCTCCCGAAGATGACGGCGACGTTGGCGCCGCCGAAGCCGAAGGAGTTGTTGAGCGCGGCGACGTCGCCGACCGGCAGGTCACGGACCTTGGTGGCGATGTCGAGCTCGACGGCGGGGTCCTGGTCGTCGAGGTTGATCGTCGGTGGCACCTGCCGGTGGTGCAGCGCGAGCACGGTGGCGACCGCCTCGAGCGCGCCGGCGCCGCCGAGCAGGTGGCCGGTCATCGACTTGGTGCTGGTGACGATCACGTCGGTGGCGTGCGATCCCAGCACCGCGTGGAGCATCAGGCCTTCGGCGACGTCGCCCTGCGGGGTGGAGGTGGCGTGGGCGTTGACGTGACCGATGGTCGAGCCGTCGATGTCGGACTCGATCAGCGCCCGCTTGATGGCGCGGGTGCCGCCGCGGCCCTCGGGGTCGGGCTGGGCGATGTCGTGGCTGTCGGCGGTGATGCCGGCGCCCAGCACGTGCGCGTAGATCGTCGCGCCCCGCGCCCGGGCGTGCTCCTCGGACTCCAGCACCAGTGCGCCGGCGCCCTCGCCGAGCACGAAGCCGTCGCGGCCGGTGTCCCACGGCCGGCTGACCGTGGTCGGGTCGGCGTCGTTGGCGGTGCCGCTCTTCGACAGCGCCATCATGTTGGCGAAGGCGGCCATCGGCAGCGGATGGATCGCCGCCTCGGTGCCGCCCGCCAGCACGATGTCGGCCCGGCCGAGCCTGATCTGGTCGATCGCGAGCGAGATCGCCTCGTTGCCGGAGGCACAGGCCGACACCGGGGTGTTGACGGCGG
Source organism: uncultured Actinomycetota bacterium (assembly GCA_963780355.1). Taxonomy (GTDB): domain Bacteria; phylum Actinomycetota; class Actinomycetes; order Propionibacteriales; family Nocardioidaceae; genus Nocardioides. The sequence goes on from CAWABT010000001.1 coordinate 2,362,909, forward strand.
CCCGCGCCCCGATCATCAGGCTGATGTTGGCGGCCGGCCCGTTGGCCATGAGCATCGGGACGGCGAGCGGCGAGACCCGGCGGGGGCCCTTGTCGCGCAGCGCGTCGTAGTTGGTGAGCAGCGTGCTCACCCCGCCGATGCCGGTGGCCATGGCCACGCCGACGCGCTCGCCGTCCAGCGACTCCTGCTCGGCCGCGAGGCCGGAGTGGGCCCAGGCCTCGGTGGCCGCGACCATCGCGAGCTGCGAGCTCCGGTCGAGCCGGCGGGCCTTCACCCGGTCGAGCACCTCGGCCGGGTCGACGGCGGCCGGGGCAGCGATCTGCACGGCCAGGCCCTCCACCCAGTCCTCGGTGAGCCTCCGGACGCCGGAGCGCCCGGCGAGCATCCCCTCCCAGGTGCTGGGGACATCACCGCCGAGCGGGCTCGACGTGCCGAGGCCGGTGACGACGACACCGGTGCGTGCCATGGGTTCCTCCCGATTCGGGTGCTGCTGAGCTGGGTGAGGACGGTCGGCGTCAGGCCGAGGCGCGCTCGATGAAGGCGACGGCGTCGCCCACGGTCTTGAGGTTCTTCACCTCGTCGTCGGGGATGGAGCAGTTGAACTTCTCCTCGGCGGCGACCACGATCTCGACCATCGACAGCGAGTCGATGTCGAGGTCGTCGACGAAGGACTTGTCCAGCTGGACGTCGTCGGTGTCGGTGCCGGCGACCTCGTTGACGATCTCGGCAAGGTCGGAGCGGATCTCCTCGGTCGTGGGCACAGCGGCGTTCCTTTCGGTGGGTTTCTTCTGGGTGGTGGTGTGTCAGGGGACGACGACGACCTGGGCGGCGTACGCCAGGCCGGCGCCGAAGGCGATCAGCAGAGCCAGATCGCCGGACCGGGCGTCGCCCTCGGCGATCATCCGGTCCAGAGCGAGGGGGATCGACGCGGCCGACGTGTTGCCCATGTCGGCGATGTCGCGGGCGATCTTCACGTGGGGCGGGAGCTTCATGGCTCGCGCCATGGCGTCGGTGATGCGCATGTTGGCCTGGTGCGGCACGAACACGTCGAGGTCGTCGACGGTGATGCCGGCCCGGTCGAGCGCCTGCTGCGCGGTCTTGGCCATCGTGAAGGAGGCCCACCGGAACACGGCGTTGCCCTGCATCACCAGGTGCGGCATCTCGGGCTTCTCGGCGGCGATGACGTCGCGCCAGTCCTCGCGCTGCCGGATGAGGTCGAACTGCTCGCCGTCCGAGCCCCACACGACCGGGGCGATGCCCGGGGTGTCGCTCGGTCCGACGACGACCGCGCCCGCGCCGTCGGCGAAGATGAACGCGGTGCCGCGGTCGGCGGTGTCGGTGATGTCGGAGAGCCGCTCGACGCCGATCACCAGCACGTGGCCGGCACTCCCGGCGCGCACGAGGTCGGAGGCGAGGGCGACGCCGTGGCAGAAGCCTGCGCAGGCGGCGGAGATGTCGAACGCGGCGGCCTGGTCGGTGCCGAGCTCGTAGGCGACCGCGCTCGCCAGCGACGGCGTCTGGAGCATGTGGGAGACGGTGGCGATGACGACGGCGTCGATCTGCCGGCTGTCGACGCCGGAGCGCTCGAGCGCCAGCCGGGAGGCGGCGACGGACATGAACTGGACCGTCTCGTGGTCGCCGGCGATCCGGCGGGTCTTGATGCCGGAGCGCTGCTGGATCCACTCGTCGCTGCTGTCGATGCGCTCGACGATCTCGGCGTTCGGCACCAGCCGCTCGGGCCGGTAGCTGCCGAGCCCGAGGATGCGGGCGTGGGCGGCGCCGGTGGCCGTGCGGAGGACGGGCTTGTCGCTCATTCGCTGACCCCCTCGGGGTGGAGGCGGAGCAGCGGCTGGCCGGGGGAGACGAGGTCGCCGTCCTCGACGAGCCACTCCACCACCTGGCCGCCGTGGGCGGCGGTGATGCCGATGCGGTCGCGCAGGCTGCTGACCGCGCCGATCTCGGCGCCGGCCGGCACCAGGTCGACGCCGGCGAGGGCCTCGTCGATGGTGAAGGTGCCCTTGGCGGGGGAGACGACCATCCGCCAGGTGGGCGTGGTGTCGATGAGCGAGCCCTCGCCGTGCTTGTCGCAGAACGCGCGGGCGTCGTCGAGCTGGTCGGGGGTCTTGAGGGCGAAGGTCTCGACGCCCTTGAGCGCCCGCTTCGCGATGCCGGTGAGCGTGCCGGCGGGCGGCATCTCGAGGATGCCGGTGACCCCGAGGTCGCTCATGGTGTCGAGGCAGAGGTCCCAGCGCACCGGGCTCGCGATCTGGCCGATGATCCGCCGCAGCAGGTCGCGGCCGCTGTGGATCACGTGGCCGTCGCGGTTGGAGATCACCGGGATGCGCGGGTCGTGGATCGACACCGAGCCGGCGAGCCGGGCCAGGTGGTCGACGGCGGGCGCCATGTGGTGGGTGTGGAAGGCGCCGGCCACCGAGAGCGGCATCAGCCGCGCCTTCTCGGGCGGCTCCTCGGCGAACGCCGCGAGCTGCTCCATCGTGCCGGCCACGACCACCTGGCCGGGGCCGTTGTCGTTGGCGGGGGTGAGGCCGTGCTTGTCGGCGGCGGCGAGCACCTCGTCGCGGTCACCACCCAGGACGGCGGTCATGCCGGTCGGCGTCGCCTTCGCGGCCGCGGCCATCGCCTTGCCGCGCTCGCGCACCAGCACCATCGCCTGCTCGGCGGTGATCGTCCGGGCACCGGTGGCGGCGGCGAGCTCGCCGACGCTGTGGCCGGCGACGGCGCCGATCCGGCCGAACGCGTCGGCCGGGTGCGGGAACAGCTCGAGCGAGGCCACCAGCGCCGTGGCGACCAGCAGCGGCTGGGCGACCTGGGTGTCGCGGATGGTGTCGGCGTCGGAGTTCGTGCCGTGCTCGGCGAGGTCGATCCCGGCGACCGTCGAGAGCCAGTTCATGCGGGTGGCGAACCTGTCGTCCGCCAGCCACGGCGCGAGGAAACCGGGCGTCTGTGCGCCCTGTCCGGGGGCAACGATGACCAGCACGGGTACCACTCTGCCGTTGTTGGGACCGGCTACGCACGTCCGGCACGCACGAACCTGACGGGCGCGTCTTTGTGGGAACCCTACAAAACTACGCGTCGTCGGGCGCGCGCCCCGACTGGCGCCCGAGCACCAGGGCGATCCGGAGCGTGAACGCGTCGCGCGGATTCCCCGGGGTGCATCCGGTGAGGTCGCCGACCTGGCGCAGCCGGTAGCGCACCGTGTTGGGGTGCACGTAGAGCGCGCGGGCGGTGCCCTCCACCGAGCCGCGGTGGTCGAACCAGGCAGCGAGGGTCGGCACGAGCGCGCTGCGGGCGCCCCGGCCGGTGGCGAGCGGCAGGAACACCTCCTCCACCAGGTAGCGCCGGGCGTGCCCGTCGCCGGCCAGCGCGCGCTCGGGCAGGAGCTCCACGCTGAGCACCGGTCGCGGCGCCTCGGGCCACCCGGACGCCGCCCGGTAGGCGGCGATGGCGGCGCGGGCCGACACGTACGCGCTGCCGAGGTCGGCGCTCACCGGGCCCACCACCACCGGTCCGGCCCCGAACAGGTCCACCAGCGGCGCGGCGGCCTGCTTGGGGTCGTCGACGCCGCCGAGCAGCACGACCAGGCGCTCGCCCTGCGCGGCGCACAGCGCGTCCATGTCGGCGGCGCGGGCCACCCGCCGCACCTCGTCGAACAGGTCGCCCTCAGTCCGTCGGGCCGGTGCCGGGCCGAGCACGACAGCGACCTCGCCGCGGGCCGACCAGCCCAGCGCGCTGGCCCGTGACAGCAGCGACTCGTCGGTCTCCGCACGGAGCACGGCGTCGACCACGAGTGCCTCGAGGCGTGCGTCCCAGGCACCGCGGGTCTCCGCGGCCCGCGCGTACACCTCGGCGGCGCCGAACGCGACCTCGCGGGCGTAGCGGACCACGGCGGTGCGGACGTCGGCGACGTCGGCCGGGTCGAGCACCCGGTCCAGCTCGTCCTCCACCACCTCGATGGAGAGCCGTACCAGGTCGACGGTCTGCTGGAGGCTGATCGTGCCGGCCAGGTCGCGCGGCGCCGCCCCGAACACGTCGCCGGCGACGTTGAGCCCGGTGGCCAGCGAGCGGGAGTCGCCGGAGTACCACTCCACGAACGCCCGGATGCCGGCCTGCACGATCTGACCCACCCAGGACCGCTCGGCGGCGTCCAGCTCGCCGAACCAGTCGAGCTCGGCGTCCATGCGCGCGGTGGCGGCCGTGCTGAGCGATCCGGAGGACCGGATCAGGGCCGCGACGGCCCGTTCGCGCGACGCCGGCACCGTGGTCACGGGGACGACTCTAGAAGTCGGTAGCAGTATGGACAGCCCGTGTTCCCCGGGGCGTCGCCTGTGGTTGGATTCCCGGACGGTTGACGTGTGTGGTTGACAAGTGCACGACATGGGGAGGGCCCGGTTGTCCGAGCAGCGCCACGAGGTTGAGTACGTCACCATCCACGGCCATCGCCGCGCGTACGTCCGTGCCGGGAGCGGGCCCGTGCTCCTGCTGCTCCACGGCCTCGGTTGCGACCACACCACGTGGGAGCCGGTGATCGACCAGCTCGCCCGCCGCTACACGGTGATCGCCCCCGACCTGCTCGGGCACGGCGCGTCCGCCAAGCCGCGCGCCGACTACTCCGTGGGCGGCTACGCCAACGGCATGCGCGACCTGCTCACGGTGCTCGGCATCGACAAGGTCACCGTCGTCGGGCACAGCTTCGGTGGGGGAGTGGCGATGCAGTTCGCCTACCAGTTCCCCGAGCGCACCGAGCGGATGATGCTCGTCGCCTCCGGTGGCCTCGGCCCGGAGGTCTCGCCAGTGATCCGAGCGATCAGCGCCCCCGGCTACCACCAGTTGATGGGGGTGCTCACGCTCCCGGGCGTCCGGCACGTCGGCGTCGCCGGCCTCAAGGCGCTCTCCCGCACCGGCCGCAGGTCCACACGCGACCTCGGTGAGGTCGCCGCCATCTACGACACGTTCAAGGACCCGCACGCCCGCGCCGCCATCCGGCACGTCGTCAGCGCCGTCGTCGACTGGCGCGGCCAGATCGTCACGATGGCCGACCGCGCCTACCTCACCGACGCGATGCCGATGGCCGTGGTGTGGGGCCGCGACGACCGGGTGATCCCGGTGCGCCACGCGTCCAACGCCGCCGCGCTCGCTCCCAAGTCGCGCGTGGAGGTGCTGCCCAACGCCGGCCACTTCCCGCACAAGGACCACCCCGAGTGGTTCGCGAAGATCGTGCACGACTGGGTCCGCAGCACCAGCCCGGCCACCTACTCCCGCGCCAAGTGGCGCACCCTGCTCCGCAGTGGCCAGCGCGGCCCGGTGAGCCCGTTCACCGTGGTGGACGGCGCGACGACAGCGTGACTGTCGTTCGGGGTTGGGGCGCCGCGCGCGTAACACGCCGGCACCCGCCGTCAAGGACGTCGCTTCGCTCCGCCGCTACGCGGCGCGCTTCGCGCGTCCTTGACTGCGGGTCTCGGCCGGCGTGATCCACGGCGCGCAACGGCGGGCTCCGCCCGCGCCGCCGCGCAGGCGCGGGCGCCCCACCTGTCCCAGGTGTCACTTCGCCGACGCAGTGGGCGTATCGAACCTGGACATCACGGCCTCGGTAAGCCGAGGTTCGTATGCCCAGTTGTGTCAGCGAAGTGACCCGGAACAGGTGGTGGCCGCGCATGCGCGGACGGCGTGGCGGAGCCCGCCGTTCGTGCGCCGTCGGAACACGCCGGACGAGGCTCGCGGTCAAGGACGGCCGAAGGCCGCCGCGAAGCGGGCGAGCGAAGCGAGATCCTTGACGGCGAGACCCGGCGTGTTACGCGCGCGGCCACCAACCCCGAAGGACAGTCACGCGTCGCCGCCTTCTTGCTTGACGTCAGCCACAGCGGTCGGGTCGTCGATGCGGTACTGCGCCAACGCCTTGCCCACCACCGCAGGGTCGATCTCGCCGCCGTCGGCGAGGGCCTGGAGGGTGCGGACGACGACCGACTCGGCGTCGATGCGGAAGAACCGGCGAGCGGCGGGGCGGGTGTCGGCGAAGCCGAAGCCGTCGGCGCCGAGCACGCAGTAGTCGCCGGGCACCCAGCGCGCGATCTGCAGCGGCACCGCCGACATGTAGTCGGACACGGCGACGAACGGGCCGTCGCTGCCCGAGAGCTTCTCGGTGACGAACGGCGTACGCGGCGGGCTGTCGGGGTTGAGCAGGTGCTCGTCCTCGGCGGCGACGGCGTCGCGGGCCAGCTCGTTCCACGACGTGACCGACCACAGGTCGGCGGTGACGCCCCAGTCCTCGCGGAGCAGCGCAGCCGCCTTCTCGACCCACGGCATACCGACGCCGGAGGCGAGGAGCTGCACCCGCGGGCCGTCGCCGTCGCCGGTGGCGACCCGATGGATGCCCTTGAGGATGCCCTCGACGTCGACGTCGTCGGGCTGCGCGGGCTGGCTGACCGGCTCGTTGTAGACCGTCAGGTAGAAGATCACGTCCTCGCCGTGGCCGTCCGGGCCGCCGGTGCCGTACATCCGCTCCAGGCCCGACCGCATGACGTGCGCGACCTCGTAGGCGTAGGCAGGGTCGTAGTGGACGACGGCCGGGTTGGTGGCCGCCAGCAGCGGGGAGTGGCCGTCGGCGTGCTGCAGGCCCTCGCCGGTGAGCGTGGTGCGGCCGGCAGTGGCACCGACGAGGAAGCCGCGGGCGAGCTGGTCGGCCATCGCCCACACCGAGTCGCCGGTGCGCTGGAAGCCGAACATCGAGTAGAAGATGTAGAACGGGATCATCGGCTCGCCGTGGGTCGAGTACGACGACCCCGCCGCCGTCGCCGACGCCATCGCGCCCGCCTCGGAGATGCCCTCGTGGAGCAGCTGGCCCTCGGTCGACTCCTTGTAGGCGAGCAGCAGCTTGCGGTCGACGGCCTCGTACTGCTGGCCGGCCGGGTTGTAGACCTTGGCGCTCGGGAACATCGAGTCCATGCCGAAGGTGCGGTACTCGTCCGGCGCGATCGGCACCAGCCGCTTGCCGATCTCGGGGTCCTTCATCCAGTCGCGCAGCAGCCGGACGATGGCCATCGTGGTGGCCACCTTGTTCTTGCCCGAGCCCTTCGCGAGCTCCTTGTAGGCGTCGTCGCCCGGGAGGGTCATCGGCGTCGAGCGGACGACGCGGCGCGGCAGCGAGCCGCCGAGCGAGTGGCGTCGCTCCATCATGTACTCGATCTCCGGCGACTTCTCGCCCGGGTGGAAGAACGGCGCGGCGCCGGTCTCCTCGTAGGAGCGCTCGAGGTCGCGGTCGGAGATGGGCAGGTAGAGCCGGTCCCGGAACTTCTTGAGGTCGTCCTGGGTCAGCTTCTTCATCTGGTGGGTGGCGTTCTTGCCCTCCAGCGCGTCGATCGTCCAGCCCTTGATGGTCTTGGCCAGGATCACCGTCGGCTGGCCGGCGTGCTTGGACGCCGCGTCGAAGGCCGCGTAGACCTTGCGGTAGTCGTGGCCGCCGCGCGGCAGCTTCTGGATCTGGCTGTCGCTCATGTGCTCGACCATCCGGCGCAGCCGCGGGTCGGGGCCGAAGAAGTGCTCGCGCACGTAGCCGCCGTCCTCGGTCGAGTAGGTCTGGAACTGGCCGTCGGGCGTCGTGTTCATCTTGTTGACGAGCACGCCGTCGACGTCGCGGGCGAGCAGCTGGTCCCAGCCCTGGCCCCACACGACCTTGATGACGTTCCAGCCCGCGCCGCGGAAGTTGGCCTCGAGCTCCTGGATGATCTTGCCGTTGCCCGTGACCGGGCCGTCGAGCTGCTGCAGGTTGCAGTTGATCACCCAGGTGAGGTTGTCGAGCTCCTCGCGCGCGGCGACCCGGATGGCGCCGAGCGACTCGGGCTCGGCCATCTCGCCGTCACCGAGGAATGCCCACACGTGCTGGTCGGAGGTGTCCTTGATCTTGCGGTTCTGCAGGTAGCGGTTGAACCGGGCCTGGTAGATCGAGTTGATCGCGGTGAGGCCCATCGAGACGGTGGGGAACTCCCAGAAGTCCGGCATCAGCCGCGGGTGCGGGTACGACGGCAGGCCGGCGCCCGGCCCGTGCTGGACCTCCTGCCGGAACCGGTAGAGCTGCTGCTCGGTGAGCCGGCCCTCGAGGTAGGCGCGGGCGTAGATGCCGGGAGAGCCGTGGCCCTGGATGAAGACCTGGTCGCCGCCGCCGGGGTGGTCCTTGCCGCGGAAGAAGTGGTTGAAGCCGACCTCATAGAGCGACGCCGAGGACTGGTAGGTGGCGATGTGGCCGCCGACCTCGAGGCCCTTGCGGTTCGCGCTCGACACCATGACGGCGGCGTTCCACCGCAGGAACGCGCGGATGCGCTGCTCGACGTCGTAGTCGCCGGGGAACCACGGCTCACGCTCGGGCGGGATCGTGTTGAGGTAGTCGGTGCTGCGCAGCGCCGGCACGCCGACCGCCTTCTCGCGGGCGCGCTCGAGCAGCCGGAGCATGACGTAGCGCGCGCGGTCGCGGCCGCGCTCCTCGACCAGCTCGTCGAACGAGTCGAGCCAGTCGTGGGTCTCGTCGGGGTCGATGTCGGGCAGCTGGGTGGGCAGACCCTCGTGGATGACCGAGGGGGCCGGACCCGGACGGGCGGGGGTGTCGCTCACCTCCTCAGTCTGGCACGCGCGCACACCTCCGAAAGGGCCCGCCGGTTGACTCCCGAGTAACCAAACGCCCGCATTGCCCTCCAAGGTGTTGCGCGCCGTCACAGGTTCCGCTGGACTACGCCCACGATCGTGCGGCAACGGGCCGCACCGGGTAGAGGAGGCGTCCAGTGAGCTCGACCGCGGGTGGCGGAGCCGCCCCGACTGGTCAGTCGGAACAGTCAGGAGCGCAGACCCCCGCCGCGCGGATGGGCTTCCAGCCCGGGATGGTGGTCCAGGAGCTCGGCTGGGACAACGACACCGATGACGACCTGCGGGTCTCGATCGAGGACGCCATCGACGCCGACATGGTCGACGGCGACTACGGCAACGTGGTCGACAGCGTCCTGCTCTGGTGGCGTGACGACGACGGCGACCTGGTCGACGGCCTCGTCGACTCGCTCACCGACCTCGTACGCGGCGGTGCCATCTGGCTCCTGACGCCCAAGATCGGCCGGCCCAACGCGGTCGACGCCGCCGACATCACCGAGGCCGCGCCGATCGCGGGGCTGTCGCAGACCACCACGGCGGCGGTCAGCAAGGACTGGTCGGCCACCCGCCTCGTCGCCCCGAAGTCGCCCTGATGGTGTTGCGGAAGGCTGCCGACGCCGCGGGTGTTGCCGCGATCTCGCTCAAGGTCCTCGGGGGTGCCGGCGTGATCCGGCCGTACTCGCCGGTGAAGCTGGCCCAGCTGGTCAAGACGCTCAAGGAGTGGGGTCCCGGTCCCGCCGGCGGGTTCCACTCGCTCGCGGTGCGCGCCCCGCACCGGGTGGGTCTCGTCGACGAGCTCGGTGAGCTCACCTTCGGCGAGATGGACGCTCGGTCGAACTCGCTGGCCCACGCGCTGCGCGAGCTCGGCGTCGGCGAGGGCGACGCGGTGGCGGTCATGTGCCGCAACCACCGCGGCTTCGTCGACACCACGATCGCCGCCGCGAAGCTCGGCGCCGACATCCTGATGCTCAACACCGCGTTCGCCGGCCCGCAGCTGGTGGAGGTGCTGGAGCGCGACCAGCCGACGGTGCTCGTGCACGACGAGGAGTTCACCGAGCTGGTGTCGAAGGCCGACGTCGAGCACCGGGTGCTCGCGTGGACCGACTCCGACACCGCACCCGACGGCGTCGACACCCTCGAGCAGCTCATCGAGAAGCACGACCCGGTCGACCTCGACCCGCCGCGACGGCACGCGAAGATCGTCATCCTCACCTCCGGCACCACGGGCACCCCCAAGGGCGCGCCCCGCGGCGAGGCCGGCATCGAGGCCGCCGTCTCGCTGCTGTCGGGCATGCCGCTGCGCTACGGCTGGCGCACCCACATCGCGGCCCCGCTGTTCCACACCTGGGGCTTCGGGCACTTCGCGCTGTCGATGCTGCTCGGCTCCACGATGGTGCTGAAGCGGAAGTTCGACCCCGAGGAGTGCCTGAAGACGCTCGAGGAGGAGCGGTGCGACTCCCTGGTCGTGATCCCCGTGATGCTGCAGCGGATCCTCGCGCTGCCCGACCAGAAGCTCGACGAGTACGACCCCACCCGGCTCAAGGTCGTGGCCAGCTCCGGCTCGGCGCTGCCGGGCGACCTCGCCACCACCTGGATGGACCGGTTCGGCGACAACCTCTACAGCACCTACGGCTCCACCGAGGTCGCCTACGCCGCGATCGCCGGCCCGCGCGAGCTGCGCACGTCGCCGTCGACGGCCGGCAGGCCGCCGTACGCCACCGTCGTCAAGATCCTCGACGACGAGGGCAAGGAGGTCGAGCCCGGCACCTCGGGGCGGATCTTCGTCGGCAACGGGCTGCTCTTCGAGGGCTACACCGGCGGCGGCAGCAAGGAGATCGTCGACGGGCTGATGTCGTCCGGCGACGTCGGCAAGTTCGGTGACGACGGGCTGCTCTACGTCGAGGGCCGCGACGACGAGATGATCGTCAGCGGCGGGGAGAACGTGTTCCCCAAGGAGGTCGAGGACTGCCTCGCCCGCCACCAGGCCGTCGACGAGGTGGCGGCGATCGGCGTCGACGACGACGACTTCGGCAAGCGGCTGCGGGCCTTCGTGGTGCGCACCGACTCCTCGGTCGACGAGGACACCCTCAAGGGCTGGGTGAAGGACAACCTCGCGCGCTACAAGGTGCCGCGCGAGATCGTGTTCCTCGACGAGCTGCCCCGCAACGCCACGGGCAAGGTGCTGAAGAAGGACCTCGTCGACTACGACGGCGACGAGTCCCAGGAGTGAGCGACCCGGGGGTCGGCGGGCCCGCGGTGGGCGAGGTCGCCCCCGACTTCACGCTGCGCGACCAGTTCGGCCAGGACGTGACCTTGGCCTCGTTCCGCGGCCGCAAGGCGGTGGCGCTGGTCTTCTTCCCGTACGCCTTCTCGGGCATCTGCACGGGGGAGATGTCGGGGATCCGCGACCGGCTCGAGGAGTTCCTCACCTTCGACACCGAGGTGATCGCGATCTCCTGCGACGCGGTGTACGCACTGCGCGCCTTCTCGGACGCCGACGGGCTCAACTTCCCCCTGTTGAGCGACTTCTGGCCACACGGCGAGGTGGCGAGGGCCTACGGCGCGTTCGACGAGGAGGCCGGCTGCGCGGTCCGGGCTTCGTTCGTGCTCGACCGCGAGGGCGTCGTGCGGTGGTCGGTGCGCAACGCCGTCCCCGACGCCCGTGACCTCGACGAGCACCTCGCGCGGCTCCGAGACGCTGTCTAGACAGATCCCGGACTCGCGGCCGGGATTTCCCGGTTCCACTTGCACGTCACCGGCGGTTCTGCCACGTTAGTCCCGTTGAACCGCTGGTGACCCGAGACGCCAGCGGTTCACATATTTTTCGGGCTCGCACTTCGGGATGATTCCTGGGCCACCGGAGCGTGCCTACGGTCGAGTAATGGCTGTCCGCACCGTCGTCCTCGACCTCGACGGCACGCTCGTCGACTCCGTGCCCGTCCACGTGCTCGCGTGGCAGGCCGCGTTCCGCGATGTCGGGCTGCTGCTGCCCAGCCACGTGGTGCACCGTGCGGTCGGCATGGGCGGCGACCTGCTCGTGACCGAGCTCGCCGGTGAGCAGGGGGAGCGCTCGGTGGGCGACGAGGTCCGCTCGCGGCAGCAGGCGCACCTGGACCGGCTGTTCCACCGGATCGTGCCGACGGACGGTGCGGTCGAGCTGGTGGAGGAGCTGCTCGGGCACGACTACCGCGTCACGCTCGCCTCGTCGGCCGACGCCGACCTCACCGACCGGCTGCTCGACCTCGTGCCCGAGGTGCGGCACGCACTGGAGCACGTCGTCACGGGCTCGGACGCCGAGCGCACCAAGCCGTACTCCGACCTGGTCGACGCGGTGCTCGAGCGCGTCGGCGACAGCGCCGCCGCGGTGGTCGGCGACACCGTGTGGGACGTCCGCGCCGCCGCGGACGCCGGCGTGCCCGCGATCGGCGTGCTCACCGGTGGTCGGCCGGAGGCCGAGTTGCGCGAGGCCGGCGCGGTCGCCGTCCACGACTCGCCAGCCGATCTCGCCGCCCACCTGCGGGAGACCGGTGGGCTATCGTCGCCGCGCCGATCCGGCGACGACCGGACGGCGGACGGGCGTGTAGCTCAGCGGTAGAGCTCCTCCCTTACAAGGAGGCGGTCGGGGGTTCGATCCCCTCCGCGCCCACCGGGATCCGCCTCACGCGGGTGGCCGGCGATCCGGGTTCTCCTGCTCCCACTGGCCGAGCTGCTGCTGCAGCGCCTTCATGACCTCCCACACCTGCTCGGCGGGGATGCGCACCCGGGTGACGACCTGGCAGTTGATCTGTGCGACCTGCTGGCCGTCGTCTCCCCGCACCGGCGTCGGCGGCCCGCTCATCGAGACGAAGTCGAGGATGAAGGTCTCGTTGTTGTGCCAGACGCTCGCGAAGTCGGCGAAGTGGCCCTCGATCTTCTCGGGCGGGACGTTGATGTTGAGGTTCGTGGGCAGCGGAGCACCGGACTCGGTCATGGTCCCCATCATGGGTCGCCCGCGGTGAGAGACCTCTCATCGACGGCTCATGGTGGCTTCACCGCGCCTCGACAGATTCCTCCTCACGACGCCCGGCACCGGTCGGGCCCGAGGAGAGGAAGCTCCCGTGAAGAAGCCGAACCCCTGGACCACCGGCACCCTCGTGCTGTCGGGCCTGCTGACCGCCGGACTGCTGGCGCTGCCGGTGGCCGCCGTGGCGTCGTCCGCCGGCGACGCCACGGTCGTCAAGCGCGACGAAGACGGCACCGAGCTCGTCCTCGTCGCCGCCGACGACGATGACGACGACACCGGGCTGCAGCGGCAGACCCGCACCCGCACGCAGGGCCAGACGCGGACGCGCACCCGCACCCGCACCGGTGCCAACAGCGGCCGCGACAACAGCCGCGGCGTCGCTCGCGCCGACTGGACCCACGACGGCCCCGGCGCCCGCAAGCGCGACTGGTCCGCGAACCACACCAACGACCGCTCGCGTCACAACACCCGCGGCCGCCGCTGATGGACCGCTCCGAGACCTGGGGTCTCGACGAGGGTGACGAGATCACCCCCGAGCTGACCGCGATGCGACTGCTCGGGGGTGGCTCGGCCTTCGAGGCCTACCTCGCCTTCGACGAGATCACCTTCTCGCCGGTGGTCGTGAAGCTGCTGCGGCCGCACCTCGTCGACGACGAGGTCAGCCTCGCCTCCCTGGACCGCGAGGCCCGCGCCCTCGACGTCGCCCACCACCCGGTCGTCGTCCGGGGGCTGCGGGTCGACCTCGACGGCGCGCGCCCGCACCTCGTGCTGGAGAACGCCGACGGCCCCCGGCTGTCGACGTTGATCCGGCGGCACGGCCGGCTCTCGGAGCAGCAGTACCTGCCGCTGGCGATCGACATCGCCTCGGCGCTGCACTTCTTCCGCCACGTCGACGTCTGTCACCTCGACATCAAGCCCAGCAACGTGATCATGGGCGCGCCGGCGCGGCTGATCGACCTCTCGGTGGCCCGGCCGGTCGCGAAGGCGGCCGCGCTCACCGGGCAGATCGGCACCGACCTCTACATGGCGCCCGAGCAGTGCGCGCCCGGCGTCGACGCGGTTCCCGGGTACGCCAGCGACGTCTTCGGCCTCGGCGCCACGCTGTTCCACGCGATCGCCGGCTTCCGGCCGTTCGCGGAGGGCGACCTCGACGCCCCCGACCTGCGCGACCGCTACCCGCAGCTGGTGGAGGAACCGCTTCCACTGCCCGACTTCGTGCCCGACACCGTTGCCAAGACCGTGCTCGCGATGCTCGAGGACGACCCCGACGACCGCCCGCTCCCGCACGAGGTCGCCGCCGCCCTCGAGCCCGTGCTCACCGCCCAGCCCAAGGCGAGGCTGTCGTTCAAGGTGCGATAGATGCGCTGACCCGCCCGAAACTTTCGGGCGGGTCAGCGTGACTTTCGCGCAGTTTCGGGCGGGTCGGCGTCAGGTGGCGAAGCGGTAGCCCATGCCGCGGACGGTGGCGATGCGGGCGGCGCCGAACTTGCGGCGCAGGTAGCCGACGTAGACGTCGACGACGTTGGAGCCGGGGTCGAAGTCGAAGCCCCAGACGTGGTCGAGCAGCTGCTCGCGCGAGAGCACCTGGCCGGCGTTGGTCATGAAGATCTCGGCGAGCGCGAACTCGCGGGCGGAGAGGTCGACCTCCTTCTCGTCGACGAGCGCCCGGCGGGTGCGGAGGTCGAGCCGGACGCCGCCGACGTCGATCACGTCGCCGCGCTCGCCGCCGGCCGGGGCCTGCTGCTGGCGCAGCCGGAGCCGGATCCGGGCCTGGAGCTCGGCGAACCGGAACGGCTTGGGCATGTAGTCGTCGGCGCCGCCCTCGAGCGCGGAGACGGTGTCGGTGACCGAGTCGCGGGCGGTGAGCACGATCACCGGCAGCCGCGACCCCTGCGAGCGCAGCTGGTCGAGCACGTCGAAGCCGTCGATGCCGGGCAGGCCGATGTCGAGCACCATGAGGTCGAAGTCGCCGCTCAGCGCGTGGTCGAGGCCGGCATGGCCGTCCGCGGCCACCGTGCAGGTGTGGCCGTCGGCGCGCAGCCCCTTGGCCACGAACGAGGCGATCCGCGCCTCGTCCTCGACGATCAGGATGCGGGCCATGCGGGGTCCTCTCCGCTCGTGGGAGCAGGGCGGACGGCGGGCAGCACGATCTCGACGACGGCACCGCGCGGCTCGGCGTCCCCGATGCCGACCCGGCCGCCGTGCGCCTCGGCGATGGCGCGGACGATCGAGAGGCCGAGGCCGAAGCCCTCGTCGTCGGAGCGGACGCCGCTGCGGCCGAACCGCTCGAACACCAGGTCGCGGTGCTCGGGGTCGATGCCGGGGCCGCGGTCGCGCACCCAGAGCCGCACGCCGTCGTGCCCGTGGGCGGAGCCGATCGCGATCTCGTCGCCGGCGTCGGTGTGCTTGACGGCGTTGTCGGCGAGCTGGAGCACCGCCTGCGTGACCCGCTGGCCGTCGAGGACGACGGTGCCGTGCGCGGTGGCGTCCAGCACCCACTCGCGCTCGCCGAGCCCGCGGGCCTTGGCCACCAGGTCCTCGGTGAGCTGGGCGAGGTCGACCGGAGCCGGACGCACGAAGTCGGGCCGGTCGCTCTTGGCGAGCAGGATCAGGTCGCCGACCAGCCGGGCCATCCGGTCGACCTCGTCGAGCAGCAGCTCCTTGGTGTCGGCCACCTCCGCGGGCGCACCGGTGTCGAGCAGCTCGAGGTGACCGCGCACGATCGTGAGCGGTGTGCGCAGCTCGTGGCCGGCGTCGTCGAGGAACTGCCGCTGGCCGACGAACGCCTCCTCGAGCCGGTCGAGCATGCCGTTGACGGTGCGGGTGAGGGCGGTGATGTCGTCGTTGCCGGTGACCGGGAGCCGCTGCGAGAGGTCGCCCTCGCCGATGTGCTCCGTGGTCTCCCGCAGCGTGCGCAGCGGCGCCAGCAGCCGGCCGGACTGCCAGGCGGCGATCGCCGTGACGAGCAGGAGCGACAGGAAGGCCACGATCGCGTAGGTGCGCATCGTGGCGTCGAGCTCCTCGCGGTCCTCGTCGAGATAGATCGCGATGACGAGCGCCCCGACGTCGCCGTCGCTGCCGATCTGCGCCGACTGCACGACGATCAGCACCTCGCCGTCGTCGGGCGACTCCCAGCGGGTCTCGCCGCTGGTGGGCACCAGGTCGGCAACCTGCTCCTCGAACGCCTCCTCCTTCGGAAGGGTGTCCTGAGCTGGCAGCTGGAGCTGGAGCCGGCCGTCGTACCAGGTGACCAGCACCTCGTCGGTGTCCGGCACGTTGCGCTCGAGGAAGGTGTCGAGCAGCGCGTCGACGGAGGCGAACCGCTCGCTGGTGTCGGGGTCGATGCCCCGCGCCTGGAGCTGGCGGAACTCCTGGAGCTCCTGGTCGGCCTCGGCGTACGCGTCGGCGTCGAGCTGGCGCAGCTCGATCGCGTAGACCAGGGCACCGGCGCCGGCCAGCGTCAGCCCGACGAGCAGCGCGACGGCGACGGTGATGCGGGTGCGGACCGAGAAGCCCGAGCGCGGCGGCCGCGGCGCGCGGCCGGCGACCCGCATCCGGGCGCGTCAGCCGTGCCCGGTCTCGCCGCCCCCGCCGGGACCCGAGTGGTCGTCGTCATCGAGGCCATCGTCGCCGCCACGGCGGTCGTCGTCACCCCCCGAGCCCGGGCCGGACGACCCGCTGCCGGGGCCCGAGTTGTGGGCCGTCGTCGTCGACGTCGCCCGGGGACGGCGTCGCGCCGCCGGGCCGGGCCCGGAGCTCGTCGTCGCCGTCGTCGAGTGGCCGGAGTCGTCGCCGGGCCGTCGTCGGACGTCGTCCGGCGACGGGGGCCGGGGTGGATCGGCGTCGGGCTCGGCGTCGCGCCGCGGCGAGCGCGGCGTGGGGGACGGCGACGGGCTGGGCGAGGTGCTCTGGTCCTCGATGATGATCGTGTCGCGGGGCTCGCGGGTCTGGCCGGCGGCCGCGACCGAGCCCGCCACGAAGGCGGCGAGGGGCAGCACGAGCGCCACGCCGATGAGCCACTTCCACGTCCGGTTCATGTCGGGCACCATCCTCGCCCCGGATGGTGGGGGTGTGAGAGGCGAATGAGAGGACTCTCATCCTTCGGTGCGTCGTGACTAGGGTGGCGTGAGCCAAGCTGAGGAGGACATCGTGTTCGTGCCGCTGACCGTCTCCGACTTCCTCGACCGCGCCGCGCAGGTGTACGGCGCCCGCACCGGCGTGGTCGACGAGCCCGACCAGCCGGCGCCGTCGCTGGGGTCGCTCACCTATGCCGAGCTCGCCGCGCTGGCGCGACGGCAGGCCGCGCACCTCGACAGCCTCGGCATCGCTCCGGGGGAGCGGGTGGCGGTGGTGAGCCACAACAGCGCGCGGCTGCTGGCGTCGTTCTTCGGCGTCTCGGGGTGGGGCCGGGTGCTCGTGCCGGTGAACTTCCGGCTGCGTCCCGATGAGGTGCGCTACATCGTCGAGCACTCCGGTGCGCGGGTGCTGTACGTCGACCCCGAGCTCGACGAGGCGCTGGCCGACGTCACGGCCGAGCACCGGTTCGTGCTGGGCGACGACGACCAGCTCTTCGGACCCGAGGGCGCCGAGCCGAAGGCGTGGGAGCCCGACGAGGGCGCGACCGCCACCATCAACTACACCTCGGGCACGACGGCGCGCCCCAAGGGCGTGCAGATCACCCACCGCAACATCTGGATCAACGCCGTGACCTTCGGGCTGCACGCGGGCGTCACCGACCGCGATGTGTACCTCCACACCTTGCCGATGTTCCACGCCAACGGCTGGGGTCTGGGGCCCTTCACCATGACCGGGCTCGGCGTGAAGCACGTCGTGCTCCGCAAGATCGACGGCGCCGAGATCCTGCGCCGGGTCGAGAAGCACGGCGTCACCGTCATGTGCGCTGCTCCCGCGGTGGCGGTGGCCGTGCTGGAGGCCGCGCAGACGTGGGAGGGCGAGATCCCGGGCCGTGACCGGGTGCGGATCATCATGGCCGGCGCCCCGCCGCCCACCCAGACCGTGGTGCGCGTCGAGGAGGAGCTCGGCTGGGAGTTCGTGCAGATCTACGGCCTCACCGAGACCTCGCCGCTGCTCACCGTGAACCGCACCCGCGCCGAGTGGGACGACCTCGACCCGCACGAGCGGGCCACGCTGCTCACCCGCGCCGGCGCTCCCGCCCTCGGCGTGCGTCTCGAGGTCTCGGAGGCGAGCACCGACGCCGACGGCGAGGAGGTGCCCGGCGGCGAGGTGCTGGCCCGCAGCAACGTCGTCCTGGAGGGCTACTGGGACCAGCCGGAGGAGTCGGCGCGGGCGCTGGCCGACGGCTGGTTCCACACCGGTGACGGCGGCAGCATCGGCGACGACGGCTACCTCACGATCTCGGACCGCAAGAAGGACGTGATCATCACCGGCGGCGAGAACGTCTCGTCGATCGAGGTGGAGGACGTGCTGTTCTCCCACCCCGCCGTGGCCGAGGTCGCGGTGATCGGCGTCCCGAGCGAGAAGTGGGGCGAGACGATCAAGGCGCTCGTGGTGCTGGCCGACGACCAGGAGGCCAGCGAGGCCGATCTCATCGCCTGGTGCAAGGAGAAGGCGGCCGGCTACAAGGCGCCGACGTCGATCGAGTTCCGCGACGAGCTCGCCCGCACCGCCACCGGCAAGCTCCAGAAGTTCAAGCTGCGCGCGCCGTACTGGGAGGGCCGCGACCGGCAGGTCAACTGAGCCGAGCGGCGACCTCCTAGGGTGGCGGCGTGCCGAGCCTCCAGGACGTCGTCGCGCTGCTCCACGAGTGGTACCCGCCGCACACGGCCGAGTCGTGGGACGCCGTCGGGCTGGTGGCGGGTGACCCCGGCCAGCAGGTGAAGAAGGTGCTGCTGGCCGTCGACCCCGCGCCCGAGGTGGCGGCGGAGGCGGCGGAGTTCGGCGCCGACCTGCTCGTGGTGCACCACCCGCTGTTCCTGACACCGGTGCACGGGGTCGCGGCCACCACGCCGAAGGGCCGCACGCTGCACACGCTCACCCAGGCCGGGTGCGCCCTGCTGACGGCGCACACGAACGCCGACCAGGCCGTCGGCGGTGTCTCGGAGGCGCTCGCGACGGCGCTCGGGCTCACCGACCAACGGCCGATCACCCCGGCCGGCGGCGACCCGGTCGACAAGCTCACGGTCTACGTGCCGCCCGACGCCGCGGCCGTCGTCCGGGCCGCGCTGGCCGAGGCCGGTGCCGGCGTGGTCGGCGACTACGACCTCGCGTCGTTCTCCTCCACCGGCACCGGCCGGTTCCGGCCGCTGGCGGGTGCCTCGCCGGCCGTCGGCAGCGTCGGCGAGGTCGAGACCGTCGAGGAGGTGCGGGTCGAGGTGGTGCTGCCGCGCGGCCGCCGGTCCGACGTGGTGCGCGCGATGCAAGCCGCGCACCCCTACGAGGAGCCCGCCTACCAGGTGGTCGAGGTGGCCGACGCCGGCACCGGACCCGCGGGCACCGGGCGGATCGGCACGGTGCCGCGGCAGACCCTGGGCCGGTTCGCGGACGCCGTCGCCGAGGCGCTGCCCGAGACCGTGCACGGCGTCCGGGTGGCCGGTGACCCCGACCGCCCGGTGCGCCGGGTGGCGGTGTGCGGTGGCGCCGGCGACTTCCTGCTCGACACGGTGCGGCGCACCGACGCCGACGTGTACGTGACCAGCGACCTGCGTCACCACCGGGCCGCGGAGTTCGTGGAGCAGCAGGGTCCGGCGCTGGTCGACGTCGCGCACTGGGCGGCCGAGTGGACCTGGCTGCCGGTGCTGGCGGAGCGGCTCACCGCAGCCCTGGGGGCCGACGTCACCACCCGCGTCAGCAAGGTCGTCACCGACCCGTGGACAATGCGGCTATGAACCCGAGGCGCCTGTGAAGGCCGACCCCGCAGCCCAGCAGCGGCTGCTCGACGTCCAGGCACTCGACGCGCGGCTCGACCACCTGCGGCACCAGCGGTCGCACCTTCCCGAGGCGGCCGAGGCGGCCGAGCTGAAGCGCTCGCGCGACGAGGTCGACGGCCAGCGCCGTGACGCGCAGATCCGGGTCGACGACCTGTCGCTGGCGCAGCGCAAGGCCGACAACGACGTCGAGCAGGTGAAGTCCCGTCGTACCCGCGACCGCGACCGGATGGACCAGGGGCTGGTGACCAACCCCAAGGACCTGGAGCGGATGAGCCAGGAGCTGGTCTCCCTCGAGCGCCGGATCTCGACGCTGGAGGACGAGGAGCTCGAGATCATGCAGCAGCTCGAGGACGCCCAGGGCGAGCTCGCCGAGCAGGAGCAGCGGTTGGCCGCGCACGACGAGCGGCTCGCTGCGCTGGCGGTGACGCTCGGCGACAAGGCCGCCGCGCTCGACGCCGAGATCGCCGCGGCTACGGCCGAGCGCGGTCCGGCGGCCGAGGAGCTGCCGGACGACCTGCTCGCCCTCTACGACAAGCTGCGGGCGAACAAGGACGGCGTCGGCGCCGCCGAGCTGCGGGCCCGCCAGTGCGGCGGCTGCCGGCTCTCCCTCGACCACCTCGAGATCCAACGGATCCGTGGGCTGGCCGACGACGAGGTCGTGCGCTGCGAGGAGTGCCAGCGGATCCTCGTCCGCACGCCCGAGTCAGGGCTGTGAGCTCGCCGGCTCGCGTCGTCATCGAGGCGGACGGCGGTGCGCGGGGCAACCCCGGCCCGGCCGCCTACGGCGCCGTGCTCAAGGACGCCGACACCGGCGCGGTGCTCGCCGAGGAGGGCACCACGATCGGCCACGCGAGCAACAACGTGGCCGAGTACTCCGGGCTGGTGGCGGGGCTGAAGCTGGCCGCAGAGCACGCGCCCGGCGCCTCGATCGAGGTGCGGATGGACTCCAAGCTCGTCGTCGAGCAGATGTCGGGCAACTGGAAGATCAAGCACCCCGACATGCGCACGCTCGCGCTGGAGGCGAAGCGGCTGGCGCCGCGGGGCACCACCTACACGTGGGTGCCGCGCGCGCAGAACTCGCACGCCGACCGGCTCGCCAACGAGGCGCTCGACGGCACGCGGTCCGGCGTCACGGTGCCGGGCGTGGACGCCGACCCGGACGACGACTCCGCCGTCGAGGAGGCCGAGGCCGCGGCGCCGCCGGTCCGCGGCTGGTCACGGCCCGGGGAGACGGCGACGACGCTGGTGCTGGTGCGCCACGGCGTCACGGTCCACACCTCGGCGAAGCGGTTCTCCGGCGGGCTCGGCGGCGACAACCCGCCGCTCAGCGACGAGGGCCGCGACCAGATCCGCGCCGTCGGCGACTGGCTGGCGCCGCTGGGCGAGCGGGCGGCCGCCGTCGTGGCCTCGCCGGTGCGGCGCACCCGGGAGTCGGCCGACCTGCTGGGCGAGCTGCTCGGCGTCGCCGTCTCCGAGGAGCCGGGGATCGCCGAGATGGAGTTCGGCCACTGGGACGGCCTCACGTTCCCCGAGGTGGCCGAGAAGCACGGACCCGAGCTGGAGGCGTGGCTGGGCTCGGTCGACGTCGCCCCGACCGGCGGCGAGTCGTTCCGCGCGGTGCAGGAGCGGGTGCTGGCCGGGCTCGACCGGGTGCTCACGGCGCACGCCGGCGGCACCGTGGTGCTCGTCAGCCACGTGACGCCGATCAAGGTCATCGTCGCCCGGGCGCTCGAGGCGCCGCTGGAGGCGTTGTTCCGGATGGAACTCTCCCCGGCGTCAGTCACCGTGCTCACCTGGTACTCCGGCGGCGACCACGGCCCGCGGGCGTCGATGCGCCTCTACAACGCGCTCCCGCCGGCCCGCGACGCGTTCACGTCCGGCGCTTGGTGACGGGCGCGGCGTCCGCCCGCACCATCACGCAGTCGAACTCGATCACCCGCCCGTCGCGCTCGCGGGTCACCGGGAACAGCCCGCTGATCTCGAAGCCCGCCGCCTCGTAGGCGGCGACCGCCTCGGGCATCCGGGGCATCTGGTCGTAGATCAGCAGCAGCGCCACCTCCGACTGGAGGGCGACGACGTCCGCGAGCCGGCCCTCCGCGCCGCGGAACGCCTCGAGGTCGAAGCCCTGGGTGTCCAGCTTGAGGAACACGCGGGGCCGGGCGACGCCGGCGGCGACCACCGGCGCGAGCAGGTCGTCGAGCACGTTGTCCAGCCGCCGGACCGGCACGTCGACGGTCTCGCCGTCGCCCTCCCGCAGCGCGCGGAACCGCTGCTGCCCGTACTCGGTGGAGGGCAGCAGCGAGCTGAGCTTGCGCTGCACGTGCATCGGCACCGTCGCCTCGGCGCTCCCGAGGGCCAGCCGGTGCACGGTCCACCGGTCGTCGTCGGCGGCCGCGCTCTCGAGCGCGTCGGCGAAGACGGGGACCGGCTCGATCGAGACGATGTGGCCGTCGTAGCCGAGCTCGCGCAGGCCGGTGGCGAACTGACCGCGGTTGGCGCCCACGTCGAGGACGACGTCGACCTGGTAGCGCTGCAGCACCCAGGCGACGTGGGTGCCGGCGAGCCGCCGGAGCCGGTCCGTCTCGCGCTGCAGGGCGCGCTGGGGTCGAACCACGCGGGCGGGGCCGGGCGGGCCGGTCGGGGCGCCGCGTCGCAGCGTCCGTCGCACCACCGCGGAGATCGATCGGCGTGCCATGTCGCGCCACCCTAGGTGGTGGGCTCAGACCTCGCTGACGACGACGTCGAGCCGGGTGCCCTGACGGGACGGGTCACCGACCTCGACGACCCACCCCAGGTCGCGGAGCACGCCGGCGAGCGCGGCCGGGGTGCGCGGGCTCGCGCCGTCCTCGAGCAGGGCGCGCACGAGCCGGCCCTTGGTGGCCTTGTTGAAGTGGCTCACCACCTGCCGCCGGCCGGCCACCTCGTGCAGCACCCGGACCGTGGCGACCCGCGGGGCGAGCGGGTCCGGGCGCCAGAAGGCCGCGTAGGTGGTGGAGCGCAGGTCGACGAGCAGCCCCGACCCCACGGTCGCGGTGACGGCGGGGCCGAGCGCCGAGCGCCACACGCCGGCCACCGACCCGAGCCCGGGCAGGGTGGCGTCGCCGGAGAGCCGGTAGGCCGGGATCCGGTCGCCGGGGCGCACCAGCCCGAACAGGCTGCTCACCACCGCGAGCCGCGTCGTCGCGCGCCGCTTGGCGGCCGGCGACAGGGTGGCGAGGCCCAGCGCCTCGTAGAGCACGCCGGTGTAGACGGCGTCCGCCCGCGCGGTGGGGGCCGACGCGAGCCCGGCGTTGAGGGCCACCAGGTCGAGCCGGGTCTTCGGCACGTCGAGCACCGATGCGGCCCGCTCCGGGTCGCCGGCGCACAGGTCGACGAGCGCTGAGCGCACCCGCTCCCGGGCCGGGCCGAGCTCGGGCCAGCCGAGCGTGCGGTCGTCCAGCGCACGCCCGCGCCGCGGTGCCGACTTGCCCTCGCTCGGCGGCAGCAGGATCAGCACGCCGGAAGACACTAGGGTCGACGTCATGCCGAGCAACCGCCGGGTCCGGGTGCGAGGGGGCGACGACGCCGTCGCCACGACGCTGCGCGAGGGACTGAGGCGCATCCAGGAGGAGCAGGACCTCCCCACGGCCTTCCCCGACGAGGTGGAGCAGGCGGCGGCCGACGCCGCGCAGCACCCCCGGCTGCCGGACCTCGACCGCACCGACCTGCCGTTCGTCACCCTCGACCCCGAGGGGTCGATGGACCTCGACCAGGCGCTGTACATCACCCCGGACCCGGACGACGCCGGCGGCCACCTCGTGCACTACGCGATCGCCGACCTCGCCGCCTTCGTGACCCCGGGTGACCCGGTCGACGTCGAGGCCAACCGGCGGGGCCAGACGCTCTACGCGCCGGGCGCCAAGGTGCCGCTGCACCCGTACTCGATCTCCGAGGACGCCGGCTCGCTGCTGCCCGGCCAGGTGCGGCCGGCGCTGCTCTGGACGATCCGGGTCGACGAGACCGGCGAGGGCATCGACGCCCACGTCGAGCGGGCGCGGGTGCGCTCCACGGCGCGGCTCACCTACGAGGAGGCCCAGCGCACGCTGGACGACGGCACCGCGGACGACGTGCTGCGCCTGCTGAAGGAGGTGGGGGAGCGGCGGCTCGCCCGCGAGGCGGCCCGCGGCGGCGTGTCACTGCCGCTGCCCGAGCAGGTGGTCGACCTCGGCGACGGCCCGGGCGAGGACGGCACCTGGCAGCTCGAGTGGCGGCAGCTGCTGCCGGTCGAGCAGTGGAACGCCCAGATCTCGCTGCTCACCGGCTTCGCGGCGGCCTCGCTCATGGTCTACGCCCGGGTCGGCCTGCTGCGCACGCTCCCGGACCCCGACCCGCGCGACGTCCGGCGGCTCCACCACACCGCCGCCGGCCTCGGCATCCCGTGGCCGGCCGAGGTGCTCTACCCCGACTTCATCCGCGCGCTCGACCCCACCCGCCCCGACCACGCGGCGATGGTCGTGGCGTGCACCCGGCTGCTGCGCGGCAGCGGCTACGTGGCCTTCGACGGCGAGGTGCCGGCCGAGCCGCAGCACGCCGGGCTCGCCTCGGAGTACGCCCACGTGACGGCGCCGTTGCGCCGGCTCGCCGACCGGTACGCGCTCGAGGTCTGTGTCGCCCTGTGCGCCGACGAGGAGGTGCCCGACTGGGTGCACCAGGCGCTGCCCGGCCTGCCGGCCACGATGCAGCGCAGCGGCCAGCGGGCGAACGCCTACGAGAAGGCCGCGCTCGACCTGGTCGAGGCGGTGCTGCTGGAGCACCGGGTGGGGGACGACGTCGCCGGCACGATCGTCTCCGTCCGCGACGACGACGCCCGCCGCGGCGTCCTGCTCGTGCCGTCCCTCGGCGTCGAGGCGCCGGTCACCGGCGAGGCCGACCTGCCGCTCGGGCACGAGGTGACGGCCCGGCTCGCCTCCGCCGACCCGGCCACCCGCACGGTGGAGTTCTCGGTGGCTAACGGAGCCCGCTGAACAATCCGCGCGGCTACGCGACGAGACACGGCGCGTTGGCGGCGTTCTCCTCGATCAACGGGACTCGTCACGCCTTCACTCGTCGGCCTTGCCACCGCGCGCGTGTCTCGCCGCTCGCGTTCGCGCGTCTTGTTCAGCAGCCTCCGAGCCGGGCTACCGTGCCCGCATGCGCCGTCGTGTGCCCGCCTCCCTCGCGGGCCTCCTGACCCTGCTTCCCTCACCCTCACCGTCAGCCTCGCCGCCGTCGGCCCGCCGGCCTCGGCGGCTCCGACACCCGCGGCGACGCGGGCCGCGCCGATGCCCTCGCAGCGGCAGTGGCAGGCCGACACCTGGGAGGCGATGCGGGGCTCGCTCGCCTACCTGCGGCAGCGCGCCCGCCGGGCCCGGCAGAACGGCGTCCCGGTGCGGCGGCTGGCGCTGAACCTCGACATCGACAACACCTCGCTGGCGTCGTACTACGACCGCGGCGCCGCGGTGGCGCCGGTGCTCCGGTTCGCCCGGGAGGCCGACGACCTCGGTCTGCAGGTGTTCTTCAACAGCCACCGGCCGCGGTCCAGCTGGCGCACCTCGTGGCGCGCGCTGCGGCGGGTCGGCTACCCCGTCGACCGGCTCTGCCTGGCCCGCCGGGGCGAGCGGGTGGTGCACAGCAAGCGGCGGTGTCGGGCCAGCTTCACCCGCGACGGGTACCGGCTCGTCGCCAACGTCGGCAACCGGAGCACCGACTTCGTCGGCGGCCGGTGCGACCGCGCCTACAAGCTCCCCGACTACGGCGGCCGGCTCGGATAGCACGGGGATGCCGTGGCGCCGGGATCACGGAGGTATGCTGGACGCGCACCGATCACGGACCGCCCCTGCCGCACCCCTGAGCCGCGGCGTCCACGCGTGGGTCCCACGCCGATCGGGGTCCATCAGCAGCGATCAGCAGCTCCGGTGTCGACGTCCGTCCGCACCGGTCCGGCGGAAGCCACCGGCCACCCGGTGGCCGGTACGCCGGGGACGCCAGAGGAGGAGCCCGTGGCCCGACGAGGCCAGCGCCAGAGCGGCCGCAACGGTGTGCGCCGCAACGGCAAGCCGCTCGACAACGAGGGGATCATCCCCGTGCTCGCGCGCGCCGTGCGCGAGGTCGAGTCGGCCGCGCAGCGCGGCCAGGTGCGCCCCCACTCCCGCACCAAGTTCCAGGTCGTCGCCCAGCTCGCCCGCGAGGAGCGCAGCCGGGTGAAGGCCGACACGAGCCTCACCGAGCCGCAGCGCGCCGAGCAGCTCAAGCGCCTCGACGGCATCGGCACGATCCTCGCCAAGACCGCCGCGCGCGACACCACGCTGCTCGGCCTGCTCGCCGAGGACGCCCACGTCTCCGAGGCGGCATGGGAGCTCAAGCGCGACATGCAGGCCGCCGCCGGTCTGGAGGTGCCCGACGACGTCGCCGGCGACGACGACGACCTGGTGGTCAACGAGCGGGCCGTCGTGCCCGCCGCGGTGCTGTCGCGGCAGCTGTCGAACCCGTTCCTCACCCCCGACTTCAGCGGCGTCGAGCAGCGTCGCTCCGGCCCCACGATCCTCGCCACCTGGGAGCTCATCGAGCCGCTCCTCGAGTCCTTCGAGCGCGCCTCCGACGGCGCCGCGGCGTGCATGCCGCTGCCGGAGGAGACCACGCTGCGGGTGCCGGGCGGCCTGGAGCTGATGAAGCACCAGGCCCAGGTGGTCGCGGCCGCCGAGGCCGGCCACCGCACGTTCCTGCTCGCCGACGAGCCGGGCCTCGGCAAGACCGCGCAGGCGCTGCTCGCCGCACAGGCCGCCGACGCGTTCCCGCTGCTCGTCGTCGTGCCCAACGTGGTCAAGGCCAACTGGGCCCGCGAGACGACGCTCTGGACGCCGAGCCGGGTCGCGACCGTCGTGCACGGCAACGGCAACGACATCGACGGCTTCGCCGACATCGTCGTCGTCAACTACGAGATCCTCGACCGCCACGTCGGCTGGCTCGGCACCCTCGGGTTCCGCGGGATGGTCGTCGACGAGGCGCACTTCATCAAGAACAAGACCTCGCAGCGGTCCCAGCACGTGCTGCAGCTCTCCGACCGGATCCGGGCCCGCACGCCGCGCGCGCTGCTGATGGCCCTCACCGGCACCCCGCTGATCAACGACATCGACGACTTCCGGGCGATCTGGGAGTTCCTCGGCTGGATCGACGAGAAGAAGCCGCGCCCGGTGCTCATGTCTCGGCTGGAGGAGAACGGGCTCACCCCGATCGACCGCGGCTTCCACGCCGCCGCCCGCCGCAGCGTCATCGACATGGGCATCGTGCGACGCCGCAAGATCGACGTCGCCGCCGACATCCCGGCCCGCCGCATCGCCGACCTGCCGGTCGAGCTGGACGACGAGGTCGGCCGGTCGATCCGCGAGGCCGAGCGCGAGCTCGCCCGCCGGCTGCTGCGCCGCTACGACACCGCGCTCGAGACCCGCCGCTCCGGCAGCGTCGTCGAGGGCATCGACCACGCGCTGGTGCGCCAGGTCGCCGCCTGGGAGCGCGAGGACACCGAGTCCTCGTCGTCGGAGGACAACGTCTTCGGCATGATGCGCCGCATCGGCCAGGCCAAGGCCGAGCTCGCCGCCGACTACGCCGCCCAGCTGGCCCGCAACGTCGGCAAGGTCGTGTTCTTCGCCAAGCACGTCGACGTGATGGACGCCGCCGAGGACGTCTTCACCCGCCGCGGGATCCGCCACACCTCGGTGCGCGGCAACCAGAGCAAGACCGCCCGGGAGAACGCGCTCGACGGCTTCACGAACGACCCCGAGGTGCAGGTCATCGTCTGCTCGCTCACCGCGGCCGGCGTCGGCATCAACCTCCAGGTCTCCTCGAACGTCGTCCTCGCCGAGCTGTCGTGGACCGACGCCGAGCAGACCCAGGCCATCGACCGGGTGCACCGGATCGGCCAGGACCAGCCCGTCACCGCGTGGCGGATCATCGCCGCGCAGACCATCGACGGGAAGGTGGCCGAGCTCATCGACTCCAAGGCCGGCCTCGCCTCCCGCGCCCTCGACGGCTCCGACGGGGAGGTCGGCTCCTCCGCCGACGTCCAGCTCGAGGCCCTCGTCGCCCTGCTCACCGAGGCGCTCGAGGCGCGGGAGGCGCAGAACCTCAGCTGATCACGGCGTCGACGGTCTTCTTCAGTGCACTCGGCTGGCTCGGCCTCTTCGGAGCCTTCTTCCGGGCCTCGACCATCTCCTGCCCGATCTGCTGCAGCACCTTGCGGCCGAGCCCCGCGCGCACCTGGGGGAACCACTCCTGCTCCTCCTCCTCGATGTGGTGGCGCACGTTCTCGATGAGCACGGTGGTCTTGGCGGTGAACCGCTCGGCGTCGGGCTTCATGGCGGCCAGCTCGGTCACGAGCACGTCGGCCACGTGGTGCTCCTCGTAGGACTCCAGGACGTCGTCCTCGACCTCGGGCAGCAGCTCGCGGACCCGCGGGTACATCACCTCGTTCTCGAGGTACGTGTGCACGGTGAGGAGCTCGATCATGCGGTCGACGAGCTTGCCCTTCCGGGCGTGGGCGTTCTCCCCGGCCTGCTCGAAGTCCTTGAAGGTGGCGAGGATCTTCTTGTGGTCGTCCTTGAGCATGACGATGGCGTCGGTCGACATGAGGTCTCCGTACTCGGGTCCGGGTGGGCTCCCGACGCTAGGGCGGCGCGCAGCGCGCGCGGATCACCCGTGAGGCGGACCCTGACGACGCACAGCGACCCCGGACCGATTCGGTCCGGGGCCGCTGTACGCGTGCAGCGAGAAAAGCTCACATCATCCGGTCGCCCGGGCCGAGGTCGAACCA
The DNA here is from genome assembly GCA_963780355.1 of uncultured Actinomycetota bacterium. Classification (GTDB taxonomy): domain Bacteria; phylum Actinomycetota; class Actinomycetes; order Propionibacteriales; family Nocardioidaceae; genus Nocardioides. The sequence continues at coordinate 2,391,290 of CAWABT010000001.1, forward strand.
GAGCTCGCCGCGGTACCGGTTCTCGACGGTGCGGAAGGTGCCGTCCGCCCAGCCGACGTACCAGCCCGCCGAGATCGTGTTGCGGCGCAGGGTCAGGATCCCGGGGGTGCAGCCGCCGTAGCAGCCGAAGCCGAACGACTTCGCGCCGGTGAGGCGGACCGTGTTGCCGCGGGCGACGGTGTTGGTCACGGGGCCCCAGTGCTGCTCCCCGCCGCGGGTCATGAGGAACGAGCCGATGACCGAGGTGAAGACTCGAATCGGCGATGCGGGCCGCCTCGGCGGCGGCTCTTACGATGCGGGCCATGGACGACCCTCGAAGTACCGACCGTTCACCTCACGCGCGCCGCGGGGGTGAACGGCGATGATCGACTCCCAGACCGGGGTGAACCTCGGCCTGGTCGTGCTCTTCGTGCTGGTCGGCGGTGTGTTCGCCGCCACCGAGCTGGCGCTGGTCTCGCTCCGCGAGAGCCAGGTGAACCGGCTCGAGCAGCGCGGTCCCCGCGGCGCCCGGGTCGCCGTGATCGCGCGTGACCCCAACCGGTTCCTCGCCGCCGTCCAGATCGGCGTCACGGTGGCCGGCTTCCTGTCGGCCGCGTACGGCGGCTCGACGCTCGCGCCCGACGTCGCGCCCTACCTCGAGCGGCTCGGCGTCGGCGACGACGCCGCCGACACCCTCGCGCTGGTCGCGATGACCCTGCTCATCGCCTACCTCTCGCTCGTGCTGGGCGAGCTCGTGCCCAAGCGGCTCGCGCTCCAGCGCTCCGAGCAGGTGTCGCTGCTGACCGGCCCGGTGCTCGACCGGTTCGCGACCGTGATGCGCCCGGTGATCTGGCTGCTCTCGGTCTCCACGAACGCGCTGGTCCGACTCCTCGGCGGTGACCCCACCGCCACCAATAGCGCGCTGAGCGAGGAGGAGGTGCGCGACATCGTCACCTCCCACGAGTCACTGGAGGACGACGAGCGGCAGATCCTCAGCGACGTGTTCGCCGCCGCCCACAGCAGCGTGAAGGAGCTGATGCGGCCCCGCGGCGACGTCGTGTTCGTCGACGGCACCAGCCGGGTCGCCGAGGCCGCCTCCTGGGCGCGCACCCAGCCCTACTCGCGCTACCCCGTGATGGGGTCGAGCTTCGACGACATCACCGGCTTCCTGCACGTGCGCGACCTGCTCGGCCTCGAGCCCGACGACCACCGCACTGTGTCCGACCTGCAACGGCCGGTGCTCGTGCTGCCCGGCACCAACCGGGTGCTGCCGTCGGTCACCACGATGCGTCATTCAGGCGCCCACCTGGCTGTCGTGGTCGACGAGTACGGCGGCACCGACGGGATCGTGACGCTCGAGGACCTCGTCGAGGAGATCGTCGGCGACATCCGCGACGAGTACGACGACGGACCGGCGCCCGAGCCCGGCGACGACGGCCCGGCCGTCGTCCGCGGCGGCCTCACCATCGAGGACTTCGCCGAGGAGACCGGCCTGGCGCTCGACGACGGCGACTACGAGACCGTGGCCGGCTACGTGATCGCGCGGCTCGGTCGGATCCCCGAGGTCGGCGACTCGGTCGCCGTCGACGGTGCCGTGCTCGAGGTGGCGGCGATGGACGGCCGGCGGCTCGCGTCGCTCGCCGTGCACCGGGAGCCGGTGCCGCCGGACCAGCAGGCCTAGGAAACGCCGAGGAGTCAGGCCACCCGGCCGAGCACCTGGCACAGGCCGGTGCGCTCGCTCATCCGCTGTACCGAGTCGCTCCACTCGACCAGGTCGAGGCGGATGCCCAGCACCTCGGCCATCTGCGACCGGGTGCGGGCGAGGTGGCCGAGCGCCGAGGCGTTGACCCACGTGACGCCGGACAGGTTGAGCCGCACCGCGCCGACGCCGTCGATCGCGTGGAGCCGCAGCGCCTTGCGCACGGCACTCGCGTCGAAGATGTCCAGGTCGCCGATGGCACGGAGCTGGGGATGGCGCACCGACGGTGCCGAGGTGTGGAGAGTGATCTCGAACATCGCTGCTGGCCGATCTCTGGGCGTATCACCGGGAACGAGACGCCTTGGATGACGGGCTACGAATGACTCTCGGTTCTGACACGGTACGTGCCAGAGGTCTCCGTGTCCTCACCCCACCAGGGTTCAGCCGAACGGCGTGTCGCGCGGCTCGGTGGTGGCGAGGTCGTGGCGCGGGAACCGGGTCGACCGCTCGACCTCGTTGAGGTCGAGGTGGTTGCGCATGTACTGCTGGCTGGAGTCGACCGGCGGCGTGTACTCCCACGGCGTGACGCGCCCGGTGCGGAGCGCGGCGTCGACGAGCCGCCGCCGCGCCTGGTCGACCACGACGTCCTGGTGCAGCGCGTCGAGGTCCCAGCGGCGGCCGACCTCGTCGCGGAGCGCGGCGACCTGCGTGGACCAGTCCGCGTCGGTGGCGAGGTTGACCCGTTCGTCCGGATCGGCACCGAGGTCGTAGAGCTGGTCGGGGTCGGCGGGGGAGTGCACGTACTTGAGGTCGCCGCGCCGGATCATCACCAGCGGCGCGACGGCGCCCTCGCCGAGGTACTCCCCGATCACCTCGCGGGGCTGCGGCTCCTCGGTCGGCGGGGTGTCCACGCAGAGCGGGAGCAGCGAGCGGCCGGCGGGCGGGTCGACGGCGGGCGGAACGCCGTCGCCGAGGAGGTCGGTGAGGGTCGGCAGCACGTCGACCAGCGACACCGGGTCGGCGACCCGCTTGGCGGCGAACCGGCCCGGCGCGTGCACGATCAGCGGCACCCGGGCCGAGCCCTCGAAGAAGTTCATCTTGTACCAGAGCCCGCGCTCGCCGAGCATGTCGCCGTGGTCGGCCAGCACGACCACCACGGTGTCGTCGGCGACGCCCAGGCTGTGCAGGGTCGAGGTCAGCCGGCCGGTCCACTCGTCGACGTACGACACGTTGCCGTAGTAGGCCCGGCGCGCCCGCCGGACGTCGTCCGCGGTCACCTCCACCTCGTCCATCGCGCTGACCCGCCGCAGCCGGGCGGTGTGCGGGTCGAGCGGCACGTCCTCGGCCGAGAGGCGTGGCATCGGCAGGTCGACGTCCTCGTAGAGGTCCCAGTACTTCTGCCGGGTGACGTAGGGGTCGTGCGGGTGGGTGAAGCTCACGACCAGCAGCCAGGGGCGGCCCTCGGGGTCGCGGGCGAGGTCGTGGAGCGCGCGCACGCCCTGGTGGCCGACCTCGTCGTCGTAGAGCAGCTGGTTGGTCACCTCGGCGACGCCGGCGTCCGTGACGGCGTCCATGTTGTGGAACCACCAGTCGACCCGCTCGTCGGGCTGCAGCCAGTTCGGCGTCCACCCGAAGTCGGCGGGGTAGATGTCGGTGGTGCGCCGCTCCTCGAAGCCGTGCAGCTGGTCGGGACCGACGAAGTGCATCTTGCCGTCGAGCACGGTGCGGTAGCCGGCGGCGCGGGCGTAGTGGGCGAACGTCGGCACCGTGCTCGGCAGGTACGCGGCGTTGTCGTAGCCACCGGTCACCGACGGCAGCTGGCCGGTCATCATGCAGTAGCGCGCCGGCGTGCAGAGCGGGCTGTTGGAGTAGGCGGCGTCGAACACCACGCCCTCGCGCGCCAGCCGGTCGATCGCCGGCGTGTGCACGACCGGGTTGCCGTAGCACCCGAGCGCGTCGGGAGTGACCTGGTCGAACATCACGACCAGCACGTTGGGACGTGCCCGGCTCATGCCCGCGAGTGTGGCACCTCGACTGCCCTATCCGGAGGAGCTCTGGCCGGCCAGGAAGGCCGCGTCGACGACGGTGTTGTTCACTGGCGCGGGACTCGGCCGGGGACGTCGTAGGTGAGGTCGATCCCGTCCATCCACCCGGTGCAGGTGCAGCCGCGTGGATCGGGCAGGGCGGCGACCGCCCGCCCGAGGAGCGCGGTCAGCCGCTCCAGATTGCCGCGGAAGAGGGCGAACACCTCCTCCTGGCCGACCCCCTCGCCGGGCTCGGCCCCGGCGTCCATGTCGGTGACGAGGGCGAGGGCGGCGTAGCAGACGCCGAGCTCACGGGCGAGTGCCGCCTCCGGCGCCCCGGTCATGTTGATCAACGTCCAGCCGGCGTCCGCGTAGGCCCGGCCCTCGGCCCGGGTGGAGAACCGCGGTCCCTCGACGACGACCATCGTGCCGCCCGCGCGCACGTCGGGGTCGGCACCGGTGAGCGCGGCCGAGACCCCGGGGCAGTAGGGGTCGGCGAACGGCAGGTGCACCGCACCGCGCTCGACGAAGGACCCGACCCTGCGGTGGGTGCGGTCGACGAGCTGGTCGGGGACGACGAGGTCGCCCGGTGCCACCGCGGGCGAGAGCCCGCCGACGGCGCAGGGCGCCAGCACCTGCCGTACCCCGAGCGCGCGCAGTGCCCAGAGGTTCGCCCGGTAGTTGATCGCGTGCGGCGGGAACTCGTGGTGCTGGCCGTGGCGGGGGAGGAACGCGACGTCGCGGTCCGCCACCCGGCCGACGGCGAGCGAGGAGGACGGGTCGCCGTACGGCGTCTCGACCACGACCTCCTCGGCGTCGTCGAGGAACGAGTAGAAGCCGGTGCCGCCGATGACGCCGACCTCAGCGGTGCGGGTTGTCACGTCCCACGCTCCTTCGACGGTGTGTCGGCGACCTCGGTGTCCGCGCGACGGGTCCGGACGACGCCGGCGACCACCGCCGCCAGCAGGACGATGCCGACCACCACGAGGTAGCCGGCGAGGTAGGGCCGGTCGAGCAGGCTGGGGTTGTCGGCCTTGGCGCCGAACCGGCCGAGGAACGGGATCGCGATCAGCGTGAGAGGCCCGAGCACGACGAGGGCGACCGTTGCCGGTGCCCGGGCGGCCGGCGGCGACAGCCGGGCCACGAGGGCGACGAGGAGCAGCGTCAGCCCGGCGATGAGGGCGTCGTGGGCGACGACGCCGGCTCCGAGCCAGATCCCGGTGTCGACGAGCTGGCCGGTGTCGGAGCGCGACCACAGCAGGTAGGCGCCGAACAGCCCGGCGACGACGCCGAGCGCGCCGAGCGTCCACCGCACCGTCGCCTCGCCGCTCACGCGACCTCCAGCGAGGCGAGCCACTTGGTCTGCAGGACCCCGGGCCGGTTCGGCGCGATGAGCCGGCACGGGAACCCGTGGTCGAGGGCGAGGTCCTCGTCGTGCAGTCGTAGTGCGAGCAGGGTGCGGTCGTCGTCGGCGAAGTAGCCCTGCAGGGTGGTGACTCGGAACGGTCCGGACGGCTGCAGCGAGGTGGCGACGACGTCCCGCCCGGCCGGTGCCCCGATCAGGTCCAGCACGTCGCGCAGCCGCACCCCCGTCCACGTCGCCGAGGCGCTCCACCCCTCGACGCAGGCGATCGGCAGCGACTCGGTGCGCTGCGGCATCGCGAGCAGGTCGGCACGCGTGAGCCGCAGCGTGTCCGAGCCGTGGGTCACCGACAGCGACCAGTCGGGGTCGCGGGCGAGGTCGGTGACCTCGGCGGCGGCGGCGGACTTGTTCACCGGCACGCCCTGCGGCCCCTCGCCCGACCGCACCGCCAGCACCGAGACCTTGCGCAGGAAGGGCACCGTGGCCCCCGCCGTCGCGACCACCGCGACGCCGGCAGCGGCCCAGGTGGCCCGCAACAGGCCGCGCCGGGACAGCGCGCCCGGCCGCGTCGCGGAGGGCCGGTCGTGGCCAGTGTCGTCGACGTCGGCCCGCAGCACCGCTCGGGTGAGGGGCAGCTTGACTGCGATGTGCACCAGGAGCGACCCGATCGCCACCCAGGCCACCGCGTAGTGGGTGCGACGGAACGAGAAGTCCCACGGCAGCCACTGGGTGGTGTTCAGCAGGCCGGTGGCGAGCTGGAAGATCGCCGAGGCGACCAGTGCTGCGATCGAGGCACGCTCGACCAGGTTCACTGCGAGGGGACCGGCCGATCGCAGCGACGGAAGGCGCTCGAACAGCCGCGGGTAGACGCTCCACAGCTTGACGAGCAGCAGCGGGATCGCGGCGGTGCCCGTGACCACGTGCAGACCCTGGGTGACGCGGTACCCCCACGCCGGCGACGTCGGGAACCCCAGCGGTTGACCGGGGTCCTGGGCGTAGTGGCTGATCAGTCCGGTGACGAAGCAGATGCCGAAGCACACCCCGAGCCACACGCCGACCCGCGCCGCGACGGCCGCGCTGCGCAGCCGCGAGGTGAAGCTCTCGGGCGTGGGCGGGCGCAGGTCGGTCATCGTCGTCCTAGGACCGCGAACCACCGGTCCGCGTCCGCTCGGGAGGTGCTGAGGACACCGAGGCCGGCCCGGTCGGCGACATCGGGAAGGTCGTCCAGGGCGAGCACCGACCATGGGATCGTGCGCGACCCGTGGTGCCACTCCAGGACGGCGAGCCCGGTACGGGACACGCAGCCCGGCGGGTCCGTCTCGACGACCACCCGGCCATCCTCCTCCACCAGGTCCCTCGCCCGGACGAGCAGTGCCACTGGGTCGCCGCCGATCCCGATGTTGCCGTCGGCCAGCAGCGCGGTGGTCCACACGCCCTCGCCGGGCAGCGGGCCGAACACGTCGCGGCGCGCGGCGGTGGCGCCGCGCGCCCGCGCTTGATCGACGACGTCCCCGACGACGTCGATGCCGAGGGTCAGGTGCCCTCGTGCGGCGAGTGCCTTGGTGAGCCGTCCCGGCCCGCAGCCGATGTCGAGGGTGGACCCGACACACAGGTCGAGCAGCGCCTCGTCGTCCGGGTCGGGGTCGCGGCTCCAAGCCGAGAGCGTCAGCACGCGGAGGGACTCGCCGAGCTCGGTCATGCGCCCAGTCCGTGCCCGAGGGCGGTCCAGGCACTCGCGAACCGGGTGCCGGGCGCGGCCGCGGCCACCGGCTCGCCGTCGGTCACCTCGTCGAGGTCCCGCAGCCGAGGTGCCTCGGCGACCCGGAGCCCGCGGAGGACGAGCGCCTCGCGGGTCTCGTCGTAGGTCGTCGGCGACGACATCGGGACGCCGGCCAAGAACGCGGCGTCGAAGGTCACGTTCCGCCCGAGCAGCCACCAGCCGCCGTCGACGGCCGGGCCGAGGACGGCGCCGTAGCGGGCCAGGGCCTCGGCCGCGGCGGCGAGCAGCTCGGTGGTGACCTGCGGGGTGTCCATGCCGATCTGGAGCACGGGGCCGTCGCCGGCGTCGACGTGCGCGTTGACGAGCCGCTCCGCGAACGTGCCGCCCCGCTGCGGCACCACGCTGACGCCGTCGAGGGACGCCTCGATCTCGCACCGGCGCGCCGCGTCGGCGAGGTCGCCGGTCAGGGCGACGAGCACCTCCGAGGCGTCCGTGACGGACCGAGCCGCGTCGAGGGTGTCGAGCAGGCAGGCGGCCGCGAGGTCGGCCGCGGTGGCGTCGCCGAGGGCGGCCGCCAGCCGGGTCTTCGCCACCCCCGGCACCGGGGCCTTGGCGACGACGAGGACCCGGGTCACCGGAGCACGCGCCAGAAGTCTCTCGCCGTGCGGGCGGTCCCGAGCACCGACCCGGACACCTTCGAGCGGGTCCCCTCGGCGCGCGGGAGGTAGGCGACGTCCTCCTCGTGCAGCCGCCAGCCGGCGGTGGTCGCCTTCTGCAGCAGCTCGACCGGGTACCCGAACCGGCGGTCGCGGACGTCGAGCGCGAGCAGCTGCTCGCGGCCGCACACGCGGATCGGCGCGATGTCGTGCGCGGTCATGCCGATGCGACGGCGCAGCCAGGCGACGACCAGTGCGTTGCCCGCCCGGGCGTGCCAGGGCCAGACGCCGCGCGCAGCCGGACGACGGCGTCCCACCGCGAGGTCGGCCCGGTCGGCTCGCACCTCGGCGAGCAGGGGATCGAGCGCAACGGGGTCGAAGGAGCCGTCGCCGTCCATGAAAGCCACGTAGGGATTCGTCGCCGCCTCGAGTCCGGATTGCACGGCGGCGCCGTAGCCCGGGGTCGCCTCGGTGACCACGGTGGCTCCCAGCCGGCGCGCGACGTCGGCCGTGCCGTCGCGGGAGCCGTTGTCGACCACGATCACCCGGTACGACGAGGGCACCCGCGGGAGCAGGTCGACCAGTGCCGGGGCCTCGTCACGACAGGGGAGCACGAGGTCGCAGTCCGGCACCTCCTCAACCTACGGGCGCACCGGGTGGCAGCCGCGTGCTCTCTAGGGTGGCGGGGTGCTCCGCACCAGGCCGTCGGGCGCCACGCTCGCGCCATGGGTGGGGCTGGTGGTGGCGCTGCTGGTCGTGCTGGCGGCGGCCGTGCTGCCGACGCTCCTCGGGTGGCAGGTGTTCACCCGCGCCGACGAGGAGCCCCACGGCATCGACCCGCTGCACGCGCTCTGGGAGCCGAAGTGGTTCGGCCCGGGCACCCTTCCCGCCGTCCTGCTGGCGCTGGTCGCCCTCGCCGTCGCCGCCCACCGGGCCGAGCGGCTGCCCTGGCGGGCGCTGCTCGCCGCGTCGTTCGTCGTGAGCGCCGCCTGGATGCTCGCCCTGGCCGCCGTCGACGGGCGCGACGGCCTCGACGGCAGACTGCTGCACCCGTACGAGTACCTCGCGACGGCGCGGGAGATGGACGACGTCTCGGTAGCCCTCGACGGGTGGGTGCCGCGGATCTCCTACGACGCCGAGGACAACTGGCCGGTGCACGTCGCCGGCCACCCACCGCTGGCGACGCTCTTCTTCGTCCTCCTGGTCAGGCTCGGCCTGAGCGACCTGGGGATCGCGCTGGTCATCGTCGGGCTGGCCGCCACGATCGCACCCGCGGTGCTGGTGACGCTGCGGGCACTCGACGCCGAGGGCGTCGCCCGGCGCGCCGCGCCGTTCCTCGCGCTCACCCCGGCCGCGGTGTTCCTGGCGGTCTCCGGAGATGCCGTGTTCGCCACCGCAGCGGCCTGGGGGATCGCGCTGCTGGCGCTGGCCGCGACGGCCCGGTCGACGGGGCGGATGGTGGCGTGCGCCGTGGCCTCGGGGCTGTTCCTCGGCGCGCTGGTGATGATGTCGTACGGCATGCCCCTGATGGGGCTGCTCGCGCTCGCCGTGCTCGTCGCCGCCCGGTCGTGGCGGCCGCTGCCGATCGCGGCACTGGCCGCGCTGGCCGTCGTGCTGGCGTTCGTGCCGTTCGGGTTCTCGTGGTGGGAGGCGTTCCCGGTGCTGCGCGAGCGCTACTACGAGGGCATCGCCTCGGACCGGCCCGGTGACTACTGGACCTGGGCCAACCTGGCGTGCCTGCTGCTCGCCGCCGGACCGGTACTGGGCTCCGGCGTCGCCCTCCTGCTGACCCGGCTGCGGCAGGTGCGCGGCGGCCCCGACCGGGTGCCCGTGCTGCTCGCGGGCGCCGCCGTGGCGATGGTGCTCGTGGCGACGGCGTCGCAGATGAGCCGGGCCGAGACCGAGCGGATCTGGCTGCCGTTCATGCCGTGGCTGACGGTGTCGCTCGCGCTGCTCCCCGACCGGTGGCAGCGGCCGGCCCTCGCGCTGCAGCTGCTCACCGGACTGCTGGTGGAGCACCTGCTGTACTTGAGCTGGTAGTCCGGCTGCGGTCGTCTCGACAAGCTCGACGGACGTCCGTCGAGCTTGTCGAGACGCCGGGACCGATCTCGCCTGCGCTACCGCAGCGGCACGTGCGCGAAGTCGGCCAACCCCTCGACCGGGTCGACCTGCGCGGCGAAGCCGAGCTCGGCCGCAGCGCGGGCGGGGGAGGCCACCACGTGCCGGACGTCGCCGGGGCGGGCGCCGCCGACCACCTCCGGATCGACGCCGCCGCCGCGGCCGGCCGCGACCCGGCGGGCGACGTCGAGGATGGTGACAGGGGTGCCGGAGCACACGTTGTAGGCGGCGAACCGCCCGGCGTCGCCCTCGACGACGGACCGCAGCGCCAGGACGTTGGCCCGGGCGACGTCGTCGACGTGCACGAAGTCCCGGGCCTGGCCGCCGTCCTCGAAGACCTGCGGCGCCTCGCCCCGCTCGAGGGCGGAGCGGAAGATCGCCGCGACGCCGGAGTAGGGGGTGTCGCGGGGCATGTGGGGCCCGTAGACGTTGTGGTAGCGCAGCGCCACGGCCGACGCGCCGGCCTGACGGACCCAGGCCGAGGTGTAGTGCTCCTGGGCGACCTTGCTCGCGGCGTAGCTGCTGCGCGGGTCGAGCCGGGCGTCCTCGTCGACCAGCGCCCAGTCGAGCGGCCGACCGCAGACGTCGCAGGCGTGGTCGAATCGGCCGGCCTCGAGGTCGGCCGGACTTCGCACCGACGGCACCTGGTCGCCGTGGTCGGCGCACCTGTACCGGCCCTCGCCGTACACGACCATCGACGAGGCAAGCACGAGCCGGCCGACGGCGGCCTCGTGCATCGCCGCGAGCAGTGCGGCGGTGCCGAGGTCGTTGTGCGCTGCGTAGACCGGCAGGTCGGCGACCGCCACGCCGGCGCCGACGACGGCCGCCTGGTGGCACACGACGTCGATCCCGCGGAGCAGGTCACCCCACGCGAAGGCGTCCCGGACGTCGAGCCGCCGGATGCCGTCGGGCGTGGACGCGTCCTCGCCGTGGGCCTGCGGCAGCATCAGGTCGACGGCGACCACCTCGTCGCCGGCGTCGGCCAGAGCGCGTGACACGGCCCCGCCGACGAACCCGGCGGCGCCGGTGAGCAGCACTCTCATGTGAGCATCCTTCCGTTCGGACATGCCGATCCCCCGCGGCCGTGGCCGCGGGGGATTGTGACAGCCCCTCCCCGTCTCCGGGTCAGGTCACTTGGCGGTGATGGTCGCGATGCCCACCAGCAGGCCGGGCTTGATCGCGTCGGTCTCGAACGTCTGGTTCAGCAGGTCGGCGGCCGGCGCCGACATGAGCACCTCGCTGCCCTCGAGCACGGTCGCGCCGCCCGACTGGGTGATCGGCTTCAGCGTGCTGCCGTTCAGGTCGAAGATCGGCACGCTCGCCACGACCGGCTCGCCGTTGGCCGAGACATCGCCGTACACGACGGAGACGCCCGGGTCGACGTTGAAGTTGCCGATCTCGACGGTCGTGCCGCCCGCGGTGAGCGTCAGGGCGGAGCCCTCGTGCTGCACCTGGCCGACCACGTAGTTGGGCACGGTGCCGGGCTCGAACAGGCTGACGTTGCCCCCGGTGATCGGGAAGACCAGCGTGTTGCCGCCCTCGAGCTTGGCGTCGCCGGCGACGCCCGGCGTGAGCTTGAGCTGGGTCAGTGCGTCGACGAAGCCCTGGTCGAGCGCGACCTGCGTGTTGTCGCCGGTGAGCGCCTTGATCTCGGCCTGCGCCTTGACCTTCTGCGGCGCGCTCTGGCTGCTGTCGCCGCCGCTCGACGTGGTCGAGTCCTCCTCGCCGCAGGCGGCGAGCGGGACGGCGAGAAGTGCCAGCCCGGCCGCTGTGGCCAGGCTCTTGTGAAGTCGGGTACGAGTGATGGTCACGGTTGACCTCCCTGTTGTGGGTGTGGACAGGGAGTGGTTCGTGACGACCGGGGATGCGGTTCTCCCCCGCGGGGGTGAGACCTCCGAAAAACAGGCGGAGGCCGCTCGCGAGCTGGGGGGATGTCCGCGAGCGGCCGCCTGACACTGGGGTGATCGGCAGCGCCGCGAGGCGACTTGAGGCCCCGGCTGATGTGGTCTTCGGGTTTTCCGCTGACGCCGCCACTGCGAGCCCGTAGCGTCCCGCCGGTGGGGCTCCTCGGAGCACCCCGGATCACGCCCCGCCTGGCCCTGCACGGGTCAGGCGGGGCGGCTCCGTGCGCGTCAGAGCGGCCGCCGCGAGTCTGGGGGGTTGTCACGCGGCGGCCGCTCCACCTACGAGCGTGCGCCTGCGACTTCTCGAAAGGAGTCACCCCGCGGGGTGAACGGCGACCCCGGTGCCGGTGGACCGGTGGCGACGCCGACAGTCCCCCCACGGTCCCGTCGGCGTCGCCTGTCCGGACCCGAGTCTCGAGACCGGACGAGTCTGACGCGTCGGCGCCCACGGCGCCGCCCCCTCAGGGGCGAGGCTCGGAGGACACAGTCGTCCCTCAGGGGGTAGGGCTGCGTCGGCCGGGATGGCTATACAGCAAGAGGTGGCGTCGACCGGCGTCGCTTCACCGGGCCGATCCGGCCACTGTGCAAGGGAGCGCGACATGAGTGAGTCCGAGACCGAAGGGCCTGCAGACGGCGGTGCCGAGGGCACCCCAGGTGTCCAGGACGGCGGCGCCGACGGCGGTGCCGATGGTCCCTCCGACGGCGGCGCCGACGGAGGTGCCGACTCGGGTGCCGAGGGACCCGCCGACGGTGGGGCCGAGGGCACCCCGGGCGTGCAGGACGGCGGCGCCGATGGTGGAGCCGACGACAGCTCCTCCTGATGCCCCACGACTCAGCTGACGGCGGGTCCGGAGCCTCCGGGCCCGCCGTCGGCGCCTCGGGCCGCCCGGCACTGGCCCGGCTCGTCGGAGACGTCGTCGACTTCGCCGAGGCCACCTGGGCGCGTGACGCGATGCACCGTCCGGCCGCCGACCCGCGCGGGTTCGACGACCTGCTCACCCAGGGAGCGGTCGACGAGCTGCTCGGCGAGCGCGGTCTGCGCGCTCCGTTCGTGCGCGTGGCCAAGTCGGGCGCCACGTCGGCCACCAGCGCCTTCACGGCGCCGGGCGGCGTCGGTGCCGGGATCGGTGACCAGGTCAGCGACGACAAGCTGAGCGCGCTCTTCAGTGCGGGGTCGACCATCGTGCTGCAGGCCCTCCATCGGGTCTGGCCGCCGATCATCGAGTTCTGTCAGCAGCTCGCCGCGGACCTGGGCCACCCGGTGCAGGCCAACGCGTACGTGACCCCGCCGCAGAACCAGGGCTTCGACGACCACTACGACGTCCACGACGTGTTCGTCCTCCAGGTCTCCGGCCGCAAGAAGTGGTCGGTCCATGCACCCGTCCTGGCGTCGCCGCTGCGGGACCAGCCGTGGACCGACCGCCGCGACGCCGTACGACGGGCCGCGGAGCAGGAGCCGGTGCTCGAGACCGTGCTCGAGCCGGGCGACGTGCTCTACCTCCCGCGCGGCTACCTGCACTCGGCGACGGCGCTCGGCGGAGTCACCGTGCACCTGACGCTCGGCGTCCACAGCTGGACCGAGTTCGCCGTCGCCGAGGAGCTCGTCGCCCTGGCGCTGCGGCGTCTCGCCGATGACGAGTGGGCGCGCGGTTCGCTCCCGTTGGGCACGGCGCTGCGAGGCGACGAGCTCGAGGTCCACACGATCCGGAAGGTGCTGTCGGAGGTGCTCGACGCAGTGGACCCGGACGACGTCGCCGACCGGCTGCGCGCCCGCCGGCGGGACGCGCAGCGCGCGGCCCCGATCGGCCCGCTCGCCCAGCACGCCCTCGCCGCGTCGCTGGCCGACGACACCGTGGTGCGGCTGCGTGAGCACGTCGACGCCAGCCTCGCCGACGGACGGCTGACCTCGCGGGCGGGCGTCGTGACCGTGGACAAGGCGCCGGAGCACGCGGTCCGGCGGCTGCTGGCCGGAGAGGCCGTCGCGGCCGCCGACCTGGGTCTCGACACGGCGCGCGCCCTGATCGAGGCGGGGCTGGTCGTGGGCGGCGCATGACCTTCCGCTGCTCGGACGCGGCGGCTGGACGTGGGGACCCGATGCTCGGCACGGCACCCCCGCAACGGGAGTGGCTGTTGGTCGAGCACCCGGGACCGTGGCCGGTCACCGCCCCGTTCGGCGCCGACCTCCCCACCACGTTGTTGCGTCAGCTCGGACACCCTGACGTGAGGACGCTCTTCGTCCGCCGCCACGGGCGCGCGGGTGCGGCGGATCGGATCGGCCGCCGGCGGCGGTGGTTCCGCTCCAGCGACGGCGTCGTGCGCACCGGCCGGTGGGAGCGCCCCGACGATCTGCTGGCCGCCCTGGGGGAAGACGGCGGAGAGCCCTACCCGCACCCACTGCTGCTCGTCTGCACGCACGGGGTCCACGACGTGTGCTGCGCCGTCAAGGGACGGCCGGTCGCCGAGGCCCTGGCCCGTCGCTGGCCCACCGAGACCTACGAGTGCAGCCACCTGGGGGGCGACCGGTTCGCTCCCACCGTCCTCATGCTTCCCGACCTCGCCTGCTACGGCGGGATGACGGCCGAGACGGCGGTGGCCACCGTCGAGTCGCACCTCGCCGGTCGCGTCGACCCGACGTGGATGCGCGGCATCGCCGGCCTCCACCCGGCCGAGCAGGTTGCCCTGGGCACCGTGCACGAGCGCTGGGGCCCGGCCGCCCTGACCGGATCCGCTCGCCTGGTCGAGCAGACCGGGACGTTCGATGCGGGCCGGTGGACCGTCGACGTGCTCGGTTTCGACCGGGCTCCTGCCGGCGTGCGCGTGGTGATGGTCAGCAGTCGCCGCGCCGAGGCTCGTCTGACCTGCCGCGCACCGCGCCCCACCCGCGCCGTTCAGTGGGACGTCGTCTCCGTCGAGCCGATCGCCCCCTGAGTGGCTCGCGCTCCACTCACGCGATGCTCGGGTGTCACGTCAGGAATCGACGAACCCGCTGCTGCGGGCAGTGGTAGCGACGAGGCCGATATGGTGCCCGCACCGCACGACGACAGGACGTAGCCATGTGGGGGTGGCCCTCCCGGCGCAGACGGCAGCCACACGTCGACGGCCGGGACGGAACCAGCTGGTCATCCCTCCGGTTCGCGCGGCGGACGGCTTGGGGCCACCGGCGCGGGCAGACGCTGGCGCTGGTCGCGGTCTCCGCGCTGATCACCGCGTGCACCGCCTTCGCGCCGGTCTACGACCGGGCGATGCAGCAAGCTCTCGTCGACACCCTGCTGGCGCGCGCGAGTCCCGCCGACAGGGCTGTCACGGTCGTCTCGGAGGCCGTGGTCGACGCCGGTGGTGCGACCGAGGCTCGGGATCCACGTGACCTCCAGACGTTGGTCCCGCGCGACCTGTCCGCGCAGCTCGGACCTCCGGTGCTGGGCCGTACCGCGTTCGTGACCCCCGAGCCGGGCGCCTTCCCGCCGACGGGGCCGCTCGTCTGGCGAGAAGGAGCGTGCGAGCACGTGCGCGTGCTGAGTGGCGCCTGTCCCGGAGCGCCGGGGGAGATCCTGGTCAGTACGACCGATGTCGAGAACTTCGGGCTCGTCCTCGGCTCGACCGTGACGGTGAGGCCAGTGCTCGACGAGCAGGCGGGGGTGCAGCTCCAGGTCGTCGGCACCTACGCGCCGCGGGACGGCCCGTGGTGGCAGGGCCTCACGCTGGTGGGTGACTCGAGGGTGTCTCGCGACCCCGACACCGCGGCCGCCCACGACGCCTGGCTGACGACGGAGGAGACCTTCGTCGCCGGCCCGATCCTTCCGGGAGAGAGCTCGCACACAGGTGCCCTCGTGCGCACCCAGGGGACCGGAGTAGACGAGGTGCTCGCGCTCGGGGACCGGGTGCGGAAGATGTCCGTCGATGTCGGGAGTCGGGGCGCGGACCTTCACGTCGACACCGACATCGACTCCCTCACCGACGACGTGCGCGTCCAGACCGGACAGGCCCACCGCACCGTTCCGCTGCTGATGGCGCCGATGGTCGTGCTGACACTGTTCGTGCTCTGGCTCGTCCTCGCGGCCGCGACCGAGCAGCGCCGCCGGGACGTCGCCGTCGCCCGGCTTCGTGGCCGGGGACCGGCCGGAGCGGCCCGCCTCCTGCTGGCGGAGCTGCTCCCCGTCCTCCTGGTGGGCGTGGTGCCGGGTGCTGGCGCCGCGCTGTTCGGGGGGTCAGTCGCCCGGGCACTGCTGCCCGGTGCGGCGCCGTTCGAGGCGGGTCCCGGGTTCGTGACGGCGGTCCTCCTGGCGGTGGTGGCGATGGTGCTGACGACCGTGGTGGCCGCCGTACGCGTCGCCCGGGAGCCGCTGGACAGCCTGGTGCGGCGCGGGCGGGCCTCGTCGGGGCGGTGGGCGTTCGGTGTGCTCGACGCCTTCCTGATCGCCGTCGTGGGGACCGGGGTGGTCGCCTTCGTCAGCGGGAGCCTCAGCGGGCCCTCGGCCCTGGCAGGGCCGGCGCTCCTGGCGCTGCTGGCGGGCCTGCTGCTGGCACACGTGGTCGCGCCCGCGGCGAGCGCGTCGGGTCGACAGCTGCTGCGTCGCGGCCGTCTCGTCGCGGGCGTCACCTTGCTGGAGACGGGTCGGCGCCGGGAGACCCGCGCGGTCATCGCCGTGATCACGGTGGCCAGTGCGCTCGCGGTGTTCGCCGTCGACGCGCGCGACGTGGGTGCACGGAACCGCGCCCACGCGAGCGAGCACGACGCCGGGGCGCCGGTGGTGCTCCGGCTCGCGGGGCGCGACCTGGACGACGTGCGCGCGGCGCTCGGCGCCGCGGATCCCGCCGGACATCGCGCGACGCCGGTCATGGTGTCCCGGACCACGCTGGCCGTGGAGCCCGACGGATTCCGTCGGATCGCGTTCTTCCCACGCGGGGCACCGACCGCCGCGCAGTGGCGGGCGATCGCACCCCCTGAGGCGCCGCCGGTGGCGTTGACGGGTTCACGCTTCTCGCTCACCGTGGAGAGTGGTCGGACACTGACCGCGAAGGACGTGCTGGGCAGCGAGTCCGAGGTCGCCCTCAGCCTGGTGGTGACCACGGGTACCGGCACCGGCACGCGCCGCACGATCCGCCTGGGCGAGATTCCGGCGCCCGGCGAGCGGACGACGCTCGTCGGGAGCCACTCGGCCTGTGCGAGCGGCTGCCGGCTGGCGGCGGTCGAGCTCGCGGCCGCGCCGGGAGTCGCCGTCGACGGCGATCTCGACCTCAGCGACCTGCGCGTCGACGGGCGCCCGGTCGACGGGGTGACCTCTCCCGAGGTCTGGAACACGACCGAGGACGAGTACGCCGCGATCCGACCGAGCAGCACAGCGTCCGGTGCCCTCCGTCTCCTGCTGAGCATCCGCGGCATCTATCCCGCCACACTCACACCGGCATGGGTGCCTCGCACGATCCCAGCGCTGCTCCCCGCCGCGCGCCGTGACCGGTTCGGGCTCGAGGTGACGGGGGTGGACGGCAGCGAACGGCCGGCCCGGTCGGCCGGCCGGCTCATCCTCGTGCCGGCCATGCCCCCTCGCTCGGCGCTGGTGGATCTCGACGCGCTCACCCGCGGCGCCGAGGTCACCTTCGACGCGCACGCCGAGGTGTGGCTCGTCGACGACCCCGCGCTCGTCAGCGCCGTGACCACCTCGCTGCGCGAGCGTGGGATCGCCGTCGCCGACGTACGCCGCCACGCGACGATCCGGCAGACGTACCAGGACACGGTCCCCACCTGGAGTCTCGCCATGGGCGCCGTGGTCGGACCGGCCGCGATCCTCATCGCGCTGCTCATCCTGCTGGTGCTCGCCGTCACCGGGTGGCGGGACCGTGCCCGGGACCTCGCCGTCCTGCGGTTGAACGGCGCCGGGAGGGGCACCACCCGACGGCTCGCCGTCTGGGCTCAGCTGCCGGCCATCCTGCTCGCCGTCGCCGCCGGCGTCGGCGCAGGCCTGGTCGGCGCCGCGCTGGCGATGCCCGACATCGCGTTCCTCCCGACCCGACCGGACGTGCCCGTCGTGGACCCGTCGACGTCCTGGCCCTCGGTCCTCGGTGTCGCCGCGGCCTGCCTGGTGGTGCTGCCGGCCGCGGCGGCGCTGGCGGGGCGCGCCGTAGCCCGCCGAGCTCACCTGGAACGGGTGAGGGAGACCGGCTGATGCGTGGACTCGCGATCCGAACCCGCGGCCTGGTGCACATCTACCACGCCGAGCAGCACGACGTCGCCGCGCTCTCCGGCGTCGACCTGGACGTGGCGGCGGGGGAGATGGTCGGTCTGCTCGGACCGTCCGGGTCGGGCAAGTCGACCCTGATGAGCCTGCTCTCCGGCGTTCTTCGACCCAGTGCCGGCAAGGTGTTCCTGGGCGACACCGAGGTGTCGGCCGCACCGCCGCGCGACCTCGACCGGCTGCGCGCGACGGAGATCGGCCTGATGCTGCAGGGCGCCGACCGCAACCTGCTCATGGACACCACCCCGATCGACAACGTCCGGTTCGCCCAGCACCCGTCACGGCGGGCCGGCGGACCACTGACCGACCCGGCAGAGGTGCTGGGAGAGCTCGGGCTCGCCGACTCCACCGATCTGCCGTTGCGCGAGCTGACGCCCGGCGAGCTCCAGCTGTCCGCGGTCGCCGTCGCGATCTCCACCCGTCCCGGGCTCCTCCTGTGCGACGAGCCCACGAGCCAGCTCGACCACGACGCGCGCGACCGGGTCCTCGCCGCGCTCGCGTTGGTGAACCGCACGTACGGCACGACCGTGGTCCTGGTCACCCACGATCCCGACGTCGCCCGGGTCCTGCCGCGCACGGTCACGATCCGCGACGGCCGGATCGGCGGGGAGGGACGCAGCGGCGAGGAGTACGCCGTGGTGACGGCCGACGGGTTCCTGCCGCTGCCAGGCCACGCCCGCGACCGGTTGCCGCCGGGGACCCTGGTCAGGTTCCAGGAGGTCGGCGACCACTACGAGCTCAGGCCGGAACGACCGTGAGCGAGCTGCAGGCGGACGACCTGGGCGTCAGCTACGGCGAGACCGTCGCTGTTCACCCGCTGGACCTGCGCGTGCCCGGCGGGCGAGTGCTGTCGGTCACCGGTCCCTCGGGCGCCGGCAAGTCGTCACTGCTGTGGGCGCTGGCCCGCGCCCTCCGGCCCGCGGCGGCCTCGGTCACCGGCACGGTCCGCGTCGACGGCTCCGTGCTGAGGGACCGGGAGGGCGCGGCGCGCGCCGGGGTCGTTCTCGTCCCGCAGGGCAACGGCTTGAGCGGCAACCTGTCGGCCGAGGAGAGCATCCTGGTGCCGCTCCTCGCCCTCGGGGTGCCTGTCCGCGAGGCGTGGCGCCGCGTCGGCGACTCGCTCGCCCGCGTCGGCCTGGCGGAGTCCCGCCGTCATCTCGTCGACCAGCTCTCCGGCGGCCAGCAGCAGCGGGTGGCGCTGGCCAGGGCCTTCGCCCTGCGCCCGGCGGTGCTGCTCGCGGACGAGTCGACCAGCGAGCTGGACGCCGGCAACCGTGGGCTGATGATGGCTGCCCTGAGGGAGGAGGCCGCTCGCGGTGCCTCGGTCGTCCTCGCCACCCATGACCCCGAGGCCGCAGCCGAGACCGATGCGTCGCTCGCCCTCGACGAAGGTGTGGCTATGTGGGTCCGCGAGCTGTGAGGTGAGCCGCCGACCGGGGCGGGGCTGCGAACGGGCCGGCCTGTAGGCCGGGATTAGGCTGAGCGTGAACGGTCATCAACGGACATTGACGCCATTGTGGCTCTGACCTGCGGAAACGCGACGGATGGGCACGTTGGGAACTGGACCTCGACGGATCTGCTGAGTCAGATCTGAGTCAGCAAATCGGGCTCGGGGACCCGTCGCAGACGACCCCTGGAGGCGTAGGTCTGGGTCGCGGCATGGTCGGACCGAGCCCGCTGCACGGCAGGGTCGGGTGGGCCAAGCATTGAGCGGCCCGGGCCGGCGGGTCGGAAGAAGCGAGACGACCCATCGGGCGGCGCATGGACGGTGACTGTCGGTAGCGCACGGCATAGTGTGCGACTCGTGGAGGGTCGCGGGAAGGAGGCGTTAGTGGACCAGCGCTTCGAGGTCCCGCTCTACACGGTGGCAGAGGCCGCGCGGCACTTGGACATCGCTCCGTCCACCATCCGCTATTGGATCGACGAGAAGCGGATAATTCGCTCAATCCAAGCTGCAAAGCGTGGGGAGCCCACGCTCCCGTTTGCCGCGTTGGCGGAGATTGAATTCGTGCAAAGCATGCGGCGCGCTGACCTCAGTCTTCGTGCTGTCACGGAGGGCGTACTTGCCCTACAAGAGGCACTTGGTCCCGACTTTCTGCGAAGGAGCGTCTAGCCCATGACGGCAGAGACATTCTTTTCAGTCTCGGTGACCACGACTCTGCGTGGACGCGTGCTCGGGACTCTCAAGCCGGCATCCCCGGGGTAGTCGCTACCGGACTGCGAGCAATCGAGTTCGACGATCAGGGCGTTCCGGAGCGCGTCGTCTTGCGTCATTACGAGGGTGCTGACGTCATCATTGACCCGCGTTTCTCCTTTGGTCAGCCGATCGTCGAGAGCCGCGGGGTCCGCATCGTCGACATCGCACAGATGTTCTTCGCTGGCGAGCCCATCGCGGTCGTTAGTGACGAGTTTGGCGTTCCCCCATCGGTAGTCGAGGCCATAGTTCGCAACTACGGCCGGCCGCGTGCCGCCTGACCTGTTCGTAGATCGCAGCCTTGGCGGGATCGCCGTGCCCGGCTGGTTCAAGCAGCACTGGCCCGCAAAGGTGCGCACTCTGGACGAGGTCTACGGGATGGCCAAAGTTGAGGACACCGAGTGGATGAGTAGAGCCGACCACGAGGGCTGGGTCGCCGTTTGTAAGGATGATCGGATTCGCACACGGCCGGGCGAGCGTCAGCTCATGTCGGGCGGAACGCTGAGGGTTTTCCGTCTCGCCAATGGCAACCTGCTTCGCGCTGCGATGGTGGATCGTTTTCACTCGAACCTGGATGCGATGCTCGCCCAGGCCGAGATGCCCGGACCGTGGCTGTTCGCCGTCTACACGCATCACATCGAAAGGATGAAGCTGTACGGCTGAAGAGTTCCCTCGAGGGTTCGATGTTGACCGGTGAAGGCCACGCAGTGCGCCATGGTCGGGCGGAGCCCGGGCGGCACAGGCGGGCGGAGCCCGTTTTGGAGTGCGTGGTCGGGGGCGGGCCTGCACCACGATCCGACCTTCACCGAAGCTTGGCGCACCTCGCTCCCACCAGTCGACGAGGTCGCTCTTACGAATATGGCATCCAGGTCGAACGAACTCATCAAGGGGTGCTCTGCTGCCTGCGAGAGGACCTGCAGCGTGCGCGACCGGGCGTCGGGTGAGCGGCGCGCCCGTCAGTGGCCCCACCGCCTACTCGTGCGGGATCGCCGATGGGTCGTGCTCAACCTCAGGCCACGGAACTAAGGTGACCTCCCCGACCTCACCGGTCTCGGTCGGGGTGCGAGTTGGAACCCGTTGCTCCGCAGGGTGCCCACCCATCGCATGCGAAACTCGTGGTGAGTCATGACGAGCGCTGAGGGACGCCGCCCTCAAGAGGGCTCGAGCGTCTCGTCGGAGAGCTGGAGTCCGTCAAGGACCAGCTGTCCGAGGCGGCGGGCGATCACCTCGGCCCGGTCGGCTGGTAGCACGATATGGCTGACGGTGAGGCGGACCACGTTGTCGACGACCGCGGCCACACGTTCGGGGTCGAGGTTCGGGTAGTGCTCGTCGGCGTAACCGCGCAGGGCGGCGGAAGCTGCGTGCAGAACGGGTTCGCTGCGGGTGGTGAGCAGGGGGAGCAGGCTGTCGTCACCGCCCCGGGCACTGGTCAGCACGGTGTGCAGCAGCGGATCCTCGGCAGCGCGGTGAAGGGTGTACTCGACCGCCTCGCTCACCGCCGTTGCGAGCTTGCGCGGATGGCGTCGCAGGCACTGGGCGACACCGTCGAGGAAACGTTCGGTCTCTCGCATGATGAGGGCTTGCCCGAGTGAGTCCCGGGTGCCGAACTCGGTGTGCAGGGTCTGTCGGCTGACTCCTACCTGAGCGGCGACGACGTTCATCCGGACGCGGTGCCAGCGAGATTTCACTGCGATGTCCTGAGCCGCGTCCAGGAACGCTTCGCGCAGTTGGCTGCGTGCTTGAGCGCGGATCTCGGTCGCGGTGCTCACCTCGTCATTATCGCACAACGTGTTAAGCACGTTGGACAAAGCGAACGGCAAAAGCACCTCTCTTGACAGACGGTACAAGGTTGACATCGTGCTTGACACTCGACAGATTGTGTCAAGACAGCGTGTTCACCGGCTCCCCACTCGGATCTCTGGTGGACAGCCCTGGCAGCCAGTCCCTTTACGGGAGGAACTCTGATGACCGCAGTTGCTCATTCACGGGAGTCACGTCCCTACGATCCGGCTCACCTGTCCTCTCGCGCCTTCTGGTCACAGACGGCCGTTGAGCGCGAGGAGACGTTCGCTGTGCTGCGCGCCGAGCGGCCGGTGAGCTGGCACCAGCCGGTCGAGGAGATGTTGATCGAGGATCCCAACGACCAGGGGTTCTGGGCGGTGGTGCGCCACGCCGACCTGGTTGAGGTGACCAAGCGCCACCAGGACTTCCTCTCCGGCGAGGGCATCGTCATGGATCCGTCGCGAAGACTTCTCGACGCAGCGCAGGGGTTCATCGCGATCGACCTGCCACGGCACACCAAGATCCGGCTGCCGTTGAGCTCTGCGTTCACCCCGAAGCAGATCTCCCGGATCAACGACCAGATCGTGGCCAACGCCAAGCGAATCGTCGATGACATCGCCGACAAGGGTGAGGTCGACTTCGTGATCGAGGTCGCCGCGCTTGTGCCGATGCATAAGATCTGCGACATGCTCGGCATCGACGAGAGCGACCGCAGGGAGATGGCGCATGAGTCGCAGTTCGCCGGCGGTTGGAACGACCCCGAGCTGATGGGCGACGAGGAGCCCCTTCCTCGCCTGTTCGAGGCGATGGGATACCTCGCCGAGCTGGCTGGCAAGTACATCGAGGACGTTGCGCGAACCCGGGCAACGACCTGATGAGCAGCCTCGTGCAGGCCGAGGTCGAAGGGGAGCGGCTGACCGACGAGGAGATCATCTCCTTCTTCGGCCTGCTCACGGTCGCGGGCAACGACACCACCCGCAGAGCACCAGCCACGCGATGAAGGCACTTACCGACTTCCCGGACGAGCGTTCCTGGCTGACCGAGGACCTGACTGGCCGGCTCCCGACGGCGGTGGAGAGATGGTCCGGTGGGCCACCCCGATCATGACCTTCCGCCGCACCGCGGCCCGCGACTGCGAGCTGAACGGCCAGCAGATCACCGAGGGCGACAAGGTCGTGATGTTCTACGCCTCGGCCAACTGGGACACCGAGGTGTTCGACGCACCCGAGCGTTTCGACCTGTCGCGCGACCCCAACCCCCACGTCAGCTTCGGCGGCGGCGGCATCCACCACTGCTTGGGCAACCAGCTCGCCCGCCAACAGCTGCGCGTGATCTGGCGCGAACTGCTCACCCGCCTGCCCGACATCGAGGCCTGCGGCGAGCCGAGCTACACCATCGGCACCTTCTTCCACGGCGTCAACCACCTGCCCGTGCGCTTCACCCCCGAGCGCTGACCTCACCGAACGAGAAGGACGCAATCATGAAGATCGTGCTCGACGAGAGCAAGTGCTCATCGTTGGGCATGTGCTACTCTGTCGCTCCCGACTTCTTCGAGGTCGGAGACGACGGTGAGCTCGACCTGCTCGAAGCTCAGCTCCTCCGGACGACCACCGGGCACTGATCGAGGAGGCGGTCGCTGCCTGTCCGACTGCAGCGCTGAGCATCGATGACTGACCCGCGAACACCCACCGCGCCCGGGCAAACGGCCGCGCGTCAAGACAGGAAGGGGGTCAGATGACTGCCGCCGGAACGAAGCCGCTCAACCGGACTGACCGACGAGCAGGAGTGCAGACGCTGACGTGATCGTCATCGGCAGCGGCTTCGGCGGCAGCGTCGCCGCTCTGCGCCTGTCCGAGAAGGGCTACCGCGTCACTGTTCTCGAGGCCGGGATGAGGTTCACCGACGACACCCTGCCCAGACGTCCTGGGATGTCAGGAAGTTCCTGTGGGCTCCACGCTGGGACTGAAGGGAATCCAGCGCATCAGCAAGGTCGGCAACGTGGTTGTGCTCGCCGGAGCGGCGTGGGCGGAGGTTCCCTGAACTACGCCAACACGCTCTACCAGCCACCAGAACCGTTCTTCCGCGACCGCGCAGTGGGGCCACATCACTGACTGGAAGCGACGAGCTCGAGCCCTGGTACGACCAAGCCAGGCGGATGCTCGGGGTTGTCCAGAACCCCGACCGTCACCGCCTCCGACGAAGTAATGCGAGCTGGTTGCCGAGGACATGGGTGTGGGCCACACCTTCTCCCTCACTCCGGTGGGTGTCTTCTTCGGTCGCGATGGCGGCCAGGCGCCTGGCCTGACCGTGCCTGACCTCGACTTCGGTGGCGCGGGCCCGGAGCGGACCGGCTGTACGGAGTGCGGCTCGTGCATGACCGGCTGCCGGGTCGGTGCCAAGAACACGCTGGTGAAGAACTACCTCCACCTCGCCGAGCAGGCGGGAACCCAGGTATTCCCGGAGACCACCGTTGTCGCGGTACGCCCACTGCCGACCGGCGGCTACTCAGTCGACACCGTCCGCACCGGCTCCTGGTCGAAGCGACCCACCCGCTCCTTCACCGCCGGACAGGTCGTCCTGGCTGCCGGAACCCTCGGCACCCAGCGACTGTTGCACCGGATGCGTGACACCGGGACCCTGCCGAATGTCTCGCCGCGTCTGGGGATGCTCACCCGCACCAACTCCGAATCACTCCTGGGTGCGCAGACCCGCAGCGTGAAGCGTGGACTACCCCCGCGGGGTCGCGATCACCTCGTCGTTCCACCCGACGCAGAGACCCACGTCGAACCCGTCCGCTACGGCCGCGGCAGCAACCTGATGGGCCTGCTGCAGACCGTGATGACCGACGGTGGTGGCCGCGTCCCGCGCTGGGTCAAGGCGCTGACGCGATCGTGCGCGGCGCGACACCTTCGTGCGCATCCTGATCCCGCACCGTTGGTCCGAACGCACGATCATCACCTTGGTGATGCAGACCAAGGACAACTCGCTCGACCACGTTCACCAGCGGGGTCGGCTCAGCGCCAGGCAGGGACACGGGGAACCGAACCCGACCTGGATCCCTGTTGGCAACGAGGCAACCCGACGCGTCGCGACGAAGATCGACGGTTACCCCGCGGGCACCATCGGCGAGCTCGCGAACATCCCGATGACCGCTCACTTCCTCGGCGGATGCGTGATCGGAGACTCGCCCAAGCACGGGCGTGATCGACGCTTACCACAGGCTCTACGGCCACCCCGGACTGCATGTCGTTGACGGCTCGGCGATCTCCGCCAACCTGGGCGTCAATCCATCGCTGACGATCACTGCGCAGGCCGAACGCGCCTTTTCTCTGTGGCCCAACGCTGGGCGATGCAGACCCCAGACCGCAAGCCGAAGCGCCCTACGAACGCGTGGCCCCGGTCGCACCCCGCAGCCCAGCGGTGCCAGGAGACGCAGCCGGTGCGCTGTGCACTTCGAGGAGGAACTGATGAAAGAAGCTCCGATCGTTGTCGTGGGTGCCTCCCTGGCTGGTCTGCGCGCCGTGGAGGCGTTCCGCAAGGGCGGCTACGACGGCCCGCTGACTCTGGTTGGCGCAGAGGAGCACCTGCCCTATGACCGGCCGCCGTTGTCCAAGGCTTTCCTGCATGCCGACCACGACAAGCCGATCGACACCACCTTCCGCGCCGAGGACGAGATTCGCGAGCTGGACGTCGATTGCGGCTCGGTCAGTTGGCCACCCGCCTGGACAGCGAAGCGTGCGAGATCGTGGTCGGTGAGGAGCACCTGCCCTACAGCAGTCTGGTGATCGCGACGGGATCACATGCGCGGGACTGCCCTGGGAGGCGCTGCGCGGCGTGCACACGTTGAGAACCGTGGATGACGCACGACAGATTCGGGAGGCTCTGGACGCCGGAGCGCGCACAGTCGTCGTCGGCGGTGGCTTCATCGGCTCCGAGATCGCCTCCGCCGCTCGCAAACGAGACGTCGATGTCACGATCGTGGAGGCTGCCGAAACCCCCTTGTGCACGTCGTCGGAAGCGAGATGGCGGAGGTGCGCGCTCGTCTCCACTCACGAAATGACACGCGACTGCTCTGCGGCGTGGGCGTGAGCGCCATTGAGGGTGACGGTCGGGTCGAGCGGGCGGTGCTCTCCGACAGAGACGTCCCTCGAGGCTGACCTCGTAGTGGTTGGCATCGGAGCCGAGCCCGCCACCGGCTGGCTGGAGGATCCGGACTCGCCCTCGATGACGGCATCGTCTGCGACGAGACGCTGCGCACGAGTGCTCCAAACATCGACGCCGCCGGCGATGTCGCCCGCTGGTACAACCCCCTGTTCGAACGGCACATGCGACTCGAGCACTGGACCTCAGCTGCCGAGCAGGGCACCTTCGCCGCCCGTAACGCCCTCGAGCCTGACTCGGCGAAGCCGTTCGTGACGGTCCCGTACTTCTGGTCGGACTGGTACTCCGAGAAGTGCAGATGGTCGGCATCGGCGACGCCGACGAGGTCCGCCTCCTCGGCGACCTGCACGCGGACAGTTGGATCGCCCTCTACCGTCTGAACGACCGGCTCGTCGGTGCGCTCTCGCTCAACCGCCCGGGAAAGATCATGAAGTACCGAGCGCTCATCAGCAGGCGGACCACGTGGGACGAGGCCCTCGAGTTCGCCGAATCCGGAAGCGGCAAGGGGCCGTCCTCAGGCTCGAAGACCCACACGTGAGCCGGGTGCGGCTGGACTACCCACACCGCTGGGCCGGGCACTGCGGCTCGGGTGCGCTGCGCGACCTGTTCGAGTGGGCCGGGCTCGGGTGGGACGGCCCGCCCGAGGAGGGGTTGGTCTTCGCTCTCGGGGGTGCGCTGGGTTTCGCCTACCTCCGTGTCCCGGGGATGGCTCCGCCCTTCTATCTGGTGGGCCGAGGAGGCGACCTGGAGTTGGACCTGATTCGTCGGCTGGGTGCTGACGTCGAGTTCAAGCAGTCCGATGACTCCGACCTCGGTTGGCAGTGGGTGGTCGACGAGATGGACGCCGGGAGACCCGTCATGGTGTGGGCGAGACATCGCCAAGCTGCCCTACTTGCGCGTGCGATTGCAGATGAGCCGGCACGACATCGTCGTGATTGGTTACGACGACGACCGCGCATTGCCTTCGTCGTCGACAACGACCGTGACGACATCCAAGAAGTGTCGTACGAAGCGCTTGCGGAGCGCGCTGCTCGACGGCTTCCCGGTTCGACGAGGCATGCCACCTTTACCGTTCGTTGGCCAACAGGCTGCCGGCCTGCGGCGATCAGCTGCTGATGCTTTTGCTGCGTCTGCCACTCAATGCTCGCTGGAGGTGACTGACTTGGTTGACTCTTGTCCTACCGCCTGGAGGGGTTGCCGGATCTGGGCTGGTCGGGATCCAGACGTTCGCCGACGACGTCGCTCTTGGCCGGAGCGACTGGAGACCGCAGAGATCGACTCGGCACTGCGGGTGCTGCCCGTCTTCATCGAGAAGGCCGGCACCGGCGGTGGCCTCTTCCGGCTGTTGCAGTCCCAGGGCTGCACGCAGGCCGCGGAGCTCCTCGGCTCTCCCGAGGTCAGGGACGCCGCTATCGCGGCAGAAAGGTGCGCGACGGCGTGGCAGGAGCTGGCACGTCACGCGAGCGCGACCCGGCCACCTGGGCTCAAGGCAGCCGGAGTCGCACGCGCCGCTGCAGTTCTCCCTGATCTCGAGGAGAACTTGATGTCAGCCCTGCAGCACGCATCCGAGTCGCTAGTGAAAGTCGTCGGCGACGTGCGGGTGCGGTTGTGAAGAGCGTGGAGGAGGTTCTGGCGAGCTGGAGGGACAAGTTCCGGCCCCACGAAGACGGTGCTCACCTCCCACCACACCACGACCACTGTTCGCCTGCGGTCCCGAGAACCCCCACGGCCATCACCTGGTGGTGCACCGTCGCGGCGAGGAGGTCCATGCGACCCATGTGTTCGATCAACGCCACGTGGGCGCTCCCGGAATTGCGCATGGTGGTGCCGTCGCGACGGTTCTCGACGACCTGTTCGGGTTTCTGCTCTATCTCACCGGTGCTCCTGCAGTGACTCGGCAGCTCGATGTGCGCTACGACTCGCCCGTGCTCCTAGGGGCCACCTACGAGCTGGTCGCCAGACTGGTTCGTGCGGAGGACCGCAAGCTCTTCGTCGAGGCCGAGATGCGAGACCCGTCGGGAGGTTCGGTGGCCTTCGCGTCGGCGTTGTTCCTGCGAGTTGACATTGCACATTTCCGACAGGGGTCCATCAACTACCAGCCCCCGGGCAGGCCCCGTGACGATGCCGACACCGTGGCGCCGGGCAAGTCGCTCCCTGCCGCGGTACAGAAGAGGACTCCATAACCACCGGCTCACTTCACGACCAGGTCGTTGTAATCACCGGCGGTGAAGGAGGCATCGGATACGCGACCGCACGCACGCTCATCGAGCGCGACGGGGACGAGATCAACCTCGGCGGGCTCCGGCTGCGAACCATGGCCACCCCGGGGCCACTCCCACTAGCACATCGCCTACGAGCTGCTCGACGACCGACAGACGCTGGGGATGTTCACCGGGCGGCTCCCTGATCGTCTGCTCTGCCGCCCGCACCGACCTCGTATCGCCGGAGCGGACCGAGGATCTCGCCCGTCCCCAGTACCGCACGCTGCGCCGGCTGGCCGAGCTCGACGACAACGTCGCGGTGTGGCGACCCACGACGCCGGCTCCTCTGCTCGGCTCCACCCCTCAACGCCCATGGTTATCGCGCCCGCCGCACCGACGACGGCGCCCTCGAATGGCGAACCGACGGCATCCTCCGACCACACGCCGCGGACTGCGGGGTCCTGGGGCGCGTCCCGCAATGCACAACAGGCGGCGCCAGCACCGCTCGGGCCAGTCAGATCGGTCCTGCCATTCCGGACCGCAGGGCCAGCCGCGATGGCTCGATCGAGCATTCCGACAATGGTGCATGTGGCTGGCGCGCGACGCCCTCATCGCGCAAGGTGTCGCCGACCCCCGCCATGACCCTTCAGCCGATGAATGTCGCTTTGAGTTTGCCCAGCATGGTCCGCGGTCGTGCCTCGCGGTGCTCGGAGTGTTGCGCAGCGGTGTTGCGCCGTCTCGCTTCTAACTCGAGACGATGACCGACTCGGGTGGCTTGCTCGTCGAAGCCGCTGGCCAGCCCGGCCGCGACGGCCATGGCCGCCCAGTCGTGGCGTGCGGTCGCTTGGACAGCGTGGGCAACTCCGTCCGAGGGTGGGTTCGCTGCCAGATCGTCGATGACCATTCGCACGCCCAGGTAGGCCTCGGTTGCGTGCCGCCAGGCCTCGATGACCGCCTCCTCGCGGTCTTCGGGATCGTTGGAGAGGCCGCGCTCGAGCGATGCGGTCAGGATCGTATGCCACCGAAGTAGCAAGGCGTCCGCGACTTCTTCGGCGCCGTCGAAGAAGTGGTCGATGTACTTGATGTCGGTGGGGATCCGCCCGTCCTCGCGGGCAAGAATCTCCTCGGTCACGTTGTGGAGGACTCCGGCGCGGTTCGGTTTCGCCTCGTGCTTCACTGGCGTTCCTCTCGTGCAGGTGCTGTGCTGCCGTGGGCTACTGAACGGGCAGTGAGACGTATCCGCGGATCGGCCCGGAGCGAAGCCGGACCGCAGCGTCGAGGTCGACCTCCCAGTCGCGTCGGCGGGCTAGAAGCGCTTCCAGTGCGATGCGTGCTTCCAGGCGGGCCAAGGACGCGCCGAGGCAGAAATGGGCACCCCGGCCGAGTGCGACCTGTCGTTCTGGGCGACGGTGGATATCGAGGCGGTCCGCATCAGGGAAGGCGTGGTCGTCGCGGTTGGCCGAACCGAAGAGCAGCAGCACGGTGTCGCCGTCCTTCATGCATTCGTGGTGCAGGTCCACCGGTCGGGTCAGGGTGCGCGAGAGGCCCTGGACAGGCGAGTCGTAGCGCAGCAGCTCCTCGACCGCGGCTGGCACGAGATGCGGGTGGTCCGCCAGCTCGCGTCGGCTCTCCGGGTGCTGGGCGAGCACGACCGCGCTGTTGGACAGCAAATTCGTCGTGGTCTCGTGTCCGGCGACCAGGAGCAGCAGACAGAAGCCCAGGAGCTCCTCCTCACTGAGGTACTCGCCGTCGACTTCGGCTTGAACGAGTGCCGTCATCAAGTCGTCTCGAGGGTGCGCGCGTCTCTCAGCCAGGAACGCCGAGAAGTAATCGTAGAGCGCGGCGGCGGCATCGAGTCCGGGTCCAAACTCGCCGCGGATGGGGTTGGACTGGACGAGGGTGGTGGACCAGATTCGAAAGCGGTCACGGTCTTCACTCGGGACGCCGAGCATGTCGGCAATGACGATGGCCGGGAGCGGTCCGGCGAACCCGGAGACGAAGTCCCACCCTCCGGAGCCGCAGGCTTGGTCGAGGAGGTCGTCGACCAGGGTCCGGATGTGCGCTTCGAGGCCGGCGATCCGGCGGGGGGTGAAGGCACGGCTGACGAGATGGCGCAGCTGGGTGTGTCGGGGTGGGTCGCTCATGATGAGCATCGGCAGGAACAGCTCAGTCATGTCCACACCAGGTGGCGTGGGGAAGATGCCGGACGCCGAGGAGTACGTCGCCGGGTCGTTGAGGGCGCCGGAGACGTCGTCGTACCGACTGAGGACCCAGCAGCCCGCTTGGTGCGACCAGTAGACCGGGACCCTGTCGCGCAACTCGCGATATACGGGGTAGGGGTCCGCGATGACCTCGGGATCGAACGGGCTGTAGGTCAGTTGCTGGGTGCTCATGAAGGTCCCCTCTCGGGTCTCGGCTCCGGCTGGTGCGTCGACTGGCCGCGCAAGCGGCGCGATCATGCGGCGCCTACCCAGACTCGCCATCCAAAGTACTAGTTTGGACTGGCAGTACAACATACGATGTAGGTCATGTCGAGTACTTGTGCGGCGACGCGGTCGGTGCAAGGGCGAGAGAGGGTGCGATGAGCAGAAAGCTTCCGGCGAAGCTGGCCAGCCAGTTGTACGGAGCGGCCGAGCTGATCGCGGAGCGCGGCTTGGACGGCACCAAGATCGAGGACATCGCCGAGGTGACGGGCATACCCAAGGCCACGATCTACTACCACCTCGATGGCAAGAACGCTGTCCTGGAGTTCCTCCTGGGCGACCTGTTGGACCTGATCGCCGGGGCCGTCGGTGTGGCAGTAGCTAGCGCCGAGGACGCCCGCACCCGGCTCGAGGCGGCGGCCGCGGCGCAGCTGGGTGTGATGCTTGAGCACCCGTTCCTATGCCGGGCACTCGTGGGTGACCTAGGACGTGCGACCCGACTGCCCGAACTGGCCGGAGCCCTTCGCGCTGCGTTCTACGAACCGATCAAGCAGCTGTTGGCAGACGGAGTGGCGGACGGGTCCCTCCGTCAGGTCTCGGATCCGAGTGCCGTGGCCACGGGCGTCTTCGGCGCCATCACCGTCGCCGGTCTCAGCGCTGCGGTCGACGGGCCGTCGGACGACCCGTCCTCAGACGCATCACGTCTCGCTGCCGCAATCTGCGAGCTGCTGCTCGACGGCCTCGGGAACTACGACGATTCTGCCCGCTCTCAATTCACCACGCCCGGGTGAGTTGTTCACCAAATCACGGTGCTCGACATGCCGCGGCTCCCGTGAGGCTCATCGCGACCAGCCGCCTTGCCCGGATCTCCTTGGAGCCGGAGTCCGCGACCTCGCCGTGCTCGCCGACCAGGGCCGCCGAGCGCCCAGCAAGCCGCACCCCCGACAGCACCGCGGCTGGCCGTCGTCGACAGCCGCACCGTCGACACCGGATCGGGCAAGTTGTCGGGCGACAATGATCGATGGAGCATTGCTCCAGTCGCTTTAGAGCAGCGCGACTGAGAGCCTGAGCCGCCCAAGCGGCGGGCATGACCGCCGTCAACCATCACTGTTTGGGGGACGGCATCGTCGACAGGGTGGAACGCTACGAATCCCGGTACCATCCGTGCCGCTCGTTCTGTGGGTATCTGGCCGCCATCACCGACGGAGCGCCTGCACTCGTCACCGGGCGCCATCGGCGAACAGCAGGTGGCGTTCCTGGACCTGGGGCTGTGGCACTGGAGGTCCCTGTTGGATGGGCTGATGTCAGGGGCTGGCGGGGTGCGCATTGTTGACCATTCGTTGCGCTCGACCGAAGGCGGGCGGCACGTGAATCGGTGGCGTCGAGGTCGGAGCAGATCTTCCAGGTCCGGAAAAGCGGGGGCACTTCACGTCGACTTTCGACTCACGGATGAAGTCGCGCCTGGCCGTGGCGGCGCTCAACCACGCCGTCGCGCGGCGCGGTGACGTGGCCGATTGCGTCCCTCCACACCGACCGCGGCTCGCCCAATTCAGGAGCCACCAGTTCGTCCACGCGCTCAACCGTCACGACATGGTCGGGTCCATGGGCCGCGTCGGAGCAGCCGGCGACAACGCAGCCATGGAGTCCTGCTTCTCACTGCTCCAGAAGAACGTGCTCGATCGCCACCTCTGGAACATCCGCGAGGACCTGCGAATCGCGATCGTGAGGTGGATCGAGAGGACCTACCACCGGCGCCGTCAGCAAGCGGTCTCGGACGATTGACCCCAGTCGAATACGAGTTGATCATGACCACGACCGCCACCCAGGCGGCCTTAACCGAACCTGTCACCCGTTCGTGCAGCAGGCCCCAATCTCGTTACGGACCGACTCCGCTGGCCTTGACGTTGCATTCGCGTGCAATGCGAGTGACGTAATCCTCGTTCAGAACGGGATAGAAGGTCGGCTGGTCCGGCAGCCGTGGATGCCACGCCCGCCAGCCAGAGGCTTCGCCGAGCGCGAGGTTCTCGGGACCGACGGGTCGCCAGAGAGTCACGGTCTCCATGCTTAGAGCATCACAGAGTCGGCTCGGATCCTCGCTGCAGTTTCGCCCGACCGTCGGCATGTTAGGGCGGATCGCGTCACGTTGGGGCGGCTCGAGTGCCGCCGGATCCGGCCACTACGTCTGCTCGTACCCCTGTCATCCCTCGGTTCCGCAGGGCACTCGAGCGACGTCGCCGATGCCTCGACGCCGACCTACGAACTGTTGATAAACCGGAGTATCGACGGTTAGTGCCGACCTCGAATTCAGCTCGACTGAATTGTCTCGGAACTTCTAGGAAAGTAGCGGCACGTATGCTACGAATATCCGTGTGTCGGGCCGCCTTCGGCGGCCCGAATTCGCATTTCTCAGGGTATTTGACGGATATCGTTTGCGTTTGATTGTTGGTGATGTCGTGCACGGTGGGATGAAGGTCTACCGCGGATCACCCGGTGCGGCACGCACCTATGTCGAGGCCGATCGGTCCCGTGTCGACGACTACTACCTCGCCGAGGGAACAGGTCTGGCCGAACGCTACATCGCAGTGTCGTCAGCCGGGGACACCGCCGGCCGCGGCGCACCGGGAGTCCGATCGGCCGGGCTGATGGACGGCGACGCCTATGAAGCCTGGGTTGCCGGCCGCGACCGACGAACGGCGCACCGAAGGGGCGGCTCCGCGCGGACGGGCAGGCGGTGCGGTTCGTGGAGGTGGTGGTCAATGGCCCGAAGACTGGTCGCTCGCCGCGGCGGTGCATTCCGAGGTCTCCGCGGCCTACGACGCCGCTCAGGACCGCGCGGCGCGGGAGGTGATCGGTGGCTGGCCGAGCACGCCATCACCCGGTCGGCCAGGGGGCGGCAGGTCCAGGTGCCTGTTGAGAGCTGGAGCTGCGGTGACGTCACTACACTCCCGTGCTGGTGACCCGCACCGGCACCTACACCTGCAGGTCAACGCCCGATTTGCGTCGAGGGCAGTGGCGGGGGCTGCACACGGTCGGGGTCCGCGACAGCCTGGACGCGATCAACGGCATCGGCCACGCTGCGATGCCTGGACCCGGAGTTCCGAGCAGTCTGACCACGCATGGTTACACCGTCGACGAGACGGGTGAGATCGCGAGCTGCGAGGTTCGTGGGCGTGTTCAGCGCCCGAGCTGCGCAGATCGCCCGCAACGCCGACCGATACGAGCCCATGGCGCAGCGACGCATCCGGGCCGGAGCCCGGTCTGCGGTTGCGGCAGTCGTGGGACACCCGCGCCTGGGCGGAAGGCCGCCCGGACAAGATCATCCCGAGCGATGGCACCGAGCTGACGCAGCGTTGGGTAGAGGAGCTCGCCGACGTCGGTTTCCGGACGCCAAGTGCGCCGCCGGCACCTGCCGCGGCCGAGCCGACTGATGGTTTTTTTTTTTTTTTTTTTTTTTTTTTTTTTTTTTTTTTTTTTTTTTTTTTTTTTTTTTTTTTTTTTTTTTTTTTTTTTTTTTTTTTTTTTTTTTTTTTTTTTTTTTTTTTTTTTTTTTTTTTTTTTTTTTTTTTTTTTTTTTTTTTTTTTTTTTTTTTTTTTTTTTTTTTTTTTTTTTTTTTTTTTTTTTTTTTTTTTTTTTTTTTTTTTTTTTTTTTTTTTTTTTTTTTTTTTTTTTTTTTTTTTTTTTTTTTTTTTTTTTTTTTTTTTTTTTTTTTTTTTTTTTTTTTTTTTTTTTTTTTTTTTTTTTTTTTTTTTTTTTTTTTTTTTTTTTTTTTTTTTTTTTTTTTTTTTTTTTTTTTTTTTTTTTTTTTTTTTTTTTTTTTTTTTTTTTTTTTTTTTTTTTTTTTTTTTTTTTTTTTTTTTTGGGAACGCGGGGAGGGACACCGCCGACACGGACCGGAAGACACGTGGAGGGACAGGCAGGGGGACGCCCGCGGCGAAGGGGAGAACGCGGAGTCGTCGCAGGTCAGAAGGGGGGAACGCACCCTGCCGGCCGCCTACGTCCAGCGGCATGTGGAACTGGCTTTCGCCCGCACTGTCTACGGCGCTCAGGGCGAGACCGTCGATGCAGCGCACTTCGTCCTCGGCGAGCACACCGGCGCCGCCAGCGCGTACGTGGCCATGACCCGCGGCCGCAGACGCCAACACCGCGCACTTGGTCGCCGAGAGCGTCGAAGACGCACGCGAGCAGTGGGTTGGGGTGTTCGCCCGCGACCGCGCCGACCTCGGACCCGCTCGCGCCGCGACATGTGCAGCCGAGGACCTCGACCGCTACGGCAGCCTCGACTGGGAGACCTCCGAGGCACTCGCCATCACCAACGGCTCCGCCGCGAACGCCGGCGTCGAGAGGACCTCGACTACCTCGCGACGGTGCCGAGCCCGTTCGTAGTGGACGTTCCCGCTGACCGGGAGCTCGAGCGCCGAACACAACCTCTGGTCGAAGTGATCGCCAGCAACCCCATTTCCGCCTTAAGACAAGTGAGTACCCATGGCTGGCGCCGAACTCACTTGGTTCGTGACGACGACGCTTCATCACTACGAGAGGACCCAGCGTGACCATCAACCAGCCGACCATCGGCATCGTTTCCATCGGAGCGCTCGACGAGCGACCTGACGGCGACCTCCTGACACTGTCCGAAGTGGCTGACATCCTGAGGGTGCCGGTCAACACTCTTCGCTGGTGGCGCCAGCAGGGCGCCGGCCCCCGCTACTTCAAGCTCGGACGACGCCTGGTCACCACAGTCGGTGACCTCACGACCTGGGTGGAGGAGCAGAAGGGCGGGACCACCCCCGCCGCCTGACGGCGGGGCGGACGAGCCGACCGCAACGGAGGAGCCGATGGCCAGCATCTCGAGGAACCCCACCGGGACGTGGCGTGCGCGCTTCAGGCCCGTGCCCGGCGGCCCCCAGGTGACTCAGACGTTCGCCCGCAAGGTCGAGGCTCAGCGCTGGCTGGAGGAGCAGAGCGCCTCGGTGATGACTGGGCAGTACGTCGACCCGAAGGCAGGTCGGATCACCTTCCGTGAGTACGCCGAGTAGTGGCGCGCCGCCCAGGTCCACCGGCCGTCGAGCCAGGCGCACGTCGAGACGATGCTGCGGCGCCACGTCTACCCGACGCTCGGGGACCGGCAGCTCGTCGCGATCCTGCCGAGCGAGATCCAGGCATGGGTGAAGCGATCGAGGACGACGACGGGACCGGCGGGGGCTCTCCCCGTCGACGGTCGGGGTCGTCCACAGCATCGTGTCGTCGGTGTTCAAGGCGGCGGTCCGTGACAGGCGGCTCGATGGCGAACCCGTGCGAGGGCACACGGCTGCCCAAGGTCGAGACCGGGGAAGATCGTGCCTCCTGACCACCGAGGAGGTGGACGCGCATCCGCGAGGCGATGCCCGAGCGAGCTCAGGGCGCTGGTCACGTTCACGGCCGGCACCGGGATGCGGCAGGGCGAGGTGCTTGGGGCTGACGCTGGACCGCCTCCGCATGCTGCGCCGCGAGGTCGACGTCGACCGGCAGCTCGTCACGCGTGCCGCGACACCGCTGGTCCTCGGCCCTCCGAAGACGGAGGCGAGCGTTCGGACGGTGCCGCTGCCCCAGGTGGTGGTCGACGAGATGGCGGCGCACCTGGCCGAAGTTCCCGCCCGGCGAGCGGACGGCCTGGTGTTCACGCTCGACGACGGGGAGCCGATCACGTCGACAGGGGTTCGGGCACCTCTGGCGACCGGCCGCGCGCCGTGGTCGGGCTGGACACCGGGACCGGGCATGCACGCACTGCGGCACTACTACGCGTCGCTGCTGATCCGGCTACGGCGAGAGCGTCAAGACGGTTCAGGCGCGGCTGGGGCACGCGTCAGCGCGCCGAAACGCTGGACACCTACGAGCCACCTGTGGCCGGACTCCGACGACCGGACCCGCGAGGCCGTCGACGCGCGTCGCTCGGTCCTGTTGCGGACTCTCTGCGGACAGCGGCAGGAGCGTCTGACGGCGTCCGCCGCAGGTCAGAGGCCTATGGCGAACGGGCCGGCCTGTAGGCCGGGTTCTGTCCCGCCTCCGTCACCGGGGGCGGGGGCGACCATCCATCTACGACCGCCGTTGCCGACGGCCTCCAGCAGTCCACCCGCGCACTCGGGCGAGCAGCCCTCGGACGTGCGCTGTCTGACCTTGCTCCAGGCGGGGTTTGCCGAGCCACGCCGGTCACCCGGCGTGCTGGTGGTCTCTTGCTCCACCGTTTCACCCTTACCGCTCATGCCTCGCGACGTGAGAGGCGGTCTGTTCTCTGTGGCACTGTCCCGCGGGTCACCCCGGGTGGGTGTTACCCACCACCTTGCTCTGCGGAGCCCGGACCTTCCTCGGGGAGTTGCCTCCACGCGGTCGCCCGGCCGGCCCGTTCGCGCTCGTAGCGTAGCGGTCGAGTCACCACCAGCACCCGAGTGAACTAGGTTCGGGGGCATGGCCGACAAGTTCTGGTACTGCCTCGAGCACCACCGGGTGGAGCCGCAGGACGGCTGCGCCTACCAGGACCGGCTCGGGCCGTACGACACCGAGGCCGAGGCCGCTCGCGCGCTGGAGAAGGCGAAGGAGCGCACCGAGGCCTGGGACAACGACCCGAACTGGAACGACGACCTGCTCGAGGACTGATGCCGCGACGTAGCTCCGCGGCGCCCGCCGCCGACCCCTGGCCGTGGGTGGGCATGGCGCTGATGCCGTGCGTGCTGTTCCTCTACGGCGCCAGTGCGCTGGTCGCGCCCTGGTGGGTCGTGACGCTGCTCGTGGTGCTGTGGGTCGTGCTGTTCGTGCAGTGCTGCCGCTGGTGGTCCACCCACCCGCGCCGGCTCCCGGTGGTCGCCGCCGCGGCGGCGGTCGTCTGGTTCGCGACGCTCGTCGCCGGAGCAGCGCTGCTCGGGTGGGGCTAGCGGCTAGCGCGCGACGACGCGCAGCAGCCGGCCGCCCTCGTCGCCGAACTGGTCGGAGAGCACCAGCAGGTCGCCGTTCGGCAGCAGGGTCGCGGTCCGCAGCCGGCCGAACCTGCGCAGGACGGCCGGCGTGTAGGTGCTGCGGAGCGCGCCGTCGGCCGAGAACCGCATGAACACCAGCCGCTCCGCCTTGAGGCACGCCACGGCGAGGGCGCCGTTCAGCGATCCCCAGGCGCTGCCGTAGACCCACGAGGCGCCGGAGGTGGCGAGCGTCGGCTCGCCCGAGCGCCAGCGGGCGTTGACCTGCGGCCCTGGGAGGCTCTGGTCGGTCATCGGGACGCTCTCGTTGTAGCCCGGGACGGGGTGCCAGCCGTAGTCACCGCCGCCCCGCAGCAGGTTCACCTCGTCGTCGCGGCCGGTGCCGTGCTCGACCGACCAGACCGTCCCGTTGCGCCGCTCGGCGAGGCCCTGCACATTGCGGTGCCCGAAGGTGAAGACGTAGCGCTGGTTGCGCGACGTGGCCTGGGCGTACGGGTTGTACGGCGAAGGGGCGCCGGTGAAGCGGTTGAGCCGCAGCGTCTTGCCGCCGAGCGACCTCTTGTTGCGCGGGTTGGTGCCGACGGCGGCGTCGCCGCTGCCGGCCATCAGCGCGCCACCCGAGGTGATCAGCAGGCGGCATCCCCCGTGCCGGCCGCTCGTGGTCGGGAAGCCGTCGAGGAGCACCTGGCCCGATCGGGCCTGGCCGTCCACCAGGCGCCAGGCGATGATCCGGATGTCGTGGCCGCCGCCCTGCTTCTCCCACCCGCTGCAGGTGTAGAAGCGCCGGTTGTCGCGGAACGCGGGGTCGACGGCGAGGCCCAGCAGACCGGTCTCACCGCTCTGCCAGATCCGGGCGGTCGGGAAGCGCACCGTCGTGCGGCGGCGCTGCTGGTCGACGATGCTGAGCCGGGCGGGGTTGCGCTCGGTGAGCAGCAGCCGGCCGTCGGGCATCCGCCGGACGTCCCACGGGTGGTTGAGGCCGCGGACCATCGTGTACACGCTCAGCCCCGGCACCGCACGGGCCACCGCGCTCGCCGTCGCCGCGCGGTCCGGCGGCGAGGCGGGCGCCGGTGACGGCGAGACCAGCAGGAACAGGAGGAGGGCCGGGACAGCCGCCCACACGAAGGGGGAGCGTCGCATGGCCCACACGCTAGTGCCTCTCGGGGATATCGGCGTGACGGATCCGCGCCGTCTCAGAAGGTGTGCTCCGGTCCGGGGAACGACCCGGACTTCACCTCGGCGTCGTAGGCGCGGGCGGCCTCCAGCAGGACTCCGTGCAGGTCGGCGTACTGCTTGACGAACCTCGCCATCTTGCCGGTGCGCAGCCCGAACGCGTCCTGCCACACCAGCACCTGACCGTCGCAGCCCGCGCCTGCGCCGATGCCGATCGTGGGGATCGCGAGCTTCTGGGTGACCTGGGCGGCGACGTCGCCGGGCACCATCTCCATCACGACGGCGAACGCGCCGGCGTCCTGGACGGCGAGGGCGTCGTCGAGCACCCGGGTGCCGGTGTCGCCGCGGCCCTGCACCCGGTAGCCGCCGAGCGCGTGCTCGGACTGCGGGGTGAAGCCGATGTGGGCCATCACCGGGATGCCGCCCTGGGTGAGCTTCTCGATCTGCGGCACCATCTCGCGGCCGCCCTCGAGCTTCACGCAGTGCGCGCCACCCTCCTTCATGAACCGGGCGGCGGTCAGGTACGCCTGCTCCGGCGAGGCCTGGTAGGAGCCGAAGGGCAGGTCGCCGACGACGAGCGCACGCCGCACCGAGCGCGAGACCGCGCGGGTGAGCGGGATGAGCTCGTCGACCGTCACCGGCAGCGACGTCTCGTTGCCGTAGACGTTGTTGCTGGCGCTGTCGCCGACCAGCAGCACCTCGATGCCGGCCTCGTCGAACGTCGCGGCCGCGTACTGCTCGTAGGCGGTGAGCATCGAGAACCGCTCGCCGCGCTCCTTCATCTCGCGCAGGTGGTGGGTGCGGACGCGCCTGACCGGCGTGCGGTCGGACGCTGCCGCGGGCCCGCTGCCGTAGGGCGCGGTCTCCTCGGGCGTGCTCATCGTCGAGTCTCCGATCTGTGGCGTCTCGCAGCCGGAGGCCCCGGTCCACGGACGTTCCCAGGCTAGGACGAGCCGGCTCCGGCGTCGCTGTGTCGGTGGTCACTACCGTGGTCGACGTGACCCGGGACTGGCCCTCGCGCGCCAACGAGCTGGCGGCCGAGGCGATCGCGGCGGGGGAGCCGGCGGCGTGGTTCGACCGGCTCTACGGCGAGAGCATTGCCGGTGAGGTGACGGCGCCGTGGGGGCGTGACGACCCGATGCCGATCCTCGTCTCGTGGCTCGACTCCGAGCAACCGACGGCGGGCCGGGCGGTCGTGGTCGGCTGCGGCCTCGGTGCGGACGCCGAGTTCCTGGCCGCGCGCGGCCAGGACGTCACGGCGTTCGACCTCTCGCCGCACGCGGTGGCGATGGCGCAGGCCCGTCATCCCGGGAGCGACGTCGACTACCGCGTCGCCGACGCCACCGACCTCCCCGCCGACCTGGTGGGGGCCTTCGACCTCGTCGTGGAGATCTTCACGCTCCAGGCGGTGCCCGACCCGCCCCGCGCCGCGATCGCCGCCGGGATCGCCTCGCTGCCCGCGCCGGGCGGCACCCTGCTCGTGGTCGACCGTCGCGACACCGGCGACCCGGAGGGCCCGCCGTTCCAGATCACGCGCGACGACCTGACCCGCCTCGAAGTCGGCGGACTCTCGCGGGTGCGGCTCGAGGAGGACGGCGAGCTCTGGGTCGCGACGTTCAGGCGCGGCTGAACAGCTCGACCAGCGCGGGGTCGGCGTCGGGTCGCTGGTCGGGCGGGAGGACCCGGAGGTCCCGCTCGGCCGGGGCGAGGAGGAGCGAGCCCCAGCCGACCAGGAGCGTGCGCACCGGGGTGACGAGCTGGTGGTGCGGGCCGGGGTCACCGTGGGTGACCACCCACGGCCGCTCGGATTCGACTCCGGCCGGCGGCTCCCACTGCGGCAGGCCGGGCGGGGGCGTGACGGCGTGCAGCCGTCCCAGCATCGCGGCGGTGGCCTCGGCTGTCTCGCGCGTGTCGGGCGGTGGCTCGCCCCACACCCACGGCGTGCAGCTGAGCCAGCCGCCGGCCACCGGCACGCTGTAGCCCAGGTCGTGCGTCGGCAGCCCCGCCACCACGAAGTCCAGCCGGAACGCCAGGCTGGCCGCGGCGGCGTGGGCCGCCTCGCGCGACGTCGGGTCGAGGGTGGCGAGCAGTGTCGGCCGGCCGTGGACGCGCACCCGCCAGCGGTGCGCGCCGCCGCCGACCGGCAGGTGCTCGACGTCGTCGGACGCGTCGTCCCAGTGCGTGCGGACGGCGGCGAGCACCTCCTCGTCGGGGACGCGGTCGGTCACTCGGCGGGCGGCGTCCCCGCGATGTTGAACATCCAGGTGATGCCGAACCGGTCGGTGAGCTGGCCGAAGTGGTCGCCCCACGGCGCCTTCTCCAGCGGCATGTCGACGGTGCCGCCCTCGGCGAGGCCGTCCCACCAGCCGCGCAGCGTGCCCTCGTCGTCGCCGCTGAGGCTGATCGTCCCGTTCTGCAGGTCGCCGACCATGTGGCTCGGTGCGTCGGAGCCCATGAGCACGACGGTGTCGTTGCTCGTGAGCTGGGAGTGCATCACCTGCTGCTGCTCGTCCTCGGGCACACCCATGCCGCCGAACTCGGCGAACGTGTTGAGGTCGAGCTGGCCGCCGAGGACCTCCTGGTAGCGAGTCATCGCGTCACGGGCGGTGCCGCGGAACATCACGTACGGGTTGAGTCGGGTCGACATGCTTCTCACTTCTTCCAGGTGTAGGGCGTGGTGGTGGAGACCTTGATCAGCCCGGACCGCTCGAGGATCGGCCGGGAGTACTCGGTGGAGTCGCTGTTGACGAGCGTGCACCCCAGGTCGAGGGCGGCGCGGGCGCGGGCGGCGGTGAGGGCGCGGTAGATGCCCTTCCCGCGCCACTCCGGGACGGTCGCGCCGCCCCAGAGCCCGGCGAACTCGGTGCCCGGCACCGGCTCCAGCCGGCCGGCACTGATCACCCGGCCGCCCGCCTCGGCGACCCACAGCTCGAGAACATCGCCGCGGGCGAGCCGGCGCAGCATGGCGTCGCCCTGGCCGGAGTCCTCGTCGCCGAACACCTCGTCCTGCATCGCCGCCATCGCGCGGACGTCGTGCTCCTCGGTGATCCGACGGAGCGTGACGCCGTCCGGCAGGTCGACGTCGACGGCGAGCAGCCGCGCGTCGCCGATCATGATCGACTCCGGCTCCTCGGGCTCGAACCCGTGGTCGAGCAGGGCCTCGTGCAGTCCGGGCGCGTGGTCGTGGCCGCGGGTCTTCCACTCGACCTGGGTGACGTCGTCGAGCCCGGCGTAGTGCTCCCGGGCCGCCGCGACCAGCGCACGGACGCCGTCCGCGTCGGCGCCGTCGAGGTCGCGGTAGGTGACGAACCCGCGGCCGCCGCGGAGCGTCACCAGCCGTAGCGGTCCGTGCCGGGTGACGGCGAGGGCGCCGGGGGTCTCGGCGTCGCTGCGGAGCTGCTCGTCGTAGGCCGCCAGAAGTCGGTCCCGGTCGGTCACTCGAACTCCTGATCGTGAGGGGTCAGACGCCGGCCGGTGCGGCGGCGTCGGCGGCGGCCTCGAGGTCGGCGACCACGATCCGCTGCATCTGCAGCATGGCCTGCATCGCGGCCCGGGCGCGAGCGGGCTCCGGGTCGGAGATCAGCTCGTAGAGCCGGTTCGGCACGACCTGCCACGAGATGCCGTAGCGGTCCTTCAGCCAGCCGCACATCGACTCCTCGCCGCCGTCGGAGAGCGAGTCCCAGTAGTAGTCGGTCTCGGTCTGGTCGCGGCACGCGATGCTGAACGAGATGGCCTCGCTGAACCCGAACGGCGCCGGCCCGCCGTTGATCGCGCGGAAGGTGAGCCCGTCGAGCACGAAGTCGCCGGCGAGCACGCTCCCGTCGGGTTGGCGGGTCAGGTGGCCCACCGAGGAGCGCGGGAAGATGCCGGTGTAGAACGCGGCCGCCTCCTCCAGCGAGTCCTCGAACCACAGGCACGGGCTGATGGTGGTCGTGAGCGTCATACCCCTCCGACCGGCCTCGTCACCGGTTCTCATCGCTGCTCGTCCCTAGACTCGACACGTGGACTTCTACTCCGCGTACGCCCACGGGTTCGCCCGGGTGGCGGCGTGCACGCTGCCGGTGGCGATCGCCGACCCGGCCACCAACGCGGAGCGCGTCCTCGAGCAGGCGCGGCGGTGCCACGACGACGGCGTCGCGGTGGCGGTGTTCCCCGAGCTCACTTTGAGTGGCTACGCGATCGACGACCTGCTGCTGCAGGACACCCTGCTGGACGCCGTCCGCGCCGCGATCGAGACGGTGACGGCGGGCAGCGCCGACCTGCGACCGATGCTCGTCGTGGGCGCGCCGCTGGTGCACGGCACCCGGGTGCTCAACTGCGCGGTGGTGATCCACCGCGGCCGGGTGCTCGGCGTCGCGCCGAAGTCGTACCTGCCCACCTACCGCGAGTTCTACGAGCGCCGCTGGTTCGCCCCCGGCGACGACAAGCACGGCCAGACCATCGACCTCGGCGACCGCACCGTGCCGCTCGGGCCCGACCTGCTGTTCACGGCGTCCGACGTGCCCGGGCTGACGCTCCACGTCGAGGTGTGCGAGGACATGTGGGTGCCGGTGCCGCCCAGTGCCGAGGCCGCCCTCGCCGGCGCCACCGTGCTCGCCAACCTCTCCGGCAGCCCGATCACCGTCGCCCGCGCCGAGGACCGCCGGCTGCTCGTGCGCAGCGCCAGCCAGCGGTGCAGCGCGGCGTACGTGTTCGCGGCCGCGGGCCAGGGGGAGTCGACCACCGACCTGAGCTGGGACGGCCAGACGATGGTCTACGAGTGCGGCGACCTGCTGGTCGAGACCGAGCGGTTCCCGGCCGAGGCGCAGCGCGGCGTGGTCGACGTCGACCTCGACCGGATCCGGCAGGAGCGGCTGCGGCAGGGCACCTTCGACGACAACCGCCGCGGCACCGGCCTCACCGAGCGCCGGCCGTTCCGCACCGTCGAGTTCGAGGTGTCACCGCCGTCCGGTGACGTGGGGCTGCGGCGCAAGCTCGACCGGTTCCCGTTCGTGCCCGACGACGCCGAGCGGCTCGCGCTCGACTGCTACGAGGCCTACAACATCCAGGTCTCCGGGCTGGAGCAGCGGCTCTCGGCGATGACCACCGACACCT
Organism: uncultured Actinomycetota bacterium; assembly: GCA_963780355.1. GTDB lineage: Bacteria > Actinomycetota > Actinomycetes > Propionibacteriales > Nocardioidaceae > Nocardioides. The sequence goes on from CAWABT010000001.1 coordinate 2,434,953, forward strand.
GGCGGCCGAAGGTCGTGGTCGGCGTCAGCGGCGGCCTCGACTCCACCCAGGCGCTCATCGTGGCCGCGAAGGCGATGGACCGGCTCGGCCGGCCGCGCACCGACATCCACGCGTTCACGATGCCGGGCTTCGCGACGGGGGAGACGACGCGCTCCTACGCCACCCGGCTCGCCACCAGCCTCGGCGTCACCTTCGAGACCCTCGACATCACCGAGGCCGCAGGCACGATGCTGCGCGACCTCGACCATCCCTACGCCGACGGCGAGCCGGTCTACGACGTCACCTTCGAGAACGTGCAGGCCGGGCTGCGCACCGACTACCTGTTCCGCCTCGCCAACCACCGCGGCGGCATCGTGCTCGGCACCGGCGACCTCTCCGAGCTCGCGTTGGGCTGGTGCACCTACGGCGTCGGCGACCAGATGAGCCACTACAACGTGAACGCCGGCGTCCCGAAGACGCTCGTGCAGCACCTCATCCGATGGGTGGCCGAGTCCGGCCAGTTCGAGCGCGAGACCGACGACGTGCTGCGGGAGATCGTCGAGCAGGAGATCACCCCTGAGCTGATCCCGACCCGCGAGGACCACCTGCCGCAGCGCACCGAGGACTCGGTCGGTCCCTACTCCCTCCAGGACTTCACGCTCTACCACGTGCTGCGCCGCGGCTACCTGCCCAGCAAGATCGCGTTCCTCGCCTGGCACGCCTGGCACGACGCGAAGGAGGGGGAGTGGCCGCCGCACTACCCCGAGGAGCGGCGCACCGCCTACGACCTCGCCACCGTGCGGCACTGGCTGGACGTCTTCTGCCGCCGGTTCTTCGCCAGCCAGTTCAAGCGATCGGCGCTGCCGAACGGCCCGAAGGTCAGCGCCGGCGGCACGATGAGCCCGCGCGGCGACTGGCGGATGCCGTCCGACGCCGCGCCCACGGCCTGGCTGGCGGACCTCGACCGCGTACCACCGGAGTAGTTCAGGGTGAGATAGACCACCGCAGACGCGTGTACCGACCCAGGTGACGCGCGGGTAACCTCCGCTACGCCGGCATCCCTCGGGAGTCCCCTGCCGGCCACCCGAATGCGATCAGGAGGGGCCCCGGTGCGGGCCGACCACCCATGGAAATTGTCGTTTGCGTGAAGTACGTCCCCGACGCCACCGCCGACCGCGGCTTCGAGTCGGACAACACCGTCGACCGTGACGGCGTCGACGGGCTGCTGTCCGAGCTCGACGAGTACGCGGTCGAGCAGGCACTCGTGATCAAGGAGAAGGCCGACAGCCCCGAGGACGTGAAGATCACCGCGCTGTGCGTCGGCCCGGAGAAGGCCGTGGACGCCGTCCGCAAGGCGCTCCAGATGGGCGCCGACGCGGGCGTGCACGTCACCGACGAGGAGATCGCCGGCTCCGACGCCGTCGCCACCTCGCTCGTGCTGGCCAAGGCCGTGGAGAAGATCGGCAGCCCCGACCTCGTCGTGTGCGGCATGGCGTCGACCGACGGCTCGATGAGCGTCGTCCCGGCGATGCTGGCCGAGCGCCTCGACCTGCCGCAGGTCACCTTCGCGTCGGTGATCGAGACGCAGGGCGACCAGGTGCGCATCAAGCGTGACGGCGACACCGCCACCGAGGTGATCGGCGGCACGATGCCGCTGGTGCTGTCGGTGACCGACCAGACCGGCGAGGCCCGGTACCCGTCGTTCAAGGGGATCATGGCGGCCAAGAAGAAGCCGCTGGAGACCTACTCGCTCAGCGACCTCGGCGTCGACTCCGGTGACGTCGGGCTGTCCGTGGCCTGGAGCGAGGTGTCGGCCACCACCGAGCGGCCGCCGCGCACCCAGGGCGAGATCGTCAAGGACGAGGACGGCTCGGGCGCCACGCAGCTCACCGAGTTCCTCGCCTCCAAGAAGTTCATCTGAGAGGGGACGACCACATGTCCGAGGTTCTCGTTCTCGTCGACCACGTCGACGGCACCGTCCGCAAGCCCACCCTCGAGCTGCTCGCGCTCGCCAAGAAGCTGGGCAGCCCCTCCGCCGTGTTCATCGGCGGCTCCGACCAGGCCTCCGACGCCACCGAGCGGCTCAAGAAGTTCGGCGCGGAGAAGATCTACGTCGTCGACGACGCCGACATCAAGGGCTACCTGGTGGCCCCGAAGGCCGAGGCGCTCCAGCAGCTGGCCGAGAAGACCTCGCCCGCCGCGGTCCTCATCGTGTCCACGTTCGAGGGCAAGGAGATCGCCGGCCGGCTCGCGATCAAGCTCGAGTCGGGTCTCATCACCGACGCGGTCGACATCGCCGACGACGGCACCACCACGCAGAGCGTGTTCGCCGGCAGCTACACCGTCGAGGCGAAGGTCACCAAGGGCACGCCGATCATCACGGTGAAGCCCAACTCGGCCACGCCGGAGGAGACCGACGGCGCGGGCGAGGTGGAGGAGTTCTCCGCCACCGTGTCCGACAGCGCCAAGAAGGCCCAGATCGTGGCGTCCCAGCCGCGCAAGGCCTCCGGTCGCCCGGAGCTCGCCGAGGCGGCGATCGTGGTGTCCGGCGGTCGCGGCACCAGCGGCAACTTCGAGCCGGTCGAGAAGCTCGCCGACTCGCTCGGTGCCGCCGTCGGCGCCTCCCGTGCCGCCGTCGACTCCGGCTGGATCCCCCACGCCTTCCAGATCGGCCAGACCGGCAAGACCGTCTCGCCGCAGCTCTACATCGCGGGCGGCATCTCCGGTGCCATCCAGCACCGCGCCGGCATGCAGACGTCGAAGACGATCGTCGCCATCAACAAGGACGAGGAGGCGCCGATCTTCGAGCTCGTCGACTTCGGCGTCGTGGGCGACCTCAACAACGTGATGCCCGCCGCGGCCGAGGAGATCGAGAAGCGGAAGGGCTGAGAGCTCGCTGTCCGGGGGTCTCGACACGGACTCGCTGACGCTCGTCCGGCTCGACCACCGGACCAGCCGCCGGTGGTCGAGCCGCCGCGAGCGCCAGCGAGGCCGGGGGTCTCGACACGGACTCGCTGAGGCTCGCCCGGCTCGACCACCGGACCAGCCGCCGGTGGTCGAGCCGCCGCGAGCGCCAGCGAGGCCGGGGGTCTCGACACGGACTCGCTGACGCTCGTCCGGCTCGACCACCGGACCAGCCGCCGGTGGTCGAGCCGCCGCGAGCGCCAGCGAGCGGCGTGTCGAGACCCCCGGCGGTAGCGTCGCGCTCGTGGTCGACGTCCCGGAGCCCGCGCTGGCGACGCTGACGCACGACCGGTTCTGGGACGACGGCTGGGTCTACGAGCGCAAGCTCGACGGGCAGCGGTGCCTCGCCGTCCGCGACGGCCGCGGCACCCGGCTCTACTCCCGCAGCGGCCGCGACGTCACCGCCGCGTTCCCCGAGATCGCCGAGGCGCTGGAGCGGCAGGCGCGCGAGCGGTTCGTGGTCGACGGCGAGGTGGTGGCGTTCGAGGGGTCGCGCACCAGCTTCGCCCGGCTGCAGCCGCGCATCCACGTCAACAGCGCCGAGAAGGCGCGGCGCAGCGGGGTGCCCGTCTACTTCTACGTCTTCGACGTGCTGTCGGTGGACGGCGACGACGTGCGCGGTGAGTCGCTGCTCGAGCGCAAGCGGCGGCTGCGTTCCCTGCTGTCGTTCGACGGCCCGATCCGCTCGACGCCGCACCGCCGTCCCCGCGACGCGGCGGCGGGGGAGGAGTGGTTCGCCGAGTGCTGCCGGCAGGGGTGGGAGGGGCTGATCGCCAAGCGGGCGGACGCCCGCTACACCACCGGCCGCACCAAGGACTGGCTGAAGTTCAAGTGCGAGGCCGGCCAGGAGCTGCTGGTGGTCGGCTGGACCGACCCGGAGGGCTCGCGGGTCGCGCTCGGCGCACTGCTGCTCGGCTACCACCGCGGCGACGACCTCGTGTACGCCGGCAAGGTCGGCACCGGCTTCTCCGACGCCGTCCTGCGTGACCTGCACGCGCGGCTCACGAAGCTCGAGGCCGACACCAGCCCGGTCACCGTCGGCAAGCCGCCGCGCAAGGGCGTGCACTGGGCGAAGCCGCGGCTGGTGGCCGAGCTCGCGTTCACCGAGTGGACCAGCGGCGGTCAGCTGCGGCACCCGCGGTTCCTCGGGCTGCGCACCGACAAGCGGCCCGAGGACGTGGTGCGGGAGTGAGCACGGTCGCCGGCGTCGAGATCAGCAAGCCCGACAAGGAGCTGTTCCCCGGCGTCACCAAGCTCGACCTGGCCCGCTACTACGAGCGGGTCGCCGACGTGATGCTGCCTCACCTGCGCGACCGCCCGGTCAACATGCAGCGCTACCCCGACGGCGTCGACGGGCCGTCGTTCTACGAGAAGAAGGTGCCCTCGCACTTCCCCGACTGGGTGCGCACCGTGGAGGTCGAGGGCGTCGACGGGCCGCAGCGGCAGGTGGTGGTCGACGACGCCCGCACGCTGGTCTACCTGGCCCAGCAGGCGTGCATCACGCCGCACACCTGGCTCTGTCGCGAGGGGTCGCTGGACAAGCCGGACCAGCTGATCTTCGACCTCGATCCGAGCGAGGGCGGCACGCTGCGCGACGTCCGCCGCGCCACCCGGCTCGTCGGTGAGCTGCTCGACGACCTCGGCCTGGAGACCTGCGTGAAGACCACCGGGTCGCGCGGCTACCACGTGCTCGTGCCGCTGCGGCCCCGACTGACGTTCGACGAGGTGCGGGGCTTCGCACGGGAGTGCGCCGAGGTGCTCGTCTCCCGCGAGCCCGACCTGCTCACCCTCGAGCACCGCAAGGCCAAGCGTGGCACTCGCGTCTACGTCGACATCGGCCGCAACGGCTACGCCCAGACCGCGGTGCCGCCGTACGCCGTCCGGCCGCGGCCGAGCGCCTCGGTGTCGGTGCCGATCACCTGGGACGAGCTCTCCCGCGTCCGCCCCGACCAGCACACCGTGACCTCCGTGCCGCGCCGGCTGGCCCGCACCGGCGACCCCTGGGCCGACGTCCGGGCACGCCCGCAGGCCCTGGCGCGGGCGCGGAAGGCGCTCGCGGCGCTCGGCTGAGCGACGGTTACAGGTCCTCGGCGATCTGCTTGATCGCCGCGAGACGGGCCTCCCAGGCGCTGCCGATCGCATCGAGACGTCGGCCCGCCGCACTGAGCTCCGACCCGATGACCTGGTACCTCAGTTCGCGGCCGACCCGGACCGGCCGGACCAGCCCGACGTCCTCGAGGACGGCGAGGTGCTTGGCGATGGCCTGGCGGCTGATCGGGAGGCGGCCGGCGAGCCCCGACGCGGAGGCGTCGCCCTCGCCCAGCGCCTGCAGGATCGACCACCGGGTCTCGTCGCCGAGCGCGGAGAACACGGGCACCAGCGTCTCGGTCACGGCGTGCCGCCCTCGAGCAGGCGGACGAGCTTGTCGAGCTCGCCGTCCCAACCCTGGCGGTGGCTCTCCATGCCGCCCGCGGGGTCGGCGGTCGTCTCGAACCCCGTCTCCACCACGGTGAGCCGGGTGCCGTCGGTCGTGGGCTCGAGGGTGAAGGTGAACACCGTGGACGGCGCGTCGTCGACCGTCGCCGGCACCCGGTCGGTGCCGTCGTTGCACCAGCGGTAGGTGACGCTCCGGCCCGGGTCGATCGCCTCGACGCGCATCGGCATCGCCTCCTGGTCGGGCCAGGCGATGGTGCCGTGCGCGCCGACGCCGTCGCCGGTCAGGACGGTTCGTCCGAACCACCGCGAGATGTGCTCGGGCTCGGTCACCGCCGTCCAGACCTTCTCCGGCGGTGCGCTGATCTGGATGGTGCGTCGGACGGTGAACGTGTCGGGGTCGGTGACCGCGGGCTGGTGGGGTGCCATGCGTCGTGTCCTCTCGGGTCGGTGGTGGTCGGTCAGGCAGGGATCGATTCGCGCTCCGGCGCGTTCGTCGGCACGGGTGCGGGTCGCAGTCCGGTCGAGGCCACCGCGATCGCGGCGGCGACCGCGGCGACCGCCGCTCCGGTCAGGACGGCGGCGGGCAGGCCGGCGAGGTCGATCGCGGTGCCCCCTGCGGCCGAGCCGACGGCGATGCCGGCGTAGACCGCCGAGACCGGCAGCGACGACGCCACCGGTGCGCCGGGACCGGCGAGCGTCTCGACCCGGAGCTGCATCGCGGGCGTCATGGCCATGCACAGTCCCACGCACACCACCGCCACGGCCATCGCGACCGGGCTTCCGCCGAACAGGTACATCCCCAGCAGGGTCGCACCGAGCCCGACCGTGCCCACGATCAGCGTGCGCCCGGCGTCCGCGTCGGCGAACCGGCCGCCGGCGGTCGAGCCGACCAGCGCCGCCACGCCGTAGAGCAGCAGGAAGAGGGTCACGCCGGCGCCGGAGACGCCCGTGACCTCGCCCAGGTAGGGCACCAGGTAGGTCCACACCGACTGGACGGCGGCGAAGACCAGGCAGCACAGCGCCAGGACGGCCAGCACCCGCGGCGCCAGGGCATGCCGGAGCTGATCTCCGACCGCGTGGCTCGAGGCCTCGGTCGGCACGCGCGGAAGCACGGTGAGCGAGGCGAGCAGCACCGCCAGTCCGATCGCGGCGACCGCGCCGAACGAGACCCGCCAGCCGAGCGTCCGACCGAGGAGCGTGAACAAGGGGAGGCCCACGGCGCTCGCCGTCGCGAAGCCCGAGATCACCAGCGCCATCGCACGGCCCGTCCGCTCGGGCGGTACCAGCGAGGTCGCGATCGTGATCGCGGCCGCGATGAACACGCCCTGGACCGTGCCGACCAGCGCGCGCGAGACCAGGAAGGCCGGGTAGCTGTCGGTCAGGACCGGCGCCAGGTTGAGCACCACGAAGACCGCGACGGCGGCGAGGAGCACGGCGCGCCGGTCCAGCCGCGCGGTCAGCAGGGTCGCGAGCGGACCGCCGATCATCAGCCCGAGCGCGTTGGCCGTCACGAGCGCGCCGGCGGACGGGACCGAGATCGCGAGTCCGGACGAGATCAGGTCGAGCATCGCGTAGACGAGCTCGTCCGCGGTGCCCATCATGAACGCGCCGGCGAAGAGCACCCCCAGCACGGCCGGGGTGGTGGTTCCTCTGGTCATGACCAGTTGTCGACGTGGGTGTCGTGCGGCGTGGGCGATCCCGTGCCGGTCTCGAGGTACTGCTTGAGGCTGAGCATGAACACGCCCCACTTCGTGCTGCAGTGGTGCATGAACGGGACCCGCTCGGCCCAGCCCTCGTGCGCGAACAGGACGACGGTCCAGTCCCCGTCGCGCTGGATGTCGAAGGTGATGTGGGTCCCGATCCACTCGGGGGCGCCCGCGGTCACCTCCCAGCCGACGCGGTCCGGACGCCGCTCGACCACCCGGGCCTTGATGTCGGCGCCGAAGTCGAGGGTGCCGCCGAGCTCGGCGTCGCCACTCGTGCTGCCGATCCACCACGACGCGATGCCGTCACGGGTCGCGACCGCGTCGAACACGGTCTCGGGCGAGATCTCCTTCACCGCGATGCGATGCATGATGTCGACCATCGTTCTGCTCCTCCTCTAGATCTGGATGCAACCACAGAGTTGCATGTCGAGGAAGGAAATGCAACCTACGGGTTGCATTTGTTCAGTCGGCCTCGAGGTCCTCGTTGGTGCGGCCGGAGAGCACCGACTCGTTCCGGGTCGACGTCGGACGGCGGCGACGGTCGGCGCCCTCGTCGTCGACCTTCACCAGCAGCCAGTTCTTCTCCTCGCCGCCCATCCGGGTGCGGCGGAAGGAGAAGGCCCCCGTGAGCTTGTGGCCCTGCAGCCGTACCTTCACGTGCCCGCCCGCCACGGCCTCGGCCATCGCGACCGCCTCGCCGTCCTCCTCGGTGAGGTTGTCGTAGGGGCCGGTGTCCCACACGATCACCGTGCCCTTGCCGTAGCCGTCGCCGATCCGGCCCTCGTAGTCGGCGTACGACAGCTCGTGGTCCTCGACCTTGACGGCCAGCCGCTTGTCGCGCGGGTCGAGGGAGGGGCCCTTCGGCACCGCCCACGACACCAGCACGCCGTCGACCTCGAGCCGGACGTCGAAGTGCAGGGACGAGGCGTCGTGCCGCTGCACGACGAAGATCGGTCGGGCCACCCGTGCACGGTAGGCGTCACTACCCTCGAGGTGTGACCACCCGCGAGGACGTGACCGCCCTGGCCGGGCGCGCCCGCGAGGCCGCCCACGAGCTGGCGCTCGCCACTCGCGCCGCGAAGGACGCCGCGCTCCACGCGATGGCCGACGGGCTGCTCGCCCGCGAGGCCGAGGTGCTGGCCGCCAACGCCGACGACGTCGCACGCGCCGAGGCCGGCGGCACCCCCGCGAACGTCGTCGACCGGCTCCGCCTGACCGGCGGCCCGGACGGCCGGGTGGCCGGCATGGCGCAGGGGCTGCGCGACGTCGCCGGGCTGCCCGACCCGGTGGGCGAGGTGGTCCGCGGCAGCACGCTGGCGAACGGGCTCGAGCTGCGCCAGGTGCGGGTGCCGTTCGGCGTCGTCGGGATGATCTACGAGGCCCGCCCCAACGTCACCGCCGACGCCGCGGGCATCTGCCTCAAGTCGGGCAACGCGGTGCTGCTGCGCGGCTCGTCGAGCGCGGCGGCCTCCAACGCGGCGGTGGTGGCGGTGCTGCGCGACGCGCTGACCGCGAGCGGGCTGCCCGCCGACGCCGTGCTGCTGGTGCCCGCCGACTCCCACGACACCGTGAAGGCGCTGATGCGCGCCCGCGGGCTCGTCGACGTGCTCATCCCGCGCGGCGGCGCCGGCCTCATCCAGAGCGTGGTCGAGGAGTCGACGGTTCCGGTGATCGAGACCGGCGTCGGCAACTGCCACGTGTACGTCGACGCCTCGGCCGACCCCGACCAGGCCGTCGAGATCGTGGTGAACGCGAAGACCCAGCGCACCAGCGTGTGCAACGCCGCCGAGTCGCTGCTCGTGCACGCCGACCTCGCCGACACCCTGCTGCCGCGGCTGGTGAGCGCCCTCCAGGACGCCGGCGTCACGGTGCACGGCGACCCGGTCGTCGCCCGCCTCTGCGGCGTCGTGCCGGCCACCGACGACGACCACGGCCGGGAGTACCTCTCGCTCGACATCTCCGCCGCCGTCGTCCCCGACCTCGACGCCGCGGTCGCCCACATCCGGCGCTTCTCCAGCGGCCACACCGAGGCGATCCTCACCCGCGACCAGGCCGCCGCCCGCCGGTTCACCGCCGCCGTCGACTCCGCCGCCGTGCTGGTGAACGCGAGCACCCGGTTCACCGACGGCGGCGAGTTCGGCTTCGGCGCCGAGATCGGGATCAGCACCCAGAAGCTGCACGCGCGCGGCCCGATGGGGCTGCCGGAGATGACCGCCACGAAGTACGTCGTCACCGGCGACGGACACGTCAGGTGAGGTTCACCGGGTAGCCCTGATCCGGGGGTGCCCGCTGGGTAGTGTTCTGGCGTGACCGGGGAGCGCGCGACCTACGCCGACGCGTCGGTCGAGCGGCTCTGGACCGGCGCCACGGTCATCACCGCCATCCGCACCGTCGCCGCCCTCGCGCTCTGCCTCGGCGCGACCTACGAGGAGGACCTGACGCTCCTCGTCGTCGGCCTCGTCGTCTACTGGGTCGGCGACATCGTCGACGGCACCTACGCCCGGATCTTCGACTGCGAGACCCGCATCGGCGCCGCCATCGACATGTTCTGCGACCGGCTCAACTGCGCGGCCTTCTACGTCGGCTTCGCGTTCCTCCAGCCCGAGATGGCGATCCCGGTCGCCGTCTACCTGCTCGAGTTCATGGTCATCGACATGTACCTGTCGCTGGCGTTCCTGGCGTGGCCGATCCGGAGCCCGAACTACTTCTACGAGGTCGACCGCCGGATCTGGCGTTGGAACTGGTCCAAGCCCGCCAAGGCCACCAACTCCGCGCTGTTCGCGGTGCTGCTCCTCGTGACCGGCTGGTGGTGGGCCGGCCTCGTCATCGCACTCGCCCTGCTCGCCGTGAAGTGCGTCTCCCTGCGCTGGCTGCTGCAGCTCGGGATGCCCGTGCCTGAACGGGTCCCGCCAGCCGGAGCCGGAATCCGGTGATCCTCTGGCTGACGACGTTCGCCATCGGGATCGCCTCGGCGCTGCTCCCGTTCCTGCCCATCGAGCTCTACATCGTGGGCGCCGGCGCGGCCGAGAACGGGACGGCGAACGCGATCTCGCTCGGCATCGCCGCCGGGCTGGGCGCGACCGTCGGCAAGGTCATCTGGTACGAGATCGCCCGCCGCGGAGTCGAGTCGCGCTGGGTCCAGAAGAAGCTCGAGAAGCCGAAGACCCGCGCCTCCTACGAGAAGTGGTCGGCCCGGATGCAGGGGCGGCCCTGGTACGCCGGCGGCCTCATGTTCCTCTCCGCGCTGGTCGGGCTGCCGCCGCTGCTCGTGATGGCCGTGGTCGGCGGGGCGCTGCGGATGCCGATGGTCGTCTTCGTGCCCACCGTCGTGGTCGGGCGCAGCGCCCGGTTCGCGCTGCTGTTCCTCGGCGTCGACATCGCCGTCCACTGATCCGGCCCGGGGAGGCCGCAGGCTAGGCTGCAGCCCATGTCGAGCCTGGTCGCGACCGTTGCCCAGACCGCCGTCCGGGCGGCCGAGGAGACCCACGGCGAGCCCGCCGTCCCGGCCTGGGTGGTCGGCGGCGGCGCGCTGCTGATCCTCCTGCTCATGCTCGCCGCCCTCATCGCCTTCGGCGGCGGCCGGGAGCACAGCTGAGCGACACGGTGGCGAGGGCAACCGGGGGAGCCCGACGCCGGATCGGCGTCATGGGCGGCACCTTCGACCCCATCCACCACGGCCACCTGGTGGCGGCCTCGGAGGTGCAGGACTGGTTCGACCTCGACGAGGTCGTGTTCGTGCCGACCGGCCAGCCGTGGCAGAAGGTGGACCGGAAGGTCTCGCCGGCCGAGCACCGCTACCTGATGACCGTGGTGGCCACCGCCGCCAACCCGCGGTTCCGGGTCTCCCGCGTCGACATCGACCGCGAGGGCCCGACGTACACCACCGACACGCTGCGCGACCTCGGCGCCGAGCACCCGGACGCCGACCTCTACTTCATCACCGGCGCCGACGCGCTCACCGAGATCTTCAGCTGGCGCGACGCCGAGCATCTCTTCGAGCTGGCCCACTTCGTGGGCTGCACCCGGCCCGGTGCCGAGCTCGACCCCGCCGCCATCGCCGCGATGCCGCAGGAGCGGCTCACGATCGTGGAGGTGCCGGCGCTGGCCATCAGCTCCACCGACTGCCGCGAGCGCCAGCGGCAGGGACGCCCGGTCTGGTACCTCGTGCCCGACGGCGTCGTCCAGTACATCACCAAGCACGGCCTGTACGCCGACAAGGAACCCGACTCATGACCGCCACCGACCACGCCGTCGACCTCGTCGTGACCGCCGCCCGCGCGGCCTCCGACAAGCTCGCCCAGCAGATCGTCGCCTTCGACGTCAGCGACCAGCTCGCCATCACCGACGCCTTCCTGCTCGTCTCGGGCACCAACGACCGGCAGGTGAAGTCGATCGTCGACGAGGTGGAGGACAAGCTGCGCGAGTCCGGCGCCAAGCCGATCCGCCGCGAGGGCCAGCGCGACGGCCGCTGGGTGCTCATCGACTACGGCGAGATCGTGGTGCACGTGCAGCACGAGGAGGAGCGGGCGTTCTACGCGCTCGAGCGGCTCTGGCGCGACTGCCCGACCATCGACCTCCCGGCCGACGTCGTCTCGCACGAGCGGTGAGCGGGCCGCGCCGGCTGGTCCTGCTCCGCCACGGCCGCACCGCCTGGAACCACGTGCTCCGCGTGCAGGGGCACATCGACGTCGGCCTCGACGACACCGGCCACGCGCAGGCCGCCGGTGTCGCGCCAGCAGTGGCGGCGATGACGCCGTCGCTGCTGTGGACCTCCGACCTCGCCCGGGCGCGGGAGACCGCGGCACCCGTCGCGGCCGCCACCGGCCTCGCTGCCGTGCCGGACGCCCGGCTGCGGGAGTTCTCGCTCGGGGAGCGGGAGGGGCTGACCCACGAGGAGTACGTGACGGCCGCGCCGGAGGAGTTCGCCCGGTTCCAGCTGGGCCACTATGACGACGTGCCCGGCGCCGAGCGGGTCGGCGCCGTCGCCTCCCGGATGGCGGCCGCGCTCGGCGACCTGCTCGCCGCGCTGGGCCCGGGGGAGACCGGCGTCGCCGTCACCCACGGCGGCGCTGCACGGATCGCCCTCGGCGCCGTGCTGGGCTGGGGGGAGGACCAGTTCCGCACCCTGCGCGGGCTACGCAACTGTGCGTGGGCCGAGCTCGTCGAGCACCCGGCCGGCGGCCCGCTGCGGCTCGAGGCCTACAACCGGCAGGTGTGAGCTCCGAGGACAGACGAAACCCCCGCCGTGGACGGCGGGGGTTCGATCCTGGTGGAGCTGAGGGGACTCGAACCCCTGACCCTCTGCATGCCATGCAGATGCGCTACCAGCTGCGCCACAGCCCCAGGTCGTGCGGACCGGGCGATACTAGCCAACCGCCGCGGCGGTCACGAAATCGCCCTACCGCCCGGTGGGAGGCGGGGTCCCGCGCCCATGCCACCATGCGCCATGCGCCGACCCCACGTGCTCGCGATCATCCAGGCCGGCGGCGCGGGCAGCCGCATGGACGTCCTGACGCGGGAGCGCGCCAAGCCCGCCCTGCCGTTCGCGGGGGTGTTCCAGCTCGTCGACTTCCCGCTGTCGAACCTCGCCCACAGCGGGGTCACCCACGTGTGGCTGTCGGTGCAGTACCAGGGGACGACGATCGCCGAGGAGGTCGCCAACGGGCGGCCGTGGGACCTCGACCGCACCCACGGCGGGCTGCGGCTGCTGGCCCCGCAACAGGGCACCGGCAGCCTGGACGAGGACGGCTTCGCCCGCGGCAACGCCGACGAGCTGTTCCGCATCCGTGACCAGATCACGGCGTTCGGCCCCGACGTCGTCCTCGTGATGAGCGCCGACCACGTCTACCGGCTGGACTTCGGTGAGCTCGTCGACCGCCACCTGGAGGCCGGGGCGGCGTGCACGGTGGTGACCACCGAGGTGCCGCTGTCCGACGCCGGTGACCACGCCACGGTCGAGGTCGACGACGGCCGCGTGGTCGGCTTCGAGTACAAGCCGGACGACCCCGACACGGGCGTCGTGGCCGCCGAGGTGTTCGCCTACGACCCGGTGGTACTGGTGGAGACCCTCGAGACGCTCCACCGCGAGCTCGGCGCCGAGGCCGAGGCGGGTGACACCGGGCTCGGCGACTTCGGCGAGCATCTGGTGCCGCACCTGGTCGAGCACACGACCGTCGTGGCCCATCCGCTCCCCGGGTACTGGCGTGATCTGGGGCAGCCGCAGCACTACCTGCAGGCCCACTTCGACGTCCTGACCGACGGCGCCGGGGTCCTCGGCGACGCGGACTGGCCGATCCTCACCGCCCAGCCGCCGCGACCGCCCGCCCGCGTGCTCGACGGCGCCGTCGTGTCCGACTCGCTGGTGAGCCCCGGCAGCGAGGTGTCCGGCACCGTGCGCCGCAGCGTGGTAGGCCCCGGGGTCGTCGTGGAGGCCGGCGCGGAGGTGGCGCACAGCGTGCTGTTCGCCGACACCGTGGTGCGCGCCGGTGCCACCGTGACCGGCGCGGTGGTCGACACCGGCTGCGAGATCGGGCCCGGCGCTGTCGTCGGGAGCGAGGACGCCGACCTCGACGACCCCGAGCAGGTGACCCTCGTCGGCCGGAGCTGCCGGGTCGGCGACGGCGTCACCGTGACGGCCGGTGCCCGGCTGGAGCCCGGCACCACCGCCTGAGCCGCTTCACCCCGGCAGGGGTGGGATCGGCGTCGCGGCCGCCGTCACAGTGGTCGCACCCCATCAAAGGAGTCACCTGTGCTGAAGCTGTTGCTGATCATCCTCGTCGTTCTCGTGATCGCGTTCCTGGTCTACAAGTTCCTGATCGCGGGCAAGCGCCGCGTCTGAGGTCACCAGCTCGTCCCACGCCACGGTCGTGGTGCGGTCGGCGAACTCGTCGACCGTGCCCGGCCAGTTGGTCGTGATCCGCCCGCTGCCCGCCTCGCGGTACCAGCTGGCGCAGGTCGACCACACCGAGCCGGCCAGGCGGTGCTGCACCTCGGTGTCGTAGCGCGCCGCGACCTCCGGCCGCACCTCGACCGCGTGCCCGCGGTCGAGCCGCAGCACCACCTGGGTGAGGTAGTGCGTCTGCGCCTCCATCATCCCGATCACGGAGTTGCCGCCGAGGTTGGTGTTCGGCCCGTACACGCAGAACAGGTTCGGGAAGCCCGGCACCGTGAGGCCGAGGTGCGCGCGGGCGCCGTCGGCCCAGACCTCGTGCAGGTCGGCGCCGTCGCGCCCGGTGACCTCGATGCCGGCCAGGAACTCGGTGGCGGCGAACCCGGTGCCCCACACGAGCACGTCCGCCTCGTGCAGCCGGCCGTCGGCGGTGCGGACGCCGTGCGGCTCGACGGCGGTGACGGCCTGCGTGACGACGTCGACGTGATCGCGCGCCAGCGCCGGGTACCAGTCGCCGCTGAAGAGCACGCGCTTGCAGCCGAGCGGGTGGTCTGGCACGAGCTTGTCCCGTAGCGCCCGGTCCGGGATCGCCCGGCGCAGGTGCAGCCACCACACGAGCCGCAGCAGCCCGAGGTACTGCCGGGTCCACGGCGCCTCGCCCGACAGCACCCGGTTGAAGCTCTCGGCGAGCCGGTGCAGGATCCGCTGCTCCCGTCCCACCCGGCGGCTCACGTTGCCGCCGTACTCGGTGTCGGGCTTGGGGATCACATAGGGCGCCGAGCGCTGGAACACCGTCAGCGAGCCGACCTCGTCGACGATGCCCGGCACGAACTGGATGGCGCTCGCGCCGGTGCCCACGACCGCGACTCGCCGGCCGGTGAGCTCGACGTCGTGGCGCCACTCGGCGGAGTGGAACGCCGGGCCGGCGAAGCTGCCGGCACCCGGCAGGTCCGGCACCACCGGCGTCGAGAGCTGACCCACCGCCGATACGAGCACCTCGGCCCGCCGGCGGCGGCCGTCCCGGGTGGCGACCGTCCAGGTGGCGGTCTTCTCGTCGAAGCCGCAGGAGACGACGTCCTGGCCGTACTCGACGAGGTCCAGCACGCCCTCTTGTGCTGCCGTTCGGCGCACGTAGTCGAGGATCTCGGGCTGGGTGGCGTAGCGGCGCGACCACGCGTGTGGCGCCCACGACCAGGAGTAGATCGGCGAGGGCGCGTCGCACGCCGCGCCCGGGTAGGTGTTGTCGCGCCACACGCCGCCGACGTCGTCGCCGCGCTCGAGCACGGTCACGTCGGTGATGCCGGCGCGGAGCAGGTCGCGGGCAGCGCCGAGGCCGCCGAAGCCGGCACCGATGACGATCACGCGGGGAGCCATGTGGTCGACGCTAGGAATCCTGCTCGTCCTCGGGGACCGTTGCGGGTCGTTCTGGTTGATAATTCCGGACATGCGGTTCCCGGAGCCGGCCGCCGCCGACTGGTCCTTCCCGCGCGCGGTCGCGGGGGTGCGGGTGCTGGTCGAGCACGGCGTCGTGTGCGGGGTGCCTCCTTCACGGTCGTTGGTGGGCACCGGGCTGACTCGTGCCGACCTCGACGACGCCACCGAGGTGACGGCGGCCCAGGAGCTCACCGTCGTCCGCACGCTGCGGCACCTGCTCGGCGAGGTCGGCCCGGCGGTGGGGGAGCGCTACACCGCGGCGACCTTCGGCGCCTTCGGCTTCGCCCTGCTCGCCAGCCGCACGGTGGCCGACGCGATGGCGGTGGCGCTGCGGTTCATCGACCTGAGCTTCGCCTTCGCCATCCCGCGGGCCGACCTCGACGGCTCGCTCGTCGTGATCACGGTCGACGGCGCGGGCCTGCCGGCCGACGTCCGCCGCTTCCTGGTCGGGCGCGACGCCACCGCCGTCCACCGGGTGCTCGACTCGCTCGTGCCCGGCGGGGTCGGGGCGTCGGTGGAGCGCACCGACGACGTCGTGCGGTTGCGGTTCGACGTGTCTCAGCTCGACCGGCCTCTTGCGCAACGCAGCGAGGCCGCCCTCGCCGCCCACGCGGAGGTGTGCGCTGCTGTGGTGGCCCGCCGCCGAGCCCGGTCCGGTCTGGCCCAGGACGTGCGCGTGCTCGTCACCCAGCGGTTGGCCGACGGCGCCCCGATGCCCGACGTCGCCGCCGCCCTCGCCATGACCGACCGCACCCTCCGCCGCCGGCTCCGCGCCGAGGGCACGAGCTACCAGGAGCTCCTCGACGAGGTCCGCTCCTCACTGTCGGCGGCCCTGCTCTCCGGCCCACGCACCATCCCGGTCGCCGACGTCGCCACCCGGCTCGGCTACTCCAGCAGCGCGGCCTACCTGCACGCCCGCACCCGGTGGTCGAGGAGGTCGCGCTAGCCACGGTCTCGGCACCACCGCCGCCGGTGGTCCACGTTCGTCGAGCTTGTCGAGACGCCCGGGCCGGTCTCGCCGACTGTGCTGCGGGGTCCGCGCGTCGGGCGTTGGTCTAGCAGCCTTGTGGCGGCTCAGTCCTGCTTCACCGCAGACACGTCGACGCACAGGACACCCCGGTTGCCGTCCTGGTCGGCGAGGACGGTGAGGCCGGGGGCGTTGCTGTCGTCGACGACGGTGCCGCCGGCGGCGACGGCCGCGGCGACGCGTTGCTCGACCGCCTCGAGCGGCACGTAGACCTCGACGTGGAACCGCTGGGGGCCGTCGTCGTCGCCGAACCAGAGGTTGGGGACCCGCCCGGTGGCGTCGCGGATCTCGTCGCTGGGGACGCCGCGGCCCTGGGAGTCGGGGCTGCCGGTCAGGAGGGCGGCCCACACGGGGGCGATGGTCGCGGAGCTCGCGGTGTCGAGGCCGAGCTCGATCTCGCTGACCGACGCCGGGTCGGCGGCGAGTCCGTGGTCGGCGGCGATCTCGGTGATGCGGCGGGCGAGGTCGACGTCCTGCTGGGTCACCCACTCGACGACGTACTCGGTGCCGTCGTCGTCGCGGTAGATGGCGTCGGGGGTGACGAGCTCGAGGTCGACGTAGCCCTGGCCGATCGAGACCCGCGGGTGGTGCGACAGCGCGTCGCCCGCCTCGCCCACCGCGGCGACGAACCGCGCGGCGGTGCCGAAGTCGGCGACCAGGTAGCGGGCGTGCAGCCCCTGGGCCAGCTTGCGCCAGTCGGTCAGGCCGGTCTCGGCGATCTGGGCGCTCGGCAGCATGTCCACAGACGGGGAACCTAGCCGCACGAGCCCGCTGACCGCCGCCGGTGGAGGCCATCCGCCACCGACGCGTGCGAGGGTGGTCGGGTGCCCGACCACCCTCCCGCCGTCCGCCCGGCCCGGGCCGACGAGGCCGGCGCGCTCAGCGACCTCGCGCTGCGCAGCAAGGGCCACTGGGGCTACAGCCAGGAGTTCCTCGACTCCTGCCGCGACGAGCTCACGGTCTCGCCCGCGTGGTGTGAGACGGGACGGGTGCTCGTAGCCGACGACGGCGACCTGCTGGGCTTCGTGGCCATCGACGGCGAGCCGCCCGACGGCGAGCTAGCCCACCTGTTCGTCGAGCCGGCGGCGATGGGGCGTGGTCTGGGCGGCCTGCTCACCAGCGCCGCCCTCGACCTGGCGGCGCGGCTCGGGATGGACAGCCTGCACCTCGACGCCGACCCGCACGCCGAGGCTTTCTACACGCGACTCGGCGCGCGGCGGGTCGGGGAGAGCCCGAGTGGCTCGATCGTCGGCCGGGTGCTGCCGCGGATGGCGCTCGCCGTCAGGTGATGGTCATGCCGCCGTCGACGGCGAGGGTCTGGCCGGTCACGTAGCCGCCGGCGGCGGAGGCGAGCCAGACGACGGTGGCGGCGAGCTCCTGCGGGTCGCCCGCCCGGCCGCTGGGGATGCGCTCCAGCTGACCGTCGAGGTAGCCGGGCGGGTACTGCTCGGTCATCTCCGAGGCGAAGAACCCGGGAGCGAGTGCGTTGACGCGGATGCCCTTGCGGCCGGTCCACTGCTGGGCGAGGTCGCGGGTGAGCCCGATCAGCGCCGCCTTGGACGAGGCGTAGGCGGCCTGCGGCAGCCCGGCGGTGGTGAGCCCGAGCACCGAGGAGATGTTCACGATGCTCGACCCGGGCTCCATCACCCGGCCGCACGCCTGCGCCATCCAGTAGCAGCCGTTGAGGTTGACGTCGATGACGCGGCGGAACTCCTCCGGGGTCTCCCGGGTGGCCGGCACCGCCGTCCCGACGCCGGCGTTGTTGACCAGGACGTCGACCCGGCCGAGCCGCTCGACGGTGGCGTCGACCAGCGCCTGGCAGGAGTCGGGGTCGGCGACGTCGGTCTCGACGGCGATCGCGCGGCGGCCGGCCGCCTCCACCAGCGCGGCGGTGTCGGCGAGCCGGTCGACCCGCCGGGCGCCGAGGGCGACGTCGGCGCCGGCCTCGGCCAGCGCCTGCGCGAACGCGACGCCGAGGCCGCTGGAGGCGCCGGTCACGATCGCCACCGTGCCGTCGAGCCGGAACAGGTCGAGGACGCTCATCCGCGGGGTGTTCATGTCCCGACCCTACGAGCGACGCACCGCCGTCAGGATCGCGTCCATCGCCACGTCGACGTCGGCCTCGGTGGTGGCGTGGTCGGACACGCTGACCCGCAGTGCGGGCACGCCGTGGCGCATCGTGGTGCCGAGCCAGACCCGCCCCTCGGCCTGGATCGCGGCGGCCACCGCGCGGGTGCGCTCCTCGTCGCCCACGTGCAGCAGCACCTGGTTGAGCACCACCTCGTTGAGCACCTCGACGCCGGGCTCGGCGGCGAGCACGCCGGCCAGCCGCGCGGCGTGCCGGCAGCAGCGCTCGACCATCTCGCCGACGCCGTCGCGGCCGAGGCTGCGCAGCCCGGCCCACAGCGCGAAGGCGCGGGCCCGGCGGGACGACTCCGGCGTCCAGTCGGTGCCGTCGCGGGCGCCGGTGCGGGCGAGGTAGGACGCCGAGAGCGTCATCGCGGCGCGGTGGCTGTCGGGGTGCGCGCACAGCACGATCCCGCAGTCGTAGGGCACGTTGAGCCACTTGTGACCGTCGGTGGCCCACGAGTCGGCGAGCGCGACGCCGTCGGTGAGGTGGGCGCGATCCGGGGCCGCCGCGGCCCAGAGCCCGAAGGCGCCGTCGACGTGCACCCACGCGTCGTGGGCGTGGGCGGTGTCGCAGATCGCGCGGAGCGGGTCGACCGCGCCGGTGTTCACGTTGCCGGCCTGCGCGACGACGAGCACCGGGCCGTCCGACGAGAGGGCCTGGGACAGCTCGTCGGGCAGCATCCGGCCCTGGTCGTCGGACTCGACCACCCGCAGGTGCCGCCGGCCGACGCCGAGCAGGCGGAGCGCCCGGTCGACGGTGGCGTGCCGCTCCGCCCCGACCACGACGACGGGCGGCGGGGCGCCGAGCAGTCCGTCCTCGTCGAGGTCCCAGCCGATCCGGGTGTAGCCGTGCCGCAGGCCGGTGGCGAGCCCGGCGAGGTTGGCCATCTGGGCGCCGGTGGTGAAGCCGGCCGAGCAGTGCGACGGCAGGCCGAGCAGGTCGACGAGCCAGCCGCGGCACACCTCCTCGGCGGCCGCGGCGGCGGGGGAGAGGGCCGCGAAGCCGGGGTTCTGGTCCCAGGTCGAGGCCAGCCAGTCGGCGGCCAGCGCCGCCGGCAGCACCCCGCCCTCCACGAAGCCGAAGTAGCGGCCGCCGTTGGTGACCACGAGTCCCGGGTCGGCGGCGGAGACGAGGTGGCGGACGACGTCGGCGGCCGGCGTCGGACCGTCGGGCAACGGCCCGCCGAGCGCGGCCACCAGGTCGGCCATGCCCACCGGCTGCGCGACCGGCCGGTCGCGGACGCCGTCGAGGTAGTCGGTGGCGGTGTCGGCGGTCGCGGACAGCAGCGAGCGCCAGTCGCTCACGAGCCCGCCCGCCGTCGCATCTCGGCGTCCAGCGAGGCGTCGTAGTCCTGCATCGCCGCGAGCGTGGCCGGGTCGTCCATCCGGCCGAGCAGCGCCGCGAAGTCGACGTCCTCGACGTGCTGGTGCAGCCACCACAGGTTGTCCCAGGGGTCCCGCACCCGCACGACATCGTCGCCGAACGGCAGCGAGGTGCGCGGGGTGACGACGACGGCGCCCGCGGCCGCGGCCCGCGTGAGCACGCCGTCGAGGTCGGCGACCCGGATCCGCAGCAGCGCCGGGGCCGGCGTCCAGCCCTCGGCGGCGTCGACGACGACGATCGCGGTGTCGCCGACGCGGGTCTCGGCGTGGCCGAGGCTGCCGTCGGGTCGCGGGAGCCGGCCGACCTCGACGGCACCGAGGACGTCGGCCAGGAAGCCGAGCAGCCCGGCGGCGTCCTGCGCGACGATCCAGGGCGAGACCGAGGCGACAGGAATGTCGGGAGGCGAGTCCACGAGCCGCACGGTACGATGCTTCCGTGATGACCCGCACCCTGCTCCTTGGACAGCCGCGCTGACCCGATCGCACAGACGGTTCGCGCGGCCACCCCTCCTGCGTGAGGGGTTTTTTCATGTCCGAGACGCACCACCCAGGAGTTCACCGTGAGTGAAGAAGCGGCGCAGCAACATTCGACGGCGTACGACGTGGCGGCGGTCGAGACCAAGTGGCAGCAGGTCTGGGAGGACCTGCAGCCGTTCGTGGCCGACGACGCCGCCGTCACCAGCGGCGAGCGCGAGAAGCGCTACGCGCTGACGATGTTCCCCTACCCGAGCGGCGACCTGCACATGGGTCACGCCGAGGTGACGGCGCTCCACGACGTCATCGCGCGGTACTGGCGGTTCCGCGGCTACGAGGTCCTGAACCCGATGGGCTGGGACTCCTTCGGCCTGCCCGCCGAGAACGCGGCGATCCGCAACGACGCGCACCCGGCCGCCTACACCTACGACAACATCGACACCCAGGCGGCGTCGTTCGCGAGGTACGGCCTGAGCTTCGACTGGACCCGGCGGCTGAACACCTCCGATCCCGACTACTACCGCTGGACGCAGTGGCTGTTCCTGCGGCTGCGCGAGTGGGGCCTGGCCTACCGCAAGAACAGCCCGGTCAACTGGTGCCCGAACGACCAGACCGTGCTGGCCAACGAGCAGGTCGTCGACGGCACCTGCGAGCGCTGCGGCGCGCTGGTCACCAAGCGCGAGCTGACCCAGTGGTACTTCAAGATCACCGACTACGCCCAGGAGCTGCTGGACTGCCTGGACGACCTGGCGCCCACCTGGGGCGACCGGGTGATCACCGCGCAGCGCAACTGGATCGGCCGATCCGAGGGTGCTCACGTGACCTTCGCCGTCGAGGGCGGGCACGAGCCGATCACGGTCTATACGACCCGGCCCGACACCCTGTTCGGAGCCACGTTCATGGTGGTGGCGGCCGACGCGCACCTGGCGGGCGAGCTGGTCACCGACGAGCAGCGGCCGGCCTACGAGGAGTACCTGGAGGCGGTCCGGCGGGCCAGCGAGATCGACCGGCTGGCCACCGACCGCCCCAAGACCGGCGTGTTCCTGGGCGTCCACGCCACCAACCCGGTCACCGGCGAGCAGATCCCGGTCTACGCCGCCGACTACGTGCTGGCCGACTACGGCACCGGCGCGATCATGGCGGTGCCCGGCCAGGACCAGCGCGACTGGGACTTCGCCGAGGTCTTCGACCTGCCGATCGTCCGTACCGTGCAGCCGCCGGCGGACTTCGAGGGCGAGGCCTACACGGGCGAGGGCGCGGCGGTGAACTCGGCCAACGCCGAGATCTCGCTGGACGGCATGGGCGTCGCCGAGGCCAAGCGGACGACGATCGAGTGGCTGGAGCAGCAGGGCACCGGCCGCGGCACGGTGAACTACCGGCTGCGCGACTGGCTGGTCAGCCGGCAGCGCTACTGGGGCCCGCCGATCCCGATCGTGCACTGCGCGAAGTGCGGCGAGGTGCCGGTGCCCGACGACCAGCTGCCGCTGACGCTGCCCGAGCTGCGGGGCGCCGACCTGAAGCCGAAGGGCGTGTCGCCGCTGGCCGCGGCGCGCGAGTGGGTGGAGGTGCCGTGCCCGCAGTGCGGCGGCCCCGCCGAGCGCGACACCGACACGATGGACACCTTCGTCGACTCGGCCTGGTACTTCCTGCGCTACTGCTCGCCGCACTACGAGGACGGGCCGTACGACGTCGAGCTGGCCAACGCCTGGATGCCCTGCGACATCTACGTCGGCGGCGTCGAGCACGCCGTGCTGCACCTGCTGTACGCGCGGTTCTTCACCAAGGTGCTGGCCGACCAGGGGATGCTGAAGGTGCGCGAGCCGTTCGCCGCCCAGCTGAACCAGGGCATCGTCATCAACCAGGGCAAGAAGATGAGCAAGTCGCTGGGCAACGGCGTCAGTCTGGGGGACCAACTTGCGGACTACGGAGTGGACGCCGTCCGACTGACGCTGGTGTTCGCCGGCC
This sequence comes from uncultured Actinomycetota bacterium, assembly GCA_963780355.1. GTDB lineage: Bacteria > Actinomycetota > Actinomycetes > Propionibacteriales > Nocardioidaceae > Nocardioides. Next base: position 2,457,340 of record CAWABT010000001.1, read on the forward strand.
CGCCCGAGGACGACATCGACTGGGCCGACATGAGCCCGGCGGGGTCGCTGCGGTTCCTGCAGCGGGCCTGGCGGCTGAGCGGCGACGTCACCTCCGCGCCGGGCGCCGACCCGGCGTCCGGTGACGAGGCGCTGCGCCGCGTCACCCACCGCACGGTGCACGACGCCGAGCAGCTGGTGGAGGGCCACCGGTTCAACGTGATGATCGCGCGGGTGATGGAGCTGGTGAACGCCACCCGCAAGGTGATCGACTCCGGCGCCGGCGGTGCCGACCCGGCCGTGCGCGAGGCCGCCGAGACCGTGGCGAAGCTGCTGTCGCTGGTGGCGCCGTACGTGGCCGAGGAGATGTGGTCGCGGCTGGGCCACCAGCCCACCGTCGCCCACAGCGGCTGGCCGGTGGTCGACGAGGCGCTGCTGGTGGAGGAGACCGTCACCGCCGTGGTGCAGGTGCAGGGCAAGGTGAAGGCGCGGCTGGAGGTCGCGCCCGACGTCAGCGCCGCCGACCTGGAGGCGCTGGCCCTGGCCGACGCCGCCGTCGTCCGCTCGATCGACGGGCGCGAGGTGCGCAAGGTGATCGTGCGCGCGCCGGGGCTGGTGAACGTCGTCGTCTGACGCCGACGGATAGGTTCACGGCATGGCGGCGCGGGTGGGGGTGGTCACCGACTCCACGGCCAGCCTCCCGGCCGAGGTCGCCGAGAAGCACGGCATCACGGTCGTCCCGCTCCAGGTGGTGGTCGGCGCCGAGGCGTTCGACGAGGGCGCGCCGTCGGCCACCCCGGAGCGGGTGGCCGAGGCGCTGCGGGCGTTCCGGCCGGTCAGCACCTCGCGGCCGGCGCCCGCCGTGTTCGCGGAGACGTACGCGTCGCTGGCGGCCTCGGGCGTGACCGAGGTGGTGTCGGTGCACCTGTCGGGTGACATGAGCGGCACCTACGAGTCGGCGCTGCTCGCGGCGCGCGACGCCTCGATCCCCGTGACCTGCGTCGACACCCGGCTGGTCGGCGTCGGCACCGGCTACGCGGCGCTGTCGGCCGCCGAGGCGGCCGCGGGCGGGGGCTCGGCGGACGAGGTGGCCGAGGCCGCCCGGCGCCGCGCCGCGGCGTGCTCGTCGTACTTCTACGTCGACACGCTGGAGTACCTGCGCCGCGGTGGCCGGATGGGCGCCGCCGCCGCACTGCTCGGTGGCGCGCTCGCCGTCAAGCCGCTGCTGGAGATCCGCGACGGTCACGTCGAGGCGCTGGAGCGCGTGCGCACCTCGGCCCGCGCGCTGGCCCGGCTGGCCGACCTCGCCGTCACCGCCGCCGGCGACGACCCCGCCGACGTCTGCGTGGCCCACCTCGCCAACGCTGACCGCGCCACCACCCTCGCCGACCAGCTCGCCGAGCGCCTCGCCACCAACCTCGAGGGCCGTGACGTCTGGTGCGCCGAGGTCGGCGCCGTCCTCGGCGCCCACGTCGGGCCCGGGATGATCGCCGTCTGCGTGGCGCCGCGGGTCGTCGGAATCCCCGGTTAACCGGGGACTCATGCTCTTCTCGGCCGAAATTTCGGCCGAGAAGTGTCGGAATCCCCGGGTACCCGGGGACTCCTGCAACCCCGTCAGGCGGGCAGGTCGTCGCCCAGCAGCGCTCGGTGCAGGACGGCGATGAGCTCGCCGCGGGTGACGACGCCGACCAGCCGCTGCTCGGCGTCGACGATCGGCACGTACTTGTAGCCGTCGTCGGTCATCAGCGGCACGAGGTCGGCCACCGGAGTGTGCTCGGGGAGGGTGACGACGTCGGTGGTCATCATCGTCTCGACCGTGTCCCACTCCACGAGGTCGCGGGTGAACAGGTCGATGATCGACACGATGCCGACCACGTGGCTCTCGGTGTCGACCACCGGCAGCGACTTCACGCCCCGCTGCACCACGAGGGTGCGCGCCCGGAACATCGACTCGAACGGGTGCACCACCGCGACGTCGCGGATCATGATCCGCGACACCGGCAGCGAGCCGAGCCGGCGGTCGAGGGCGTGGGTCTCGGCGTCGCGGAGCAGCGCGACGACGTCCTCGGGCAGCACGTCGAACCGGCCGAGCCGCTCCATCGCGCGCTCGACGTCACCGGCCTGGACGCCGAGCTCCTCGACCGGTCCGGGCGTCGGCGGCGCCGGCCGGTGGGGGTAGCGGCGGCCGGTGAGGTTGTTGACCGCGGCGCCCATCAGCAGCAGCGCGATCGTGTTCACCGCCACCGGCAGCGCCACGAACGCGTAGCCGTGCTGGTCGATCACCGGCGTCGCGGTGGCCGCGAGCAGCGCGCAGGCTCCGCCGGGCGGGTGGAGGCAGCCGAGCAGCATCATCGCGCCGATCGCGGCGCCGACGCCGACGGCGGCCGCCACCAGGGCGTCGCCGATGAGGTAGTGGCAGGTGAGGCCGATCGCCGTGGAGACCAGGTTGCCGCCGACCACCGGCCACGGCTGGGCCAGCGGGCTGGCCGGGACGGCGAACAGCAGCACCGCGCTCGCGCCCATCGGTGCCACCAGGTAGGGGAGCATCTCAGGGCCGCCCGGGACCCACCGCGCGGCGGCGCCGCACACCAGGATCCCGACCAGGGCGCCGAGCGCCCCGCGGCCGAGCTCCGCGCGCGAGTAGTTCACCGGCGCACCCTAGAACGCCACGAACTGTCCACAGGCGCGACTCGGCGGAGTTCTCCACAGGCCGGCCTCGTGGACTCCCGCCGCGGTCGGCTCCCGTCCTTACCGTCCCGGCCATGCGCTCCCGTTCACTGTCCGACGAGCACCGTGCCGTCGCCGCCCGGCGGCTCGAGATGCTCGCCCACGAGCTCGAGGCCACCCGGGTCCGCGAGCGACCACCACCCGAGCCGCTCGACGGGCACACCCGCGTCATCGACCCGGCGGCGGTGCCGATGCCCGGCCGGCACGCCGCGCGCCGGGAGGTGCCACTGCTGCCCGACACGCTGCGCGGACGGGTCGCGCTCGGACCCACCCAGCTCACGGTGGTGGCCGTGCTCGTGGCTGTCGGGCTCGCCGTCACCGCGTGGTGGGTGCTGCGCGGCGACCCGGAGCCCGCGCCCGCCGTCCCCACCGTGCTCGCCACCCCGGCCGCGGCCAGCACGCCGTCGCTCGCGGTGCCGTCAGCCTCGCCCACCGACGCCGGCAGCGTCACCGTCGACGTCGCCGGCAAGGTCCGGCGGCCCGGCATCGTCGTCCTCGACGCCGGGGCGCGGGTCGTCGACGCCCTCGAGGCGGCGGGCGGCGCCCGCCGCGGGGTCGACCTCGCCTCGCTCAACCTGGCCCGGGTGCTCGTCGACGGCGAGCAGATCGTGGTCGGCGAGCCGGCCGGGGCCGCCCCACCGGTCCCGTCCGGCACGGCGCCCCCGGGCGCACCCGCGCCGCTGGTCGACCTCAACCTCGCCGACCAGGCCGAGCTCGAGACGCTGCCCGGCGTCGGCCCGGTCACCGCGACGTCGATCATCGCCTGGCGCGTCGAGCACGGTGGCTTCACCGCGGTCGCCGAGCTGCTGGAGGTCGACGGCATCGGCGAGAAGACCCTCGCCGACCTGACGCCGTTGGTCACGGTCTAGGGCATGCCCTAGTGCCGTCCCTGCCTGCGCTCCGTGCCTCGGTCGAGGCCGCCGACCTGCGGATGCCGCTGCTCGGCCTCGTCGCGTGGCTGGCCGGCGTCGCGGCGTCGGTGCTCGGTCCGGGGCCGGCCGCGGTCCTGGTCGCGGTCGGGGCGGTGCCGGCGCTGGTGGCGATGCGCCGCTCTCCGGGTCTGGTACGCGTCACCGCCGCGGCCGTGCTGGTCGCGGCGGCCGTGGTGGCGTGCGCCGGCGTGCGGCAGGCGGTCGCCGCGGACGGCCCGGTCGCCGACCTGGCCCGCGAGCAGGCGGCGGTCGAGGTGGTCGGCCGCACCACCAGCGACCCCCGCCCGGTGGCCGGCAGGTTCGCCGAGCGAGTGGCCGTGCGGCTCGAGGTCCGCGAGGTCGGCGGCCGGGGCGAGCGCCACCGGCTGCGCTCGCCGGTGCTCGTGCTCGGCGGCCCGGCCTGGGGGCGGGTCCGGCTGGGCGCCGAGGTCGCCACCCGCGGCGTCCTCGTGCCGCCCGAGGGCGGCGCCGGGGCGCCCGACGTGTCGGCAGTGCTCGTCGACGCCGCCGACCCCCGGCTGCGCTCGCCGCCCGACCCGTGGTGGCGCGGGTCCGACGCGGTCCGCGCCTCGATCCGCGACGCGGTCGACCACCGACCCGCCGACCAGCGGGCGCTGGTGCCCGCCCTCGTCGACGGCGACGACGCCGGGCTCGACCCCGATCTCGCGGCCGACTTCCGCACCACCGGGCTCACCCACCTCACGGCGGTGTCCGGCACCAACCTGACCCTGCTGGTCGGCTTCCTGCTGGTCGTCGCCCGGTGGTGCCGGGTGCGCGGCCGCGGGCTCGCGCTGGTGGCCGGCGTCGGCATCGTCGGCTTCCTGCTGCTGGCACGCACCGAGCCGAGCGTGCTGCGGGCCGCCGTCATGGGCGGGGTGGGGCTGCTCGCGCTCGGCGCGGACGGCCGCCGGCACGGTGCGCGGGCGCTCGGCGTCGCGGTGGTGGTGCTGCTGCTCGTGCAGCCGGCGCTGGCGCTGTCGGCCGGGTTCGCGCTGTCGGTGCTCGCCACCGCCGGGATCGTGGTGCTCGCGCCGGGCTGGCGCGACGCCCTGGCCCGGTGGCTGCCGAGCTGGCTCGCCGCCGCGGTGGCGGTGCCGCTGGCGGCGCAGGTGGCGTGCACGCCGGTGGTCGCCGGCCTGTCCGGCCAGGTGAGCCTGGTGGCGGTCGGCGCCAACCTGCTGGCCGCGCCGGCGGTGGCACCCGCCACGGTGCTGGGCCTCGCCGCAGGTCTCGTGGGACTCGTCTGGGACCCGCCGGCCCGGCTGCTCGGCACCCTCGCCGGCTGGTGCGTCGGGTGGGTCGTGGCGGTCGCCCGGCACGGCAGCGACCTCCCGGTCGCCTCCGTGCCGTGGGCGGCGGGCGCGCTGTCGCTGGCGGTGCTGACCGCACTGTGCGGGCTGCTGGTCGTGGGGCTGCCGTGGCTGCTGCGCCGACCGCTCCGTGCCCTGCTGGCCACCGCCCTGCTGGTCGTGGTCACCACGGTGCGGCTGCCGACCCCGGGCTGGCCGGGCGACGACTGGGTGCTCGCGATGTGCGACGTCGGCCAGGGCGACGCGCTCGTGATCCGCGCCGGTCCCGGCGCCGGCGTGCTCGTCGACGCCGGCCCCGACCCGCAGGCGGTCGACGGCTGCCTGTCCCGGCTCGGGGTGGAGCGGCTGCCGCTGGTGGTGCTCACCCACTTCCACGCCGACCACGTCGACGGGCTGCGCGGCGCGCTCGACGGCCGGACGGTGGGGGAGGTGTGGACGACGTCGCTGCTCGACCCGCCCGACGCCGTCCACGACGTCGGGGTGCTGGCGGCCACCGCGCGAGCCCCGGCCCGGCTGCCGCCAACGGGCGCCGAGGTGACGGTGGGGCAGATGACCTTGCGGCCGGTGTGGCCGCCGGCCGGCCCGGTCCGCGCCGGTCCCGGCGACGGCAGCACCGCCAACGACGCGAGCGTGGTGCTGCTGGTGCGGGTCCGCGGGGTCGACCTGCTCCTCACCGGCGACGTCGAGCCACCCGGGCAGGCGCAGCTGGCGCGGTCGCTCGGCGGACTCGACGTCGACGTGCTCAAGGTGCCGCACCACGGCAGCCGCTACCAGGACATGCCCTGGCTCGCCTCGGTGCGGGCCGAGGTGGCGCTGGTGTCGGTGGGGGCCGACAACGACTACGGCCACCCTGCGCCCGACACCGTCGAGGCGCTCCGACACGCCGGCGCCGAGGTGTTCCGCACCGACGAGGACGGCGACGTCCTGGTGGTGCCGGCAGGGGACGGCGTGACGGTCCGCACCCGCGGTTCTTGAGTCGGTGGCCTGTGCCAAGGTGAGGGCGTGCCGAGGTCGTCCGCTCCCGCCGCCCCCGACGAGATCAGCGCCGGGTCGGTGCTGGGTCGGGTCACGCTGGTCACCGGCAAGGAGGAGTTCCTCGGCGAGCGCACGGTCGTCGCGGTGCGGAAGGCGGTGCGCGAGCACGACGCCGAGGCGGAGGTCTCGGAGACCATGGCCGCCGACCTCACCACCGGCACGCTGGGTGAGCTCGCGGCGCCGTCGCTGTTCTCCGCGGTGCGGTGCGTGGTGGTCCGCGCGCTGGAGAACCTGCCGGACGAGTCGGTCGACGGGCTCGTCCGCTATGCCGAGGCCCCGGCCGACGACGTCGCCCTCGTGCTGGTGCACACCGGGGGCCAGAAGGGCACCGGCGTCCTCACCAAGCTGCGCAAGCTGAAGGGGGTCAGCGAGGCGAAGTCGGCCGAGCTGAAGCCCTCGGAGTTCCCGGGCTTCGTCACTGCGGAGGTGCGGCGCCACGGCGGCTCCATCGAGCCCGAGGCGGCCAAGGCACTCGTCGAGGCCGTCGGGCAGGACCTGCGCGCCCTCGCCTCGGCCGCCGACCAGCTCGCCCACGACTTCGGCGACGAGCGGCTCTCCGCCGACCGGGTGTCGAAGTACTTCGCGGGCCGCGCCGACGCGAAGTCGTTCGCCGTGGCCGACGCCGCCTTCAACGGCCGCCCCGAGCGCGCCCTGGAGGAGCTGCGCTGGGCGCTCGAGGGCGGCACGGCCGCGGTGCTCGTCACCTCGGCGTTCGCCGGCAGTGCCCGCGGGCTGGCCCGCTACAAGTCCGCCGACCGCGGCATGCGCGAGGCCGACCTGGCCCGCGAGGTCGGGGTGCCGCCCTGGAAGCTGCGCACGCTGCGGCAGCAGGCGTCCGGCTGGTCCGACGCCGGGCTCGCCCGGGTGATCCGCGCCGTCGCCCAGGCCGACGCCGACGTGAAGGGCGCCGCCGGCGACGCCAGCTATGCCCTGGAGCGCCTGGTCCTCACCGTCACCGGCCTGCGCGAGCGCTGAAAACCACGCTGACCCGCCCGAAAGTTTCGGGCGGGTCAGCGAGAAGCGGGGGTCAGAGCGACGCGGAGCGCTTCGAGATGGCCGACTTGCGGTTGGCGGCCTGGTTCTTGTGGATGACGCCCTTGGAGACGGCCTTGTCGAGGGCGCGGTTCGCGGCGTTGCCCAGCTCGACGGCCTTGCCCTTCTCGCCGGCGTCGGCGGCCTCGCGGAACTTGCGCACCGCAGTCTTCAGCGAGCTCTTGACGGCCTTGTTGCGCTCGTGCCGCTTCTCGTTCTGCTTGTTGCGCTTGATCTGGCTCTTGATGTTCGCCACAGCGGTACCTTCGGGTCCTTGGTCAGCTCGGGTGATGGAGAGTTCGTGGGCGCGGCCACACGGGCCTGACGCGACCCGCAAAGTTACCAGTGGGGCGCGCGCACGCCTAAATCGTCACACGCCCAGCCGCCGGGCCGCGCCGACGAGGAAGCGGGCGCTCTCGGTACGCCGGAACGCGGCCAGGGTCGGCAGGTTGTGGTCGACGGCGGTGTGGGCCCGCCAGGCGAGGTGGGTGCCGATACCGACGAGCCACGCGGTCACGAGGTCGTCGCCGGCGGCGGCGAGGGCGGGGGAGGAGCCGAGCGAGTCGTCGAACCAGGGCGAGTCGACCCGCTCCAGCCGGGCGAGCAGCGGGTCCAGCCAGGCCGGTCCGACGCCGAACGCACCCCAGTCGACGAACACGATCTCGCCGGTGGGCCGCTGCAGCAGGTTGTCGACCCGCACGTCCCAGTGCACGACCCGGTCGGCGGGCAGGTCGGCGAGCGCCGCGACGCCGTCCCGCAGACCGGCGGCGCGCGCCGTCAGCCACGCAGGCGCCAGGTCCGCAGGCAGGTCGCCGACCCGGTCCATCGAGTCGCGCCAGTCGCGGAACACGGCCCGCAGGTCCACCGGACCCGCCCGGTACAGCGGCAGCGTCGCCGCCGGCTCGGTGGCGGGCGCCGGCGGCTCGGGCACCCGGGCGGCCATGACCGCGACCAGGTCGTCGGTGGCGGCGAGCAGTCGCGCCATCTCGGCGTCGTCGGCGAGGTCGGGGTGCCGGCCCTCGACGTCCTCGAGCAGCAGCGCGACCCAACCGCCGTCGTCGTACGACGCCACCAGGTCGGCCCACCGCGGATGCGAGCCGAGCAGCCCGAGGGCGAGCGCCTCGCGGCGGTAGAGGGCGGGCGAGTCGGGGTTGAGCTCGGCACCGACCGCCTTGAGGAAGGCGCGGCTCCCGTCGGCGCAGACGAGGCGGCTGACGCACCCCGGCGACATCCCCCCGGCCTGGTCGACGGCCGACACCACCGCCGAGCGGAGGGTCGCGGCCACCCAGTCGCGGACGGCGCCGGGCAGGGCGTCGTAGGGCAGGTGGACACCGACCGCGCGCGGCGCCGTCACGGCTCCGGCGCCCAGCCCCGCCGCTCGCACAGCCAGTGCCAGACGACGTCGCCCTGCCAGTGCTGGTGCTCGCGGAGGTGCGGGGAGGTGGGCGGCACCGGGTCGTCGCCCGACTTCAGGAAGTAGCCGACGAGCAGCGCGAGGACGACGTCGACGGCGTCCGGCTCGAGGTCGGCGAAGACCCGGTGCGACTGGAGGAGCGCCTCGACGTCGAGCCCGTCGCCGCGCGGGCCGACGAGCAGGAACAGCGCGTCGATCCACGGTGCGCCCACCACCGGCCAGTTCCAGTCGCACAGCAGCACCCGGCCGTCGTCGGTGAGGAGCAGGTTGTCGTCGCGGACGTCGGTGTGAACGAGCGTGTTGCCGGCCGTCACCGAGGCGTAGCGGGCGGCGAGGCCTGCGGCCTCCTCGGCGTGCGGCAGCACGAAGGCAGTCCGCAGGTAGTCCCAGTAGCCCGGGAAGGCGGCCACCTCCTCGGCGAAGGTGTCGAGCACCAGCCCGGGCGGCGGCGGGGTGAGCGCCTCGGCGAGGTCGGCGAGCATGTCGAGCGCGGCCTCGAGGTCGGCCGAGCGCCAGGGTCGCCGGGGCGGACGGGCGGCCACGTGCTCGATGCCGAGCACCACCCAGGCGTCGTCGTCGTGGGTCCAGAGCAGGGCGGGCGCCGGCACCGACGCCGGCAGCGCGGCGAGCTTGCGGGCCTCCTCGCGGTACGACTCCGCGAACACCCGCTGCGCCTTCACCGAGGCGGCCTTCACGAAGTGCCGTGAGCCGTCCTCGCCGACGAGCACCGAGGCGAACCCGGGGGTGAAGCCGCTGGTCTGCGACCGGGCCTCGGCCACCGGGGTGCCGATCCGCTCCTCGATCAGCGCCCGGACGGCGGGCGGCAGGTGCGCCCACTCGAGCCGGCGGGCGGTGCGCCCGGTGGGCGCCGGGTAGGGCGAGACGGGGGGAACCGGGGCGGTGGAGGGCACCGTCCCATCGTCCAGCACGCCGGGCGGGGGCCGCGAGCGGATTCACGGGCGTGCCCGGTGCCACGGCAGAATGGCGCCCACCATGCCCGCACCCTCCGCCGCGCCCCAGCCCGGTCGCACCGACCCCGCGGTGATCCGCAACTTCTGCATCATCGCCCACATCGACCACGGCAAGTCGACGCTCGCCGACCGGATGCTGCACCTCACCGGCGTCCTCGACGAGCGCAGCGGCCGCGCGCAGTACCTCGACCGGATGGACATCGAGCGCGAGCGCGGGATCACGATCAAGAGCCAGGCGGTGCGGCTGCCGTGGGAGGTGCCGGCGGGCAACGCCGAGGGCGCCGAGCCGGGCGTCTACGTGCTCAACATGATCGACACCCCGGGCCACGTCGACTTCACCTACGAGGTGAGCCGCTCGCTCGAGGCGTGCGAGACCGCCGTGTTGCTGGTCGACGCCGCGCAGGGCATCGAGGCGCAGACGCTGGCGAACCTCTACCTCGCGATGGGCGCCGACCTCCACATCATCCCGGTGCTCAACAAGATCGATCTGCCGAGCGCGAACCCCGACAAGTACGCCGCCGAGCTCGCCGGCCTGGTGGGCTGCGACGTCGACGACGTGCTGCGGGTGAGCGCCAAGACCGGCGAGGGCGTCGAGGGCGTGCTCAACGAGATCGTGCGGCAGACCCCGCCGCCGGTGGGCGTGGCCGACGCCCCGCCCCGCGCGCTGATCTTCGACTCCGTCTACGACACCTACCGCGGCGTCATCACCTACGTGCGCGTGATCGACGGCAAGCTCAACCACCGCGACCGCATCAGGATGATGTCGACCAACGCCACCCACGAGATGCTCGAGGTCGGCGTGATCAGCCCCGAGCAGGTGAAGGCGGGCGAGCTCGGCGTCGGCGAGGTCGGCTACCTCATCACCGGTGTGAAGGACGTGCGCCAGAGCAGGGTCGGCGACACCGTCACGAGCCTCCACCACGGCGCCACCGAGGCGCTCGGCGGCTACAAGCACCCCAACCCGATGGTCTACGCGGGTCTCTACCCGATCGACGGCGACCAGTACTCCGACCTGCGCGAGGCGCTCGAGAAGCTCCAGCTGAACGACGCGTCGCTCGCCTACGAGCCGGAGACCTCCGGCGCGCTGGGCTTCGGGTTCCGCTGCGGCTTCCTCGGCCTGCTGCACATGGAGATCACCCGCGACCGGCTCGAGCGCGAGTTCGACCTCGACCTCATCTCCACCGCGCCGAACGTGGTCTACGAGGTCACGATGGAGGACGGCACGCACCACGAGGTGACCAACCCCAGCGAGTACCCCGAGGGCAAGATCGCCGAGGTCCGCGAGCCCGTCGTACGGGCAACCATCTTGTCGCCGTCCGACTACATCGGCACGATCATGGAGCTCTGCCAGACCAAGCGGGGCACCCTCAAGGGCATGGACTACCTGTCCGAGGACCGCGTGGAGATGCGCTACACGCTGCCGATGGGCGAGATCGTGTTCGACTTCTTCGACCAGCTGAAGTCGCGCACCAAGGGCTACGCCTCGCTCGACTACGAGCGCTCCGGCGAGCAGGCCGCCGACCTGGTGAAGGTCGACATCCTGCTGCAGGGCGAGCCGGTCGACGCGTTCTCGGCGATCGTGCACAAGGACGCCGCCTACTCCTACGGCGTGATGATGGCCGGCAAGCTCAAGGACCTGATCCCGCGCCAGCAGTTCGAGGTGCCGATCCAGGCCGCCATCGGCGCCCGGGTGATCGCCCGCGAGAACATCCGCGCGATCCGCAAGGACGTGCTCGCCAAGTGCTACGGCGGCGACATCACCCGCAAGCGCAAGCTGCTCGAGAAGCAGAAGGAGGGCAAGAAGCGGATGAAGATGGTCGGCCGGGTCGAGGTGCCCCAGGAGGCCTTCGTCGCCGCTCTCTCCACCACCGGCCCGGCGGGCGACAAGCCCAAGAAGTGACGTTCCGCGTCCCGCCGGCGTTCCTGGCGGTCGAGCCGGAGCGACGGCGCACCTGGCTCGACCGGCTCCCGGCGTTGGTGCGCGACCTGCTCGGCGAGTGGCGGCTCACGGTCGACGGCGAGCCGACCCACGGCGAGTGCGCGCTCGTGGTGCCCGTGCGCAGCGAGGACGACGTGCCCGCCGTCCTCAAGGTCGGCTGGCCGCACGACGAGGCCGAGCACGAGCACCTCGCGCTCCGGCACTGGCACGGCGACGGCGCGGCGCGGCTGTTGCGCGCCGACCCCGGCCGTTCGGCGATGCTCCTCGAGCGGCTGCACCGCCGCGACCTCACCGACCTGTGGGACATCGAGGCGTGCGAGGTCGTCGCCGGTCTCTACGCCCGGCTGCACGTGCCGGCCCCGCCGCAGCTCCGACGGCTGAGCGAGTACGTCGGTCGCTGGACCGAGCGGCTCGCCGTCCTGCCGCGCGACGCCCGCCTCCCGCACCGGCTCGTCGAGCAGGCGGTGGCGCTTGGCCGGGGCTTCGTGGCCGAGGAGGCCCCACCGGGCCGGATGCTCCACGCCGACCTGCACTACGAGAACGTGCTCGCCGGCGACCGCGAGCCGTGGCTCGCTATCGACCCGAAACCGGTGAGCGGCGATCCCCACTACGAGGTCGCACCGCTGCTGTGGAACCGGTGGCCGGAGCTCGCGGGCGACGTCCGCGGGGGAGTACGGCGGCGGTTCGAGGCCACGGTGGACGCCGCCGGGTTCGACGAGGACCGGGCCCGCGACTGGGTCGTCGTCCGGATGCTGCACAACGCGCTGTGGGAGCTCGAGTGCGCCGGCCGCGAGCGCCGTGACGCCGACCGCGACTGGCTCACCCGCTGTGTGACTGTCGCCAAGGCCGTCCAGGAGTAGGTCACTTTCATGTTACGGTAACGCCTGTGTTACCGAGTGCCCTGCCGGACGTCGCGCTGGATGCGCTCGGCAACGCGGAGCGGCGGCGGCTGGTGAGCCTGCTGGCCGACGGGCCGCGCAGCGTGGCCGAGCTGGCGGCGTCGTTCGCGATCAGCCGGCCGGCCGTGTCGCGCCACCTCCGGGTGCTCGAGGACGCCGGCCTGCTCACCCACGAGACCGTCGGCAACCGCAATCTGTACCGGCTCGACGCCCTCGGGTTCGCGAGCACCACGGCGTGGCTCACCGGCTTCTGGGACGAGGCCGAGGCCCGGCTGCGCCTGGTGGCCGAGAATCTGGAGCCGGCGTGAGCGACTTCGTCCTGGAACGCCGGATCGCGCTGCGCTGCACGCCGGCGCATGCCTTTGCGGTGTTCGTCGGCAGGATCGACCTGTGGTGGCCGCGCGGGCACCGCCGCGACCCGGCGTCGACGATCTCGCTCGAGGCGGAGGTCGGCGGCCGGCTGGTGGAGCGTGCCGGCGAGCAGGAGTGGCTCTTCGGCACCGTCACCGCCCTCGAGCCGCCGGACCGGTTGGCCTTCGACTGGTACCCCGGCTCGCCCGGCGCACCCACCACGGTCGAGGTCGGCTTCGGGCCCGGCGCGGACGGTGCCGAGGTCGTCGTCGTGCACCGGGCGCTGCACCCCGAGGCCCACCGGGCCTGGCCCGACGCCGTCTCGCTCTTCGCCAGCGGCTGGGACGCCCTGCTCCCCGGCCTGCGCGACCACTGCGAGCAGTCCCACCATGAGGAGGAACGATGACCGGAAGCGGTACGCCCGAGGACCCCTGGATCCTCACCACCCCGCCCGGCACCAGCGAGATCCGGCTGCACCGCGCACCGGAGGCCGACCCGCCTGCGCTGGTCTGCATGGCCGGCGGCACCGAGCTGCGCTACCACCTGCGCGCGATCGACGACCTCCACGCCATGCTCCTCGAGCACGGCGACTGGATGCCCCTCGGCAACGCCGACGAGCAGAAGCCGGCGAAGGAGGGCACGGTCGAGGCGTGGGCCCGCTCGCCCGAGAACCCTGTCGGCGGCTGGTACGGCCTCAAGAAGGGTCTGCGCGGCCGGTTCGCGAACTACGTGACGCCGGTGCTGGAGCAGCTGGGCCTGGTCGAGCTCGAGCACCAGCCGCGCAACAACCGGGTCCGCGCCCGGTAACTCGGTCGCCTGGTGTCGGCGCCGCCTGGGACACTGGCGCCATGGCTTCGGTGCGCTCGGTCAACGTCGGCATGCCCCGCGACGCGGACTGGGCCGACATCGGCCGCACCTCGATCGACAAGCGGCCGGTCACCGGCGCCGTCACGGTGCGCGAGCTCGGCATCGACGGCGACCAGGTGTCCGACACCCAGCACCACGGCGGCACCTACCAGGCGGTCTACGCCTTCGCCGGCGAGGACCTCGACCGCTGGGCGGAGATCCTCGGCCAACCGATCCGCGACGGCCATTTCGGCGAGAACCTCACCACCTCCGGCATCGACGTCAACGAGGCCGAGGTCGGCGAGCGCTGGCGGATCGGCGACGCCGTGGTGGTCGAGGTCGCCAGCGTGCGCATCCCGTGCAACGACTTCAAGGGCTGGATGGGCTGCTCCGGGTTCGACAACAAGGCGTGGGTGAAGCGCTTCGCCGCCGACGGGCGCCCCGGCCCCTACCTCCGCGTCGTCGAGACCGGCACGATCCGGGCCGGCGACGAGCTCACCGTCGTCCACCGCCCCGGCCACGGCGTCACCGTGTCCACGATGTTCAAGGCGCTCACCACCGAGCGCGACCTGCTGCCGAGACTGGACGGCGTCACCGGGCTCGCGCCCGATATCCAGGAGGCCGTCGACGAGCACCTCGCGGCCGCCGTGCGGTGAGCGGAGCACTCCTCACGCGGCTGCTGCCCGACGACCCCGCCGTCCGCCGGATGGCGATCGCCACCCTCGTCAATACCACCGGCAACGGCATCTTCTACACGCTGTCGGCGCTCTACTTCACGCGGATCGTCGGGTTCTCGGTGGTCGAGGTCGGCACCGGCCTGTCGATCGCGGCCGGCGTGGCGATCCTGGCCGGCATCCCGATCGGCCACCTGGCCGACCGGCTCGGCCCGCGCGAGGTGCAGGTGGCCGTCGTCGGCTCGGTCGCGGTGGCCGGCGCGCTGTTCCTGCTCGTGCAGGAGTGGTGGCAGTTCGTCGCGCTCGCCACCGTCGTCGCGGTGCTCGACCGCGGCTCCGGCGCTGTCCGCGCGGCGATGATCGCCGGTCTGGTGCAGGGCTCCGACCGCTCCTCCACCAAGGCCTACCTCCGCTCGGTCACCAACGTCGGCATGACCATCGGCGCCGGCGTTGCCGCCCTCGCGCTGCACGCCGACACCAAGGGCGCCTACCTCACGGTGCTCTACGTCGACGTCGCCACCTACGCCCTCACCGCGCTGCTGGTGGCCGGGTTGCCGCACGTGCGGCCGACCCCGCGCGAGGAGGCGCTCGGCATGACGGCGGCGCTGCGCGACCTCCCCTTCGTGTCGGTCGTCGCCGCGAGCGCGGTGCTGACGATGCACTACTGGATCCTCGAGATCGCGGTGCCGCTGTGGGTGGTCGGCCACACCGAGGCACCGCGGGCCCTGGTGGCGGTGCTGCTCGTCGTCAACACGGTCGTCGTGGTCGTGGCGCAGGTCGCCGTCGCCCGCCGCGTCGCGACGGTGGGTACCGCGATCCGCGCCACCGTGCTGTCGGGCGTGCTGTTCCTCGTGGCGTGCGCGGTGTTCGGCGTCACCGACGGGATGTCTGCGGTCGCCGCGTCGGTGGTGCTGGTGCTCGCCTCGCTGCTCGCGGTGGCCGGCGAGCTGGTGCAGGCGTCGGCGTCGTTCCTGCTGGCCTTCGAGCTCCCGCCCGACCACGCCATGGGGCAGTACCAGGGCGTCTGGGGCCTCGGGTTCTCGGTCGCGTCGTTCCTCGCGCCCACCGTGATGGCGCTGCTGCCGCTCGCGCTCGGCCTGGTCGGCTGGCTGCTGCTGGGGGCGATCCTGCTCGCCGCGGCTCTCGCGACCGTGCCCGCCGTCCGCTGGGCGGCGGCGAACCGCGGGGAACACACGGCAACCGTGCCTACCGCCCACTCGTTGGGGTGACGTAGGTTACTCGTCAGCAACAACGTGCCCCACGGGTTCTCGGCGCGTCGTTGCCGGACCCGACCCGGCCGGAGCACAGGAGCGTCATGCCCGTCATCGAAGACACCTCGTTCGTCGACCACCTGCCGCAGAACGTCGCAGTGCAGTTCCTCGACCGCGTCGCCGCCAACCCGGAGGCCGAGGCCTTCCGGTTCCCCCGTGGCGAGTCCTGGGAGTCGGTCACCTGGCAGCAGGCCGGGGACCGGGTCAAGGCGCTCGCGGCCGGTCTGCTGTCGCTCGGCCTCGAGCGCGAGCAGCGCGTCGGCGTCGCCTCCGCCACCCGCTACGAGTGGATCCTCGCCGACCTCGCCATCATGTGCGCCGGCGGCGCCACCACCACCGTCTACCCGACCACCAACGCCGAGGACGTCGCCTACATCCTGGGCGACTCCGAGTGCCGGTTCGTCTTCGCCGAGGACGACGAGCAGATCGCCAAGATCACCGAGCAGCGCTCCGAGCTCTCGGCGATCGACAAGGTGATCACCTTCGACGGCGCCGTCGACGGCGACTTCGTGATCGGCCTCGACGACCTCGCCAAGCTCGGCGAGGCCTACCTGGCCGAGCACGCCGACGTCATCGAGACGACGGCGAAGGAGATCCCGAGCGACCAGCTCGCCACCCTCATCTACACCTCCGGCACCACCGGCAAGCCCAAGGGCGTGCGCACCCTGCACCGCGCCTGGGTCTACGAGGGCGAGGCCATCAAGGCCCAGAACATCCTCCACGAGGACGACCTGCAGTTCCTCTGGCTGCCGATGGCCCACTCCTTCGGCAAGGTGCTGCTGTCGACCCAGATGGCGTGCGGCTTCGCCACCGCCATCGACGGCCGGGTCGACAAGATCGTCGACAACCTGGGCGTCGTGAAGCCGACCTTCATGGGCGCCGCCCCGCGCATCTTCGAGAAGGCCCATGCCCGCATCACCACGATGGTCGCCACCGAGGGCGGGCTGAAGGCCAAGCTGTTCGGCCGGGCCTTCGCCGTCGGCGCCGAGGTCGACAAGCGCAAGCGCGAGGGCAAGAGCGTGCCGCTGCTGCTCGGCATCCAGCACAAGGTGCTCGACAAGCTGGTGTTCGCCAAGGTGCGCGAGCGGTTCGGCGGCCGGGTGCGGTTCTTCATCTCCGGCTCCGCCGCTCTCAACGGCGAGATCGCCGAGTGGTTCAACACCGCCGGCATCCTCATCCTCGAGGGATACGGCATGACCGAGAACGCCGCCGGCGCCACCGTGGGCCACCCCGACGAGTACAAGATCGGCACCGTCGGCCGCGCCCTCCCGGGCAGCGAGGTGCGCATCGGCGAGGGCGACGAGGTGCAGCTCAGGGGCCCGCACATCATGGCCGGCTACCACAACCGCCCGGACGACACCTCCGCCGCGATGACCGACGACGGCTGGCTCCGCACCGGCGACAAGGGCAGCCTCGACGACGACGGCTTCCTCACGATCACCGGCCGCATCAAGGACCTGTTCAAGACCTCGGGCGGCAAGTACATCGCGCCGTCCGCGATCGAGGCCAAGTTCAAGGTGATCTGCCCCTACGCCAGCCAGTTCATGGTGTTCGGCAACGACCGCAACTTCGTCGTCGCCCTCGTCACCCTCGACCCCGACGCGATGGCCGACTGGGCCAAGGAGAACGGGATGGCCGGCAAGTCCTACGAGGAGATCGTCGGCTCCGACCAGGTCAAGGAGATGGTGGGCGGCTACGTCGAGCAGCTCAACGCGAAGCTGAACCGCTGGGAGACCATCAAGAAGTGGCAGCTCCTCGACCACGACCTCACCATCGAGTCCGGTGAGCTGACGCCGTCGATGAAGGTGAAGCGCAACGTCGTGGAGTCCAACAACTCCGACCTGATCGCGAGTTTCTACTCCTGACGGCTGGCGGGTCGCTGCTGAGCGGCCCGAAGCGTGCTGGGCCCTGCCCTCACTGAAGAACTGGCCCGTACAGGTTGGTCGATCATGTCGCGCGATGTTCTCCAGGCGTGAGCGGACGAACTTCTGGTAGCGGCGTCGCCGACCTCGAACGCACCGTCCTTGACCTGCTGGTCGCGATCTCGGCGTCCAGGTCGACGTACGGCCGGTCCCAGAGCTCGCGGATCACGACTGGTGACAGCTGGGCCTTGGACGTGGTGATCTCGGGGTGACAGGTAGGTGTCTGTGGGTCGCACCGCGCTCGGTCACCGGCCCCTGGTTCCGCGCGTACTTGCCCTTGCCCAACGCGGCGGTACTGGGCGGCGAGGTCCTTCGCCCGGCCGAGCTCGCGCCGGGAAGCCGCGCATGTTGGTGAAGTCGTTCAGCTCGTCCTGGCTCGAGATATGACCTCGGATAGCGGTCGAGAGCCTGGCAGCTCGATCCCGTGGTGGACCTGACCGGCGGTCCGACGCGAGAGCCAGCTCCTGTCCTTCACCGAGTCGGGGCTTGCTCGAACTTGGCCAGCAGCTCCGGCGTCGGTCCTCGATCCTGCCTAGGATCGCGGCCGTCGAGTCTGGCTTCGGGGTCGCTCTGCGCGCGCTTCGCGGCTCGTGGTCGCGGCTTGCCGTCCGGGCATCTCGCAGGAGCAGCCCGTCGAAGCCGGCGAACTCCTCTGGGCGTGCCCGGCATGGCGCGACTGTCGGGCTCGACCCGCGGCAGGTGCTGCGTGGCGCCGTGCGGGTGCGTGCGCTCCGGGGGCCCGGCCGGGGCGTTCGGCAGGTCCGGCTCGTGGTGGGGCAGCCGCTTCGCCAGAGTCGCGGCGAGCTTCGCGAGCCGCGGGAAGCGCTTGAGCAGCGGGAGCAGCGCCGTGGACACCCGGGCGTACGCGGCCGCGGCCGCCACCTGCGGAAGACCGAGGAACGAGGCGATCGTGTAGACGATGGCCGGTCCGGCGATCTTGCCGAGCTCGTAGGTGAACTCGAACACGCCCTTCGTGGACAGGTCGACGAGCTGCTGGCCCCAGCCGCGCCCGAGTTGCTCGCCGAGCACCCGGCCGAGCTCGCCGCCCTCCGGTGAGACGACGATCTCGAGGATCTCGGTCGCCTGCTCGATCAGTTCGTCGATGTCCAGGATCATCTCGACCAGATCGATCACACCGCGCACGGCTTCGACGGCGTCCTCCGCGATCCCGACCACGGTGCCGGCGAGGAACACCTGCGGGAAGAGGGCGCTCAAGGTCGAGCTCTGCTGCAGGCGCTCGGCGAGCGCGTCGGCCACCTCGGGAGTGAGCTCGGCGGAGACCCCGGTGTGCAGACCGGTCACCAGAGCCTCGACGGTCCTCAGGGCGTTCGCGAGGCCGTCGAGCGCCGGGCTCGCGGGGTCGGTCTCGGCGGGCGGCGCGGCCGGGTCGGGGCTCAGCTGCCCGGGTGGACGGCCGGCGTGCAGCCGCCGGAGCAGGACGCCGGGTCCGTCGTCGGCGGCGGGCTGCAGCCCGAAGAGGACGGCCGCGTCCGACGGCGGAGCGACGATCGGAGCCGCGGCGGTTGCCGGAGGTGACATGACGGGCGCCGCCGGGAGCGGCACGGGGGCGCTCGGTGCCTCGGGCACCTCGACGTCGGCGGGGCGGCGGGTGGTCAGGGTGTCGCCACTGTCGTGCTGGCGCGCGTGACCCATGAGAGCAGCTCCCGTTGCCGAACCGGGTCCCCCCTCACCCGCCGGATGAAGAGCCCCATCTGAACACAGCGCATCGCGGCTGTCCGCGCTTTGCGGAGACTCCCGCCCCCGCCCTCGCAGATCGCGCTGCCGGAGGACGTCTGCCACGACGTCTACGGCTCGGCCGACGGCTACTCGGCGTCGCAGAGCAACCTGAGCCAGGTGAGTCTCGGCAGCGACGGCATCTTCGGCGACGGCTACTCGCTGCAGGTGGCGAAGGTCACCGGGTCCGTGGCGGACGGCTACGCGATCGCCCTCAACGTGCCGGTGTAGGTGCTCAGACCACCGGCATCGGCGACCACGGGATGGCGTCGGCCCCGACCGTGCCGAGCGCGAAGTCGATCAGGTCGCGGCCGTGCACGAAGGCGACGATGTTCGCGGGCGGCACGCCGCCGGTCTTCGCGAACTCGTTCTGCTTCTCGTACGGGTTGGCCCGCAGGTTGTCGTCGAAGTGCTTGCTGACGTCGGTGTAGGACGCCTCGTCGCCGCCCGTCGAGACCTTGTAGTAGTACTTGTTGAGCAGACCCTGGATCAGCGTCGGGTCCTTGGCGCCGTCCATGCTGGCCGACGTCGACACGAACTGCGAGGCCTTCTTGGTGAGGCCGCCGGCATCGAGGTCGAGGCCGTCCTTGTCCTGCTGGGCGGTCTCGAGGGCGCCGGTGACGTGCTCGATCAGCGACACGGCACCGGTGGGCTTCCAGGGCTGGAAGCCGGCCTTGGCGATGGCCTCCGGCGCCCGCTCGTCACTGCGGAACACGAAGTCGGGCAGCGGCATCCGGGCCCGCATCCGGTGCGCCGCGAGCTCGGCGATCGCCTCGCCCAGCAGCTTCTTGACGCCGGCCTTGCGGGTCTTGTCGCGGCCCGGCTCGGTCAGGTAGGCGTTGCACTGGTTGATCAGGTTGTCGAGGGCCACCGACACCGAGCTCGCGTCGGCCACGTCCTTGAGCGCCTTGTCGACCTTCAGCACCGACTTGCGCGAGCCCGAGAACATCGAGTCGCTCGCCTTGCCGAAGGCCTTGGCGTCCATCAGCCGGTGCAGCCGGTGCGCGCCGGATTCCTTCTGCAGGGTGTGCGCGAGCTCGTGGGCCAGCACCCGCTCGCCGGCGGCGGTCTCGGGGGAGTACTCGCCCGCGCCGAAGAAGACGTCCTTGCCGGTGGTGAAGGCGCGGGCGCTCACCATCCGGCTCAACCGCGCGGCATCCGCATCGGCGTGCACGCGGACGCCGGACAGGTCGGTCCCGAACGCGGTCTGCATCCGGTTCAGCACCGGGCCGTCGAGCGGCCGGCCGCCGCCGCGACGTCCTTCGATCTCGGCCGAGGTGCCGGCGTCGAGCGCGCCGCCCTCGTAGCCCACGACGGAGGCGGCATCGGCGGTGGCGCTGCGCCGCACGTGGTCGCAGCCCGGGCCGTGCTGGTGGGTCTCGCCGCCGAGGGTCTGGAGCCGGCCGAGCGCTTCGTCGGCCCGGCGGTCGGCGTCGGCCTCCGCGCGGTCCTCGGCGTGGCCGACCATCATCCGCTGCGCGGGCAGCGGCATCGGCGAGGTCGGGGCCTCCGGGCCCTCGACGTCGTGACGACGGCGACCCTTGCCGGCCTTGTCCTGGTGCTGGTGCTCGCGACCCATCGGGCTGCTCCTGAGTCGGACCGCATGCCCCAGGAATGCGCGGTCGGTCGGTGAGGCTCCCAATCTGGCACAGCGGAGGACCGGGTGTGGCCGTTTCGGCTGGTTCGCGGACGGACCGGAGAATGGGGGTGTGCCGTCCGCCTCACCTCCCGGAGATCCGGCGCCCGACGACGGGGCGCTGCCGGACTCCGCGCTCGCCGGGCTGGGCGAGCGAACGTTCTCCCTCTACGTGCACGTGCCGTTCTGCACGGTGCGGTGCGGCTACTGCGACTTCAACACCTACACCGCCGAGGAGCTCGGGGCAGGCGTGAGCCGTGCCACCTACGCCGAGCAGGCGATCGCCGAGGTCCGGCTGGCGCGGCGGGTGCTCGGTGACGTCGACCTGCCGGTCTCCACGGTCTTCTTCGGCGGCGGCACGCCGACCCTGCTCAGCCCGGCCGACCTGGGTGCGGTGGTGGCCGCCGTCGCCGCCGAGTTCGGGCTGGCGCCGGACGCCGAGGTGACCGCCGAGTCCAACCCGGACTCGGTGGCCCAGTGGCACCTCGAGGAGCTGCGGGCGATGGGCTTCACGCGGATGTCGTTCGGGATGCAGTCCGCCGTCGACCACGTGCTCCGCACCCTCGACCGCACCCACGACCCGCTGCGCGTGCCGCACGTCGTCGACTGGGCCCGGCGCGCCGGCTTCGAGCACGTGAGCCTCGACCTCATCTACGGCACGCCGGGGGAGTCGCTCGCCGACTGGGAGGCCTCCGTGGAGGCCGCGCTCGCGTGCCGGCCCGACCACGTGTCGGCGTACTCGCTGATCGTGGAGGAGGGCACCGCGCTGGCCCGGCGGGTGCGGCGCGGCGAGCTGCCGACGCCGGACGAGGACGACCTCGCCGACAAGTACCTGCTCGTCGACGAGCGGCTGCACGCCGCCGGTCTGTCCTGGTACGAGGTGTCGAACTGGCGCCACCGGGACGCCGACCCGTGCCGACACAACCTCGCCTACTGGCGCGGCGCCGACTGGTGGGGCATCGGACCCGGCGCGCACTCGCACGTCGGTGGCACCCGCTGGTGGAACGTGAAGCACCCGGCGGCCTACGCCGAGCGGTTGACCGCCGGCCGCTCGCCGGCACACGCGCGCGAGGTGCTCGACGCCGAGGACCGCCGGGTCGAGCGGGTGCTGCTGGAGGTGCGGCTGGCCGAGGGGCTCTCGCTCGAGGTGCTCGACGACGCCGGCCGGGCCACCGCCCCAAGCGTCGTGGCCGACGGCCTGGCCGCTGTCGAGGACGACCGCCTGGTGCTCACCCAGCGGGGCCGGCTGCTCGCCGACGCGGTCGTTCGACGACTGTTGCCCTGAGGGGCCGGGGGTCTCGACACGCCCCTCGCTGCGCTCGTGGCGGCTCGACCACCGGCCGACGCCGGTGATCGAGCCGGGCGAGCGCCAGCGAGCCCGTGTCGAGATCCCCGGCCCGCGTCAGCCGGCGACGAAGTCGATGAGCTCCTCGACCCGGCCGAGCAGGGTGGGCTCGAGGTCGGCGTAGGAGCCGACCCGGCCGAGGATGTGCTTCCAGGCGCGGGCGACGTCGGCCTGGTCGGCGTGCGGCCAGCCGAGGGCGGCGCAGACGCCGTGCTTCCACTCGACGTCGCGCGGGACGTCGGGCCAGCGGTCGATCCCGAGCCGCTGCGGCTTCACCGCGGCCCACACGTCGACGTAGGGGTGCCCCACCACGAGCACGTGCTCGCCCGCCACCCGGTCGGCCATCCGCTGCTCCTTCGAGCCCGGCACCAGGTGGTCGACGAGCACGCCGGCCCGGCGGGTCGGGCCCGGCCCGAACTCGGCCAGGACCTCCGGGAGCCGGTCGACGCCGTCGAGCAGCTCGACCACCACACCCTCGACCCGCAGGTCGTCGCCCCACACCTTCTCGACGAGCTCGGCGTCGTGCCGGCCCTCGACGAAGATCCGGCTGGCCGCGGCGACCCGGGCGGGCGCGTTCGCGACCGCCACCGAGCCGGACGCGGTGCGGGTGGGCGGCTTCGGGGCGGTGGTGCGCACCGGCGCGACGAGCACCACCGGCTTCCCGTCCAGGAGGAAGCCGGGGCCGAGCGGGAAGGTGCGACGGCGGCCGCGACGGTCCTCCAGCGTGAGCACGTCGAGGTCGCGGTCGACCGCCACGATCTCGCCGACGAAGTCGTCAGTGACCTCCTCGACCACCGCCCCGAGCTCCGCGGGCGCCTCGACCGCGCGGCCGCGCCGGCCGGGGCCGTGGGTGGCGCGCCAGTCGGTGGCCAGGACGTCGTTGCCGTACCGGTCCGTCACGGCCGACCACGCTAGGCCGCGTGCGAGGAGAACCGGGCCGGACGCGCCGGTCAGTCCTCCGAGTCGTCGTCCCCGTCCTGGCCGGAGTCGTCCTCGTCTCCGGCGTCGTCCTCCGACTGGTCGGGGTCCTTGCCGCCGTCCATCAGGTCGTCGACGGTCTCGCCGGCGTCGAGCCCCTCGGCCAGCGGGTTGTCCTCGCTGGGCACGAGGTCGTCGGGCAGCTGGTCGTCGGGGATGCCGGTCTCGTCCTGCTCGGACTCGTGCTCGCTCATACCGGCACCGTACTCAGAGCAGCGGCAGCCGCTTCTGGGAGCGGGGCAGGTGCTCGTAGCCGCGACGGACGGCGTCGGCCAGGTACTGCGCCGGGAACGGCCACTCGGCGGCGCCGAGCGCCTCGCCGACCGGCACCCCGCGGCCGGCGAGGTCACGGACGGTCTCGGCCACGACGCCGATGTCGGCGCGCTGCTGCTCGACGAAGTCCCGGCCGACCGGGGCGCCGTGGCCGGGCACGACGACCGCGTCCGGGCCGAGCAGCTGCTGCACGAGGTCGAGGGCGAGCGGCCACTCCAGCGGGTAGCAGTCGGCGCCGAAGCCGGGGGTGGCGTCGCGGGCGGCCGACTCCTCGACCAGGTCTCCGGCCAGCAGCACGCCGGCATCCGGCACGGACACCACCAGGTCGCCGGCGGTGTGGGCGCGGCCGGGGTGCACCAGCTCGACGGCGCGGTCGCCGAGGTCGAGCACCCGTGCGGAGGAGAAGGTCTCTCCTGCCGGGACGATCTCGGTGGCCAGCACCTCGGCGCGGTGCGGGTCGTCGGGCTCGTCGTCGTACAGCCCCTTGATGCGCTCGCCGGCCGCCACCGTGCGCGCCGCCGCCTCCTCGTGCGCGTGCACGGGCGCGCCGGGCCAGGCGGCGAGCACCGTGCCGTTGCCGAAGGTGTGGTCGAAGTGCTCGTGGGTGTTCACGACGGCCACCACTTCGCCGCGGCCGAGCGCCCGGACGTCGTCCACCACCTGCCGAGCAGCGACCGCCGAGGCGTGGGTGTCGACCAGCAGCAGCCCGCGTTCGCTGCCGACCACCGTCACGTTGACGTCGAACCACTCGTGCCGGGCCACCCACACCCGATCCGCCACCTCCGTGAACACGATCCCCACCGTAGGGGTCGGGTCCGCGGGCGGGATCGGCCGTGGGACAGGCGGTAGTGTTGGCACTCCGCGCGCGTGAGTGCCAACGGACCGGAGGAGGTGCGCCGTGCAGGAGGAACGCCGGCTCGCCGTCCTGCGGGCCATCGTCGAGGACTACGTGGCGACCGAGGAGCCGGTCGGCTCCAAGGCGCTCGTGGAGCGACACCAGCTCAACGTCTCGCCCGCCACCGTGCGCAACGACATGGCGGCGCTGGAGGACGAGGGCTACCTCATGCAGCCCCACACCAGCGCCGGCCGGGTGCCCACCGACAAGGGCTACCGGCTCTTCGTCGACCGGCTCACCACGGTGAAGCCGATGAGCGGCG
The DNA here is from genome assembly GCA_963780355.1 of uncultured Actinomycetota bacterium. GTDB lineage: Bacteria > Actinomycetota > Actinomycetes > Propionibacteriales > Nocardioidaceae > Nocardioides. The sequence continues at coordinate 2,481,764 of CAWABT010000001.1, forward strand.
CCGAGCGGCGCGCGATCTCGGCGTTCCTCGAGGGCGCCGTCGACCTCGACGACGTCGTGCAGCGCTCGGTGCGGCTGCTCTCGCAGCTCACCCGCCAGGTCGCCGTCGTGCAGTACCCGATCCTGTCCCGCTCGACGGTGCGGCACCTCGAGCTGGTGCCGCTCGCTCCCGAGCGGCTGCTCGTCGTGCTCATCCTCAGCACGGGCCGGGTCGAGCAGCGCGTGGTCGAGCTCGACGCCCCGCTGGACGACGACGCGCTCGCCGAGCTGCGCAACCGGGTCAACCAGGCGGCCGCCGGCGAGCTGATCGCCACCGCCGTCACCGACCTGCGCACGCTCGCCGAGGCGGTGGCCGGCACGCCGGTGGCCTCGGTGGCCACCGTGCTCGCCGAGGCGATGAGCGACCACCGCTCCGACGAGCGGGTCGCCGTCGGCGGCACGGCCAACCTCGCCCGCTACGGCGACTCCTTCGACTCCGCGGTCCGCCCCCTGCTCGAGGCGCTCGAGGAGCACGTCGTCCTGCTCAAGCTCATGGGTGAGGCCACCTCGGGTGGCCTGGTCACCGTCCGCATCGGCGCGGAGGGTCCCTACCAGGAGCTGTCGTCCACCAGCGTCGTCGCCACCGGCTACGGGCCGGGCGAGGACGCCCTCGCCACCCTCGGCATCGTCGGCCCGACCCGCATGGACTACCCCGGCACCATCGCCGCCGTCCGCGCCGTGGCCCGCTACGTCTCCCGCATCCTCGACGAGGCCTGAGCCCCGTCACCGAAAGGACCTCGAAGCACCCGTGAACCAGGACCTCTACGAGCTGCTCGGCGTGCCGCGCGACGCGGACGCCGACGCCATCAAGAAGGCCTACCGGAAGCTGGCGCGCCAGCTCCACCCCGACGTCAACCCCGACCCCGAGACCCAGGAGCGGTTCAAGGAGGTCTCGCACGCCTACGAGGTGCTGAGCGACCCGCAGAAGCGGGCCGCCTACGACCGCGGCGGCGACCCGTTCGGCGGCGCCGGCTTCGGCCAGGGCGCCGGCTTCTCGTTCACCGACATCATGGACGCCTTCTTCGGCGGCCAAGGTGGCGCGGCCGGCGGCCGCGGCCCGCGCTCGCGGGTCCGCCGCGGCCAGGACGCGCTCATCCGCATCGAGATCGACCTCGCCGACGCCGCCTTCGGCGTCTCCCGCGAGCTCAAGGTCGACACCGCCGTGCTCTGCACCGCCTGTAGCGGGGACGGCGCGGCGCCCGGCAGCCGGCCCGTCACCTGCGAGACCTGCCGCGGCCAGGGCGAGGTCGCTCACGTGCAGCGCTCGTTCCTCGGCGAGGTGCGCACGCTGCGGCCGTGCCCGGCCTGCCGCGGCGTCGGCCAGGTGATCCCCGACCCCTGCCGCGAGTGCTCCGGCGACGGCCGGGTCCGCTCCCGTCGCACGCTCACGGTCAAGATCCCCGCCGGCGTCGACACCGGCACCCGCGTGCAGCTCTCCGAGCAGGGCGAGGTCGGTCCGGGCGGCGGCCCGGCCGGCGACCTGTACGTCGAGATCCAGGTGGCGCCGCACGAGACCTTCACCCGCCGCGGCAACGACCTGCTCTGCACCGTCGCGGTGCCGATGACGGCGGCCGCGCTCGGCACCACGCTCACGCTCCCGACCCTCGAGGCGGACGTCGAGAACGGCGCCGACTCGGGCGTGCAGACCACCTTCGAGCTCGAGATCCGCGCCGGCACCCAGTCCGGCACCGAGCAGGTGCTGCGCGGTCGCGGCGTGCCCGGGCTGCGGGGCGGCCGCGGCGACCTCGTCGTCACCATCGAGGTCGAGACGCCGACCCGGCTCGACCCGCGCCAGGAGGAGCTGCTCCGCGAGCTGGCGGCGCTGCGGAACGAGGAGCGGCCCACCGGGCAGGTCACGACCCACCAGCAGAAGTCGGTCTTCGGCCGGTTCTTCGGCAACCACTGAGCAGGCCCTGAGGTGTCCCTCCCGGTCCACCTCGTGCCCTCGCTCGACGGCGTGCGGGCGGGCGACGTCGTCACCGTCGAGGGCGACGAGGCGCACCATGCCGTCGCGGTGCGCCGGCTGCGCGAGGGGGAGCGGGTGGTGCTCACCGACGGCCGCGGCCGCAGCTGCGAGGGTGCCGTCGCCGGCACCGGCAAGCGGCGCCTCGACGTCGTCGCCGACGCCGTCGTCGACCACCCCGAGCCGACGCCGACGCTGGTGGTCGTGCAGGCGCTCCCCAAGGGCGACCGCGGCGAGCTCGCCGTCGAGATGCTCACCGAGGTCGGCGTCGCCCGGGTGGTGCCGTGGGCCGCTGCCCGGTCGGTGGCGGTGTGGAAGGGAGAGCGGGCCGCCAAGTCGCTGGCCCGCTGGCGGGCCACCGCCCGCGAGGCGGCCAAGCAGGCCCGCCGGCCGTGGCACCCCGAGATCGACCCGCTCGCCACCACCGACGACGTCGCGGCGCTCGTCGCGGCGGCCGACCTCGCCGTCGTGCTGCACGAGGCCGCCACCGACCCGCTCGCCGGCCTCGCCGTCCCCGCCGTCGGCACCGTCGTCGTGGTGGTCGGACCGGAGGGCGGGCTCACCGACGACGAGGTCGCGACGCTCGCCGACGCGGGCGCCCGCGCCGTCCGGCTGGGCGCCGAGGTGCTGCGCACCTCCACCGCCGGGCCGGCCGCCGTCGCCGCACTGCTGAGCCGCACCCCGCGCTGGAACCTCAGCGGCTGAGCAGGTCTTCCACGCGCACGACCTCCTCGCCCAGCTGCCGGCGCTCGTCCCGGGTGAGCGGGCGCAGCGTCTCGACCACCTCCACCCGGCCGTCGTCGGGCCGCCACAGGCCGACCAGGTGGCCGTCGGCGAACACCGTGCACGCGATGCCGCCGTTGGGTCCGCTCCACAGCGCCCGACCCTCCGGGCTGGTGACCCGGTCGCGACCCGCGTGCGAGAGCCAGACGTTGTCGTAGCGGCCGAGCAGCCGCACCGGAGCGGGCTCGTCCTCGTCGGCGAGCTCGCCGTCCGGGACGTCGAACAGCGGCTTGCCGGACTCGTCCTCGTACCGGGCCAGCCGGTCGGCGGCCGCCATCGCCTTCACCACCGGCGCCAGCCCTTTCACCCCCGACCACGCGCTGACGTCGGCGGCGGTGCCCGGGCCGTGGGAGCGCAGGTAGCGGAGCACGACCTCGTCGACGGCGGGCGCGTCGAGGGAGTGACCGGTCCAGCGGCCGGCGTGCTCGTAGACCACGGCACCGGAGCCCTTCCAGGTGCCGCGCGGCGGCACCTGCACGAGCGGCGCGGCGGAGCGGGCGAGCTGGCCGAGCTCGGTCGGCCGGTGGTCGGGGAAGGTCTCGGCGAGGGCGAGACCGAGGTCCCTCTGCGGCCGCGGCCCGTCCGCGAGGGCGGCGTCGAGCGCGGCGAGGAAGGCGGCGCGGTCGATCTCGCGGGCCGGTCCGACCGCGGTGCTGACGGCGACCTCCCGCTCGTGCACCGGCGCCGTCCAGGTGCGCAGGCCGACGTCGTCGGCGGCGAGCAGGTGCACGGTGCCGCGCATGACGAGGAGCCGCACCAGGGAGCGGTCCTCGAGCCCGCGGGTCACCTCGTGCGGGTCGAACCCGTCGAGCCGCGCGGCCAGCGACACGAACGGGGACAGGTTCTCCTGGGCCTGGAGGCCGACGAGGTGGCGGGCCTCGTCGGCCACCGTCGCCGTCGTCCGCTCCAGCAGGTGCTGACGGTGCAGCAGGGTGCGGTTGAGCCGTCGCGCGCTGAGCCGCATTAGGGCGTCGCTCCTCGTCCCGACGGCGGCGTCAGCGCCGTCCAGGCGGCACGCTGGCGGCGTTGCCGTCGCTGGAAAGGCGTCCAGCCTGCCTGCGCTCCGGCGCCTTGCCATCGCACCACCTGAACGACGCTGACATCCATCGGGGACAAGGAGCCACGCCCCCTACTCGACGACGATCGTCTTCGTGTCCTCCGTCGGGCCGTTGCCCTCGGCGCCGCCCGACGGGTCGTCGGTCAGGGCGGCGAACACGTAGGTGCCCGGCGCGAGGCCGGAGACGTCGACCTCGGCGGTGAACGGGTAGAGCTTGTCGATCCAGCCCTCGGCGGTGGTGAACCCCCGCTGCACGACCCTCCCGCCGCTGTCGCGGATCTCCCACGGCACCGTGGCCTCGAACGAGCTGGCCCGGCCCTCCGCGGTGAACGAGCCGCTCACCGTGGCGCCGTCCTCGGGGGTGGTGAGGTTGACGTGCGCGAGCACGTCGAGCTCCGGGGCGGCGCGCACGCCGCCCTCGGTGCTCACGCCGTACAGCGTGACCGGAACGCCGCCCTGGGTGACGACGACGGGCGCCCGGGACTGGGCGGTGCCCTGGACGGTGTAGACGAGCGGACTGCACCGCCAGCTTGCCCAGCGCCGGCGGCACGGACTTGTCGTTGGTGGTGGAGTCGGCCGTGATCGCGACCTCGATGAGGTCGTCGCCCGCCGTCACCGACTCGATGCCGAGGTTGCCGAGCAGCGTGCGGTAGTCGGGGTCGAAGCCGTCGCCGCCGGTGAGCACGGTGGCGGCGTCGAGCAGCGGGTCGCCGTCGCCGACCTGCACGAACTCGCGGTACAGCGCCGGGCCGTTCGGCGTGTCGCCCACCAGGTAGATCGGCGCCGCGACCGTGCCGGGCTCCGCCGTCTCGGTCTCAGTGGGCTCCTCGGCCGGCTCGCTGCTGGGCGGCGGGTCGGACGGCGGCGGCGTGCTGGTCTCCTCGACGGGGTCGGACGCGCTGTCGCCCGCGGGCTCGGCGTCGTCGCCGCAGCCCACCAGTGCCGCGGCCAGGGCGAGGGCGGCGGCGGTGCTCCCGAGGGTCCTGAGCTTCATGGCTCCCATCCTCCCGAGGTCGGGTCGCTACTCGACGACGATCGTGCGCGTGTCGGACGTCGGTCCGAACCCCTCGGTTCCACCCGAGGGGTCGTCGGTGGAGGCGACGAAGGTGTAGGTGCCCGCGGCCAGGGCCGAGACGTCGATCTCGGTCTCCCAGAAGTAGAGCCGGTCGTTGGCGCCGGTCGCCGTCGCGAACCCGTCCAGCGCGACGCCGCCCGCGGTGTCCTCGATCCGCCAGAGCACGTTCCCCTCGGGGGAGTTGGCGACGCCGCGAGCGGTGAACCTGCCGGACACGGTGCGGCCCTCGACGGGGTCGCTGATGCTCATGTCGGCGAGCACCTCGGTCCGGCGTTCGACTGAGCCGGGCCAGCGCCCTCGGGCCCGGTCAGCCTCACCGTGACTCGCCCGGGGCAGCGGCGGTCAGGGTGAAGACGAGCTGCTGGACGGCCAACGGGCTGAGGCCCCGGTCGACCAGCAGCTCGTACCGGCCGTCGTCGCCGACCACGTCCGGCAGCGCCTCCGGATCGACGGCGGTGCGGTAGTCGGGGTCGTCCGGCCGGCCGAGGGCGGCGAGCTCGCTCGCGAACCCGTCGGCGTCCGGGACCGACCGGAACTCGCGGAACAGCCGCGGCCCCTGCGGGGTGTCGCCGATGAAGTACAGGGCGGCGACGTGGGTGCCGGGCTCGGCCGCGGTGTCCGGCCCGGTGCCGCGGCGGGTCCCGTCGTGGGTCAGCACCACGGCACCCACGGCCACCACGGCGGTGGCGAGGCCGGCGGCGACGACGCCGAGCGCACCCACCCGGCGGCGACGGGCGCGACGGGTGCGGCGGCGGATCTCGGGCAGCCGGTCGCGCGGCTCGACGTCGGAGACGGCGTCCTCGAGGAGGTCGTGCAGGTCGGCGGTCACAGGTCTCGTCCTTCGAGCAGGGTGCGCAGGGTGGCGGAGCCGCGGGAGGCGTGGGCCTTCACCGCGCCGCGGCTGATCCCGAGCGTGGCGGCGATGTCGGCCTCGGAGAGGTCGAGGTAGTACCGCAGCGCGAGCACCTCGCGCTGCCGCCGGGGCAGCCGGCGGAGCGCGGCGAGCACGGCAGCCCGGCGGTCGCCGGCGAGCGCGCCGTCGTCGGCGCCGGGCAGCGGGTCCGGGTGCTTCTCGCGGGCGGCGTGCCGGTCGACGACGCCGCGGTGGCGCAGCGCCGAGCGGGAGCGGTTGACGACGGCCTGGCGCAGGTAGGCGAGCGCCTTGTCGGGGTCGCGGAGCCGGCCCCAGCGACCGTGCATGGCCACGAACGCGTCCTGCACGACCTCCTCGGCCGTGCCGACGTCGCCCACGAGCAGCACCGAGAGCCGCACCAGCCGCCACCAGTGGGCCGCGTAGAGCTGCTCGACGGCCGCGTCGGCGTCCCACCCCTCCGTCATGGTGGGGCGGCCCGGCGCGAGGTCCGCATGGGTGGTCACGCTAGTCCGACGCCTCAGCCGTCCAACCGGTTTACTGGCGCGTGTGGACGACTGCCTCTTCTGCAAGATCGTGGCCGGCGAGATCCCCGCGGAGGTGGTGCACACGACCGAGCGCACCGTCGCCTTCCGCGACCTGAACCCGCAGGCCCCCACCCACGTGCTCGTGGTGCCGCGCGACCACTACGAGAACGCCGCCGCCGTCGCTGCCGGTGACCCGGCCGCTGCGGCCGAGCTGCTCACCACCGCGGCCGCCGTCGCGACGGCCGAGGGGTACGGCGACGACTACCGGCTGGTGTTCAACACCGGCGCCGACGCCGGCCAGACGGTGTTCCACACCCACCTGCACCTGCTCGCCGGCCGGTCGTTCACCTGGCCGCCGGGGTAGCGAGCGAGCGCAGCGAGCGCTGCGGCGGTGGTTGAGCCGCGAGCGCAGCGAGCGTGTCGAAACCTCGGAGCCGATCTCGGGGGCGAAGCACAGGGACCGGGGGTCTCGACACGCAGGGCGCCAGAGCGCCCGGCGGCTCGACCACCGGCGAGCGTCAGCCCCAGTGGGTGACGGCGTAGACCAGCCGCATCACGGCGAAGAGCACGGGTAGCCCGAAGACCACGAGGAGCACCCACGCGGTGACGCGGTGCAGGGTCTTGCCGCCGTCGAGGTTGCCGGCGAAGTCGAGCAGGGCGCCGTCGGGGACGTGGTGGGTGAGACCCGTCCGGCGGGCGTCGTCGGGGAGGTGCTCACCGGGGAACCAGTACGGAGGCGCGTCGTCGTCCGGCGCGTGGTCCTCGTCGAACTCGTCGACCCGCTGCACGGTCACGGGACCACCGTACGGCCCCGGGGGCCGGTTTCCCGGTGGTCGCGCGGTTTCGGCCCCCGTAGCATTGGATTCGACGCCGAACACCCCGACCAGAGAGGCCGCCCGACGCCGGGCACCCATGAGCGACACCGACCATCAGCCCCACGAGCACGGCGCGAGCCTGCAGACCCGTCACACCGTCGTGGTGCCGAACAGCATCGACATGGTGAGCCTCCTCGGCCCGGGTGACGAGCACCTCGCGCTGATCGAGCAGAGCTTCGACGCCGAGGTGCACGTGCGCGGCAACCGCATCACGCTGCGCGGCGAGCCCGGCGAGGTCGCCCTCGCCGAGCGGCTGCTCGACGAGCTCGTGACGATCATCCGCACCGGCCAGGGTGTCACCCCCGAGACCGTCGAGCGGGTGCTGCAGATGCTGCGCGCCGAGACCACCGAGCGGCCGGCGGACGTGCTGTCGCTCAACATCCTCAGCAACCGCGGCCGCTCGATCCGCCCGAAGACGCTCAACCAGAAGCGCTACGTCGACTCGATCGACAAGCACACGATCACCTTCGGCATCGGCCCGGCCGGCACCGGCAAGACCTACCTCGCGATGGCCAAGGCCGTGCAGTCGCTCCAGGCCAAGCAGGTGAACCGGATCATCCTCACCCGCCCCGCCGTCGAGGCCGGCGAGAGCCTCGGCTACCTGCCGGGCACGCTGAGCGAGAAGATCGACCCGTACCTGCGGCCGCTCTACGACGCGCTGCACGACATGATCGACCCGGAGACGATCCCGAAGCTGCTCGCCGCCGGCACCATCGAGGTGGCGCCGCTCGCCTACATGCGCGGCCGGTCGCTCAACGACTCGTTCATCATCCTCGACGAGGCGCAGAACACCTCGCCGGAGCAGATGAAGATGTTCCTCACCCGGCTCGGCTTCGGCTCGAAGATCGTGGTCACCGGCGACGTCACCCAGGTCGACCTGCCCAGTGGCACCAAGTCCGGCCTCCGGGTCATCCAGGACATCCTCGACGAGGTCGACGACATCTCCTTCCAGCGGCTCACCGCGCACGACGTCGTCCGGCACCGGCTGGTCGGCCGGATCGTGGCGGCCTACGACGAGTTCGACGCCCGCGGCGGCCTGCAGTCGAGCGGCCCGCGCAAGGAACGAAGTTGAGTATCGAGGTACTCGACGAGTCGGGCACGGCGCTCGACGTCCAGCACCTGTCTCGGTTGAGCCGGTTCGTGATGGACCGGATGCGGGTCCACCCGATGGCCGAGCTGTGCATCAAGGCGGTCGACGAAGACACCATCGCCGAGCTCAACCGGCAGTGGATGGAGAAGGACGGCCCCACCGACGTGCTCGCCTTCCCCATCGACGAGCTGCGGCCCGGGATGGCGGGGGAGGAGCCGGAGGAGGGCGTGCTCGGTGACCTCGTGCTCTGCCCCGCGGTGGCCGAGCAGCAGGGCGCGACGGCGGGCCACGGCACCACCGCCGAGCTGGAGCTGCTCACCGTCCACGGGATCCTGCACCTGCTCGGCTACGACCACGCCGAGCCGGAGGAGCACCGCGAGATGTTCGGGCTCCAGGACGAGCTGCTGGGAGAGTGGCGCTCGCAGTGAACGCCCCACGACGTTCTTCGGCTCCTCCGCTCCGCTCCTCCGCCGAACAACGCCGCGGGGACCCCGAAAGATGAGCGACTTCTGGCTCCTCGTCATCGCCACGCTGCTCGTCGTCCTCGCCGGCCTGTTCACCGCCGCCGACGCCGCCATCGCGGCGTTCTCGCGCGCCCGTGCGGGCGAGCTGCTCGAGGAAGGCCGGGCCGGCGCGCGCCGGCTCGTGGCCGTCCTCGACGACGCCCCGCGCCACCTCAACACCACGCTGCTCCTGGAGCTGCTGTGCGAGGTGTCGGCGATCGTGCTGGTCACGCTGCAGATCGACGAGGCCGTCGACGGCTCGTGGTGGCGCAGCGTGCTCATCGCCATCGCGATCATGCTCGTCGTGTCGTTCGTCGTGATCGGCGTCGGGCCGCGCACGCTCGGTCGCCAGCACGCCGAGAAGGTGGCGCTGCTGTCGGCCGGCCCGATCAGCCTGCTCACGCGGGTGCTCGGGCCGATCCCGCGGCTGCTCATCGCGATCGGCAACATGCTCACCCCCGGCCGCGGCTTCCGCGAGGGCCCGTTCTCCTCCGAGACCGAGCTGCGCGAGATGGTCGACATCGCCGAGGCCTCCGCGCTCATCGAGTCCGGCGAGCGCAAGATGATCCACTCGGTCTTCGAGCTCGGCGACACCACGGTGCGCGAGGTGATGGTGCCGCGCGGCGACGTCGTCTACATCGAGCACTTCAAGAACCTGCGCCAGGCGCGCTCGCTGTTCCTCCGCAGCGGCTACTCCCGGGTGCCGGTGATCGGCGAGAACCTCGACGACGTGCGGGGCGTCGCCTACCTCAAGGACGTCGTGCGCCGCGACTTCGAGGACCCCGAGGCCGAGCTCACCCAGCACGTCGAGGAGGTCATGCGCCCCGTCGTCTGGGTGCCGGAGTCGAAGGCCGTCGACCAGCAGCTGACCGAGATGCAGGCCAACCGCCAGCACATCGCCGTCGTCGTCGACGAGTACGGCGGCACCGCCGGCCTCATCACCATCGAGGACCTGCTGGAGGAGATCGTCGGCGAGATCACCGACGAGCACGACGAGGACACCGTCGACGTCGAGAACCTCCCGGACGGCGCCGTCCGGGTGCCCTCGCGCTACCCGGTCGACGACCTGCGCGAGCTGTTCGGCACCCGGGTCGAGGAGGAGGACGTCGACAGCGTCGGCGGGCTCATGGCCAAGCACCTCGGCCGGGTGCCGATCCCGGGCTCCCACGTGGAGGCGCACGGGCTGCGGTTCGAGGCCGAGCAGGCCTCCGGGCGTCGCAACAAGATCGACACCGTCGTCATCCGCCGTCAGCAGCCGGAGTCCGCCGACGCCGACGCCTGAGCCCGCGCGCCTGCGACGGCGGGCCGCCGGATCCTGCTACACAGGTGAATGACCGGCTCGGCTCGTGGACGGAGAGCGTGATCGACAAGAAGAAGGCTGCCCTCGTGGTGGTCGTCGTCTTCCTGGGGTTCTGGATGTTCACCGACCCCTCGGGTCTCGCCGACACCGCCCAGTCCGCCGGCGGCACGACCTGGGACAAGACCACCGAGCTCTTCAGCGCCGTCATCGACTTCCTGCGCGAGTTCTAGGCCTCCCGATGGGCCTGATGCGGATGGTGGGTCCGCCCGACGTCGGGACGCTGCTGCTGCGCCACCAGGACGAGGTGATCGTCGACGTCGTGCGCCGGCACTGGTTCGCCTACGTGCGGTCGGTCGCGGAGGCGGTCCTGGGATGCCTGCTGCTCGTGCTGACGCTGTGGACGCCGACCGAGGTGGGCTTCGTGCCACTGGTGGCCGGGTTCGTCGTGCTCGGCCACGCGAGCCTGCTCGCGATGCGCCACTACGCCGACCTGTTCGTCGTCACCAACCAGCGGGTCTTCCGGATGCACGGCGTGTTCAACCGCAAGCGGGGCAACCTGCCGCTCGGCAAGGTGGTCGACCTCAGCGTGCTCTCCCCGCTGCACGGGCGGCTGCTGGGGTTCGGCCACTTCGTCTTCGAGTCCGCCGCCCAGGAGCAGGCGCTCCACGAGATCCGCTACGTGCCGCACATCGACCAGCGCGAGAAGCGGATCCAGGAGATGATCACCCGCGCCGGCCTCCGCGGCCCCGGCTTGCGCGCGTATACCGGCGGCGCGCACGGCCCGAACTAGACTATTTCCGTGGAGCTCACCGCCGAGGACACCAAGCTGGTGACCCTCGCGCGCGCCACCCGGGCGCGGATCGGCGCGGCCGAGGGCGCCGCCGTGCGCGACGACGACGGCCGCACCTACGCCGCCGCGAGCGTCGACCTGCCGCACCTGAAGCTCAGCGCGGTGCAGGTGTGCGTGGCGATGGCGGTGGCCTCCGGCTCCCGCGGCCTCGACGCCGTCGTGCTGCTCGGCGAGGCCACCGAGCTCACCACTCCCGACGCCGACGCCCTCGGCGACGTCGGCGACCCCGTCGTGCACCTGGGCGACGCCCGGGGCTCCCTCTACGAGCGCTCGGTGTAGGGGCCGAGGCTCTCAGCGGGCTCACAGGATCTCCACATGACCACCCTGGGAGGCGGCGGGACGCTGGGGCTCCGCACCGGTGAGGGAGATGGCGAGATGGTGCACTTCGAGGGCGTGGCGCTCAGCGACACCGGTCTGGTGCGCGAGCTCGACGAGGACAGCGGGCTGGTCTCGGGCCGGCTCGCGCTGGTGGCCGACGGCGTCGGCGGCGAGGAGGCCGGCGAGGTCGCCTCGACGATCGCCACCGACGTGCTGGCCAACTTCCTCTACGACGCGCACGCCGACGCCCGGCCCTCGGCGGTGCTGCGGGCAGCGGTCACGGCCGCGCAGACCCGGCTGCGGCAGGAGGCGGCCCGCCGTCCGGAGACCACCGGCATGGCCACCACGCTGACGGCGGTGCTCACCGACGGCCGCCGCACGTCCGTCGCCCACGTCGGCGACTCCCGCCTCTACATCCTGCGCCGCGGCACGATGACCTGCCTCACCGACGACCACACGCTGGCCCGCGAGATGGTGGCCGACGGCGTGATCACGCCCGGTGACGCGCTGCACCACGCCTGGAGCCACGTGCTGGTGCGGTCGCTGAACGCCGGCCCGGCCGCCGTCGCCGACGAGCCTGACGTGCTCGACGTCGAGCTGCGGCCCGGCGACCGGCTGCTGCTGTGCACCGACGGGCTCACCGACCTGGTGCCCGAGGAGCGGATCCGCTCGGTGCTCGGCTTCCCGGGTGCCGGCCTGGCCGCCTCCCGACTGCTCGAGGACGCGCTGGAGGCCGGGGGCCTCGACAACATCACCTGCGTGGTGCTCGACGTCCGGCCCGGCGACGCGCCGGCGAAGCGGCCCCGCTGGGTGGGTGCGGCGGCCGGGCTCGGCGACAGCTCCGTAGCGGATCCGACACCTCTCTGACGCGCGGCAGGAGTAGCGTCGTGCCGTGGTTTTCTCTGCGCACGCCGAGGCGGTCGCCCGGTTGGCGGCGTCGTACGACGCCATCCCGGAGGGCGAGCCGGTGCGGCTCGCGAAGCGCACCACCAACCTGTTCCGGCCCCGCTCGGCGGCCGTCGGACCGGGTCTCGACGTCACCGGCCTGGACGGCGTGCTCGCCGTCGACCCCGGGGCCCGCACCGCCGAGGTGCAGGGCATGTGCACCTACGAGCACCTCGTCGACGCCACGCTGCCGCACGGCCTGATGCCGCTGGTGGTGCCGCAGCTGCGCACGATCACGCTGGGCGGCGCGGTGACCGGCCTCGGCATCGAGTCGACGTCGTTCCGCAGCGGCCTTCCGCACGAGTCGGTGCGTGAGATGGACGTGTTCACCGGCGCCGGCGAGGTGGTCACCACCCGTCCCGGCGACGACCTCTTCGACGCGTTCCCCAACTCCTACGGCAGCCTCGGCTACGCCACCCGGCTCGTGATCGACCTCGAGCCGGTCGGCCGCTACGTCGCGCTCCGGCACCTCCGGTTCGCCGACGCCGAACAGGCCGGGGCCGTCATCGCATCCGTCACTGCATCGGGCGCGCATGACGGCGTGCGCGTCGACGGACTGGACGGCGTCGCGTTCGCGCCCGACGAGGTCGTGCTCACGCTCGCCACCTGGACCGACACCGCCGGCGGCGCCGCCCCGAGCGACTACGCCGGGCAGCGGGTGTTCTACCGGTCCCTGCTCGAGCGCGACTCCGACCTGCTCACCGCCTACGACTACCTGTGGCGCTGGGACACCGACTGGTTCTGGTGCTCCGGCGCGTTCGGCGCCCAGAACCCGCGGCTGCGGCGGGTGTGGCCACGCCGGCTGCGCCGCTCCGACGTCTACATGAGGCTGCTCGGGCTCGACCGCCGCTTCGACATCGCCGACCGGCTCGACCGCCGGGCCGGCCGGCCGCTGCGCGAGCGCGTCATCCAGGACGTCGAGGTGCCGCTGGACCGGCTCGGCGACTTCCTCACCTGGTTCGACGCCGAGGTCGGGATGCGACCGGTGTGGCTGTGCCCGCTCGTGGCGCAGCGCGACTGGCCGACCTACCCGCTGCTCCCCGGCGCCACCTACGTGAACGTCGGCTTCTGGGGCACCGTGCACGTCGGCCCGGAGGCCGTCGACTCGCCCCGCAACCGGGCGATCGAGGAGCGGGTGCACGAGCTGGGCGGCCACAAGTCGCTCTACTCCGAGGCGTTCTACGACCGCGACACCTTCGACGCCCTGTACGACGGCCCGGGCCTGGCCCGGGTGAAGAAGACCTACGACCCCGACGGACGACTGACCACGCTCTACGACAAGGCGGTGCGACGACAGTGACCATCACAGTCCCCTCGAGTGACACCAAACTGCGCATCGGCGACGTGATCGCCGAGCTGATGCGCGACGGCATGCCCGTGCGCTTCACGGCGTACGACGGGAGCAGCGCCGGTCCGCCGGACTCGGAGTTCACCATCGAGCTCGCCACCCCGCGCGGTCTCGCCTACCTGCTCACCGCCCCTGGCGACCTGGGCCTGGCCCGCGCCTACGTGTCGGGCGACCTGATCCTGCACGGTGTCCACCCCGGCAACCCCTACGAGGTGATGACGAAGCTGAAGGACCGCACGTCCTTCCGCACGCCGTCGCCGGCCGAGCTGGTGAACATCGTGCGCGGTCTCGGCTGGTCGAACCTCAAGCCGCCGCCCCCGCCGCCGCAGGAGCACCTGCCGCGCTGGCGCCGGATCGTCGAGGGGCTGCGGCACTCGATGGCCCGCGACGCCGAGGTGATCCACCACCACTACGACGTCTCGAACACCTTCTACGAGTACGTGCTCGGCCCGTCGATGGCCTACACGTGCGCGGTGTTCCCGCACGAGGGCGCCACGCTCGAGGAGGCGCAGACCGAGAAGTACGACCTGGTGGCCCGCAAGCTCGACCTCAAGCCGGGCCAGCGGCTGCTCGACGTCGGCTGCGGCTGGGGCGGCATGGTGCGGCACGCCGTCCGTGAGTACGGCGCCACGGCGCTCGGCGTCACGCTGAGCGAGCAGCAGGCGAGCTGGGCCTCGGAGATGCTGGCGAGGGAGGGGCTGGCCGGCCAGGGCGAGGTGCGGCATCTCGACTACCGCGACGTCGCCGAGGGCGACTTCGACGCCGTCTCCTCGATCGGCCTCACCGAGCACATCGGCGTGCGCAACTACCCGGCGTACTTCGGGTTCCTGCGCGACAAGCTGCGTCCGGAGGGGCGGCTGCTCAACCACAGCATCACCCGCCACCACAACCGCAACGAGCCCACCGGCGCGTTCATCGACCGCTACGTCTTCCCCGACGGCGAGCTCATCGGCAGCGGCCGCATCATCACCGAGGCCCAGGACGCCGGCCTCGAGGTGATGCACGAGGAGAACCTGCGCCGTCACTACGCGCTCACGCTCCAGGGCTGGAACGAGAACCTGATGGCGAACTGGGACGCGTGCGTCGACGAGGTCGGCCTCGGCACCGCCCGGGTCTGGGGCCTCTACATGGCGTCCTGCCGGATCGGCTTCGAGCGCAACGAGGTGCAGCTGCACCAGGTGCTCGCCGTCCGCACCGGTGACGACGGCGGCGACGGGTTCCCGCTCCGGCCGGCCTGGTGAGGGCAGTTTCACCGGCCGGCCGGTGAAACTGGACATCCGAGGACCGGATTGAGGCGCTTCGTGTCCAGTTTCTTCGGCCCGGGATGCGCCGGATAGCCTCGATCGGTGAGCACCCGGGCAGCGACGTACGAGGCGGTGGTGGAGCGGCGCGAGCCGGTCTCCGACCACCTCGTACGACTCGTGCTGGGCGGCCCCGGCCTCGCCGGGTTCACCAGCACCGGCATCCCCGACGAGTGGGTCGGGCTCGTGGTGCCGGGGCAGTTCCAGAGCCGCTACTACACGGTGCGCCGCTGGGACGGCGCCGAGCTCACCCTCGACGTCGTGGTGCACGACGTCGGGCTGGTCACCGAGTGGGCCTCCCGCGACGACGTCCTCGGGCAGACCTGCGTGGTCACCGAGCCGAAGGGCTCCTTCGTCCTGCCCGACGGCGCGCAGTGGCTGCTGCTGGTCGGCGACCTCACTGCCCTGCCCGCGATGGCGCGGATCGGCGAGACCGTCGACCTGCCCACCCGGGTGTGGGCCGAGGTGCCCGACGACCTCGCGGCCTACCTGCCGGACGCCGACGTGACCTGGCTGGCGCAGCCGGGCGACGGGGAGAGCGCGCTGGCCGGCGTCGTCGAGACGATCGACTGGCCCGACGGCGAGGGCTACTTCTGGATGGCGGGGGAGTCGTCGCAGATGCGGGCGATCCGCAAGCACCTGATGCGCGAGCGGAAGC
This sequence comes from uncultured Actinomycetota bacterium, assembly GCA_963780355.1. Lineage (GTDB taxonomy): Bacteria > Actinomycetota > Actinomycetes > Propionibacteriales > Nocardioidaceae > Nocardioides. Next base: position 2,497,266 of record CAWABT010000001.1, read on the forward strand.
TGCCCAGCACCGCCTACGACGTGATGGGCTACTGGCGCGGGAACGCCGTCCGGCAGCCGCGCGCCGTCGACCCCGGTCCGATCTGGCGCGCGGGCAAGGCCGCGGGCAAGAGCGACGAGGAGATCTGGGCCGACTACGACGAGGCCCAGGGGGCGCAGAGCCGATGATCGAGGTCCCCGAGGGCTACCGCAGCGGCTTCGTGTCGTTCGTCGGCCGACCCAACGCCGGCAAGTCGACGCTCACCAACGCGCTGGTCGGCCAGAAGGTCGTGATCACCAGCGACAAGCCGCAGACCACGCGCACCGTCGTCCGCGGCATCGTGCACCGCCCCGACGCGCAGCTCATCCTCGTCGACACCCCCGGCCTGCACCGGCCGCGCACGCTGCTCGGGGAGCGGCTCAACGACCTGGTGCGCACCACGTGGGCGGAGGTCGACGTCGTCGCGGTGTGCTTCCCGTGCGACCAGAAGGTCGGTCCCGGCGACCGGTTCCTCGTCACCGAGATGGCGAAGGTCCGGCACACGCTGAAGATCGCCGTCGCCACCAAGACCGACCTCGCCACCCCCGACCGGATCGGCGAGCACCTGCTCGACATCACCGCCCTCGGCCAGGACGTCGGCGTCGACTGGGCCGAGGTCGTCCCGGTCTCGGCCGTCGCCGGCGACCAGGTCGACCTGCTCGCCGACCTGCTCGTCGCCCGGCTCCCCGAGGGCCCGCCGCTCTACCCGGACGGCGACCTCACCGACGCCCCCGAGGAGGTGCTCGTCGCCGACCTGGTGCGCGAGGCCGCCCTCGACGGCGTCCGCGACGAGCTGCCGCACTCGATCGCCGTCGTGGTGGAGGAGATGGCGCTGCGCGAGGACCGCCCCGAGGACCGGCCGCTGCTCGACGTGCACGCCGTGCTCTTCGTGGAGCGCGACTCGCAGAAGGGCATCGTGATCGGCAAGAAGGGTGCCCGCCTCAAGGAGGTCGGCACCAACGCCCGGCACCAGATCGAGGCGTTCATGGGCACCCCGGTCCACCTCGACCTGCGCGTCAAGGTCGCCAAGGACTGGCAGCGCGACCCGCGGCAGCTGCGCAAGCTGGGGTTCTAGGGCCGGGGGTCTCGACACGCCGCTCGCAGAGCTCGCGGCGGCTCGACCACCGGCCGGCTCCGGTGGTCGAGCCGGGCGAGCGCCAGCGAGCCCGTGTCGAGACTCCCGGACGGTCAGGCCTCTGGAGCCCAGCAGCGGCCGAAGGTCTGCCCGGCCGCCCACTGCTTGCGGTCGGGGGCCTCGTAGGCCCACTCGTAGTCGAGGGCGTCCTCGGCGGCCGCGGCGCCGGCGTCCTCGCAGGGGGACTGGCCGGCCCGGGTGACGGCGCGGCGGCCGGGGTAGGCGCCGTCCTTCTTCGCCAGTGCGGCCAGGTCGACGACGTCGACCGCCCGCCAGGAGTGCCGCTCACCGCACGCGACCCGCTCGAAGCCGTTCGCGTCGGGGCTGGCGGTGCCGCACATCGCGTAGTCGTCGGCGCGGCGCTTGCCGAGCGCGCCGGCCAGCGAGCCGCGCACCTCGGCGAGCCGCTCCGGGCCGGCGAGGGCGACGACGTCGCAGCGGTACCAGTCGGCGCCGGCGTCGGCGTCCTCGACGGTCGGGGTGAACCAGACCGCCTGCAGCATGCTCAGCCGGACGTCGTCGCGGGTGCCGCCGACGTGCTCGCGCAGCGCCGCCGGGCAGGCCTCGGCCACCTGCTGCTGCACGAGGTCGGAGTCGATGGCGAGCAGGTGGCCGTCGACCAGCGCGTCGACGGTGCCGACGGCGAACGTCTCGGCGGTGTGCGGACGGCGGCACGGCTGCGGCTGGGCGTCGACGGTCGGTGCGACCGCCTCCTCGTAGCCCAGCCGGTAGCAGACGCCGTTCTTCGGCGGCTCGACGTCGCGCGCCGGCGTCGGCGTGGCCGTCGGCGCCGAGGTACTCGACGACGGCGCCTCGGCCGGGGCGGCGTCGTCGGCGGAGCCGGAGCAACCGGCCAGCAACACGCAGCCGAGCAGGGCGAGCGGGAACCGCATCAGTCGGGCGTCTTCGCCCAGCAGACCGAGCGCCGGTTGCCGGCCTCCCACTCGGGCTCGTGGAACCACGTGTAGCCGAAGTCGAAGTCGACCGGGTAGTTGAGCCAGGCGCCGACGGACTTGGAGCAGAAGTCGCGGGTGGTGACCTCGACGATGCGGTCGCCGGGGTAGTCCTCGTTCGGCTCGCCGAGCTTGATCGTGGTGACCGCGCGCCAGTCGTGCTTGCGCGCGCACGGCACCTTCTCGCCGCTGGAGACCGTCGGTCCCTGTACGCACACCAGCCACCGGTCGTCGGGCCGGCCCCCGAGCAGTCCCTGCGCCGTCTCGGGCAGTGGCAGCAGCTTCTCGCTCTTCTCGGTGCCGCCCACGACGTCGCAGCGGTACCAGCGGGCACCGTCGTCCCAGGCCTTCTCCGACGGCCGGAACCAGGCCCAGGTGAGCACGGTGCGCAGCGTCAGGCTCTCGTCGGCGCCGAGGAACTTCTGCAGCTTGGTGCTGCAGGTGCGGTAGGCGAACCGGCCGACCTCGCGGGAGTCGTAGTCGGCGTCGTCGAGCGAGTCCGGGAGCTGCCCGACGGCGTAGGTCTGCGCGGTGTGTTCGTCGCCGCACTCGACGGTCTTCGTGGCGTTGCTGGCCGCGTCGACGTCGTCGGGGGTGAGCACCCGGCACTTCCCGACCTCGGGCACCTCCACGCTGTCGACCTGCGCGGGGTCGGCGTTGCCACCCTGCGGCTGGTCGTCGTCGCCGCACCCCGCGAGCGCGCTCGCGAGCGCCGCCGTCGCGACGGCGTACAGCAGCGTCCGGACCCCACCCCTCACGGGGGCCGATGGTACGGGGCACGGACACAGCGCGCGGACGGCGGGCGAACCGGTTATCGTGAGGGGGTCATGTCGCGCACACTCCTCCTCCTTCGCCGCCGCAGCGGGGTCTGAACGCCGACCTCCTCGCTGCGGAGTTCAGCACCGCGCCGGCACCCGAGGAGACACCGAGCAGGAGCACAGCAGCCATGACCAGCAGGAACCCCCAGCAGCCGAGCGGGATGCCGTTCCAGCGCTACGAGCCGTTCACGCCCGTGGTGCTCGCCGACCGCACCTGGCCGGACCGCGAGATGACGCAGGCGCCGCGATGGTGCGCCGTCGACCTGCGTGACGGCAACCAGGCGCTCATCGACCCGATGAGCCCGGCCCGCAAGCGCACGATGTTCGAGCTGCTCGTGCGGATGGGCTACAAGGAGATCGAGGTCGGCTTCCCGGCCGCGAGCCAGACCGACTTCGACTTCGTCCGGCAGCTCATCGACGAGGGCCTCATCCCCGACGACGTCGTCATCCAGGTGCTGACCCAGGCCCGCGAGGAGCTCATCGAGCGCACCTTCGAGTCGATCAAGGGCGCCAAGCAGGCGATCGTGCACCTCTACAACTCCACCTCGACGCTGCAGCGGCGGGTGGTGTTCGGCCTCGACATGGACGGCATCTGCGACATCGCCGTCCAGGGCGCCCGGATCTGCAAGAAGTACGAGGAGACCGTCCCGGGGACCGAGGTCTTCTACGAGTACAGCCCGGAGAGCTACACCGGCACCGAGCTCGAGTTCGCCGTCCGCGTCTGCAACGAGGTGCTCGACGTGTTCGAGCCGAGCGCCGAGAAGCCGGTGATCGTCAACCTGCCGGCCACGGTCGAGATGGCCACCCCCAACGTGTACGCCGACTCCATCGAGTGGATGAACCGGCACCTGCGGCACCGCGAGCACGTCGTGCTCTCGCTGCACCCGCACAACGACCGCGGCACGGCGGTGGCGGCCGCCGAGCTCGGCTACCTGGCCGGCGCCGACCGGATCGAGGGCTGCCTGTTCGGCAACGGCGAGCGCACCGGCAACGTCTGCCTGGTCACGCTCGGCCTCAACCTGCTCACCCACGGCATCGACCCGCAGATCGACTTCAGCGACATCGACGAGATCCGCCGCACCGTCGAGTACTGCAACCAGCTGCCCGTCGGCGAGCGCCACCCGTACGGCGGCGACCTCGTCTACACGGCGTTCTCCGGCTCGCACCAGGACGCGATCAAGAAGGGCTTCGAGGCGCTGGAGCGCGACGCCGCGGCGGCCGGCGTCCCGGTCGACGACCACCCCTGGGCGGTGCCGTACCTGCCGATCGACCCCAAGGACGTCGGCCGGTCCTACGAGGCCGTGATCCGGGTCAACAGCCAGTCCGGCAAGGGCGGCGTGGCCTACATCCTCAAGGCCGAGCACAAGCTCGACCTGCCGCGGCGCGCGCAGATCGAGTTCAGCCGGGTGATCCAGCAGCGCACCGACTCCGAGGGCGGCGAGGTCACGCCGGAGGAGATCTGGGCGACCTTCCGCGCCGAGTACCTCGACCGCGAGACGCCGCTCAAGCTCAACTCGGTGCACACCAGCTCGGCGGCGGGGGAGAAGGACAGGCTCAGCGTCGGCGTCTACGTCGACGGCGAGCACCGGATGCTCGAGGGCACCGGCAACGGCCCGATCGCCGCGTTCGTCGACGCGCTCACCGGCGCGGTGCCCGAGCTCGACGTCCGGGTGCTCGACTACCACGAGCACGCGCTGTCCTCCGGCGGCGACGCGATCGCGGCGGCGTACGTGGAGTGCGCCGTCGGCGACCACGTGCTGTGGGGCGTCGGGCTGGACCCCAACATCGTCACCGCGTCGCTCCGCGCCGTGCTGAGCGCCGTCAACCGAGGAGCATGATGCTGGTCTCCGAGCGGATCGGGCAGTTCTTCCACGGCCCCGAGCGGAACCGGCTCGAGTACACCGAGTACGGCGCCGGCGACGCCTGGGTGGTGCTGCTGCCGGGTCAGCTGATGCCGCGGCGGATGCACCAGCCGCTGGCCCGGACGCTCGCGGCCGAGGGGCTGCACGTCGTCACGCTCGACCTGCTGGGCCACGGCCGCTCCGACAAGCCGGTCGACCCGCTCCGCTTCTCGATGACGGCGTTCGCGCACCAGGTGGAGGCGCTGCTCGACCACCTCGGCGCCGAGCAGGCGGTGGTCGGTGGCACCTCGCTCGGCGCCAACGTGTCGCTCGAGCTCGCGGTGGAGGCGCCCGACCGGGTACGCGGGCTGCTGGTCGAGATGCCGGTGCTCGACAACGCCGTGGAGGCCGGGATCCTCGCCTTCGCGCCGTTGATGTTCGCCGCGCGGTTCGCGCCGTTCACGGTCAACGGGCTGCGCCGCCTCACCCGGCCGGTGCCGCGCGGGGTGGTGCCGTTCTGGGCCGGGATCGTGCTCGACACGCTCGACCAGCGGGCCGACTGTGTCGCCGCCTACGTGCACGGGCTGTTCTTCGGCCGCGTCGCGCCGTCGTCCGCCCAGCGCCGGCGGATCACTGTGCCGGCGCTCGTCGTCGGGCACCCGGCCGACCCGATCCACCCCGCCGCGGACGCCGCGATGCTCGCCTCGGAGCTGCCGAACGGCCGGTTCGAGCGGGCGCACAGCATCCTCGAGTGGCGGTTCTGGCCCGACCGGCTCGACCGGCTCGCGGCCGAGTTCGCGCTCGAGTGCTGGCAGCGTCCGGCGCGTTCGCACGAACGTCACGCCTGACGCGGCAGAATCAGGGGGTGGCCCTCTACCGCGACGAGGCGGTCGTGCTGCGCACCCACAAGCTGGGCGAGGCCGACCGCATCATCACCCTGCTGACCCGTCAGCACGGGCGGGTGCGCGCGGTGGCCAAGGGGGTGCGGCGCACGACGTCGAAGTTCGGGTCGCGGCTCGAGCCGTTCACCCACGTCGACCTGCAGCTGGCCGAGGGGCGCACCTTCGACATCGTCACCCAGGCCGACACCCGGCAGCCGTTCGCGGCGGGCCTCGGCGCCGACTACCAGCGCTACACAGCGGGCACCGCGATGCTCGAGACCGCCGACCGGCTGGTGCCGGAGGAGAAGGAGCCCGCCGTCCAGCAGTTCCTGCTCCTCATCGGCGGGCTGCGGGCGATGACGGCGGGGGAGCGCGGGCCCGGTCAGGTGCTCGACTCCTACCTGCTGCGGGCGCTGTCGGTGGCCGGCTACGCGCCGTCCTTCGAGACCTGCGCCCACTGCGGTCGACCCGGACCCCACCGCTGGTTCAACCCCGGCATGGGCGGGATGCTCTGCACCACCTGCCGGATCCCCGGCTCGGCGTCGCCGGCGGCCGAGAGCGTCGTGGTGCTCGGTGCGCTGCTCGCCGGCGACTGGCCCGTCGTCGAGGCCGCGGAGCCCCGTCACCTCAAGGAGGCCTCCGGCCTGGTCGCCGCGTTCCTGGCCTGGCACCTCGAGCGCTCCCTGCGTTCTCTGGCCTACGTCGAGCGCTGACCCGCCCGAAACTTTCGGCCCAGCTCGCTGACCCGCCCGAAACTTTCGGGCGGGTCGGCGTCCGGTCCGGTCAGTTTCGGGCGGGTCGGCGATAGCGTCGCCCGGGTGAGGCGCGCCGTCCGACCCCCGACCCCGCACCCCTCGGGCGCCCGGCCGCCGTCGCTGCCGAAGGAGCTCGTGCCGAAGCACGTCGCGATCGTGATGGACGGCAACGGCCGGTGGGCGCAGCAGCGCGGGCTGCCGCGCACCCGCGGCCACGAGATGGGTGAGGCGGCGCTGTTCGACGTCGTCGAGGGCGCGATCGAGATCGGCGTGAAGGCGGTCTCGGCCTACGCGTTCTCCACCGAGAACTGGACCCGCTCGCCCGACGAGGTCAAGTTCCTCATGGGCTTCAACCGCGACGTGATCCGCCGCCGCCGCGACGAGATGCACGAGCTCGGCGTCCGGGTGCGGTGGGCCGGCCGTTCGCCGCGACTGTGGAAGTCGGTGATCAAGGAGCTCCAGGTGGCCGAGGAGCTCACCCGCGACAACGACGTCCTCACCCTCACGATGTGCGTCAACTACGGCGGCCGCGCCGAGCTCGCCGACACCGCCCGCTCGATCGCGCGGGAGGTGAAGGCCGGGCCGGCTCAACCCGGAGAAGATCACCGAGCGCACCTTCGCCCAGCACCTCTACGTGCCCGAGGTCGCCGACGCCGACCTCGTCTGGCGCACCTCCGGCGAGCAGCGGCTCTCGAACTTCGTGCTCTGGCAGGCCGCCTACGCCGAGATGGTCTTCACCGACATCCTCTGGCCCGACGTCGACCGGCTGGCGCTCTGGAACGCCATCCAGACCTACGCCGAGCGGGACCGGCGGTACGGGAAGGCCTGACGCTCCGGCCGTCAGTGCTCGTCGTAGTGCTCGCCGTGCGGGGCGTGCCGGTGGCCGTCGTGGACGTAGTCGACGTGGTCGTCGTGGGGGACGGCGACGTGGCCGCAGCCGGGGCCGTGCTCGTGGCCCTCGTGGTCGTGCTCGTGGTCGGCGACGTCGTGGTCGGGCGGGGCGTCGTCGTCGAACGGGGCATGGAGCAGCGCGCGGTGGCGCAGCCAGACACCGACCGGCCAGGTGACGAGGAAGCAGGCCAGCGAGAGCAGCACGATGCTCGGCCCGGGGGCGATGGTGACCCGGTTGGACGCGACGGCGGCGACGCCCAGGCCGCCCACCGACGCCAGCAGGCCGAGGCCCATCGCGGCGAGCAGGGTGGCGCGGAACGAGCGGGTGAGCTGTTGGGCGGTGGCCACCGGCACCACCATCAGCGCCGAGACCAGCAGCAGGCCGACGGTGCGCATCGCGACGGTCACGGTGACGGCGGCCAGGACGGCGACCAGCACGTTGTAGACGCGCACGTTGAGGCCGGCGACCCGCGCGAACTCCTGGTCCTGCGCCACCGTGAACAGCTGCGGCGACAGCCCGACGCACACCACGATCACCAACGCGGCGAGCACCATCACGGCGATCACGTCACCGGGCGAGATCGTGGTGATCGAGCCGAACAGGAACTGCTGCAGCCGCGAGGCGCTCTGCCCGCCGAGGCCGGTGAGCATCACGCCGCCGGCCAGGCCGCCGTAGAACAGCAGCGCCAGCGCGACGTCGCCGTTGGTGTGGCCGCGCTCGCGCACCACCTCGATCGCCACGGCGCCGAGGATCGCCACCAGCACCGCCATCCAGGTGGGGGAGAGGCCGGTGAGCAGGCCCAGCGCGACGCCGGTGACGGCGACGTGCCCGATCCCGTCGCCCATCAGCGCGAGCCGGCGCTGCACCAGGTAGGTGCCGATGGCCGGCGCCGCCAGGCCGGTGAACAGCGCGGCCAGCAGCGCCCGCTGCATGAACGGGTAGGAGAAGAGCTCGACGAGGTCCATCAGCGGGGCTCGATCGGCGAGGCGATGTGCGGGGCGTGGTCGTGCCGCGGCGGGGTGACATGGTGGGCCGGGTGGTCGTGGCCGCCGACGTGCTCGGCCGGGACGACGGGCCCGTCGTACTCGATCCGGCCGTCGCGCAGCACGACGGCGCGGTCGACGAGCGAGGCGAGCGGCCCGAGCTCGTGCGCCACCAGCACCACGGTCACGCCGCGGGCCTTCAGCGTGGCGAGGGTGTCGGCGAGCACCTGCTGCTGGGCCTGGTCGACGCCGGCGGTCGGCTCGTCGAGCACGAACAGGTCCGGCTCGCCGGCCAGCGCCCGCGCGATGAGCACCCGCTGCTGCTGGCCGCCGGAGAGGTGGGTGACGCCGTCGCGGGCCCGGTCGGCGAGCCCGACCAGCGCGATGGCGTCGTCGACGGCGCGCCGGTCGGCGCGCGACGACGGCCGCAGCAGACGGCGGTGGGTGAGCCGTCCGGACGCGACCACCTCGCGCACGGACGCCGGCACGCCCGACCCGGCGCCCGCGCGCTGCGGCACGTAGCCGATCCGTCGCCAGGCGGAGAACCGGTCGACCGGCGTCCCGAACAGCTCGAGGTGTCCGCGGGCCAGTGGTCGCAGCCCCACCACCGCCCGCACCAGCGTGGACTTGCCGGACCCGTTCGGCCCCAGCAGCGCGACGAACTCGCCCGCCTCGACCCGCAGGTCGATCCCGCGCAGCACCGGGCGCCCGGTCAGCGCGACCGCGCCGTCGGTGAGCACCACGGGGGTCACCGACATCCGTTCGCCTTCCGGAGCACGGCCAGGTTGTCGCGCATCAGCGAAACGTAGTCCTCGTCGGCGGTCTGGTCGCTCAGCCCCTCGACCGGGTCGAGCACGGCGGTGTCGACGCCGGCGTCGCGGGCCAGCGCATCGGTGAACCGCGGGCTGGCGAGCCGCTCGCTGAACACGGTGGTGATGCCGTCGTGCTCGATCAGCTCCTGCAGGTCGGCCAGGACGGCGGTGGTCGGCTCGGCCTCGGGGGAGAGGCCCGCGACCGGCGCCACCTCGATCCCGTACTTCGCGAGGTAGCCGAACGCGTCGTGCGACACCACGATCGTCGACCGCTCGCAGTCGGCCAGCCCGGCCTCGAGGTCGCCGTCGAGCTCCTCGAGGTCGGCGCGGAGCTCGGCCGCGTTGGCCCGGTAGTCGTCGGCGTGGTCGCCGTCGACGCCGGCGAGCTCGGTGGCAACGGCATCGCCCAGCTCGGCGAGCCGCAGCGGATCGAGCCAGAAGTGCGGGTCGAGGTCGCCGTCGTGGTCGTGGCCGTCGTCCTCGTGGTGGTCGGCGTGCTCCCCGGGCTCCTCGAACGGCTGGAGCCCGACGACGGCCGCGGCGTCGAGCGTCGCCCCGGCTGCGTTCTGCGCCACCGCGTCGTCGACGCCGGGCTGGAAGCCGGCCTCGTAGACGACGAGGTCGGCGTTGGCGATGGTCGCCGTCTGCGCGATGTTCAGCTCGAGGTCGTGCGGCTCGCCGCCGGGCTGGGTGAGCAGCTCGACGTCGGCGTGCTCGCCGGCGACCCGCTCGGCCACGAACGCGAGGGGGTAGAACGCCGCGGCCACCACGATCTCGCCGTCGGCGCTGCCGGTGTCGTCGGTGAACGCGGTGCAGCCGGTCGCCAGCAGCGCGAGGGCGGCGACGGCGGCGGTGCGCTTCATGAGAACGATTCTCAAGTTATTGAGAATCGTTGTCAATTCGGTCTCAGCGCGCCCACGTAGGCGTCTCGAGCGGCACCGGCGTGCCCCACGACGCCCGCAGCCGCTCGCCGCGCTCGGCCCACGCCTGCTCCAGCACGGGGGAGGCGACCGCCCACACGTCGTCGCCGAGGAGCGAGGCGTACTCGCTCGCCATCCGCCGGAACACCGGCTCCGTCGCCGAGTACGCCGCCGGGTCCGAGGTGCAGAACCAGCCCTCCGGTGAGAACCAGCCGGTCCACGGCGGCTGCAACGTCACCAGCAGCCGGAAGCCGCCGCTGACCGTGTCGGTGTCGTCGGCCATCGTGAAGGCGGCGGCCGGGCTGCTGTGGCAGACGGCGGGCCGGGTGTCCTTCGGGTCGAGACCGAGCCGGTCGGCCAGGTGGTAGAGCGAGCACCCGGTCCTGCCGTTCGCCATCTCGGTGTTGAGGAAGATGCAGTTCCCCTCGACCAGGGCGCCCCGCGCGGACCCGTCGTCCTCCTGGTCGTACCAGGCGCCGGTGGCGATGAGGTCGTGGTGCTGGGCGTCCTCCGGTGTCAGCGCCTCGACGAACGGGCGGATGCGCAGCGGCGAGTCGACCGTGGTCTCGTCCCCCTCGGCCACCTCGTCGGTGCGTGAACGGAAGGTGGGTCCCACCCGGCAGCACCCGGCGACGGACGGATCGGCCGGGAGGTGACGGCCCGGGCCCTCGCCCCGGAGGTGTGTGACGCCCTGGCAGCCCCGACCGTAGATGCACTGGTAGTTGCTGGTGAGTGCCAGCACGTCCAGGAAGTACTCGTCGACGCCGTGCCGCACCCGCACCAGCTCGTCGGGAAGCGGCCCGGTGAGGCCCGGGAAGTACGTCATGACCGCAGCCTCACTGGCTCGGCAGCCTCGCGCAACGGTGCGACCATGGCCGCGTGGATCCCCTCGTGACCCCGGCCGAGCTCCGCGAGCTCCTCGGCTCGGTGACCGTGCTCGACGTCCGCTACCGGATCGGTGCTCCCCACGGACCCGGCGAGCACGAGGCCGGCCACGTGCCGGGCGCCCCGTACGTCGACATGGCCACCGACCTCGCCGCCCCGCCCGGCGAGGGCGGCCGCCACCCGCTGCCCGACCCCGAGGTGTTCGCCGCGGCGATGCGCCGGTGCGGGGTCCGGCAGGACCGTCCGGTCGTCGTGTACGACGACTGGGCGGCCCACGCCGCCGGCCGCTGCTGGTGGCTGCTGCGCCACCACGGCCACGACGTCGTCCGCGTGCTCGACGGCGGCTGGGCGGCCTGGGTGGCCGAGGGCGGCGCCGTCGAGAGCGGGCCGGTGACCGTCGAGCCCGGCGACTTCCGGGCGGCCCCCGGCCGGCTGCCCGTCGTCGACGCGGCCGGGGTGCCGGACGTCGGCGTGCTCGTCGACGCCCGCGCGCCCGAGCGCTACCGCGGCGAGGTGGAGCCGATCGACCCGGTGGCCGGCCGCGTGCCGGGCGCGGTGAACGTGCCGACCACCACCAACCTCACCGCCGACGGCCGGTTCCGCCCGGCCGACCAGCTGCGCGCGCTCTACGCCGCCGCCGGCGTCCCGGTCGATGCCGAGGGCGCCGACGTCGCCGTCTACTGCGGCTCCGGCGTCACTGCCGTGCACGACCTGATCGCCCTGGAGCGGATCGGCGTGACCGCCGCCCTCTACCCGGGCAGCTGGAGCGAGTGGATCCGCGACCCGGCGCGGCCGGTCGCGACGGACTGAGGCTCCGGGGGTCTCGACACGGGCCTCGCTGCGCTCGTCCCGGCTCGACCACCGGAGCGGCCGACCGGGCCTCGCTGCGCTCGTCCCGGCTCGACCACCGGAGCGGCCGGTGGTCGAGCCCCGCGAGCGTCAGCGAGCGGGTGTCGAGACCCCCGGCCCCTCACCCGACTACCAGTGGACGCCCTTGAAGACCTTGGCCAGCATGATCTGCTCGCTCTCGCGGGCGCCCGGCTCGGGGGCGGGGCCCTTGTCCTTGCCCTTGGCCGCGGCCGAGTCGGGGAACACGTGGTAGGCCATGTTGAGCAGCCGGAACGACAGCTTCGGCGCCACCGTGTGGGCGACGGCGCCGACGTTGCCGAGCACGGTGTTGATCTCGTGCGGGCGCTCCACCATCGCCTCGACCAGGATGTCGGCCGCCTGGGCCGGTGAGATCGTGGGGAACTTGTCGTAGAGCTTGGTGGGGGCGATCATCGGCGTCCGCACCAGCGGCATGTGGATGTTGGTGAACGTGATGCCGTTGCCCACCACCTCGGAGGCGACGACGTTGCTCCACGAGTCGAGTGCGGCCTTCGAGGCCACGTAGGCCGAGAACCGCGGCGGGTTCGTCTGCACGCCGATCGACGACACGTTCACGATGTGGCCCGACTTCTGCTTGTGCATCGCCGGCATCAGCCCCATCACCAGCCGGATGGCGCCGAAGTAGTTGAGCTGCATCGTGCGCTCGAAGTCGTGGAACCGGTCCTGCGAGAGCCGCAGCGACCGCCGGATCGAGCGACCGGCGTTGTTGATCACGAAGTCGACCGACGGCAGCTCGGTCATGACCTGCTCGCAGAGCCGGTCGATCGCCTCGAGGTCGGAGAGGTCGCACGGGAACACGTGCGCCGTGCCGCCGCGCCGCTCGATGGCGGCCCTGGTGTCCTCGAGCTTGTCCTTGCCCCGCGCCACCAGCACCGGCACGCCGCCCGCCTGGGCGACCTTGAGCGCGGTCACCTGGCCGATGCCGGACGACGCACCCGTGATCAGCACGTACTTGCCCTGGAGCGCGGCGCGGTTCTTCGGGTCGCGGCCGGTGGACTCGTCGAGGTGCTCCTCCCAGTAGCCCCACAGCGTGCGGACGTAGCTCTCGAGGTCGGGGACGGCGATGCCGGACCCGGCCAGCGCCTGCTCGGTGCGGCGGGAGTCGAAGACGGCGGTGAAGCCGGTGTGGGCGAGCACCTCGCCGGGGATGCCGAGCCGGCCGAGGGTCTGGTCGAGCACCAGCTGCACCGGCGCCTGCTTGACCAGCCGGTTGAGGATCGCGCCCGGGCGGAGCGCCGCGGGCACGGGCAGCGCCGAGCCCGGCGTCGCGAACTGCGGGGCGCCGGCGGCCGCGCAGAACGCGTTGACCATCTCGACGGTGTCCTGCGGCTCGGGGTTGACGAGGTGGAAGGCCTCGCCGTCGCGGTCGGGGAGGTGGCCGAGGTGGTCCATCGCCTGGGCGACGTAGTCGACCGGCACCACGTTGGTCTGGCCGAGGTCGATGCCGACCAGCGGCAGCCACGCGGGCAGCCGGTCGCGCATCAGCTTCATCGCGGGGAAGAAGTAGTAGGGGCCGTCGACCTTGTCCATCGCCCCGGTCTGCGAGTGACCGACGACGATCGCCGGGCGATAGACCCGCCACGGCACCTCGCACTCCTCGCGGACGATCTTCTCCGACTCGTACTTGGTGCGGTGGTACGGCGACGGCAGGTGCTGACCCTCGTCGAACATCGACTCGTCGAAGACGCCCTTGTACTCACCGGCCGCCGCCACCGAGGAGACCTGGTGGAACCGGCCCGCCTGCAGGGCGGCCGCGAGCTCGATCGCGTGCCGGGTGCCGCCGACGTTCATCGTCTCGTTGGTGGCGTCGTCGGCTTTCATGTCGTAGATCGCGGCGACGTGGAAGAAGTGGTCGATCCTCCCGGCGTGCTCGGCGACCCAGCCGGGGTCGACGCCGAGGTTCGGCTCGGAGAGGTCGCCGACGACGGGCGTGACCCGGCCGGAGCCCCAGCGCGCGATCAGCGCCTCCATGCGCTTGAGCGAACCGGCGCGCACGAGCACGAAGACGTCGCCCTCGCGGTGGTCGACGAGCTCCTCGACGAGATGACGGCCGATGAACCCGGTGGCGCCGGTCACGAAGTACGACATGACCGGAGGTTACCGGCGGGTCACCGGTACCGACAGTGCTGAACAGGTCAGCGCGGGGCGTCCCCGCCGCCGAACATGATCTCGTCCCAGCTCGGCACCGAGGCGCGGCCCTTGCGCTTGGTACGACGGACCGGCCGAGCGGCTCCTCGACCGCCGGCTCCTCGGCCGCGGGCTCCTCGACCGGCTCCTCCACGGGCTCCCCGACGGGCTCCCCGACGGGCTCCTCCGCCACCGGCTCGGGCTCGGTGACCGCCGGGATCTCGGCGGTGCCGGCGTCGTCGTGGTCGTCGTCGGAGACCAGCTCGATGGCGTCGTCGCCGAGCGGCAGCTCGTCGGCCGGCAGGTCCGGCTCGCGGGCGGGGACGGCGGACAGCCGGCGCTCGCGAGCCTGGCGCAGGTCGTCGGCGGGCTCGGTGACCGGGGTGGCGGCGCCGTCGCCGACCAGCCAGTGGGCGTCGTCGTCGTCGACCACGACGTAGCTGCCGGGGGCGTCGTAGGTGAAGTGGCCGGTGCCGGAGCGGGCGCCGACGGCGTAGGAGGCCGAGAGCGTCCAGCGGCCGTCCTCGCGGCGCCAGGCGTCCCAGCGGACGGTGCCGGGGTCGATGTTGGCCGAGCGGAGGTGGCCGGAGATGACGTCGCCGAGGGTGCGCGAGCCGGAGCCGCCGGAGTCGGTGGCGGGCCGGCGGACGTGGGCGCGCTGGGCCCGTTCGGCCACGTGCTCCCGCTCGGCGAGCACCGGGGCCACGAACGGCATGATCTTGTCGAGGCTGGTGTGCGCGATCTGCGCGACCTGCTCGGGTGACTCGCCGGCACGGATCCGCGCCTGGATGTCACGCGGTCGGAGGGCACTGTCCATCGGGATCTCCAGCTGGCCGAGGCGGGTGGCGTCACCGCGCAGCGCGGCGCGCAACGCGGGTGTGACGTCGAGGGTGTACTCCGTGCCGCGGTCGTCCAGGAGCAGGAGGCGCTTGCCGTCGTCGCTCACTCCCGCGAGCGTGAGGTGCGCCATCGGTCTGCCTGCCTGCTGTCCTGTCCACGACCGGGATGATGGGGAAGTCCGGCTTGCGCCGAGCCTACGGCAGCAAGGCGTGTCAACCCTTCTAGCCTGACGGCGTGCCGAGCACCCTCGTGATCCTCGATCTCCTCGGAATCTTCGTCTTCGCGCTCTCCGGCGGGCTGGTCGCGGTCCGCAAGCAGCTCGACGTCTTCGGGGTGCTGATCCTCGCGGGCACGACCGGGCTGGGCGGCGGCTTCCTCCGCGACGTGCTCATCGGCGCCACCCCGCCGGCCGCCCTCGACGACTGGCGCTATCTGCTGGTGCCGGCCGGCGCCGGGCTGCTCGCGTTCGCCTACCACCCCGCGCTGGGCCGGATGGAGCGGGCGGTGAACGTGCTCGACGCGTTCGGGCTGGCGCTGTTCTGCGTGTCCGGCGCCCTCAAGGCGCTCGACTACGGCCTCGGGCCGCTCCCGGCCGCCCTGCTCGGCATGACGACGGGCATCGGCGGCGGGCTGCTGCGCGACGTGCTCGCCGGTCGCGTGCCGATCGTCTTCCGCGGGGAGCTGTACGCCACCCCGGCGCTCGCCGGCTCGCTGGTCGCCGTGCTCGGCGTCCGGGCCGACCTACCCCTGGTGCCCGTGGCCGTCGCCGGCGCCCTGGTGTGCCTGGTCTGGCGGCTGCTCGCCCTCTGGCGCCATTGGCAGGCCCCGGTCCCGACCGGCGCGGCCAGCGTCTGAAGGGGTGCCGGCACGGGTGGCCAGCGCCGCCACCAGCGCGACGGCGCCGGCGGCCACCGACACCAGGTAGGCGGACGACGCGCCGGAGGCGTCGATGACCAGGCCCGACAGGGCCGCGCCCGGCGCGACGCCGGCGACGATCCCCGTGTGCAGGAACGAGAGGCCCTCGGTGAGCCGGGACGGCGGCAGGGTCTGCTCGGCCAGCGACATCGTCGCGATGAGGGTGGGGGCGATCGCGAAGCCGCCGACGAAGAGGACGGCGCCCAGGAGCACCATCGAGTCGATGAGGGTCAGCGGCGCCATCGCCAGGATCAGGGCGGCGGCGCCCACCCGGAGCCGCACCACCGGCCCGCGCCGCCAGGCGACGGCGCCGGTGACGACGCCGGAGATGAGGCTGCCGGCCGCCCAGACCGCGAGGAGCAGGCCGGACAGGCCGGTCGACCCGCGCTCGTCGGCGAACCCGACGGTGGTGACCTCGGCGCCGCCGAACATGGCGCCCAGCGCGAGGCAGGCGGCGGTGAGAGGGAGCACGGTCGCCCACGGCATCGGCGCCCGCGAGTTCGCGGAGCGGGCCACCGGGTGGGGCGGCGGCTCGGTGGCCCGCTGGGCCGAGAAGGCCAGCGTGAACACGAACCCGACCACCAGCGCGGTGGAGAGCCCGACCACCGGGTGCACCGCCGTGGCGAGCACCGTGGCCAGGATCGGCCCGACCATGAACACCGCCTCGTCGAGCACCGCCTCGAGCGCGAACGCCGTCTGCACCTCGCCGGCGTCGTCGAGCACGTGCGCCCAGCGCGCGCGCACGCACGACCCGACGCCGGGCAGCGCGGCGCCGGAGATCGCGGCGAACGCGTAGGTCGAGCCGAGCGACCAGCCGGCCTCCACCGACCACATCAGCAGCGCGAGGGCGACGCCCCACACGACGATCGCCGCGGGCAGCACCCGCGACTGGCCGAGCCGGTCGATCAGCCGGCCCTGGACGACGGCCGCGGCCGCGTTGGCCACGAGCCCCACCGCCGAGACCGACCCGGCCAGGCCGTACGAGCCGGTCTCGCCCTCGACGAGCAGCACGATGCCGAGCCCGACCATCGCGATCGGCAGCCGCGCCACCACGGCGGCCAGCGAGAAGCGCAGGGTGCCGGGCCGGGCGAGGATCCGCCGGTACGGCGCGAGGGTGGTGCTCAGCATCAGGGTCCGATGGTGCTCCCTACGATGGCCGGGTGCCGAATCCCGACGAGCTGCCCGACGTCACGCCCTACGACGCTCTGCTGCTCGTCTCGTTCGGCGGCCCCGAGCAGCCCGACGACGTCGTGCCGTTCCTCGAGAACGTCACCCGCGGCCGCGGCATCCCGCGCGAGCGGCTCGAGCAGGTGGGGGAGCACTACTTCCGCTTCGGCGGCCGCTCGCCGATCAACGACCAGAACCGGGCGTTCCTCGCCGCGCTGCGCGCCGACCTCGCCGACCACGGCATCGACCTGCCGGTCTACTGGGGCAACCGCAACTGGGACCCCTACCTCACCGACGCCGTCGCGGAGATGAAGCAGGACGGCGTCACCCGGGCCGCCTGCTTCGTCACCAGCGCCTACTCGTCGTGGTCGGGCTGCCGGCAGTACCGGGAGAACCTGTTCGACGCCGTCGCGGCGGTGCCGGGCGCCCCGGTGCTCGACAAGCTGCGCCACTACTTCAACCACCCGGGTTTCGTGGAGCCGGTGGTCGACGCCACCGAGGCAGCGCTCGCCGACCTGCCCGACGACGTCCGCGCCGGCGCCCGCATCGTGTTCGTCACCCACTCGATCCCCACCGCGATGGACGACAGCAGCGGCTCGCCCGACGCCGGCGGCCATGCCTACGTGGCCCAGCACCGCGACGTCGCGGCGGTGGTGGCCGAGCGGGTCGGCCACGACCACGACCTCGCCTACTGCTCCCGGTCGGGCTCGCCGCGCACGCCGTGGCTCGAGCCCGACGTCAACGACCACCTCGAGAGGCTGGCCGCCGAGGGCGTGCCGGCGGTCGTACTGGTGCCGGTCGGGTTCGTGTCCGACCACATGGAGGTCGTCTACGACCTCGACACCGAGGCGCTCGCCACCGCCGAGCGGGTCGGGCTGCCGGCCCGCCGCGCGGCCACGCCCGGCGACGACGCCCGCTTCGTGGCCGCCGTCCGCGACCTGCTGCTGGAGCGGGCCGCCGCCGAGCGCGGCGAGGAGCCGGTCCGCGCCGCCGTCGGGGAGATCGGCCCGCTGTGGGACCGCTGCCCGGTCGGCTGCTGCCCGAACCTCCAGGGCGAGCGGCCCGCGCTCTGCGGCGCCGACTCATGACGGTCGACGTCCACGAGCTCGCCGAGGTCGCCGTCGAGGTCGCCCGCGCGGCCGCCGACCTGGTGCGCGAGCGCGCCCGCGGCACCGTCACCGTCGCCGACACCAAGACCTCGGCGATCGACGTCGTCACCGAGGCGGACCGCGCCACCGAGGAGCTGATCCGCGAGCGGGTGCTCGCGCGGCGTCCCGACGACGCCTTCCTCGGCGAGGAGGGCGACGACGTGCCCGGCACCACCGGGGTGCGCTGGGTGGTCGACCCGATCGACGGCACCGTCAACTTCCTCTACGGGCTGCCCCAGTACGCCGTCTCGATCGCCGCCGAGGTGGACGGCGAGGCGGTGGTCGGCGTGGTGGTCGACGTCGCCAAGCACGTCGAGTACGTCGCCCGGCCCGGGGCCGACGGCGTGGTGCGCGCGACCCGCAACGGCGAGCCCATCGCCGTCCGGACGCCGGGGCCGCTGGGGGAGCGGCTGGTGGGCACCGGCTTCTCCTACCTGGCCGAGGTGAAGGTGGTGCAGGCCGCCGCGGCCGCCCGGCTGCTGCCCCGGATCCGCGACCTGCGCCGGCTCGGGTCGTGCGCGCTCGACCTCTGTTTGGTGGCGGAGGGCACTCTCGACGCGTACGTCGAGGAGGGGGTCAACCCGTGGGACCACCTGGCCGGCGGCCTCATCGCCCGCGCTGCCGGAGCCCGCACCGAGGCCGGCGTCGGGGCGGGCGGACTGCCCCTTCTGCTGTGCGCCCCGACACATGGCTTCGACGAGCTATGGGAGGCCACCCGACTGGCGGGGTTCTGGCGGGAATAGCCACCCCCCGGACGGCGTTCTCGAAACCCTCCGACCCGGTGATAGGAACCCGGATCGGGATGGGGCACAATCTGCGCCGCCGCGCGACGGCGGCACGACGACTCCGGAGGGAGTGAGCGAGCGATGGCGACTGACTACGACGCACCACGTAAGAACGAGGACGAGCAGTCCGAGGAGAGCATCGAGGAGCTCAAGGCCCGCCGTCACGACAAGAACTCCGGCAAGGTCGACGAGGACGAGACCGAGGCGGCCGAGTCCTTCGAGCTGCCGGGTGCGGATCTGTCGCACGAGGTGCTGGAGACCGAGGTGAAGCCGAAGCAGGAGGACGAGTTCACCTGCATGAGCTGCTTCCTCGTCCACCACCGCAGCCAGCTGGCCGACGAGAAGAAGATCATCTGCCGCGACTGTGCGTGACGCGACTGCCGGAGCGAGCGACGGCAGGTCGATTGCGGTGACTGAGCAGTGACCCCGGCGAGGAACGAGCCGGGTCGTCGCGAAGGAAGGTCGAGCAAGCCCTCGGCTGAGGAACGAAGCCGCGGCGGGCGCATCGAGACGACGCGTGGTCAACGGCCACGCACGGGCACAGTCGGACAGATCGGTCCGGCGTCTCGACAAGCTCGACGAACGTGCGGCGACAGTCGGCGAGATCGGTCCGACGGGCTCGCTGGCGCTCGCCCGGCTCGACCACGTCGGCTGCGCTTCGCTTGCCTCGTCAGGCCTTGTCGCCGGGCCGCAGGCCGGGCGGGAGGTGGCCGGTGGACCTGCGGTAGTAGCCGGCGGCTCGGCGCTGGGCGAGCATGCGGGCGAGCGCCACGAAGGTGCCGCTGAACGCGGCCCAGGCCACCGCCTCACGCAGCGCGACGTCGGGGTCGGCGGGGTTCTCGGGTGGGTTCTTGCCCGTCGCGGCCTTCCACCCGGCGTCGATGCCCTTCTTGGCCGCGGCGGCGGCCCCCAGTGAGGTCACCAGGGAGAACACCGTCCAGATCCGGGAGCTGTCCTTCGCCATGCCGAAACCCTAGCGGCCGGTCAGCGCGTCGATCGCGGCGGCGAGGTCGTCGGGACGGCGGGTGCCGACCAGCCAGTACGGCGCCGGGTCGGCGGGGTCGGTGATCTCCACCCGGACCGCCCGCTTCAGGTACGGCCGCAGCACCAGGAACGCCCGGGCGTCGGCCTCGACGCCGGCCGCGCGCCTGGTCTGCCCGGCGTCCAGCGACTCGGCGGTGCCGAGGTGGGTGGCCGCGATGTGGGCGCGACCGGCCCGCAGCTCGCCGTCGCGCACCTCGACGACCGCGTCGCCGTACCACCGCAGCGCGCCGGCCATCAGCAGCAGTGCGCCCCCGGCGACGCCCCAGGCGACCGGACCGGGCACCGCCACGATCAGCGCCAGCCACAGGGTGGCGACCAGCATCGTGCCCTGCACCCACCACCGCAGCGGGACGCCGAGGCGCTCGCGGTAGGCGGGGACGAGCTGGTCGGGCACGGGGAGAAGGCTCTCAAACCCCGCCCACCGATTAGGGTCCGGGCGTGCCCGAGCCGGTCGAGATCCCGGTCGTGCGTCTCGACGCCGACCTGCCACTGCCCGCCTACGCCCACCCCGGCGACGCCGGCGCCGACCTGCTCACGACGGTCGACGTCACGCTGGCGCCGGGGGAGCGCGCGGTCGTGCCCACCGGCATCGCGCTCGCGTTGCCCGAGGGTTTCGTGGCGCTGGTGCACCCCCGGTCGGGGCTCGCGGCGCGGCACGGGCTCTCGATCGTCAACACGCCCGGCACGGTCGACGCCGGCTACCGCGGCGAGATCAAGGTGCTGCTGGTGAACCACGACCCGCGTGAGCCGGTCACGCTGCGGCGCGGCGACCGGGTCGCCCAGCTCGTCGTCCAGCGGTTCGAGACGGCGCGGTTCGTGGCCGTCGAGGAACTGCCCGCCAGCGCGCGAGGGACCGGGGGCTACGGTTCTACTGGAGGCTTCGGCACGGGTCCGCAGCCCCCAGCCTGACAACCCGTCGGAGGAGAGCTCGTGAGGTTCGGTCGCAAGTCGCGAGACGACGACGGTGACGTCGTCGACGAGGTCGACGGCGACGAGGATCCGCGCACCGGTCCGTTCGACGCCGACGACCTGCCCGACGACGGGGTCGACCGGGTCGACCTCGGCTCGCTGCTCATCGCCCCCGAGGACGGCCGCGAGCTGCGGCTCCAGGTCGACGAGGCCTCCGGGCAGGTGCAGTCGGTGATGCTCGCCGGCTCCGACGGCGCCCTGGAGATCCGGGCCTTCGCCGCCCCCCGCAACGGCGACCTGTGGAGCGAGGTGCGCCCGCAGATCGCGGCCGAGATGTCGCAGCGCGGCGGCACCGCCACCGAGCGCGAGGGCCGGTTCGGCACCGAGCTGGTCTGCCAGCTCACGGTCAAGCGCCCCGAGGGCGGCACCGCCGTCCAGCCGTCGCGGATCGTCGGCATCAACGGCCCCCGCTGGCTGCTGCGCGCCACCCTGCTCGGACAGCCGGCGCTCGAGGTCGACGACGACTCCGCCTGGCTCGACTCGCTCGAGCAGGTCGCGGTCCGCCGCGGCGCCCACGCGCTGCCCGTCGGTGAGCCGCTGCCCCTCGTGCTGCCGGATCAGGCGCGGCGGGTCTCGCCGGACCAGCCGTAGCGACGGCTGATGGGCGACAGGAGCCGCTTGCGGCACACGATCAGCAAGTGGGCGAACAGCTCCGACCAGCAGGCGCGCGATCTGCGGCGCGCCCACCTGCCCAAGGCCGACGTCGGCATCCGGGATGCGCCGGACCGGGAGATGGTGACACTGCGCGGCACGCTGCGCTCGGTGACGCTGCGGCCCCGCGGCGGCGTGCCCGCGCTCGAGGCCGAGCTGTACGACGGCTCGGGCGTCCTCACGCTGGTGTGGCTCGGCCGGCGCCGGATCGCCGGCATCGAGCCGGGTCGTCCGATCCAGGTGCAGGGCCGGATCGGCCTGCACGACGGCGTCCGCACGCTCTACAACCCGCGCTACGAGCTGCTCACGTGACCGACGAGAGCGAGGCCCGCGAGGACGAGCGCCCGACCGCGACCGTCGCCACGGTGGAGGCGATGGTGCGCCGGCAGATGGCCACCGCACTCGGCGGTCGTCGTGGCATGGCCGAGGCCGCCATCCCCGGCCTCATGTTCACCGCCGTCTGGCTGCCCACCAAGGACCTGCGGCTGGCGCTGATCCTCAGCCTCGGCGCCGCACTGGCCGCGCTGGCGATCCGGCTGGTGCAGCGCAGCACGCTGCAGTACGTGCTGAACGCCGTCTTCTCGATCGGCATCGGCTGGGTGTTCGTGCGGATCGCCGACAGCTCGGGCGGCTCGGAGGCGGAGAAGGCGCTGGCGTTCTTCGCGCCGGGCATCCTCTACAGCCTCGGCTACACGGTGGTGCTCGCCTTCACCTGCCTGATCGGCTGGCCGCTGGTGGGCTTCATGCTCGGCTCGGTCACCGGCGACGCCACCGCCTGGCACCAGGACAAGCAGATCGTGCGGCTCTGCTCCCGCCTCACCTGGCTGCTGCTCCTGCCCGGCGCCGTCGGCGTCGCGCTGCAGGGCCCGATCTGGCTGCTCGGCTGGTCGGGCTCGATCGACCAGGACACCGCCGTCGCCGTCATCGCCGGACTGCGCTACGGCCTCGGCTGGCCACTGCGCATCGCGGCGTGGTCGGCGATGTTCTGGCTGTTGGCGCGCAACGCGACGCCGCTCGAGCAAGCGGAGCCCGAACCGACCTGAGGTCTAGCCGGGATGATTTTCCGGGGCCAGAAGGCTCTCGAGCTCGTCCTCGCGGTCGGCGGGGACGACGAAGAGGAGCTCGTCGCCGGCCTCGAGCGGCTGCTCGGAGTCGGGCACGTACACCTGGCCGTCGCGCAGGATCGTGACGAGGGCGCAGTTGTCGGGGAAGGGGATGAGGCCGGCCGGCTTGCCGACGTAGGGGGAGTCGCCGGGCAGCGTCATCTCGACGAGGTTGGCGTTGCCCTGGCGGAACGTGAACAGCCGCACCAGGTCGCCGACGGTGACGGCCTCCTCCACCAGCGCCGACATGATGCGCGGCGTCGACACGTTCACGTCGACGCCCCAGGCCTCGGTGAACAGCCACTCGTTGTCGGGGTGGTTGACCCGGGCCACGGTGCGCGGCACGCCGAACTCGGTCTTCGCGAGCAGCGACGTGACGAGGTTGGCCTTGTCGTCGCCGGTGGCGGCGATGACGACGTCGCACTTGTCGAGCCGCGCCTCCTCCAGCGAGGACATCTCGCAGGAGTCGGCGAGCAGCCACTCGGCGTCGGGCACCCGGTCGGGCGTCACCGAGGCGGGATTCTTGTCGATGAGCAGCACCTGGTGGCCGTTGTGGATGAGCTCGGCGGCCACCGAGCGTCCGACCGCGCCCGCTCCCGCGATGGCGACCCTCATGGCTAGACCTCCTCCGGTCCGCGGGCGACGACCTCGAATGCCTTGCCGGCCGACTCCTCGCGCAGCACGACGTGCGCCACGTCGCCCTCCTGGATCACCGAGTCGCGGTCGGGGAGGATGCCCTCGCCCAAACGCTCCATCCACGCGATGCGGGCGCCGGTCTGCTCCTGGAAGTGTCCGACCCGGTGACCCACCCACGCCTCGGGCATCGGCACCTGGTCGACGCGGATGGTGCCGCTCGGGTCCCGGAAGTCGGGCTCGGCGCCGGCCGGCAGCATCCGCCGCAGCACCTGGTCGGCCGTCCACTTGACGGTGGCGACGGTGGTGATGCCGAGGCGCTGGTAGACCTCGGCGCGGCCGGGGTCGTAGATGCGGGCGACGACCGACTGGATGCCGAAGGTCTCGCGCGCCACCCGCGCCGCGATGATGTTGGAGTTGTCGCCGCTGGAGACCGCCGCGAAGGCGTCGGCCCGCTTGATGCCGGCCTTCTCCAGGACGGTCTGGTCGAAGCCGTAGCCGGTGACCTTCTCGCCGTTGAAGTCGGGTCCGAGCCGGCGGAACGAGTCGGCGTTGCTGTCGATGATCGCGACCGTGTGGTCGCGGTCCTCGAGGCTGCGCGCAAGGGTGGAGCCGACGCGGCCGCATCCCATGATCACCACGTGCACGTGGTGACCATAGTGCTTACCACCGGAGGCTCGCCGGGTGCGCCGCGCCCCGGGCACGCACCTCGCGGCGTTGCCGTCGCTCGCTGGACGACAAAGTACGGCTTCGCTCCGGCGCCTTGCGATGCACGCACCCGGAGCACGGCTCACTCCTGCCGAGCCTCCGGCGGCAAGCACGGATACGCGAGTACCGTTCCGGCTCGTGGGTGTCGGCGACGTCTCCAAGCGGATCCTGCTGGGGCGCAAGCTGCGCAGTGCCCAGCTGGGCGAGACGCTGCTCCCCAAACGGGTGGCGTTCCCGGTCTTCGCCAGCGACGCACTGTCGTCGGTGGCGTACGCACCGGACGAGATCTTCATCATCCTGTCGCTCGCCGGGGTCTCGGCCTACACGTTCTCGTGGGGAGTCGCCGCCGCCGTCGCGGTGGTGATGCTCGCGGTCGTCGGGTCCTACCGGCAGACCGTCCATGCCTATCCCAGCGGCGGCGGCGACTACGAGGTCGCCACCGTCAACCTCGGACCGAAGGCCGGCGTCACCGTCGGGGCCGCGCTCATCGTCGACTACGTGCTCGTCGTGGCGGTCTCGCTGTCATCCGCCGCGCAGTACGCCGCCTCAGCGCTGGGATTCCTCGCTGATCATGAGGTACTCGTGGCGGTGACGCTCACGGCGTTCCTCGCGCTCATGAACCTGCGCGGGGTCCGAGAGTCGGGCACGTCGTTCGCCGTTCCGGCCTACACCTTCATCGTCGCGATCTCGGCGATGTGTCTGTGGGGGCTGGTGCGCATGCTCATGGGCGACCTTCCCGACGCGGAGAGCGCCGACCTCCGCATCGTGGAGGCCGAGGGCTACGAGGGCACCATCACGACCATCGCCCTCGTGTTCCTCGTCGCACGCGCCTTCTCCTCCGGGTGCGCCGCGCTCACCGGGGTGGAGGCGATCTCGAACGGGGTGCCGGCCTTCCAGCGACCGAAGAGCCGCAACGCCGCCACGACGTTGGCCCTGCTGGGGCTGGTCGCCATCACGTTCATGCTCGGCGTCGTATCCCTCGCGCGCGAGATGCACGTCCGGTACGTCGATCCGCACGAGCTCGA
Source organism: uncultured Actinomycetota bacterium (assembly GCA_963780355.1). GTDB lineage: Bacteria > Actinomycetota > Actinomycetes > Propionibacteriales > Nocardioidaceae > Nocardioides. The sequence continues at coordinate 2,522,162 of CAWABT010000001.1, forward strand.
CCGGCTCACGTACGCCGACGGCAGCGCCTTGCCCGACGGATACGACCAGCCGACCTTGATCGCGCAGATCGCCGACGGCGTCTTCGATCACTTCCCGCCCGGCTTCTACCTGGTCGTCATCGCCACCGGCGTGATCCTCGTGCTCGCCTCCAACACGGCGTTCAACGGCTTCCCGGTGCTGGGGTCGATCCTGGCCAGCGACGGATACGCGCCCCGTGCCCTCGGCTCGCGTGGCGATCGGTTGGCCTACTCCAACGGGATCGTCTTCCTCGCTGCCCTCGCGATCGTGCTGATCGTCGCCTTCGACGCTCAGGTCACGCGACTGATCCAGCTCTACATCGTGGGCGTCTTCGTGTCCTTCAACCTGAGTCAGCTCGGCATGATCCGGCACTGGACGCGACATCTCGCCACCGAGCGCGACCCTGGCGAGCGACGGCGGATGCACCGCTCGCGGCTCATCAACGCCGTCGGGCTCACCCTGACGGCCGCCGTCCTGGTGGTCGTGCTGGTCACGAAGTTCCTGGCCGGCGCCTGGATCACCATCCTCGCCATCGGGACGTTCTTCGCCTTGATGCAGGGCGTCCGTAAGCACTACGACCGAGTGCGTGACGAGCTCGCCGCCGACGAGGGGGACAAGGTGTTGCCCACGCGGGTGCACGCCATCGTCCTGGTCTCGAAGGTGCACAAGCCGACGCTGCGGGCGCTCGCGTTCGCCAAGGCATCCCGGCCGAACGTGCTCGAGGCGATCTACGTCGCCACCGATCCGAAGGACACCGAGACCCTCATCGCGCAGTGGGAGCACCGCAACCTCGGCGTCCCGCTCAAGGTGCTCTGGTCGCCGTACCGCGAGCTGGTGCGGCCGATCGTCGAGTACGCGGGAGAGATCAGGCAGTCCAACCCGCGCGGCGTGGTGGCGGTCTACATCCCCGAGTACGTCGTCGGCCGCTGGTGGGAGCACCTGCTCCACAACCAGACCGCCCTGCGCCTCAAGGGCCGGCTGCTCTTCACCCCGGGGGTGATGGTCACCTCGGTGCCCTATCAGCTGCGCTCCTCCGAGATCGCCCGCGAGCGCGAGCTGCGCGACGAGTTCCGGGTCCGACCCGGCGACCTGCGCCGCGGTCAGGTCGACGACCGTCGATCCGGCAAGCGACCTCGGTGACGGTGAGCCGGCGGAAGTCCCGGCGCCCGCGGGCCCGGACGCCGCGCGGCGCCTCGCGGGTGGGGGAGCGGTTCGAGGTCGAGGTCGGGCCGGTGGCCCACGGCGGTCACTGCGTGGCGCGGGTCGACGGCCGCGCCGTGTTCGTGCGGCACGCCCTGCCCGGCGAGCGGGTGGTGCTGGAGGTCACCGAGGGCACCGACGGCGACCGGTTCTGGCGGGCCGACGCCGTCGAGGTGCTGGCCGCCGACCCCGACCGGGTCGCGCCGCCCTGCCCCTACGCCGGACCGGACGCGTGCGGTGGCTGCGACCTCCAGCACGTGGCCCTCGACCGGCAGCGGCGGCTGAAGGCGGACGTCGTCCGCGAGCAGCTGCAGCGGCTCGCCGGGCTCGACGTCGACGTCACGGTGGAGGCCGTCCCGGGCGACGCCGGCGGCCTCGGCTGGCGCACCCGGCAGCGCTACGTCGACCTCGGTGACGGCCGGCAGGGGATGCGCAAGCACCGCTCGCACGACGTCGTGCCGGTCGACCGGTGCCTGCTCGAGTCGCCCGAGCCGGCGTCCCATCGGGTGCGCGGTGTCGAGTTCGCCGTCGCGCCGCAGGGCTTCTGGCAGGTGCACCCCGGCGCGCCCGAGGTGCTGGTCGACGCCGTCCTGACGTTCCTCGCGCCGCGGCCGGGGGAGGCGGTGCTCGACCTCTACGCCGGCGTCGGGCTGTTCGCGCGGTTCCTCGGCGACGGTCCGGTCACCGCCGTCGAGGGCGACCGGGCGGCGGCGCGGCACGCCGTTGACAACCTCGGGGGCCGGGCGACCGTGGTGGCCGACGACGTGGAGCGGTACCTGCGCACCTCGCCGGGCGGTGCAGCCGGTGGACCTCGTGGTGCTCGACCCGCCCCGTACCGGCGCCAAGCGGAAGGTGGTCGAGGCGATCGCGGCCCGCCGGCCGCGCGCCGTCGCCTACGTGGCCTGCGACCCGGCGGCGCTCGCCCGCGACGTCGCGACCTTCGCCGAGCACGGCTACGGGCTGGCCGGGCTGCGCGCCTTCGACCTGTTCCCGATGACCCACCACGTCGAGTGCGTCGCGCTGCTCACGCCCCGGCTCTAGGGTGCGATTCGTGAGCGAGCGGATCGAGATCGTGACCCCCGCCGGCGCGATGCCGGCCCACCTCTTCCTCCCGGACGGCGGCACCGGGCCGGGGATCGTGGTGGTGCAGGAGATCTTCGGCGTCAGCCCCTACATCGAGCGCCGCGCGCAGGACCTCGCCGACCTCGGCTATGTGGTCGTCGCGCCGGAACTCTTCTGGCGGCTCGGCGTCGCGGCCGTCGAGAACGGCCCGTCGATGATTGAGGAGGGGTTCGGGCTGCTCCAGCGGCTGGACTGGGCGGGCGCCGTCGCCGACACGGTGGCCGCCGTCCGTCACCTGCAGGACCGCGACGGCGTCACCGAGGTCGGCCTCGTCGGCTTCTGCCTGGGAGGCGGGATCGCGTTCAATGTCGCCGCCGAGGTCGAGGTCGACGGGCTCGTCAGCTACTACGGCTCGGCGCTGCCCGAACTGCTGGGGCTCGCCGAGGGCGGCGAGCCCGCCGTCGACCCGGCCGCCGTCACCGCGCCGTCGCTGCACCACTTCGGGCTCTCCGACAGCTTCATCCCGCGCGAGACGGTCGAGCGAATCGAGCAGACCCTCACCGCCGACCCGCGGGTCACCTTCGTCACCTACGAGGACGGCGACCACGCCTTCGACAACCCCGACTTCCACCTGTACGGCGAGGCGCCGTCGCGGCTGGCCTGGACGCGCACCGAGGACTGGCTGGCCGAGCACCTGCCCACCGGTCGATGACCTCCGTCGCGCGCCGGTTCTTCGACCTCACCGAGCCGATCGCGCTGGTCAACTTCTTCGCCGACGAGCCGAACGAGGAGATGGCCGCCCTCGGCTTCACGAACTACTGGGACGGCTACTTCGCCGGCCGCTCCGCACCGCTCGGCCGGGTGCCGGCCGAGGTGGTCGACGCGGCGTTCTACAACTTCGGCCCCGGCGAGGCGGCCCGGCACGTCCCGCAGGTCTGGGACACCACCACCCCTGCGGTCGCCCATGCCGCCCGCGAGCGCGGCTGCGTCGCTGCGCTGCGGCGGATCCTCGGCGACCTCGTCGGGGCGCCGGAACTGGGCCGCGCCGCCGACCTGCTGGCTGCTGCCGCCACCAGCGCCCCGGTGCACGGCCGCGTCATGTACGCCGGCCTCCGCTCGCTCCCGGTGCCCGAGGAGTCCCTGACCCGGCTCTGGCACGCGGCGAACATGCTCCGCGAGCACCGCGGCGACGGCCACATCGTCGCCCTGGTGTCCGAGCGGATCGGCGGGATCGAGGCGCACGTGCTCAGCGCCCTCGACCTGGGCATCCACCCGCCCGAGTCCTTCGGCCGGATCCACCACCTGCCGAAGCCGTTCCTGGCCTCGGTGATGGCCGGCCTGCACGACCGCGGTCTCGTCGACGACGGCGGCCACTTCACCGAGGCCGGCCGCGCGTGCAAGGACCGGATCGAGTCGCTGACCGACGTGCTGGCCGAGGCGCCGTACGAGTCGTTGACGTCCGCGGAGCTCGACGAGCTGGTCGCCGTCCTCGAGCCGATCGCCGAGCGGTTGACGGCGGCGGGGTCGCGCTAGGAGGCTCCCCGCGGGTCGGTCGACGCCGTACTCTCCGGAGATGGAAACCCTGCCCACGGTCCGGGTCGCAGCCGTTCAGGCGATGCCGGTGGTGCTCGAGCTCGAGGAGAGCCTCGAGAAGGCGCTGGGGCTGCTCGCGGAGGCGGCGGCGCAGGGCGCGCAGCTGGTGGTCTTCCCCGAGACCTTCCTGTCGCTCTACCCGTCCTACGCGTGGGCGCACCTGCCGGGCGGTGACGGCGACGCGCTCTGGGAGCGGTTGTGGGCGAGCTCGGTCGCGGTCCCCGGCCCCGTCGTCGACCGGATCGCCGCCGCGTGCCGCCAGCACGACCTCATCTGCGCCATCGGCGTCAACGAGCGGGAGCTCGAGCGGCCCGGGAGCCTCTACAACACGCTGCTCCTCATCGGCCCCGATGGCCTGCTGAGCAAGCACCGCAAGCTGATGCCGACCCACCACGAGCGGCTCTTCCACGGCGTGGGGGCGGGCGACGACCTCCAGGTCACCGAGACGCCGCTGGGGCGGCTCGGTGGGCTGATCTGCTGGGAGAACCGGATGCCGCTGGCCCGCTGGGCCGTCTATCAGGGCGGCCCGCAGATCTGGCTCGCCCCGACGGCCGACGACTCAGACGGGTGGCAGGCCACGATCCGACACATCGCCATCGAGTCCGGTGCGTTCGTCGTGTCGGCGCCGCAGTTCATCCAGCGCTCCGCCTTCCCCGACGACTTCCCGTGGCCGCTCCCGGAGAACGACGTCTTCGGGCGGGGTGGGGCGGCCGTCGTCGCGCCGGCGTCGGGCGAGGTCATCGCCGGCCCGCTGTACGACGCCGAAGGGATCGTCGTCGCCGACTGCGACCTCCGGCAGACGCTCCACGCCAAGCGCTGGTTCGACGCGGCCGGCCACTACAGCCGCGCCGACGTGCTCTGGCCCACGCCCACCGCGGTTCAGCGCACGACGTCGTAGACGAGCTTCTGGACGCCGTTCGAGTAGGTCTCGCTCTCGACGACCTTGAGCATCTGCTTGTCCTTGTCGGCCTCGCTCCACATCCGCTTGCCGGCGCCGAGGAGGACGGGGAAGACGAGCAGGTGGTAGCGGTCGACCAGGCCGGCGTCGGCGAGGTTGCGGCCGAGGGTGGCGCTGCCGTGGACGATGATCGGGCCGCCCTCGGTCTCCTTGAGCGCGGCGACGTCGTCGAGCGAGCGGAGGATGGTGGCGGGCCAGCGCTCGTGCTCCTGCTCGAGCGTGGTCGAGACGACGTAGCGGGGCATCGCGTTGTAGCCGGCGAAGAAGTCCAGGTCGGGCCACACCGGCGCGAACGCCTCGTAGCTGACCCGGCCGACCAGGAACGCGCCGGCCTCCTCCTGCTCGCGGCCCTTGAGCTCGTAGACGGCGTCGTCGTGCTCGAGGTCGGTGAAGGTCCAGCCGCTGCTGCGGTGGTCGGGCTCGCCGCCGGGGGAGTCGATGACGCCGTCCAGGCTGACGAAGGCGGTGACGATCAGGGTGCGCATGGCGTGCTCCTCGGTTCGGGGATGGGTTCATCCTCCCCACGAGCGGGTGGACCCGGATCCGACAGGGCCGGGCAGATTTCCTTGGAGGAGCCCGCGCGGTGATGTATCTTGATATCAAGATACTTTCGTCCGACCGCGGAGCCCCGCCTACCGGGCGCCCCGCGGCGGCGGCAAGATGGACGACGAACCGACACGAGGAGACGGCGGATGGCCAGCAAGGACAGCTTCGGCGCCAAGAGCACCCTGGACGTGGACGGGAAGTCCTACGAGATCTACCGGCTCGACGCCGTCGAGGGCGACGGGCTCGACGTCGCCTCGCTGCCGTTCAGCCTCAAGGTGCTGCTGGAGAACCTGCTGCGCACCGAGGACGGCTCCGACATCACCGCCGACGACATCACGGCACTCGCCGGCTGGGATGCCGATGCCGAGCCCGACAAGGAGATCCAGTTCACGCCGGCGCGCGTGATCATGCAGGACTTCACCGGCGTCCCGTGCGTCGTCGACCTCGCCACCATGCGCGAGGCGATGGCCGACCTCGGCGGCGATCCCTCGAAGATCAACCCGCTGGCCCCGGCCGAGATGGTGATCGACCACTCGGTGATCGCCGACGTGTTCGGCACCCCGGAGGCCTTCGAGCGCAACGTCGAGATCGAGTACGAGCGCAACAAGGAGCGCTACCAGTTCCTGCGCTGGGGCCAGGGCGCCTTCGACGACTTCAAGGTCGTGCCGCCGGGCACCGGCATCGTGCACCAGGTCAACATCGAGCACCTGGCGCGGGTCGTGATGGTGCGCGACGGCGTCGCCTACCCGGACACCTGTGTGGGCACGGACTCCCACACCACGATGGTCAACGGCATCGGCGTCGTCGGCTGGGGTGTCGGCGGCATCGAGGCCGAGGCCGCGATGCTCGGCCAGCCGGTGAGCATGCTCATCCCGCGCGTCGTCGGCTTCAAGCTCTCCGGCGACCTGCCCGAGGGCTCCACCGCCACCGACCTCGTGCTCACGATCACCGAGATGCTGCGCAAGCACGGCGTCGTCGGGAAGTTCGTGGAGTTCTACGGCCCCGGGGTCTCCGCGCTGCCGCTCGCCAACCGCGCCACCATCGGCAACATGAGCCCGGAGTTCGGCTCCACCATCGCGGTGTTCCCGATCGACGAGCAGACCATCGAGTACCTGCGGCTCACCGGCCGTCCCGACGAGCAGCTCGCCCTGGTGGAGAGCTACGCCAAGGAGCAGGGTCTCTGGCACGACCCGGACGCGGAGCCGCGCTACTCCGAGCAGCTCGAGCTCGACCTCGCCACCGTCGTCCCGAGCCTCGCCGGCCCGAAGCGCCCGCAGGATCGGGTGTCGGTCGACGGCGCCGCGGCCAGCTTCGCCGACGCGCTGAAGGACTACACCGACGACGCCGACAAGACCGTCACGCTCGAGCTCGACGGCCAGGAGGTCACGATCGGTCACGGCGCGGTCACCATCGCCGCGATCACGAGCTGCACCAACACCTCGAACCCGTCGGTGATGATCGGTGCGGCCCTGCTGGCCAAGAACGCCGTCGACAAGGGCCTGAGCCGCAAGCCGTGGGTGAAGACCACGCTGGCGCCCGGCTCGCAGGTGGTGAGCGACTACTACGAGCGCTCCGGCCTGACGCCGTACCTCGACAAGCTGGGCTTCAACCTCGTCGGCTACGGCTGCACCACCTGCATCGGCAACTCCGGCCCGCTCATCCCCGAGGTGAGCCAGGCCGTCAACGACGGCGACCTCGCCGTCACCTCGGTGCTGAGCGGCAACCGCAACTTCGAGGGCCGCATCAACCCCGACGTGAAGATGAACTACCTCGCGTCGCCGCCGCTCGTCGTCGCCTACGCGCTGGCCGGCTCGATGACCGTCGACCTGTTCAACGACCCGCTGGGCCAGGACGAGCAGGGCAACGACGTGTTCCTCAAGGACGTCTGGCCCTCGCCGAAGGACGTCGAGGACGTCGTCGCGAGCGCGATCAACGCCGAGATGTTCGGCGACCGCTACGAGGACGTCTTCGCCGGCGACGACCGGTGGCGCTCGCTGTCCACGCCCGAGGGCGACACCTTCGCCTGGGACGAGGACTCCACCTACGTGCGGAAGCCTCCCTACTTCGACGGCATGCCCGACGAGCCCGAGGACGTCACCGACATCGAGGGCGCGCGGGTGCTGCTCAAGCTGGGCGACTCGGTCACCACCGACCACATCAGCCCGGCCGGCGCCATCAAGAAGGACAGCCCGGCGGGCGTCTACCTCGCCGAGCACGGCGTCGAGCAGCGCGACTTCAACTCCTACGGCTCGCGCCGCGGCAACCACGAGGTGATGATCCGCGGCACCTTCGCCAACATCCGGTTGCGCAACCAGCTCGCCCCCGGCACCGAGGGCGGCTTCACCCGCGACTTCACCCAGGACGACGGGCCGGTCACCACGGTCTACGAGGCCTCGGAGAAGTACCTGGAGGCGGGCACCCCGCTCGTCGTCCTCGCGGGCAAGGAGTACGGCTCCGGCTCGTCGCGCGACTGGGCGGCCAAGGGCACCTCGCTGCTGGGCGTGAAGGCCGTGATCGCGGAGTCGTACGAGCGCATCCACCGCTCGAACCTCATCGGCATGGGCGTCATCCCGCTGCAGTTCCCGCAGGGGGAGACCGCCGAGTCGCTGGGGCTCACCGGCGAGGAGACGTTCGCGATCTCCGGCATCACCGAGCTCAACGACGGCGGCACGCCGCGCACGGTGAAGGTCACGGCCGGCGACGTGGAGTTCGACGCCGTCGTGCGGATCGACACTCCGGGCGAGGCGAACTACTACCGCAACGGCGGGATCATGCAGTACGTGCTCCGCAGCTTGCGGAAGGGCTGAGCGCCGCCTGACTCCCGCCTACCTCGTCATCGCCCTCGCCCTCCTGGCGGGGGCGATGGTGCAGGGCACCGTCGGGCTGGGGCTCGGGCTGGTGGCGGCGCCGGTCGTCACGCTGCTCGAGCCCGCGCTCATGCCCGGGCTGCTGCTGGTGCTCGCCGCGCTGCTGCCCCTGGTCACACTGCTCGGCGAGCGCGACGAGATCGACTGGTACGGCCTCAACTGGTCGCTGCCGCCCCGCCTGCTCGGGACGGCGGGCGGCGTCTGGCTGGTGGCCGCGGCCGACCGCCGGGTGCTCGGCGTGGCCGTCGGGGTGATGGTGCTGGTCGCCGTCGTGATCACGGTGCGCGCCGTGGTGGTGCCGATCAACCGCGCCACCCTCGGCGTGGCCGGCCTGATCGGCGGCGTCGCCGGCACCGCCACCTCGATCGGCGGGCCGCCGTTCGCGCTGCTCTACCAGCACCGCCCGCCGCGGCAGGTGCGCACCACGATGGCGGTCTACTTCACGATCGGCGCCGCGCTGAGCCTGATCGGGCTGCTGCTCGGCGGTCAGCTCGACTGGCACCAGGTGCGGACGGCGCTGCTGCTCCTGCCGGCCGTGGTGGTCGGCGCGCTGATCTCGGTCCCGCTCCGCGACCGGCTCGCCGGACCCCGCTTCCGCACCGCCGTCCTCGTCATCTGCGCGACGTCGGCCGTGGTGCTCGTCGTCCGCTCGCTGATGTGACGCTCCGGGGGTCTCGACACCCGCTCGCTGACGCTCGCGGGGCTCGACCACCGGGCGCGTCCGGCGGTCGAGCCGGCCGAGCGCCGGCGAGGCGGTGTCGAGAGGCGAGCGGAGTGCAGCCGTCCGGTGTCGAGAGGCGAGCGGAGTGCAGCCGTCCGGTGGTCGAGCCGGCCGAGCGTCAGCGAGGCCGTGTCGAGACCCCCGGACCTCAGGCCGCCCGGCCGAGGGTCATCGCCGTGAAGCGCTCGACGACCGTGAACCCGCTGCGGGTGTAGGCGTTCACCGCGGCGTCGTTGCGGGCCGGTGTGGCGACGCAGAGGTCGGTGGCGCCGAGCCGGTGGGCGGCGCGGGCGCAGGCGAGCACGACGTGCCGGGCGTGGCCGCCGCGGCGGTGGTCGGGATGGGTGGCCACCGGCTCGAGGATCGCGGTGCCGCCGTCCGCGCCCACCCAGGCGGTGGCGGCGGCCGCGGGCGCGCCGTCGGCGGTGCGCACGAGCAGGTCGAGCTCGGGGCGGTAGCCCGGGCCGGCCGCCATCCGGTGCCACTTCTCCTCGGTGAACGTCGAGCCCTGGAAGCCGCTGCGCTGCACCAGCACCCGGTCGGCGACGCAGCCGCGCGCCTCCTCGGCCTCCTCGGCGACGTCGAGCAGCCCGCCCGCCAGCGGGAGGTGCAGCGCCACCCACGGGTCGCCGGTGTCGGCGCCCCAGCCGCGCTCGTGCAGCAGGTCGCGCAGCGCGGTGCCGGCGTCGGCGTCCGACCACAGCTCGGGGCCCGGCAGCGCCTCGATCTGCGCCGCGACCCGCTCGGCGAGGTCGCGGTCCTCGGTGCGGTCCGGCGCGGTGCGCGGACGCGCCACCGGCCCCTCGGTGAGGGCGACGGCGACCAGCACGTCGTCCTCCCACCAGCCGTGCAGCATGTCGTCGCCGGCCTGGCGCAGCGCCCAGCCGAGGTCGCCGGCGTGCAGCCCGGTCACCGGCCCGCCGCCGGCGTCCCACCGCTCCAGGGCGCGGATCGGCGCCGCCCAGTCGTCGGCGGTGTGGAGCCGGTGCTCGACCACGCGCCGATCGTCGTCCGAGGACCGGTCGTCGTCGAGGGATATGGCCTAAGTTCTGCCCATGATCGTGGCGTTCAGCATCAGCCCGACCACCGGCGACGACGAGGGCGGGGTGTCCGAGGCGGTCGCCGCCGCCGTGCGCGTCGTCCGCGAGTCGGGGCTGCCCCACGAGACGAACGCGATGTTCACCAACCTCGAGGGCGAGTGGGACGAGGTGATGGCCGTGGTGAAGCGGGCCGTCGACGTCGTCGCCGAGGTGTCCCCGCGGGTGGGGCTGGTGCTGAAGGCCGACATCCGGCCGGGCCGTACCGGCGAGATGACCGCCAAGGTGGAGCGGCTCGAGCGCGCGCTGGACGGGGACGGCACCGGGTGAGCGGCTGGCGGCCGCAGGAGGCCGACACCCTCGACCCGTCCGGAGGGGGCGCCCCACCGCCGCTACGGGTGATCCTGCTGCTGGTGGCGCTGCTGGTGGTCGTGGGTGGCGCGATCCTGCTGGTGCCGCGGATCTCGGAGAGCCTGGAGTCCGACGAGCCGGTGGCGCGCGACGCCCCGGTGGCCGTCGACCGCGGTCTCGACCTCGACGCCGTCCGCACCTACGCCGACCTCTCCCGCGAGGTGGTCGCGACGGAGGTGACCTACGACCAGGTGCCGCCGGTGGGCGGGCCGCACTGGGGGCGCTGGCTGGACTGCGGCACCTACGACGTGCCGGTGCGCAACGAGAACGCCGTGGCCTCGCTCGAGCGGGGCACCGTGTGGATCACCTACCGGCCGTCGATGATCCGCGAGAACGAGATCGACAAGCTGGTCTCGCTGCTGCCCGAGAACGGCATCCTGTCGCCGTACGACGACATCCCCTCGCCGGCCGTGGTCACCGTGTGGGGCGCCCAGCTGTACCTCACCGGCGCCGACGACCGCCGGCTGCCCGAGTTCCTGCGGGTGTTCGGCCGGGGCCGCACCGCTCCGCTGAAGGACGTCACCTGCGCCGACGGCGTCACCGACCCGGCGGGGGACCCGACCTGATGCGCAGCGAGACCCGTGAGTACCGCACCGGCGGCCGAGAGGTGGTGCTCGACCTCACCGCCGACTGCGCCGCGTTCGTCGGCGACGCCGGCGACGGCCTGCTGCACCTGTTCGTGCCGCACGCCACGGCGGGTCTCGCGATCCTCGAGACCGGCGCGGGCAGCGACGACGACCTGCTGGCCGCCCTCGGCGACCTGCTGCCGGCCGACGACCGGTGGCGGCACCGGCACGGCAGCCCCGGCCACGGCCGCTCGCACGTGATGCCGGCGCTGGTGCCGCCGTACGCGACGGTGCCGGTGCTCGGCGGCCGGCTGGCGCTCGGCACCTGGCAGAGCATCTGCCTGGTCGACCTGAACATCGACAACGCGGTGCGGACGGTGCGGTTCAGCCTGCTGGCGTGATCGAACACATGTTCGATACGATGGGGCATGCTCGTGACGCCGCTCGGCTGGCCCACCGCCGTCCGCCCACCCGACGCGCCGCACTGGGAGCCCACCGCCGAGGCGTGGCTGCTCGACCAGTGCCCGCCGGAGTACCGGCTGTACCCGACGCTACGGCGGCACCTCGTGGTGCTGGCCCGGTTCGCGCTGATGCACGTCGAGGCGATGCAGGCCGGCACCAAGCGCGCGCTGAGCGAGGCGCGGGCCGAGCTGCGCGACGTGGTGGCCGACGACGTCGCCGACGCCGCGGTCGACACCTGGCTGCGCGAGGATGCCCGGCTGGCCGGTCTGCGGCGGGAGGTCGGGCTGGTGGAGGAGGCGCTGCGAGGGCAAAGGTTTCGGCCCCGGATGTAACGCAGCGCACATCCCGCGACAGGGGAGAGGCAAGCGCGCTGTCTGTCTCGGGCAGTGCGACACCCCCCGAAAGGATTCGACGATGCCCCGTCGCTCTACCAGAGCACGCGCGTCCCGTCGGTCCCGTCTCCTGGCAGCCACCGCTGCCACGACGGGACTGCTCGCTGCCGCGCTCGTACCGATCGCCGCCCAGCCCTCCCAGGCGGCCCCCGCCGCCTGTGACCGGCAGAACAACAACACCTACCAGAAGCTGCTCGCCTGCATCAGCGCCGACGGCGTGATGAAGCACGAGCGTGCGCTCCAGGCCATCGCCGACGCCAACCAGGACCCGAACTACCCGGGTTCCCGCGCTGCGGGCACCGCCGGGTACGACGCCAGCGCCGACTACGTCGCGTCCCAGCTGCGCAACGCCGGCTGGAACGTGACCCTCGACCCGACGAACGTCACCTACTACTTCCCGGCCGTGCTGCGACAGCTCACCCCGACGGCGCAGGACATCGAGACCGGCATCTTCACCGCCAGCGGGTTCGGCGAGGTGACGGGCAATGTCATCCCCGTCGACATCAACCTGACACCGCCGCGAGGCAGCACCAGCGGCTGCCAGGCCTCCGACTTCGCGGGCACGGACTGGAGCGGCACCGCCGACATCGCGCTGATCCAGCGCGGTACCTGCGGCTTCGCCAACAAGGCCCAGAACGCGCAGGACGCCGGCGCCGAGGCCGTGATCATCTTCAACCAGGGCAACACGCCTGACCGCGAGCCCCTCATCGTCGGCACCGCCGCCAACCTCGACCCGGTCACGCCCGGCGTCGACCCGCAGCGCACCGGTCCGTCCAGTCTGAGGATCCCGGTCGTGGGCGCGAGCTTCCAGGACGGGTCGGAGCTGGCTCAGCCGGGCTCGACGGCGTTCATCTCCGTCCTCGAGCCGGACATCCGCCAGGACTTCAACGTCCTCGCCGAGAAGCCCGGCACGAACCGCAACAACATCGTGATGGCGGGCGCGCACCTCGACTCGGTGGAGGAGGGCCCGGGCATCAACGACAACGGCTCCGGCTCCTCGGCGCTGCTCGAGCTGGCTCAGAAGCTGAGCAAGGTCAAGAACCAGAACACGCTGCGGTTCGGCTGGTGGGCAGCCGAGGAGCAGGGTCTGGTCGGCTCCCGCAACTACGTCACGGGCCTGCCGCAGGCCGAGCGCGACAAGATCGCGGCGTACCTCAACTTCGACATGATCGGCTCGCCGAACTTCATCTACGGCGTCTACGACGCGGACGAGTCGAGCTTCCCGGCCCCGGCCGGCGTCCCGATCCCGGACGGCTCGGAGGCCCTCGAGGACCTGTTCGAGATCTTCTTCACCTGGCAGGACATCCCCTACGAGGACAGCGAGTTCTCCGGGCGGAGCGACTACCAGGCGTTCATCCAGAACGGGATCCCGGCGAGCGGTCTGTTCACCGGCGCCGAGGTGCCGAAGACCGCCGAGCAGGCGGCCATCTGGGAGGGCGTCGCGGGTAAGTCCTACGACCCCTGCTACCACCAGGACTGCGACAGCCTCGAGCTCACGCACCCGGACCGCGACCCGGCGGTCTACGCGGAGCTCGCCGCCGAGAACGACCTCGTGGGCAACGTCTCGCGCGAGGCGCTCGACGTGAACAGCGACGCGATCGCGTACGCCCTGCTCACGCTGGCGTACTCGACCCAGGACGTGAACGGCGTCCGGGGCAAGCCCGTGCCGGAGAGCGACGAGCTCGACATCCCGACCGAGCCGGCCGGCCCGGAGGGCACCGTCGGTGCCCGGGGTGGTGGTGGTCTGGGACTCGACCACGACCACGTGGGTCCTGCCGCCTGAGGTAGCGCTCGCACGATCCGGCGGCGCCGGTCTCTCCTGGGGGAGGCCGGCGCCGTTGCCTGTGCACCCGTGGCTAGGGTCGAGTGGTGGTGCTGTTCTCGGCGGTGATCCTGGTCGACCCTGCGGGTCGGATCCTCCTGCAGGAGCGCGACGAGCACGCGCCGATCGACCCGGACCGGTGGGGACTGGTCGGCGGGCATCTCGATCCGGGGGAGGAGCACGAGCCGGCCGCGTACCGCGAGCTCGCCGAGGAGACCGGCGTGCGGGCCGCACCCGGCTCGCTGGAGTTCTGGGACGAGATCGAGGTGCCGCGCGACACCCTCGACGTGATCCGGGTCTACACCGCGGCCACCGACCTCACCGACGCCGACATCGTGGTGGGCGAGGGCCGGCAGATCGTGTTCGTGCCGCCCGGTCTCGCGCGCGAGCTCCCGCACACCCGGTCCGCCGCGATCGCGGTGCCTGCGTTCCTCGACTCCGAGCGCTACCGGGAGCTGTGCTCGTGAACCTCACCGTCGTCCCCGTGCCCGGACCCGACGCCGAGGACGTCGCCGTCTCGTCGTCGGGTGCCGTCTACACCGGCACCAGCGACGGCACGGTGTGGCGGGTGGCCGCCGACGCGTCGCGGGTGGAGCGGGTCGCGCACACCGGCGGCCGGCCGCTCGGCATCGAGGTGCTCCCCGACGGCGACCTCGTGGTCTGCGACGCCGAGCGCGGGCTGCTGCGCGTCGACCCGGCCACCGGCGAGGTCGAGGTGCTGGTCGACGCCGCCGGCGAGATGCCGTTGCGCGTCTGCAACAACGCCGCGGTCGCGGCCGACGGCACGATCTGGTTCTCCGACTCCTCCGCGCGGTTCGACCTGCCCGACTGGCGCTCCGACCTCACGATGCAGACCCGCACCGGCCGGCTGCTGCGGTGCGCGCCCGACGGCGCCGTCGAGGTGGTGGTCGACGGACTCGCGTTCGCCAACGGGGTGGCGCTGTCGGCCGCGGAGGACTTCGTCGTGGTCGCCGAGACCGGCGCCCGCACCGTCGTCCGCCGCTGGCTCACCGGTCCCAACGCGGGCATGCGCGACCTCCTCTGCGCCGACCTCCCCGGCTACCCCGACAACGTCTCGCGCGGCAGCGACGGCCTGCTCTGGGTGGCGCTGCCCGGCCCGGTGGAGCCGCTGCTCGAACGGGTGCAGGACGCGCCGAACGGCCTCCGCAAGGTCGCCACCCGGCTGCCCGAGGTGCTGCAGCCCTCGATCACGCCGTCGGTGCGGGTGCAGGCCTACGACGAGGACGGCGTCCTCGTGCGCGACCTCGACCTCACCGACCGGGCCGAGGAGTTCCACGCCGTCACCGGCGTCCGCGAGCACGACGGCCGGGTCTGGTTGAGCAGCTTCCTCCAGCCGGCGGTCGCCTACGTCGACCTCTGAGGTCCTCGCCTGGCCCGCAGACGTTCGTCGAGCCTGTCGAGACGACCCGACCCGGTCTCGCCGACGCGACGCTGCTCACGCCGGTGAGATCGGCTCAGTCGTCTCGACAAGCTCGACGACCGTCGGGGGACTCCGCACCCGCTCGCCGGCACGCGTCGGGACCGGTGACGGCGCGGAACTCCGCGCCGCCACCGGTGTCCGGGGAGCGACCGACCGCTCTCAGCTGCGCCGCCGGCGGAGGAGCAGCACCACCAGGAGCAGCCCGAGAGCTGCGGCGATCTGGTTGCGGTAGGTCTTGAGCAGCACCGGGAGCACGGTGGCGCCCAGGTCGAGCGCGTCGTCGTCGTTGCGGTGCTGGCCACCCGACGCCTGAGCGGACGGCGCCGAGCCGATCGGGGAGGGCGCCGCGGCCGCCGGCTCGGGGTCGGAGGCGGTCTCCGGCTCCGGCTCCGGTGACCCGGTGAGCCGCTCCTCCAGGCAGGCGACGAACTGCCCGAGCAGCTTGTCGGAGACGTCCTGCATCCCGCTGCGCCCGAACTGCGCCGGCTTGCCGGTGACGTTCAGGTCGGTGCGCACGTCGACGTCGGTGCCGCCGGAGGCCGACTCGGCCATGGCCAGCGTGACCACGGCGCCGGCGGTGCCGTTGCCACGCTTGTCCTTGCCCTTGGCGTCGACGACGAACCGGTGCGCCGCGTCGTCCTTCTCCACGAAGGTGCCGGAGCCGTTGTAGACCAGCGCGATCGGCCCGAGCTTCACCTTCACCGAGCCCGAGAAGGTGTCACCCTCGGCCTCGGTGACGGTGGCGCCCGGGAAGCACCCGGCGAGGCCGGCGATGTCCTGGAAGTGCGCCCATGTCTCCTCGACGCCGGTGGGGACGGTGAACTGGTGGGACAGGTCCATCAGGCCATCAGTCCCCGAACCCCGCCGCCTTCGCGACCGCCCGCGGCGTGAGCACCTGCGCCAGGTGGCGCCGGTACTCCGCGCTGCCGTTGAGGTCGGACGGCGGGTGGGTGCCGTCGGCCGCCGAGCCCTTGATGGCGTCGAGCCCGGCCTTGTCGCTGACCCCGCCGGCCTGCGACTCGAACGCCGAGGCCCGCACCGGGGTGTTGCCCATGTTGGTGAGCCCCACTTTGACCGCACCGATGGCGCCGCCGTCGGACTGCACGGTGGCGGCCACCGCGACGATCGGCCACTGGTGGGCGACACGCACGAACTTCTCGTAGTGCGCACCCCAGCCGGTGTGCTTCGGGATCCGCACCTCGGTGAGGATCTCGTCGTCGCCGATCGCGGTCTCGAAGAGGTCGACGAAGAACTCCGCCGCCGGCACCGTGCGGGTGCCGCCGGAGCCCTGGATCACGAACTCCGCGTCCAGCGCGAGCGTCGGGGCACCGAGGTCTCCGGCCGGGTCGGCGTGGGCCAGCGCGCCGCCGAAGGTGCCGCGGTGCCGGATCTGGGCGTCGGCCAGGTGGTGCACGGCCTTGGTGATGAGCGCGGCGTGCTCGGCGACCAGCGGGTCGGAGCCCACGACGGAGTGCGGCGTCATGGCGCCGATGACGATGGCGTCGCCGTCGTCGCGGACGCCGCGCAGCGACTCGATCTTCCCGAGGTCGATGAGCACCTCGGGGGCGTTGAGCCGCATCCGGAGCACCGGCAGCAGGCTCTGCCCGCCGGCGATGATCTTCGCGTCGTCGCCGTGCTGGGCGAGCGCCGAGAGTGCGTCCTCCACCGACGTCGGCGCCAGGTAGTCGAAGGCGGTGGGAATCATCGGTCTCCTCCGTGCTGCTCGTCGCTGCTGTCGGCACCGGGTTGGTCGGTGTCGAAGTGGGGCATCGCCGCACCCTTGGTGGCGTCCCCGCCGTCGCCGGCGCCCTGGATCGCGGTCCACACCCGCTCCGGCGTGCACGGCATCTGCACGTCGTTGACGCCGAGGTGGCGGATCGCGTCGACGACGGCGTTGACCACGGCCGGCGTGGACGCGATGGTGCCGGCCTCGCCGACGCCCTTGGTGCCGAGTGTGTTGGTGAGCGAGGGCGTTGTGGTGTGGTCGATCTCGAAGCTGATCGTGTCGGCCGACGTCGGCAGCAGGTAGTCGACGAACGACCCCGACACCAAAGTGCCGGACTCGTCGTAGACGCCTTCCTCCCACAGCGCCTGGGCGATGCCCTGCACGAGACCGCCGTGCACCTGGCCGGCGACGATCAGCGGGTTCACGATGTTGCCGATGTCGTCGACGCACACGTACTTGCGCATCTTCACCGCCCCGGTCTCGGTGTCCACCTCCATCGCGCACAGGTGGGTGCCGTGCGGGAAGTTGAAGTTCACCGGGTCGTAGGTGGCGTCGCTGTCGAGCGAGGGCTCCACGCCGTCGGGCAGGTTGTGCGCCGCGAAGGTGGCCGTGGCGATCTCGCCGATCGCGAGGCCCTGGTCGGTGCCCTTGACGCCGAACCGGCCGTTCACGTACTCCAGGTCGTCGACCGAGGCCTCGAGCAGGTGGGCCGCGATCGGCTTCGCCTTCTCGATCACCTTGTCGACCGCCTTCACCAGCGCCTCGCCGCCCACCACGAGCGAGCGGGAGCCGTAGGTGTCGAGGCCCTTGGCGGCCACCTGGGTGTCGCCGTGCAGCACCTCGACGTCGTCGAAGGCGACGCCGAGCCGGTCGGCGACGATCTGGCTGAACGCCGTCTCGTGGCCCTGGCCGTGGGCGCTGGCGCCGGTGACGACCTCGACCTTGCCGGTGGCGAGCATGCGCACCGTGGCGTGCTCCCAGCCGCCCGCGCCGTAGTCGAGCGAGCCGAGCACCCGGCTCGGGGCCAGGCCGCACATCTCGGTGAACGTGGAGACGCCGAGCCCGAGCTGGACCGTGTCGCCGGCGTCGCGGCGCTGCTTCTGCTCGGCGCGGAGCTCGTCGTAGCCGAACATCTCCTTGGCCTTCGCCGTGGCGGCCTCGTAGTTGCCCGAGTCGTACTCGAGGCCCGCCACCGTGGCGAAGGGGAACTCCTCGTGCTTGATCCAGTTCTTCTCCCGGATCGCCAGCGGGTCGACGCCGACCTCGGCCGCGAGCTCGTCCATCAGCCGCTCGATGGCGAAGGTGGCCTCGGGCCGGCCGGCGCCGCGGTAGGCGTCGGTCCACGTGGTGTTGGTGAGCACCGTCTGGCAGGCGAAGTGGTAGGCGGGGAACTTGTAGATCGCGTTGTACATGAACGCGCCGAGCACCGGCACGCCGCCGCCGACGATCGCCACGTAGGCGCCGAGGTCGGCCTCGAGCTCGACCTTGAGGCCGGTGACGGTGCCGTCCTTCTCCGCGGCGAGGGTGAGCTTCTGCCACTGGTCGCGGCCGTGGTGGGCACTGACCAGGCTCTCGCTGCGGGTCTCGGTGTACTTGACCGGCCGGCTGATCAGCCGCGCGACCGCGAAGGCGATCATCTCCTCCGGCGTCTGCTGGAGCTTGCCGCCGAAGCCGCCGCCGACGTCGGGGGCGATGACCCGGATCTTGCTCTCCGGCACCCCGGTGGTGGCGGCCAGCGCGAATCGCAGGATGTGTGGGATCTGGGTGGCCGACCAGACGGTGATCTGCTCGCCGGTGGGGTCGACCACGACCGAGCGGGGCTCCATGAACGCGGGGATCAGCCGCTGCTGGCGGTACTCCCGCTCGATCACGATGCCGTCGCCGCGCGCCTTCTCGATGGCCTCGTCGGCGCTGCCGCCGGTGCCGGCCTCGCCGGAGTCGAAGACCCACAGCGCCGACTTGTTGGTGCCGAGGTCGGGGTGCGCGAGCACCTCGTCCTTCATCGCCTCCTTGATGCCGATGACGGCGGGCAGCTCGTCGTAGTCGACGTCGACCAGCTCGGCGGCGTCACGCGCCTCGGCCTGGCTGCGGGCGACCACGACGGCGACGATCTCGCCGGCGAAGGCGACCCGCTCGGCGGCCATCGGGAGGTGCGCGGGGGCCACCTGCTCGGGCGTGATCGGCCAGGCGTTGATGCACACGCCCTGGCTCTCGCCGAGGTCGGCGGCGGTGTAGACACCGACGACGTTGGGTGCCTCCTTGGCCGCCGCGGTGTCGATGTTGGTGATGGTCGCGTGCGCGAACGGGCTCCGCACCATGGCCAGGTAGACGGTGCCGGCCGGCGTCAGGTTGTCGGTCCAGCGGGTGCGGCCGGTGATGAGGCGCTGGTCCTCCTTGCGCCGGCGGTCGCGGCCGATCTCCTTCTCGGGTGCGCGCTCCTCGGTGGCGGTCATGCCTGGCCTCCGGTCCCGGCCGCCTGCTGCACGGCCTTGACGATGTTGTGGTAGCCGGTGCAGCGGCAGAGGTTGCCCTCGAGCCCCTCCCGGATCTCCTCCTCGGACGGGTTCGGGTTGTTGTTCAGCAGGTCGACGCTCTGCATGATCATCCCGGGCGTGCAGTACCCGCACTGGAGTCCGTGGCACTCGCGGAACGCCTCCTGCACCGGGTGCAGCTCGCCGTTCTGCGCGAGGCCCTCGATGGTGGTGACGTCGCCGCCGTCCGCCTGCACCGCGAGCACGTTGCACGACTTCACGCTGGTGCCGTCGAGATGGACCGTGCACGCGCCGCAGTTGCTGGTGTCGCAGCCGACGACGGTGCCGGTCTTGCCGAGCTTCTCGCGCAGGTACTGCACGAGCAGCATCCGAGGTTCGACGTCGTCGGAGACCTGTGCTCCGTCGACGGTGAGTGTGATCCGGGTCATGCTCGCCAACCTAGGCACGTCCGGTTGGTTGCCGGTTGGGGTCAGGCAAGCCGGGCGCGACGACGGAGCGGACGGCGCCGGCTGTCCCGGTTGAGCGAGCGGCACGCCTGAGCCTGCGAAGGCGTGGCAGCGAGTCGAAACCCTCGTGAGGTCGACGGCCACGCGAGGCACCGCGGTGTCGCTCGCCAACGCTCGCCCGGCCCGACCTCCGGCGCCGAAAGTTAAGGAATCGCGGAACCCAGGACGGAGCCGACGAGGGCGCCTACTGTCGCTGAATCTCTCTCGGGTTCCACTCCTTTTTGCTCCCGGAGCGCTCCATGAACCACCGCCGTCGCATCGTCCTCGTCGTCCTCGGCCTGCTGGCCGCCGCGCTGGTGCCACTGGCCGCGCCGCCTCCCGCCATGGCCGCGGGCACCGTCAACGTGGTCGTCCAGGGTCAGGGCAGCGTGACCGACGGGGGTGAGATCAACTGCACCCAGAGCGGCGGGCCGGACTGCTCGGCGGACTACGCCGACACCACCTACCAGGAGTGCGACCCCGAGCTGAGGCCGCCGTGCTGGGACGTCACCGAGACAGCCGTCGCCACCCTCACGGCCGGCGCAGGGACGAACGGGTTCGTCTTCGACCGCTGGACCGGCTGCGAGTCGCCCTCCGGGTCCACCTGCACTCACACCGTGAGCTCGAGCGTCACGATCACCGCGGTCTACCGCGACAATACGGCGCCCACGGTGTCCCCGCCGCAGCCGAGCTCGGGCATCCGACGTGGCACGGTCCTGCTGACGACGACCGCGGGCGACAACTCGGGCTCGGTGACGAAGGTGGAGTTCTTCAACGGTGCCTCGAAGATCGGTGAGGACTCCTCGGCGCCGTACGAGCTCTCGTGGAACACCACCACCGTCGCCGACGGAGTGAAGTCGATCACGGCCAGGGCCTACGACGCCGCAGGCAACCAGACCACCAGTGGGGCGAGCGGGTTCACCGTCGACAACACGGCGCCCACGGTGGCGGTCACGTCGGGGCCCGACGGTCAGACGTTCGGCTCGGGAATCACCCAGACCTGGCAGTTCACGACGGGCGATGCCACGAGCGGGGTGGCGTCCCGGGCGTGCAGCGTGGTGGCGAGCGGGTCGCCCGCGAGCTTCGGGGCCTGCTCGGGTTTCACCTCCCACAGCGTGAGCGGCCTGCCGGGCGGTGCGTACGAGTTCGTGGTGCGCGTCACCGACGTCGGAGGCCTGACCACGACCTCCGCCCCCCGCACCTTCACCATCGACGACGTCGCTCCCGCCACCTCGGTGACCTCCGGCCCCGCCCACGGCTCCCGGGTGCGCACCCGCACAGTGCGGTTCGGATTCGGGAGCAGCGAGGCGGGCAGCACCTTCGAGTGCCGGGTAGCGCCGTCGGGAGTGACAGCTCCGTTCGACGCGTGCTCCGACGCCACGACCCACACCGCCGCCGGTCTCGCCGACGGCGCCTACGTGTTCTCGGTGCGGGCCACCGACCAGTTCGGCAACGTCGACGCCACCCCGGTCACCCGCACGTTCACCGTCGACACCCTGGCGCCGCAGACCACGATCCGGAGCGGTCCGGCGAGCATCGTGCGCACCGCGGGCAGCACGGCGCGAGTGACGTTCTGGGTGACGAGCGAGCGGTACGCGACGTTCCGCTGCAAGCTCGACGCGCGGGCGTGGCGGTCGTGCGCCAGCAGGCCGGCGTACGTCGTCGGGCTCGGAGCGCACACGCTGCGGGTCGCCGCCGTCGACCGCGCGGGCAACGTCGACCGCACCCCGGCGGTCCGGCGGTGGACCGTCCGGAGGCGGTGATCCTCAGCGCACTGCGGCGGCGAGCCGCGCCTTGAGCAGCGGCACCGCCGGGTGCGCGCGACCGCCCAGGGCGGCCAGGCAGTGCTCCACCACGGCGGTGTCGTACGGCGCCCGCTCGGCGTAGGTGAGCACGGCGTCGGGCTGCGGGTCGGCGAGCAGCGCCTCGCGAACGGCGACGGCGACGTACTCGCCGAGCTCGGTGAGCGCGGGGGAGTCGGTGCCGGGCAGCAGGTCGCCGCCGTAGGCCTCGAGCGCCGCGACGACGTGGCCGGCGCGCACCAGCCCGAGCACGTGGTCGACGTCGGTGGCGACCGGCATCAGCAGCCGGTAGGGCCGCGAGCCGAGCTGGCCGCCGAGCGCGCTGCGCAGGTGCGACACCTCGGCCTTGAGCGTGGAGAACGTGACCGCCTGGTCGCCGTACACGAGCGCGTGCAGGTGCTCCAGCGAGAGCCCCTCGGGGTGCAGCGCGAGCAGCGCCAGCACCTCGGTCTGCCGGCGGGTGAGCAGCAGCCGGCGGCCGTCGAGGCGCACCTCGGCGGTGCCGAGCAGGGTCATCACGAGGCCGGCGTCGTCGGTGTCGTCGGCGCCCGGGTCGGCGGAGGGGTGGTGGGCCGAGTGCGGCAGCGCCGTCTCGATCATCCGCGCCATCATCCGCGCGGTGGCGAGGCCGATCGGGTGGGTGCGGTCCCAGGTGGTGGAGAGGTCGATGACGCCGAGCTGGCGGCCCGAGACGGGGTCGAGCACCGGCGCCGCCCAGCAGACCCAGTTGTGCACGATCGGGGCGTAGTGCTCGGCGCTGAAGACCATCGCCGGCTGGCCCAGCCGGTTGGCGAGGTCGAGCGCGTTGGTGCCGACCGAGCGATCGTCCCAGCGACCGCCGGCCACGAAGTTCACGGTCTCCGCCTTGCGGCGCATCACCCGGCCGCCGTAGGTCCACAGGATGCGGGTGTCGGCGTCAGTGACGGCGAGCACCAGGTCGCCGTCCTCGGCGGTGCGGCGCAGCTCGTCCTCGACCCGTTCCACCGCGAGCTGCAGCGGGGAGTCGCGCCAGATCGACGTGGTCTCGGCCTCGTCGGCGAGCGGCGCGGCCGGCACGCCGGTGTCGATGGCGGCCTCGGAGCGGGTCCAGCTGGTGAGGATCTCGGGCCGCACCAGTGGCGCCGCGGCGTCGCCCTGTTCGACGAACGCCGTCCAGGCCTGCAGCGCCGCGCTGCGTCGCGCGTCGAGGTCGCTGTGACCCATGGACGGCCCCCCGGACCTCGTGGCGGTGTGACGACCACCACGCTACCCGCCGTGCGGGAGTCCGTCAGACGTCGTTCCCGGCGTCGTGATGGGACTCGTGGTGGATCCGCCCTGTGGTGCTGGCGAGGCGCTGGCCGGAGCCGCCCCACCGACCGGCCACGATCTCGGCGGCGATGCTGACCGCCGTCTCCTCAGGGGTGCGGGCGCCGAGGTCGAGACCGATCGGGCTGTGGAGGCGGTCGATCTCGGCCTCGGTGACGCCGGCCTCGCGCAGCCGCGCCAGCCGGTCGTCGTGGGTGCGGCGCGAGCCCATCGCGCCGACGTAGGCCACCTCGGGCAGCCGGAGCGCCACCTCGAGCAGTGGGACGTCGAACTTCGGGTCGTGGGTGAGCACGGTGATGACGGTGCGGCTGTCGATCCGGCCCGCCTCCTGCTCGGCCTCCAGGTAGCGGTGCGGCCAGTCGACGACCACCGCGTCGGCATCCGGGAAGCGGCTGGCGGTCGCGAACACCGGCCGGGCGTCGCACACCGTCACCTCGTAGCCGAGGAACGCACCTTGGCGCGCGACCGCAGCGGCGAAGTCGATCGCGCCGAACACGAGCATCCGCGGCTTCGGCGCGAACGCCCACGCGAACACCCGCATCCCCTCGCCCCGCCGCTCGCCGTCCGGCCCGTACATCAGCGGCGCGCTCGTCCCGCTCGCCAGCAGCCCCAGCACGTCGTCGGTGACGGCGTCGACCATGCGCGGGCTCCAGCCGGTCGGCACGTGGGTCGAGCTTGTCGAGACCCCCGCAGGCGTCTCGACAGGCTCGACGACCGTGTGGTCCGGGCGGACGACGAGGCGGGTGCCGACGACGGCGGGGTCGGGGTGCTCGATGACGGTCGCGAGCGCGACCGGGCGGCCGGCGCGGATGTCGTCGGCGATCGAGCCGAGCTCGGGGAAGGTGGTGCGGGAGACGGGCTCGACGAAGACGTCGAGGATGCCGCCGCAGGTGAGGCCGACGGCGAACGCGTCGTCGTCGGAGACGCCGTAGCGGTGCAGCTCGGGGGTGTGGCTGCCCATCACCTCCTGCGCCAGGTCGTAGACCGCGCCCTCGACGCAGCCGCCCGACACCGAGCCGACCGCCTCGCCGTCGGTGGTGACGAGCATCGACGCGCCCGGAGGGCGGGGCGCGGAGCGGAAGGTCGCGACGACGGTGGCGAGGCCGATGTCCTCGCCGGCGTCATAGCGCTTCATCAGGTCCTCGAGCACCTCACGCATCGGCCACCACCTCCACGAGCTCGGCGAACGTCGCCAGCGAGTGGCCGGCCAGCAGCGCGTCGACGTGGGGGAGGGCCGCCACGATCCCGGCCTGCACCGGCTCGTAGCCGGCCTTGCCGCGGTGCGGGTTCACCCAGACCACCCGGTGGGCGACCCGCCGCAGCCGCCGCACCTGCTCGCCGAGCAGCGCGGCGTCGCCCCGCTCCCACCCGTCGCTCAGCACGACGACGACGGCGCCCCGCGCCAGATCGCGCCGTCCGCCCGAGGCCAGGAACGCCTGGAGCGTCTCGCCGAGCCGGGTGCCGCCCGACCAGTCGGGCACGGTCTCGCCGGCGGCGACGAGCGCCCGGTCGGGGTCGCGCAGCCGCAGCGCGCGGGTCACGTGGGTGAGCCGGGTGCCGACGGTGAACGTCTCGACCCGGCCGCCGCCGCGCGCACAGCCGTGGGTGAGGGCGTGCGCGAGCCGCAGCAGCGCGTCGGCGTAGCCGCTCATCGAGCCCGAGACGTCGACCAGCAGCACCACCCGGCGCGACTTCGCGCCGCGGCGCCGCCACTGCACCGGCGCCGGCTCGCCGTGCCGCCGCAGCGTGGCGCGCAGCGTGCGGGACAGGTCGACCCGGCCGCGCCGCCACGGCTCGTAGCGGGCGGTACGCCGCATCGGCGGCCGCGGCCGCAGCGCTGCGAACAGTGCCTGCATCCGGGCCCGCTCGGCCGACGTCATCGACGCGACGTCGCGGTGCCGCAGCACCTCCACGTCACTGGCCCGGGCCGCCACCCGCTCGCTGCCGCCGGGCTCGCCCTCGGCGAGGTCGCCGTCCTCGAGGTCGAGCGTCGGGGTGACGGTCGGCGGTGCCTCGCGACGGCGGGGGCGCGGCTTGTCGAGCGCGTCGGCCGCGAAGTACTCGCAGAACACCTGGTCGTAGCGGGTGAGGTCGTCGGGACCGCCGCACAGCGTGGCCCGGCCGGCCCGGTAGGTGGCGGCGCGGTCCCCGGCGTCCAGCGCCGCCGCCGCGGCGAGGAACCCGGCGGCGCGGTCGTGGGTGACCACGACACCCGCCGACCGCAGCGCGGTGCAGAAGCCCAGCAACACCTCGTCGGCGGCGTGCCTTTCGGGGTCCCCGCGGCGTTGTTCGGCGGAGGAGCGCAGCGGGGGAGACGAAGAACGTCGTGGGGTGTTGTTCATGTGCCCAGCATCCGGTCGAGGGCGGCGCGGACCCGGTCGGTGTCCTCGCGGTACTTCACCAGCGCGCCGAGCGTCCGCGAGGCCATGGCGAGGTCGAGCTCGGTGGCGCCGAGGTGGTGCAGCGCGCGGGCCCAGTCGAGGGTCTCCGCGACGCCGGGCGGCTTCTCCAGCCCGACGCCGTCGTCCCGCAGCCGGCCGACCACGGTGGCCACCTGCCGGGCGAGCGTCGCCGACACCTCAGGCGCCCGCGACCGCACGATGGCGACCTCGCGCTCGAGGTCGGGATGGTCGATCCAGTGGTAGAGGCAGCGCCGCTTGAGTGCGTCGTGCAGCTCGCGGGTGCGGTTCGACGTCAGGACGACGACCGGCGGCTCGGCCGCGGCCACGACCCCGAGCTCGGGGATGCTCACCTGGTAGGTCGACAGCACCTCGAGCAGGAACGCCTCGAACTCGTCGTCCGCGCGGTCGACCTCGTCGACCAGCAGCACCACCGGGCTGCGCTGGAGCGCAGCGAGCACCGGCCGGGCGAGCAGGAACCGCTCGTCGTAGAGGTCCTTCTCCGCCGACTCGGTGTCGACCTCGCCGCCGGTGGCCTCGAGCGCCCGCAGGTGCAGCACCTGGCGCGGGAAGTCCCAGTCATAGAGCGCCTGGGTGGCGTCGATGCCCTCGTAGCACTGCAGCCGCAGCAGCGGCACGTCCAGGGCCTCGGCCAGCGCCTCGGCGAGCGCGGTCTTGCCGGTACCGGGCTCGCCCTCGAGCAGCAGCGGCCGCTGCATGGTCAGGGCGAGGTAGGCGACGGTGGCGAGGTCGTCGTCGCTCAGGTAGCCGGTGGCGCCGAGGCGTTCACCCAGCTCGGCCACGGACGCGGTCACACCGAGGCCGCGCTGATCACGTCGGAGGCGGCGCCAGGCCCGCCCAGGCGGCACGCTGGCGGCGTTGCCGTCGCTCGAAAGGCGCCCAGCCTGCCAGCGCTCCGGCGCCTTGCCATCGCACCACCTGGACGACCCTGGCATCCGCCAGACGTGATCACCACGACCTCGAGCCTACGGACCCCTGCGTTGGTCCCGGGTTGGCCGATCCTGGTCTCGGCCGGTCGCCAGATCGCCGCAGGGCACCTCGATGACGTCATGACGTTCCAGGTAGGCCTTCGCCCCGGTGTCGCCGGCCACCTCCGCGGCCACCGCCGCCCAGTGGTCGCGGCCGATCAGCACCGGGTGGCCGGGCCGGCCGTCGTAGGTGGCTCGCGCCAGCGACCCCGGTCCAGAGCCGGCCGCGAGCACCCGCCGGACGACGTCCACGGTGACGTCGGGCAGGTCGACCAGGCTCACCAGCGCGACCTCGGCCGCCGACGACTCGAGCAGAGCGACGAGGCCGGTGCGCAGCGAGGCCGCCATCCCCTCGGCCCAGTCGGCGGCGACGACGACCCGGGCGTCGGGCGGCACGAGCGCGCGGGCGGCGTCCGCCTTCGCCCCGAGCACCACGACGAGCTCGGCGCAACCACCGTCACGCAGCACGCCGACGGCACGGCCGAGCCAGGACGCGCCGTCCGGGTCGGTCACGAGGGCCTTCGGGCGCCCCATCCGGCTACCCGCCCCGGCCGCCAGCACCAGTCCCACATCGACCATTCCAGAACCGTAGACTCGCGCCCATGGGTCTGCTCGAGGACATCTCGGAGCCCCGCGACCTCCGCGGGCTCTCCGACGACCAGCTCGCGACCCTCGCCTCCGAGATCCGTGACCTGCTGGTGCGGTCCTGCTCCTACGGCGGCGGCCACCTCGGTCCGAACCTCGGCGTCGTCGAGCTCACGCTGGCGATCCACCGCGTCTTCGACTCCCCGCGCGACCGCGTGGTGTGGGACACCGGTCACCAGGCCTACGTGCACAAGATGGTCACCGGCCGGGCGGCGGAGTTCGAGCAGCTGCGCATCGAGGGCGGCCTCTCGGGCTACCCGAGCCGCGCCGAGTCCGACCACGACCTCGTCGAGAACTCCCATGCCTCCACCTCGCTCAGCTACGCCGACGGGCTCGCCAAGGCCTACCGGATCCGCGGCGAGAACCGGCACGTCGTCGCGGTGATCGGCGACGGCGCGCTCACCGGCGGCATGGCCTGGGAGGCGCTCAACAACATCGCGGTGGCCAAGGACTCGCGCCTGGTGATCGTGGTCAACGACAACGGCCGCTCCTACACGCCCACGATCGGCGGCCTCACCACCGCGCTCACCACGCTGCGCACGAACCCGCGCTACGAGCACTTCCTCGACCTCGTGAAGCACCGCCTCAACTCGGTCAAGGGCGTCGGGCCGGCGGCCTACGACGCGCTGCACGCGATGAAGCGCGGCCTCAAGGACGCCCTCGCCCCGCAGGGGCTGTTCGAGGACCTCGGCCTCAAGTACGTCGGCCCGATCGACGGCCACGACCTCGCCGCCGTCGAGCAGGCGCTCAGCCAGGCGAAGCGGTTCGACGGCCCGGTGATCGTGCACGCCATCACGCGCAAGGGCTACGGCTACGACGCCGCCGAGGCGCACGAGGCCGACCAGTTCCACCAGGTCGGGCCGTTCGACCTCGAGAGCGGCGAGCACATCCCGAAGGGCCGGATCTGGACCGACTTCTTCACCGAGGAGATCGTCGAGATCGGCGCCGAGCGCCCCGACGTCGTCGCGCTCACCGCCGCGATGATGCACCCGGTGGGCCTCGACAAGTTCCAGGCCCGGTTCCCCGAGCGCACCTTCGACGTCGGCATCGCGGAGCAGCACGCCGTCACCTCGGCGGCGGGGCTGGCCATGGGCGGGCTGCACCCGGTGGTGGCGATCTACGCGACCTTCCTCAACCGCGCCTTCGACCAGGTGCTGATGGACTGCGCGCTGCACGAGTGCGGCGTCACCTTCGTGCTCGACCGGGCCGGCGTCACCGGCGACGACGGCGCCAGCCACAACGGCATGTGGGACCTGTCGGTGCTGCAGGTCGTGCCCGGCCTGCGCATCGCCGCCCCGCGTGACGGCGCCCGGGTGCGCGAGCTGCTCCGCGAGGCGGTCGACGTCGCCGACGCCCCCACCGTGCTGCGGCTGCCGAAGGGTGCTCCGCCCGCCGACGTCGCGGCGGTGGGCAAGGCCGGCGGTGCCGACGTGCTCGTGCGGCAGGGCACCCGCGACGTGCTCATCGTGGCCGTCGGCTCGATGGCGGTTCCCGCCGTCGAGGTGGCCGCCCGGCTGCTCGACCAGGGCATCGGCGTCACCGTCGTCGACCCGCGCTGGGTCAAGCCGGTCGACCCCGCGATCGTCGACCTCGCCCGCGACCACCGGCTCGTCGTGAGCGTCGAGGACAACGGCCGCACCGGTGGCTGCGGCGCGGTGCTCCTCCAGACGCTCAACGACGCCGGCGTCACCACGCCCTTCCGACTCCACGGCATCCCGCAGGAGTTCCTCCCCCACGCCAAGCGGGACGCGATCCTCGACCGGATCGGCCTCACCGCCCAGGCGCTCGCCCGTGGCATCGTCGAGGAGCTCGCTGCCCTCGGCTCGGGCGACGGGGGAGTGCTGGTCGATGCCGACACCCCGACGACCTAGCCGGCCCCGCCGCCTGGTCGCCGCGCTCGTCGCGGCCGTCCTCGCGCTCGGTCTCGCCGGGTGCGCCGACGACGACGGCGCCAAGTCCGCCGCGCCGACGCCGTCGCCGACCTCGCCGTCGCCGACGATCGACACGCCGGACGTGTCCGGCATGCCGGTGCCCGCCGACCTGGCGCGGGTGTTCACGCGGGTGCTCGACCGGCGCGCACAGGCGCTGGTGGGCGCCGACCGGACGGCGTTCGAGTCCACCCTCGGACCGGACAAGCGGTTCCGCGCCCAGCAGAGCCGCTACTTCGCCAACCTGCGGCAGCTGCCGCTGGCCACGATGACCTACCGGCTCGAGCGCGCCAGCCTGGTGCGCGAGCGCGACGACTACTGGGTGGTGGTCGACGTCGGGATGGAGCTGTCCGGCTTCGACACCGCCGCCGTCCACACCCTCGACCGGTACCGGTTCTCCCCCATGGGCGGCAACCGGTTCCTCCTCACCTCGGTGCGCGACCCGGCGTGGGAGAAGGCCAACGACGCCGAGGGCCAGCCGTGGGACACCGGCCGGGTGCAGGTGCGGCTCGGCTCCGGCGTGCTCGCGGTTTTCGACGCGGGCACCCTCGACCAGGCCGACCGCGTCGTCGCGGCGGTGGAGCGCGGCATCGCCGACGTCCGGCCGCGAGTGCCGTACTCGGACTGGAACGGCAGCATCGTCGTGTACGCGCTGTCCGACACCCGGTTCCTCGAGAGCCTCGACGACCTCGCCGGCGACCCGACGGCGGTCGACGGCGTCACCGTGTCGCTGCCGGCCTCGCCGAGCAACCCGCTCGTGGTCGGCACCCGGGTGGTGTTGGCACCGCAGGCCGTGCTCGACAGCGGCGACATGCGGCTGGGCCGGCTGGTGCGGCACGAGCTCACCCACGTGGCGGTCGGCGTCCACGACGACCTGGCGCCGCTGTGGCTGAGCGAGGGCGCGGCCGAGTGGGTCTCGGTGCGCGCGCTCGCGCCGGAGGACCGCACCATCGACCGGGCCGCCGTGGCCGCGGCCCGGGCCGGTGAGCTCGACCGGCTGCCCGAGGAGGCCGACTTCGACGGGTCCGACCCCGACGTCGCGTACGCGCTGGCGTGGTGGGCCTGCGAGTGGATCGCGACCACCTACGGCGAGCAGGGCGTGTGGACCGCGCTCGACGAGCTGAGCCGGCCCGACATCGACCAGGGGGCCGCGACCAAGCAGCTGCTGCGGGTCAGCAAGGCCCAGCTCGCCCAGCGCGGCGCCGGCCTGCTGCTGCGCACCTACGACCAGCAGCGGGAGCCGTCGCCCTCGCCCTCGCCGTCACCCTCGCCGTCCGGGTCGCCGTCGGGCTCGCCCACCGGCGAGCCACCCCGGTAGGAACCACTAGCGTGGAGCCGTGACCTCCGAGCGGCTCGTGCACATCGTCGACGAGGTGCCCGGACTCGCCGAGGCCACCTGGCGGCCGATGGTGGTCGTGCTCGAGGGCTTCCTCGACGCCGGCCGCTCCGCGGTGCTCGCCGCGCGACACCTGCAGGCGCTGGACCCCGCCGGCGGCTCGGTGGTGGCGACCTTCGACGTCGACCAGTTCCACGACTACCGCGCCCGGCGGCCCCCGGTGACCTTCGCGCGCGACCACTACGAGGACTACGACACCCCGCGGCTCGTCGTCCGGGTGCTGCACGACAGCGGCGGGACGCCCTACCTGCTGCTGCACGGGCCGGAGCCCGACAACCGGTGGGAGGCGTTCACGCGGGCGGTGCGCGAGGTGGTCGAGCGGCTCGGCGTCACGCTCGCCGTGTCGCTCGGGTCGGTGCCGATGGCGGTGCCGCACACCCGGCCGATCGCGGTCACCCACCACGCCAACCGGGACGACCTGCTCACCGGCGAGAGCCCGTGGCGCGGCGAGCTGCGGGTGCCGAGCAGTGCGCAGGCGCTGCTGGAGATGCGGCTCGGCGAGTGGGGGCACCCGGCGCAGGGCTTCGTGGCCCACATCCCGCACTACCTCGCCCAGCTCGACTTCCCGCGGGCCGCCGTCGACCTGCTCGGCCACGTGGAGCGCGCCGCGCGGCTCACGATCGACCTCACCGACCTGCGGTCCGACGCCGACGACCGGGAGACCGAGATCGCCCGCTACCTCTCCGCCAACGAGGAGGTCGGCGACGTGGTGGCCGCGCTCGAGCAGCAGTACGACGCCTTCGCCCGCGCCGAGAGCGAGGGGTCGAGCCTGCTCGCCGACGACGAGCCGCTGCCCACCGGCGACGAGATCGGCCGGCAGTTCGAGCAGTTCCTGCAGGGGCTGGAGGGTCCCGAGGGCACCGAGGGCGGCCGGTCGTGACCGACCCCGCCGCCGGCCACCTCGACCCGCTCGCCGACGCCGGCCGCGAGCTCGTCGACCTGCTGCGGCTGGAGTACCTCGACGTCGACCTGTTCCGCGGCGGCCAGCCCGACTCCGAGCGGCCCCGCGTGTACGGCGGCCAGGTGGCCGCGCAGGCGCTGGTGGCCGGCGCCCGCACCGTCGACG
Source organism: uncultured Actinomycetota bacterium (assembly GCA_963780355.1). Classification (GTDB taxonomy): domain Bacteria; phylum Actinomycetota; class Actinomycetes; order Propionibacteriales; family Nocardioidaceae; genus Nocardioides. The sequence goes on from CAWABT010000001.1 coordinate 2,553,492, forward strand.
AGGGGTTCACGGTGCACTCGCTGCACTCGTACTTCCTGCTCCCCGGCGACTACAAGGTGCCGATCATCTACGACGTCGAGCGGATCCGCGACGGCCGCTCCTTCGCCACCCGCCGGGTGATGGCCCGCCAGCACGGCCGGCCGATCTACTTCCAGACCCTCAACTTCCAGAAGCACGAGGAGGGCTACGAGCACCAGGACCGGATGCCCGAGGTGAAGCCGCCCGAGGAGGGGCTCGACCTCGTCGACCTGATGCGCTCGCGCGACAACAAGGAGGCCGACGCGCTCGGCAAGGAGTGGGCCGCGCTCGACGTCCGCTACCTCGGCAACTCCTCGATCGGCCTCGACCCCGACCCCGACCACCCCTCGCAGGCGCGGATGTGGATCCGCATCACCGGCGAGATCGGTGACGACCCGCTCGACCACCTCGCCACCTTCACCTACGCCAGCGACGTCTCGCTGCTGGGCGCCTCCCTCGCGGCCCACCGCGCGAACCCGTCGAAGGTGCAGATGGCCTCGCTCGACCACTCCATCTGGTTCCACCGCCCCTTCCGCGTCGACGACTGGTGGCTCTACGACCAGACCTCCCCCTTCGCCGGCGGCGCCCGCGGCTTCTCGATCGGCCGGGTCTTCACCCAGGACGGCACCCTCGTCGCCTCCGTCGCCCAGGAGGGGTTGATCCGCCCGCGGGACCGGTGACGTACCTACCGTCGGTATTGACGCGGTTGGGGACCAATCGGCGCAACCGCAGTCGAAAACGTGTCGTTGGTGACCAAACGGCGCACCCCGGAGCCGATGAGTCGGAGCAGGTCGGAGGGTCGGAGGGCATGGACGTCGAGCTGTTCGCCATCCTCTCCGTCACCGACTTCGACCGGGCGATCGCCTGGTACGAGCAGTTGCTGGGGACGCCGTCGAGCTTCACCGCGCACGACACCGAGCAGGTGTGGCAGGTCGCCGATCACGGGTCGATCGCCGTCAACCGCGAGCCCGAGCACGCCGGCCACGCCCAGGTGACGCTGTTCGTCGACGACCTCGACGGCTTCGTCGCCGCGGCCGCCGAACGGGGCATCGCCGAGACCTCCCGCGAGACCTACGGCAACGGCGTCCGCAAGGTGCTGTTCCACGACCCCGACGGCAACGAGGTCGGCGTCGGCGGGGCGCCGGTCGACTAGGGCGTGTCTCTCAAGTCGAGGCGGATGCCAGCGTCGTCCAGGTGGTGCGATGGCAAGGCGCCGGAGCGCAGGCAGGCTGGGCGCCTTTCCAGCGACGGCAACGCCGCCAGCGTGCCGCCTGGGCGGCGCTGGCGCCGTCTGTTGGACTTGGGAGACATGCCCGAGAACGCCAGACACCGGGCGGTTCAGGCAGCCACACTGAGCGCCGTGACCGCGCAGGTGGCCGACTCCGTCACGATCGACGGTGAGCCGTGGCTGCTCCTCGAGACTCCGCTCGACGGGCTGCTCAGGCGGATCGACGCGCCCGACTTCGTGGCGCCGCACACCGCCAACTGGCGTGGCTACGTCGCGCAGTGGCGGGTCGACCGCGGCGTGTTCAGCCTGGTGGGGGTCGATGCCACCGTCGCCGGTCCGGACGGCCGGCCGAGGCCGGTGAGCGGTCGCGACGCCCTCGGCGGCATCGGCCTCCCGCTCGTCGCCGACTGGGTCACCGGCACGCTGCGCGTCGCCCGCGGCGACCAGGTGCGCCACGTGCACATGGGCTTCGGCAGCCGGTGGGAGGAGGAGGTGCTCCTCCAGGTCGAGCGGGGCCACGTGGTCGCGCGGACCGTGCTCGACACCCCGGGCCCGATGGGGTCCGCCGGCCCCTACCGGCTGATGCAGCCGCTGCTCGACGGCGTCTCCGGCGGTGCCTTCGGCCAGGTGGTGCTCGCCCAGGACCTCGACGGCGCCGACCTGGTGGCCAAGCTGCCCCGGCCCCGCGGCGGCGGGCTGTCGGCCACCGAGATCTTCGCGCACGACGACGACGGCAGCCGGCGTCCGGTGCACGTCCCGGCGGTGGCGCTGCGTGACCTCACCGGCGGCCGCACGGTCGTCGACGAGGCGGACGGCGACGAGCTCGAGTCGGTCCTCCTGCGGGAGGCGGAGATCCTCGACCGCGACGAGGGCCGGATGCTGCCGCGGTCGTTCGGCGTCTGGGAGCAGGACCCGGGCGGCACCCAGGTGCTGGTGATGGAGCGGCTCGTCGGCCGCAAGCCGTCGCATGTCGCCGACGTCGAGGCGCTGCTCGTCGCCCTCGCCGACGCGGTCGGGCGCGGCACCTTCGAGGCCCACGGCGACGTCAAGCCCGAGCACGTGTTCATCCAGGACGACGGCCGGGTCCGGCTCTGCGATCCGGCACCCCGGTTCGCCGGTCCGGAGCGCCGCGGCTACACGCCCACCTACAACCCGCGCGGTCACGACGGCGCCGCGGCCGACGTCGCCGCGTGCGCGACGTTCCTGCGCTACCTGGTCGACGACGCGTCCACCACCTGGCGCTGGTGCGCCGCCGTGCTCGACGACGACGCCCCGCCGCCCTGGGCCGGCTCCCACCGCGCGGCGCTCGAGGCGCTGCGGGCTGCGGTGGCCGCGGGGGAGTCGCCCCCTCCGGACTGGACCGTGCCGCCGTTGCCGAGCCGCACCGCGCCCCTCGGCGACTGACTCAGACCGCGGTGGTGCGCCCGAGCAGGTGCCTCGACCCCGACGTCGGGCTCGAGAGCGAGAAGGCGTAGCCCCGGTCGATGGTCTCCGAGCCGAACGCGACCGAGCCGGGCAGGAACACCGGCTTGCGGAACGCGACGTCGACGCGGACGGCGTCGGGCAGCCGGTTCTCCAGCGCCGCCACGGAGCGGGCCATCGTCCACATGCCGTGGGCGATCTGCCGCTTGAAGCCGAGCGCCTTCGCGGTGAGCGGGTAGAGGTGGATCGGGTTGTGGTCGCCGGACACGGCGGCGTAGCGCCGTCCGAGGTCGCCGGGGAGCTTCCAGACGACGCCGCCCGGGTCGGCCTCGGGCAGCACGGTGCCGTACGAGGCGTTGTCGTCGCCCGTGCCGCGGCGCAGGTAGGAGGAGGTCTCCTCCCAGACCAGGTCGCCGCCGTCCGCGCCACCGCGGATCTCGGTGACGAACTCGTAGACGGTGCCCTTCGGGTGTGGCACCGGTGCGCCGACGCGGGCGGTCACGTGCACGGTGTCGCCGATCGCCAGCCGCTGGTGCTGGGTGATCGAGTTCTCGATGTGCACGCTGCCGATGGCCGGTGCCGGGAAGTCCGCGGAGCCCATGATCGCCATCTGCAGGCCGAAGGCGAGCAGGTGCGGGTAGGGGAGCGGGACGACGTCCTTGCGCGGGAAGCCGCACACCGCGGCGAACGCGTCGACGTGGCCGCGCTCGATGGTGACCGGCGGGCGGGTGAGTGCGAGGCCGGTGAAGTCCTTCGCCGACACCTTGCGGATGCCGGGCAGCAGCGACACCACGGGCAGCGACGGCAGCGCGGCGCGGGCCAGCGCACCGAGACCCTCGGGCGGCGTCACCTCGCGAGGAGCGGTGGTGGGCGTGCCCATCAGGCGCCCAGCATCATCTGGCCGCACACCCGCACGACGTTGCCGTTGACCAGCGACGACGCCGGGTCGGCGTACCAGGCGATCGCCTCGGCGACGTCGACCGGAAGGCCGCCCTGCGACATGGCGTTGAGCCGCTGGCCGACCTCGCGGGTGGCGAACGGCACGGCCGCCGTCATCTGGGTGATGATGAAGCCCGGCGCGACGGCGTTGATCGTGATGCCGTCACCGAGCTCGTCGGCGAGCGAGTCGACGAAGCCGATCACGCCGGCCTTCGAGGCCGCGTAGTTGGTCTGGCCGACGTTGCCGGCGATGCCGGCGATCGAGGCGACGCCGACGATCGAGCCGCGGGGCCGGATCAGCTCCTGGTCGAGCAGCTCGCGGGTGATCCGCTCCGGCGCGGTGAGGTTGACCGCGATCACGGCCTCCCAGCGCGCGTCGTCCATGTTGGCGAGCTTCTTGTCCTTGGTGATGCCGGCGTTGTGGACGACGACGTCGACGCCGCCGTGCTTCTCCTTGAGGTGCTGCGCGATCCGCTGCGGCGCGTCCTTGCCGGTGATGTCGAGGGTGAGCCAGTCGCCGTCGAGCTCCTTCATGAGCGTCTGGAGCTCGCTGGCCGCCTGCGGCACGTCGAGGCCGACGACGGTGGCGCCGTCGCGGTGCAGCACCCGGGCGATCTGCTCGCCGATGCCGCGCGAGGCGCCGGTGACCAGCGCGACCTTGCCGGCCAGCGGCTGCAGCCGGTCGGCCACGGTCGGGACGTCGGAGGCGGTGCTGTCGCCGTGGGCGCCGACGCGCACCACCTGACCGGACACGTAGGCCGACTTGGGCGAGAGCAGGAACCCGAGGGTGCTCGCGACGGCGGACTCGGCGCCGTCGGCGACGTAGACCAGCTGCACGGTGCCGCCGCGGCCGATCTCCTTGCCGAGGCTGCGGGTGAAGCCCTCGAGTGCCCGCTGCGCCACCCGCTCGCCGCCCTTCAGCAGCTCGGGCGGCGTGCCGAGGACGACGATCCGCGGGCAGGTCTCGAGGCTGCGGAGCACCGGCTGGAAGAAGTCGCGCAGGGCGACGAGCTCGGCCGAGGACGTGAGGCCGGTGGCGTCGAACACCAGGCCCTTGGCCTTCGCGTCCTCGGGCAGCGACTCGGTGGCGGCGATGCCCAGGGTGTCGAGCAGGCCCGTGAGCGACTCGGCCAGCCGGCCGCGGCCGCCGACCAGGACGGTGCCCTGCACCAGCGGGTCGCCGGCGGTGTAGCGCTCGAGCGGGGTGGGGTTGGGCAGGCCGAGGTTCTTGACCAGGACCTTGCCGATCGGCGTCTTGGTGAAGCCCTGGTAGACGTCGTTCACCGGTGGTTCCTCCGTACGTCGAACTGGTTGTCTTCTTGGGGTGGCAGGTTCATGTAACTCGGAGTTGCACGTGTCGTCCACGTTTCGTGACGTGGCCCTCACGGGCTTGGTCACGCTCCGGTTACCCGCCAGTATGGACCCATGAACGCACGCACTCGTCGGGTCGCCGTCGTCGGCGGCAACCGCATCCCCTTCGCCCGTTCCAACGGCGCCTACGCCGACGCGTCGAACCAGGACATGCTCACCGCGGCCATCGACGGCCTGGTCGAGCGGTTCGGCCTGGAGGGCGAGCGTCTCGGCGAGGTCGTCGCCGGCGCGGTGCTCAAGCACTCCCGCGACTTCAACCTCGCCCGCGAGTCGGTGCTCGGCTCCCGGCTCTCGCCGGAGACCCCGGCCACCGACATCCAGCAGGCCTGCGGCACCGGTCTGCAGGCCGCCATCCAGGTGGCGAACAAGATCGCGCTCGGCCAGATCGAGGTCGGCATCGCCGGTGGCACCGACACCACCTCGGACGCCCCGGTCGCGATCAGCGAGAAGCTGCGCAAGAAGCTGATGAAGGTCAACGCCGCGCGCGACACCAAGAGCCGTCTCGCCGCGCTGGCCGCCGTCCGCCCCACCGACATCGGGCTCGCGATCCCGCAGAACGGCGAGCCGCGCACCGGCCTGTCCATGGGCGACCACGCCGCACTCACCGCGCTGGAGTGGCAGGTGACCCGCGAGGACCAGGACGAGCTCGCCGCCACCTCGCACCAGCGGCTCGCCGCCGCCTACGACGCGGGCTTCCTCGACGACCAGGTCACCCCGTTCCGCGGCCTCGAGCGCGACTCGAACCTGCGCGCCGACTCGACCGCCGAGAAGCTCGGCAAGCTCAAGCCGGTGTTCGGCAAGGGCGAGGCGGCCACGATGACGGCGGGCAACTCGACGCCGCTCACCGACGGTGCCTCCGTCGTCCTGCTGGCCTCGGAGGAGTGGGCCGCCGAGCACAACCTGCCCGTGCTCGCCTACCTCACCGCCTACGAGACGGCCGCCGTCGACTACGTGCACGGCGGCGAGGGCCTGCTGATGGCGCCGGCGTACGCGATGGCACGGATGCTCGCTCGCGAGGGGCTCTCGCTGCAGGACTTCGACTTCTACGAGATCCACGAGGCGTTCGCCTCGCAGGTGCTCTCCACCCTCAAGGCGTGGGAGGACCCGGTGTTCTGCAAGGAGCGGCTCGGCCTCGACGCCCCGCTGGGCTCGATCGACCGCACCAAGCTGAACGTGCACGGCTCCTCGCTCGCCGCGGGCCACCCGTTCGCCGCCACCGGCGGCCGGATCGTCAACGTGCTCGCCAAGCTGCTGTCGACGTCGGAGACCGAGCACGGCCGCGGCGTCATCTCGGTCTGCGCGGCCGGCGGCCAGGGCGTCACCGCGATCCTCGAGAAGGCCTGAGGGCTCCGGGGATCTCGACACGGCCCTCGCTGCGCTCGTGCCGGCTCGATCACCGGAGCGGCCGGCCGGTGGTCGAGCCGCGGGGCGCGCTGGCGCGCCGCGTGTCGAGACACGAGCGGAGCGAGGGTCCGGTGGTCGAGCCGCGGGGCGCGCTGGCGCGCCGCGTGTCGAGACCCCCGGCCTACCGCTGGACCGAGGCGAGGGCGGACGCGACCAGGTACGTCCGCACCTGCTCCGGTGAGATCTCGCCGACGGTGGGCACCCCGGGTGCCACCTCCTTGACGAGGATGCCGACGCGCGCGAGCTGAAGGGCGCCGAGCCCGCTGGCGTAGAGCGTGTTGGCGAGCAGGGCCGGGTCGCCGGTGTCGGCGAAGTCGCCCGAGGCGACGCCGGCCTCGAGGGTCTCGATCAGCACGTTGAGACACGAGGTGATGGCCCGGCCGAGCCGGAACAGCGCGCTCTCCGAGATCTCGTCGAGCAGCTCGGGTCCGGTGCGCCGCATCAGCGCGTGGGCGCAGTCGACGAACGCCGGGTGCGCGACGCCGTACTCGACGAACGCGCTCACCAGCGCCTCGAGCCGGGCCGGCGGCGCGGCGTCGTCGGAGGCCGCGGCCAGCATCGCCCCGCTCAGCTCGTCGAGGTAGCTGACGATCACGAGGGCGAAGATCTCCTCCTTGCCCGTGAAGTGCCGGTAGACGATCGCGCGGTTGATGCCGACGGCGCCGGCGATGTCCTCGATCTGCGCCTCGCCCACTCCGCGGGCGTCGAAGAGCGCACGGGTGGCGGCGACGATCTCCTGCTCCCGCTCGCGCCGCCGCGCCGCCGCGCGCTTGCGGCGGTGGTCGGCCTTCGGGGGGTCGGCCGTCTTCTGCCGGACCTCGGTCACCGGCACAGGGTACGACGTGTGCAACTCGGTGTTACAGAGCCGCCGGCAGGTACGACTGCACCGTGGCGAGGGTGTCGGCCTCGTCGGGGCGCTTGTCGTCGCGATACCGGAGCACCCGGGCGAACCGGAGTGCGACGCCGCCGGGGTAGCGCGGGGAGCGCTGGACGCCGTCGAACGCGATCTCGACCACCTGCTCCGGCCGCACGTGGACGACGTGGTCGGTGCGTGAGGTCTCGAGGGAGAGGAAGCGCTCGGTCTGCCAGGCGAGCATCTCGTCGGTCATCCCCTTGAACGTCTTGCCCAACATCGTGAAGCCGTCGGGGGAGCGGGCGCCGAGGTGGATGTTGGAGAGCCAGCCGCGGCGGCGGCCGGAGCCCCACTCGACGGCGAGCACCACGAGGTCGAGGGTGTGGACCGGCTTCACCTTCACCCAGGCCGCGCCGCGGCGGCCGGCGGCGTAGGGGGCGTCGGGGTTCTTGACGATCACGCCCTCGTGGCCCGAGTCGAGCACCTCGCGCGCGAACGCCTCGGCCTCCTCGGGCGAGTCGGTGACGAGCCGCGGCACCCGGTGCTGTTCCGGGACCAGCCGGTCGAGCACGGCGGCCCGCTCGTGGCCCGGCTGGTCGAGCAGGTCGGTGCCGTCGAGGTGCAGCACGTCGAAGAAGAAGGGCGTCACGTGCACGCCCTCGGCCATCGCGGCCCGCGACGCGGTCTCCTGGAACGGCCGGGGCCGGCCGGCGTCGTCGAGGGCCAGCGCCTCGCCGTCGAGGACGACGGACTCGGCCGGCAGCGCGCGCACCACGGAGACGACCTCGGGCAGCCGGGCGGTGATGTCGTCGAGGCTGCGGGTGGCCACCAGGACGTCGTCGCCGCGGCGGTGCACCTGGATGCGGACGCCGTCGAGCTTGGTGTCGACGGCGGCCCGCCCGCCGACCTTGGCCAGCGCCTCGGCGACGGTGGTGGCGCTGGAGGCGAGCATCGGCGAGACCGGTCGCAGCACGGTGAGCCCGACGTCGGCCAGGGCCGGCTCGCCACCCTCGAACGCCAGCCGGACGACGGCCACGGTGGATCCGGCGAGCATCGCCGCCCGTCGGACGGCGACCAGCGGCACCCCGGCCGCGGCGGCCACGCCCTCCTGCACCAGCGCGTCGAGCGCGCCCTGCCGCAGCTCGCCGGTCACCAGGCCGCGCAGCCATGGCTGCTCATCGGCGGTGGACCGGCCGAACAGGTCGGCCACGGCGGCGGCCCGTGCCTGCTGTGAGCCGGGTCCGGCGAGCACCGAGATCGCCTCGAACGCGGCGTCGACCTCGGCCACGCCGAGCGACGGCGTGGCCGCCGGCTCGGGGAGCGAGGTCAGCCCGCGCCACCCCAGCCCGGTGCGGCGCTGCCGGAGTGCGCCGCCGACGTACGAGGTGAGGGTCTCGATCTCGTCCGGCGACTCCTGCCACGCGCGGCCGAGCAGCTCGGCCAGCGCCGCCACCTTGGCCTTGCGCGAGCGGGTGGCACCCACCGCGGCCGAGGTGGTGACGAGGTCGTTCAGCAGCACCCGGCCAGTGAACCAGGAGGCAGGGACACCCTCAGCGCGGCTGCGTGACCTCGAGGACGGCCGCGGTGACCGCCCCGCGGACGACCTGCTCGAAGACCTCCTCGAGGTCCTCGACGCCGCCGAAGTAGCCGCCCACCTCGAGCGACACGAACCCGTGCAGGGCCGAGAAGATCGCGAGCCCGGTGGGGATGATCCGCTCCTCGGGCAATCCGGCCGAGCGCACCATGACCGCGAGCGCCTCCATGACGTCGCCGGCGGCCTCGAGGAACTTCTCGCGGTCGAGCGGCTCGCGGGTGAGCGCGGCGTAGCGCTGCGGGTGCTCCTGCGCGAACTCCCGCAGCTGGTGCGACATCACCTGCAGCCCGTCCGCGCCGCTGTGCCCCATCGCCGAGCGCTGGACGTGCCGGCCGAGCAGCCGCATCGCGCGCACCTGGATCTCGGCCCGCAGCTCGTCGAGGCTGTCGACGTGGTTGTAGAGCGACGACACCCGCGAGTCGAGCTCGGCGGCGAGCAGCGTCATCGACAGGGCGTCGTAGCCGTCGCGGTCGACGAGGGCCTCCGCCGCCGTCACCACCGTCTCCCGGTCGAGGCGGGCCCGCTTCTCCGTGGTGGATGACGCCATGGACTCGCTTCTCTCCGAGAGGGTTTCGTGTTGCCGCGAAGTCTAGTCACCAACCCGGGGGCAGCGAGGTGAAGTCCGGGTCGCGCCCCTCGGCGAAGGCGGTGAGCGCCTCGAGGTTGGCCGGCCCGCCCATGAGCTCGACGAAGGCGGCGTTCTCGATCTCGCGGGCGGCGTCCACGCCCGCGCGCAGCGGCGCCGTCATCGCCTTCTTGACGGCGACCAGCGACGAGATCGGCCGCGCCGCCAGCACCTCCGCGTACCGGCGCGCCTCGGGCAGCAGGTCGGCGGGCTCGCAGACCTGCCAGACGAGTCCCATCTCGCGGGCCTGCGCGGCGTCCACCCACTCGGCCGAGAGCAGCAGCCAGGCGGCGTTCTGGCGCCCGACGAGCCGGGGGAGCAGGTACGACGACGCCGCCTCCGGCGCGACACCGAGGCTGGTGAACGGGCAGCGCAGCCGGGCGTCGGTCGACATGAAGGCCAGGTCGGCGAAGCCGAGGATCGTGCAGCCGATCCCGAGCCCGACGCCGTTCACCGCGCACACCAACGGCTTCTCGAGCGCCGTGAGCGCGTCGACGAGGCCCGGGAAGCCGTGCCGGCCGCGCTGGAAGTCGGGGTCGGTGGCGATCCGGTGCATCTCGAGCAGGTCGGTGCCGGCGCTGAAGCCGCGGCCGTTGCCGGTGATCATCACGACGGCGACAGCGGGGTCGGTGTCGGCCTCGATCAGCGCGTCGGCGACGGCGTCGTAGAGCGCCTCGTTGAAGGCGTTGAGCGCCTCGGGACGGTCGAGGGTGAGCGTGCGCACCCGGGCGTCGTCGTCGATCTGGAGCACCATGCGCCGCAGGCTAGGGGGTGCGGTTGCCTAGTCTCGGTGCGTGAGCGGAGCCGAGCGGGTCTGGCGACCGGACCGGTCGTGCCCCGTCCGCTCGGTGCTGATGCCGCTGCGCCGCGGCGGTGGCGATCCCACCATGCGCTTCGACGACGCCGGCCGCGCCTGGCGCGGGATCCGCACGCCCGAGGGCACGGCCACGATCGTCGTCGAGTCGCGGCCGGCCGAGGGCGTCGTCGTCGGGCGGGCCTGGGGTGACGGCGCCGCGTGGGCCCTCGACTCGATGCCGGCACTCCTCGGCGCCGACGACGACTGGTCCGGCTTCGTGCCGCACCACCCGCTGCTCGCCGACCTGCTGCGCCGCTACCCGAACGCGCGGTTCGGCCGTACCGGGCTGCTGATGGAGGCGCTGGTGCCGGCGATCATCGAGCAGAAGGTCACCGGTCAGGAGGCGTTCGCGGGCTTCCGAATGCTGGTCCACCGCTACGGCGAGCGCGCCCCAGGGCCCGGCGTCGAGCGCAAGATCTGGGTGCAGCCGACGCCGGCCACGATCCGCACGATCCCGTCGTGGGAGTGGCTCCGCCTGCACATCGACCCCGCGCGCTCGCGCACCCTCGTCTCGGCGGCCCGGGTGGCCGACACGCTCGAACGTCTCACTGCTCTGGGACCCGAGGAGGCCGGCCGACGGCTGCAGACCATTCCCGGCATCGGTCGCTGGACCGCCGCCGAGGTGCGGCAGCGCACCTTCGGCGACCCGGACGCCGTCAGCTTCGGCGACTACCACGTGGCGAAGGACGTCGGCTGGGCGCTCACCGGCGAGCCCTTCGACGACGACCAGCTCGAGGAGTTCCTCGAGCCCTACCGCCCGCAGCGGGGCCGGGTGCCCGCGCTGGTCGGCATGGCCGGCCTCCGCCGTCCGCGGCACGGCGCCCGGATGGCACCCCGCCAGCACCTGCCCGCACGCGTCACGCGCTCCTGACGTTCATCGAGCTTGTCGAGATGCCCGCCGCCGATCTCGGGAGCTGAGGCAACGCAGGTCGGCGAGATCCCTCCCGGCGTCTCGACAGGCTCGACGACCGTCGTGGTCACCCGAGCGGACCGACGGCGAAGAGACGCGCGGGTCACGTGTTCCAGACGTTCATCGAGCTTGTCGAGATGCCCGCCGCCGATCTCGGGAGCTGAGGCAACGCAGGTCGGCGAGATCCCTCCCGGCGTCTCGACAGGCTCGACGACCGTCGTGGTCACCCGAGCGGACCGACGGCGAAGAGACGCGCGGGTCACGCGTTCCAGACGTTCATCGAGCTTGTCGAGATGCCCGCCGCCGATCTCGGGAGCTGAGGCAACGCAGGTCGGCGAGATCCCTCCCGGCGTCTCGACAGGCTCGACGACCGTCGTGGCTACCCCAGCGGAGCCTCGTCCCGCGCCGGCACGACCGCGCACGCACCGACGGCGAAGAGGCCGGCGAGGGCGAAGGTCCAGGCGTAGCCGGTGTGGGTGACGGCGAGGCCGCCGAGCGGCGGGACGGCGGTGGCGACGAGGTACTGGCCGGTGTTCTGGAGCCCCATCGAGCGGCCCGACCAGAACGGCCCGGCGCGCTCGGCGACGGCGGTGTAGGCGAGGCCGTTGTAGGCGACGGTGACGACGGCGGCCACCACCACGACCGGGACGGCGACCGCCGAGCCGACGCCGGCGAGGAGTCCGAGCAGCGCCATCACACCGGCGGCGGACAGGGCCACCCACCGCAGCGGCCGCAGCCGCGAGCGGACGGCGTCGCTGAGCTGGCCCGCGGCGATCCGGCCGAACGCGCCGGCCACCTGGGCGACGGCGACGAGCGAGCCGGCGGCGGCCGGCGTCCAGCCGCGGTCGTCGACCAGCCAGACGAGCGCGAAGGTCCACACCGCGAACTGCGGAACGACGAGCAGCGCCGAGGCGAGGTGGAGGCGGGGGAGGTACCCATCGCCGTACGGGCTGACCGAGCCCTCGGGGGTGCGGTCCGGCCGCGGCGGGTCGAGGACGACGAGCGCCACGGTCGCCAGCGCGGTCACGCCGACGACCAGCGGCACCACCAGGGCAGCCCGGATGCCGTGCGTCGCCGCGATCGCCGGCATCGTGAGCGCCGCGATCCCGACGCCCGCCGGCTGCGCCATCTGCCGCACGCCCATCGCGAGCCCGCGTCGCAGCGGCGGGAACCAGCCGACGACGATCCGACCGCTGGCCGCGTTGGTGCCGCCGGAGGCCGCGCCGGCGAGGAACAGCATCCCGGCGAGGGCGGCCGGAGCGGTGCCGAGCAGGAGCGCGAGCACGCCCGCCGTCACGGTGAGCGACAGGCTGGCGAGCAGGGCGAACCGCTCGCCGCGACGGTCGCCCACCAGGCCCCAGCCGACGAGGGTGAGCACGAGCCCGCAGGTGGGCGCCGCGGCGACGACGCCGGCACCGGCGAGCGAGAGGCCGAAGTCGTCGCGCAGCGCCGGGATCAGGAACGGCGCCCCATGGACCGTCACGGCCGAGCCGGCCTGGGCCGCCGTCCCGGCCGCCAGCATCGCGACGCGGCGGCCGGCGCCGACGTCGGGAAGGGTGCTGGTCACGACACGATCCAACGACACCGCAGCCATCACCGGGCCGCGGGTCTCGCCGTGCGACCTGTGAGATGGGCGACGCGGATAGGTTGGGGGCCGTGAGGCTGACGGTGCGCATGGAGCGGTTGACCAGGCCGCTGCGCCGCGTGCTGTACACCGTGCTCTGCATCCAGGTGGTGGTGGCGGTCGCGATGTCGCTCGTCGACTCCTACCGGCGGCGCGGCAAGAAGCCCAAGCCGTTCCCGACGACGCCGCCCGCCACCGTGCAGGTCGGCGACGGCACCGTCACCACCTACACCTTCGGCCGCGACCTCTACGAGGCGATGATCGCCGCGATCGAGAGCGCCGAGCACCAGATCCTCTTCGAGACCTACATCTGGAAGGGCGACGTCACCGGCGAGCGGTTCAAGCGCGCGCTCGCGCAGGCTGCCGACCGCGGTGTCGAGGTCTACTGCATCTACGACGGCTTCGCGAACCTCGTCGTCTCGCCGGTGTTCAAGCGGTTCCCGCCGTCGATGAAGGTGCTGAAGTACCCGGTCTACGCCGCGGGCTGGCGGTTCTTCGACCTGCGCCGCTACGGCCGCGACCACCGCAAGATCCTCGTGGTCGACGACGCCGTCGGCTTCGTGGGCGGCTACAACATCGGGACGCCGTACGAGACGGAGTGGCGCGACACCCACGTACGGATCACCGGCCCCGGTGTGTGGGATCTGAAGCGAGCCTTCGCGGACTTCTGGAACCTGCACCGCCGCCGCCGGCTCCGGGCCAGCGAGCGGCCGCTGCTCCTCGAGACGGCGTCCACCTGGGAGCCGCGGATCCGGGTGCAGCGCAACGTGCCGCGGCTGTGGATGTTCCCGATCCGCGCCATGTACATCGAGGCGATCAACCGCGCGAGCCACAACGTCTGGATGACCCAGGCCTACTTCATCCCCGACCAGGACTTCGTCGACGCGATGAAGAACGCCGCCCGCCGCGGCGTCGACGTCCGACTGCTGGTGCCGCTGAAGTCCAACCACATCGTGGCCGACTGGATCTCGCGCGGGTACTTCTCCCAGCTGCTCGACGCCGGCGTGAAGGTGCTGCGCTTCAACGGCGCGATGGTGCACGCGAAGACCGCGACCGTCGACGGCACCTGGTCGACCGTCGGCACCGCCAACATCGACCGGCTCAGCCTCCAGGGCAACTACGAGATCAACGTCGAGGTGATCGACCCGTCCCTGGCCGCCGAGCTCGAGGAGATCTTCACCACCGACGAGACCAACTGCATCCCCCTCACCACGGGCGAGTGGGAGACCCGCGACCTCCACCGCAAGTTCACCGAGGGCTTCCTGCGCCCGCTGCGGCCGCTGCTCTGACGGCGCCGTAGCGCCGCTGTCGGTGGTGGCTCGTAGGCTCGACGCATGCGTCCGGTCACCGATCTCGAGCGACGCGTCGCGCCCTTCGACGTCATCTCCGACTATCAGCCCTCCGGCGACCAGCCGGCGGCGATCGCCGAGATCGCCAAGCGCCTGAACGGCGGGGAGCAGGACGTCGTGCTGCTGGGCGCCACCGGCACGGGCAAGACGGCCACGGTGGCGTGGGTGGCGGAGCAGGTGCAGCGGCCGATCCTGGTGATGCAGCCCAACAAGACGCTGGCCGCGCAGTTCGCCAACGAGCTGCGGCAGCTGTTCCCCAACAACGCCGTCGAGTACTTCGTCAGCTACTACGACTACTACCAGCCCGAGGCCTACGTCCCGCAGACCGACACCTACATCGAGAAGGACTCCTCGATCAACGAGGAGGTCGAACGGCTGCGGCACTCGGCCACCAACTCGCTGCTCACCCGGCGCGACGTCATCGTGGTGTCCACGGTCTCCTGCATCTACGGCCTGGGCACGCCGCAGGAGTACGTCGACCGCATGCTCCGGCTGCGGGTCGGCGAGGAGCACGACCGCGACAGCGTGCTGCGGCGGCTGGTCGAGATCCAGTACACCCGCAACGACATGTCGTTCTCCCGCGGCACCTTCCGGGTCCGCGGCGACACCCTCGAGATCTTCCCGGTCTACGAGGAGCACGCCGTGCGCATCGAGTTCTTCGGCGACGAGATCGAGCGGCTGATGACCCTGCACGCCGTCACCGGCGAGGTGCTCACCGACGACCAGGAGCTCTACGTCTTCCCCGCCACCCACTACGTGGCCGGCCACGACCGCATGGAGCGGGCGATCAACGGCATCGAGGCCGAGCTCGAGGCCCGGCTGGCCGAGCTCGAGGGCCAGGGCAAGATGCTCGAGGCGCAGCGGCTGCGGATGCGCACCACCTACGACGTCGAGATGATGCGGCAGGTCGGCTCCTGTGCCGGCATCGAGAACTACTCGATGCACATCGACGGCCGCGAGCGCGGCTCGGCGCCCAACTGCCTGCTCGACTACTTCCCGGAGGACTTCCTGCTCGTCGTCGACGAGTCGCACGTGGCGGTGCCGCAGATCGGCGGCATGTACGAGGGCGACATGTCGCGCAAGCGCAACCTCGTCGACCACGGCTTCCGGCTCCCGAGCGCCATGGACAACCGGCCGCTGCGGTGGGAGGAGTTCCTCGACCGGATCGGCCAGACGATCTACCTCTCCGCCACGCCCGGCAACTACGAGCTCGACAAGGTCGGCGGCGACGTCGTCGAGCAGATCATCCGGCCCACCGGGCTCATCGACCCCGAGGTCGTCGTCAAGCCCACCAAGGGCCAGATCGACGACCTCATCTCCGAGATCCGCACCCGCACCGACAAGAACGAGCGGGTGCTCGTCACCACGCTCACCAAGAAGATGTCGGAAGACCTCACCGACTACCTGCTCGACGCCGGCGTCCGCACCCGCTACCTGCACTCCGAGGTCGACACCCTCAAGCGGATCGAGCTGCTGCGCGACCTGCGGCTCGGCGAGTACGACGTGCTGGTCGGCATCAACCTGCTCCGCGAGGGCCTCGACCTGCCCGAGGTGTCGCTGGTCTCGATCCTCGACGCCGACAAGGAGGGCTTCCTGCGCTCCGACAAGTCGCTCATCCAGACGATCGGCCGCGCGGCCCGCAACGTGTCCGGCCAGGTGCACATGTACGCCGACTCGATCACGCCGTCGATGGAGTCGGCGATCGAGGAGACCAACCGGCGCCGCGAGAAGCAGGTCGCCTACAACACCGCGCACGGCGTCGACCCGCAGCCGCTGCGCAAGAAGATCGCCGACATCACCGAGATGCTCGCCCGCGACAGCGAGGACACCCAGGCGCTGCTCGAGACCTGGGCCGGCACGGAGGCCAAGGGCCGGGCCGGTGGCGCGAAGGTGCGCCAGCCGGTGCCGGTGCTCGGCGAGCAGGCCGCCGGACACCACGCCAAGGACCTCGCCGGCCTGCCCAGCTCGGAGCTGGCGCAGCTCATCCAGGAGCTCACCGACCAGATGAAGGCGTCCGCCGCCGAGCTGCAGTTCGAGCTGGCCGCACGGCTGCGCGACGAGATCAACGGCCTGAAGAAGGAGCTCCGCTCGATGATGGAAGCGACGAAGTAGCTGACGGTCGTCGAGCCTGTCGAGACGCCGGAGCCGCACTCGTCGCCGTGAGCGGGGTCGGTCGGCGAGACCGGTCCGGGGCGTCTCGACGAGCTCGACGAACGTGGTCGGTCTACGCGCGGTCCGCGAGGTAGGCGCGCATCGCCACCAGGGTGTCGGCGAGCCGCTCGCCGAGGTCCGGGAGGGCGGCGTCGACGTCGGCCAGCGCGCCGCGGCGGGCGTGGTTCTCGACCTCGCGGGCGGCCTCGCCGAGCGGGACGGCGCCGAGGTTGAGCGCGGAGCCCACGAGCTTGTGCGCAAGAGCGCCGACCGTCTCGACGTCCCCCGCCGCGGCGGCGGCACTGATGCCCGCGAGCTCGTCGTCGGCACGGCCGAGGAAGCTCGCCATCACCTTGTCGATGTAGGAGACGCCGGCCTGCGGGTCGTCGAGCTCGCGCAGCTCGTCGAGCCGAGCGACATCGAGGTGCTCGTCGACGGCGGCGGCGCTGGGCCGCAGCCAGCGCTCGAGGGTCTCGGTGAGACGGGAGGCGTCGATGGGCTTGGTGAGGAAGTCGTCCATGCCGGCGGCCTGGCAGCGCTCCCACTCGCCCTCCACCGCCGCTGCCGTCATCGCGATGATCGGCAGCCGGGTGCCCGTCTCCTCCGACCGGAGGGTGCGGGTGGCGGTGTAGCCGTCCATGCGCGGCATCTGCACGTCCATGAGGACGGCGTCGAACCCGCCCCGTCGGACGGCGTCGAGTGCGACGAGCCCGTCCTCGGCGGTCTCGGCGTCGTACCCGAGCGCCTCGAGCAGGCCGGTGGCGACCATCTGGTTGATCGGGTTGTCCTCGACCACGAGGATCCGGCCCCGGCTGGGTTGCTCGTCGTCGTCGGCGTCGGCCTCGGCGCTCTCGTCGACGACCCCGAGCACGTCGAGCAGCGCGCCGCGGAGCACGCTGGAGAGCACCGGCTTGCTCAGCGCCCGGTCGACGCCGGCGTCGGCGATCTCCTCCGGGTCGAGGGTGGTGACCGACGAGAGCATGAGCAACCGCAGGTCGGCCGTCGACGGGTCGGCCCGCACCTGCCGGGCGAGGTCGAGACCGTTCTGCTCGGGCATCGAGAGGTCGAGCAGGACGACGTCGTATCGCGTCGAGTGCAGCAGCGGGAGCGCCTCGGCCACCGACTCCGCGGCGTCGGAGGCGACGCCCCACCACGCCAGCTGCTCGTGGAGGATCACGCGGTTGGTCTCGTTGTCGTCGACCACCAGCGCCCGCCGGCCGGAGAGGAGGTCGCGGGCGCGCTCGTCGTCGGCGCTGCCGGAGGCGTCGCCGGACCCGTCGTGAGCGGCCGGCTGCAGCAGCGCGGTGAACGTGAAGATGCTGCCGCCGCCGACGTTGCTGGTGTAGCCGATCTCGCCGCCGAGGGCCTCCACGATCTCGCGGGAGATCGCCAGGCCGAGCCCGGTGCCGCCGTACACGCGGGTGGTGGAGGAGTCGGCCTGCGTGAACGGGTCGAAGAGGTGGGTGAGCTGCTCCTCGGGCACGCCGATGCCGGTGTCGCTCACCTCGACCCGCAGCTGCACCAGGTCTCCGGCCGGCACCGCGGTGGCTCGCACGATCACGCCGCCCCGGCTGGTGAACTTCACGGCGTTCGACACCAGGTTGCTGACCACCTGCGCCAGCCGGGTCGGGTCACCGGACAGCGCCGCCGGGACGTCGGGGTGGCAGGACACGACGAGGTCGAGGCCCTTGTCGCGGGCCGCCTCGGTGAGCAGTCCCGCGGCCTGCTCGAGCAGCGGCCGGATCTCGAAATCGAGCCGCTCCAGCTCCATCCGGCCGGCCTCGATCTTGGAGAAGTCGAGGATGTCGTTGATGAGCCCGAGCAGCGCCCGGCTGGCCACCTGCACGCCGGCCGACAGCCGCCGCTGCTCGGCGCTGAGGCCGGTCCGCAGCAGCAGGTCGTTGAGCCCGATCACGCCGTTGAGCGGCGTGCGGATCTCGTGGCTCATCGTGGCCAGGAACTCCGACTTCTGCCGCGAGGCCGCCATCGCGTCGTCGCGGGCCTGGGCGAGCAGCCGGGAGGCCCGCTCCCGCTCGGCGACGCGGGCCAGCTGCTCGGCCACCTGTGCGGCCATCGACTCGATGAGCTCGAAGCGCCACAGCGGCGGGGCCGAGGTGATGACGACGACGGCGTACACCTCCGCCTCGAGCAGCACCGGGAAGGCGATGGTGAGCCGGCGGTCGTCCCACACCGGCTCGCGGGCGTCGTAGGCCCGCTGGGCCAGCGCGAGCTCGACCGGCGCGAACTCGTCGCCCTCGTCGGCGGCCCGGTCCTCGTCGGTGGGGTAGAACGCCTCGACCCGGTCGCTGCCGTCGGTGGCGGGCACGAACGCGCGCGCCCGCTCCCAGTCGTCGTGCAGCAGCACCATGTGCCGGGCCTGCAGCAGGACGTCGGCGAGCGTCGCCGCCTCGTTGGCCGCGCTCGCGACCGCCTGCATGAAGTTGTTCTGCGACACCTGGTCCGCGAGCGCCTCCTCGCTCTCGCGCAGCGAGGCGATGAGCTCGTGCCGCTCGGTGTCGTCGCTGTAGCGGTGCAGGATCGCGCGGGCCCGGCCGTGCTCGTCGAGCAGTGCGCTCTCCCGGCAGAGCACCCACACGACGTCGCCGTCGCTGCGGACCCAGTGCACCTCGACCTCGGACGGGTTCAGGTGACCGGCGCGGACGTCGGCCAGGTGCGCGGCGAACTGCTCCTTGCCGACCTCGTCGAGGGTGTCGAACACCGTGAGGCCGGACAGCTCCGCCGGGTCGATGCGGTGGAGCCGGGCGATCTCGGGGTTCGCGTACAGCGTCCGACCCTCGAGGTCGATCACCCAGATCCCGTCCGGGGAGGTCTCCACGACGTCCCGGTACAGCTCCGAGAAGTCCATGGTCCTCCTCTCACGACGACGCTATCGAAACCGCGGTCGTGGCGGGGACACCCGGGCCGACCGAGCGCGAGATTCGCCGGCTGCGGCATCCTGGCCGGGTGGACGTCGAGGCGATGCTGGCCCACTGCCTGGCCAAGCCGGGCGCCTGGCCCGACAGCCCATGGGACCACGAGCACCCGGTGGTGAAGGTCGGGCCGGGGGAGCGGGGCAAGATCTTCGCGTTCCTCGGTGGCACCGGCGTCGGCGTGAAGGCCGGTCGCAGCCGCGAGGAGGCCGACGCCTGGCTGGAGCGATACCCGGGCGCCGCCACGGTGATGCGCTACATCGGCCGCAGCGGCTGGAACGACCTCACCTTCGACGGCGTCCCCGACGACGAGCTGATGGACGCGGTCGACAGCTCCTACCGACTCGTCGTCGAGGGGCTCCCGAAGAAGCTCCGCCCCGAGGGCTGGAACGAGGCCGGATGAATCGCCGCGGGTGCCCCGGTCAGGTCTGGAACACCAGCCCGGTCGTGTAGCTCCACTCGTTGCTGTCCCAGTTCATCGGCTGGGCCGTGCTGCCGCACAGCCCGACGCGATAGGTGCCGGCGCCGAGGTTGGTCACCGAGGCCGACATCGTGTAGAGGTGACGCTGGCCTTGGCCGACGGTCGTGTCGTACGTGCCGCTGCCGATCTCCGAGATGGACGCACCCGGAGCCGTCGACTGGTAGCACATCCAGAGGTTGAGCGCGCCGGCGCCGCCGGCCACGGTGCTGCCGAGCGCTGCTGACGACGTCGAGAACACGGTGCGGCTCGGGCCGCTCACGCTGAGCACGACCGGCGTGGCGATGAAGGCGAGACTCGCCTGCGGTGCGATGACGGCGCCGTCCCTGAAGACGGAGGTCACCACCCCCGACGGCCCCTGCGGACCCTGGGGACCCTGGGGACCCTGCTGGCCCTGTTGGCCCTGCGGGCCGGTCTCGCCCTGGGCGCCGGTCTCGCCCTGGGGTCCGGTCTCGCCCTGGGCGCCGGTCTGGCCCTGGGGTCCGGTCTGGCCCTGGGGTCCGGTCTGGCCCTGGGGTCCGATCTCGCCCTGGGGTCCGGTCTGGCCCTGGGCGCCGATCTCGCCCTGGGGTCCGATCTCGCCCTGCGGTCCGGCCGGGAGCTGCCCCGGCGCGAAGTCGATCGCGCGGAGCGAACCGTCCTTCACGTCGGCGGTCGTGATCGTGTTCGACGCGATCTTGGCGCTGGTGACAGCGTTGCCCCCGAGATCGCGGGTCAGCACCTGACCGTCCCTGATCGAGGACGAGACGACCTGGTTGGTGCCCACGACGGCGGCGTACGCGGTACCGCCCGTCAGTACCAGGGCCAGGGCCAGTGTCGAGACCACGTTGGCGTAGGTGAGGCGCGGAGCGCGCAGCATCGGACGATTGCGCATGACGATTCCTAGGGTCTAGCCGACCACCTCATTCATGGTCAGCGGGGAGCACCACCGGGCCCCAGGAAGCGGTGTCCGCACATCTCATGCCCGCCGAGCGCGGGAGTCAATGGCCCGAACGGGCTAGCCCGGATGGTCCGACGTCACCGCCGTCAGCGACGCCGCGCGGCGACCAGCCCGACCAGCCGGGCCACCACGAGCGCCACGTAGAACACGCCGGCCACCATCTCGAGCATCACCAGCGACCGGGCGTGCGGCAGCACGGGCACGACGTCGGACAGGCCGACGCTGGTGAGCGTCGAGAACGAGAGGTACAGCAGCTCGAACCAGGTGCGTTCGTCACCGCTGGTGCCGGCGAAGGAACCCGGCGCGAGCACCTGGCAGGCGGCGTACACATAGGTGAAGGCCCAGGCGACGACGGTGAACGCGGCGCCGGTGGCGAAGAGCTCGTCGCGGGTGACGATGTCGTCGTGGAAGAGGTACCGCAGCATCGCGTAGGAGGTGAAGAGGTAGAAGGGCACGTGGAACGCCGCCGAGGAGACGATCACCCAGTCGGCGTCGGTGACGACGGCCTCCACGACGCCGAGGACCACGGCCGGTCCGCCGAGCAGCGCGGCCACCCAGCCGAGGGCCGACGTCGAGCGCACCGCCCACACGGCGACCAGGACCACCACCATCTGGGCCACGCTCAGCACCGCCTGGCCGGCCCGGCTCGTCTCCAGGAACGGGTAGGCGAGCACCGTGAGCAGCTGACCCGCCAGCAGCACGGCCGAGGGGTGCGTCCGCACCGTACGCAGGACACGGGCCGGTGACGTTTGCACGTTCGGCATCGTAGGAGCCGCCCGCGGGACTAGCCTGCTGTGACGCGCGCCACCCTCGGGTATCCGACGACGGTGCGTGTCGACTAAAGAGCGCTCTCGTTGTCGATAACGAGAACACGTTCTATCTTCGCCAAGGGCAGCCCGGCATGACCGACGTCACATGGGGAGGTGACCTGATGGCCTTCAGCGCCACCGGGGTCATCCGCGGGCCCGGCGAGGTCGCCGTCATGGTGGTCGAGGTCGTGAAGCGGATCTTCACCCGCCCGTTCCAGTTCCGCGAGTTCGTCGAGCAGGCCTGGTTCATCACCAGCGTCACGCTGCTGCCCACCATCTTGGTGTCGATCCCGTTCGGCGCGGTGATCTCGCTGCAGGTCGGCAACCTGACCAGCCAGCTCGGCGCCCAGTCGTTCGCCGGCGCCACTGCCGTGCTCGCGGTGGTGCGGGAGGCCGCCCCGATCGCGGCCGCCCTGATCATCGCCGGCGCCGCCGGCTCGGCCATCTGCTCCGACATGGGCGCCCGCAAGATCCGCGAGGAGATCGACGCGATGGAGGTGCTCGGCGTCGACCCGCTCGAGCGGCTCGTCGCTCCGCGCGTGGTGGCCACGATGTTCGTCGCGCTGATGATCATCGGCATCGTGATCAGCGCCGGCATCGCGGGCGGCTACTTCTTCAACGTGATCATCCAGGGCGGCTCGGCGGGTGCGTTCCTCTCGAACTTCACCGCGCTCGCCAGCCTCACCGACCTCTACATCGCGATCATCAAGGCCGTGGTGTTCGGGGCGATGGCCGCGATCGTCGGCGCCTACAAGGGCCTCAACGCCGGCGGCGGCCCCAGCGGCGTCGGCCGGGCGGTCAACGAGACGGTGATCATCTCGTTCATGCTGCTGTTCTTCATGAATGCGGTGATCACGGCCATCTACTTCCAGGTCGTCCCGCCGCCGGGGTTCTGATGGCGAGCATCACGTCGATCGCGGGCGCCCTGGTCGAGGGCCGCAAGAAGTCGCTGGAGACCTACGGCGACCAGCTGCTGTTCTACGTCAAGGCACTGGCGTGGACGCCGCGCGCGATCACGCGCTACAAGCGCGAGATCCTCAACACCCTGGCCGAGGTCACCTTCGGCGCCGGGGCGCTCGCCTTCATCGCCGGCAGCGTCGGCGTCATCGCGTTCCTGGCGTTCTTCGCCGGCACCGAGGTCGGCATCCAGGGCTACGCGTCGCTGAGCCAGATCGGCGTCGCGAAGTTCACCGCCTTCATCTCCGCCTACTTCAACACCCGCGAGGTCGCCCCGCTGATCTGCTCCATCGCGCTCGCGGCCACCGTGGGCTGCGGCTACACCGCCCGGCTGGGAGCGATGCGCATCTCGGAGGAGATCGACGCCCTCGAGGTCATGGGCGTCCCGTCGCTGCCTTACCTCGTCACCACCCGGATGATCGCGGCCTTCATCGCGGTGATCCCGCTCTACATCGTGGCGCTGAGCGCGTCGTACCTCTCGCCCCGGCTGATCACGGTCTACATCTACCAACAGTCACCGGGCACCTACGACCACTACTTCCTGCAGTTCCTGCCACCCATCGACATCCTCTGGTCGTTCGGCAAGCTGCTGTTCCTCGCGATCGCGATCATCCTGATCCACTGCTACTACGGCTACACCGCCTCCGGCGGCCCCGCCGGCGTCGGCACCGCGGTCGGCCAGGCCATCCGCACGAGCATCGTGTTCGTGGTGGTCGCCGACTTCTTCCTCAGCTTCGCCATCTGGGGCTCCACCACCACCGTGCGGATCACGGGGTAGCGCGCGCATGGGCATGCTGGTCAACATCCACCACGGCAACCGCCGTGAGCACGCGCGTCTCCTGGTGGCCGGCGTCGTGTTCATCACCCTGATGGCGATGCTGGTGGCCCTGTCGATCGCGTTCTACAACAAGTCGTTCACCTCGGTCACGATGGTCACGATCAAGGCCGACCGGGCCGGGCTGCAGCTCAGCGAGTTCGGCGACGTGCGCCAGAACGGCGTCCTGGTCGGCCAGGTGCGCGAGGTGAGCCAGGACGGCGAGGAGGCCTCGATCCGCGTCGCGCTGACGCCGTCCGCGGCGAAGGAGATCCCGGCCAACGTCGAGGTCGAGATCCTGCCCACCACCCTGTTCGGGCAGAAGTTCATCTCCTTCGTGAAGCCCGCGAACCCCTCGGCCGACTCGCTGCACGACGGCGACACGATCCCCGCGGACCGGGTGGACACGAACGTCGAGCTGAGCCGGATCCTGGCCGAGCTGTTCCCGTTGCTGCGCTCCGTCCGGCCCGCCGACCTCAACATGACGCTCAGCGCCCTCGCCAACGCCCTCGAGGGCCGGGGCGAGCAGATCGGCCAGACCATGGACGACCTCGCCGAGTACCTCGGGGCGATCGAGGGGTCGCTGCCCACGCTGCGGCAGAACCTCATCGCGCTGGCCGACGTCGCCGACACCTACGAATCCGCCGCCCCCGACCTGCTGCGCCTGCTCGACAACCTCACCGTCACCGGCCGCACGGTGATCCAGAAGGAGGAGGCCCTCGACACCTTCTTCGGTGACCTCACCGGCCTGGCGAACACGAGCACGCGGGTGCTCGCCGACAACGAGGACGCGCTGATCCGGGTGGGCCAGGTGGGCGAGCCGGTGCTGAGGTTGCTGGCCACCTACTCGCCCGAGTTCCCCTGCCTGCTCAGGGGCACCGCTCGCTACGCGCCGCTCCTCGCCAAGACCTTCTCCGGCAACCAGATCAAGCAGTACATCGAGTTCGGCACCCCGCAGTACTCCGCGTACGACCGCGACGACATCCCCGAGTACGGCGAGCTCGGCCACGGGCCGTGGTGCTCCGGCCTGCCGTACCCGCCGGTGCCGATCGGGCCGGCGTCGTTCAAGGACGGCACCAACATCGACGACGACCCGCCCTCCGGCTCGTTCCCGTCCGGCAACAACCGTGCCGTCCCGAGCTGGGCGGCCGAGGCCGGGTTCGGCGCCGGCATGTCGAGCGGGTACGCCGGCACGGCCGGCGAGCAGGAGGTCGTGAACGCGCTGCTCTCCGGTGAGACCGGTCGCCCGGCGGGCGACTACGGCTCGCTCGGGTCGCTGCTCTTCGGCCCGGTCGTGCGAGGTGGCAGCCGATGAGCGCGGGCGGGCACCGGCGGAACCTGGCGTTCTACGCCGCCGGCATCAAGCTGATCATCTTCACGGTGGTCTCGGTCCTGGTCACCGGCCTGCTCGCGGCGATCATGGGCAACATCGGCTTCGGCGACGGCATCACCTACCGGGCCGTCTTCAGCAGCGCGACGTCGCTGGAGAAGGGCGACGACGTCCGCGTCGCCGGCGTCAGCGTCGGCGAGGTCAAGGAGGTCGAGCACTACGACCGCAACCACGCCCGGGTGACCTTCCGGGTGCGGTCCGACGTGCCGATGACGACGTCCACGCGCGCCGAGATCCGCTTCCTCAACCTCGTCGGCGACCGCTACATGGCCCTCGAGGCCGGCGCCGACCCGAAGGCCGAGCGACTGGGCGAGAACGACACCATCGCGATCGAGCAGACGCTGCCGGCACTCGACCTCACGGTGCTGTTCAACGGGTTCAAGCCGCTGTTCCAGGCGCTCCAGCCCGACCAGGTCAACGAGCTGTCGATGAACATCGTGCAGGTGCTGCAGGGTGAGGGCGGCACCGTCCGTGGCCTGCTCGAGCACACGGCATCCCTCACCACGGCGCTCGCCGACCGTGACCAGCTGATCGGCGAGGTGATCGACAACCTCGGCACGACGCTGGAGACCATCGACGGCCGCCGCCAGCAGCTGGGCAACCTCATCGAGGAGCTCGAGGGCTGGATGACCGACCTGGCCCGCGACCGACAGCGGATCGGCTCCTCGCTCGACAGCATCTCCGACCTCACCGTCGTGGTCGCCGACCTGCTGCGTGGCGTCCGGGCGCCGCTCAAGGCCGACATCGCCGAGCTGCGGCGGCTGGCCAAGCTGCTGAACAAGCCCGAGAACGCGCGGCAGATCACCGAGATCTTCGACCGGCTCCCGGAGTCGATGACCGACCAGACCCGCACCGGTACCTACGGGAGTTGGTACAACTACTACATCTGCGGCTACGCCGGGAAGATCACGCTCCCCGCCGGCCTCAACGACCTGCCGGTCATCAACCAGATCCGCAAGGCGCTCTTCAACATCAACTTCCACTCCACCGCCGAGCGCTGCAACAACAACGGGGGTGCCGGCTGATGATGCGGTTCTCCCACGCCCGCGTGATGCGCGCCGGCACGGTCACACTGGTGGTCGCCGTGCTCGTGATGGTGGCGTCCTTCAACCTCGGGAAGTTCCCGGGCTTCGGCGGCACGTCCTACACCGCCGAGTTCAGCGACGCCAGCGGCATCCGGCGCGGCAACGTCGTGCAGGTCGGCGGCATCCGGGTCGGCCGGGTGCAGGACGTCACCCTCGACGGGCCGAAGGTCGTCGTGAAGTTCGAGGTCGACGACGGCGTCGAGTTCGGCAAGGAGAGTCGGGCCTCGGTCGAGGTGTTCAACCTCCTCGGCGAGAAGTTCCTCCAGCTGACGCCGGCCGGCGACGGCCAGATGGACCCCGGTGACACGATCCCGCTCGATCGCACCGAGGCGGCCTACGACATCGTCGGCGTCCTCGGCGACCTCACGACGACCACCGAGGACATCGACAAGGACTCGCTCATCCAGGCCTTCGACGTGCTCAGCGACGTCACGAACTCGGCGGCGCCGGAGATCCAGCAGAGCTTCGAGGGCATCGCCCGGCTCTCCCGCACCGTCTCCAGCCGCGATGCCCAGCTGCGGCGGCTGTTCCAGAACTCGCGCAGCGTCAGCACCCTGCTGGCCGACCGCAGCGACGACCTGGTGCGGCTGATGGGCCAGTCCGACCTGGTCTTCCAGGAGCTCCAGCGGCGCAAGGCCGCGATCCATCGGCTGCTCGTCAACGCCCGGGTCCTGGCCGACGAGCTGCGCGGCATCGCCCAGGACAACCAGGCCCAGATGGGGCCGGCGCTGAAGGAGATCGACGGCCTGCTCGACACGTTGCTGAGCCGCGACAAGGAGATCAAGGCCACCCTCAACGCGCTCGGCCCGTACGTGTCCATCCTCGGCAACATCATCGGCACCGGCCCCTGGTTCGACGCCTACGCCGTGAACCTCGGCGGCATCGCGAACCCGCAGGAGTTCCAGCCGGGATCGGGGCCGCAGTGATGGACGTCGGACGCGTGCTCAAGGCAGCCCTCATCCCGGTGGTGCTCCTGCTGGTCGCCGTCGGGCTCCTCGTCACCCGCGGTGAGGGTGACGCCGGCGACAAGACCGTCACCGCCCACTTCCCGCGCGCCGTCAGCGTCTACGTCGGCACCGACGTCCGGATCCTCGGCGTCAGCGTCGGCCGGGTCACCTCGGTGACGCCCGAGGGCGAGTCGGTGCGCGTGAAGATGGAGTACGACGGCAAGTACGACCTGCCGGCCGACGCCCAGGCCGTCGTGGTGACCCCGACGCTGGTGGCCGACCGGTTCGTGCAGCTCACCCCCGTCTACACCGAGGGCGCCACGATGAAGGACGGCGCCGACATCCCGCTCGAGCAGACCGCCGTCCCGGTCGAGCTCGACCGCATCTACCAGAGCCTCCAGAACCTCGCCCAGACCCTCGGCCCGAACGGCGTCAACGCCAACGGCACCCTCGACAACCTGCTGCAGGCCGGCGCCGGCGCCCTCGACGGGCAGGGCGAGCGGGCCAACCGGATGCTGCGCGAGCTGTCCGAGGCGGCCAAGACGTTCGGCGACGGCAGCAGCGACCTGTTCGAGACCGTCACCCAGCTCGCCACGTTCACCACCACGCTCAGCCGCAGCGACCGGCTGGTGCGCGCGTTCATCACCGACCTCGCCGGGGTCTCGGAGCAGCTGGCGGGGGAGCGCGGCGAGATCCAGCAGCTGCTGGGATCGGTGGCCGACGCCGTCGGCGTCGTCGAGGGCTTCGTGCGCGACAACCGCGGCGCGATCACCACCGACGTCCGCAAGCTCAGCAGGCTCCTGCACACCATCGACTCCGAGCGCACCAACCTCGACAAGGCGCTCAAGATCGCGCCGGTGGCGATGGGCAACCTGTTCCTCGCGTACAACGTCGAGACCGGCACGGTGGGCTCCCGGATCGGCGTCAAGCAGAACGTGTGGGATCTCGACGGCTTCCTGTGCGCCGTCGTCGAGTCCGACCCGGGCACGCCGAAGGCGCTGAAGGGGCCGGCCTGCCGGATCTTCCAGGCGCTCATCGAGCCGGTGGCGTCCAACCTCCCGCTCGACGGGGGTGGCGGCGGCCCGCTCGGCCGCGCGGGCACCGGGTCGTCCGGCGCACCGGCCGAGCCCGTGCTCGACCTGAGCCCGATCACCGGTGGCGACGCCGGCCTCGCCGACCCGCAGCTCGCCGACCTGGTGGGGGGTGCGCGATGAGACGCCGCCTCGCCTCGGCCCTCGTGGGCCTGCTCGCCGGCTCGCTCCTGCTCTCGGGCTGCGACTTCGACGGCGCCTACGACCTGCCGCTGCCGGGCTCGCCGGTCGACGCCGACGAGTCGTACGTCGTCACCGCCTCGTTCCGCGACATCCTCAACGTGGTGCCGCGCTCCCCGGTGATGGTCGACGACGTCACCGTGGGTGAGGTCACCGAGGTCGAGCGGGTGGGCTGGCACGCGCGGGTGCACCTACGGATCCGCGACGACGTCACGCTCTCCGACGACGTCCTCGCCGAGATCCGGCAGGTGAGCCTGCTGGGCGAGAAGTACGTCGCACTCGAGGAGCCCACGGACGTCGAGACCAGCGGCCGGCTCGGCGAGGGCGACGACATCCCGCTCGACCGCACCAGCCGCAACCCCGAGGTCGAGGAGGTGCTCGGCGCGCTCTCGTTCCTGCTCAGCGGCGGCGGCGTCGCCCAGCTCGGCACCATCACCCGCGAGCTCAACGAGGTGATGAGCGGCCGCGAGCAGCGGCTGCGCGGGCTGCTCGGCTCGCTGGAGCGGTTCATCGGCACCCTCGACCAGCAGAAGGGCGACATCATCAGCGCGATGGAGTCGCTCAACAACCTGACCGCGACCCTCAACCGCGAGAAGAGCACGATCGAGGACGCGCTCGACGTCACCGGCCCGGCCGTCAAGGTGCTCGACGACCAGCACGGCGAGCTGATCCAGATGCTCGGCGCGCTCGACCGGCTCGGCGTCGTCGGCACCCGCGTGATCGGCGCCAGCAAGGACGACTTCATCGCGATGCTCGAGGACCTGCGACCGGTGGTGGCCAACCTGCGCCGCGCCGGCGACCAGCTCGGCCCGGGCCTCAACCTGTTGGTGAGCTTCCCGTTCCCCAAGGAGGCGGCGCAGGTGGTGCAGGGCGACTACGCCAACACCTCGATCCGCGCCGACATCAGCCTCGAGAACTTCCTGCCGGACGAGGCCGAGGACCCCGGGCTGCCCGACCTCCCCGTCGTCGGCGGCGTCGTCGGCGCGGTGACCCGCTGCCTCGACAGCGGGTCGATCACCAGCCGTGCCTGCGTGCGGGTGCTCAGCTCGGTGACGCTGCTCGCCTCGCTCACCCAGCGGTGCACGACCGCCCGCAACCGCGACCGGCCGGTGTGCCGTGCGCTCGGCGAACCCGACGCCGGCTCCGGCGGCGGGACCGGTGGCCTCACCGGCGGCCTCGGTGTTCCGGAGCTCCCGGGTCTCGGCCGCACCGCGCCGTCGTACGGCCGCACCGGTGACCTCGGCGAGCTGTTCGGGGGTGCGGCATGACCCGCGCCGTGAAGATCCGCATCGTCGTGTTCATCGTGCTGTCGGCGGTCGGCATCACCTACATCGCCGCCAACTACCTCGGCCTCGTCGACCGCGCGCTCGGCCGGGGCATCACCGTGCACGCCACCCTGCCGACGTCCGGCGGCCTGTTCGAGGGCAGCGAGGTCACCTACCGCGGCGTCAAGATCGGCAAGGTCGACCGGATGTCGACGACCCGCGACGGCGTGAAGCTCGACCTCGCGCTGAAGGACGGCACCGAGCTGCCGCTCGACTCGCCGATGTTCGTGCACAACCTGACCGCCATCGGCGAGCAGTACCTCGACTTCGAGCCGCCCGACGACGAGGGCCCCTACGCCGAGAACGGCGACACCCTCGACGGCTCGATGGAGTCGCTGCCGGTCGACGAGGCCGACCTGCTCATCGACCTCGACGCCTTCGTCGGGTCGGTCGACAAGCGCAACCTCCAGATCCTGGTCGCCGAGCTCGGCGAGATGTTCCGCGACACCGGCCGCCCGCTGCAGCAGCTGATCGACTCCGGCGGCCAGTTCATCGCCGAGGCCAACGACCACACCGCCGAGACCATCCAGCTGCTCGAGACGGGCCTCACCGTGCTGCGCACCCAGCAGGACCAGGGCGAGAACATCCGGTCGTTCGCCCGCAACCTGCGGCTGCTCACCGACGCGCTGCGCAGCTCCGACGGCGACCTGCGCGGCGTCCTCGAGGGCACCCCGCCGACCGCCCGGGAGGTGCAGGGGCTGCTGGAGGACCTCGAGCCCACGCTGCCGGTGCTCTTCAGCGACCTGGTCGGCCTCAACCAGACGGTGCTCACCCACATCGAAGGGATGGAGCAGCTGCTCGTCACCTTCCCGCGGGTGATCGCCGGTGGCTTCACCGGCTCGCCGCCGGACGGCTACGGCCACGTCAACCTGCAGTACGACGACTCGCCGCCGCCCTGCACCAAGGGCTACAAGCCGAAGTCGCAGTGGCGGCAGGCCAACGACCTCACCGACGCCCCGATCTACCCCGCCCGCTGCCTCAGCGGACCGCCGTACAACATGCGCGGCAACAACTACGTGCCCGGCACCCCGGCCAACCCGAACTCGCCGCCGCGCGACTACTCGGTGCCGACGTCCGAGGTCGACCCCACCACCGGGCTGCTCGCCGGCATGGTCGACGCCCGCGGCAAGCCGGTCCGGATGGGCCAGGCCGGCGATCTCTCGCTGTTCGGCGAGGAGTCCTGGAAGTGGCTCGTCGTCGGACCCACAGCGTCGTAGGGCAGGCTGGTTTCGTGAAGCGACAGCACGTCGTGCTGCTCTCGGTCGCCCTCGTCCTGGCCTGCCTGGCCGTCGCGGGCGGCGTGCTGGCGTACCTGAGCCAGGACGACCGGGACGCGGTGGCGCAGGAGAAGGTCGAGCAGCGGCGCTACGGCGTCGTGCTCGCAGCCGCGCGCGACTTCGGCGAGACCTACATGGACCTCGACTACCGCACCGGCCCGTCGTGGGTCGAGGACGTCTCGAAGCTCTCCACCGGCACCTTCGGCAAGCAGTTCGCCGAGGCGGGCACGAAGCTCACCGACCTCGCGACCCAGGGCCGCTCGGTGCGCGAGGGCGACGTCGAGAGCGTCGCGGTGTCGTCGTTCGACCCGGACAGCGCGATCGTGCTCGTGGCCACGAGCGGCGTCACCAGCAGCAGCGTCAACGGCCAGCGGGAGCGCGTGCAGACCAACTTCCGGCTCCTCCTCACCCTCACCAAGGTCGACGACGCCTGGCTGGTCGCGAACGTGGAGCCGGTGGGCTGATGGCGACCACTCCGGGCGGGCGTCGCCCCAAGAAGCTGGCCGGCCACGGCCGAACCGCTCGTTCGTCGAGCCTGTCGAGACGCCCGGACGGGGATCTCGACAAGCTCGATCAACGTGTCGACGAGCCGGTGGAGCTCGAGGAACCGGTCGAGGAGGAGGTCGAGGAACCCGACGACGAGCCGGACGAGCGGCCCGCCTGGGGCCGCCGGGCCACCGTGGTGCTGGCGGTGCTGGCGGCGGTCCTGGCCGCCGTCGTCGTGGCGGAGGGGATCTACCTCGGCAGCGCGCCGGACGCGCCCGACACGGTGTCCGCCGACCGCCCGGTGGTGGTGAGCCCGCTCGACGCGCAGGCCGTGGTGGACGAGGCCGCGCGCGACGTCGTGCAGATCGTGTCCGGGTCGTACGACACCTTCGACGAGGACCTCGAGCGCGCCGTCGGCCTGATGACCGCCGACTTCGCCGACAAGTTCCGGCAGACCAAGGAGGACGTGCGGGAGCGCTGGACGAGCCAGAGGATCAAGGTGACCGCGCAGGTGTCCGCCCAGGGCGTCGTCCAGGCCGACGCCGACCAGGTGAAGGCGCTGGTGTTCCTCACCCAGACCACCACCAAGGGGAACGGCGGCCCGACGCTGGTGCAGTTCCGGATCGAGGCGACGATGGTGAACACCGACGACGGCTGGCTGGTCTCCGACCTCCGCACCTTCTGAGAGTGGTAGCGTCGGTAGAACTAGAACACGTTCCACTTCGAGTTGAGGAAGGATCGCCGTCGTGATCTCCCCGACGGTCGTCGAGACCGACCTCCTCATCATCGGTGCCGGCCCCACCGGCCTGTTCGCCGCGTACTACGCCGGGTTCCGCGGCCACCGCGTGGCCGTCGTCGACTCGCTGCCCGAGCTCGGCGGCCAGATCACGGCGATGTACCCGGAGAAGCAGATCTTCGACGTCGCCGGGTTCCCGGCGGTCAAGGGGCGCACCCTCGTCGAGGGGCTGGTGGAGCAGGCGGCCACGGCCGATCCGGTCTACCTGCTCGAGCGCACCGCGAGCACGCTCTCGACGTCGGAGGACGGCGTCGCCGTGGGCCTCGACGACGGCACCGAGGTGCGGGCGGGCGCCGTGCTCGTCACCGCCGGCATCGGCAAGTTCAGCCCGCGCCCGCTGCCCGCACAGGCCGACTGGCTCGGCCGCGGTCTGGAGTTCTTCGTGCCGAGCTTCCAGCCGTACGCCGGCAAGGACGTCGTGATCGTCGGCGGCGGCGACAGCGCGTTCGACTGGGCGCTGCACCTCGAGCCGGTGGCGAAGTCGGTGACACTGGTGCACCGCCGCGACGCGTTCCGCGCCCACGAGCGCACCGTGCAGCAGGTGCGCGAGCTGCCGGTGGAGATCATCACCAAGGCCGAGGTGAGCGCGATCAACGGCAACGCGCTGGTGGAGTCGGTCGACATCACCGTCGGCGACGAGACCACCACCCACGACGCGCAGGCCGTCGTCGCGGCGCTCGGCTTCATCGCCGACCTCGGACCCCTGCAGGAGTGGGGGATCGAGGTGAAGAAGCGGCACATCGTCGTCGGCCCGACGATGCAGACCAGCCTGCCGCGGGTCTTCGCGGCCGGCGACATCACCGAGTACGACGGCAAGGTGCGGCTGATCGCCGTCGGGTTCGGCGAGGCCGCCACCGCCGTCAACAACGCCACCGTGGCCATCGACCCGACGGCCAAGGTGTTCCCGGGCCACAGCTCCGACGTCTGATTTCAGGAGGATTGAGATGAAGATCAAGGTCGACTTCGACCTCTGCGAGTCCAACGCGCTGTGCGAGGCCATGGCGCCCGAGGTGTTCGAGGTGGACGACGACGACTTCCTCCAGCTCAAGACCGAGGAGACCACCGAGGAGAACATCGAGAACGTGAAGCGCGCCGTGGCCTCCTGCCCGCGCGCCGCGATCTCGCTCGAGGAGGACTGAGGATGGGCGACACCTCCCTGGACGGCCGGGTCGCGATCGTCACCGGCGCCGGGGCCGGTCTCGGGCGCGCCGAGGCGGTCGCGCTGGCCGCCGCCGGCGCCCGGGTCGTGCTCAACGACCTGCCGGGCGCGGCCGACGAGGCCGCCGACGAGATCAAGAACGCGGGCGGCGAGGTCGCCGTCGTCGAGGGCGACGTGGGGGAGCGGTCCACTGCCGACGCTCTCCTGGCCGCCGCGGTGGACGGGTTCGGGTCGCTCGACATCGTGGTCAACAACGCGGGGATGACGCGCGACCGGATGCTCTTCAACCTCTCCGACGAGGAGTGGGACGACGTGATCCGCGTGCACCTGCGCGGCCACTTCCTGCTCTCGCGCAACGCGGCGTCGTACTGGCGCTCGGCGTCGAAGTCCTCGGGGGCTCCCGGGTACGGGCGGCTGGTGAACACCGCGTCCGAGGCGTTCCTCGGCGGCTCGCCCGGCCAGGCCAACTACGCCGCGGCCAAGGCCGGCATCGCGGCGCTCACGCTGTCGTCGGCGCGCGGGCTGTCGCGGCTCGGCGTCACGGCGAACGCGATCTGCCCGCGGGCGCGCACCGCGATGACCGCCGAGGTGTTCGGCGAGGACGAGTCCGGCCTCGACGTCGACCCGTACTCGCCGGCGCACGTGGCGCCGCTGGTGGCGTGGCTGGCCTCGCCGGCTGCCGAGCGGGTGACCGGGCAGGTGTTCGTGGTCTACGGCGGCATGGTGGCCGTCGTCGCCGCACCCGTCGTCGAGCAGCGCTTCGACGCTTCGGGTGCCACCTGGACGCCTTCTGACCTGGACGCGCAGCTCGGCGGCTTCTTCGCCGACCGCGACCCGTCGGTCGGCTTCGCGGCCGACTCCGTCATGAAGCTGTCGGTCTGATGGGGCGGCTGGACGGCAAGGTCGCGGTCGTCACCGGCGGCGCGATGGGGCAGGGCGCCGGCATCGTGAGTGCGTTCGTGGCCGAGGGGGCGTCGGTCGTCGTGGCCGACGTGGCTGCCGACGAGGGTTCAGCCTTGGCCTCCTCGTTGGGGGCGTCGGCCGAGTTCGTGGAGCACGACGTGTCGTCGCCGTCGTCGTGGACGGCGTTGATGGCGGTGGCGGAGTCGCGGTTCGGGCCGGTGTCGGTGCTGGCCAACAACGCCGGGATCCTGCGGTTCGGCACCGTGGCGGAGATGCCGATCGACGAGGTCGAGCTGCTCTGGCGGGTCAACCAGCTGGGCTGCTGGCTCGGCATGCAGGCCGTGGTTCCCGGGATGCGCGCGCTCGGCGGCGGCTCGATCATCAACGCGTCGTCCACCGAGGGGCTCGCCGGCATGGCGAACACCGTGGCGTACGGCGCCACGAAGTTCGCCGTCCGCGGCATGACGAAGGGCGCCGCGCACGAGCTCGGCCGCTACAACATCCGCGTGAACTCGGTGCATCCCGGCATGATCGACACCCCGATGACGCGCGTGCACGGCGGCGACCTGGCGATGGAGTACGGCGCCTCGAAGATCCCGCTGCGCCGCGTCGGCCACCCCGAGGACGTCGCGCCGCTGTACGTCTACCTCGCCAGCGACGAGTCGTCCTACGTCAACGGTGCCGAGATCGCCGTCGACGGCGGCGTCACCGCGACCCACGGGTTCGGTGGCTGATGGCGAACCAGCGTGCTGCTGTGGTGATGACGCCCTCCGAGGTGTCCGCCTTCCTGACCGAGCAGCGGTCCGCGACCGTCGCCACGGTGGGTTCCTCGGGCGTCCCGCACCTCGTGGGCATGTGGTACGCGTGGTTCGACGGCCACGTGTGGCTGGAGACCAAGGCGAAGTCGCAGAAGGTCGTCAACCTCCGCCGCGACCCGCGGATGTCGTTCCTGGTCGAGGCCGGTCACACCTACGACCAGCTCCGCGGCGTCTCCGTCGAGGGTTCCGGCGCCGTCCTCGACGACCCCTCGCTCGTCTGGAAGGTGTGCCTCGACGTCTTCGAGCGCTACACCGGCCCGTACGACGAGTCGCTCCGCCCCTTCGTCGAGCTCATGGCCCGCAACCGCGTCGTCGTCCGCCTCGACGCCGTCCGCACCCGTTCCTGGGACCACCGCAAGCTCGGTCTCGACCCCATGCCCCTCGGTGGCTCGACCGCCCCGTCGGTCCAGTAGCTGCTCCGGCGGCGCCGGATCTCAGTCGCGGAGGAGCAGGCGGACGGCGGTCTCGAGGTGCTCGCCGGTCTCGGAGGCGGTCGAACGGCCGGTGACCCAGGAGACCAGGGCGGAGAGCCAGACGTCGCCGATGACGCGGGCGATGGCGACGTCCTCCTCGGACGGCTCGGGCACGTCCGAGGTCGACGAAGACGACGACGAGGACGGGTGCATCGCACGCGTCAGCATCGAGGTGAGCAGCATGCCGACGGTGTGGATCTCGGTGGCGACGGACGCGTCGGCGAACATGAACGCCCGCGTCAGCGCCTCGGTGAGCCGAGGGTCGCCCTGGAGGCCGCGGGTCGTCTGCTTCATCACGTGGATGACGCGGTCGGCGGTGGTGTCGCCGGGGATCTCGGTGTCGCGCAGCAGCTCGTCGGTGCGCTCGAACTCGCGCGCCAGGGCGGAGACGAGCAGGTGCACCTTGGAGGGGAAGTAGCGGTAGAGGGTGCCGAGGGCGACGTCGGCCTGGTCGGCGACGGCGCGCATCTGGACGGCGTCGTAGCCGCCCTCGCGGGCCAGGGCGTAGGTGGCGTCGAGGATCCGCTGCCGCCGCTCGCGCTGGGCGGTGGAGCCGAGGTCGTCGACCGACAATGAGTTGCCGGACGTGGTCGTGGTCACGAGAAACCCCCTCTGGCGGGATCGTCGAATGGGAGCCCTCGTTAGGCTAGCGCGACGTACTCCATAATAGGAACACGTTCCAGTTTTCCGCGGCCCTCGTGTCGCCCGGCGCGAGAGTGAGCCGCATGCGCATCGCGATGCTGTCCTACCGCAGCAAGCCCCATTGCGGGGGACAAGGGGTCTACCTCCGTCACCTCAGCCGCGAGCTCGTCGCGCTGGGTCACACCGTGGAGGTCTTCTCCGGCCAGCCCTACCCCGATCTCGACGACGGCGTCGCGCTCACGAAGGTGCCGAGCCTCGACCTCTACCGCGAGCCCGACCCGTTCCGGGTGCCGAAGCTGCGCGAGTTCCGCGACCGCATCGACGTCGAGGAGTTCGCCACCATGTGCGTCGGCGGCTTCCCCGAGCCGAAGACCTTCTCCCGCCGCATCGCGAAGCTGCTGAAGGAGCGCGCCGGCGACTTCGACGTCGCCCACGACAACCAGGTGCTCGGCACCGGCCTGCTCGACGTCGAGGCGAACGGGCTGCCGCTCCTCACCTCGGTGCACCACCCGATCACCTTCGACCGCCGCATCGACATCGCCTCCGCGCGGACGCCGTGGCGCAAGCTCACGCTGCGCCGCTGGTACGGCTTCCTCCGCATGCAGGGCAAGGTCGCCCGCGCCGCGCGCCGCATCATCACGCCGTCCGAGGCGTCCAAGCGCGACACCGCCACCGACTTCGGCGTCGACCCGTCGCGGATGCACGTGATCCCGCTCGGCGTCGACCAGCGCTTCCAGCCGCCCACCACGCCGCGCGTCCCGGCCCGGATCATGGCGATGGCCAGCGCCGACGTCGCCGTCAAGGGGATCTCCACGCTGCTCGAGGCGTTCGCCAAGCTGCGCACCGAGCGCGAGGACGCCGAGCTCGTGCTCGTCACCAAGCCCGTGCCCGGCGGCCGCACCGAGCGGCTCATCACCGAGCTCGGCATCGGCCCGCACGTCCGGTTCGTCCACGGAGTCTCGGACGACGACCTCGTGAAGCTCATGGGGAGTGCCGAGGTCGCCTGCGTGCCGAGCCTCTACGAGGGCTTCTCACTCCCGACCGCCGAGCTGATGGCGTGCGCGACGCCGCTCGTGGTGTCGCGGGCGGGCGCCATCCCCGAGGTCGTCGGCCCGGACGGCGAGTGCGCCGACCTGGTCACCCCCGGCGACGTCGACGAGCTCAAGCACGCGCTGGCCGCGCTGCTCGCCGACCCCGAGCGCCGGGCCCGCATGGGCGCCGCCGGACGCCGCCGGGTCGAGGAGACGTTCAGCTGGCACGCGGTCGCGGAGAAGGTGGCCGAGCACTACCAGCAGGTGATCGACGAGTACGAGCAGGAACTTCGACACGGGCTCGCTAGCGCTCGCCCGGCTCAATCACCGAGAGGACGAAGCTGAGTGCTGACCGTTGACTTCGACCGGCTCGGGCTGAAGCCCGGCGACCGGGTGCTCGACATGGGCTGTGGTGCCGGCCGGCACGCGTTCGAGATGTACCGCCGCGGCGCCGACGTCATCGCCTTCGACATGGACGCCGACGAGCTCTCCGGCGTGCTCGACCTGTTCGGCGCGATGAAGGAGGCCGGCGAGGTGCCCGAGGGCGCCGAGGCCGACATCAAGCAGGGCGACGCCCTCGAGCTGCCGTTCGCCGACGGCGAGTTCGACCGCGTCGTCGCCGCCGAGGTGCTCGAGCACATCCCGGCCGACATCCAGGCGATCGAGGAGCTGGTGCGGGTACTCCGCCCCGGCGGCACGTTGGCGGTGTCGGTGCCCCGCTGGTTCCCCGAGATCGTCAACTGGAAGCTGTCGGAGGAGTACCACAACAAGCCGTACGGCCACATCCGCATCTACACCGACGCCGAGCTGGTCGACAAGGTCACCAAGGCCCGCGGGGGCGTGATGGTGCCCGAGGGCAAGGACTACGCCCACGGCCTGCACGCGCCGTACTGGTGGATCAAGTGCGCGGTCGGCGTCGACAACGACAAGCACCCGCTCGCCCGCGCCTACCACCGGCTCCTGGTCTGGGAGATCATGAAGCAGCCGCGCACGCTCCAGCTCGCGGGCAAGGTGCTCGACCCGCTCATCGGCAAGAGCATGGTGCTCTACTTCCGCAAGGCACTCACCAACCCAGCGGACGTCGATGACTGAGCCGCTCCCGTACGTCCAGGACGTCCTCAGCCCCGGCCAGATCGCCGACACCGCCGCCTCGATCGCGGCGATGCAGGAGCCGTGCGGTGCGGTGCCGTGGACGGTCGGCGAGCACGTCGACATCTGGAACCACGTCGAGGCCGCGATGGCGCTGCTCGTCGGCGGCCACGTCGAGGCCGCCGAGCGCGCCTACGCATGGGTGCCCACCATGCAGCGCGCCGACGGCTCCTGGCCGATGAAGATCGTCGGCGACGAGGTCGAGGACGCCCGCGGCGAGGTGAACATGTCGGCCTACCTCGCGGTCGGCGTCTGGCACCACTGGCTGGTGCGGCACGACCTCGGGTTCGTCGTCCGCTACTGGCCCTCGGTGCGCGCGGGCCTGGACTGGGTGGTCTCGCAGCAGGTCGGCTTCGGCGGCATCCGGTGGACGCCGACCGAGGACTTCGCTCTGCTCGCCGGCTGCTCGAGCATCTACCAGTCGCTGCGTGCCGGCGTCGCGCTCGCCGACCTGCTCGACGACCCGCAGCCGGAGTGGGAGCTCGCGGGCGGCCGGCTCGGCCACGCGATCCGCGAGCACCGCGACCGGTTCGCCGACAAGGCCACCTACTCGATGGACTGGTACTACCCGGTGCTCGGCGGCGCGGTCCGCGGCGATGCCGCGGTCGACCTGATCGACGCCCGGTGGGACGAGTTCGTGACGCCGGACCTCGGCATCCGCTGCGTCGACACCAACCCCTGGTACACCGGCGCCGAGACCTGCGAGCTCGCGTTGGCCCTCGATGCGATCGGCGACCACCGCCGGAGCTTGAGGGTCTTCACCGACATGCAGCACCTGCGCGAGCCCGACGGCCGCTACTGGACCGGCTGGGTCACCGGCGAGGCCAACCCCGACTTCCCGGACGGCGTGCACTGGCCCGTCGAGCACACCACCTACACGGCCGCCGCGGTGATCCTCGCCGCCGACGCGCTGGGGGAGACCTACGGCCACAGCACACCGGGCTCGGGGATCATGCGCGGCACGTCGCTCGCCCCGCACTTCGCCGAGCTGGCGCTCGAGTGCGGGTGTGAGCCGACGCGGGTCAGCTGACCGGTTCGCCGGCGACCCCGCGCACCCGCCGCAGCACCCGCATCGAGCCGACGTGCTCGACGTCCTCGAACGCGCCCGAGTCGAGCGCCCGCAGGTAGACGTCGTAGGGCGGGCGGCCGCCGTCGGCGGGGTCGGGGAACACGTCGTGGATGACGAGGAACCCGCCGGACATCAGCCACGGCGCCCAGCCGGTGTAGTCGTTCTGGGCGTGCACCTCGGCGTGCCCGCCGTCGATGAAGAGCAGCGACAGCGGGCTGCGCCAGTGCGCGGCGACGACGGTGCTCTGCCCGACGACGGCGACGACGTACCGCTCGAGGCCGGCGTCGGCGATCGTGGTGCGGAACCGGGGGAGGGTGTCCATCCGGTCGTAGCGCGGGTCGACGAGCGAGGCGTCATGGTGCTCCCAGCCGGCCTGGTTCTCCTCCGAGCCGCGGTGGTGGTCGACGGTGAACGCGACGTTCCCGTTGTCGACGGCGGCCGCGGCGGCGCCGAGGTAGACCGCCGACTTGCCGCAGTAGGTGCCGACCTCGAGCACCGGGCCGTGCGCGAGTCGGTCGAGCGCCACCCGGTGCAGCAGCAGCCCCTCGTCGTCGGGCATGAACCCGTCGGTGGCGCGGGCGTGGTCGAGCAGGGCGGCGGTGTCGAGAGGAGTCGCGGGGTCGCGCAGCACGCCGCGGACGCTATCCTCTAGAACACGTTCTAGTTCGGAAGGGCAGGGCATGTCGATCGGCATCAGCGAGGAGCACGCCGAGCTCGCCGCGAGCGTGCGCCAGTGGGCCGCCTCGCTCGAGGGTCGCGAGGTCGCGCGGGCGTGCGAGGACGACGCCGAGGCGTCCTTCGACGAGGTCTGGAAGGCCGTCGTCGAGATGGGCGTGGCCACCATCGGGCTGCCCGAGGCCGCGGGCGGTGGCGGCGGGTCGGTGCTCGACCTCGCCGTGGCGCTCGAGGCCGCCGCCCACGAGCTGGTGCCGGGGCCGCTGCTGGCGACCGCCGTGGCCGCCGAGGTGCTCGGCGAGACCGACGGTGTGGCGGGCGAGATCGCCGACGGCGCCCGCGTCGCGCTCGCGCTGACACCCGGGCTCGACGTCGTCTGGGACCTGCCCGGCGCCACCCACCTGCTCTGCCCGGACGCCGACGGCACCTGGTGGGTCGTGCCCGCCGCCGCCGTGTCCGCGACGCCGGCCGCGCCGGTCGACCTGACCCGCCGGGTCGGCTCGGCGGACGTCGACCTCGGCGCCGACGGGGTCGTGCGCACCGACCTCGACACCGACACCGTGCGCCGCGCCGCCGTCACGCTGGCCGCGGCGGAGGCCGCCGGCGTCGCGCGCTGGTGCCTGGGCACCGCCGTCGACCACGCGAAGGTGCGCGAGCAGTTCGGCCGGCCGATCGGCGCGTTCCAGGCGGTCAAGCACCTGTGCGCCGAGATGCTCGAGACCGCCGAGGCCGTCACCGCCGCCGCCTGGGACGTCGCGAACGTGGCCTTCGGGGACGACGACCAGTGGTCGTTCGCCGCCGACGTGGCCGTGGTGACCGCGCTCGAGGGCGC
Source organism: uncultured Actinomycetota bacterium (assembly GCA_963780355.1). Taxonomy (GTDB): domain Bacteria; phylum Actinomycetota; class Actinomycetes; order Propionibacteriales; family Nocardioidaceae; genus Nocardioides. Next base: position 2,594,092 of record CAWABT010000001.1, read on the forward strand.
CGTCGAGGTCGCGAAGTCGTGCATCCAGGTGCTCGGCGGGATCGGCTTCACCTACGAGCACGACGCCCACCTCTACCTGCGCCGCGCCATCGCGCTGCGGGCGCTGGTGGGCGGCGCCGACGCCGCGGCCGAGCGGCTCACCGCGCGGGCGGTCGACGGCGTGCGCCGCCGCGTCGAGGTCGACCTCGCGGGCCGCGACGAGGCGGTGCGTGACGACGTCCGCGCCACCGTCGAGCGGATCGCCGCCGCGTCCGACCGGCGCGTGGCGCTCGTCGAGACGGGCTACCTCACCCCGCACTGGCCGGCCCCGGCGGGGCTGGCCGCCGACGCCGTGACCCAGATCGTGATCGACCAGGAGCTCGCCCGCGCCGAGGTGACCCGGCCCGACATCGTGATCGCCGGGTGGGCGCTGCCGACCATCCTCGAGTTCGGCACCGACGAGCAGCGCGAGCGGTTCGTGGCGCCGTCGCTGCGGGGTGAGCTGGTGTGGTGCCAGCTGTTCTCCGAGCCCGGCTCGGGCTCCGACCTCGCCTCGCTGCGCACCCGCGCCGAACGGGTGGACGGCGGCTGGCGGCTCACCGGGCAGAAGGTGTGGACGTCGGTGGCCGAGCGCGCCGACTGGGGGATCTGCCTGGCCCGCACCGACCCGGACGTGCCCCAGCACCGTGGCATCACCTACTTCCTGGTGGACATGACGTCCGACGGACTCGAGGTGCGACCGCTGCGCGAGATCACCGGCGAGGCGCTGTTCAACGAGGTGTTCCTCGACGACGTGTTCGTGCCCGACGAGTGCGTGGTGGCCGAGCCGGGCGACGGCTGGAAGCTGGCCCGCACCACGCTCGCCAACGAGCGGGTGGCGATGGCGACCTCGCGGCTCGACAAGAGCACCGAGCGGGCGGTGGCGCTGGCGGCGGCGTCGGACCTGTCGGTGGCGCAGCGGGTGGCGCTCGGGCGCTCGGTGGCGCTCTCGACGGTGTGCACCCTGCTGGGGCTGCGCACCACGCTGCGCTCGCTCGCCGGTCAGGGCCCGGGGGCGGAGTCGTCGGTGGCCAAGCTGCTCGGCGTCCGCAACCGGCAGGACAGCGCCGAGCTCGTCGTCGAGCTGTACGGCGAGCGCGCCCTCACCGACGACGAGGACGCCCGCGCCGCCGTCTGGGAGCTGCTCAACACCCGCTGCCTCTCGATCGCCGGCGGCACCACGCAGATCCTGCGCAACGTGGTCGGCGAGCGGATCCTCGGGCTGCCCCGGGGATGAGTGTTTCCGCGCAATTGCGCGGTTGCGGAAGGTCACACGGCCGGGAACCCGTCACAACGGCGCAATTGCGCGGAAGCGGTCAGGAGCCAGCGGGCACCCGCGTGCTCCGCCAGGAGTTCCAGTGCCAGTGCAGGTAGCGGTCGATGGCGCGGACGACGTGGGCCGAGCGGATCGAGGGGAAGACGTCGAAGGCGTGCTGGGCGCCGGGGAGCTCGGCGTAGACGACGCTGGCCTTGCTCGTCTCGCGCAACCGGGCGACGAGCTCGCGGGCCTGCGTCACCGGCACCAGCGAGTCGTGGACGCCGTGGAGCACGAAGAAGTCGGGAGCGTCGGGGGTGACCCGGTTGAGCGGCGTCGCCTGCTCGTACACCGACGGGTCGTCGTCGTACCGGGACGGGAAGACCCAGCGGGCGAGGAACCGGTCGCGCATCAGGGAGGCCTTGCGGTCGGCAGTCGAACCCGTCAGGTCGTAGACGCCGTAATGGGGCACGCACGCCTGGACGGTGGTGTCGGCGTCCTCGAAGCCCGGCTGCCAGGCCGGGTCGTTCGGCGTCAGCGCCGCCAGCGAGCACAGGTGGCCGCCGGCCGAGCCGCCCGTGATGGCGATGTAGTCGGGGTCGCCGCCGTAGGAGGCGATGTGCTGGTGGATCCAGGCGATCGCCTCCTTCACGTCGACGATCTGCGCGGGCCACCGGTCGCGCGGCGCGAGCCGGTAGTTGATCGCGACGCAGATCCAGCCCTTGGCCGCCAGGTGCCGCATCAGGGGGAGGCCCTGCTGGTCCTTGGTGCCGATCGTCCAGGCACCTCCGTGCACCTGCAGCAGCACCGGCGCGTTCTCGACGTCGCCCTCGGCGGGCAGGTAGAGGTCGAGCAGCCCGCGCTTGCCGTGATCGTTGTAGGCGATGTCGCGCTCCACCCGGACGCCGTCGGCGCGGTTGCGGAACGGGTTCACCAGCGAGCGCCACGGCGTCGCGAGGTCGGCCGGCGTCGGCTGCTCGTCCAGCTGCTCGCCGTAGTCGAGGCCGAGCCCCTCGGTGAGCGACTCCTCCGCCTGCTGCTGCACCCGCCGGGCCAGCGCCACGAGGTAGAGCAGCCCGGCGGTGTTGATCCCGGCGAGCGCCAGTGCCCGGCGGTCGCGGCGGGACGGCGTCGCGTGGGCCGCGGCGTCGGCCACGGTGGCGGCGAGCACGTGCGGCGCCAGCTCGTTGGTGAGCCAGCTGGCGAAGAACGCCGGCACCTGCACCTGGAACCCCGGCAGCGGGCGGATCGCGTTCGCCACGAAGGCAGCCGTGACGGCCTGACGGCGGAGGAAGCCCATAGCCCGACCCTAACCGGATCGTTGATGAGTTAGAACACGTTCTACCGACTTAGGATGCCCCCATGGACCGCCTCTCCGGCCTCGACGCCAGCTTCCTCTACCTCGAGACGCCGGCCCAGCTGATGCACGTGTGCGCCGTCATCGTGCTCGACCCCTCGACGATGCCGCAGGAGTACTCGTTCGAGCGGCTGCAGAACGAGATCGAGGACCGGGTGTCCGGCGTCCCGACCTTCACCCGCAAGCTGCGCCGGGTGCCGCTGGGGCTCGACCACCCGATCTGGGTGGTGGACAGGCAGTTCGACATCGAGCGGCACCTGCACCGGCTCGCGCTGCCCTCGCCGGGTGGCTACCAGGAGCTGGTGAAGCTGCTCTCGCACCTGGCCGGGCTGCCCCTGGACCGCTCCCGCCCGCTGTGGGAGATGTGGGTGATCGAGGGCTACGAGGACGACCAGATCGTCGTCTTCTCCAAGATGCACCACGCCACGGTCGACGGCGTCTCGGGCGCCAGCCTGCTCTCGCACCTGTGCTCGCTCGAGCCGGACGCCGCCCCGATCGCGACGAGCGAGGACCGGCCGCGGGCTCGTGACGTCGGCTCGCGCGAGCTGCTCGGCCGGGCGGTGATGAGCCGGCTTGCGATGCCGGTGCACGCGGCGCGGATCGTGGCGCCGACCGTGGAGGGGGTCGTGAAGACCATCGGCCGGGCGCGGTCCGGCACCGCCATGGCCGCCCCGCTGCGGGCACCGCGGACGTCGTTCAACGGCACCATCACCGGGCATCGCACGCTGGCGCTGGCCGACATGGACCTCGACGACATCAAGGCGGTCAAGAACGCCACCGGCACCACGGTGAACGACGTCGTGCTGGCCGTGTCCGGTGGCGCGCTGCGCGCCTACCTCGAGGAGCGGGGCGAGCTGCCGTCGTCGTCGCTGATGGCCTCGGTGCCGGTGAGCGTGCGCGACGACTCCCGACACGCCCGCGGCGCCAACAAGGTCTCCTCGCTGTTCGCGCGGCTGGGCACCGACGTCGAGGACCCGCTCGAGCGGCTCCAGGACATGGCCGAGGCCAACCGGAACGCGAAGGACCACCACCAGGCGATCAGCGCCGACTCGCTGCAGGACTGGGCCGAGTTCGCCGCGCCTCGCACCTTCGGGCTCGCGGTGCGCGCGTACGCCGGCCTGCGGCTGGCCGAGAAGGGGCCGGTGGTGCACAACCTCGTGATCTCGAACGTGCCCGGTCCGCCGGTGCCGCTCTACTTCGCCGGCGCCAAGATCGAGGCGATGTACCCGCTCGGCCCGGTGTTCCACGGCGCCGGCGTCAACATCACCGTCGTGTCCAACAACGGCCACGTGCACGTCGGCGTGATCGCCTGCCGCGAGTCGATGCCCGACGCCGAGGCGCTGGTGCAGCGCTTCCCCCAGGAGCTCGCCCGGCTCCGTGAGGCCGTCACCGCCCTCGAGTCCGGCGCCACCCCGATCTCCTCCGCCCGCTCGAAGAACCCGAAGGAGGGATAGTCGCGGACGTTCGGCACGCTCATCCGGCGTGTCGAGGTCCGAAAGGTCCGCGACTATCGCGCCGGGCGCGCGAAGTCACGGCGCCGGGCGTGGACGGTGTTGACGGCCTCGACGAGGGCGGGGACGAACTTCTCGGTCTCGAGGGTGCAGGCGGCGTGGCCGGCGTCGATCTCGTGGAGCGTCGCGCCGGGGATCGAGCGAGCGAGGCCGCGCTGGCGGGCCGGCGGGATCGCCCGGTCGCGGGTGGTGACGACGACGGCGGTCGGGACGTCGATCCGGCCCAGCCACGGCCGCGAGTGGTGCCGGCCGAGGGCGGCCACCGCCTGGCCGACCGCCCAGGGCGAGGTGGAGCGGAACTCGCGCAGCGCCCACTCGCCGAGGTCGGACGGCGTCAGGTCGAGCGAGCCGGCGGCGATCCGGGCCGCCCGCGAGATCGTGCGCGACCGCGAGACGCCCCGCGCCCCGAGCATCGCGGTGCCCATGCCGGTGAAGAAGACGCGCTCGCCGAGGCCGTTCTGGAACCGGCCGGTCGTGGAGCAGAGCACCAGGCCGGCCACCCGCTGCGGGTGCTGCCGCCACACCCGCTGGGCGACGACGCCGCCCATCGAGTAACCGGCGACGATCGCCTGCTCGATGCCGAGCTCGTCGAGGAGCGCGACGACGTCGTCGGCGCAGTCGTAGAGCGAGAACCGCTCGCTGTGGATGCCCTGGCCGTGCCAGCGCTGGTCGAGCGTCACCACCCGGTAGCGCCGCGCCAAGGTCGGGATCGCGGGGAACCAGGTGAGCAGGCCGGTGCAGCCCAGCGCGTGTAGCAGCACGATCGTCGGGGACGTCGGCGCGGGGCCGGGGGTGTCGGTCACATAGGTGGTGCCGCGGCCGGGCAGCTCGACCAGCCGGCCCGGCGGGATGCGCACCCACGGGATGTAGACGCGGTGCTGCAGCAGCCGCCGTGGTGACAGCGCACTCATCCCGACCCCTCCCGCCCGCCGACTAGAACACGTTACAGTTTCGCCCATGACGCAGGTCGACGGGTACACCCTGCCGCACGCGGAGGAGGCCGAGGCGCTCGACGCCGTGCGCGCCGTCGTGGCCGAGGCGCTGGACCGCGACGGCGACTGGGCGGCGTTCGCCGCCGCCGGGCTGACCGCGCTCCCGGTGCCCACCGCGCACGGCGGCGAGGGCCTCGGGCTGGCCGAGGTCGGGGTGCTGCTCCGCGCGACCGGCGCCCGCGCCGCGCACCTGCCGGTGTGGGAGACGCTCTGCTGCGGCGTGCTCACCCTGGCCACCCACGGCACCGACGACCAGCAGACCGCCTGGCTGCCCGGCGTCGGCGCCGGCGAGGTGCTGCTCACCCCCGCGATCCGCGAGGTCGGACGGCGGTTCGGCCAGCCCCCGGAGGCCACGTTCGACGGCGAGACGGTCACCGGCCGCAAGATCGGCGTCAGCCTGGCCACCGAGGCCGCTCGACTCCTGGTCACCGCGCGCCGCGGCGACGACGACGTGGTCGTGCTCGTCGACCCGGCCGGACCCGGCGTCACGCTCGAGGAGTCCGGCTCCTCGGCCCGGCTCACCACCCACACCGTGGTGCTCGACGGCGCCCCGGCCGAGCCACTCGACGACGGCGCCGCCGGCCGGCTCGTCGACCTCGCCACCGCCGGCCTGCTGCTCACCGGCGCCGGGCTCGTGGCCGGCGCCCGGGACCTCACCGCCGGCTACGTGAAGGGCCGCGAGCAGTTCGGCCGCCCGCTGGCGCAGTTCCAGGCGGTGGCGATGCAGGTGGCCGACGTCTACATCGCCTCCCGCACCCTCGACCTCGCCGCCGACAACGCCGTCTGGCGGGTCGCGCAGGGGCTCGACGCCGCCGACGACCTCGCCGTCGGCTCCTATTGGCTGGTGGCCGAGGGCCCGAAGGCGCTGCGGGTCTGCCACCACCTCCACGGCGGCATGGGCGTCGACGAGACCTACCCGCTGCACCACTACTTCTCCTGGGTCACCGACCTCGCCCACGCGCTCGGCACCCTGCCCGGCGACGTGCCGGTGGAGGACCCGGCCACGAAGAACCTCGAGCTCTCCGGCGCGCAGCGCGACCTCAAGGCGCAGCTGCGCACCTACTTCCACGGCCTCGCGTCCCGCGACGAGCACGCCGAGATGGGTCAGGACCGGCACGGCGACACCTACCAGCGCGTCATCCGGCAGCTGGGTGAGGACGGCTGGATGGGCGTCGGCTGGCCGCAGGAGTACGGCGGCCACGGCCTCGGTGAGGTGGAGCAGACGATCTTCGCCAACGAGGCGCAGCACGCCGACGTGCACCTGCCCGCCGTCACGCTGCAGACCGTCGGCCCGACGCTGATCCGCTACGGCACCGACAAGCAGAAGGACCTGTTCCTGAAGCGCATCCTCGAGGGCGACGTGCACTTCGCGATCGGCTACAGCGAGCCGGACGCCGGCACCGACCTCGCCTCGCTGCGCACCAGTGCCCGCCGCGACGGCGACCACTACGTCGTCAACGGCCAGAAGCTCTGGACGACGGGCGGGCACCAGGCCGACTACGTGTGGCTCGCCGTCCGCACCGACCCGGACGCCCCGAAGCATCAGGGCATCTCGATCCTCATCGTCGACACCACCGACCCCGGCTACTCGTGGACGCCGATCATCACCGCCGACGGCTCCCACCACGTGAACGCCACCTACTACAACGACGTGCGGGTGCCCGCCGACATGCTGGTCGGCGAGGAGAACCAGGGCTGGAAGCTCATCACCACCCAGCTCAACCACGAGCGCGTGATGCTCGGTCCCGCCGGCCGGCTCGAGGGGCTGCGCGACCGGATCGCCGAGTGGGCCGGCAAGGCCGGCGTCGTCGACCGCCAGGACGTGCGCGACGTGCTCGGGCGGGTCACCGCCGCGTTCCGGGTGAACGAGCTGCTCAACTGGGAGGTCGCGCGCGCCGGGGAGGCCGGAGAGGTGTCGGTGGGCGACGCGTCGTCGTCGAAGGTGTTCGCCGCCGACCAGGTGCAGCACCTCGCGGCCGACCTGGTCGCCGTCCTGCACCGCTACGGCGACCCGTCCGACGACGACACCCGGTGGCTGATGCGCTACCTCGACGAGCAGGCGAAGCGGAACCTGGTGCTCACCTTCGGCGGCGGCGTGCAGGAGGTGCAGCGCGAGCTGATCGGCATGTTCGGGCTGGGGCTGCCGAGGGTGCCCCGGTGAGCGACGAGCAGCACGAGCGGATCATGGCCGAGGCCGAGCGGATCAGGGCGCTCGGCGAGGCCTCGGAGTCGCAGGCGCCGTACCCGGTCAACCAGGCCACGATCGGCACCTGGCTCGACGCGATGGGTTACGAGAACGAGCGGTTCCGCAGCGGTGGCGAGGCGCCGCCGTCGATGGCACAGGTGTGGACGATGCCCGGCCTCGGTCGACGCCGGCCGCCGGAGGATCCCCTCAGCCGGATGACCGAGTTCCTCACCGAGGAGGGCTTCACCGCCGTCCTCGGCACCAACTGCGAGCAGACCTACGACCGCTACCTGCGGGTCGGCGAGGACGTACGGGTCACCAGCGCGCTCGACTCGGTGGCCGGCCCGAAGAGCACCGCGATGGGAGTCGGGTACTTCGTGACGTCGCGGAACACCTGGTACGTCGGCGACGAGGTGGTGGCCACGATGCTGTTCCGGGTCCTGAAGTTCCAGCCGTTGGAGTCGACGTCATGACCGTGCGACCGATGGTCAACCGCGACTCGCAGTTCTTCTGGGACGGCACGAAGGCCGGCGAGCTGCGGATCCAGGTCTGCAACGCCTGCGGGGCGAAGCGGTTCCCGCCCGGACCCGCCTGCCAGTCCTGCGACGCCTACGACCGCGGCTACGAGGTCGCCTCCGGCGAGGGCACCGTCTTCTCCTACGTCGTGCACCGCCACCCGCCGGTCCCCGGCAAGGAGCTGCCGATCGTGATCGCCCTCATCGACCTCGACGAGGGTGTCCGGATGGTCGGCGAGGTGGACGGCGTCGACGACCTGGCGATCGGCGACCGGCTGCGTGTCGACTTCCGCGAGGTCGACGACGAGCTGACCCTGCCCGTGTGGAGGAAGCAGTGAGGACGCTGGAGGCCGGCCAGGTGATCCCCGAGTGGAGCCTGCCGATGACGCCGACCACGATCGTCAGCACCGCGATCGCCACCCGCGACTGGCAGGACGTGCACCACGACCGCGACGTCGCGCAGGCGGCCGGGTCGCAGGACATCTTCATGAACATCCTCACCACCAACGGGCTGGTCGAGCGGTTCGTCGTCGACTGGGCCGGCCACGACGCCGAGCTCAAGGGCATCGCGATCCGGCTCGGCGCGCCGGCGCACCCCTACGACACGCTCACGTTCAGCGGCGAGGTCACCGAGGTGGCCGACGGCGTCGCGACCATCGCGGTCGTCGGCACGGGTGTCGCTGGGCGACCACGTGACCGGCACGGTGAAGGTGGCCGTCGCGTGACGCTCTCGGGACAGGCCGCGATCGCCGGCATCGGCGCCACCGAGTTCTCCAAGAAGTCCGGCCGCTCCGAGCTCCAGCTCACCGTCGAGGCGGTGCGGGCCGCCGTCGCGGACGCCGGCCTCGACGTCGGCGAGATCGACGGCCTCACCACGTTCACGATGGACACCTCCTCGGAGATCGCGGTGGCCCGCGAGCTCGGGCTGCCGGAGCTGCGGTTCTTCTCGCGCATCAACTTCGGCGGCGGCGGTGCCTGCGCCACCGTGCAGCAGGCGGCGATGGCGGTCGCCACCGGCGTCGCCGACGTCGTGGTGGCCTACCGCGGCTTCAACGAGCGGTCGGAGAGCCGGTTCGGGCAGTTCTCGCTGGCCGCGGCCGCCCAGGTGAACACCAACGGCCTCGACAACGCCTGGACCTACCCGATGGGGCTCGGCACGCCGGCGGCCACGGTGGCGATGCAGGCCCGGCGCTACATGCACGAGTACGGCGCGACGTCGGAGGACTTCGGCGCCGTCGCGGTGGCCGACCGCCGGCACGCCGCGGCCAATCCCGACGCCTTCTTCTACGAGAAGCCGATCACGCTCGAGGACCACCAGGCCTCGCGGATGATCGTCGACCCGCTGCACCTGCTCGACTGCTGCCAGGAGTCCGACGGTGCGGTGGCGCTGGTCGTCGTCTCGGCCGAGCGGGCGCGCGACCTGGCCCAGAAGCCGGCCGTGGTCACCGCGGCGGCGCAGGGGAGCGGCCGCGACCAGTTCGTGATGACGTCGTACTACCGCGACGACATCGGCATCCCCGAGATGGGCGTGGTCGGGCGCGAGCTGTGGCGGCAGTCCGGGCTCTCACCGGCCGACATGCCGATGGCGATCCTCTACGACCACTTCACGCCCTACGTGCTGATGCAGCTGGAGGAGCTCGGCTTCTGCGGCCGCGGCGAGGCGCCCGGCTTCGTGGCCGACGGCGCGATCGAGGTCGGCGGCCGGCTGCCGCTCAACACCCACGGCGGCCAGCTCGGCGAGGCCTACATCCACGGCATGAACGGCATCGCCGAGGCGGTCCGGCAGGTCCGCGGCACCTCGGTGAACCCGGTGCCCGCGGCCGCCGACTCGCACGTGCTCGTCACCGCCGGCACGGGAGTTCCGACCAGCGGGCTGGTGCTCTCGGCACCCTGAACGTGCGGCGGCCGTCGTCGTCCGCGTCGTTCGTCGAGCTTGTCGAGACGCCGGGAGCGATCTCGTGTCGCGAGGGGTCGGGTCGGTGAGACCGGGTCGGGGCGTCTCGACAGGCTCGACGAGCGTGGGGCACCGGGACTGTCGCTCGGTGTCGTTCGTCGAGCTTGTCGAGACGCCGGGAGCGATCTCGTGTCGCGAGGGGTCGGGTCGGTGAGAGCGGGTCGGGGCGTCTCGACAGGCTCGACGAGCGTGGGGCATCGGGACTGTCGCTCGGTGTCGTTCGTCGAGCTTGTCGAGACGCGGGGAGCGATCTCGTGTCGCGAGGGGTCGGGTCGGTGAGACCGGGTCGGGGCGTCTCGACAGGCTCGACGAGCGTGGGGCATCGGGACTGTCGCTCGGTGTCGTTCGTCGAGCTTGTCGAGACGCGGGGAGCGATCTCGTGTCGCGAGGGGTCGGGGCGTCTCGACAGGCTCGACGAGCGTCGTGACTCGACCAGGCGTCTCAGCCGGAGAGCTTCTCGGCGAAGAACGAGAGGATCCGGTCGACCGCCTCCTGCTGACGGTGCAGGGTCACGGTGCTGTGCTTGCGGCCCGGGAAGTCGACGCGGATGAAGGCGTCGCCGAGCTCGCGGTCGAGGGTGTCGAACCGGGTGCCCGTGGCGGGGTCCTTCGCGTACTGGAAGCCGAGCACCTGGCAGCCGCCGGCGGCGCGGGTCTTCACGGTCTCGAGGTCGGCCGGCGACAGGTTGAGGTCGGCGGCCCGGGCCTTGCCCACCGGGAACGGCGTCGACGGCTGGCAGAGCACCGGCGCCGCGACGGCGTCGTCGACCATCATCGCCAGTGCGAAACCGCCGGTGAAGCACATGCCGAGCGCGCCGACACCGGGCCCGCCGAGCTCGGCATGCAGGTCGCGGGCGAGACTGCGGAGCCAGCCGGCCACCGGTGAGGTCTCGCCGGTCGCGAGCTTGGTGAACTCGTTGCTGATGCACACCTGGCGCATCGAGCTGGCGATCGTGAGCGGGTTGACGCCGGCGCCGGGCTTGCCGAAGAGGTGCGGCAGGACGACGGTGAACCCGGCCACGACGACCTCCTCGGCGAACGCCACGACCTGCGGCGTCAGCCCCGGGATCTCGTGCACCACGATCACGCCGGGCCCGCTGCCCTTGCGGTAGGTGGGGAAGGTGCGGCCGTCGCCGACGTGCTCGCCGCGGGTCCAGGAGTCGAGAACGCTCATCCCGGCAGCGTAGGGCGCCGGCGGGGGGAGGGGGCGGCGTCCGTGGGCGCGGTGAGTGAGCCACGGTCGCGTCGAGGGAGCGGTGAGCCAGCCACCGGAGGTCGGCCGGATTCCGTGGCTCACTCACCGCCCCGCGCGAAACCGGGTGCGGCGGGCCGCGGGGCCGCCTACGGTCGCCGTCGTGAGCGCAGACGAGTTCGTGCCGGCCGGCTTCGACCCGCCGACGTCGCTGGTGACCGAGGAGTTCCGGCTCGAGCCGCTGGGGCCGCAGCACAACGAGTCCGACCTGGCTGCGTGGACGTCGAGCATCGAGCACATCCGCTCCACGACCGGCTACCCGGACGGGAACTGGCCGCCACCCGAGGGGTACACGCCGGAGCGGAACCTCCGCGACCTCGTGCGCCACGCCGAGGACTTCGAGCAGCGGAAGGGCTTCACCTTCACGGTGATCGACCCGGACGACGCGCACGTGATCGGCTGCGTCTACCTGTACCCGACGAAGGACGACGACACTGACGTCGAGGTGCTCTCGTGGGTGACGGCGGACCGGGCGCACCTCGACGCGCCGCTGGCGGACGCCGTCGCCGCCTGGCTGGCCGCCGACTGGCCGTGGGAGCGCGTGGACCGCAACGGCCGGTGATCGGGCTAGATTTCCGGCCGTGAGCGACCTCCCCGTCCTGACCATCGAGGAGCAGCGCGTCCTCGGCAGCCTCCTGGAGAAGGAGGTGACGGTGCCGGCGTCGTACCCGATGACGGTCAACGCGGTGCGGACGGCGTGCAACCAGGCGAGCAGCCGGGAGCCCGTCGTCGACTACGACGAACGGCTCGTGCACGACACGCTGCGCGAGCTCAAGGCCCGCGACCTGGTGGCGGTCACCTGGGAGGACCGCGGCCGACGGACGCTGAAGTACGTGCAGACGGTGGCGGCCCGGCAGGGCTGGCCGGACGACGAGCGCGCGCTGCTCACCGTGCTGCTGCTGCGCGGCGCCCAGCCGCCCGGCGCGCTGAAGACCCGCACCGAGCGCCTGCACCCGTTCGCCGACCGGGCCGACGTCGAGCAGACGCTGACCCGGATGGCGGCCGCGGAGCCGCCGCTGGTGCGCGTGCTGCCGCGCGGGCCGCGCGAGCACGACGCCCGCTGGGTGCACCTGCTCGGCCCGGTCGAGGTGGGGAGCGCGCCCGCGGCCGAGCCCGAGGTCGACCGCGACACGGTGCTGGCCGGCGGCGCCGAGGCGCGGGACGCGAAGGTCCGCGCCACCTACGCGACGGTGGCCGGCGACTACGCCGACCACCTCACCGGTGAGCTCGCGCACCTGCCGTTCGAGCGCTGGCTGCTCGAGCGGGTCGCGGCCGGGCCGGGGCCGGTGGTCGAGGTGGGTTGCGGGCCGGGGCACGTGACGGCGTACCTCGCGAGCCGCGGCGCCGACGCCACCGGGATCGACCTGACCCCGGAGATGGTCGACGAGGCGCGCCGCCGGTACCCCGAGGGCCACTACGAGGTCGGCGACCTGCGCCGGCTGATGCGGCCGCCAGGCGCCGACGGCTGGGGTGCCGTGCTCGGCTGGTACTCGCTCATCCACCTCGCCGGGTCGGAGCTGCCCGCCGCGCTCGACGCGCTGGTGCGGCCGCTGGCTCCGGGCGGCACCCTGGCGCTGGCGCTGCACGCCGGCGACGAGGTGTACCACCACACCGAGTGGTTCGAGCACGAGATCGACCTCGACTTCGTGTTCCACGAGCCGGCCGAGATGGTCGGGCTGCTCGAGCGGGCCGGCCTCACCGACGTCGAGTGGTACCGCCGCGGCCCGAGCCGGGCCCGGAACGAGTGGACCGAGCGGCTGTACCTCCTGGCGCGCAAGCCGTAAGGCTCAGCGCGGCCGCTGCTCCACCAGGCCGACGGTGTTGCCCTCGGTGTCGGTGACGAACGCGTGCCACTCGTCGGTGCCGGCCGGGCCGAGCGTGTCGTCGTCGTGCCCGAAGATCACGTGCGGCTCGGACGACACGGTGGCACCGGCCGCGACCGCCCGGGCCACCGCCGCGTCGACGTCGTCGACCCGCAGGTAGACGAGCGCGCTCGGCAGCGCCCGGTCGAGCAGCAGCCGGACGCCGTCGAGGTCGAAGAACACCAGCCCGGGCGGGTCGTACACGGCGGTCGGCGTCCGCTCCAGCAGCGCGGTGTAGAACACGGTCGCGCGGTCGAGGTCGGCCGCATGCTGACCGACCTGGACGAGACCCGTGGCCACGGTCAGACCGAGTGGTGGGCGGTACGAGTGGGCATGGCGCGGGCCTTCCGGTCGGGATCGGGACGACGTCGTCAACGTAACCGGCCTAGTCCACCCCGGGCGGGTGGGTTTCCGGATGCCGCACCTGGGGACAACGAGGTCACTCCACTCGCCAGGAGGCGTGATGATCACCCGGCTCACCGTGCTGTTCCTGCTGCTGCTCGCCGCGCTGGTCTCGTTCCAGCCCTCGCCCAGCCAGGCCGACACCGGCGGCGACGTGTGCGCCACCCTGGCCCACGTCACCGGGACCGGCTGCTGACCTCTCGCTGCGCTCGGAAGGTGGTCGGGGTGTAGGTGCCGACGTCGCCGTCGAGCACCACGTCGGTGACGGGGGTGGTGACCACCCGGACCGTCCCGGTCGACACGTGGGTCACGCGCGGGTGCTGCACCGTCTCGCCGCGCCGGAGCCGCCGGCCGATGGCGAGGTGGTCGCGCAACGGCGCGTTGCCGACCACGTGGACGTCGAGCACGCCGGCACCTCGGGTCACGGACACCTCGAGCACGTCGTCGACCTCGAGGCGCTCGTGGTCGCCGTCGGGGAACTCCAGGCGCACGCGGAACGGCACCGCCCGGCGGTAGGCCTGCATGGTCGCGACGGTGCGGGCGAGCGGGCCGAGCCGGCGCTCGAGCCGGGGTGTGAGGCGGTCGGACACGCCGACCGCGAGTCCCAGCGAGGCCTCGTGCCGGAACGCGTGCCGGCCGGCCAGGCCGAGGTCGAGGACGTGCTCATCAGTACGGAGATCGGGGGATGCCATGCCGTCCGACCGTACGAGCGCCACCTGGGTGTGAGGTGAACAGGACCTGTGTGTCGCGGGTTTCAGCGTGTGGTGAGCACCACGTCGGCGAGTACGGGCGAGCCGTCGCGCTCGCCGCCGGCCACCGTGGCGTCGCCGACGATCCGTCCGTCCTCCCGCCAGCCGCGCACGCGCAGCGTCTCGCCGGGGAACACCACGCCGCTGAACCTCACCCCGAAGCCGGCCACCCGGCCCGCGTCGGCGCCGAGCAGGGCGGTGGTGAGCTCGCGCAGCGTGATGCCGTAGGAGCACAGCCCGTGCAGGATCGGCGCCGGGAAGCCGGCGGCCTCGGCGAACGCGGGGTCGGAGTGCAGCGGGTTGCGGTCTCCGCACAGCCGGTAGAGGAGCGCCTGGTTCGGCGCGATGGCGTAGGTGGTGTCGGCGTCCGGCGCCCGGTCGGGAAGCGTCACCGGCTCCGAGGTGCCGCGCTCGCCGCCGAAGCCGCCCTCGCCGCGCACGAAGATCGACGAGCGGGTGGTCCAGAGGTCGACGCCCTCGTCGGAGGTGACGGTGGCCTCCTGCCAGATCACCGCCGCCTTGCCCTTGTCCCACACGTCGGTGAGCGTGGTGCGCTGGGTGGCCTTGCCGGACGGCGGGATCGGCGCGTGCACGGCGATCGACTGCGACCCGTGCACCACCTGCCCGAGGCTGATCTGCACCCCGGGCATCTCCACCGACGGCGCCGCGGTCTCGTGGAAGGTGGGTGCCACCACGCCGAACGACGGCAGCACCTGCAGGTCGTCGTGGTCGGCGGTCCAGCGCAGCACGGCCGGGTCGAGGTTGTCGCCCGGTCGCGCGCCGGCACCGATGCCGAGGTGGTAGAGCAGCACGTCGCTCGAGGACCACGCGAACTCGCGGCTGCCGAGGTCGGCTCCGATCGCGACGTCGGGATCGATCGGCATCAGGCGCTCTCCTTCGGCGACGCTAGCCGCCTGCCCGCGCGATGTCCTCGGCGGCGAGGTAGCCGAACACCAGGGCCGGGCCGATGGTGGCGCCGGGGCCGGCGTAGGTGCGGCCCATGACGGCCGAGGAGCAGTTGCCGGCGGCGTAGAGGCCCGGGGATCGCGCTGCCGTCGGCGCGCAGCACCCGGGAGCGCTCGTCGGTGACGAGGCCGCCCTTGGTGCCGAGGTCGCCCGGCACGATCTTCACGGCGTAGAACGGCGCCTGGTCGATCTCGTGGAGCGACGGGTTCGGCTTCACGGTGGGGTCGGAGTAGTACTGGTCGTAGCCCGACTCGCCGCGGTGGAAGTCCGCGTCGATGCCGGAGCGGGCGAAGCCGTTGAACCGCGTGACGGTGGCCTCGAGCGCCGCCGCCGGCACCTCGATCTGCTCGGCGAGCGCCGCGAGCGAGTCGGCCTTCACCACGGTGCCGTTCTTGTACCAGCGGCCGGGGAAGGGCTGCCGCGGGCCGAGGCCGGCGAACAGGTAGCGGTTGCGGTAGCGCTGGTCGATCACCATCCAGGCCGGCACGTGGCCGACGCCGGTGGCCTCGCCGCGGTAGATCTCGTGCACCGCCTCGACGTAGGGGAGGGCCTCGTTCATGAACCGCTCGCCCGCCTGGTTGACGATGATCGAGCCCGGCAGGTTGCGCTCGGCGAGGCAGAACCACGGCCCGTTCGGCAGCGGGATCGTCGGACCCCACCAGGCGTCGTCCATCAGGTCGGTCTCGGCGCCGGCGGCGACGCCGGCCAGGATCCCGCCGCCGGTGTTGAACTCGCTGCCCGTCGTCCAGTCGACCGAGGTGGGACGCGGCTGGTGCTTCTCGCGGAGCTCGAGGTTCTTCTCGAAGCCGCCGCTGCCGAGGATCACACCGCGCCGCGCCCGGACGACGTGCGCGACGCCGTCACGCAGCACCGTGACGCCGACGACGCGGCCGCCGTCGAGCACCAGGTCGGTGAGCTCGCAGTCGTAGTGCACCGGCACGCCGGCGTCGACGAGCCCCTGCCGCAGCCCGATCGCGATCGCGTTGCCCATCGCGTACATCCGGCGGCGCAGCAGCAGGCTGACGATCCGGCGCACCAGCACCTTCACCATCGTCACCGGGCCGCGCAGGGTGCGCAGGCCGAGGCTGATCTTCCGGAAGTCGGCCTGCGTGACGATCATGTTCGCCGGCGCCTTCGTGTACTGCGGGTGCAGCCGTTCCAGCTCGTCACCGAGGAACGAGGCGTCCATCGGCACCGGCTCGCAGGAGCGGCCGCGGAGCCGGCCGCCGGGGCGCTCGGGGTGGTAGTCGGCGTACTCGGGCACCCAGGTGAAGCGGAGCGGCGTGTGGTCGCGGACGAAGTCGAGCACCTCGGGACCGCGGTCGAGGTAGGTGTCGCGGCGCACCTTCGGGACGACGTCGCCGACGATCGCGTCGAGGTAGCGCTTGGCCTCGGCGGTGCCGTCGGCCTCGCCCGCGGCTTTGAGCGCGTAGTTGTCGGGGATCCACACCCCGCCGCCGCTGCGCGCGGTGGAGCCGCCGAAGTAGCCGCTCTTCTCGAGCAGCACGGTGTCGAGACCCTGCTTCGCGGAGGCCAGGGCGGCGGTCATCCCGGCGCCTCCGGCACCGACGACGACGACGTCCACCTCGGCCGGCAGGGGGGCGCTCATGGCGCAAAACTGTAACAGGTTCTAGTATCGATCCGGTGACCTCCCAGGACGCGATCGACGCTGCCGTGGCGCGGCTGGCGACGGCCCTGGAGACCCGCACGCCGTGCCCCGCGGTGCGCGACCTCATCGGCACCGACGACCTGCCCGCCGCCTACGCCGTTCAGCAGGGACTCGTGCGGCGCCGGCTCGCCGGCGGCGCCACCGTGGTGGGCCGCAAGATCGGCGCGACGTCGAAGGCGGTGCAGGACCAGCTCGGCGTCGACCAGCCCGACTTCGGCTACCTGCTGAGCGACATGGACGTCAGCGACCACGACCCGGTGTCGATGCGCACGCTGCTGCAGCCGCGGGTCGAGGCCGAGGTGGCGTTCCGGATGGCGACCGACGTCGACCCGGCCGACGAGGACGAGATCACGCTGGCCGCCGTCCGCGACGCCGTCGAGGTGGCGCTGCCGGCGCTGGAGATCGTCGACTCCCGCATCGGCGACTGGGACATCACCTTCACCGACACCGTGGCCGACAACGCCTCCAGCGGGCTGTACGTCGTCGGCGCCGAGGGCCGTTCGCTCACCGACGTCGAGCCGGTCGACGTCGAGATGGAGCTGCGCATCGACGGCGAGGTGCGCTCCAGCGGCACCGGCGCCGCCTGCCTGGGCGACCCGCTCGAGGCGCTGCGCTGGCTGGCCGTCCAGTGCCACCGGTTCGGCGACCCGCTGCGCGCCGGTCAGGTCGTGCTGTCGGGGGCGCTGGGACCGTTCGTGCCGTTCGCCGCGGGGGACCGCGTGGACGCGACCATCAGCGGCTTCGCGCCGCTCACCGCCGAGTTCGAGGAGTAGGAATGCCGAAGGCGACTGCTGCCATCGTCGGGCCGGGCAACATCGGCACCGACCTCATGTACAAGCTGCTCCGCAGCGAGGTGATCGAGCCGCGCTGGATGATCGGCGTCGACCCGACGTCGGAGGGGCTCAAGCTGGCCGCCGACCAGGGGCTGGAGGCGACCCACGAGGGCGTCGACTGGCTGCTCAAGCAGGACGAGCTGCCCGACCTGATCTTCGAGGCCACCTCCGCCTACGTGCACCGCGAGTACGCGCCGCGCTACGAGGAGGCCGGCATCCGAGCCGTCGACCTGACGCCGGCTGCCGTCGGGCCGGCGGTGATCCCGCCGGTGAACGGCGAGGAGCACGTGGCCGCGATGAACGTCAACATGATCACCTGCGGCGGCCAGGCCACGATCCCGATGGTCGCCGCCGTCTCGCGGGTGGCCGAGGTGTCGTACGCCGAGATCGTCGCCTCGGTGTCGTCGGTGAGCGCCGGCCCCGGCACCCGCGCCAACATCGACGAGTTCACCCGGACGACGGCCGCCGGCGTCGAGACCATCGGCGGCGCCCAGCGGGGCAAGGCGATCATCATCCTCAACCCGGCCGAGCCGCCGATGATCATGCGCGACACGATCTTCTGCGCCGTGCCGCCGGAGGCCGACACCGACGAGATCGTGCGGTCGGTGGTGGCGATGGAGAAGGCGGTGCAGGAGTACGTGCCCGGCTACCGGCTGCTCCAGGAGCCGCAGGTCGACGAGCCGTCGGCCGCCACCCAGGGGCAGACCAAGGTCTCGATCTTCGTCGAGGTGGAGGGCGCCGGAGACTACCTGCCGCCGTACTCGGGCAACCTCGACATCATGACCGCCGCCGCCGCGCAGGTCGGCGAGAACATCGCGAGGAGCATCCGATGACCGCCGATCTCGACACGCTCACCCGCACCTGGTCCGGCACCCACGGCGACGAGCCGTGGGGGACGCTCGACCTCCGGCTCACCGACACCTGCCTGCGCGACGGGTCGCACCACAAGCGGCACCAGTTCACCGCGCAGGAGGTGCACGACATCGTCGAGGCGCTCGACACCTCGGGCATCCCGGTGATCGAGGTGACCCACGGCGACGGCCTCGGCGGCTCGTCGTTCAACTACGGGTTCTCGAAGACGCCGGAGCAGGAGCTCATCCGCATCGCGGCCGACACCGCGAAGCGCGCCAAGATCGCGTTCCTCATGCTCCCGGGCGTCGGCACCAAGGACGACATCCGCGCCGCGCAGGACAACGGCGGCCAGATCTGCCGGATCGCCACCCATTGCACCGAGGCCGACGTCTCGATCCAGCACTTCGGGCTGGCCCGCGAGCTCGGGCTGGAGACCGTCGGGTTCCTCATGATGAGCCACACCCAGCCGCCGGAGGTGCTGGCGAAGCAGGCGCGGATCATGGTCGACGCCGGCTGCCAGTGCGTCTACGTGGTCGACTCCGCCGGCGCGCTGATCATGGAGCAGACCGCCGACCGGGTCGTCGCGCTCGTCGCCGAGATCGGCGACGTCGCCGACGTCGGCTTCCACGGCCACGAGAACCTCGGGCTCGGCGTCGCCAACACCGTGATCGCCGCGCGTGCCGGCGCCACCCAGATCGACGGCTCGGTGCGCCGGTTCGGTGCCGGCGCCGGCAACACGCCGCTCGAGGCGTTCATCGGGGTGTGCGACAAGCTCGGCTGGACCACCGGCGTCGACTTCCTCCAGATCGTCGACGCCTCCGAGGACGTCATCAAGCCGGCCATGCCGGAGGAGTGCCAGCTCGACCGGATGACGCTGATGATGGGCTACGCCGGCGTCTACTCCTCGTTCCTCAAGCACGCCGGCAACGCCGCCGACCGGTACGGCGTCCCGGGCGCGAAGATCCTGCTCGAGGCCGGCCGCCGCAAGCTGATCGGCGGCCAGGAGGACCAGCTCATCGACATCGCGCTGATGCTCAAGGCGGAGCAGGACAAGCAGGCGGCCAACTCCTAACGACGTTCGTCGAGCGTGTCGAGGCGCCCGGCCCGGTCTGCCGACCTGACCCACTCACGTTCGCGAGATCGGCTCCGGCGTCTCGACAAGCTCGACGTCCGTGGGGTTGCGTCCCGAGATCCCTCCGGAGGTCTCGACACGCCGGTTCACGGACTTCGCAGGCTCAGCCCGTGACGGCTCGCTCGACCACCATCAGGCGGTGCGACCTCGTTCCTCGGTCGACCCGCCTACGCGTCGGGGTCCTCGCCCTCCGGGGCGCCCGGGCCGGAGTAGGCCAGGCTGTTCTGCACGTTCTGGAGCGTGGTGCGCAGGTTGTTCCAGTTCCGGGTGAAGGAGTACTTGGCGATACTGCGCTGGTAGCAGTAGTTCACTCCGTCGACGTTCGTGGTGAAGTCGTAGTCGAGGATGATCAGGCCGCGCTGGTCGACGCCGGGGTTGTGGTCGGCCTGCAGCACCTGCCGCCGGTACAGCGACGGGAACCCGCCGGGGTGGACGATCGGGCCGACGGTGCGGAAGGTCCAGCCGCGCTGCCGCAGCTGGGAGCGTTGGTTGGCGAAGTAGTTGCGCACCGAGTCGGCCCAGGTGGCCCCGGGGGCGCAGAAGACCGAGCTGAACCCGAGGTCGAGCGTGGCGCCGCTGCCGCCCAGGATCGTGATGCCGTACGTGCCGTACCCCGCGTCCCACGACGCGGGGCCGAACCACACCCAGTTCGGGCCGGAGTGGCGGACGGCGGCGGCCGGTGCCTGGGCGGCGAGCCCGGCACCGACGGCGAGGGCGAGGGCCAGGACGACGCGGAGCACCAGGCGCTTCATGGTCGGACGCTAGGACCGGGGCAGGGGCGCCCGTCGTCCGAACGAGTGAACCTTTACCTCGCGGCGCCGTGTGGTCTGGTCCGCGATCCGGGTGGCCCGGTGTCGGCGGTCGGTGCGAGGGTCGAGGGCATGCCTCCTCTCGATGACGCCGCCAAGGACACCCTGGTCGAGTACCTCCAGACCGGTCGTGACGCGATGCTCTGGAAGCTCGAGGGGCTCAGCGAGTACGACGTGCGCCGGCCGCTCACCCGCACCGGCACCAACCTGCTCGGGCTGGTGAAGCACCTCGCCAGCATCGAGCTCGGCTACTTCGGTCCCACCTTCGGGCGGCCGCACGACGTCGACCTGCCGTGGCACGAACCCGACGCCGACGTCAACGCCGACATGTGGGTGCCCGCGACCGAGTCCCGCGAGTTCGTCGTCGGCCTCTACCACCGGGCCTGGGAGCACGCCGCCGGCACCTTCGCGGCCTGCGACCTCGACACCCAGGGCCGGGTGCCGTGGTGGCCGGCCGAGGAGCCGCCGGTCACGCTGCACCGGATCCTCGTGCACGTCACCACTGAGACCTACCGCCACGCCGGCCACGCCGACATCGTGCGCGAGACCATCGACGGCGCCGCCGGTCGGCGCGCCGAGGACCCGAACCTGCTCGGCGACGGGTACGACTGGGACGGCTACGTCGCCGGTGTCGAGGCGGCCGCGCGGCAGGCTAGGGCCGGTCGACGGCCCTAGCGGAGCGGGATCGCCAGGAGCGAGCCGCCCTCGTTGGTGGCATAGAGAGTGTCATCGGTCGGGCTGAGTCCAACGTGCACAGGAAGGCCACCCGGGATGGGGATCGCCTTCATGACCCGCGCCATGAGGTTGCCGCGCGCTGCTCTGACAACCGAAATGTTCGCACTCAGGAAGTTCGGCACGAAGAGAGACTCGCCACCGCTGCTGACTGCCCCCGCAAAGGATTTAACCCCACCCTCAGGGTGTCGATGACCCGAAATCTCCTCAAGGAGACCACCCGCAGCCGGCCCCGAATGGTTCCATCCCGAGACGAGATCACGTATGCATGCCCGAGCGTGACTGCCGCGAGATGGGCACCTTCGTCGACTTCAATCGTCCGGGTGACCACTCGGCGTTGAAGATCGATAGTGCCGAACTGATACGGCAATGACCTTTCGGCAGTGAAGTATGCAGTCCCGGCATCGACGATGTTCAATTCGTTCACGCCGAAAGGGACGTTGATGGTTCCAACGGCGCTGAGGTCGTCGGTGTCGAGGACTGTGATTTGGTCGCCAAGGTTGTGGACGACGAAAGCCCGACGGCCATTCGGTGAGAAGCGCACCAAGACCGGGATGTCAGGGTCCTTTATGCTTGTAATAAGACGTTGACGATCCAGATCCACAACCGATATTGCGCCACCTTTGACAATGTCTCCGTGACAGATCCATGCCCTTCGGCCATCAGGAGAGATTGCTACCTCGTAGGCAAACTTGGGAACACGAATACTCGCTATCACCTTCTGAGTCACGAGATCCACGATGCGGAGCCGGTTGTGCGTTGTATCGGTGACAAGGGCGCGATCGCCCGCACCGGTGATGGCAAGTCCCCCGGAACGACCACCGACGGCAACGGTCTCGACGCGCCGGGGCGCGGACGACCCGCTGCGATCCGGGTCCGACTGTCCGGCAGGGGTAGACGGGGCGGAGGTCGACAGCGACTCCCGACCTGAGGGAGTGCCCGATTTCGCGCCGCTGTCGGACGGGCCAGGTCCGTTGAGCAGGACCACGACGAGCACGCCGACGATGACGACGACCACGCCGGCCACGGCCCACGGCCAGGCGTTCACCGCGTGCCGTTTCTCGGGGATCCGGTCGTCCTCGCTGTCGGCGCTGCCCTTGGACGACACCTCCGGCACGACGACCGTCTCCTCGCTCCGGGAGTCACCTCCAGACGGTGAGCCGGGCTCGGGCCGGGGCTCTGGCTCGGGGGCGGACTCGGGGGCGGGCTCGGGCTGGGGGTCGGGCTGGGGGTGGGGCTGGGGGTCGGGCTGGGGGTCGGACTGTGGGTCCGGCTGTGGGTCCGGCTGTGGGTCCGGCTGTGGGTCCGGCTGTGGGTCCGGCTCGGGCACCGGGTCCGGCTCGGGCACCGGCGTCGAGTCATGGTCGGGTTCCGGAGGCGCCGGAGGGGGAACGGCTCCCCCGAGGAGCCTTGTCACGTCTGCACAGGCCTCCGCGATCTCGAGCGCCGTAGGGCGGTCGGCGGGGTCGAACGACAGGGCCTTAGTCAACACGGCGGTGAGCTCACCGGCTCTGGTCGGCGCGGGCGGGGGCTCGGTCAGCATGCGATGCAGGAGCATCGGAAAGTTCACGTCACCCTGGGCATACGGGGCAGTGCCGTGCAAGGCGGCGTAGACGGTCGCGCCCCACGACCAGATGTCACTTCGTTCCGAGGCGACGTTATCGCGCGCCACCTCCGGGGCCATGTAGGCGATCGTTCCGAGCATCTGACCCGCGATGGTCAGTGCCGTGTCGTCGCGCCCACGTGCCAGACCGAAGTCGGCCAGATGCGCGTCGCCGTCGACGTCGATCAGGACGTTCGCCGGCTTGATGTCGCGATGGACCACCCCGTTGCGGTGGGCGGCTGCGAGTGCCGAGGCGACCTGAGCGCCCAGGCGCGCGACGTGCGCGACGGAGAGGGCGCCGTCCCGGGCGATCCAGTGGGCCAGGTCCTGGCCTTCGACGTACTCCAGGATGAGGTACGGCCGTCCCTCGACCCGCACCAGATCGTGGAGGGTGACCAGGTGGGGATGACGCAGCCGTGCGACTACGCGGGCCTCGCGCAGCATCCGGTCGACGAGGTCCTGGTCGTTGCCACTGCCGAAGTGCGTCCGAAGCCGCTTGATCGCAACGGGGCGCTCGAGCTCGAGGTCGTCGGCGAGCCAGACCTCCCCCATGCCGCCCTCACCCAGCGCGCGGCGTCGGCGGTATCGTCCAGCGAGGAGATCCTCGTCCACGTCGCCCCCCATTGACAGACTGAGCTGCTGGCACACCGTAGGTGACCGATCGGGTGTCAGTCGGAGGATTGGCCGAACCGGGGCCGGCCGTCCCGCGAGCATGGGTCGGGACGCTCGTGACGCGACGCCGCACGATCTCGACCCAGACCTAGAACGTGTTCTAGTATTGGGGCGTTCCCACCTGAGGAGGGCTCCATGTCCCAAGCGGTGCTCGACGGCGTCCGCGACCTGCTCCCCACGCTCCGCGAGCGTGCGGACGAGTGCGAGCGGCTGCGCGTCGTCCCCGAGGCGTCGATCAAGGAGCTGGAGGAGACCGGGTTCTTCCGCCTCCTGCAGCCGCGCCGCTTCGACGGGCTCGAGTCCGACCCGGTCGACTTCTACACCGCCGTGCGCGACATCTCCTCGGCGTGCGGCTCCACCGGCTGGGTCTCGAGCGTCGTCGGCGTCCACCCGTGGCAGGTCGCGCTGTTCGCCGACGAGGCGCAGCAGGCGGTCTGGGGCGAGGACACCGCGACCCGGCTGAGCTCGTCGTACGCGCCCACCGGCAAGGCCACCGTCACCGACGGCGGCTACACGCTCTCGGGCAAGTGGAGCTTCTCCTCCGGCTGCGACCACTGCGCGTGGGTGCTGCTCGGCGGGCTGGTGTTCAACGACGAGGGCCAGGTCGTCGACTTCAAGACGTTCATGGTGCCGCGCGAGAAGTACCAGATCATCGACGTCTGGCACATGGTCGGGCTGGCGGGCACCGGCTCCAACGACATCGTCGTCGACGAGGCGTTCATCCCCGAGGCGTTCACGCTGAGCATGGGCGAGACCGGCCAGTGCCGCGGCCCGGGCCAGGAGCAGAACCCCTCCGACCTCTACAAGCTGCCGTTCCACTCGATCTTCACCGGCACCATCACCACGCCGATCATCGGCATGGCGATGGGTGCCTACGCCGAGCACGTGGAGATGCAGCAGAAGCGGACCCGCGCCGCCTACCTCGGCGAGAAGGCCTCGCTCGACCCGTTCGCCGCCGTCCGGATCGCCCGGGCGTCGTCCGAGATCGACGCCGCCTGGGCGCTGCTCGTCGCCAACATCCGTGAGGAGCAGGCGTACGTCGCGAAGGGCGAGAAGATCCCGCTGCGCAGCCGGCTCAAGGTGCGCCGCGACCAGGTGCTCGGCAGCCAGCGCGCCATCGACGCCATCGACTCGCTGTTCGAGGCCTCCGGCGGCCGCGCGCTCGCGAACGGCACCTACCTGCAGCGGGCATGGCGTGACGCGCATGCCGGCCGGGTGCACGCCGCCAACGACCCCGAGCGGGCGCTCCAGATGTTCGGCGCGCACGAGTTCGGCCACAAGGTCGATCCCGGGATGTACTGACGTGTCCTTCGCGAAGGACGACGTCCGGCGCTCGGCCAAGGCGGGCGACGTCACCCTCAACTACTACGAGGCGGGCGACGGCTCGGACGTCGGCGGCGGGCTGCCGCTGGTGATGCTGCACGGCGGCGGGCCCGGAGCGAGCGCCTGGTCGAACTTCGGCGCGGCGCTGCCGCACTTCGCGGGCACGTTCCGCACGCTGCTGGTCGACCAGCCCGGCTTCGGCGGCTCCGACAAGCCCGACGTCGTCGGCAACTACTACAGCCACGCCGCCGGGTACGTCGTCCGGCTCCTCGACGAGCTCGGCATCGACCGCGTCCACCTGCTCGGCAACAGCCTCGGCGGCGGCACCGCGATGCGGCTCGCCCTCGACCACCCCGACCGGGTGGGCCGGCTGGTGCTGATGGGTCCGGGCGGGCTCAGCCTCAACCTGTTCCACGCCGACCCGACCGAGGGTGTCCAGCGGCTCATGGACTTCGGTGCGAACCCGACCCGCGAGGCGCTGCGCGCGTTCATCTCCGCCATGGTGGTGAACCAGGACCTCGTGACCGACGAGCTCGTGGAGGAGCGGTTCGCCGACGCCACCGCGCCCGGGGCCCAGGACGCGATGCGGCAGATGGGCATGTCGTTCTGGAATCCCGACACCGCCGAGGCCGGCATGCTCTGGCGTGAGGCCCACCGGCTCCGCAAGCAGACGCTGCTCACCTGGGGTCGCGAGGACCGGGTGAACCCGCTCGACGGCGCCCTCGTCGCCCTGAAGCTGATCCCGAAGGCCCGGCTGCACGTGTTCCCGAACTGCGGGCACTGGGCCCAGATCGAGGCGGCCGAGGAGTTCGCCGAGATCACCACCGCCTTCCTGGCCCGACACGTGGAATCTCGACAAGCTCGATCACCGAAAGGCTCAGTGGGATGATCGACATCAAGAGCATGGGCTACGTGCGGGTGGCCTCGACCGACCTGTCGCAGTGGGAGAAGTTCGCCGGCAAGGTGCTCGGCCTCGCGGCCGGCCGCGGCCCGAACCCCGATCACCAGTACTGGCGCATCGACGCCGTGTCGGCGCGGCTCGTGGTGTTCCCGTCCGACGTCGACCAGCTCGACGCCGTCGGGTGGGAGGTCGCCGACCACCGGGCGCTGCAGGACGCCCGCGAGCACCTGCAGAAGGCCGGCGTCGAGTTCGAGGAGGGCACCCGGGCCGAGCTCGACGAGCGCCGGGTGCAGGAGCTGGTCCGGTTCCGCGACCCGTTCGACAACGTCTTCGAGCTCTTCCACGGCATCACCTACGAGTCGCGGCCCGTCGTCACGCCGTACGCCGCCACCTTCGTCACCGGCGACCAGGGCATGGGCCACATCGTCCTGCCGGTCACCGACGACGTCGAGGCGCTGCGGTTCTACGCCGACGTGCTCGGCTTCCGGCTGCGCGACTCGATGAGCATGCCCGGGGAGTTCGTCGGCAAGGAGCCCGGCTCGAAGGTGTGGCTGCGGTTCCTCGGGGTCAACCCGCGACACCACTCGCTGGCGTTCCTGCCGATGCCGAACCCCAGCAAGTGCGTGCACATCATGCTCGAGGTCGACGAGCTCGACCACGTGGGCCGGGCGCTGGAGCGGGTGCGCAAGCACCAGGCGCCGCTGTCGGCCACGCTCGGCCGCCACATGAACGACGAGATGGTGTCGTTCTACGTGCGCTCGCCCGGTGGGTTCGACATCGAGTTCGGCACCGACGGGCTCCAGGTCGACGACGACCGCTGGGTCGCCCGCGAGTCCACCGCCGTCTCGTACTGGGGTCACGACTTCGGAGCCGGCGGGAGTAGTTAGCGTGAGGGCCGTGTCCGCGCCGGAGCCCCACCCCGACATCCCCGAGGGGATGAGCTCGGACGCGCGCGAGACCTGGCCGAGCCCCGAGCTCATCAGCTCCTGGCTCGGCGACGTCGACTTCGACGTCGAGTGGCGCCCCGGCGAGGGCAGCGCCGTCCACGCCGACGACCCGGAGGCGGTGGCGGCGGCCCGGCTGTTCCGCGACGTGCTCGGCCGGTTCGCGTCCGGCGTCTGCGTGGTCACCGCGGTGAGCAACGGGGAGCCGGTGGGCATGACCTGCCAGTCGTTCTCCAGCGTCTCCCTCGACCCACCGCTCGTGCTGTTCGTGCCGGCCCGCACCTCCCGCGCCTGGCCGCTGATGCAGCGGGTGGGCCGGTTCTGCGTGAACTTCCTGGCCGCCGAGCAGACCGACCTCTCCAACACGATGGCCAGCCGCGGCACCGACAAGTTCGCCGGCGTCTCCTGGACGCCATCCGCCGAGACCGGCTCCCCGGTGCTCGACGGCACCCTCGGCCACGTCGACTGCACCATCCACGCCGTCCACGAGGCCGGCGACCACTACGTCGTCATCGGCAGGGTCGTCGACCTTCACGCCCCCGACCTCGACGAGATCGACCCGCTCCTCTTCTACCAGGGCGCGTACCGCTCGATCGACGCCGACTGAGCGTCTCCTCGGGCCGGGTTTAGGGATAGTCGCGGACGTTCGGCACCCTCGCGCGGCGTGTCGTCGTCCCGAAGGTCCGCGACTATCGCGACCCGGCGGCGGCGAATCGAGCAATGGGCCTCAGCGGGGCCCGGCCGCCGGACCATCGACGTTGACGGTCGGGACACCCGCACCGGCGCGGGCGATGACGGCCACCGAGGGGACGTCGAGCGGGTTCGACTCGCGGTGGATCGTGAACGCCGGGACGTGGACGAAGTCGCCGGGCTCGGCGTCGAGGTAGCCGTCGTAGCCGTCGAACTCGAGCCGAAGGATCCCGGAGACGATGTAGAGCGAGGACTCGTTGGAGTCGTGGTGGTGCCAGCCGGAGACGGCGCCGGGGGCGGTGGTGACGCGGCCGGCCCAGAGCGCGCCGGGCACCTGGAAGGCGATCTCGCGCGCCATGCCCGGCGTCGGGTCGGCGGCCAGCAGGTCGGCCGCCCGCACCACACGCACCGGGGTCGGGTCGCTCACCCGGTCACGGTAGCCCGCCGATCACTCGCCGGCGGCCCGGCCGGCTCAGCCGAGGAACCCGTTCGCGAGGATGTGGGCGGACCACCCGGCCGGGCCGGACCCGCTGACCTGCACGCAGAACTTGTCCTCGCCCTGCCCGTACTGCGTCCACGACAAGGGCGACGGGAACGTCTCGACGACGGTGCCGCCGACCGGCACCACGATCGTGAACCGCTCCGCCGCGCTGAAGCCGCCGCCGCCGATGTTGTCGCAGCTGCCGGTCGGGCTGCCGACGAGCACCAGGGCGCTCACCGTCACCGAGCCGGCGTTCCCGGCCGGGACCGAGACCGAGAACGTCGTCAGGTTCAGCCGGGTCTTGGCCACGCCGTCGTAGAGGATTCTGGGCGAGGTGGTGGCGCTGAGCGTGGTGCCGTTGACGTTCATCCACGGCCGGGCCGGGCGCGTGGGCCGGGCCGCCACCGAGCCGTCGACGGTCAGCGCGCCGTTGCCGTCCCCCACGGCGAGTCTGCCCCTGGGGTCGACCTTCGCCACGGGACCGAACCCATCGGTGAGACGTGTCATCGGGATGGCGGCCGCCTGCACCGACGTCGGCAGCACGAGCGCGACCAGGCAGGCGCCGGCCACGAGGGCGGCGGTCTGGCGGACTGAGAAGGTTCGCATCCTCCAGAGTCGCCAGCCCGCGGTCGTGACGCCATGGCCCGGCCGGGCCATGTTCCGTGCGTAGACGGGCGCTCAGATCTCGACGGCGGCCCGGTGGTCGTGGCGTGAGCACGCCGGAGGACTTCGTCGGAAACGAGCCGGGCTCGAAGGTGTGGTTGCGGTTCCTGGGCGTTGGACTCGCCGCCAAGTCACGTGGCCACCACCCTCAACTCCCGCGACGAGCCTCCGGGAACCGGTTGAGACCGGGGTTGCGGAACTTGAGGCTCGGCCAAGCGGCATGCCGCCCCAGCAGTGTCAGCACCGAAGGCACCACCAGGAGTCGCAGCACGAACACGTCCAGCGCGATGCCGAGTGCCACCGCGAAGGCCAGCTGGTAGAACGGCACCAGGGGAACGAGGGCCAGCATCCCGAAGCTGGCCGCGAGCGCGACGCCGGCCGTCGTCACCGCGCCGACCGACGACGGCAGCGTGTCGTCGATCGCGGCGCGGAGCGTCCGCCCGTCGGCGGCCTCCCAGACGTGACCGACCGTGAAGATGTTGTAGTCGGAGCCGAACGCAAGCAGCAGCACGGCTGCGGCGAAGGGCACGTAGAACGTCAGACCCTGGCCGGGGAGGACCCACCCGAACAGCTCGCTCGTGATTCCGAGGGTGGCTCCGAGCGAGAGCACGGTGACGCCCAGCAGCGCGAGCGAGGACCAGAGGGCGCGCAGGAAGACCAGCAGCATCAGCAGGTTGACCAGCAGGGCGGTGATGGCGATCCGCAGCAGGTCCCGCTCGGTCTGCGCGACCAGGAACGACGCCGTCAGGCTGTCGCCGGCCAGCCCCACGGTCGCGTCGGCCAGACCACTGTCGGCCAACAGCTGCGGCAGCCGCTCCTGGATGGCGTCGATGGCCTCCACGGCTGCCGCGCCGAGCGGCTCGGAGTCGAGGATCAGCAGGTAGCGCGCCGCGTCACCCTCCCGGCTCACGAGGACGTTGACCTCGACGGGTAACGGCTGCGAGCCGGGGCCGAGCACACCGGCGACGCCGGGCTGCTCGGCGAGCCGGCGACCGAGCTGACGCAGCGCCGGCCGCCGCCGGTCGAGGTCGGCGCCCTCGACCAGCACCGTGGTGGGGGAGAGGATGCCCTCGGCGAACCCCTCCTGCGCGCTCTCCGCGGCGAGTCGCACCGAGGAGCCCTCCGGCAGGGAGCTCACGAAGGACGCGCCGATGGCGAGGTGGGCGACCGGCAGGCAGGCGAGCGCGAGGACGCCGACGGTGACGACGAGCACGCCCGCGGCCAGCCGCTTGCTGGCGCTGATGGCGGTGACCACCCGACGCGACCACTCCGGGGTCCGGAGACGGAGCAACCCGTGTCGCCGGCTGGTAACGGCGGACCGCGGTCGGGAGGGGAAGAAGACCCGGTCGCCGATGATCGCGAGGAGCGCCGGCACCAGGGTGACCGCCACCAGGAGACCGACGGTGACCGTGAAGGCCAACGCGGGGCCGAGCGCACGGAAGAACGGTGACTGCGCCACCAGCAGCGAGGCGGTGCCGCCGGTCACCGCGAGCCCGGCGACGGCGACGATCGGGCCGCTGCGGGTCACGGCGTCGACCGTCGAGGCCCGCAGGCGCGACCGCTGCTGCTCGACGTCACGTGTGCCTTCCCGCGGCGGGTCGGCGACCACCTCGTCGCGCAGGGAGGAGCAGAAGAACACCACGTAGTCGGTGACCACCCCCAGCAGCAGGGCGACGATGACAGGTTCGAGCTCGTCGGGGCTGGCGAGGTCGAAGATCGCGGCGGCGGCCCCCGTCATGCGCAGCGTCGCGACGTAGGCGACCCCGGCGACGAGGACCGTGACCACGGGGGCCACCAGCGAGCGGAAGGCCAGCCCGACGATCCCCATGATCGCCAAGAGCGTCACCAGCTCCACGGTGGGAAGGGCGTCGCGGATGAGGGAGCCCTGCGTGCGCCGGGCCGGAGCCGAGCCGGTCACGCCCACGACCTGGTCGCGCGGGGTGAAGTAGGTGCGCGAGTAGAGCTCGGCGCTGCGGGTCCTCGTACCGAGCGAGGCGTCGGCGTCGAAGAGCAGGTAGGTGAGGGCGGTGGTGTTGCGCTCGTTCGCGCCGGGGAACAGCCCGCGGGTGTTGGTGATCGGCAGCGCACCGCGCACGGCGGGCGTCCGCTGGGCCTGCCCTCGCGAGGCGCCGACGGCGCGGACGACGGTCCGGGCCTGGACATAGGGCGACAGCCCGTTCGGGTCGCGTTGGACGACCACGGTGCGGGAGGAGAGCGGGAAGCCGAAGGTCTCGAAGTCGCGCAGCTCGGTCTGCACCGCCGGGGAGTCGGCGTCGAGCAGACCTTCGATCCCGTTCCCGCCGCCGGTGTCTCCGAAGCTGGGAAGGACGGTGAGGGAGCCGACGACGACGGCCGCCCAGAAGACGACGATCCACCATCGGGCGGCGACGACGACCCGCGCGTAACGGTGGGCCATCTCAGCCGGCCGGCGTCGAGGGTGCCGGTCGCCGCAGGCCCATCCGCCGCAGCTCGGCGTCGGCGAGGGCCCGGTCACCGCGCCGAGGGTCATCGCCGGCAGCGGACTCGATCTGCGCCACCTCCTCGTAGGTCAGCGCACCCCGCGCGCGATGGGCGAGCCAGCGGTCGAGACCTGGGTCGTCGCCGTGGGCACGCAGGCTGCGGCGCAGCTGCTTGACCTCGCGGGCCCGTCGCAGTCGCAGCGGGAGGTAGAGGCCCACGATCGGCGTGACCGGGATGCCGATGATGGCGATGCCGAGCAGCACGCCGAGCAGGCGAAGCTCGCGCTTGACCTCGTCACCACGCGCCGTGATCTCGGCGCCCGAGGTCTGCACCTCCTCGCCGATCTCTCCCGGCCGCTCGGGTACCAGCGGCAGGTCGGAGAGGTCGGAGAGGCTCTTGCCCACCGTGCCCAACGTGCGCCCGGAGTTGCTCACGGTGTCGCCGAGCTCGGACGCGCGCCAGAGGGTGACGCCGGTGGCGACGCCGAGCACGACCCAGAGGACCACCCAGAAGACCACCAACCGGTCGAAGCTGCGCAGTGCTCGCTGGTCGCTCATCACACGTAGGGTCGATGACACGCCGACACCCTACGAGGACATGCCGCTCCGCAGTCGGTGTGAGACCACCCACCCCGAGGAGACCCGATGGCCGGCACCGCGACCGACGACCGCCACGACGACCAGCCCGACGATGGCCAGCACTGGTTCGGTCTGCTCCTACCCGCCGTCACCTTCCTCGTCGGGATCGCGCTCGGCGGCGCCATGATCTACGCCACCAACGGCGGCGACGGGTCCGAGTCGCCGGATGCCGACTCCTCCGCGACGTCCAGCGAGCCCGCCCCCGGCGAGCCGGGGGACACCCTCGTGACGCTGCCGGCGGCCTGCGAGCAGGCGTCGGCCGGTGTCTCCGAGGCCTACCGCCTCCTGCGTCAAGCGCTCGGTCAGGTCCGCGACTTCCAGGCCGACGAGCTCGCCGCGACCCTCGAGGAGCTCCAGACGGTCGACGAGGAGACCCGTCCGCTGGTCGACGAGTGCTCGGAGGTGTCGGTGAGTGTCAGCCCCACCCCGTCGGACCCCGCGAGCGAGCCGTCCGACGACCCGCCCGCCTCCTGAGTGCCGGTCCAGGCTCAGACGTCGACGGCGGCGCGGTGCTCGTGGGCCCGGCCGAAGAGCTGGCTCAGCGCGTGGGCGCGCTTGAAGACGAGCTGCGCGTCGTGCTCCCAGGTGATGGCGATGCCCCCGTGCAGCTGGATGGTCTCGCCGGCGATCCGGTCGAGCGCGTCGGAGCAGTAGGCCTTCGCCACGTGGGTCAGCCGGACGGCGTCGTCGGACCCCACCGAGACGGCGTGCCACGCCGCCCACGCCGCCGAGCGTGACATCTCGAGCAGCACGTGCAGGTCCGCCATCCGGTGCTTGAGCGCCTGGAACGACCCGATCGGGCGGCCGAACTGCACCCGCTCCTTGGTGTAGGCGACGGTCATGTCGAGGGCGCGGGCGGCCAGGCCGACCTGGAGGGCGGTGACGGCGACCGCCCCGACCAGCTCGGCACGGGCCCGAGCCGCGGCGCCGTCGCCGATCGTGGTGCCGGCGGTCGAGCCGAGCCGGCCGAGCCGGAGCGTCTGGTCCATCGACTCCGCCCACTCGGCCGCCGGGTCGGAGACCTCGACGAGGGCGTCGTCGACGGCGGCGAGCACGATGGCCGCCCGGTCGGCGTCGAGCACCGGCCCGTCGAGCGCCACGGTGGCGACCTCGCCCGCCGCGATGCGGGGGAGCAGCCGCGCCTTGGCGTCGTCGTCGGCGCCGGCGAGCAGCGCCTCGGTGGCGACCAGCGTGGCGAGCAGCGGCGACGGCGCCAGCGACCAGCCGACCTCCTGCAGCACGATGAGCGACTCGAACAGGGAGAACCCGGCGCCGTCGTGCTCCTCGGGGATGCCGAGCGCCGCGGCGCCGATCTGCTCGACAAGGGTGCGCCAGAGGTCGGCGTCGTAGCCGGAGTCGGAGGTCATGGCCGCACGGACGGCGGCCGAGTCGGCCCGCTTGGTGAGCAGGCTGCGCACCGTGGCGGCGAGCTCCACCTGCTCCTCGGAGAACGCGAACTCCATCAGCCCACCAGGGACTCGAGCAGTCGGGCGCGGTGCACAGCGGGCGTGCCCCAGGCGCTGACGAGGGCGCGGATCTTGGTCAACCACAGGGAGAGGTCGAACTCGGCGGTGTAGCCGATCGCGCCGTGCACCTGCAGCCCGGTGCGCGCGGCTCGATAGGCGGCATCCCCGGCCACCACCTTGGCCGCCGACGCCGGCACCTCGCCGAGCGCGGCGCCGAACACCAGCGGGCGGGCGAAGTCGAGAGCGATGCGGACGTCGGCCAGTGCGTGCTTGATCGCCTGGTAGCTGCCGATCTCGCGGCCGAACTGGCGGCGCTGCTTCACGTACGCCACCGAGTCGTCGAGCACCCGCTCGCCGGCGCCGAGCAGCTGGGCCGACGTCGCGAGCACCGCGGCGTCGAAGGCGTCGTCCCAGGGCACCTCGTCACCGGCCACCTCGAACAGCCGTCGGGTCCGGTCCACGGAGGTACGGAGCGAGCCGACATCGGAGACGCGGGTCGTGCCGACGTAGACCTCGTCGGCGACGTCGGCGTCGAGCGCCAGCGGCACGTGCGGCGGGACGGCGACCGTGGCGACCCCGTCCACCTCGCGGCCCAGCGCCACCGGCAGGTACGAGGCCGACTCCACCCACGGCCCGGGCACAGCGTGCCGGCCCAGCGCCTCGAACGCGATCGCGACCTCGACCAGCGACGCCTCGGTGGCGAGCGCCGTCAGCCCCTGCTCGGCGAGCCGCTGCCAGAGCTTCAGGCCGGGCTCGTGCTCGCCGTCGGCCCACGCACGGGCGACGGCCACGGTGCCGGCCGACGACAGCAGCGAGTCGAGGGACGACGCGAAGTCCCGCTGGTCACCGGTGAGCTCGAACCTCATGTCCGCACCTCCCGCGGCAGCCCGAGGATCCGCTCGGCCACGATGTTGCGCTGCACCTCGTTGGTGCCGGCGTAGATCGGGCCGGAGAGCGAGAACGTGTAGCCGTCGAGCCAGGTCGAGTCGAGCTCGGCCTCGGCGCCGAGCAGGTCGAGCGCCGTCTCGTGCAGCGCGATGTCGAGCTCGCTCCAGAACACCTTGTTCACCGAGCCGGCGGCCCCCATGTCGCCGCCGTCGGCGAGCCGGGTGACGGTGCCCCAGGTGTAGAGCCGGTAGGCCTGCGCCCGCAGCCACGCGTCGACGACGCCGTCGGCGGCCGCTGTCACGCTCGTCGAGCCTGTCGAGACGCTGCGGTAGAGGACGACCAGGCGGTCGGCGGCGGCGCAGAACCGGCCGGGGGAGCGGAGCGACAGCCCACGCTCGTTGCCCGCCGTCGACATCGCGACCCGCCAGCCGTCGCCGACCCCGCCGAGCACGTCGGCGTCCGGCACGAAGACGTCGTCGAAGAACACCTCGGCGAAGCCGGCCTCGCCGTCGAGCTGGGCGATCGGGCGCACGGTGACGCCGTCCGCGTCGAGCGGGAACAGGAAGTAGGTGAGGCCGGCGTGCCGCTGCGCGTCCGGGTCGGAGCGGAACAGCCCGAAGCCCCAGTGCGCGAAGGTGGCGCGCGACGACCACGTCTTCTGGCCGTTGAGCACCCAGCCGCCGCGCTCGTCGTCGCGTCGCGCCGTTGACTTCAGCGAGGCGAGGTCGGACCCCGCCTCGGGCTCGGACCAGCACTGGGCCCAGATCTGCTCGCCGGTGGCCATCGATGGGAGGAACCGGTCCTGCTGCTCGCGGGTGCCGTGGTCGAAGAGGATCGGCGAGAGCAGGAAGATGCCGTTCTGCGAGACCCGGCCGGGCGCGCCGGCGCGGTAGTACTCCTCCTCGAACAGCACCCACTCGACGAGCGAGGCGCCGCGGCCGTGGTACTCCTCGGGCCACGAGACGACGGACCACCGGGCCTCGGCGAGCCGCGCCTCCCACTCCTGGTGCAGGCGCCAGCCCTCCTCGGTGTCCATCGAGGGCAGCGGCTCGGCCGGCACGTTCACCGCCAGCCACGCGCGCGCCTCGTCGCGGAACGCGAGCTCGGACTCCGACAGCTCGAGATCCATCAGGCCCTCAGCTCCGTCTTGAGCACCTTCCCGGACAGGTTGCGCGGCAGACCGTCGACCACCTCGACGTGGCGCGGCACCTTGAAGTTCGCGAGGTGCGCCTTGGCGTGTGCGACGACGGCGTCCGGAGTGGCCGAGCCGACGACGAACGCCTTGCCCACCTCGCCCATCCGCTCGTCGGGCACCCCGACGACGGCGACGTCGTCGACGCCGTCGAGCCGCAGCAGCACCTGCTCGACCTCGGCGGGGTACACGTTGAAGCCGCCGGAGATGTACATGTCCTTGAGCCGGTCGGTGATGCGGAGGTTGCCGTCGGCGTCGATCTCGCCGACGTCGCCGGTGTGCAGCCAGCCGTCGGCGTCGATCGCCCTCTCGGTGGCCTCGCGGTCGTCGAGGTAGCCGAGCATCACGTGGTCGCCACGCACCAGCAGCTCGTCCTGCTCGCCGATCGCGATCTCCATGCCGGGGACGGCGCGGCCGTTGGTGGTGGCCACGGTCTCCGCGGAGTCGCCGTCGCGGCACATGGTGACCACGACCGCCTCGGTCATGCCGAACGCGGTGACCACCTGGTCGATGGCGAGCTCCTCGCGCATCCGCTCGATCAACACGACCGGGACGACGGCGGCGCCGGTGACGGCGAGCCGCAGCGAGGAGAGGTCGAAGTCCGCGCGGTTCGGGGCGCTGAGCAGCGACTGGTAGAGGGTCGGCGCACCGGGGAACACCGTGATCCGCTCGTCCTGGATCAGCCGCATCGTCGCGTCGACGTCGAAGGTGGCGGCCGGGTAGAGAGTGCACCCGGTGAGGAGCCCCACCACGATGCCGATCTTGTAGCCGAAGGAGTGGAAGAACGGGTTGACGACGAGGTAGCGGTCGTCCTGGCGCACGCCGCCGAGCTCGGCCCAGGCCCGCGCGACGCCGACCGTCTGCCGGTGCGCGCTCATCGCGCCCTTGGAGCGCCCGGTGGTGCCGGAGGTGAAGAGCACATCGGCGACGTCGTCGGGGGTGCGCTGCGGGAAGTCGGCCGTGGCGCCCTCGACGGCGACCACCTCGCCGAGCGTGACGACGACCTCGGTGACGCCGGACGCGGCCAGCTCGCCGACCTGGTCCCGACCGAGGAAGCCGTCGTGCACGACGACGAACCGGGCGTCGACCCGGTGCGCGACGTCGGCCACCTCGGGCCCGACGTAGCGCGAGTTCACCGGCACGAGCACGCCGCCGGCGTAGGAGACGGCGAGCGCCGCGACCGCCCAGTCGGTGCTGTTGGGTCCCCACAGCACCACGTGGTCGCCGGGGCGCAGGCCGCGGAGCAGGTAGCCGGCCGCGGCCGCCTCGACCCGCGCGAGCAGGTCGGCGTACGACAGCGTGGCGCCGTCCTCGACGAAGGCGGTGTGGTCGCCGAACCGCTCCGCCGCCTCGCGGAGCAGAGCGGGGACCGTCTGCGACAAACCAAGCATTTGCTTGGTAGCGTAGCGCATGTGGACCTGAGCGAGGCGGCCGAGGACGCGGCGTTCCGCGCCGAGATCCGCGACTGGCTCGGCGACCACCTCACCGGCGAGTGGGCGGCGCTCAAGGGCCTCGGCGGACCCGGCAAGGACCACGAGGCGATCGAGGAGCGGCTGGCCTGGAACCGGCACCTCGCCGAGCACGGCTGGTCGTGTCCCGGCTGGCCCGTCGAGCACGGCGGCCGCGGGCTGAGCCTGTGGCAGCAGGTGATCTTCCACGAGGAGTACGCCCGCGCCGACGCCCCGGCCCGGGTCAACCACCTCGGCGAGGCGCTGCTCGGCCCGACGCTGATGGCGTTCGGCACCGCCGAGCAGCAGGAGCGGTTCCTGCCCCGGATCCTGGCGGTCGAGGAGCTGTGGGCGCAGGGCTACTCCGAGCCCGACGCCGGCAGCGACCTCGCCAACGTGCAGACCAAGGCGCGCCTCGACGGCTCTGCTGATGACGGTGAGTGGGTGGTCGACGGCCAGAAGGTGTGGACGTCGAACGCGCACTTCTCCCAATGGGTGTTCGTGATCGCGCGCACCGAGCCCGGCTCCGAGCGGCACCGTGGCCTTTCGTTCCTGCTCGTGCCGCTCGACCAGGACGGCGTCGACGTGCGCCCGATCGAGCAGCTCACCGGCGGCTCGGAGTTCAACGAGGTGTTCTTCGACGGCGCCCGCACCGCGGCCGACCTCGTGGTCGGTGAGCCCGGCGACGGCTGGAAGGTGGCGATGGCGCTCCTCGGCTTCGAGCGCGGCGTCTCCACGCTCGCCCAGACCGTCGACTACCAGCGCGAGCTCGACGGCGTCGTCGCCCGGGCCCGCGAGACCGGTGCGATCGACGACCCGGTGCTGCACGACCGGCTGGCCGGG
This sequence comes from uncultured Actinomycetota bacterium, assembly GCA_963780355.1. Taxonomy (GTDB): domain Bacteria; phylum Actinomycetota; class Actinomycetes; order Propionibacteriales; family Nocardioidaceae; genus Nocardioides. The sequence continues at coordinate 2,631,348 of CAWABT010000001.1, forward strand.
CTCGCCGTCGAGCTCGAGGTGATCCGACTCCAGGGCCTGCGCGGCCTGTCGTCCGACACCCCCGGCGCCGACTCGGTGTTCAAGCTGGTGTGGGCCGGCTGGCACCGCCGGCTCGGCGAGGTGGCGATGCAGGTGGCGGGCGCCGACGGGCTCCTCACCCAGGGGCCCGGCTACGACCTCGACGACCACCAGCGGCTGTTCCTCTTCTCGCGCGCCGACACCATCTACGGCGGCAGCGACGAGGTGCAGCGGAACATCCTCGCCGAGCGCGTGCTCGGCCTCCCCAGGGAGCCACGACCATGACCACCCATCGCGCGGAACAGCCCGCCCCCGACTACGTGCCCGGCCACGACCTGCTGGCCGACAAGGTCGTGGTGGTGACGGCGGCCGCTGGCGCGGGCATCGGCGCCGCCGTCGTCCGCCGGGCGCTGGAGGAGGGGGCCAAGGCCGTCGTCTTCTCCGACACCCACGAGCGCCGGCTCGCCGAGGCCGAGGCGACGCTCACCGAGCAGTTCGGCCCGCGGGTGCGACAGCTGGTCTGCGACGTCACCGACGAGACCCAGGTGCAGGCGCTGCTCGACGTCGCCGACGAGCTCGGCGGCGTCGACGTGATGGTCAACAACGCCGGCCTCGGCGGCACCGCGAGCGTGCTCGACATGACCGACGAGGAGTGGTCGAAGGTCCTCGACATCACCCTCACCGGCACCTTCCGCTGCGTGCGCGCGGCCGGCCAGCGGATGCGGGACGCCGGCCGGAAGGGCGTCATCGTCAACAACGCCTCGGTGATCGGCTGGCGGGCGCAGGAGGGGCAGGCGCACTACGCCGCCGCCAAGGCCGGCGTGATGGCGCTGACCCGGTGCAGCGCGATCGACCTGGCGCCGTACGGGATCCGGGTGAACGCCGTCAGCCCGAGCCTGGCGATGCACCCGTTCCTCGCCAAGGTCACCAGCGACGAGCTGCTGGCCGAGCTCAAGCAGCGCGAGGCGTTCGGGCGCGCGGCCGAGCCGTGGGAGGTCGCCAATGTGATGGTGTTCCTCGCCAGCGACTACGCCTCCTACATGACCGGCGAGGTCGTCGCCGTGAGCAGCCAGCAGTCATGAGCTCCGGTCTCGACAAGCTCGACCAACGTGGTTCCCGGCGGGAGGAGCTGCTCGCCATCGCGGCCGAGCTGTTCGCCACCAAGGGCTTCAAGAACACGACGGTGCGCGACATCGCCGACGCCGCCGGCATTCTGTCCGGGAGCCTCTACCACCACTTCGACTCCAAGGAGTCGATGGTCGACGAGATCCTCTCCACGTTCCAGGAGGAGCTCTTCGGTCACTACGACGTGATCCTGCGCAGTGACGCCGACCCGCGCGAGAAGCTCCAGCTGGCCGTCGAGGTGTCGTTCAGCGCGATCGACCAGCACCACCACGAGGTCGCGATCTTCCAGAACGAGGCCGCCTACCTCGGCACCTTCGACCGGTTCGGCTACCTCGAGGAGCGCAACCGGCAGTCGCGCGAGGTGTGGATCGCGCTGCTCGAGGACGGCGTCCGCTCCGGGGTGCTGCGCGACGACCTCGACGTCGAGCTCACCTACCGCTTCATCCGCGACACCGTGTGGGTCGCCGTCGGCTGGTACCGCCCCGGCGGCAAGCTCAGCCACGACGTGATCGCCCGCCAGTACCTGCAGATCCTCCTCGACGGGATAGCCACATGACCGAAGCCTTCATCGTCGACGCCGTCCGTACGCCGGTCGGCAAGCGCGGCGGCGCCCTCGCCGACGTGCACTCTGCCGACCTCGCCGCCCACACGCTCGGCGCGCTGGTGCGACGCACCGGCATCGACGCCGGCGCCGTCGACGACGTGATCCTCGGCTGCTGCGACACCATCGGCTCCCAGGCCGGCGACGTCGCCCGCACCGCCTGGCTGGCGGCCGGCCTGCCCGATCATGTGCCGGGCGTGACCATCGACCGCCAGTGCGGCTCGTCGCAGCAGGCCGTGCACTTCGCGGCGCAGGGCGTGATGAGCGGCACCCAGGACCTCGTGGTGGCGGGCGGGGTGCAGAACATGAGCGCCATCCCGATCTCGGCGGCGATGCTCGTCGGGCAGCAGTACGGCTTCACGACGCCGTTCGCGGAGTCACCCGGCTGGCAGGAGCGGTACGGCGACCAGGAGGTCAGCCAGTTCCGCTCCGCCGAGATGATCGCCGAGAAGTGGGACATCTCGCGCGAGGACATGGAGCAGTTCGCGCTCGCGTCGCACGAGCGGGCGCGGACGGCGATCGCCGAGGGGCGCTTCGACTCCCAGATCGAGCCGGTGGGGGACTTCGACACCGACCAGTGCCCGCGGGAGACCTCGCTGGAGAAGATGGCCGGCCTCGACCCGCTCGCACCCGGCGGCCGCATCACCGCCGCCGTGTCCTCGCAGATCTGCGACGCCTCCGCCGCCATGCTCATCGCCTCGGAGGCCGCCGTCGCCGAGCACGGCCTGACGCCGCGGGCCCGCGTCCACCACCTGTCGGTGCGCGGCGACGACCCGGTGTGGATGCTCACCGGCCCGATCCGCGCGACCCACCACGCCCTCGAGAGGACGGGGCTGTCGGTCGACGACATCGACCTGTTCGAGTGCAACGAGGCGTTCGCCTCCGTCGTCCTGGCGTGGATGAAGGAGACCGGCGCCCCGCACGAGAAGGTCAACGTCAACGGCGGCGGCATCGCCCTCGGCCACCCCATCGGCGCGACCGGCGTCCGGATCATGACGACGCTGCTCGCCGAGCTCGAGCGCACCGGCGGCCGCTACGGCCTCCAGACGATGTGCGAGGGCGGCGGCCAGGCCAACGTGACGATCATCGAGCGGCTCTGAGGGCTCCCGATCGGTACTACCCTGACGTGATGGCTGGGTCGTCGTTGGCAGAACGGGTCGTGGACGCCGTCGCGGAGAGCCCGATCTCCGAGCGCGTGGCGCAGGCGCAGAACCAGGTGTACGGGCCGATCGTCGACTGGGCCGCGCGCAGCCCGCTGCACACCGACGTGTTCGGCCACTCCGTGCACCCACCGCTGACCGACATCACGCTCGGATGTTGGTTCAGCGCGACCGTCCTCGACCTCGTCGGCGGCGAGCAGTCGCGGCACGCCGCCACCGTGCTGGTGGCCGCCGGGCTCCTCGCGGCCGGACCCACCGCCATCGCCGGCGCGGGCGACTGGGCCGGCATGACCGGACCCGAGCGCCGCATCGGCGCCGTCCACGCCCTCGGCGCCGACGCCGCCACGTTCCTGTTCCTCGGCTCGCTCGTGTCACGGTGGCGCGGCAACCACCAGCGCGCCCGCCGGCTCGCCCTGCTCGGCACCGCCGTCGTCGCGGGTGCCGGCTTCCTGGGCGGCCACCTCGCCCTCTCGGTCGGGACCGCCGACCGCACCTGACGCCGACCCGCCCGAAACTGCACGACAACCACGCCGACCCGCCCGAAAGTTTCGGGCGGGTCGGCGTGGTTCTGCGTCAGTTCCGGGCGGGTCAGCCGATGCGGCGGGACACCGCGGCGAGCCGGCCGTGGCGGTCGACCCAGGCGACGGTGAGGGTGTGCCGGCCACGGGGGACCGGGGCGTTGAAGGAGAACCGGCCGACGCCGAAGGTGCGGTCGACGCGGACGGTGCGCACCAGGCGGCCGTCGACGTAGGCGCGGACCCACTCGGTGGCCGGCGGCAGGCAGCCGTTGGCGGTGCGGCCGGCGGTGGTCGGGCAGGCGTCCCGGCCGTTGGGGACGCCGTCGGCGTCGCGGTCCGGGCAGCCGCTGGGGAGCCGGCCGACGGTGCGCGGGCAGGAGTCGCCCGGGTCGGTGAGGCCGTCGCCGTCGGAGTCGCGGCCGATCGGCGTCACCTTGGCCTTCAGCGTGTACGAGGTGCCGGCCGGGCCGACCAGGGTGGGCAGCACCTCGAGGTCGATCGAGCCCCGCACCTTGTCGAGCACGATGGTCTCCGGCTTGCCGCCGTCGCTGTAGACGACGTCGGCGGCACCGGCCTGGGCGGTGAGGTCGAGGTCGCTGGCCGGGTCGGTCCAGTCGAGGGTGAGCTCGACCTTGCTGGGCGAGGTGACCGACATCGAGAACACCTGGTTGTCGGCGACCAGCGAGGTGCTGAGGTTCGTGTCGGTCGGCTCGAACTCGTTGCCGCCGTCGGCGCGGAACGACACGGTGTAGGGCTTCGTGCCGCTCGGCGGGGGCGGCGTCGAGTGCTGCGGCAGGGGTGCCAGTCGCCGGCCGGTGACGCCGAAGCGGCGCTGGCCCTCGGGTGCGGTGTCGTCGACGAACACCTGCCGCTTGCCGTTCTGCACGCTCACGCTGCTGCCGACCCAGTACGGCGCCACGTTGCGGTACTTCTCCAGGTAGCGGCGCGGGATCCGGAACACCACCGTGTTCGTGGCCTCGTCCCAGCGCGAGAAGCCGGGCACGTAGGTCTCGGTGGAGGCGTCCCACGTGGCCACCTCGGTGCCGTCGGCCGGCACGAACGAGTCGAACCGCCGGCCGTTCAGGATCACGCTGTAGGCGGCCACCGAGGTGGCGGACGACGTCGGCCACAGCTGTGCGACGGCGAGCCGCGCGTTCACGCTGGTGTTGGTGACGTCGACCGAGAGCCGCTGGATGTCGTTGAACGGGCTGCGCGAGTCGCCGGCGGCGTCGGCCACCGAGCCGTTGGCGCGGCGGGGCGGCGTGCCGCGGGACACGTAGTTCACGCGGCCGGCCACCCGCACGGTGCGGTCGCGCGTCGAGGCACCGGCGTTCGGCGAGCCGAGCGTGAGTACCGGCCGGCTGGTCGAGACCGGCGTCGGGCTCCAGTCGACCGGCGCGCCCGGCACGATGCCGACGTCGGGCTGCGGGCAGTCCTGCGGGCGGCCGGTGCTCGAGGCGTACACATGGTCGGTGGGGCTCTGCACCTGGAAGGAGTTGCTGCCGTCGCCCGGCTTGTCGTTGGCGATCAGGTGGTCCTTGGTGTCGACCCGGCCGTCGGCGTTGCGGTCGAGGTAGCGGCTCATCCGCAGCGCGAAGCCCTCGACGTCGAGCGAGGAGACGCACTTGCTGCGGCCCGGCGGGTCCTCGTTGTAGCTCATGATGTCGTTGGTGGGCACCGGTCCCCACGAGCCCTCGGCGCCGTCGCCGACGTGGCCGATCGTCAGGCAGTGGCCCATCTCGTGTGACACCAGGTCGAACAGCGAGAACACCTCGGTGGTGCCGGGCACCGGGTCGATGGCGCCGTTGATCGCGAAGCAGACGTTGCCGCCGGCGCCGCCGCAGTCCTCGACGTAGGTGCCGGTGCGGCCGTCGTGGTGGCTGTTGAACCCGGGCAGCGCCTCCCACGCCTCGAGGTCGAAGGGGTTCTCGATGGTCGTGCAGGGGACGGCGTCCTCGTCGAGGATCTGTAGCTGGCTGGCGAGCGCGACCGGGTCGACGCCGATGCCGATGCCGCCCACCGGGTTGGAGGCGATGAGCACGATCTCGGGGTCGTAGATCGGGTAGGTGGTGAACTCGCCGTCGAGCGCGTCGACCGTGATGTGGAAGTCGGCCTTGCGCAGCCACGGCATGTCCATCTCGGCGGCGAGCCCGTCGATGCCGCCCTCCCACATCTGCGCGACCTGCCGCATCAGTCGCATGTCGCGCTCCACCGTCGGCGAGGCCGGTGCCAGCACGAGCACGTCGATCTGCGGCGAGTCCAGGGCGTTGAGCCCGGTGCGCATGTGGAAGCACTTGTTGTCGGGGTTGTCGAGATTCATGTCGCGGATGCACCCCGGCGGCAGGTTGCCGTCGCCGAAATAGGAGTCCACGTGGGTCTCGGACGGGCTGGCGGTGGCGACGGCGCCGCCGACGACGCTGAGGCCGAGCAGGACGGCGAGCAGGGGGCCGAGCAGCTTGCGCATGGTTCTCCTCCGACGGTTCGCACCCTCAACGGCGCTCAGCGACGGGGGTTACGCCGTCGGCGGCACCAGCCAGAACGGGCTCGCGTAGGCGATCGCGAGGTTGTTGGCCGGGTGCCCGGGCGGTCCGGGGGTGGCGTTCGGCAGCGTCGGGTCGGCCACCCGCAGCGCCACCCAGTCGCCGTCCGCGAGGTCGAGCGGGACCGTGAACGACAGCAGCGGGCCGACCGTGAATGGGACGACGGCGGCCACCACCGGCACGTCGGGGCCGGGCCGCAGCACCTGCACCTCGAGCGCCCGGCCCACCCAGCCGTCGTCGCGCTCCAGGTCGAGGTCGAACCGCACCGGCCCGCGGGTGTGGGTCAGTGAGGAGCCCATCCGGGCCGTGCGGCCGAGCGAGGTGGCGGTGGCGTCCAGCCGCAGCCCCGAGGTGCGGGTGGCGAAGAACCGGCGGGCCCGCATCGCCTCCTTGACGCCGCGTCGCGAGTGCTCGCGCACCCACAGCCCGGTGCGGCCCTTGCCCTCGGGGAAGCCCCAGTCGGTGCCGTGCTCGTCGGTGACGCCGGACAGGCCGGTGCGCCACCCGGCGCCGAGGCAGGCCACCAGCGGCGAGCTGCGGCCGTCGGCCCAGCCCTCGAAGAGGTAGTCGTCGCCGCGGTTGAACATCTCCAGCGACACCATCCGGTCGCGCACCCGGGCGTCGAAGGTGAACTCCTGGAACCGCAGCGGCTCGCGGCCGGGGTGGTTGAAGCCGGCCAGCCCGTCGGCGCCGCCGTCGAGCACGAGGCCGGGCTCGCGGGCCAGCCAGTCGAGCAGCGGCTGCATGACGCCGGCCTGCATGACGTCGACGTAGTGCTCGGTGAACCACACGTTGACGTGCCCGATCAGCGGCTCGGACCACTCGAAGCCGCGGATCGCGGTGAACCGGCCGTCGGCGTTCGCAGCATCGGCGAGCCGGCCGGTGCGGGCGAAGTCGGCGGGAGTGATGCCCGCCGCCTGCTTGTACTCCGGCGGCAGCAGCCCGGCCAGCACGTCGCCGAGCAGGTTGTCGGAGAACGTGGCGTGGTCGGTGAGCGCGGCGACGTCGAGCCCGGCGCTCCGCATCGAGGCGAAGGCCAGCGCGGGGTCGCCGTCGCCGTCCGACAGCAGGGTGTGGTTGTGCAGGTCGGCGTGCACGAGCCGCGTGCCGCGGGTGAGCCGGCTGGTCCGGGAGGCGCCGGCGGCGGGGGAGGAGCCGGTCTCGGCGATGGCGGCGGTGACCGCCCCGAGACTGCTCGCGACCAGCAGCCCGGACCCGGCCGCGGCCAGCGCGGCACGGCGGCTGAGCGCCGCGGTCGGCTCGGGGTGGGAGTGCTCCTGCTCGCACATGCCCGGCTCAACGAGCGCAAGCGGCGGGAGTCACCCCAGGACGAGGACGAGCCCGACGACGGTCGGCAGCCAGCCCAGGAGGAGCCAGGGCGACATGAGCGAGCGACCGTGGATCGCGAGGAACGACGCGACGGCGCAGACGCCGAACGCGCCGGCCAGCACGACGAGCCCGACCCGCGGCACGGTGTCGTGCTCGTCGATGAACAGCGCGCCGATCACCAGGCCGGCCGAGAGGTGGAGGATCGTCGTCACGACGAGCGCCGACATCACCCAGCGCTGCACCCGCCGCAGCTTCGCCAGGTCCTCGGGCGTCGTCCGGGGCCGGGGCTGGGTGGGGTCCATGAGGTGCCGCGCGCGTCGGGGTGCGGGCTCAGTCACAGCGCCAGCCTAGGAGGGCGGAATCCGCTGGCGCAGTCGGCGGAGAGTGGCGATGCTCACCCCGTGCAGATCACGCGGTTCACGGCCGACGACGCCGACGCCGTCCGGGGGTTCGTCGAGGTCTCCAACGCGGTGATGGCGGCCGACTCGCCCTGGATGCCGCCGCGCACGGTCGACAGCACGTCGGGGGCGCTGCGCCACGGCTGGGACGGCGAGCCGAGCGTGCCGTTCCTCGGCGTCCACGACGGCGTGCCGGTGGCGGCCGGGACCTACCGGATCAGCGAGCGCGACAACCTCCACTTCGCGGGGCTGGCGGTCGACGTGCATCCCGAGCACCGGCGCCGCGGGCACGGCACCGCGCTGCTCGACGCGCTCACGACGGCGGTGGCCGACCTCGGCCGGACGACCGTGCTCACCCAGTCGTGGGACAGCGTCCCGGCCGGGGCGGCGTTCGCCGCCGCGCACGGGTTCGCGCAGGCCTCGGTCGCCGTCAACCGCGGACAGCATCTGCCCGACGTCGACCCGGCGCTGATCGACCGGATCCACACCGAGGCGGCCGCGGCGGCGTCCGACTACGAGCTGGTGCGGATGCCGGCGGTCACGCCCGAGGCGGACCGCGCCGCGTTCGCCGAGATGGTCGCCGCCATCAACGACGCCCCCACCGACGACCTCGACATCGAGGACGAGGTGTTCGACGCCGACCGGGTGCACGCCTACGAGAACGCCCACCAGCAGCGGCGGGTCCGGCTGCACCGGCTGGTGGCGCGGCACCGCACCACCGGGGAGCTCGCCGGCCAGACCGTCGTCGCCGTGGAGGACGACCGGCCCTGGTTCGCCGAGCAGCACGACACCTCCGTCGTCAGCGGCCACCGCGGCCACCGGCTCGGCGCCTACCTCAAGTCGGGCATGCTGCACTGGCTCCGCGAGGAGCAGCCGCAGGTCGAGTGGGTCTACACCTGGAACGCGGAGTCGAACGGCTTCATGGTCGGCGTCAACGAGCTGCTCGGCTACCAGGTGCTCGGCCGCGAGCTCGAGTTCCAGAAGACCCTCTGACGCCTCAGCCGACGTAGCCGGCGGCGCGGCGGAGCTCGTCGGCCGCGCGGGTGACGACGCGGTCGAGCAGCTCCTCGCACGACGGCAGGTCGTCGATGACGCCGACCACCTGGCCGGAGGCGAGGACGCCGGCGGAGGTGTCGCCCTCGACCAGGCCGGCCTTCAGCATCACCGGCGTGTTCGCGGCGAGGGCCATCTGACCCAGCGAGCGGCCCTGGTTCCTGCGCATCGCGCGGCCGTCCTTGAGCAGCTGAGGCCAGCTCAGGCCGCTCTCTCGCTTGAAGGCGAGAGTGCGGCGAGCGGTGGGGCCGAGGCGCTTCACCGCGCTGGTGGCCTCCACCGACTCGACGAGGTCGGTGCGCAGCATCCGGTGCGGCATGCCGTCGACCTTGGCGGTGACGACGGTGCCGTTGAGGTCGGTGGCGAGGTAGAGCTCCTTCACCGCCTGCGGCACCGCGCTGTCGGCGGTGAGCAGGAACCGGGTGCCCATGCCGATCCCGGCGGCGCCGTACGACAGCGCGGCCGCCAGGCCGCGGCCGTCGAAGTAGCCGCCGGCGGCGATCACGGGGATGTCGACGGCGTCCAGCACCGTTGGCAGCAGCAGGCTCGTCGGCACCGCGCCGGTGTGGCCGCCGCCCTCGCCGCCCTGCACCATCACGGCGTCCGCGCCCCACGACGCGACCTTCACCGCGTGCTTGGCGGCGCCGATCGACGGCATCACCACCACGCCGTGCTCCTTGAGCCGCGCGATCAGCGCCTCCTTCGGCGCCAGCGCGAACGAGGCGACCTTCACGCCGTGCTCGATGAGCAGGTCGCAGCGCGCCTCGGCGTCGCCGGCGTCGGCGCGCAGGTTGACGCCGAACGGCTGGTCGGTGCGGCCCTTCACCTCGACGATCGCGGCCTCGAGCTCAGCCAGGCTCATGGTCGCGCTGGCGAGGATGCCCAGGCCGCCGGCGTTCGCCGTCCCGCTCACGAGCCGGGCGCCGGACACCCAGCCCATGCCGGTCTGCACGACCGGGTGGCGGACGCCGACGAGGTCGGTGAACGGGGTGCGGATGAGCTGGTCGATCACTCGTCCGGCACCTCCTTGAAGCGGATGCCTTTCGGGTCGAGCACCTCGCGGATGATCACGAGCTCGTCGGTGGTGGGCTCCCGCGTGGTGGGCGCGTCGCCGTCCAGGGCGAGGTCGAAGCCGGTGGCCTCCTGCACCTCATCGAGCGTGACACCGGGGTGCACCGACCGGAGCCGCAGCCCGTCGTCGACGTCGAACACCGCGAGGTTGGTGACCACCCGGTGGATGTCGTTGAAGCGGGACGCCGCCGGCCCGGCCGCCGCAGCCCGCTTCGGGCCGACGCCGGACACGATGTCGACCGCCTCGACGAAGACGCGGGGGGAGTGCCGCGGCACCCAGTACGACGTGCGGTTGTTCACCGTGTTGCCGGGAGCGCCACGCGATCCGAGCAGCTGCCGCTTCGGCCGCGCGAAGTCGCCGATGGCGGAGATGTTCTGGTTGCCGTCGCGGTCGACCTGGGTGGCGCCCATCATCACGTGGCGCGGACCGTTGGCGACGACGTCGAAGACCTTCCGGAACGGGATCCAGCCCTCCACCACGTCGGCCTGCGCGAACAGCGGCGGCACGCCGGCGAGGAACAGCGACTCGCCGTCCGAGATCACCAGGTCGGGGTTGCTCGTCAGCTTCGCGAGCCGGACGCCGAGCATCGGCATCGTGCCCATCGGGCTGGCGAAGATCTCGCCGTCGTCCTTGAAGGCGTCGGCGACGGCGGCGGCGCAGACGTCGGCCCGAGTGGCGCTCACTGCTCGGCCCGCCACGACTCGACGGCCGCTTGGTAGTCGGCCTCGTCGCCGGAGAGGAAGCGCGCCTCGAACGCCGCCCACTCCTCGTCGGTGCCGGAGGCCGCCGCGGCGTAGGCCTTCTGGAACTTCTCGTCCCTGGCGTAGTCGGGCCGGCAGTCGGTGAAGTGCGCGCCGTTCGGCGTCTCGACCACGCCGGTGACGTGCATCCGGCTCAGCAGCAGGCGCTGCACCGGGGTGTCGACGGTGAGGCCGGCGGTGTCGACCACCTGCTCGACCGAGAGGTAGGTGCGGTCGGCGGCCATCGCGAACAGGTCGTCGAAGTAGGGGTCGGGGCCGAGGTAGGTGGCGTTGCCGTGGACGTCGGCGCGGTTGAGGTGCACCAGCGCGACGTCGAGGGTCAGTGCGGGCACGGCGACCAGCTCCTCGCCGTCGTCGTAGGGGCTCGTGACGGTCTTGATCCACGGCTGGTTGACCATCACGTCGGAGCCGAGGCCCGCCCGCATCGGCAGGAACGGCAGCCGCTGGGCGGCGGCCTTCAGGCCGGTCATGAACATGCCCTCGTCGAGCTCGACGACCTCGGCGATCGTGCCCTCCTGCCGGGCCTTGGAGAAGCTCGGCTCGAGCGGCACGGTGTCGAGGCTGACGAACGCGTAGACGAGCCGGCGCACCTTCCCCGCCCGCACCAGCAGGCCGACGTCGGCGCCGCCCCAGCTGACCACGGTGAGGTCCTTCAGGTCGGAGCGGAGGATCGCGCGCACCAGTGCCATCGGCTTGCGCCGCGGGCCCCAGCCGCCGATGCCGATCGTCATGCCGTCCTTCAGCTCGGCGACGACCTCGTCGATGCTCATCCGCTTGTCGCGGGGCTTCCTGCTCACTGCTTGCTCTTCTCCGTCCCGGCGAAGTGGTCACGCAGCTCGTCGCTGACACCCGCGAGGTTGAGCTCGAAGGTGAAGCCCTGCTCGAACCGGTAGCTCTTGTTGACGTCGACCGGGTCGATCCCGTTCAGCGCCTCCTTGGCGGCGCGGATCACCCGGGTGTCCTTGGCGGCGATCTCGCCGGCGACGGCGAGCGCGGCGTCGAGCAGCTCACCGGGCGGCACCACCTCGATCACCGAGCCGAACTGCACCAGCTGGGCGGCCGGCACGGTGCGGGCGGTGAAGTAGAGGGTGCGCATCAGGTGCTGCGGCACGAGTCGCGCCATGTGGGTGGCGGCGCCGAGCGCGCCCTGGTTGACCTCTGGAACGCCGAAGTAGGCGTCCTCGTCGGCCACGATGCAGTCGGCGTTGCCGACCAGGCCCACCCCGCCGCCGAGGCAGTGCCCGTTGACGGCGGCCACCACCGGCACCGCGCACTCGTAGACCGCCTTGAACGCGGCGAAGCAGCCCTTGTTGGCGCCGATCAGCGCCTCGAACCCGGAGGTGTGCTGCATCTCCTTGATGTCGACACCCGCGTTGAACCCGCGGCCCTCGGCCCGCAGCACGACGGCCTTGGTGGCGAGGTCGTCGCGCGCCTCGTCGAGTGCCGCGGCGACGTCGAACCAGCCCTGCACCGGCAGTGCGTTGACCGGTGGGTGCTCCATCGTGACGACGCGGACGCCGTCGTCACGCAGGTCTGAGCTGACGGGCACGGGCCCCTCCTCGCAGGCAACCAAGCATTTGCTTGGTAGGGTAGCAGCATGGCGCTCGCCCTCGATCTCGCCGGACGGGTCGTGCTCGTCACCGGCGGCACCCGCGGCATCGGCCGCGGGATCACCGAGGCGTTCCTCGCCGCCGGCGCCACGGTGGTCACCTGCGCCCGCTCCACCGAGCCGGTCGTCGACGGCGCCGAGCACCGGCCGTGCGACGTCCGCGACCCGGACGCCGTCGAGGCGCTCGTGGCCGGCGTGGTCGAGACGCACGGCCGGCTCGACGTGCTCGTGAACAACGCCGGCGGTGCGCCCGCCACCGAGGCCGCCACCGCGTCGCCGCGGTTCCACGACAAGATCGTCGGGCTCAACCTGCTCAGCCCGCTGCTGGTCGCGCAGGCCGCGAACGCGGTGATGCAGCGGCAGGGGAGCGGGGCGATCGTCAACATCTCCTCGGTGGCCGCCCACCGCGGCGCACCCACCATCGCGGCCTACGGCGCCGCCAAGGCCGGCGTCGACGCGCTCACCCGCTCGCTCGCGATGGAGTGGGGGCCGGCGGTGCGCGTCAACGCGATCGACGTCGGCCTGTGCCGCACCGAGAACACCGACGACCACTACGGCGACGACGAGCGGGTCGCCGCCATCGAGCGCACCATCCCGGCCGGCCGGATGGCTGAGCCTGCGGAGGTCGGCCACGTCGCCGTCTTCCTCGCCAGCGACCTCGCCTCCTACGTGTCCGGCGCCCGCGTCACCTGCGACGGCGGCGGCGAGCCACCCGTCTTCCTGCACATCTCCTGATCAGAACGGAAGGGACTCCCGTGTCCGCTCTCCTGGAAGGCCGCGTCGCGATCGTCACCGGCGCCGGCCGCGGCATCGGCCGCGCCCACGCCCTCGAGCTCGCCCGCCACGGCGCCAAGGTCGTCGTCAACGACTATGGGGTGTCGATCTCCGGCGAGGGGACCGGCGAGACGCCGGCCGAGGAGGTCGTCCGCGAGATCGAGACGGCCGGCGGGGAGGCCGTCGTCAACACCGCCGACGTGGCCGACTTCGCCCAGGCCGAGGCGATGGTGCGGCAGGCGGTCGACACCTTCGGCGGGCTCGACATCCTGGTCAACAACGCCGGGTTCGTGCGCGACCGGATGCTGGTGAACACCTCCGAGGAGGAGTGGGACGCCGTCGTCCGGGTGCACCTCAAGGGCCACTTCGCGCCGCTGCGCCACGCCGGCGCCTACTGGCGGGCGGAGTCGAAGGAGGGTCGGCAGCGCGCCGCCCGGGTGGTCAACACCAGCTCCGGCGCCGGCCTGCAGGGCTCGATCGGCCAGGCCACGTACTCCGCTGCCAAGGCGGGCATCGCGGGCCTCACGCTGGTGGCCGCGGCCGAGCTCGGCCGCTACGGCGTCACCGTGAACGCGATCGCGCCGGTGGCCCGCACCCGCATGACCGAGGGCGCGTTCGACACCTCGGCGATGGCGCTTCCCGAGGACAACTCGCCCGTCGTCGCCTGGCTGGCGTCGGCTGACGCCGGCGACGTGACCGGCCGGGTGATCGAGATCGACGGCAGCACGCTCACCGTCGAGAGCGGCTGGCGGCACGGCCCCAGCCGCGACGCCGGCGCCCGCTGGGCGGCGGCCGACGTCGGCCCGGCGCTGCGCGACCTGCTCGCCGAGGGTCCCGACCCGGAGCCCGTCTACGGCACCTGACCCGCCCGCTGCAGGTTCACCACGGTATGTAGCCGAACCTGCACTTCCCATGGTGTGCAGAACCTGGGAAGTGCGGGTTCATCACGGTATGCAGGCGGACCGACGGTGGGGCCCCACGCGGCGGAGATCACCCACGAACCATCCACAGGTGCACCCGCTGCCGCGTCGTCCACAGCCCGGCCGGAGGTCAGGTGCGGGGTGGTGTGCCCGCGCCGAGGCTCCCGCCATGGACGAGCTCCGCATGCTGACCGAACGGCAAGGGTTCTTCACTCGCGCCCAGGCGGCCGACCTCGGGTACGACGACCGCGCCGTCGCGCGCGAGGTGCGCGCGGGGCGATGGGTGCGGTTCCGACGTGGCTTCTACGCGCTCGCCGACACGTGGGGCGAGATGGACCAGGTCGAGCGGCACCGGGTGAGGAGCCGCGCGGTGCTCAGCTCACTCGGCGACCGGGTGGCATTGAGCCACGTGTCCGGCGTCGTCGCCCATGATCTGCCGACGTGGGGACTCGACCTCACGCGGGTCCACGTCACGCGCCTCGACGGCGGGCCGGGTCGGGTGGAGGGCGACGTCGTGCACCACGAGGGTGTTTGTCTCGGAGAGGACGTCAGCTGCTGGGAGGAGGGCCTGGTGACCACTCCGGTCAGGTCGGCGTTCGAGGCCGGGTCCCGGGCAGGCGGTCGGGAGGTCGGCCTGGTGCTTCTCGACGCCCTGCTCCACCAGGGTCTCGCTACCGAGCGCGAGATGGATGCCCAGTTCAAGCTGATGGAGCACTGGCCGTTCCTGCGGTCGATGCATCTTCCGTACCGGCTCGCCGACGGGCGGGCCGAGAGCGTGGGCGAGTCCCGGGGCCGATGGCTGTTCCGCAAGCATCGGATCCCCGCGCCGGTACTGCAGTTCGAGGTGGTCGACGGCGCAGGTCAGGTCGTCGGCACCTCCGACTGGGCCTGGCCGGAGCACGGTGTGCTGGGCGAGTTCGACGGCCGGATCAAGTACGGCCGGCTGCTCAAGGCCGGCCAGGAGCCCGGTGACGCCGTCTTCGCCGAGAAGCAGCGCGAGGACCTGATGCGCGAGGTGTCGGGCTGTCGGATGATCCGTTTCGTCTGGGTGGACCTCGACCGCGGCGCGACCACGGCCAACCGACTGCGCCGGCAGTTGTTCCGTGACGCCGGGTGACGCCGCGGAGTCTGCGCGGCGCGCGGGTTCCCCTACATCCCGTGATGAACCCGCACTTCCCAGGGTGTGTGCGCACGGGGAAGTGCGGGTTCACCTACATACCTTGATGAACCTGCGGCGGCTGAGGTCAGATGCGCTCGAGCACGGTGCCGGTGGCCATCGCGCCGCCGGCGCACATCGAGATGAGCGCCGTGCTCGCGTCGCGCCGCTCCAGCTCGTGCAGCGCGGTGGTGATGAGCCGGGCGCCGGTGGCGCCGACCGGGTGGCCGAGCGCGATCGCGCCGCCGTTGACGTTCACCTGGTCGAGGTCGACGCCGTGCTGGCCGGCCCACGAGAGCACCACCGAGGCGAACGCCTCGTTGACCTCGAACAGGTCGAAGTCGCCGATCGTCATGCCGGTGCGGTCGAGCACCTTCCGCGTGGCCTCGATCGGTCCGTCGAGGTGGAAGTACGGGTCGGAGCCGACGAGGCAGTGGGTGGTGATGCGGGCGCGCGGGGTGAGACCGAGCGCGCGGGCCTTGTCCTCGTCCATGAGCAGCACGGCGGCGGCGCCGTCGGAGATCTGCGACGACGTGCCGGCGGTGTGCAGGCCGTCGGGAAGCACGGACTTCAGGCCGGCCAGCCCCTCGAGCGTGGTGTCGCGCAGCCCCTGGTCGACCTCGACGGTGCGGGTCTCGCCGGTCGGCTGCCCCTCGGCGTCGAGCACGGGGGCGTCGACGGCGGCGATCTCACGCTTGAACCGGCCCTCGTCGACGGCGACCCGCGCCTTCTGCTGCGAGGCCAGCCCGAACGCTTCGAGGTCCGCGCGGGACAGGCCGCGGTTGCGGGCGATCCGGTCGGCCGCCTCGAACTGGTTGGGCAGGTCGATCGCCCAGTCGTCGGGGCGGGGGTCACCGAGCCCGGCGGGCACGTTGCCGCCGAGCGGGATCCGCGACATCGACTCGATGCCGCAGCCGATGCCGACGTCGATCGTGCCGGCGGCGATCATGTCGTGCACGAGGTGGGCGGCCTGCTGGCCCGAGCCGCACTGGGCGTCGATCGCGGTGGCACCCGTGTGCTGCGGCAGTCCCTGGTAGAGCCAGGCGCGGCGGATCATGTCGTTCGACTGCTCGCCGGCCTGGGTGACGCAGCCGCCCACCACCTGCTCCACGAGCTCGGGGTCGACACCGGCCCGGGAGAGCACCTGCTGCTGGGCGAACCCGAGCAGCTGGGCCGGGTGAACGCCGGCCAGCCAGCCGTTGCGCTTGCCGAGGGGGGTGCGGACGGCGTCGACGATCACGGGGGTGCCCATGGCTCAAAACTAGAACGTGTTCTCGCGACCCACAACCGATGTGAGCAGCGTCGCAGAATCGGTTCACGAAAGGCTTTCGTATTCGCCGGAGGATCTGTAGCGTGCGGTAGAACCTGTTCTAGCAAGGGAGCGATCAGTGACCGCAAGCGTGACGCCGGACGTCATTCCCGAGGGCTTCGACTTCACGGACCCGTTCCTCAACGAGGAGCGGATCCCGCACGACGAGTTCCTGGCGTGCCGGCGGACCTCGCCGATCCACTGGGTCGCGCAGGCTCCGGGCACCTACGACGGGATGGCCGAGGAGACCGGCGGCGGCTACTGGGCCGTCACCAAGCACGCCGATGTGTCCGCGATCTCGAAGGACAGCAAGAGCTGGTCCACGTGGGAGAACGGCGCGATCATTCGGTTCAGCGAGGGGATGGAGCGCGAGCAGATCGAGCTCCAGCGGATGATCCTCATCAACCAGGACCCGCCCGAGCACACCCACACCCGCGGCATCATCAGCCGCGGCTTCACCCCGCGCGCGATCAACGCGCTCGAGGAGGTGATGACCCGCCGTGCCGACAGCATCGTGCAGGAGGCCCGGGAGAAGGGGAGCGGCAACTTCGTCGAGGACGTTGCCGCCGAGCTGCCGCTGCAGGCGATCGCCGAGCTGATCGGCGTCCCGCAGGAGGACCGGCACAAGCTCTTCGACTGGTCGAACCAGATGCTCGCCAGCGAGGACCCCGACTACCGGGGCGAGCCCGACGTCGCGGCCGCCGAGATCCTCGGCTACGCGATGACGATGGCCGCCGACCGCCAGGCGAGTCCGCGCGACGACATCCTCACCAAGCTGATCACCGCCGACGTCGACGGCCACAAGCTCTCCGACGACGAGTTCGGCTACTTCGTCATCCTGCTCACCGTGGCCGGCAACGAGACCACCCGCAACGCCATCACCCACGGCATGAACGCCTTCCTCGACAACCCCGACCAGTGGGAGCTGTGGAAGAGGGAGCGGCCCGCCGAGATGGTCGACGAGGTGATCCGCTGGGCCACGCCGGTCACGGTCTTCCAGCGCACCGCGCTCACCGACGTCGAGGTCGGCGGCGTCACGATCCGCAAGGGCCAGCGCGCCGCGCTGTTCTACGCCAGCGCCAACCACGACACCGATGTGTTCGACGAGCCGTTCACCTTCGACATCACCCGCTCGCCGAACCCGCACGTCGCCTTCGGCGGCCACGGCGCCCACTACTGCGTCGGCGCCAACCTCGCCCGGCAGGAGGTGCGGCTGGTCTTCAACGCCCTCGCCGACCACTGCCCCGACATCACCAAGCTCGCCGAGCCCCGCCGGCTCCGCCACGCCTGGATCAACGGCATCAAGGACCTGCAGGTCCGGTACGGCTGAGGCCCGGGCGGCGGAATCCCCGGTTACCCGGGGATTCATGCTCCTCTCAGCCGAAATTTCGGCCGAGAAGTGCCGGAGTCCCCGGTTACCCGGGGATTCCTGCAGGCCTCAGCCGCGCGCCGTCAGGACGAGCGGGCCGTCGGCGGTGATGGCGACGGTGTGCTCCATGTGGGCGCCGCGGGAGCCGTCGGCACTGCGGAGGGTCCAGCCGTCGCGGTCGGTGTAGATCTCGTCGGTGGTGTGCATGAACCACGGCTCGATCGCGATCACGAGCCCCGGCTTCAGCTTGAGCCCGCGGCCGGCGCGGCCGTCGTTGGGCACGTGCGGCTCGCCGTGCATGGTGCGGCCGACGCCGTGGCCGCCGAACTGGGTGTTGACGCCGAGGCCGGCCGAGCGGGCGACGTCGCCGATGGCGGCCGAGATGTCGCCGAGCTGATTGCCGGGGCGGGCCTGCTCGATCGCGGCGTCGAGGGCGCGGCCGGTGACGTCGATGAGGTCGAGGTCGCGCTGGTCGGCGGTGCCGACGACCACCGAGAGGGCCGAGTCCGACACCCAGCCGTCGACGGCGGCGGCGAAGTCGACCGAGAGCAGGTCGCCGTCCTGCAGCACGTAGTCGAACGGCAGGCCGTGCAGCACGGCGTCGTTGACCGAGGTGCACAGCACCTTGCCGAACGGCGAGGCCCCGAACGAGGGGTGGTAGTCGATGTAGCAGGACTCCGCCCCGCGCTCCCGGATCATCCGGTGCGCGAGCTCGTCGAGCTCGAGCAGGTTGACGCCGACGTCCGCCTGGTCGGCCAGCGCGGTGATGACGGACGCGACGAACTCGCCGGCCGGCCTCATCTGCTCGATCTGGGTGGGTGTGCGGAGCTCGATCACGAACACGAGGGTAGTGATCCGCCCGAAGCGGATCCGCCCTGGGCGGAAACGCTGGTGGACGACGGAGCGGCGACCAACGCTGGACCCATGAGCCAGACACCCACCCAGGGACTGAGCGCCGCCGACCGGCTGCTCCACCAGCGCATCCTCGTGCTGGGCCAGGAGGTCGACGACGCCATCGCCAACAAGATCTGCGCCGAGCTGCTGCTGCTCTCGGCCGAGGACCCGCACCGCGACATCAGCCTCTACGTCAACAGCCCCGGCGGCTCGGTGAGTGCGGGCCTCGCCATCTACGACACGATGCGGCTGATCCCCAACGACGTCAGCACGCTCGCGATGGGGCTTGCCGCGAGCATGGGTCAGTTCCTGCTCACCGCCGGGACGCCGGGCAAGCGGTTCGCGCTGCCGAACAGCCGGATCCTGCTGCACCAGGGCTCCGCGGGCATCGGCGGCAGCGCCGTCGACATCGAGATCCAGGCCGAGAACCTCGAGCACATGAAGAACGTGATGATGCGCATCACCGCCGAGCACACCGGCCAGCCGGTCGAGCGGGTCGAGCGGGACGCGCTGCGCGACCGGTGGTTCACCGCCGAGGAGGCGCGCGACTACGGCTTCGTCGACCACGTGCTCACCCAGGTCGCCTCGGTCGTCCCGTCGCGCTCCGGCATCTCGTTCGGGCTGGGAGCCACGGCATGAGCAGCTACACGATCCCCAGCGTCGTCGAGCGCACCGTGCGCGGCGAGCGGGCCGTCGACATCTACAGCCGGCTGCTCACCGACCGGATCGTCTACGTCGGCACCGAGATCGACGACGGCGTCGCCAACGTGGTGATCGCCCAGCTCCTGCACCTGGAGTCGGAGAGCCCCGACAGCCCGATCTACCTGTACCTGAACTCGCCCGGCGGCGCGGTGACGTCGGTGCTCGCGATCTACGACACGCTCCAGTTCATCCGGCCCGAGGTGGCGACCACCTGCGTCGGGCAGGTCGGCTCGTCGTCCGCGCTGCTGCTCGCGGCGGGGGCGCCCGGACGGCGGACCCTGCTGCCGCACGCCCGGGTGGTGCTCGACCAGCCCGCGGGCGGCGGCCAGGGCACGCTGCCCGACCTCGCGGTGCAGGCCAAGGAGATCGTGCGGCTGCGCGGCGAGCTGGAGCAGCTGCTCGCCCACCACACCGGCCGCGACGTCGAGCAGATCCGGCTCGACACCGACCGCGACCTCGTGCTCACGGCGTCCCACGCCGTCGCCTACGGCGTCGCCGACGCCGTCCTGGACTCCAGGAAGGCCGCACTAGTCTCGACCGGGTGACTCTCCTCGACCGCACCATCTCGTCGCTCCGGGCCCACCACGACCAGCTCGCCGACCTCCTCGCCGCGCTGGGGGAGGAGCAGCTCGTCGGGCCGAGCGGGGCCACCGAGTGGCGGCTCTGCGACGTGCTGTCGCACCTCGGCAGCGGCGCCGAGATCATGCTCGGCACGCTGGAGGGCCGGGCCACCGACAACCCGTCGGTGTGGGCGCGCTGGGACGCCGCCAGTCCGCAGGAGCAGGCGGCGTGGTTCCTCGAGCACGACGAGCGGCTGGTCGCGGCCCTCGAGGCGCTCGACGACGACGCCCGCGAGAACCGCACCTTCGACCTCGGCTTCCTGCCCGAGCCCGTCGGCCTCGTGGTGCCGGCCGGGATGCGGCTCAACGAGGCCGCCCACCACTCCTGGGACGTGCGCGTCGGGCTCGACCCGGCGGCCACCATCGACCGGGACGGCGCAGAGATCCTGCTCGAGCACACCGCCGGCCCGCTCGGCTTCATGCTCGGGTTCAACGCCAAGCCCGACGTGCTGAGCGAGCCGGCCGTCGTCGAGGTGCTCGGCTACGGCCTGGTGCTCGAGGAGTCGGTGTCGTTCGTGAACGACGACCCGGTGGCACCCACGGCGCACCTCGTGGCCGAGCCGGAGGCCGTGGTCCGGCTGTTCTCCGGTCGGCTCCGGCCCGAGCACACCCCGGACGGCGTGGCCGTCACCGGCAACCTCGGCCTCGCCGACCTGCGGCGGGTGTTCCCCGGCTACTGACGGACGACCCACACGCGCACTCCCGGCGGGCGGCGGATGCCACCGGCAGCCCTCGAGACTTGACTCGGCACTTGCATTTTACAAGTATAGATCGCATGAGCCTCTTCATCACCTGCCCCGTCGAGAGCGTCGAGCGCGCGACCGCCTTCTACTCCGCCCTCGGCTGGACTCTGAACGCCGAGATGTCCGATCACAACGTGTCGTGCTTCGCCATCGCGCCGGAGCACTACGTCATGCTCGGAAGCCGCGAGATGTACGCGAGCGTCGGCGGGGCCGAGGAGCTGGTCGGCGGGCCCGACACCCCCTCGAAAGTCACCGTCTCGTTCGACCTCGACAGCCGCGAGGCCGTCGACGAGCTCACCGAGCGCGCCGGCGCCGCCGGCGGACGGATCGGAGACACCGACGACTACCCCTTCATGTACCAGCGCCAGTTCGACGACCCCGACGGCTACCACTACTCGCCGTTCTGGATGAAGCCGGACGCCGATCCGACCGCATGAGCGACCTGGCCGCGGCTCTCGACGTCGTCGGAGCGCGGTGGGCTCTGCTCATCGTGGAGCGGCTGCTCGACGGACCACAGCGCTACGGCGACCTACAGCGCGCCCTCGGGGTGCCGACGAACATGCTCGCGACTCGCCTGCGCGAGCTCGAGGCGGCCGGCGTCCTCACTCGCCTGCCCCTCCGGCACAACACTCGTGCCTACGCGCTGACCGATCGCGGGCTCGCTCTGCGTGAGGCGATCGTCGCGCTGAGCCGCTGGGCTGCCGAGGAGACCTAGGCGGAGCGACCGTCGCGGAACTCGGTCCTCCGCCCGCGATGCGGGCAGCTCTCCCTCAGGCCGCGAGCGCGACCGGGCCGGAGATCCGGCCCAGGCTGCGGGCGACCCGCGAGGTGAGGTCGCCCAGGCGGAGCCCCAGCGCACCGCCGACGGCGCCCAGGATCTCCGAGCTGGGCTCCTTGAGCCCGCGCTCGACCTCGGAGAGGTACTGGATCGAGACGCCGGCCTCGCCGGCGACGTCGGCCAGGGTGCGCTCCTGCGCCGCCCGCTCCTCGCGCAGCTCGCGCCCGACGGCCTCACGCCACAGCGGCTCCGGCTCGGGCTGTGGTCCGCGGATCGGGAACGGGATGGCCTCGCCCATGGTCGGAGCCTAGACCTAGGTTGGCTGCGTGGCCGGGATCCGAGGACGACGCCGTGGCTCCGTCGACCAGGACTACAAGTCGCGCGAGGACTACTGGGGTCCGGTGCTCGACACCCCCGACCCGCCCGCGCTGGCGCGGTTCTACTCCGCGCTGCTCGGCTGGACGGTGGACGGCGACGACGACGGCGGCTGGTGCACCGTCCATCCCGGTGAGGGCGTCGCCTACATCGGGTTCCACCGCAACCCCGACTACGTGCGGCCGGTGTGGCCGCCGCAGGAGGGGCGGCAGCAGATGATGATGCACCTCGACGTCGAGGTCAGCGAGCTCGACGAAGCGGTCGCGAGCGCGCTCGAGATCGGCGCGACGCAGGCCGAGTTCCAGCCGCAGGACAACGTCCGGGTGATGCTCGACCCCCACGGCCACCCGTTCTGCCTCTACGCCCACGGCGACGACTGACCCGCCCGAAACGTCCCGTGAACGACGCTGACCCGCCCGAAAGTTTCGGGCGGGTCGACCTAGCTGGGCTTGTCGGAGCCGACGACCCACATCGCGAAGAACTGGGAGCCGCCGCCGTAGGCGTGGCCGAGGGCCTTGCGGGCGCCGTCGACCTGGTGCTCGCCGGCGGCGCCGCGCACCTGGAGCGCGGCCTCGCCGAACCGGAGCATGCCGGAGGCGCCGATCGGGTTGGAGGAGAGGACGCCGCCGGAGCAGTTGACCGGCAGGTCGCCGTCCATCGCCGTAGCGCCGGACTCGGTGAGCTTCCAGCCCTCGCCCTCCGCGGCGAAGCCGAGCGACTCCAGCCACATCGGCTCGAACCACGAGAACGGCACGTAGATCTCGGCGGCGTCGATCTCGGCGCGCGGGTTCGTGATGCCGGCCTGCTTCCAGAGCGCGGCGGCGGCGTCGCGGGAGGCCTGCGGGTTCACCTGGTCGCGCTCGGCGGCGGTGGTGGCCTCCGAGCGCATCACGGTGCCGTGGATCCACGCCGGGTTGGGCGAGGCCGCCGCGACGTCCTCGGCGCCGATCACGAGCGCGCAGGCGCCGTCGGACGACGGGCAGGTCTCGTCGTAGCGGATCGGGTCCCACAGCATCTGCGAGGCGAGCACCGACTCCACCGTGGTGTCGGGGTTCCGCAGGTGGGCGTAGGGGTTCTTGAGCGCGTTCTGCCGGTCCTTGGCCGCCACGATCGCGCCGATGTGCGTGGGTGCCTCGGCCCGGCGGATGTAGGAGCGCACGTGCGGCGCGAAGTAGCCGCCGGCGCCGGCGTGCACCGGCATGTTGAACGGGATCGGCACCGACAGCGCCCACATCGCGTTCGACTCCGACTGCTTCTCGTACGCCACCGTCAGCACGGTCCGGTGGACGCCGGCCTGCACGAGCGAGCTCGCCACGATCGCCGTCGAGCCGCCCACCGAGCCGGCGGTGTGCACCCGGAGCAGCGGCTTGCCGGCCGCGCCCAGCGCCTCGGCCAGGAACAGCTCGGGCATCATCACGCCCTCGAACAGGTCCGGCGCCTTGCCGACGACGATCGCGTCGATCTCGTCGAGCGTGAGGCCGGCGTCCTCGAGCGCGCGGTCGATCGCCTCGCGGCACAGGCCGGCCATCGACACGTCCTCGCGCTTGGCGCGGTGGTGGGTCTGGCCGACGCCGATCACGGCTGCGGGCTGCTTCGCCATCAGTTGCCGCCTTCCGAGCTGAGCGTGCACAGGAGGTTCTGCTGGAGCGCCGGGCCCGACGTCGCGTGCGCGACCGCCTTCGAGGCCTCACCCGCCCAGATCCGCGACGCCGCCTCGCCGACCCGGATGCCGCCGGCGGAGAACATCGGGTTGCTGGTGAGCGCGCCGCCCGACGGGTTCACCCGGACGTCGTCGGCCAGCCCGAGCTCGCGCCGCAGGATCAGCTCCTGGTGGCTGAACGGCGCGTGCAGCTCGGCCACCTCGACGCCGTCGAGGTCGAGCCTCGCCGCCGAGCGGGCGGCCGAGGGGGAGCGGGTGAGGTCGCGGGTGCCCATGCTCATCGGGTCGACGTGGTGGGAGAGCCCGGTGATCCAGGCCGGCCGGTCGCGCACCTCGCGCGCCTTCTCGGGGGTGGCGAGCACCAGCGCGGCGGCGCCGTCGGTGACCGGCGCGCAGTCGTGCTTGCGCAGCGGGTCGGCGTAGACGGGCCGGGCCAGCAGCTCCTCGACCGACGAGCCGCCCTTGCGGATCGCGTACTCGTTCTTCTCGGCGTCGGTGAGCGAGCGGTTCGCCACCTCGGCCATCGCCTTCTCGTCCCACAGCCCGGCGTCGATGCCGGCCCGGGCCTGGAGCCCGGCGAGCGACACGGTGTCGGGCCAGATCGGCGTCATCGTGTAGGGCTCGAGCTGGAGCGCCAGGGTGCGACGCAGCACGCCGGCCGAGCTCTTGCCGAACGCGTAGACCAGTGCGGTGTCGACCTCGCCGGTCTGGATCTTGATCCAGGCCTCGTACATCGCCCAGGCCAGGTCCATCTCCACGTGCGACTCGTTCACCGGCGGGATGACGCCGATCGCGTCGACCGCCTGCACGAACGAGAACGACCGGCCGGCCAGGTAGTCCGAGGATCCCGAGCACCAGAAGCCGACGTCGTGGCGGGTCCAGCCCGTCTGCTCGTAGAGCTCGCCGAACAGCGGCACCAGGAGCTCCACGCAGGTCGGCGACCCGTCGAACTCCGCCATCTGCCGCTGGGCGAACCCGACGACCGCGACGTCCCTCATCGACCGCTCCTCTCGACCCGGATCACAGGTGGTTCCGGTAGGTCTCGTAGTCCGCGTCCGGTTCATCGGTCGGCGCGAAGTGGCTGATGTTCTCGATCGTGGTGCCCCACTCCTCGCGGGGCTTCCAGACCGCCTTGACCCGCATGCCCATGTGCACGTCCTCGGCCGGGCAGTCGAGGATCAGGTGCAGGAAGGCGATGTCGGCGCCGTCGAGCAGCACGTAGGCCGACACGTACGGCGGCGTGATCCGCTGGCCGAGGAACGGCACGTTCACGATGCAGAACGTCGTCACGGTGCCGGTCTCCGACAGCTCCACCTCCTCCGCGGTCGGCGTCCCGTCGGCCGGGCACGCGCTGCGCGGCGGCACGTACACCTTCGAGCAGGTGGGGCACCGCTGCCCGACGATCCGGCCCTGCTCGATCGCCCGGTAGAACGCCGACTCCTCCGGGCTCGCGGCGTACACGTAGTCGAGCTCGACCGGCACCACGATCCCCTCGACGATCTCGTTCGTCGAGCTCGTCGAGACGCCGGGAGCCTTCTCGTCGACGTCGCCATCATCGGCCGGCTCGAAGCACGCGATGTCGGTGATCGACCCGGTGCGCTCCTCGGCCCACCGCACCCGCACCCGCATGCCCGTGCTCATCTCGGACGCCGACGCGACGTCGACCGCGTGCAGCAGCGGCGCGTCGGCGCCGTCGAGGGTGACGAGCGCGAACGCGAACGGCCGGTCCAGCGGCTGTCCCTTCACCGGCTCGGGCACCCAGGTCCAGGTGGCGACGGTGCCGTGGTCGGACACGTCGACGAAGTCGGTGAGCTGCGCGTGGGTGACCGGGTCGTACTCCGGCGGCGGGACGACGACCGTGCCCTCCGACGTCCGGCCGCCGACGACGACGCCGTCGCGCAGCCCCGCCAGGAACCGGCCGAGCACGGGTCCGGTCGAGCGCGTGTAGTCGAAGGCGACCGTCACCGGCGCCGAGAGAGTGCGGGGCATGGAACGAAACTAGAACACGTTCTAGGTCGGCCACAACCCGGCGACCGGCGGGTTCTAGGGTGGCCGACATGAAACTGGGACTGCAGCTGGGCTACTGGGGCGCGCAGCCCCCGCAGGGCGTGGGGGAGCTGGTCGCGGCGGCCGAGGAGTCGGGCTTCGACTCGATCTTCACCGCGGAGGCCTGGGGCTCCGACGCGTTCACCCCGCTGGCCTGGTGGGGCAAGGACACCGAGCGGCTGCGCCTCGGCACCTCGATCGTGCAGATGTCCGGCCGCAGCCCGACGTCGATCGCGATGCACGCCCTCACGCTCGACCACCTCACGAACGGTCGGGTGATCCTCGGGATGGGCGTGAGCGGCCCGCAGGTCGTCGAGGGCTGGTACGGCCAGCCGTTCAAGAAGCCGCTGGCCCGCACCCGCGAGGTCGTCGACATCATCCGTCAGGTGCTCGCCCGCGAGGCTCCGGTCACCAACGACGGACCGCACCACCCGCTGCCCTACACCGGCGAGGGCTCGCTCGGGCTCGGCAAGCCGCTGAAGCCGATCGTGCACCCGCTGCGTCCCGACCTCCCGATCTGGCTCGGCGCCGAGGGCCCGAAGAACGTGGCGCAGACCGCCGAGATCGCCGACGGCTGGATCCCGATCTTCTACACGCCGCAGTCGGCCGCCATGTACCAGCCGTGGCTCGACGAGGGCTTCGCCCGGTCCGGCGCGCGGCGCACCCGCGCGGACTTCGAGATCGCCGCCACCTGCCACCTCCAGATCGTGCAGGACGCCGAGGAGAAGCAGGTCGTGGTCGACGCCATCAAGCCCACGATCTCGCTCTACATGGGCGGCATGGGGGCGGAGTCGATGAACTTCCACAACCAGGTCTTCGTGCGGATGGGCTACGAGGCACTGGCCAAGAAGGTGCAGGAGCTCTACCTCGCCGGCAAGAAGGACGACGCCACCGCCCTCATCCCCGACGAGCTGGTCGACGACATGCACATCATCGGCACCGAGGGTGAGGTGAAGGAGAAGGTCGCGGCCTGGGAGGAGACCGGCGTGACCACGCTGATGCTCTCGTTCCGGAGCGCCGACGAGATCCGCGCCGTCGCCGGACTTCTCGCGTGACCGCGTACGGCGTCATCGGCGTCGGCGAGCTCGGCTCGGCGCTGGTCACCGGCCTGTGCGACGGCGCCACCAACCCGCCCCAGGTGCTGATGTCGCCGCGCGGCGAGGAGGCGTCGTCGCGGCTGGCCGCCCGCTGCCCCTCCACGTCCGTGGCCGACGACAACCAGGCCGTCGTCACCGGCGCCGACGTCGTGCTGCTCTGCCTGCGCCAGGCCGACTCCGGCGTACTCGAGGACCTCGAGTGGCGCACCGGGCAGGTGGCGGTCAGCGCGATCGCCGGCCTGTCGCTCGAGCGCCTCACCGAGCTCGTCGCGCCGGCGACGCCGTGCCGCGCGGTGCCGATGCCCGAGGTGGCCACCCGCAGCAGCGAGACGCCGCTGCACCCCGCCGTGCCCGAGGCCGTCGAGCTGTTCGAGCTCCTGGGCGGCGCGCTGCCGCTGGCCGACGCCGAGCAGTACGACGCCGTCTTCACCGTGCTCGGCACGGTGGCGCCGTTCTTCGAGTACCTCGGCACGCTCGTCGACTGGGCCGCCGACCGCGGCCTGCCGCCCGACCTCGCCCGCCAGCTGGTCGGCCGGGCCTTCGCCGGCGTCGGCGCCACGCTCCGCGACGCCCCCGACACCGACTTCGACGACCTCGTTCGCCTCTACGCCCCGCCCGGCGGCGGCAACGCCCTGCTCACCGAGACGCTGCGCGAGGCCGGCGTCTTCGACGAGGTGAAACAGGGCCTGACTTCGGTGCACGAGAGCCTCACCGGAGGCTGACGGTGGCACGAAACTGGAACACGTTCTAGTCTCGCGCGCATGGTCGACGACATGCGCCAGCCCACCCACAACGGCGACCTCATGGTCGCGGCGCTCAAGCGCCACCGCGACAAGCCGGTGATGTACCTCGGCGACACCACGCTCACCGGCGGCCAGACCGCCGAGCGGATCAGCCAGTACGTGCAGGCGTTCGAGTCGCTGGACGCCGGCACCGGCGTCGCGGGTGCGTTGCTCGCGCTCAACCGCCCCGAGGTGCTGTTCATCCTCGGCGCCGGCCAGACCCAGGGCTTCCGCCGCACCTCGCTGCACCCGCTCGGCAGCGCCGACGACCACGCCTACGTGATCAACGATGCCGGCATCAGCGTGCTGATCATCGACCCCTACTTCACCGAGCGGGCGCTCGCGCTGCTCGAGAAGTGCCCCGGGCTCACCCAGGTGCTCACCATCGGCCCGGTGCCGGACGAGCTGAAGGACGTCGGCACGGATCTCGTCGCCGCGGCCGCCGGGTTCGAGCCGCAGCCGCTGGCGGCCAAGCCGCTGCCGCCCGACCACATCGTGTCGATCACCTACACCGGCGGCACTACCGGCAAGCCCAAGGGCGTCGTCGGCACGTCGCGGGCGATGAACACGATGACCCAGATCCAGATGGCCGAGTGGGAGTGGCCCGAGAGCCCTCGGTTCCTCATGTGCACCCCGCTCTCGCACGCCGGCGCGGCGTTCTTCGTGCCCACCGTCATCAAGGGCGGCTCGCTCTACGTGCTGGCGCGGTTCGACCCGGCCGAGGTGCTGAAGACCATCGAGGAGCAGCAGATCACCGCCACGATGCTGGTGCCGTCGATGCTCTACGCGCTGATGGACCACCCCGACTCGCACACCCGCGACCTGTCCAGCCTCGAGACCGTCTACTACGGCGCCTCGGCCATCAACCCGGTGCGGCTCCAGGAGGCGATCGACCGGTTCGGGCCGATCTTCGCCCAGTACTACGGCCAGTCCGAGGCGCCGATGGTGATCAGCTACCTCGCCAAGGAGGACCACGTCGGCGACCGGCTCGCCTCCTGCGGCCGGCCCTCGGCGTTCCTCCGCACCGCGCTGCTCGGCGAGGACGGCGCCCCGGTGCCGGTGGGGGAGCCAGGCGAGATCTGCGTGAGCGGCCCGCTGTTGGCCGGCGGCTACTGGAACCTGCCGGACGAGACCGCCGAGACGTTCCGCGACGGCTGGATGCACACCGGCGACGTGGCCCGGGAGGACGAGGACGGCTTCTGGTACATCGTCGACCGCACCAAGGACATGATCGTCACCGGCGGCTTCAACGTGTTCCCGCGCGAGGTCGAGGACGTCGTCGCCGAGCACCCCGCGATCGCCCAGGTCGGCGTCATCGGCACCCCGCACGAGAAGTTCGGGGAGGCCGTCACCGCCGTCGTCGTGCTCCGCGACGGCCAGGAGCTCACCGACGACGTCGTCGCCGAGATCCAGCAGCTGGTGAAGGACCGCAAGGGCTCGGTGCAGGCGCCCAAGCAGGTGATCGCCACCGACGCGCTGCCGCTCACCGGGCTCGGCAAGCCCGACAAGAAGGCGCTGCGGGCGCAGTACTGGACCGGCGAGCGCGCCGTCGGCTAGCGCAGGTCCTCGCCGCGCAGCCGCGACCAGACGGCGGGCGGCACCTGGTCGAGGATCGCCTTGCCCCACGCGAGGATCCCGTCGAGCGAGGCGGGGGAGTGGGCGCCGGAGGCGAACAGCAGCAGCGAGTCGCCCTGGAGCCGCCAGGCGCCGCCGGGCCGGGCCAGGAGCATGCCGACCATGCCGGGGTGCAGCACGTCGTGCGCGAGCTGGGGGCTGTCGGTGAGCACGTGGAAGGAGTCGTCGAACGGCGGGTGCCCGATGAGGTGGTCGGTGCCGAAGAGGTTGGAGAAGAACCGGCCGATCGACCCCTGTGGCCGCACCTGGAGCCGGGGCACCCGCACCTGCGGCGGGAGACCGAGGTGCAGCGCCACCACCGAGAACCGGTGCGTGGTGCTGCTGCTGTCGGCCCCGCCGGAGTCGGTCACGTACGAGTAGTCGAAGGCCACGAAGTGGCGGCCCTCGTAGCGGCCCTCCACCACGTTGCGCGCGGTGCGGCTGCGGCCGCGGCCGAACGGGTCGCCGTCGAAGCGGCTCTCCAGCCCGGTGCCGTCGGGCCGGTACGTCCACTCGCGCTGGGCCGCGACGGCGCCGAACTCGGCGGTGCGCTGCTTGTTCGCGTTGATCTGGTGCACCACCAGCACGACGAACAGCGCGATGAACGCGCCGACCACGACGAAGCAGAGCCCACCGAACAGCAGCGCTTCCACGGACGACAGCCTGCCAGGCTCAGCGGCCGCGGAACTCCGGCGGCCGCTTCTCGGCGAAGGCGCGCGGGCCCTCCCTGGCGTCCTCGGAGGCGAAGACGGCCGCGCCGACCTTGGCGTCGTCGGCCCAGCACTCCTCCTCGTGCTTGCCCTCGGAGTCGCGCATCGTCTTGAGGATCGCCTGGACGGCGAGCGGGCCGTTGGCGCAGATCGCGTCGGCGAGCTCGTGGGCCTTGGCCAGCGCCTGGCCGTCCGGCACGACGTGCCCGATGAGCCCGAGCTCCTTGGCCTCCGGCGCCAGGATGTGGCGGCCGGTGAGCAGCAGGTCGGCGGCCACGGTGTAGGGGATCTGCCGCACCAGCCGGACGGCGGAGCCGCCCATCGGGTACAGCGACCACTTCGCCTCGGAGATGCCGAACTTGGCCGACTCGCCGGCCACCCGGAGGTCGGTGCCCTGGAGGATCTCGGTGCCGCCCGCGATCGCCGGTCCCTCGACGGCGGCGATGAGCGGCTTGGTGAGCCGGAACCCCTTGAGCAGCGGCTTGATCACCGACGGGTCGAACTCGCCGGACTCGAAGCTCTCGCTCGGCGGCTTCTTGTTCGCGGTCTTCAGGTCCATGCCGGCGCAGAAGTAGCCGCCGGCGCCGGTGAGGATGCACGCGCGGATCTCGTCGTCCTCGTTCACCCGGTCCCAGGCGTCGGACATGATCGCGAGCATCTCCCCGGAGAGGGCGTTGCGGGCCTCCGGCCGGTTCATCGTGACGACGAGCTTGTGGCCCTCCTGCTCGACGAGACAGTGCGGCGCGCTCTCGCTCATACGAACGACCGTAGCGAAAAACGAGAACGTGTTCTAGTCTCACGAAGGTGGCTCTGAACATCGCCGACCTCTTCGAACACGCCGTCGACGCAGCCCCCGACAACCTCGCCCTGAAGGTGGGCGACCGCACGATCACCTACGCCGGGCTCGAGACCGAGGCCAACCAGCTGGCCCACTACCTGCGCAGCCGCGGGGTGGGCGCGGGCGACCACGTCGCCGTCTACGCCAAGAACTCGATCGAGCACGTCGTCGCCGTCCTGGCGGTCGTGAAGATCCGCGCGGTGAACATCAACGTGAACTACCGCTACGTCGAGGGCGAGCTCAACTACCTCTTCGACAACGCCGACGTCGTCGCGCTGATCCACGAGCGCCCGTACGCACCGCTGGTGGCCGCCACCGCGCCGAAGCACGAGAAGCTCACCACGTTCGTGGCGATCCCCGACGTCACCGAGCCCGACAGCGACGCCGACCTGAGCGCGTTCGGCGGCGTCACCTACGCGGAGGCGATCGAGGGCCAGAGCGCCGAGCGCGACTTCGGCGAGCGGAGCAACGACGACCTCCACATCATCTACACCGGCGGCACCACGGGCTTCCCGAAGGGCGTCATGTGGCGCCACGAGGACTTCTGGCGGGTGCTCGGCGGCGGCATCGACTTCTACACCGGCGAGCCGCTGGCCGAGTTCGACCAGTCCGAGCAGGCCACGCAGGACGGGCGCCTGATGACGCTCCCGCTGAGCCCGCTCATGCACGGCGGTGCCCAGGCGGCGCTGCTCATGCACCTCTTCGCCGGGCACGCCACCGTGCTGGAGCCGAAGTTCGACGCGCAGCGCACCTGGGAGCTCGTCGAGGAGAACGGCTGCCAGCTCATGTTCATGACCGGCGACGCGATGGCCCGCCCGCTCATCGAGGAGTACGAGCGCAAGGCCGCCACCGGCACGCCGTACGACGCCTCGAGCCTCTTCGTGATCTCCAGCAGCGCCGCGGTGTTCAGCCCGCAGGTGAAGAAGCGGTGGATGGAGGCGTTCCCGAACGCGATCTTCACCGACTCGGTGGGCGCCTCGGAGACCGGCTTCCAGGGCATGGGCATGCAGGACAAGGACAACATCAGCAGCGACGGCCCGGTGGTCGGACTGGGTCCCAACAGCGTCGTGATCGACGACGACAACCGGCTCCTCGACCCCGCCACCGACATCGGGAGGATCGGCCGGCTCGGCCGCGGCGGCAACGTGCCGGTGGGCTACTACAAGGACCCCGAGAAGTCGGCGCGCACCTTCCTCGAGATCGACGGCGAGCGCTACTCGGTGCCCGGCGACGCCGCCCGCATCGAGGGCGAGGGCAAGGTCACGCTGCTCGGCCGCGGCTCGAACTGCGTCAACACCGGCGGCGAGAAGGTCTACCCCGAGGAGGTGGAGATGGCGATCAAGGCGCACCCCGCCGTCTACGACTGCCTCGTGGTCGGGCTGCCCGACGAGAAGTTCGGGCAGACCGTCGCGGCCGTCGTCCAGCCGCGCGAGGGCGAGACCGTCGAGCTCGACGACCTGCGCTCGTTCCTGCGCACCACGCTGTCGGGCTACAAGCTGCCGCGCGCGCTCACACTCGTCGAGGAGATCCCGCGCAACGCCACCGGCAAGGCGCAGTACCCGCGGGCCAAGGAGCTCGCGCTCGCGGGCCGTGCGGCCGAGGGGGCTCCCGCCTGATGCGGACGCCGCTCTGCGACCAGTTCGGGATCGACTACCCGATCTTCGCGTTCACGCCCTCCGAGCACGTGGCGGCCGCCGTCTCGCGGGCCGGCGGGCTCGGGGTGCTCGGCTGTGTGCGGTTCAACGAGGCCGACGAGCTCGAGAAGACGCTCGCATGGCTCGACGACAACACCGACGGCAAGCCGTACGGCGTCGACATCGTGATGCCGATGAAGATCCCCACCGAGGGCAAGTCGGTCGACCTGCAGGCGATGATCCCCGAGGAGCACATCTCCTTCGTGGAGCGGACGCTGCAGAAGCTCGGCGTCCCGCCGCTCCCGGAGGGCGAGGGCCGTGACGGCGTGCTCGGCTGGCTGCACTCGGTGGCCCGCTCGCATCTCGACGTCGCGCTGCAGCACCGGCCGGTGCTCATCGCCAACGCGCTCGGCTCGCCGCCGGTCGACGTGATCGAGCAGTGCCACGAGCACGGCATCCAGGTGGCCGCCCTCGCCGGCGCGGCCAAGCACGCGGCGTCGCACGTCGCCAACGGCGTCGACATCATCGTCGCCCAGGGCTACGAGGCCGGCGGCCACACCGGCGAGATCGCCTCGATGGTGCTCACCCCCGACATCGTCGACGCCGTCGGGCCGGACGTGCCCGTGCTCGGCGCCGGCGGCATCGGCTCCGGCCGCCAGGTCGCCGCCTCGCTCGCGCTCGGCGCGCAGGGTGTGTGGACGGGCTCGATCTGGCTCGGCACCGAGGAGTACCGCAACCTCGCCTCCAACCAGGGCTGGGAGACCGCGTTCACCCGCGCCACGTCGTCCGACACCGTGCGCACCCGCATCTACACCGGCAAGCCGGCCCGGCTGCTGAAGACGAAGTGGACCGAGGCGTGGGCCGAGGACGACGCCCCCGACCCGCTCCCGATGCCGCTGCAGAACCTGCTCGTGGCCGACGCCCACAACCGGATCAACGCCGCCCACGACCCCGACGTCATCTCGATGCCCGTCGGCCAGATCGTCGGCCGCATGAACGACGTCCGCCCGGTCGCCGACGTCATGGCCGACCTGGTGCGCGAGTTCGAGGAGACGGTGAGCCGGCTCGAGAAGCTGTAGCCGCCGGGGATCTCGACACGCGACCCGCCAGGGCGGCTCGCGGCTCGATCACCGGCGGCTCGCCGGTGGTCGAGCCGGGCGAGCGCCAGCGAGCTCGTGTCGAGACCCCCGGCCCTGCGTCGCTAGCCGCGCCAGGGTGTGAAGCGGGGCCACCAGCCGGGCACGTGGTCGCGGTAGCGCTCGTACGACTCGCCGTGCTCCTCGAGCAGGGTGGGCTCCTCGTAGAACGTGACGAACGGCCACACCGAGGCGCAGAAGACGCCCAGCCACACCCACAGCCCGGGGCTGCGGAAGGCGATCGCCTGGGCGGCGATCACCGAGGCGACGCCGAGGTACATCGGGTTGCGCACGTAGCGGTAGATGCCGCCGACGACGAGCGACTCGGTGGGCGCCACCGGCGCCGGCGTGCCGACGCCCTCGGACACGAACCGCTCGAAGCACGCCACCACCACGACCAGCCCGAGGACGCCGACGACGACGGCCAGCACGTCGAGCGCGTCGACGCCGGCGTGAGGGCGGTCCCAGCGGGTGACCAGGTACGGCACCAGCCCCGCCATCGTGCCGGGCGCGAGCACGAAGAAGACGAGGGTGCCGATCGCGGCGGTGACCCGGTTCACCGGCCTGCCTCGAGGTACCGCAGGCCGGCCTCGTTCCAGCCGCGGCCGAGGTCGTCCGGCGCGGCCGGCTCACCGTCCGTGACGCCGAAGAACGGGTCGCTGCCGGTGCTCGGCGAGTCCGCTCGCTTGCGGTAGTGGTTGTTGGCGCCGGCGCCCGAGCCGGGCGGCAGGTCGCGCACCAGGTCGAGCTCGGCGCGCAGCAGTGGCCAGAGCCGGTCGCCCCACCGGGCCGGCGTGAGGGCGTCCGGCGGCACCACGCCCGGGAGATCGAGCGCCAGCCACACCGACATCGACCCGGGCGGCGCCGGGTCGGCCGAGTAGCTGCCGGCCGAGTTCCGGGCCTCGAGGGCGAGGGCGTCGACCGTGCCGGGGGCGAGGTCGGCGAGCGCCGCGGCCCGTCGCCACCAGGCGATCACCTCGGTGGTCATGCCGGCGTCCGTGGCGAGCGAGAGCCCGGCCGCGAAGTTCTCCTCGTCATCGGGCGACCGCTTCCCCCGCAGCGACCAGCGGGGCAGCGCGGCCACCTCGGGGTCGGCGACGATGCGCTCGGCGGTGGTGGCGACGTCGTCGGCGGTCGCGTCGTCCCCGACGTCGACGACGATCTGGCCGTAGCCGTCGGCGGTCCAGGCGAGGTCGTCGGGCAGCTGCTCGCCGGCGAGTGTCCACCGGCTGACGGCCTCCTCGACGTCCTCGGGCTCGTCGTACTCCCACGACAGCCCGTGCTCCTCGGCTCCGTCACGGCGCAGGGTGATCGCGTAGCCGGTGTCCGTGCTCCCCGCCTCGTCCTGCTCGGCCACCGCGCTCACCAGGGCGACCACCTGTGCGACGGAGGCGTCGGCCTCGACGACCACCTCCACCTGCAGCTGCTGGACGCCGTCGTCGACCTCGGCGAGCTCGGACGTGGCCTCGACCACCCCCGGCAGCGCCTCGAGACCGTCGTCGGACCCGGCGGGGGACCGGGACCCCTCGTCGGTGCAGGCGAGGGGAAGGACCAGCAGGGGGAGGACGACCAGCCCGAGACGACGCACCCGCCGACGGTAGCGGCGGAACCAGCCCTCAGACGGGATCCGCAGCCAGCGCGCGGCCGACGGCGAGCGCCTGCTCGGTGGCGCCTCCGAAGGCGTTCTCGAACCGCTTGGCGCTGGTGAAGTAGCGGTGCGCCTCGCCGTCGAGGTCGATGCCGACACCGCCGTGCACGTGCACCGTGGTGTGGGCGAGCCGGTGGCCGGCGTCGGCGGCCCAGAGCTTCGCGGTGGCCACCTCGACGGCGGCCGGCAGGCCCTCCTCGAGCCGCCACACCGCCTGCCACAGCGTGAGGCGCTGGCCGAGCACGTCGATGTAGCCGTCGGCCAGCCGCTGCGAGACCGCCTGGAAGGTGCCGATCGGGCGGCCGAACTGCTCGCGGGTCTTGGCGTACGACGACGTGAGCCGCAGCGCGCCCTCGGTGACGCCGAGCAGCTCGGCGGCGGCGCACACGGTGAGCAGCTGGCCGAGCCGCCCGGCCGCCACGCCGTCCACCGCGCCGACCGGGGCGGCGGGGGCGTCGGCGAGGTCGAGGCGGACGACGACGTCGCCACCGCTCACGTGCTGCTCGACGGACGTGACGCCGTCGGCGTCCGGCTCGACGAGGAAGACGCCGACGCCGTCGTCGGCGGTGGCCGTGACGAGGAAGGCCTCGGCCACGTGGCCGGCCCGCACGATCGACTTGGAGCCGGTGAGCCGTCGCTCCACACCCTCGCCGCGCGCGACCACGGTAGGGGTGGCGGGCAGCTGGGTGCGCTCCTCGGCGACCGCCGCGGCGAGCACGGTGCTGCCGTCGGCGGCGCCAGGCAGCCAGCGTGCGGCCTGCTCCGGCGAGCCGTGCTCGGCCAGCAGCATCGCCGCCGGCCCGTGGGTCGCGAGCGGCACCGGCGCGACCGTGCGGCCCACCTCCACCAGCACCCGGCACAGCTCGGTGAGCCCGAGCCCGGCGCCGCCGTGCGCCTCGGGCACCGCGAGCGATACCAATCCGGACGACGCGAGCTCGCGCCACAGGTCGGCGTCGAACCGGGAGCCCTCGGACTCGACCTGCTTCATGCGCTCGTTGGTGGCGCGGTCCTTCAGGATCTGGGCGGCCAGCTCGGCGGCCTCGTCCTGCTCGGCGGTGAAGGTGAAGTCCATGTCCGGTCCCTCTCAGCGCTTCGCAGCCGGCAGCCCGAGGCCCACGTAGCCGATGATGTCGCGCTGGATCTCGTTGGTTCCGCCGCCGAAGGTCATCACCAGCGCCGAGCGGTAGTAGCGCTCGAGCCGGCCGGCGAGCAGCGCGCCGTCGGAGGAGCCGGTCACGTGCGCGTGCGGGCCGGCGATCTCCAGCAGCGAGCGGTAGACCTCGATCGCCAGCTCGGAGCCGTAGATCTTGATCGCCGAGGCCTCGGCGGGGGAGAGGTCGGTGCCGGCGTCGGCGTCCGAGGCGAGCTTCCAGTTGAGCAGGCTCAGCGCCTCGATGCGGGCGTGCGCGCGGCCGAGCGCGATCTGCACCCACTCGGTGTCGATCACCCGCTGGCCGTCGGGGTTCTTGGTCTGCTGCGCCCACTCCCGCACCAGCTCGAGCGAGCGCACCAGCGGCGCGGCCGAGGTGAGCGAGACCCGCTCGTGGTTGAGCTGGTTGGTCATCAGCGGCCAGCCGCCGTTGAGCTCGCCGACCAGGTTGGACGCCGGCACCCGCACGTCCTCGTAGTAGGTGGCGGAGGTGCCCACGCCGGCCACGGTGTGCACGGGCGTGTAGGAG
Organism: uncultured Actinomycetota bacterium; assembly: GCA_963780355.1. Classification (GTDB taxonomy): domain Bacteria; phylum Actinomycetota; class Actinomycetes; order Propionibacteriales; family Nocardioidaceae; genus Nocardioides. Next base: position 2,668,016 of record CAWABT010000001.1, read on the forward strand.
ACGCCGTCGGCGTCGGCCGGCACCAGGATCATCGAGAGGCCCTTGTGCTTGGGCAGGTCGGGGTCGGTGCGGCAGGCCAGCCAGAGCCAGTCGGCGTACTGGATGAGCGAGGTCCACATCTTCTGGCCGTTGACCACCCACTCGTCGCCCTCGCGCACCGCCTTGGTCTGGAGCGAGGCGAGGTCGGTGCCCGAGCCGGGCTCGGAGTAGCCGATCGAGAAGTGCAGCTCGCCCTTGAGGATCCGCGGGAGGAAGTAGTCCTTCTGCTCGTCCGAGCCGTACCGCATGATCGTCGGCCCGACGGTGTTGAGCGTGAGGTACGGGATCGGGACCCCGGCCACCGCGGCGGCGTCGGTGAAGATCAGCTGCTCGACCATCGAGCGGTTCTGGCCGCCGTACTCCGTAGGCCAGCCGATCCCGAGCCAGCCGTCGGCGCCGACCTGGCGGATGACCTCCTTGTAGACGCCCGTCTCCCCGAACTCACCGGTGGCGGCGGCGAGCCCGGCTCGGCGCTCCGGGGTGACCAGCTGGTCGAAGTACTCCTGGAGCTCCGCGCGTAGCGCGAGATGCTCCGGATCGAGGGCGAGACGCATGCGCGCCAGACTAGAACGTGTTCTCGTTTTGGGCTAGCCTCGGTGGCGTGAGCGACACCCGGATGCTCGACCAGGGGCGGCCGCCCGAGCGGTTCGCCCGCGGCTGGCACTGTCTCGGTCTCGCCGAGACGTTCCGCGACGGGAAGCCCCACGGGATCGAGGGGTTCGGCACCAAGCTCGTCGTCTGGGCCGACAGCGAGGGCGAGCTCAACGTGCTGGACGGCTACTGCCGCCACATGGGCGGCGACCTCACCCAGGGCACGGTCAAGGGCGACCAGATCGCCTGTCCGTTCCACGACTGGCGCTGGGGCGGCGACGGCAAGTGCAAGCAGATCCCCTACGCCCGCCGGGTGCCGCTGCGTGCCCGCACCCAGCGCTACGAGACGGCGATCGTCAACGACCAGCTGCTCATCTGGCACGACGTCGAGGGCTCGAAGGCCGACCACGACCTGCTGCCGCCGCAGCTGCCCGGCGTCGCCGACGGCGAGTACACCGACTGGTCGTGGGAGGTCGTGCCGATCGACGACTCCCACTGCCGCGAGCTCATCGACAACGTCGTCGACATGGCGCACTTCTACTACGTGCACTTCTCGTTCCCGACGAGCTTCCGCAACGTCTTCGAGGGCCACCAGGCGACCCAGTTCATGGAGTCGAAGGGCCGGCCCGACAAGAGCGGCGGGTACGGCGACGCCGAGCTGTTCCTCAAGTCCGAGGCCACGTACTTCGGACCGGCGTACATGATCAACTGGCTCGACGTCGACTACAAGGGCTTCGAGACCGAGGTCATCCTCATCAACTGCCACATCCCGACCGGCCCGAACTCGTTCACGCTCCAGTACGGCATCACCGTCAAGAAGCCCGAGGGCCTCGACGACGACACCGCCAAGTACATCGCCAAGAAGTACGCGGAGATGTTCGGCGAGGGCTTCCTCCAGGACGTGCACATCTGGAAGAACAAGGTGCCCGTCCAGAACCCGCTGCTGTGCGAGGAGGACGGCCCGGTCTACCAGCTGCGGCGCTGGTACGAGCAGTTCTACGTCGACGTCGCCGACGTCCAACCCGAGATGGTCGACCGGTTCGAGTTCGAGGTCGACACCACGAGGGCCAACGAGTTCTGGCAGGACGAGGTGGCCGAGAACCTGCGGCTCAAGGCCGAGGAGGACGACACCACCGACGAGTCCGACGCCGAACCGCAGATCATGAGCGGGACCTGAGCCCGTGCCGTCGTTCGTGCCCACCAGCGCCGACACGCTGGAGGACCAGCGCCTCTACACCCAGGCACGGCTGGTCGAGGTGGCCTGCCTCGACTGCCTCGCCCGGGTCGGCGTGAAGAAGAACAGCGACCATCACACCTCGATCCAGTGGACGACGGCGGCGGTGGCGCAGTGCCCCGAGCTCGGCCGACGCGGCGGCTCGCCCCGGGCCGGCCACGTCGCCTGCCCGCGGCTGACCGCGAGCATCGAGGCCGCCGTCCAGGACGGCGCCGTGCCCATCGGCGCCGAGGACGGCTACTGACCAGCCGACCATGGAGACCTCCTACGAGCTCGAGGTCGTGGACGTCGTCGAGGAGACGGCCGACGCGCACTCGATCACCTTCGCCGTGCCGCCCGAGGCGGCCGAGGCGTTCGCCTACACGCCGGGGCAGTTCCTCACCCTCGCCGTCCCGAGCGACCGGACCGGCGTGGCGGCGCGGTGCTACTCGCTGTGCAGCAGCCCCGCCGACGCCGACGGCCTGCTGACCGTCACGGTCAAGCGGACCGAGGACGGCTACGCCTCCAACTGGATCTGCGACAACCTCCGCGACGGCGACACCATCCGGGTGCTGCCGCCGTCCGGGATCTTCACGCCGAAGTCGCTCGACGTCGACCTGCTGCTGTTCGCCGGCGGCAGCGGCATCACGCCGATCATGTCGATCACCCGCACCGCGCTGGCGCGGGGCCGCGGCCGGGTGGTGCTGTTCTACGCGAACCGCGACGAGCGATCGGTGATCTTCGCGCGGGCGCTCACCGAGCTGGCGGCCGAGCACCCGGACCGGCTCCAGGTCGTGCACTGGCTGGAGAGCGTCCAGGGCCTGCCCACCGCCGAGCAGCTGAAGGCGTTCGCCGCCGACCGCGACACCTGGGAGGCCTTCGTCTGCGGCCCGGCGCCGTTCATGAAGCTGGTCGTCGGCGCGCTCAAGGAGCTGGAGTTCCCCCGTGAGCGGCGGCACCAGGAGAAGTTCGTGTCGCTGGGTGGCAACCCGTTCGGCGACGAGGCGGGCGCGGCGCAGGCGGCCGACGAGGTGGCCGCCGCCGAGTCCGACGACGAGCCCGACGCGCCGGCCGCGCCGGCCGCGGCGGCGCCCGCGGGGCCGCCGGTGAACCTCGAGGTCGAGCTCGACGGCGAGACCCACAGCTTCGACGACTGGGACCGGTCGGTGCGGATGCTCCAGTTCCTCGAGAGCAAGGGCGTGAAGGCGCCGTACTCGTGCCGCGAGGGGGAGTGCTCGGCGTGCGCCGTGCGGCTGCTCGAGGGCGAGGTCGTGATGGCCCACAACGACGTGCTCGACGAGGAGGACCTCGAGGAGGGCATCCGGCTCGCCTGCCAGTCGACGCCGACGGCCGACACGGTGCGGGCGACCTACTCCTGAGCGGGTCCAATTGGTACATCGGCAGCCGGACTGTTCCGCTGTATAGGCCGCTGGAACTTTCTTCGCCGGATGCGTGACGAGCGCCTCGGCATTTGCTCTACTGGTGTGGACTCGTCTGGACCGATCGGGCGGTGCGTCCTAGTCACAACGGGCCACGTCTCACACGTGGCCGCCGCACCATCGCTTCACGCCTGCCCCACCTTTCACCCCCCACTCCGTCGAAACGGCCGGTGCCTAGTCACCACCGGAGTCGCGGCGGAACCTGAAAGAGGCCCCCGTATGTCCGTCCCGCTCGTCGTCCTGGGAGTGCTGGTCGTCATGACAGTCGTCGCCTTCGCCGCCGCCGCGCCGATGACCTACAAGGCTCGCCGCCGCCGCATCAACCGCCGCCGCCGCTGGGTGGCCGGCCACCCCGGTTCCGCCAAGGCCCACGACGTGGTGGACCTGCTGCGCCGTTCGGGGCTGCTGATGCGCGAGGCCCGTGACCTCACCGACGCGGCCGCCGAGCGCGGCGTCCGGTCGGTCACGCTCTACCGCTGGCTGCACCGACTCGACGACGACGTCCGCGTCACCGTGATGCGCGCCGGCCTCAGCCACTGCCACCTGCTCGACCACGTCGGCCAGGGCACGCTGCCCGACCTGCCGGGCGTGCGCGAGTTCGCCGAGGCCCACGGCCTCGCCGTGGCCCCCGCCCAGGTGGGCGGCACCGCCGCGCCGCGCCGGTCGTCCTCGGACACCCCCGAGGACCGGGCCGCCGGGCCGGACGTGGCCGAGTCGGTCGCCGACACCCGCGACGACCTCGAGCAGCTGGCCACCGTCACGGTCCAGCACGAGACCCCCGCCGCCACCCAGCCCGCCTACGTGGAGCGGCCCGCGGCGTTCGCTGCCACCAAGCCGTCCGCCGCGTCGGCCACGATGATGGGCTTCGGGCTCGGCACCCAGACGCCGGTGCCCTGAGCGCACCGCCCCCCACGGGAAGGGGCCGCCCCGTTGTGCGGGACGGCCCCCTGCTGCGTCACGACGTTCGTCGAGCTTGTCGAGACGACCTGACGACGTTCGTCGAGCTTGTCGAGACGACCTGACGACGTTCGTCGAGCTTGTCGAGACGCCCGCTGGTGCATGTCGACGGTCGTCGAGCTCGTCGGGCTGATACTCGGGGAGTACGTGGCAGGCCCGCCCCTTGTGCCGGTCATCCGCCGGGAGGAGATTGGACTCGACCGGTGGTGCCACCGGGGCGCCACCCTGAGAAGAGGAGGTGCACAGTGATGTATGCACGCTCCACGTCGATCACCGGTGATCCCGGACAGGTCGACGCGTGCATCAGTTACCTGCGTGACGAGGTCATGCCGGCGGTGACGGCCATGGACGGGTGCATGGGGTTGTCGTTACTGACCAACAGGGACTCCGGCCGCTGCATCGCGACCACGTCCTGGCTGTCCGAGGACGCCATGCGGGCCACTGACGCCGAGGTGAGTTCGTTCCGGACCAGGGCAAGCGAGCTCATGGGCGGCGAGGCGACGGTGGACGAATGGCAGATCGCAGTCATGCATCGTGAGCACGATGCCCAGGAAGGGTCGTGGTGTCGGGTCACCTGGCTTCGCAGCGAGCCCTCGGAAGTGGATTCCACGATCGACTTCTTCAAGCACACTGTCCTGGGCCGGATCGAGGAGTCGGAGGGATTCTGCAGCGCGAGCATGTTGGTCAACCCCGAGACCGGGCAGTGCTGCGGCACGGCGCGGTTCGAGACTCGCGCGGCCTTGGAAGCCACCCGGGACATGGCCGGCGCACTGCGCGAGAAGCGCAGCGCCATGGGCGGTGTCGAGTTCACCGACATCGACGAGTGCGAGCTGGCCATCGCTCACTTGCGGGTGCCTGAGCTGGTCTGAAGGGAACAGGTGCGTAGGGGCCGCCCCGCTGGTGCGGGACGGCCCCTTTGCTGCGTGGTGGGACTACTTCTTCGGGCTGTTGCTCTGGAAGTAGGAGACGCACTGACCCTGGTTCTTGAACGAGGGGTTCGAGAACGAGGCGTGGCCACCGTTCTTGCAGGCCTCGGCGTTCGGGCCGAAGTCGTAGGTGGTCTCGTCGAAGGTGAAGGCGTCGACCGCGGCGGTCAGGCCGTCGTTGCCGGAGCCCTGGTTGACGCCGACGCCGCCGAGGACCGTGGCGTCGGGGTTGTTGGCGACGATCTCGTTCCACGTCTGGTCGCACGCGGCGGTGGCGCCGGCGCAGTTGGTGCCGGGGATCGGCTGGGTCGACCACCACACGCCGTTGCCGGTGGCCGTCCAGTCCTGCCACTCACCAGACACGACCGGACCCTGGTCGGTGTTGTAGACCGGCTCGAACACCAGGGTCGAGAAGCCGCCGGCCACGGCCGGGCCGTTGTAGTCGATCTGGACGTTGAGCGCGGTGACCTGCTGGGCGTTTCCGGCGATCCGGTAGGTCGAGTACGAGATGTCGTCGACGTCGGCCAGCGGGGTGCCGACGTGGTCGAAGTTGAACAGGGTGACCTTCTCGGTGCCAGCATTGGTCTGCAGCTGCAGGCTGCCGGCGCCGATCGGCGGGTTGTCCGGACCGAGCCGGAACTGCGCCGCCGTCGGCGGGGTGCCGGCTCGGGTGTAGAGCACCCAGTTGTCGGTCGGCGGGGTGTTCTCGGGCTGCCGGGTGACGTCGGACTCCGAGACGTTCTCGGTGGTGGCCGCGTGGGCCGGCGAGGCGGTGAGGGCGAGGCCGAGCACCGGCGCGGCGAGCGCGAGCGCGGCGCCGGCCGCGCTCGTGAGACGGAGGGAGCGGTGGGACATGGTGGGATGAGCCCTTTCGGTCGGACTGCGGGGGGAGCCACACCTTGAGCGACCGATAGTCGCGCTGTCAGCGGAACCAGCGGTTTTCGCCCCTTGGTGTCGCTGGCCTGCTCCGCCTACCAGCCTCGCTCGCGCCACTCCGGTAGCGAGGGGCGCTCGGCGCCGAGCGTCGAGTCGTTGCCGTGGCCCGGGTAGAACCAGGTGTCGTCGGGGAGCCGGTCGAACACCTTGGTCTCGACGTCGTCGACGAGCTGGGCGAAGGCGGCGTCGTCGCCGAACGTGTTGCCCACGCCGCCGGGGAAGAGCGAGTCGCCGGTGAACAGGTGGGGGTGGCCGTCGGGGTCGTCGTAGAGCAACGCCACCGAGCCGGGGGTGTGGCCGGCGATCGGGATGACCTCGAGCTCGCAGCTGCCGACGGCGACGCGGTCGCCGGTGCCGACGGTGCGGGTGACCGGGACGCCGGTCTGCTCGGTGACCGCCTCGGCGTCCGGCGTGCCGACGACGACCTCGGCGCCGGTGGCGTCGACGACGTCCTTGAGCGCGCGGTGGTGGTCCCAGTGCTGGTGGGTGGTGACGACGGCGGTGAGGCCGGAGTCGCCGATGAGGGGGAGCAGCGTGGCCGGCTCGGCGGCGGCGTCGACCAGCACCTGCTCACCGGTGTCGCGGCACCGGAGCAGGTAGCAGTTGTTGCTCATCTCGGGGTCGACGGCGACCTTGGTGATCGTCAGGTGCGCCAGCTCGCGGACGTCGGGGGAGCCGCCTGGGCTGACGTCGCCGGTGTAGTCGTCGCTCATGCTCACCAGGCTGCCACGGCGGGAAGCGTGCCGTCGCGGGCGGTGAGCCCCTCGCCGTCGCCGCGGCCGGAGAGCCACCAGCCGAGGTCGGGGAGCGTGCCCGCGACGGTCGGCGTGCCCACCGGGCCGGGCCAGGAGCGGTCGCTGCCGGTGTCCTCGAGGGTGGCGCCCGCGCGGCCGGCGAGCTGCTCGACGAGCAGCCCCGCGAACGCGTCGGGCCAGTCGGCCCTGGTGTAGCCGGCGTCGAGGTCGGCGTGGTGGATCTCGACCTCCCGCAGTCGCATCACGGCGACCTCACCGGCCAGGAAGGTCCGGTCGCTGCCCGGCGTCCGCTCGACGACGGCGTCGCGCTGCTCCTCCGGGAGGGCGGCCAGCGCGTCGGCGAGCTCGGCGGTCCCGGCCAGCAGCCGCGCCCGCAGCTCGCTCGGCCGCGCGCCGGCGAGGTCCTCGATGTCGCGGTCGCGGACCTCCGGCGAGGCGTACATCGGCACCGGCTCCTCGGCCAGCAGGCCGCGGACGACGGTGTCCAGCGCCTCCGCGTTCAGGGCCAGGTGGGCGACCACGTGCGCGCGGGTCCAGCCCGGCAGCAGCGAGGGGGCGGCGAGGTCGTGGTCCGACAGCCCGTCGACGGTGCGGACCAAGCGGTTGCTCGCGTCCTGGAGGGAGGTGGTGCTGACGTCGTCCATGACCCCATCCAACCGGACTCACCCTTCGGGTGTCGGTGGCCCGTGAGAGTGTTGAAGGGTGGCGGATCAGCTCATCATCCGGGGGGCCCGGGAGCACAACCTCAAGGACGTTTCGCTCGACCTCCCCCGCGACTCGCTCATCGTCTTCACGGGGCTCTCCGGGTCCGGCAAGTCGTCGTTGGCCTTCGACACGATCTTCGCCGAGGGGCAGCGGCGCTACGTCGAGTCGCTGTCGGCGTACGCCCGCCAGTTCCTGGGCCAGATGGACAAGCCCGACGTCGACTTCATCGAGGGGCTCTCACCCGCCGTCTCGATCGACCAGAAGTCGACGTCGAAGAACCCGCGGTCCACCGTCGGCACCATCACCGAGGTCTACGACTACCTGCGGCTGCTGTTCGCGCGGGCGGGGCGGCCGCACTGCCCGGTGTGCGGGTCGCCGATCGAGCGGCAGACGCCGCAGCAGATCGTCGACCGCATCCTCGCGCTCGACGAGGGCGCCCGGTTCCAGGTGCTGGCGCCGGTGATCCGGGGCCGCAAGGGGGAGTTCGTCGAGCTGTTCAAGCAGCTCCAGGCGCAGGGCTTCTCCCGCGCCCGGGTGAACGGCGAGACCCACCTCCTCGACGACCCGCCCAAGCTCGACAAGCAGAAGAAGCACACCGTCGAGGTCGTGGTCGACCGGCTGGCGGTCAAGGCTTCCGCCAAGCGGCGGCTCACCGACTCCGTCGAGACGGCGCTCAACCTGGCCGGCGGTCTCGTGCTGGTCGACCTGGTCGACCTCGACGCCAAGGACCCCCACCGCGAGCTGCGGTTCAGCGAGCGGATGGCGTGCCCCAACGAGCACGCCCTCGACACCGACGAGCTCGAGCCCCGCTCCTTCTCCTTCAACAGCCCGTTCGGCGCCTGCCCGGCCTGCTCCGGCCTCGGCACCCGGATGGAGGTCGACCCCGAGCTCGTCGTCCCCGACGAGACCGCCACGCTCGCCGAGGGTGCGATCCAGCCGTGGAGCCAGGCTCACGTGGCCGACTACTTCGGCAAGCTGCTCGAGGGGCTCGGTGTCGAGCTCGGCTTCGACGTCGACACGCCGTGGCGTGACCTGCCGGTCAAGGCGCGCACCTCGATCCTCGAGGGCCACCCCACCAAGGTCCACGTCGTCAGCCGCAACCGCTACGGCCGCGAGCGCTCGTACAACGCGGTGTTCGAGGGTGCGCGACCGTTCGTCGAGCGCAAGCACCGGGAGGCGGAGTCCGACACCACCCGGGAGCGCTTCGAGGGCTTCATGCGCGAGGTGCCCTGCCCCACCTGCGGGGGGAGCCGGCTCAAGCCGGTCTCGATGGCGGTCACGCTCGGCGGCCGCAACATCGCCGAGATCTGCCGGCTGCCGATCAACGAGACGGCGGCGTTCCTGAGCGACCTCGACCTCACGGCGCGGGAGCGGCAGATCGGCGAGCGGGTGCTCAAGGAGATCCAGGAGCGGCTGAACTTCCTGCTCGACGTCGGCCTCGACTACCTCTCGCTCGACCGGCCCTCCGGATCGCTGTCGGGCGGCGAGGCGCAGCGGATCCGGCTCGCCACCCAGATCGGCGCCGGCCTGGTCGGGGTGCTCTACGTGCTCGACGAGCCCTCGATCGGGCTGCACCAGCGCGACAACCAGCGGCTGATCGAGACGCTGGTGCGGCTCAAGGAGCTCGGCAACACCCTCATCGTCGTCGAGCACGACGAAGAGACCATCCGCACCGCCGACTGGGTGGTCGACATCGGCCCCGGCGCCGGCGAGCACGGCGGCCAGGTCGTGCACAGCGGCTCCGTGCAGGGGTTGCTCGACCACCGCGACTCGATGACCGGCCAGTACCTCTCCGGCCGGCGCGAGATCCCGGTGCCGGAGATCCGCAGGCCACGCACCGTCGGCCGCGAGCTCACCGTGCACGGCGCCAAGGCCAACAACCTGCGCGACATCGACGTGTCGTTCCCGCTCGGCCTGTTCGTCGCCGTCACCGGCGTCTCCGGGTCGGGCAAGTCCACGCTGGTCAACGACATCCTCTACACCTCGCTGGCCAAGCAGATCTACCGCTCGCGCACGGTGCCGGGCCGGCACCGCACGATCAGCGGCGTCGACCACGTCGACAAGGTGATCCACGTCGACCAGTCGCCGATCGGCCGCACCCCGCGCAGCAACCCGGCCACCTACACCGGCGTCTTCGACCACATCCGCAAGCTGTTCGCCTCCACCCCGGAGGCGAAGATGCGCGGCTACCTGCAGGGCCGGTTCTCGTTCAACGTCAAGGGCGGCCGCTGCGAGGCGTGCTCCGGCGACGGCACGATCAAGATCGAGATGAACTTCCTGCCGGACGTCTACGTCCCGTGCGAGGTGTGCCACGGCGCCCGCTACAACCGCGAGACGCTCGAGGTGCACTACAAGGGCAAGACCATCGCCGAGGTGCTCGACATGCCGATCGAGGAGGCGGTCGACTTCTTCGCCGCCGTCCCGGCGATCGCCCGGCACCTCACCACGCTGGTCGAGGTCGGCCTCGGCTACGTGCGGCTCGGGCAGCCCGCCACCACGCTGTCCGGCGGTGAGGCGCAGCGCGTCAAGCTGTCCTCGGAGCTGCAGAAGCGCTCCACCGGTCGCACCGTCTACGTGCTCGACGAGCCCACCACCGGCCTCCACTTCGAAGACATCCGCAAGCTGCTGCTCGTGCTCGGCCGCCTGGTCGACGCCGGCAACACGGTGCTGGTCATCGAGCACAACCTCGATGTCATCAAGACCGCCGACTGGCTGGTCGACATGGGGCCGGAGGGCGGCTCGCGGGGCGGCCTGGTGGTCGCCGAGGGCACGCCGGAGGACGTCGCCGCGCGCGCCGACAGCTTCACCGGCCAGTTCCTCGCGCCGCTGCTCGAGGGCCGGGAGGCCAAGCAGCCGGCCCGACGCCGGGCGGCGTCCACCGCGCCGAAGCCGCCCGCGCCGCGCAAGAAGGCGGCGTCCTCGCGGCGCAAGGCGGGCTGACGACTCCGGACTCACAGGTGGTTCTCATGTGGGTCTCATCCGGGTCGGTAGTGTTCTCTTCAACTACCCGCGGATATCGGGAGACGTGAGGAGCCGCTCGTGGCCGTACCCGGAGTGAGCCGACGACGCGCCCTGTCGGGCGTGGCCAGCGTCGGACTGTCCCTGCCCCTGCTCTCCGCGTGCGGGGACGACGAGAGCGGCGCCGCGCCGAGCGACGCCTCCACCTCGTCGTCCGCGCCGCCGAGCTCGTCGTCCACCTCGGCGGCGCCGAGCAGCGAGCCGACGTCGTCGTCCGCGCCGGCCGAGCCGGTGGCCGACGGCATCGCCGCCACCGGCGACGTGCCGGTCGGGGGCGGCGTGGTGGTCGCGGACGAGGAGGTCGTCGTCACCCGGCCGAAGGCCGGTGAGTTCAAGGTGTTCACCGCCGTGTGCACCCACAGCGGCTGCCTGGTCGGCGACGTCACCGACACCATCAACTGCCCGTGCCACGGCAGCACCTACGACATCACCACCGGCGAGCCCACCGGTGGCCCGGCGCCGTCCGCCCTGGACGCCGTCGACTTCGAGATCTCCGGCGACCAGGTGGTACTGACATGACCGGCTTCCAGCCCTCGCGGCGCATCGTGTTCCAGGGCCTCGGCGCGCTCGGCGTGGCCGCCGTCCTCGCCGGCTGCGGCGGTGACGACGGTGACGGCGGGAGCGCCGACACCCCGGACGCCGGCACCGAGCTGGCCGCCACCGCCGACGTGCCGGTGGGCGGCGGGCTGGTGCTCACCGATGAGCAGATCGTGCTCACCCAACCCACCGAGGGGGAGTTCAAGGCGTTCTCCGCGGTCTGCACCCACCAGGGCACGATGGTCGACGGCATCCAGGACGACGCCATCCACTGCCCCAACCACGGCAGCCTGTTCTCACCCGAGGACGGCTCGGTCGTGCAGGGCCCGGCCACGAAGGCGCTGCCCGAGGTCGGCATCAAGGTCGACGGCGACAAGATCCTCGCTGCCTGACTCACGTTCGTCGAGCTTGTCGAGACGCCGGAAGTGATCTCCTCACCGCACGGGCTCACGTAGGCGAGGCCGGTCCGGCCGTCTCGACAGGCTCGACGAACGTCTACGCGCAGGTGCGGCGCCAGGCGGCGTCGCGGGGGGAGTGGCGCCGGTCGAGCCGGCGGTCGAGCAGGTCGCGGGCCTCGTCGTAGCGGTCGGCGCGGATGAGGCAGGCGATGCGCGTCTCCTCGACGATCTCGCGCTGCGCGTCCGAGCCGCCGACCCGCCACAGCGAGCCCTCGAGCCGGGCCAGCGCGGTGGCGGCCGTGGAGAACTCGCCGGCCTGCATCTGGGTGAGGGCGCGGGCGAGCGGGGCGACGACGGTGCGCTGCACCGGGTGCTCGTGCCGGCCGGCCCAGCGCCCGAGCGAGACGAGCCCCGGGCCGTCGTCGAGCGCGAGCAGGGTGACGGCGGCGTGCATCGCGAGGAACGGCGTCGCCGGCCGCTCCATGGTGGCGCGGTCGACGACCTCGATCACGCGGCGCAGGTCGGGCACGTCGGTGGCGCTCGGGGTGAGCGCCCAGCGCACGAGCAGCGAGCCGCTGTCGACCAGCGCCCGGCACCCGACGGCGAACTGCGGGGCCAGCTGCGCGTCGTAGCGGCGGCGGACGGCGTCGAGGTCGCCGAGCGAGAGCTCGTGCAGCGCGGCGTGCCACGAGAAGTGGCTCAGGCTGTCGAGGCCGGCGCCGTCGCCGGTGACCCAGCCGTCCATCCAGGCGAGCCCGGCCGCGTGGTCGCCGGTCTCGTAGTGCACGTGGGTGCGGGCGTGCGCGGCGTGGCCGGAGTCGGGCACCTCGGCCAGCGAGCGGCAGGCGAGGTCGTAGGCCTCCTCGAACCGTCCCTGCTCCTGGCGCACGAAGCCGAGCAGGCCGGCGAACCACCAGTCGTCGCCGTAGGCGGGCGCGGCGCCCTCGACGATCGCCCACGCCTCCTCGGGCACCTCGGTGACGCCGGCGAAGGCGATGGTGGGCACCGCGGCCGAGAGCAGGAGCGCGTCGGCGGGGTAACGCTGCAGGTGCGAGATCACCGGCCGCGAGTCGCCCCGCAGGTGGGACACGACGGCGGCGACATGGCTGCGCTCGCGCTCGGTGACGCCCGGCGTCGCGGCGAGCCGCTCGGCGTCGCGCATCCGGGCGGCGACGTCGACCTCGGCGCACAGGTCGTGGCCGACCAGCGCGAGGGCGGCGTGGCCGATCGCGAAGGTGGGGTCGAGCACCACCGCGCTGGCGAGCGCGGGCACGGCGTCGGAGCGCAGGGCGAGCAGCGAGTCGAGCCCCCGGGAGTAGGCCGCGGCCGCGTCCGGGGACGCGGTCAGACGCAGTCCGTAGGGGTCGCGACAGGGCATGAAAGCAGAGTAAGCGACACGACTTTCGGTTGCCTAGTTCCCGCGCCGGGCCGTCGCGGCGACGTCGGCGGCGCGACCTAGGGTGGAGACGTGCCTCCCGCCCGCTCCGAGCGCCTCGCTCGGAACCGCAACACCCGCGGGCCGCAGTCGTTCCGGCCCGAGCCGGGCTCGATCCCGACCCAGCCGGGCGTCTACCGGTTCCGCGACGCCCGCGGCCGGGTGATCTACGTCGGCAAGGCGAAGAACCTGCGGGCGCGGCTGTCGTCGTACTTCCAGGACGTCGGCAACCTGCACCAGCGCACGGCGGCGATGGTCACCACCGCGGCCGGCGTCGACTGGACCGTGGTGAACACCGAGGTCGAGGCGCTGCAGCTCGAGTACTCCTGGATCAAGGAGTTCGACCCGCGGTTCAACGTGAAGTACCGCGACGACAAGTCCTACCCGTGGCTCGCCGTCACCGTGGGCGAGGAGTTCCCGCGGGTGATGGTCGGGCGCGGCGCCAAGAAGCGCGGCACCCGCTACTTCGGGCCCTACAGCCACGCCTGGGCGATCCGCGAGACCGTCGACATCCTGCTGCGGGTGTTCCCGATGCGCTCGTGCAGCAACGGGGTGTTCAAGCGGTCCGGGCAGATCGGCCGGCCGTGCCTGCTCGGCTACATCGGCAAGTGCTCGGCGCCGTGCGTCGGCAACGTGAGTGCCGAGGAGCACCGCGAGATCGTCGACGACTTCTGCGACTTCATGGCCGGCCACACCCGGCCGTTCGTCAAGCGCATCGAGCGCGAGATGTACGCCGCCAGCGACGCCCAGGACTTCGAGAGGGCGGCCCGGCTCCGCGACGACCTGGGTGCGATGCAGCGCGCGCTGGAGAAGCAGGCGGTGGTGCTGGGCGACGGCGCCGACGCCGACGTCATCGCGCTGGCCGAGGACCCGCTCGAGGTCGCGGTCCAGATCTTCCACGTGCGCGGCGGCCGGGTGCGGGGCCAGCGCGGCTGGGTGGCCGACCGCGTCACCGACGGCGGCACCGCCGACCTGGTCGAGGACTTCCTGCTCCAGCTCTACACCGGCGACGCTGACCTGCTGCCGCGCGAGATCCTGGTGCCCGAGATGCCGCCGGACGCCGGCACCTTCGAGCAGCTGTTCTCCGAGCTGCGCGGCAGCCGGGTGCAGGTGCGGGTGCCGCAGCGCGGCGACAAGAAGACCCTCCAGGAGACGGTCGCCGACAACGCGAAGCAGGCGCTCGCGCTCCACAAGACCAGGCGGGCCAGCGACCTCACCACCCGCAACCGGGCGTTGGACGAGATCCGCGAGGCGCTCGACCTCGAGGAGGCCCCGCTCCGGATCGAGTGCTACGACGTGTCCAACCTCCAGGGCACCGAGGTCGTCGCCTCGATGGTGGTGTTCGAGGACGGCCTGGCCCGCAAGGGCGAGTACCGCCGGTTCGTCATCCGCGGGGTCGACGGCCAGAACGACGTCGCCTCGATGCACGAGGTGATCACCCGCCGGTTCCGCCGGCTGCTCGACGAGCAGTCGTCCTCCGAGACCCGGGTGGGCGAGGACGGCCCGATGCTCGTCGACCCCGAGACCGGCCGGCCCCGCAAGTTCGCCTACGCGCCCGGCCTCGTCGTCGTCGACGGCGGCCCGCCCCAGGTCGCGGCCGCGCAGCAGGCGCTCGACGAGCTCGGCATCGACGACATCCCGGTCTGCGGCCTCGCCAAGCGGCTCGAGGAGGTGTGGCTGCCCGGGGAGGAGGACCCGGTGATCCTGGCCCGCTCCTCGGAGGGGCTCTACCTGCTCCAGCGGATCCGCGACGAGGCCCACCGGTTCGCCATCACCCACCACCGCGGCCGGCGCTCGAAGTCGATGGTCGAGAGCGTGCTCGACGACGTCCCGGGGCTCGGCGAGGTGCGCCGCAAGACCCTCCTCAAGCACTTCGGCTCGCTCAAGAAGCTGCGCGAGGCCGAGGTCGAGCAGCTCGCCCAGGTGCCCGGCATCGGCCCGCGGACGGCGAGCGCGATCAAGGACGCCGTCGCGGCGGCGTCCGCGAACCGCAAGACTGCTCCCGTGGTGAACACCGCGACCGGCGAGGTGCTCGACGATGACTGAGGACCGCCCCCACGACGCCGGCGAGCTGGTCGTCGTCACCGGCATGACCGGCGCCGGCCGCAGCACCGCCGCCAAGGAGCTCGAGGACCTCGGCTTCTACGTGGTCGACAACCTGCCGCCGAGCCTGCTGCCCGACGTCGTCCGGCTGGTCGACCAGAGCAAGGGCCGCTGGCAGCCGGTGGCCGTGGTGGTCGACGTGCGGTCGGGGTCGTTCTTCGCGGAGCTGCGCACCCACCTCGCGCAGGGCACCAGCGGCCGCCGCACCACCCTGGTGTTCCTCGACGCTGCCGACGACGTGCTCGTGCGCCGTCAGGAGGCGGCCCGCCGGCCGCACCCGCTGCAGGGCGCCGGCCGGCTGCTCGACGGCCTCACCCGCGAGCGGCGGGTGCTCGCCGACCTGCGCGGCGACGCCGACCTCGTCATCGACACCAGCGCGCTCAACGTGCACCAGCTCACCGACCGGATCGCGGTGGCGTTCGGCACGCCGCAGCAGACCAGCCTCAAGGTCACCGTGATCAGCTTCGGCTTCAAGTACGGCATCCCGGTCGACGCCGACTTCCTGGCCGACATGCGGTTCCTGCCCAACCCCTACTGGGTGCCCGAGCTGCGGTCCCACACCGGGCGCGACGCCGACGTCTCCGACTACGTGATGTCGCAGCCGGGCGCGGCCGAGTTCCTCGACGCCTACCTGCCGCTGCTGCTCGGCGTCGCGGACGGTTACCTCCGCGAGGGCAAGCGGTTCTTCCGCATCGCGATCGGGTGCACCGGCGGCAAGCACCGCAGCGTCGCCATGACCGAGGAGATCGTCAGCCGACTGCGCGCCTGTGACATCGACGCCTCGGCGTCCCACCGCGACCTCGGGCGAGAGTGAGCGCCGATGACCTCCGCCGAACGGGCCCAGTCCGTCGTCGCGTTCGGCGGCGGCCACGGGCTGCACGCCTCGCTCACCGCGCTACGGCTGCTGCTCGACGACCTCACCGTCGACGAGCTCACCGCGATCGTCACCGTGGCCGACAACGGTGGGTCGTCGGGGCGGCTGCGGGAGCAGTTCGACGTCCTGCCCCCCGGCGACCTGCGCATGGCGCTGGCCGCGCTGTGCGGCGACGACGACTGGGGCGGCACCTGGGCGCGGGTGATGCAGCACCGGTTCGCCGGCGAGGGCGACATGAACGGCCACGTGATCGGCAACCTGCTGATCGTCGGCCTGTGGGAGCTGCTCGGCGACCACGTCGACGCCCTCGACCGGGTCGGCCGGCTGCTCGGCGCCAAGGGCCGGGTGCTCCCGATGGCGCTGGTGCCGATGGACATCCGGGCCGAGGTGCGGGGCGCCGGCGACGACCCGGACGCGCTCACCACCGTGCGCGGCCAGGTGGAGGTCGCCACCACTGAGGGCGTCATCACCGGCATCGCACTCGAGCCGCCCGACCCGCCGGTCAGCCCGGCGGCGCTCGCCGCGATCGCCGAGGCCGACTGGGTGGTGCTCGGTCCCGGGTCCTGGTTCTCCTCGGTGATCCCGCACCTGCTCGTGCCGGCGATCCGCGAGGCGCTGGTCACCACCGACGCCCGGCGGATCGTCGTCCTCAACCTCGGGGTGCACGACGACGACGAGACCCGCGGCTTCGGCCCGGCCGACCACCTCTCGGTGCTCCTCGAGCACGCCCCCGACCTCCACGTGCACCACGTGCTCGTCGACCCCAGCGACCTCGACGACGGCCCGCTCGAGGAGCTGCGGCAGGTCGTCGAGGCCTGCGGCGCCGAGCTCGTGCTCGACGACGTCCGCGTCGGCGACGGCACCCCGCGCCATGACCCGCACAAGCTCGCCGCGGCCTACTCCCGCATCATCGAACGGGCCGGACTGATCCATCACTGAGGGTCGTTGACGCGCGTGCGAGGATCGGCCCCATGGCGATGACGGCTCAGGTGAAGGCGGAGCTCGCCAACACCTCGACCACCAAGAACTGCTGTCGCAAGGCCGAGGTGGCCACCACCTTGCGGTTCGCCGGCGGGCTCCACATCGTGAGCGGCAAGATCGTCGTCGAGGCCGAGCTCGACACCGGCGCCGCCGCCCGGCGACTCCGCACCTCGATCGACGAGGTCTACGGCGCGAAGTCCGAGTTCGTGATGGTGCAGGGCAACGGCCTGCGCAAGGGCAGCCGCTACATCGTGCGGGTCATCAAGGACGGCGAGTCGCTGGCCCGGCAGACCGGGCTCCTCGACCAGCGCGGCCGGCCGGTCCGCGGCCTGCCGCCCGCCGTCGTCTCCGGGGGCGGCTGCGACGCGGTCGCGGCGTGGCGCGGTGCGTTCCTCGCCCACGGCTCGCTCACCGAGCCGGGCCGGTCGTCGTCCCTCGAGGTCACCTGCCCCGGACCGGAAGCGGCGCTCGCCCTGGTCGGCGTCGCCCGCCGGCTCGGCATCCAGACCAAGGCCCGCGAGGTGCGCGGCGTCGACCGCGTCGTGCTCCGCGACGGCGACGCCATCGGCCAGCTGCTCACCCGGCTCGGCGCCCACGAGACGCTGCTGGCGTGGGAGGAGCGGCGGATGCGCCGCGAGGTGCGGGCCACCGCCAACCGGCTCGCCAACTTCGACGACGCCAACCTGCGGCGCTCCGCCCGTGCCGCCGTCGCCGCCGGCGCTCGGGTCGACCGGGCGATGGAGCTGCTCGGCGACGATGTCCCCGACCACCTGCGCATGGCCGGCCAGCTGCGGCTCGAGCACAAGCAGGCCTCGCTGGAGGAGCTCGGGCAGCTGCACGACCCGGTGCTCACCAAGGACGCCATCGCCGGCCGGATCCGCCGGCTGCTCGCGATGGCCGACAAGCGCGCCGAGGAGCTCGGCGTCCCCGACACCGAGGCCTCGCTGACCCCGGAGATGCTCGCCGACGACTGAGCAGCGACCGAGCGAGGAACGAGCTCGGTCGCGTGGCGAAGGAGGATTGAGCGAGCGCCCGCGGGTGAGGAACGAACCCGCGGTGTGCGAGTCGAATCACGGGAGGTCAACGGCCACGTGAGGCCGGGGGTCTCGACACGGACTCGCTAGCGCTCGCCCGGCTCGACCACCGGCGGAGAGTTACCGGCACGTACCACGGACGCGGAAACGACGCCGCACGTCGCCCGACATAGGGTTGGATCGTTCACACCTCGTCGTACCCGAGTCCCAGGAGCACATCGCAGTGACCGTCCGCGTAGGTATCAACGGCTTCGGCCGCATCGGCCGCAACTTCTTCCGCGCCGTCCGGGCATCCGGCGCCGACATCGAGATCGTCGGCGTCAACGACCTCACCGACAACGCCTCCCTCGCGCATCTGCTCAAGTTCGACTCGATCCTCGGCCGGCTCGACGCCGACGTCAGCTCCACCGACGACGCGATCGTCGTCGGCGGCACCGAGATCAAGGCGTTCGCCGAGCGCGACCCGGCCGCCCTGAAGTGGGGCGACCTCGGGGTCGACGTCGTGGTCGAGTCCACCGGCTTCTTCACCGACGCCACCAAGGCCCGCGCCCACGTCGACGGTGGCGGCGCCAAGAAGGTCATCATCTCCGCGCCCGCCTCGAACGAGGACGTCACCGTGGTGATGGGCGTCAACCACGAGACCTACGACCCGGCCGCCCACACCGTCATCTCCAACGCCTCGTGCACCACCAACTGCCTGGCGCCGATGGCGAAGGCGCTCCACGACGAGTTCACGATCGTCAAGGGCCTGATGACCACGGTGCACGCCTACACCGCCGACCAGAACCTGCAGGACAACATCCACAAGGACCCGCGCCGCGCCCGCGCCGCCGCGCTCAATGTCGTCCCCACCTCCACCGGCGCCGCCAAGGCGATCGGTCTGGTGCTGCCCGAGCTCAAGGGCAAGCTCGACGGCTACGCGCTGCGCGTGCCGGTGCCCACCGGCTCCGCCACCGACCTCACCTTCGAGGCCGGCCGCGAGACCACCGTGGAGGAGGTCAACAACGCGGTCGAGAAGGCCGCCGACGGCCGCTACCTGCGGTTCTCCACCGACCCGATCGTCTCCAGCGACATCGTCACCGACCCGGCGTCCTGCATCTTCGACGCGCCGCTCACCAAGGTGATCGGCAACCAGGTGAAGGTCGTCGGCTGGTACGACAACGAGTGGGGCTACTCCAACCGCCTCGCCGACCTCATCACCTACATCGGCGAGACCCTCTGACCGTGGGGTCCTACGACGGGCTGGGCGAGGTCGGCGGCAAGCGGGTCCTCGTCCGGTCGGACCTCAACGTGCCGCTGGACGGCACCACGATCACCGACGACGGCCGGGTGCGCGCCAGCGTCCCGACGATCCAGGCGCTGACCGACGCCGGAGCCCGGGTCGCCGTCGTCGCGCACCTCGGCCGGCCGAAGGGCGAGCCCGACGAGAAGTACTCGCTGCGGCCGGTGGCCGAGCGGCTCGGCGAGCTGCTCGGCGCGCCGGTGGCCTTCGCCACCGACACGGTGGGGGACTCGGCGCGCGAGACCGTCGACGGTCTCGCCGACGGCCAGGTGGCGGTGCTCGAGAACGTGCGGTTCAACGCCGGCGAGACGAGCAAGGACGACGCGGAGCGCGGCGAGTTCGCCGACCAGTTGGCGGCGCTCGCCGACGCGTTCGTCTCCGACGGCTTCGGCGTCGTGCACCGCAAGCAGGCGAGCGTCTACGACGTCGCGCAGCGGCTCCCGCACGCGATGGGCGGGCTGGTGCGGGCCGAGGTCGACGTGCTGAAGCGGCTGACCGAGGACCCCGCCCGGCCGTACGCCGTCGTGCTCGGCGGGGCCAAGGTCTCCGACAAGCTCGGCGTGATCGACAACCTGCTGAGCAAGGCGGACGTCCTGGTGATCGGCGGCGGGATGGTCTTCACCTTCCTCGCGGCGCAGGGCCACGAGGTCGGCAAGAGCCTGCTCGAGGACGACCAGATCGACACCTGCCGCGAGTACCTGCGGCGGGCGCACGACGCCGGCGTCGAGCTGCTGCTGCCCACCGACGTCGTCGTCGACACCGCGTTCCCCTCCGACGACCGGGACCCGACGCCGTCACTGGTGCCGGCCTCGGAGATACCGTCCGACAGTCTCGGACTCGACATCGGCCCGCAGTCGGCCTCCTCGTTCGCGGCGGCGGTCCGCGCCGCGGGCACGGTGTTCTGGAACGGCCCGATGGGCGTGTTCGAGGTGTCGGAGTTCGCCGACGGCACCCGGGCGGTGGCGAAGGCGCTCACCGAGGTCACGCGTGGCGGCGGGCTCACCGTCGTCGGTGGCGGCGACTCCGCGGCCGCCGTCCGCACCCTGGGGTTCGACGACGACGAGTTCGGCCACATCTCGACCGGCGGCGGCGCGAGCCTCGAGTACCTCGAGGGCAAGCAGCTGCCCGGTCTCACCGTCCTGGAAGGCGCGCCGTGAGCAACACCCGTGTCCCGCTGATGGCGGGCAACTGGAAGATGAACCTCAACCACCACGAGGCCGTCGTCCTCGTGCAGAAGCTGACGTGGATCCTCTCCGACAAGCGCCACGACCACGGCAAGGTCGAGGTGGCCGTCGTGCCGCCGTTCACCGACCTGCGCTCGGTGCAGACGCTCGTGGACGGCGACCGGCTGGCGATCCGCTACGGCGCGCAGGACGTGTCGGTGCACGAGTCCGGGGCCTACACCGGAGAGATCTCCGCGGCGATGCTGGCCAAGCTCGGCTGCGCCTACGTCGTCGTCGGGCACTCCGAGCGGCGCGAGCACCACGGCGAGAGCGACGAGCTCGTGAACGCCAAGGCGCACGCCGCCGTGAAGGCCGACCTGACGCCGATCGTGTGCGTCGGCGAGGGCCTCGAGGTCCGGCAGGCGGGGGAGCACGTGGCGTACACGCTCGCGCAGGTGGACGGCTCGCTGGCCGGCTTCACGCCGCAGCAGGTGGCCGACCTGGTGGTGGCCTACGAGCCGGTGTGGGCGATCGGCACCGGCGAGGTCGCCACGCCGGAGGACGCGCAGGAGGTGTGCGCCGCGATCCGCGCCCGGGTGCGCGAGGTGCACGGCGACGCCGCAGCCGACGGCGTCCGCGTGCTGTACGGCGGCTCGGTCAAGGCGGCGAACGTCGCCGGGATCATGACGAAGGACGACGTCGACGGCGCTCTGGTGGGCGGAGCGAGCCTCCAACCGGAGGAGTTCGCGGGGATCTGCCGCTACTACGCCCTGCCGGTGCTCTGATTCGCACCACCCTGACTTAGGATTTCGACCGTGGAACTGCTCTTCACCATCCTGCTCATGGCCGCCAGCGGCCTGATGATCCTGCTCGTGCTCCTCCACAAGGGGCGGGGCGGCGGTCTGTCCGACATGTTCGGCGGCGGCGTCTCCAGCTCGCTGGGCGGCTCCTCGGTCGCCGAGCGGAACCTGGACCGGTTCACGGTCGGCACCGGCGTCATCTGGTTCGCGTGCGTCATCGCGCTCGGACTGCTCAAGGCCTACTGAGAGAGCTGAGGAACAAGAGTCATGGCAGGTGGAGGCAACGCGATCCGCGGCAGTCGTGTCGGTGCCGGCCCGATGGGCGAGGCCGAGCGCGGCGAGGCCGCGCCCCGACAGGCGGTCACCTACTTCTGCTCCCACGAGCACCGGTCGGTCATCACCTTCTCGGTGGAGGCCGCCATCCCCGAGTCGTGGGACTGCCCCAAGTGCGGGCTCCCGGCGTCGCTCGACTCCGAGAACCCCCCGCCGGCTCCCAAGATCGAGCCCTACAAGACCCACCTCGCCTACGTGAAGGAGCGCCGCTCCGACAAGGAGGCCGAGGTCATCCTCGACGAGGCGCTCCAGCTCCTCCGCTCCCGCCGCAAGGCCGGCGAGATCGTCTTCTGACGTCGTTGCAGGGACTGTGAGGGCGCCCGCGCGCGTAACACGACCGGCACCCGCCGTCAAGGATCTCGCTGCGCTCGCCCGCTTCGCGGCGGCCTTCGGCCGTCCTTGACTGCGGGTCCCGGCCGGTCGGATCCACGGCGCGCAGTCGGCACGGGCTCCGCCCGCGCCGCCCGCATGCGCGGGCGCCCCACCATTCGCAGCTGTCACTTCGCTACCACTGGGCGTACGAACCTGGACATCACCGGCCCGGAAACCGAGGCGTTGTGTCCAGTTTCGTCGAGCCAAGTACGCCCGAGAACAGCTGGTGGCCGCGCCTGCGCGGACGGCGTGGCGGAGCCCGCCGTTCGTGCGCCGTCGGAACACGCCGGACGAGGCTCGCGGTCAAGGACGCGCCGAAGGCGCGCCGCGAAGCGGGCGCCGCAGGCGATCCTTGACGGCGGGACCCGGCGTGTTACGCGCGCGGCCAACAACCCCGAAGGACAGTCAGAGGCGCGAGGCGGCGGCCCGGTCGAGGAACCAGGTCGTCTCCGCCTCGCCGACGACGGCGCGGGCGGGGATCTCGTCGACCGGGCCGTCGGCCAGCGCGGCGGCCACGGCGTCCGCCTTGCCGTCCCCGCTGGCGAGGAACCAGACGGTCTCGGAGCGCCGCAGGGCGGGGATCGTGAGGGAGACCCGGTCGGGCGGCGGCTTGGGGGAGTCGTGGACGGCGACGGCGACGCGGTCGTCGACGGCGAGGGCCGGGTGGCGGGGGAACAGCGAGGCGATGTGGCCGTCGGGGCCGATGCCGAGCATGAGCACGTCGAACGAGCCGGCGCCGTGCTCGCGCATCGAGTCGCCGTAGGCGGAGGCGGCGGCCTCGGCGTCGGGCACCGCGTCGGACGCCGGCACCTCGTGCACCTGGGTGGCACCGACGGCGTCCAGGAACGCGGCGCGGGCCTGGCCGGCGTTGCGGTCGGGGGAGTCGGCGGGCACGAACCGCTCGTCGCCGAACCAGACGACGACCCGCGACCAGTCCACCTCGGTGCCGGCGGAGAGCCGGCCCAGCTCGCGGTGGACGGCGTCCGCGATGGTGCCGCCGGTCAGCCCGATCTGCGGCACGCCGCCGGCCGCCTGCACGTCGGCCAGCCGCGAGAGCAGCTCACCGGCGACGGCGGTCGCGAGGGCCTCGGCGTCGGGCTGCACCTCGACGCGAGGCTCCGTCATCCCAGCACCGACCGCAGCGCGTCGATGTCGCCGACCGAGCCGAGGTGGATCCGCAGCACCGGCCGGTCGTGACCGGCGAGCACCTGCCCGTCGCCCACCGCCTGCGCGGTGAGGAACTCGTGGAAGGTGAACGGCCGGTCCGGGACGGCGAGGTCGGCCTCGGGCTGCCCGGTGACCTGCAGGTAGACGCCGGTGGCCGGCCCGCCCTTGTGGTACTGCCCGGTCGAATGCAGGAACCGCGGCCCCCAGCCGAACGTGACCGGCCGGCCGGTGCGGGCGGCGAGCGACTCCCGCGTCGCGGCGAGCGGGGCGTCGCGCATCCGGTCGAGGTAGGCCTGGACGGCGAGGTACCCGTGCTCGGGGTCGAGCTCGCCGAGCAGCGCCGCCACCGCGTCGGTGACGGTGGTGACGTCGTCGGAGAGCCAGTCGCCGGCGTAGACCGTGAACGGCCCGTCGGTGAACCGCGGCGTCGGCTGCTCGCCGCCGCCGTCCAGCATCTCGCGCGCCGCCTGCTTGGCGCTCTCGACGTCCGGCTGGTCGAACGGGTTGATGCCCATGACCCGGCCGGCCACCGCGGTGGCGTACTCCCACAGCAGCAGCTGCGCGCCGAGCTCGGCGTCGACCGTGAAGCCCCACCGCGACGCGGGCGTGACCCGGTCGAACACGAAGTCGGGACCGACCGTGGCCAGCACGCAGTCCGGGGTGCTCGGGTCGAAGTTCGGCGCGTCGAGCGCCGGTACGACGACGGGCAGGACGCCCTTGCCGTCCTTGCCGGTGGACTCCGCGATCAGCTGCTCGGCCCAGTCGCCGAAGCCGGGATACGGCGACCCGGCGTCACCGATCACGACCTTGTCGACGCCCTGCGTGTTCGCGGCGCCGAGCAGGGCGCCCATCCGCAGCGCCGGGTTGTCGGGGGAGTCGGCCTCCAGCGTCGGCCGGATGGCCTCGGCGGCGTCGAGCAGCTCCGACACGTTCGCGCCGGCCAGCCCGCTCGGCACCAGGCCGAACGCGGTGAGCGCGGAGTAGCGACCACCGACACCGGCGTCGGCGAGGAACACGGTGTAGCCGGCCTCGCGGGCCGACTGCTCCAGCGGCGAGCCCGGGTCGGTGACGACGACGAACCGCTCGGCCGGGTCGATGCCGGCGTCGCGGAACGCCTTCTCGTAGGCGCGCCGCTGGCTGTCGGTCTCGACGGTGCCGCCGGACTTGCTCGACACCACCACGACGGTCTCGGCGAGCCGGTCCTCCAGCGCGCCGCGCACCATGTCGGGGTCGGAGGAGTCGAGCACGGTGATCTCGACGCCCGCCGCGGCGCAGATCACCTCCGGGGCGAGCGACGAGCCGCCCATGCCGCACAGCACCACATGCGCGAGCCCCGCCTGCCGGTGGCGCACCTCGAGCGCGGCGATCTCCTCCACCAGGGTGCGCGAGGTCTCCGACAGCGCGACCCAGGCCAGCCGCTTCGAGGCCTCCGACTCGGCGTCGCGCCCCCACAGCGTGGCGTCCTGCGCCGCGATGCCGGACGCCACGCCGGCGTCGACCAGCGAGGTGACGGCGTCGGCGAACGCGCTCTCGTCGGGGTAGCCGAAGTGAAGCTCGAAGCCATCGCCCATGACCCGGCTCCAGTCCGTCATGACCGGGCAGTCTCGGTCCGGGCCTTCTCCATCTGACCCTGCACGGTCTCGACGAGCTCGTCCCACGACTTCGTGAACTTCTCGACGCCCTCGTTCTCGACGGTGAGCATGACGTCCTTCCAGTCGATGCCGGCGACCGTCGCCTGGTCCATCAGCGACTGGGCGGCCGAGGCTCGCCCACTGACGGTGTCGCCCTCGACCTCGCCGTGGTCGGCGAACGCCTCGAGCGTCTTCTCCGGCATCGTGTTGACCGTGTCGGCCACGACGAGCTCGGAGACATACAGGGTGTCGGGGTAGTCGTCGTTCTTGACGCCGGTGGAGGCCCACAGCGGCCGCTGCGGGTTGGCGCCGGCCTCCTCGAGGACGCGCCAGCGGTCACTGGCCAGCACCTCCTGGTAGGCGCCGTAGGCGAGCCGGGCGTTCGCGACGGCGGCCTTGCCGCGCAGCGCCAGCGCGTCGTCGGATCCGATCGCCTCGAGCCGATTGTCGACCTCGGTGTCGATCCGGGAGACGAAGAACGACGCCACGGACCGGATGCGGTCGAGGTCGAGGCCGGCGTCGCGGGCCTGCTCGAGGCCGCTCAGGTAGGCGTCCATCACCAGCTTGTAGCGCTCGACGCTGAAGATCAGCGTGACGTTGACGCTGATGCCCTGGGCGATGGCCGCCGTGATGGCGGGCAGCCCCTCCTCGGTGGCGGGGATCTTGATGAGCACGTTCGGACGGTCGACCTCGCCCCAGAGCGCCTGCGCGGATGCGATGGTCTTCTCGGTGTCGTGGGCGAGGTCGGGCTCGACCTCGATCGAGACCCGGCCGTCGTGGGCGGTGCTCTCGGCCACCGGCGCCAGGACGTCGCAGGCGTTGCGCACGTCCTCGGTGGTGAGCGCGAAGATCACCTCGTCGACGCTCTTGCCGTCGGCGACGAGCTTGGCCACCTGCTCGTCGTAGCGCTCGCCGTCGGCGATCGCGCTCGCGAAGATCGTCGGGTTCGTGGTGACGCCCACGACCGACTTCTCCTTCACGAGGTCGGCGAGGTTGCCGGTCTCGATCCGCTCCCGCGAGAGGTCGTCGAGCCAGATGGAGACGCCCGCGTCGGCGAGTGCCTTGAGTCGGTCGGTCATGCGAACTACCTCTCGTCGGCCGGGTCAGCCGGTGGCGACCCGGATGCTGTCGCGTGCGGCGTCGGCCACGGCCTGCGCGGTGACGCCGTACTCGGTGTAGATGCGTGCGTAGTCGGCCGAGGCGCCGTACTGCTCGATCGACACGATCCGGCCGTGGTCGCCGACGACCTCGCGCCAGCCCTGGGCGATGCCGGCCTCCACCGACACCCGGGCCTTCACGGTCGGCGGGATCACGGTCTCGCGGTAGGACGGCTCCTGCGCGTCGAACCACTCGCGGCACGGCATCGAGACGACGCGCGCCGCGACGCCGTCGGCGGCGAGCAGCTCGCGCGCCTCGACGGCGAGCTGCACCTCCGACCCGGTGCCCACGAGCACGACGTCGGGGGTGCCGTCGGTGTCGAGCAGCACGTAGCCGCCGCGGTGCACGTTGCTGGTGTCGCTCCAGTGCTGACCGTCGGCGTCAACGCCGCGCGGGAACACCGGGAGGTTCTGGCGGCTGAGGATGATGCCGGCGGGCCGGTCGGTGTGGCCGAGCACGGTGTGCCAGCACGCGGCGGTCTCGTTCGCGTCGGCCGGGCGCACGACGTCGAGGCCGGGGATGGCGCGCAGCGCGGCCAGGTGCTCGATCGGCTGGTGGGTGGGGCCGTCCTCGCCGAGACCGATGGAGTCGTGGGTCCAGATGTAGGTGACCGGGAGCCCCATCAGGGCCGCGAGCCGCACCGAGGGTCGCATGTAGTCGGAGAACGTGAGGAAGGTGGCGCCGAAGACGCGGGTGCCGCCGTGGACGGCGATCCCGTTGAGGATCGCGCCCATGCCGTGCTCGCGGATGCCGAAGTGCAGCACCCGGCCGGCGTACGGGTCGGTCTTCCACATGTCGGTGGAGCGGATCTTCGGGCCGAAGGACAGCGCGTCCTCGATGGTGCTGTTGTTGGACTCGGCGAGGTCGGCCGAGCCGCCCCACAACTCCGGCACGTGCGGGGCCACCGCGTTGATGACCGCGCCCGAGGCCTTGCGGGTGGCCACGCCCTTCGGATCGGCGTCCCACGACGGCAGGTCGGCGTCCCAGCCGTCGGGGAGGGTGCGGGTCTGCATCCGCTCGAACAGGGCGACGTCGGCCGAGGGCTTGGTGGTCCAGTGGTGGAACGCCTTGTCCCACTCGGCCTGCGCCGCCTTGCCGCGCTCGACCGCCTGCCGGGTGTGCGCGACGACCTCGGGCGCGACGTCGAAGGTGTGCGCCGGGTCGAAGCCCATCAGCTCCTTGGTGGCGGCCACCTCGGCGTCGCCGAGTGCGGAGCCGTGCGCCTTGCCGGTGTTCTGCGCGTTCGGCGCCGGCCACGCGATCACCGTGCGCAGCACGATGAGGCTCGGCTGGTCGATCACGCCCTCGGCCTTGTGCAGCGCCTCGTACAGGGCGGGGACGTCCTCGCGGTACTGGCCGCCGCCGTGGGTCCAGTCGACGACCTGCACGTGCCAGCCGTAGGCCTCGTACCGGGCGGCGACGTCCTCGCTGAGGGCGATGTCGGTGTCGTCCTCGATCGAGATCTGGTTCATGTCGTAGATCAACGTGAGGTTGCCGAGCTGCTGCACGCCGGCGATCGACGACGCCTCCGAGCTCACGCCCTCCTCGATGTCGCCGTCGCTGGCCAGGCAGTAGACCTGGTGGTCGAAGGGGGAGTCGCCGGCCTCGGCGTTCGGGTCGAGCAGGCCGCGCTCGCGGCGGGCGGCCATCGCCATGCCCACGGCGTTGCCGATGCCCTGCCCGAGCGGGCCGGTGGTGGTCTCGACGCCGGCGGTGTGGCCGTACTCCGGGTGCCCCGGGGTCTTGCTGCCCCAGGTGCGCAGCGCCTTGAGGTCCTCCAGCTCCAGGCCCCACCCGCCGAGGTAGAGCTGGATGTAGAGGGTGAGCGAGGAGTGGCCGCACGAGAGCACGAACCGGTCGCGGCCCGGCCAGTGCGGGTCGGCCGGGTTGTGGCGCATCACCTTCTGGAAGAGCAGGTAGGCGGCCGGGGCGAGGCTCATCGCCGTGCCGGGGTGGCCGTTGCCCACCTTCTGGACGGCGTCCATGGCCAGCACCCGCACGGTGTCGACAGCACGGTCGTCGAGTTCGTTCCAGTCCAGCGCGGGGGTGGTGCTCACGGGGCTCCTCAGGGTCCTGACACAGGGTCTCGGGCGCTGCCGAGCCTACTCACGTCGAGGGTTAGACTCACACCGCCTGAGTGGGTGTGGACACCCCCGCCAACGAGCCCGAGAAGGACGCCTGTGACCTACGTCGGCGAGTCGCGACCCGCGGTCGCCCACGGCGTCGAGCGCTCACAGCCACCGGCCACCTGGCGCGACCGGGTCACCGCCTACGTCGGCCTCACCAAGCCGCGGGTGATCGAGCTGCTGCTGCTCACCACGGTGCCGGTGATGTTCTTCGCCGAGCGCGGCGTCCCGCCGGTCGGACTGGTGCTCGCCACCGTCGTCGGCGGTGCGCTCTCGGCCGGGTCGGCGTCGGCCTACAACTGCGTCTACGACCGCGACATCGACGAGCAGATGCGCCGCACCCGGCGCCGCGCGCTCCCGCGGCACGTCGTCTCTCCGACGGCTGCGCTGGTGTTCGCCACGGTGCTCGCCGTGGTGTCGACCGTGGTGCTCGCGCTGTGGGTGAACCCGCTCTCGGCCGCGCTGTCGCTCGGCGCCAACGCCTTCTACGTGTTCGGCTACACGATGCTGCTGAAGCGGCGCACCACCCAGAACATCGTCTGGGGCGGCCTGGCCGGCTGCTTCCCGGCCCTCATCGGCTGGACGGCGGTGACCGGCGAGCTGTCGTGGGTGCCGGTGGTGCTGTTCGCCGTGGTGTTCTTCTGGACGCCGCCGCACACCTGGGCGCTCGCGCTGCGCTACCGCGAGGACTACGCCAACGTCGACGTCCCGATGCTGCCGGTGGTGGTGCCGGCCCGCGAGGTGGGCCGCCGGGTCGTGATCTACAGCTGGGTGATGGTCGGCGTCTCGCTGCTGCTGTGGCCGGTGGCGGGCACCGGCCCGTTCTACCCGGTCGCCGCCGCCGTGCTCGGCGCCGTGTTCCTGGTCGAGGCGCACCGGATGTGGGCGCGCGCCCGCGGCACCGAGGACCTCAGCGTCATCCAGCCGATGCGGCTGTTCCACCACTCGAACCTGTATCTGTCGCTGCTGTTCGTCGCGGTCGCCCTCGAGCCGCTGATTTCCGGCTGAACCGGTCCAGACACCTACCCATAGGGGTGATGGGACACACCCCACCCGGTATGCCGTAACCAACCGCCGACCCCCTCGTTGACCTGGGAAGACGCGCCCCGTCACGGCTCGGGATGACGGGTCTGTCAATAGTTGTCAATAGGGTTTGATGACTTCTTGCGGTTGTATTGAGGACGCTGGCCGTGGGGGCTGGCAAGGTAACTGTCGTCAGCGAGCTCAGGCTTGACGACATCTGACTGGGGGGTCACTTACCAATGACGCTGCAACTCGAGCGTGTCCGGGCCGCGCCACAACCGGCCACCGACATGCGGCAGCGTCCGCGGCAGCCTCGGGTGAGCGTCGTCGTGCCGACGCTGAACGAGGCCGACAACGTGCGGCTGGTGCTGCCGCGGCTGCCCGAGCAGCCCGGCGTCTTCGAGGTGATCCTGGTTGACGGCGGCTCGGTCGACGGCACCGTCGAGGCCGCCCGCGAGGCACTGCCCGGCGACATGCTCAAGTGCGTGCAGCAGGCCCGGAAAGGCAAGGGCAACGCCCTGGCCACCGGCTTCGCACACGTCACCGGCGACGTCGTCGTCATGTTCGACGCCGGCGGCAGCGCCGACCCGGACGAGATCCCGCGCTTCGGCGAGGCCCTGGTCGCCGGCGCCGACTTCGCCAAGGGCAGCCGGTTCTGCGAGGGCGGCGGAAGCGACGACACCACCGCCGTCCGCCGACTCGGCAACAAGAGCCTCAGCGCCGCGGTGAACATGACCTTCGGCACGTCCTTCACCGACCTCTGCTACGGCTACAACGCCTTCTGGGCCGACCAGCTGCCCACCCTCGACCTGCCCGACCCGTTCATGCCTGGTCCCGCCGACGGCCGCATGCGCTGGGGCGACGGCTTCGAGATCGAGACCGTGATCAACTGCCGCTTCGCCGTGGCCGGCGCCGTCATCACCGAGGTGCCCTCGGTCGAGCTCGAGCGGATCTACGGCGACGGCAACCTGCACGCCATCCCGGACGGCATGCGCGTGCTGCGCACAATCCGCCGCGAGAAGGCCCGGGCCGCCAAGCTGGCTGCCGAGTCGCCCACGCCCCGCCGTCGCCCGGCCATGGCCGGTGCCGCGCGCCCGGCCGCCGCCGCGCGTGACACCGAGGCCGTCGAGGACGTCGAAGGCGTGTCCGACTCGATCGCGTCGTGACCGCCGGCGTGACGGCCACACCTCGGGTCCAGTTCGTCACGGCGCGCGCCCGACCGGAGCTCGGGGGCATCGAGTCGCACGTCGCCGAGGTCGCCGGCCGGGCGGACCGCTCCGCCCTCGTCGTCCCCGCCGGCGACGACGCCGCGCTCGCGGCCGCGCTGGTGCGCATGTACCGCGACCCGACGCTGCGCGACCGGCTGCGTGAGGGCGCCCGGGAGCGGGTCCGGGAGTTCGTGCAGAGCCGGGTGGCCGAGCGCTACGACACGATCTACGCCGACGTGGTGGCGCGGGTCCGCGCGACGTCCTGACCGTCGTCGTGCACGGTGCGGACCGGCAACACCAGCCCGACCACCACCCGGGTGACCGCCGCCGACACCAGCGCGGCGCCTAGCACGTGGAAACCCACGAGCAGCTCGGGGAGGTCGGTGAAGTACTGCACGAAGCCGACCGCCCCCTGGGCGAGCTCGACCGCGAGCAGCACGGCGGCCGGGCGGCGCAGGTCCTCGGGCAGCGGGAGGAGGTGGGCGAGGAACAGCACGCCCACGGTGACGCCGACCAGCAGGAACACCGCGTCGGCGTGGAGCTGGGAGACCTGGAGCGGGTCGAGCCCGTTGCGCTCGGTCTTCGCGTCGCCGGCATGCGGGCCGGCGCCGGTGACCACGGTGCCGAGGTAGAGCACGGCCCAGGTGACGGCGAGCAGCGTCCACGCCAGTCCGGCGACCCGGCCGCGGACCCGGGTGACCCCGGGCCGGTCCAGCCGGTGCAGCAGCAGCACCGCCACGCCGACCATCGCCATCGAGACGAGCAGGTGCAGCGCCACCACCCACGAGTTGAGGTCGGTGAGCACCGTGATGCCGCCGATGCCGGCCTGGGCCGGAACGCCGAGCGCGAGCAGCGTGGCCGGCACGCGCAGCTCGCGGCGTGCGGTCTGCCAGGCGGCGACGAACGTGGCGACCGCGACCGCGGTGAGCACGAACGTGAGCATCCGGTTGCCGAACTCGATCGCCTCGTGGAAGTCGAGCGCGCCGTGCGGGCGGAAGCTCTCGTCGGTGCAGCGCGGCCAGGTGGGGCAGCCGAGACCGGAGCCGGTGAGCCGCACCGCGCCGCCGGTGACCACGATGCCGACGTTGGCGACGAGGCTCGCCCAGGCGAGCGGCCGCATCCAACGGCTGAGGTCGGGGATCCTCACTCCCACTGGAACGTCCTCGCGGTGGCGACGGCGCCGACGACGGTCCAGCCGGCGAGCACGAGCAGGTCGCGGACGGCGACCTCGGCGTCGCCGAGCGCGGCCCGCATCGCCTCGCCGAGGGCGCCGGACGGCAGCCACCCGACCAGGTCGCCGAGCGCGCCGTACTCGCCGACCGGGATCACCACGGCGCCGCCGGCGAGCAGCAGCAGGTAGACGAGGTTCGCGGCCGCGAGCGTGGCCTCGGCGCGCAGCGAGCCGGCGAGCAGCAGGCCGAGCGAGGCGAAGGCGGCGGTGCCGAGCAGCACCGCCAGCACGACGCCGACCACCGAGGCGTCCGGCTCCCAGCCCAGCGCGAGGCCGACCGCGGAGATCACCACCACCTGCAGCAGCTCGACCGCCACGAGCGCGAGCACCTTGCCGCCGAGCAGCCCGGTGCGCGACAGCGGCGAGGCGCCGAGCCGCTTGATGACGCCGTACCGCCGCTCGAAGCCGGTGGCGATCGCCAGCGAGGTGAACGACGTCGACATGATCGCGAGGGCGAGCACGCCGGGCGTGAACACGTCGACCGGGCGGCTGGCGACATCGAGACCGACCCGTTCGGCGCCGCGCACACCACCGACCAGCACGATCACCGGGATCACGACCGCCAGCAGCAGCTGCTCGCCGTTGCGGAGCAGCAGCCGGGTCTCCATCGAGGCCTGGGCGAGCACCTGCTGCGGGAACGACGCGGCGCCGGGACTCGGCGCGAAACCCACCCCACGACGTTCTTCGCCTCCCCCGCTTCGCTCCTCCGCCGAACAACGCCGCGGGGACCCCGGAAAAGCGGTGCTCACGTCGTCGACTCCCGCGTGAGCTCGAGGAACACGTCCTCGAGGTTGCGCTGGCCCAGGGTGAGCGACTCCGGCACCACGCCCTGCTCCTCGCACCAGCGCGACACCTTGCCGAGCGTGGTGGCGTCGGCCGGGCCGGTGACGAGCAGGCTGTGGGCGTCGAGCTGGGTCACCTCGGTGGCCGGGCCGAGGGCGGCGGTGAGCGACGCCGGGGCGCCGGGCGGGAACGGCTCGGTGACGACGAGCCGGATGGTCGCGACGGCGCCGCCGCGGGTGAGCTCGAGCGGCGAGCCGGAGGCGACGAGCCGGCCGCGGTCGAGGATGTGCACGACGTCGGCGAGCCGCTCGGCCTCGTCCATGTAGTGGGTGGTGAGCACGACGGTGACGCCGTCCTGGCGCAGCTCCTCGAGCAGCGCCCAGACGGTGCGCCGGACGCCGGGGTCGAGGCCCGCCGTCGGCTCGTCGACGAACACGAGCTCGGGGCGGCCGACCAGCGCCATCGCCAGGCCGAGCCGCTGCTGCTGCCCGCCCGAGAGCCGGCGGTAGGGAGTCTTGCCGCAGTCGTCGAGGCCCAGCCGCTCCACCAGCAGCCCGACGTCGAGCGGGTGGGCGTGCAGCCGGGCGACGTGCCGCAGCATCTCGACGGCGCGCACGCCGCTCCACGCGCCGCCGCTCTGGAGCATGACGCCGATGCGGGGGAGGAGCGCGCGGCGGTCGCGCACCGGGTCGAGCCCGAGCACGCGCACGGCGCCCCGCTGCGGCCGCCGGTAGCCCTCGCAGGTCTCGAGCGTGGTGGTCTTCCCGGCGCCGTTCGGGCCGAGCACGGCGGTGATCGTGTGGGCCTCGACGACGAGGTCGAGGCCGTTCACGGCGGTGGTGTCGCCGTACCGCATCTCCAGGCCGTCGACGACGACGGCGGGGGCGGGGGCGGACACGCCCTGAGTTTAGGGCGGGCCTCTCGGCCACTGACCGATGCCCGGCGGGCGCCGGCGCGGTCATGGCTGTGAGGCGCGCCCTAGAGTTCCGGCCGTGTACGACCTCCTCACGGGCCTGGTGCTCTGCCTCACGCTCGTGGTGGCCGCCGTGTGCCTGTGGCTGATCTTCCGCGACCAACCCGCCGAGGACCGCACCTACGCGCTGCTCGGCGTCGTCGAGGCGGTGCTGCTGGTGCAGCTGGTCGTCGGAGCGATCGCGCTGTCCCGCACCACCGACGACGTCTCGGGCGTGCTGTTCGTCAGCTACCTGATCGGGGTCGTGCTCGCGCTGCCGGTCGGCGCGTTCTGGTCGCTGGCCGAGCGCACCCGCGCCGGCACCGCCGTCCTGCTTCTCGCCGCGTTGACGGTGGCCGGGCTCGAGGTGCGGCTCGAGTCGATCTGGGGCGGCGCCGGTGCGTGACCTCTCCTCCGGCCCCGGCCGGGTCCTGGTCTTCGGGTACGGCGTCTTCGCCGTGGCCGCCACCGGCCGCTCGCTGGTGCAGCTCGGCACCGACGCCGACCGCGCCCCGCTGGCCTACTCGCTCTCGTTGCTGGCCGCCGTCATCTACCTCGTGGCCACCACCTGCCTGCTCGTCGGCGGCCGCCGGGCGTGGCTGATGGCGTGTGTCGCGTGCTCGGTCGAGCTGGTCGGCGTCCTCGCCGTCGGCGCGCTGTCGTACGCCGTCACGGACCTGTTCCCCGACAAGACCGTCTGGTCCCACTTCGGCCAGGGCTACGCCTTCCTGCCGTTGGTCCTGCCGTTCCTCGGGCTGGCGTGGTTGCGGGCGACGCGACCCCTCACCGTCCGGGAGTCATGACGACGCGAGCCCGTGGTCGCGTCGGGCAGCTTGCGCCGCAGCTTCAGGTAGTCGGCCACGCCCTTGCTGGCGTCCTCCACCTCGAGCGCGTAGAACGCCTCGACGCCGGCGAGGGGAAGGTGAAGATGGCACGATGGCGGAGGGCACCGACGCATCATGTCCCACTCCCCGGGCAGGTAAGGGGAGCCTTGCTTGAAGCGGCCGCACCAATATCGGCACACTGGTGTTGTGGAATTCGGATCGGACGCCTCGACGCGACACCGTGTCGCGCGCTCGATCCTGGTCAACGGGCCGTCCACCGCCGCGGCGCTCGCCGAGCGGATGGACCTGACGCCGGCGGCGGTGCGCCGTCATCTCGACGTCCTCGCCGACGAAGGCGCCGTCGAGGCTCGCGACCCGCGCCCGGTGGGCACCCGGGGCCGCGGCCGCCCGGCCAAGGTCTTCGCGCTCACCGAGACCGGTCGCGACGGGTTCGACCAGGCCTACGACGACCTCGCGCTGGAGGCGCTGCGCTTCCTGCGCGAGACCGGCGGCGAGGACGCCGTCCGGTCCTTCGCCGAGCGCCGGGTGGCGTTCGTCGGGGAGCGGTTCGAGGTGCTGCGCGAGCAGCAGCCCGACCGGCTGCCCGTCGAGGTGCTGGCGGAGGTGTTCTCCGAGGAGGGGTACGCCGCCGCCGTCCGCGCCTCGCCCGTGGGCGAGCAGCTGTGCCAGCAGCACTGCCCGGTCGCCCACGTGGCCCACGAGTTCCCGCAGCTGTGCGAGGCCGAGACCGCCGCGATCGCGCGCGTGCTCGACCGGCACGTGCAGCGGTTGGCGACGATCGCCCACGGCGACGGCGTCTGCACCACGTGCATCCCTGACGTCAGCAAGACGACAACGATGAAGGAGAAGGTCACCACATGACCTCCATCGAGGAGCGCAACCCCGAGCTCGAGGGCCTGGGTCGATACCAGTTCGGCTGGGCCGACAGCGACGTGGCCGGCGCGGCCGCCAAGCGTGGCCTGAGCGAGGAGGTGGTGCGCGACATCTCGGCCAAGAAGAACGAGCCGCAGTGGATGCTCGACCTGCGTCTCAAGGGCCTCAAGCTGTTCCACCGCAAGCCCATGCCCACGTGGGGCTCGGACCTGTCGGGGATCGACTTCGAGAACATCAAGTACTTCGTCCGCTCCAGCGAGAAGCAGGCGGCCACGTGGGATGACCTCCCCGAGGACATCAAGAACACCTACGACAAGCTCGGCATCCCCGAGGCGGAGAAGCAGCGCCTGGTCTCCGGCGTCGCGGCCCAGTACGAGTCCGAGGTGGTCTACCACTCGATCCGCGAGGACCTCGAGGAGCAGGGCGTCCTCTTCCTCGACACCGACACCGCGCTGCGCGAGCAGCCGGAGCTGTTCGAGGAGTACTTCGGCACGGTCATCCCCGTGGGCGACAACAAGTTCGCCGCGCTCAACACCTCGGTGTGGTCGGGCGGCTCGTTCATCTACGTGCCGAAGGGCGTGCACGTCGACATCCCGCTGCAGGCCTACTTCCGCATCAACACCGAGAACATGGGCCAGTTCGAGCGGACCCTGATCATCGTCGACGAGGACGCCTACGTGCACTACGTCGAGGGCTGCACCGCGCCGATCTACAGCAGCGACAGCCTGCACAGCGCCGTCGTGGAGATCATCGTCAAGAAGGGCGGCCGCTGCCGCTACACGACCATCCAGAACTGGTCGAACAACGTCTACAACCTCGTCACCAAGCGCGCCACGTGCGAGGCCGGCGCCACCATGGAGTGGGTCGACGGCAACATCGGCTCGAAGGTCACGATGAAGTACCCGGCCATCTACCTCATGGGCGAGCACGCCAAGGGCGAGACGCTGTCGGTCGCGTTCGCGGGCGAGGGCCAGCACCAGGACGCCGGCGCCAAGATGGTGCACGCGGCGCCGCACACCTCCAGCTCGATCCTGAGCAAGTCGGTGGCGCGGGGCGGCGGGCGCACGTCGTACCGCGGCCTGATCCAGATGAACGAGGGCGCGCACGGCTCGAAGTCCAACGTGCTGTGCGACGCGCTGCTCGTCGACCAGATCAGCCGGTCCGACACCTACCCCTACGTCGACATCCGCGAGGACGACGTGTCGATGGGCCACGAGGCGAGCGTCTCGAAGGTCTCCGACGACCAGCTCTTCTACCTCATGTCGCGCGGCATGGAGCAGGACGAGGCGATGGCGATGATCGTGCGCGGCTTCATCGAGCCGATCGCCAAGGAGCTGCCGATGGAGTACGCGCTCGAGCTGAACCGCCTCATCGAGCTGCAGATGGAGGGCGCTGTCGGATGACGGCCATCGCCGACGCTCTCGAGACCACCACCCGGATCGAGAGTCACCTCAACCCGCCCCCGTCCTACGACCTGGCCGACCACCCGGAGCCCACCGGGCGCGAGGAGGTCTGGCGCTTCACGCCGCTCAAGCGGCTGCGCGGCGTCCTCGACGGCGAGGCCTCCGACGCGCACCTGACCTGGGACACCACTCTGCCCGCGGGCGTCACCCTCACCGAGATCACCGCCGCCGAGGCGCGTGACCTCGGCGAGCTGGCCCCCAACGACCGGCCGTCCGCGCTCGCCGTCGCCAACGCCGGCGGCGCCGTCCTGGTCGACGTACCGGCCGAGGCCGAGATCGACGAGCCCGTCGTGATCCGGCTGCACGGGGAGTCCGTCGACCAGCTGGTGTGGGGTCACCTCGTGCTCCGGGTCGGCCGGTTCGCCCGCGCCACCATCGTGCTCGTGCACAGCGGCTCCGCCCGCTACGCCGCCACCACCTCGGTGCTGGTCGGCGACGGCGCGCAGCTCAACGTGGTCTCTCTGCAGGACTGGGACGACGACGCCGTGCACCTCGGTCGCGACGCCATCCGGGTCGGCCGCGACGCCTCGGTGAAGCACACCTCGATCAGCTTCGGCGGCGACGTCGTGCGCATGCACGCCAACGTCGAGTACGACGCGCCCGGCGGCGAGGCCGAGCTGCTCGGCCTCTACTTCGCCGACGCCGGCCAGCACCTCGAGCACCGGCTGTTCGCCGACCACAACCAGCCGCGCACCAAGAGCCACGTGCTCTACAAGGGCGCGCTGCAGGGCCAGGGCGCGCACACCGTGTGGATCGGCAACGTGCTGATCCGCAAGGAGGCCGAGGGCATCGAGACCTACGAGGAGAACCGCAACTTGGTGCTCACCGACGGCTGCCAGGCCGACTCGGTGCCGAACCTGGAGATCGAGACCGGCGACATCGAGGGTGCCGGCCACGCCTCGGCGACCGCCCGGTTCGACGACGAGCAGCTGTTCTACCTCCGCTCGCGCGGCGTCTCCGACGCCGAGGCCAAGCGGCTCGTGCTGCACGGGTTCTTCAACGACCTCATCCGCAAGGTCGGGGTGCCGTCGCTCGACGAGCGGCTCACCACCACGGTGGAGGCCGAGCTGGCCAAGAACATGATCGACGGCCTGGACGCGGTGAGCGCATGACCTTCGAGCTCGCGTGTGCGCCCACCGACGTGCCGGAGGACGAGGCGCTCGGCGTCACCATCGGCGACGTCGACGTGGCGATCGCGCGCAACGGCGACGAGTTCTTCGCCGTCCAGGACCTCTGCTCCCACGCCGCAGTCGCCCTCAGCGAGGGCGAGGTCGAGGAGTGCACCGTCGAGTGCTGGCTGCACGGCTCGCGCTTCGACCTCCGCACCGGCAAGCCCACCGGCCTGCCGGCCACCGAACCGGTCGCGACCTTCGCCATCGAGGTCCGCGACGACGGTGTCTACGTCGACACCGCCACCACCCTGAACGGAGTCACGCCCTCATGACCACGCTCGAGATCAAGGACCTGCAGGTGCAGGTCGCCACCGACGACGGCCCGAAGCAGATCCTCAAGGGCGTCACGCTGACCATCAACGACGGCGAGACGCACGCGATCATGGGCCCGAACGGGTCGGGCAAGTCCACGCTCGCCTACTCGATCGCCGGCCACCCGAAGTACGAGGTCACCGGCGGCTCGGTCACCCTCGACGGGCAGGACGTGCTCGCGATGACCGTCGACGAGCGCGCGCGGGCCGGACTGTTCCTGGCCATGCAGTACCCGGTCGAGGTTCCCGGCGTCTCGGTCTCGAACTTCCTGCGCACGGCGAAGACCGCGATCGA
The DNA here is from genome assembly GCA_963780355.1 of uncultured Actinomycetota bacterium. Taxonomy (GTDB): domain Bacteria; phylum Actinomycetota; class Actinomycetes; order Propionibacteriales; family Nocardioidaceae; genus Nocardioides. Next base: position 2,706,145 of record CAWABT010000001.1, read on the forward strand.
CGGCGAGGCCCCCAAGCTCCGCACGTGGGTCAAGGACGTCAACGGCGCGCTGGAGCGGCTGAACCTCGACCCGACGTTCGGCACCCGCTCGGTCAACGAGGGGTTCTCGGGCGGTGAGAAGAAGCGCCACGAGATCGCGCAGCTCGAGCTGCTCGACCCCCGGGTCGCGGTGCTCGACGAGACCGACTCCGGCCTCGACATCGACGCCGTCAAGGTGGTCGCCGAGGGCGTCAACCGGTTCCGTGAGCGCGAGGGCAAGGGCGTGCTGCTCATCACCCACTACACGCGGATCCTGCGCTACATCCAGCCCGACTTCGTGCACGTGTTCGTCGACGGCCGGCTCGTCGACGAGGGCGGCCCCGAGCTCGCCGACGCGCTCGAGGCCGAGGGCTACGACAAGTACCTGGCGAAGGCCTGACATGACCACCACGTCCGTCCTGCCGGGCCTGCTGCCGGAGCTCGAGGTGGTCCGCAAGGACTTCCCGATCCTCGAGCGCACGCTCGCGGGCGGGCACCCGCTGGTCTACCTCGACAGCGCCAACACCTCGCAGAAGCCGCAGGTCGTCATCGACGCGATGGTCGACCACCTCGAGCGGCACAACGCCAACATCGCCCGCGCGATGCACCAGCTCGGCGCGGAGTCCACCGAGGCGTTCGAGGCGGCCCGTGATCGGGTGGCTGCCTTCCTGCGCGCGCCGCGGCGCGAGGAGGTCGTGTTCACCAAGAACGCCACCGAGGCGCTCAACCTGGTGGCCAACGTCGTGCACCTCGAGCCCGGCGACAACGTGGTGATCACCGAGATGGAGCACCACTCCAACATCGTGCCCTGGCAGCTGGCGTGCGAGCGGGCCGGCGCCGAGCTGCGCTGGTTCGGGTTCCACACCGACGGCGAGCACGAGGGCCAGCTCGACCTGCGCGACGGCGTCATCGACGAGCGCACCAAGGTCGTCGCCTTCACCTGGGTCTCCAACATGCTCGGCACGGTCAACCCGGTGGCCGAGCTGGCGGCCCGGGCGCGCGCGGTCGGCGCGCTGAGCGTCGTCGACGCCTCGCAGGCCGTGCCGCAGCTGCCGGTCGACGTCACCGAGGCCGGCGTCGACTTCCTCGCCTTCACCGGCCACAAGGTGTGCGGGCCCACGGGCATCGGCGTGCTCTGGGGCCGCTACGACCTGCTCGCATCGCTGCCCCCGTTCCTCGGTGGTGGCGAGATGATCGAGACCGTCACCATGGCGCGCTCGACCTTCGCCCCGCCGCCGCACCGCTTCGAGGCGGGCACCCCGCCGATCGTCGAGGCGGTCGGCCTCGGTGCCGCCGTCGACTACGTCGGGCACCTCGGCATGGCCGACGTCGCCGCCCACGAGCAGGCCATCACGGCCTACGCGCTCGAGGGGCTGCGCACCATCCCCGGCCTCCGGGTGCTGGGGCCGCAGGACGCCGCGCTGCGCGGGGGAGCGGTGTCGTTCGAGATCGACGGCGTGCACCCGCACGACGTCGCCCAGGTGCTCGACTCCCGCGGCGTCGCCGTCCGGGCCGGCCACCACTGCGCCAAGCCCGCCCACCAGGCCTACGGCGTGCAGAGCTCGACGCGCATGTCGTCGTACCTCTACACGACGCCGGCGGAGATCGACGCGCTGGTCGACGGCCTGGAATACACCCGTTCCTACTTCAAGTTGGGATGAGTGATGGATCTCGACAGCCTCTACCAGGACGTGATCCTGGACCACTCCAAGCGCAAGCTGAACTCCGGCCTGCGTGAGCCGTTCGACGCCGAGGTGCACCACGTGAACCCCACCTGCGGCGACGAGGTGACGCTGCGCGTCCACCTCGACGGCGACGTCGTGCGCGACATCTCCTACGACGCCGTCGGCTGCTCCATCTCCACCGCGTCGGCCTCGGTGATGACCGACCTCATGATCGGCCGCTCGCTGGCCGACGACGAGGCCACGCTGCAGGAGTTCCTCGCCATGATGCGCGGCAAGGGCGCCTACGAGCCGGACGAGGAGGTGCTCGAGGACGCCGTCGCGTTCCAGGGCACCGCCCGGCTGTCCGCTCGCGTGAAGTGCGCGCTGCTGTCGTGGATGGCCTACCAGGACGCCGTCTCCCGAGCCCAGGAGGACTCACATGCCTGACCACACCGACCTGCCCGACGTCCCCGAGGCGAGCAGCGGTGGCGGCACCGCCACCGTCACCGTCGACGACGTCACCGAGGCGATGAAGGACGTCGTCGACCCCGAGCTCGGCATCAACGTGGTCGACCTCGGTCTCGTCTACGACGTGCACCTCGACGAGGGCCACAACTGCGTGCTCGACATGACGCTCACCTCGGCGGCCTGCCCGCTCACCGACGTGATCATGGACCAGACCAACGCCGCCCTCGAGGGCCTGGTCAACGACGTCGCGATCAACTGGGTCTGGATGCCGCCGTGGGGCCCGGACAAGATCACCGACGACGGCCGCGAGCAGCTGCGGGCGCTCGGATTCAATGTCTGAGGCGTGACCGAGCGAGCGAAGCGAGCTCGGTCGCGACCCGAAGAGGTCGAGCGAGCCCGCGGGTGAGGAACGAACCCGCGACGGCGGGTCGAGACCACGCAAGGGAGACGGCGACGTGACCGCAGACGAAATCCGAGAAGGAGACGTCGAGCGGTTCTGGACGCTGGCGCGACGGCAGGCGCGGATCGAGAGCCTGCCCGGCTACTTCGGCCCCTCCACGCTCGAGGTGCTGGCGCCGCCGACCTGGTCGTTCGGCGCCACGCCCGAGCAGGCCGACGAGCTACTCGGCCTCGTGCTGGCCGGCACCAAGACCGCGACGTCCAGCGCGCTGCGCGACTACGAGGGCGACGAGGGCGCGCTGCCGCGGGCCGGCTCGATCGACATCGTCCTCGACTCCGCCGGTCGGCCCCGAGCGCTGCTGAAGATCACCGACGTCGAGATCGTGCCGTTCGACGAGGTCGACGAGGAGCACGCGCGGCGCGAGGGCGAGGGTGACCTCTCGCTCGCGCACTGGCGCGAGGTGCACGAGCGGTTCTTCACCGACGCCGTCGACGGGGAGCCGTTCGACGGTGACATGCCCGTCGTCCTGGAGCGGTTCGAGGTGCTGTACCAGGAGTGAGTCCCCCCTCCCGGCACGCGGGGCCGCGCCCGCGACGGCCGACCGGTACTAGGCTGCCCGCATCCGTCGATGAGGAGGGAGCCCGGGTGAGCCAGGTGCACGAGCTCGAGGAAGCGGAGAAGGCGCGCGGCGCGTTCGGGTCGCGGAAGGTGTTCATCCTGGCCGCGATCGGGTCGGCCGTGGGGCTGGGCAACATCTGGCGGTTCCCCTACGTCGCCTACGAGAACGGCGGCGGCGCCTTCGTCATCCCGTACCTCGTCGCGCTGCTGACCGCCGGGATCCCGTTCCTGTTCCTGGATTACGCCCTGGGTCACCGCAACCGGGGCTCGGCGCCGCTGTCCTTCGCGCGGCTGCACCGCGGCACCGAGGGCATCGGGTGGTGGCAGGTGGGCATCTGCTTCCTGATCGCGGTCTACTACGCGGCGGTCATCGCATGGGCGGTGCGCTACACGATCTTCTCGTTCGACCAGGCCTGGGGTGACGACCCCGAGGGGTTCTTCTTCGGTGACTTCCTCCAGGCCGGTGAGCCGGGGGTGCAGCTCGACGCCGTGCCGGGCGTGCTGGTGCCGCTGGCCATCGTCTGGCTCGTGGTGCTGGCCATCATGGTGGCGGGCGTGCAGAAGGGGATCGGCGCGACGTCCGTGGTCTTCATCCCGATCCTGGTGATCGCGTTCGCGGCCCTCGTGGTGCGGGCGCTCTTCCTGCCGGGCGCCGCCGAGGGACTCGACGCGCTGTTCACCCCCGACTGGGGCGCGCTGACCGAGCCCGGGGTGTGGGCGGCCGCCTTCGGGCAGATCTTCTTCTCGCTGTCGATCGGCTTCGGCATCATGATCACCTACTCCTCCTACGTGAACCGCCGCACCGACATGACCGGCTCGGGCGCGGTGGTCGGGTTCGCCAACTCAGGCTTCGAGCTGCTGGCCGGCATCGGCGTCTTCGCCGCCCTGGGCTTCATCGCCCAGGCGAACGGCACGGAGGTCTCAGAGGTCGCCACGGACGGGATCGGCCTGGCGTTCGTCGCCTTCCCGGCGATCATCTCCGAGGCGCCGGCCGGGGTGTTGATCGGCGTGCTGTTCTTCGGCTCGCTGGTGGTCGCGGGCATCACCTCGCTGGTGTCGGTGATCGAGGTCGTCATCTCGGCCGTGCGCGACAAGTTCGAGATGACCCGCACCACCGCATCGCTCGCAGTCGGGGTCCCGGCGGCCGTGCTGAGCCTGGTGCTCTTCTCCACCACCAGCGGCATCTACGTGCTCGACATCGTCGACCACTTCATCAACCAGTTCGGGATCCTCGTGGTCGCCGTCGTCTCGATGCTGGTGCTCTCGTGGGCCGTGCGGGCGCTGCCGACGCTGGCCGACCACCTCAACCACCACGGCTCGGTGCGGCTCACCGGGTGGTGGCGGGTGCTGATCTCGGTCGTCGCGCCGCTGGCGCTCGGCTACGTGCTGGTGCGTGCCTTCCTCGACGACGTCGAGACGCCCTACGAGGGCTACCCGGACTGGATGCTGCTCACCTTCGGGTGGGGCGCGGCCGGCCTCGTCGTGGTGTTCGGGTTCGTCGCGGCCCGGGTCAAGTGGCGGTCGCGGACCTCGCTGGAGCCACCGCTCGACACCACCGATACCACTCCGGGGGGAGGTGCCTGACATGGGCGGCAGTGCCATCGCCCTGATGATCGTCGCGATGCTCGTGATCTGGGGAGGCCTCGTGCTGGCCATCCTGAACCTGCGCCGGAGCTCTGACCTCCCCTCCGAGGACGAGGTCCGGCGTGATCTCTGAGCCCTCACCGGCTCCTCGTCCCACCCAGGTCGTCTCGCGGCTGGTGCCGGCCGTGCGCTGGTCGCGGTGGCTGGCGAACTTCGAGGCCCGGCACGGCGCCACCGCGTGCGTCGTCGACGGCGGCGCGCTCACCGGGCTGGCGGAGGACGGGTCGACGTTCGCCGCACGGCTGCCCTTCGCGACCCCCTACGGAGGGCCGCCGGAGACGTTCGCCGAGTCCGTGCGGGCGCCGGACGACTGGGGCCTGCTGCTGGTGCGCAAGGGCGGGTTCGCCGTCGCGCGGCTGATGGGGGAGCGGATCGGGGAGTCGAAGGTCGGGCAGCGGCACGTGCAGGGCCGCACCAAGGCGGGTGGGCAGTCGCAGCAGCGGTTCGCGCGCCGCCGCGACAACCAGGCGCGGGTGGCCTACGAGGCCGCCGCCGACCATGCGGCGAGGGTGCTCGCCGGGCTGGCCGGCCCGATCGTCACCGGCGGCGACCGCCCCGCGGTGGCCGAGGTGCTCGCCGACCCGCGCCTGCGCGCGCTCGCGGTGGTCGACCCCTGGCTCGACGTCCCCGACCCGCGTCGAGCCGTCCTCGAGCGCGCCGCGCGGGACGCGGCGGCGATCGCGGTCGACGTCGTCAACGCCGACCTCCCCGGCTGAGGCGGCCCCGCGGGGTAGCGTCCGCGACATGTGGCAGCCCGAGCCGGGGTGGCACCCGCTCCCGGGAGGCTCCGGCCCGTCGACGGTGGGCGTGTGGCGGGCGGCGTTCGGCGACCAGCCCGTCGTCATCAAGCGGCTCGCGCTGCCCGGCCAGGACGACCCGCCCGAGCTGCTCGACCCTCGCCACCCCGCCTACTGGCGGCGGGAAGCAGACGTGCTCCTCACCGGCATCGTGCTCGGCACCAGTGGGGTGCGGGGCGTGCCGGCCGCCGTCGACGAGGACGCCACCGGGATCACGCTGACCCGCGAGTGGGTGGAGGACGCCGCGGTGAGCGGTCTGTTCGTCGCCGTCGCGCTCGGCCGGTTCGCCGGCGCCGACCTCCCGCGACCGCGTTTCCTCGCCGCCGACCTGCTGCGCTCCCGGCTCGCCCGCACCGAGCGGCTCGCCGGCGGCTGGCCGACGCTGGCGCGCACCACCGTCGCCGACGTCGCCGACCACCTCTGGTCGCGCCGCCACGCGCTGCTCGACCAGCTCGACGCGCTGCCGCAGGTGCCGCTCCACGGCGACCCGACCTCCACCAACCTCCCCGGCCGCTCCGACGACGACGTCATCGCGATCGACTGGGGCTCGCTCGGCACCGGCCCGGTCGGCGTCGACCTCGGCCTGCACGCCGTCTCGGCCCGCGAGGGCTTCGAGCCGCTCCTCGACGCCTATCTGCTCGGAATGTCGCCCGGCCTCGCCGACCCCGACGACGTCCTGCTCGGCGCCCGCGTCGCGTCCGTGCTCACCGCCCTGGGGCGGGCCGAGTGGGCGCTGGCGCGTGCGGCGCCCGGTGAGGGCGCCCTCGCCGCCAAGTACCGCCACCCCGCCGTCGCGCCCCACCTGCGCGCCCTGCAACGCCTCTTCCCGCAGGTGGAGGCGCTGCTCGCTGAGGGCTGAATTCTGGGGAGCGCTCAGACGGTGCGCGCCCCGAACGTGTCGCACGAGTCGAAGTCACCCTGCTCGTAGCCGGTGCGGAACCACTTCTGCCGCTGGTCGGCGGAGCCGTGGGTCCAGGACTCCTCCTGCACCTGACCCTGGGTGCGCTCCTGGATCCGGTCGTCGCCGACGGCGGCGGCGGCCTCGAGGGCGAGGTCGATGTCCTCGTCGGTGAGCGAGGCGAAGAGCACGTTGCCGTCGGCGTCCTCGGTCCGGGTGGCGGCGCGGGCCCACATGCCGGCGTAGCAGTCGGCCTGCAGCTCGAGGCGGACGCCGGAGCTCTGCGGACCGGTGTCGCCCTTCACCTTGCCGATGTCGCCGGTCAGGTTGCTGATGTGGTGGCCGTACTCGTGGGCGAGCACGTACGGCTCCACGAACCCGCCGTCGGGGCCGCCGAGCTGCTTCTCCAGCACGTCGTCGAAGAAGCCGGAGTCGAGGTAGATGCGCTCGTCGGTGGGGCAGTAGAACGGCCCGACGGCGGACGACGCACCCCCGCAGCCGGTGGAGATCTCACCGGTGAAGGTGACGATGCGCTCCGCCGGTCGGAAGTCGGAGCCGAGCTCGTCGGTCCAGAAGTCGTAGAGCGAGTTCTCGACGGCGACGCGGGCGCAGTCGGCGCTCTTGTTCGCGTCCTCGCCGGTCTTGCAGCTCGCGTAGCGGCCGGTGTCGGTGAAGCGGCTGCTGTCGAGCGAGCCGCCGCCGAGCCCGCCGCCCCCGCCGCCGGAGCCGCCACCGCCGAGCACCTGGATCAGCACGAACACGACGAGGACGATCACGCCGACGACGCCACCACCGCCGGCCACGGCGCCGGGCAGCCGGATGCCGCCGCCCCCTCCGCCACCGCCGCCGGCGTCCGAGACGCGGCCGGTGTCGAGCCGGGCCTTCGGGTTGAACCGCATGCTGAGAGACTAGGGCGCTCCCACCGCCCGCCATCACCCCCAGGAACCAGACCCCATGATCACCGCCCACCAGCTCGAGGTCCGAGCGGGCGCCAGGCTCCTCATGGAGAACGTCTCCTTCCGGGTCGGACCCGGCGACAAGGTCGGCCTCGTCGGCCGCAACGGCGCCGGCAAGACGACGCTCACCAAGGTGCTCTCCGGTGAGGTGCTCCCGGCCGGAGGGAACGTCACCCGCACCGGCGACGTCGGCTACCTGCCGCAGGACTCCCGGGCCGGCGACCCCGAGGTGGTCACCCGGCAGCGGATCCTCTCCGCGCGCGGCCTCGACACCGTCGTCCGCCGGATGACCGATGCCGAGCAGCAGATGGGCAGCGACGACCCCGCCACCCGCGAGCGCGCGATGCGCCGCTACTCCCGCGCCCAGGACGAGATGGAGTCGGCCGGTGGGTACGCCGCCGAGTCCGAGGCCGCCACCATCGCAGCCAGCCTCGGCATCCCGGACCGGATCCTCGGCCAGCCGCTCGGCACGCTCTCGGGCGGTCAGCGACGCCGGGTCGAGCTCGCGCGGATCCTCTTCTCGGGCGCCGAGGTGCTGATCCTCGACGAGCCCACCAACCACCTCGACGCCGACTCGATCGTCTGGCTGCGCGACTTCCTCAAGAACCACGCCGGCGGCTTCGTGGTGATCAGCCACGACAACGCGCTGCTGGAGCAGACCGTCAACCGGGTGCTGCACCTCGACGCCAACCGGACGGCGATCGACGTCTACAACATGACGTGGAGGCGGTACCTGACGCAGCGCGAGACCGACGAGAAGCGGCGCAAGCGCGAGCGGATGAACGCCGAGAACAAGGCGAAGACGCTCACCGACCAGGCCAACCGGATGCGCGCCAAGGCCACCAAGGCGCGCGCCGCGCAGTCGATGCTGAAGCGCTCGGAGAAGATCATGGCCGGCGTCGAGGCCGAGCGTCAGGCCGACAAGGTGGCGCGCATCAAGTTCCCGGCCCCGGCGCCGTGCGGCCGTACCCCGCTGACGGCGGCCGAGCTGTCGAAGTCGTACGGCTCGCTGGAGGTGTTCACCGACGTCGAGCTGGCGATCGACCGCGGCTCGCGCGTCGTCATCCTCGGCCTCAACGGCGCGGGCAAGACCACGCTGCTGCGCATCCTGGCCGGCGTCGACAAGCCCGACACCGGCGAGGTGACGCCGGGCCACGGGCTCAAGGTCGGCTACTACGCGCAGGAGCACGAGACCCTCGACACCGATCGCACCGTGCTCGAGAACATGCAGGCGGCCGCGCCGCAGCTCACCGACACCGACGCGCGTTCGGTGCTCGGCTCGTTCCTGTTCTCCGGCGACGACGCCGAGAAGCCGGCCGCCGTCCTGTCGGGCGGCGAGAAGACCCGGCTCGCGCTGGCGTCGCTCGTGGTGTCGAGCGCCAACGTGCTGCTGCTCGACGAGCCCACCAACAACCTCGACCCGGCCTCCCGCGAGGAGGTGCTGAGCGCCATCCGCACCTACGAGGGCGCCATCGTGCTGGTGACCCACGACGAGGGCGCCGTCATGGCGCTGGAGCCGGACCGCGTGCTCATCCTCCCCGACGGCGTCGAGGACCTCTGGAACGACGACTACGCCGAGCTGGTCGCGCTCGCCTAGCTGCCTGGGCGTACGAAACTGGACAGCTGAACCGCTCTCCGGGGCTCGGCTTGTCCAGTTTCACCGGCTGACCGGTGAAACTGGACGGCGTCAGCCGGCCACCACCTCGAGCACCACCCCGTCGGCGACCCGGTAGGGGTTCGTGGTGACCAGGGCACCGGCGGCCCGGCGCAGCCGCGAGACCTCGGCGCGGGCGGAGACGGCGTGCGCCGCGTCGCCGTACAGGGAGCGGCTGAGCTCGGTGGCGGTGAGACCGGCTGATCCGGCCGCGGCCAGCAGCGCGAGCACCTGCCCCTGCCGCGGCGTGAGCGCGAGGTGCCACGGGTCGGCGTCCACGCCCGCCACGACGGCGAGCTGCGGCCGGGCGCCGGAGAGGTCGAGCCGGGCGCTCACGGTGTGCGAGGCCTGCTCGGCGCGCACCAGCCAGCCGGCGTCGAGCCGCTCGGGCACGCACAGCCCGATCCCCGGGACGGCGAGCGCGTGCCCGGCCTGGGGCACCTCGATCCGGTCGCGGAAGGAGAGGCCGGCGTGGTGCGCCACCCAGCCGTGGTCGTCGACGACGAGCAGCGGCCCGGCCACGCTGCCGACCAGCGGCTCGACGCGCTGCCGGAGCCGGTCGAGGTCGTCGCGGTGCAGCCGCCACAGCCGGCTCTCGGCGAGCCGGACCGCGCTGTCGACCAGCGAGGTGAGCGCGGGGTGCAGCGTGAGCGCCGGGCCACTCACGTCGACGACGCCGAGCAGCTCGCCGGTGCGCGGGTCGTGGATCGGGGCGGCGGTGCAGTACCAGGGGTGCTGCTTCTGCTCGAAGTGCTCGGCCGAGAAGAGCTGCACCGGCGCCGCCTCGGCCAGCGCCGTGCCGATGGCGTTGGTGCCGACCTGCCGCTCGGTCCACCGGGCGCCCTCGCAGAAGCCGAGCCGGTCGGCCTGCATCCGCACCCGCGGCGCGCCCTCGCGCCACAGGATCGCGCCGTCGGCGTCGCACACCACCATGAGGAACTGCGAGGCGTCGGCGACGCTGGTGAGCACCGCCCGCAGCTCGTCGACGACGAGCGAGAGCCGGGAGTGGTGCCGCAGCGCGGCGAGGTCGGCGACCGGCAGTGAGTCGCGGGCGTTGGCGCCGTCCGGGTCGAGCCCCAGGCTCATCACCCGCGCCCACGAGCGGGCCACCAGCGGGCGGGGCCGGGTGCGCGGCCGGCTGCCCGCGAGCACGGCGTCGTGCACCCGCAGCAGCTCGCGGGCGTGCAGGGCGAGGTCGGTACCGGGGGCGACCGCGCCGAAGCCAGCGCTCACGTCCCGACGATAGGTGGCGGGTGTGAACGGCGCCACATGCAACTCGTTGCAACGCTGTCGCAGCGCCCCCGCGCGAGGTGGAGTGGCCCCATGACCGAGACGCTCGACCGACCCACCACGACCCAGGACGACGCGAGCTCGAAGGCCGAGGCCTGGTTCGCCGCCTTCGAGGACGCCCTCACCGCCGGCGACGTCGCGCGCGCTGCCGACCTGTTCTGCACCACCAGCTTCTGGCGCGACCTGATCGCCTTCACCTGGAACCTCAAGACCGTCGAGGACCGGCCCGGTGTCACCGACCTGCTGGAGCAGACCCTCGACCGGGTCGCACCGAGCGGCTTCGAACTCGCCGAGCCGGCCGACGAGGCGGACGGCGTCGTCACCGCCTGGTTCCGGTTCGAGACGTCGGTGGGCCGGGGTACCGGGCTCGCCCGGCTCACCGACGAGGACGGCGAGCTGCGGGCGTGGACGTTGCTCACCACCCTCGACGAGCTCAAGGACCACGAGGAGCCGCGGGGGGAGCGGCGGCCGATGGGCGCCCAGCACGGTGTCGACAAGAACCGGTTGACGTGGAAGGAGAAGCGGCAGGCGGAGGCCGAGTCGCTCGGATCCACCCAGCAGCCGTACGTGCTGGTGGTCGGCGGCGGCCAGGGCGGCATCGCGCTCGGCTCCCGGCTGCGCCAGCTCGGCGTCCCGGCGCTGGTGATCGACAAGCACCCGCGGCCCGGCGACCAGTGGCGCAACCGCTACAAGTCGCTCTGCCTGCACGACCCGGTCTGGTACGACCACCTGCCCTACCTGAAGTTCCCGGACAACTGGCCGGTCTTCGCGCCGAAGGACAAGATCGGCGACTGGCTCGAGTCGTACGTGAAGACCATGGAGGTGCCGTACTGGTCGAACACCGAGGCGAAGTCGGCCACGTGGTCCGAGGAGGCCCAGCAGTGGACCGTCGAGGTGGAGCGCGAGGGCCAGCCTCTGGTGCTGAAGCCGACCCAGCTGGTGTTCGCCACCGGGATGTCGGGCAAGGCGCGGATGCCCGAGATCCCGGGCACCGACGTCTTCAAGGGCGACGTGCACCACTCCTCGCGGCACCCCGGACCGGACGCGTACGCCGGCAAGAAGGCGGTGGTGATCGGCTCGAACAACTCGAGCTTCGACATCTGCGGGGCGCTGTTCGAGCATGGCGCCGACGTCACGATGGTGCAGCGGTCCACCACCCACATCGTGAAGTCCGACTCGCTCATGGACATCGGGCTCGGCGACCTCTACTCCGAGCGGGCGGTGGCGGCCGGCGTCACCACCGAGAAGGCCGACCTGATCTTCGCCTCGCTCCCGTACCGGATCCTCCACACCTTCCAGATCCCGGCCTATGAGGCGATGGCCGAGCGCGACCAGGAGTTCTACGAGCGGCTGGAGGCCTCCGGCTTCCGCCACGACTGGGGTGACGACGGCTCGGGGCTCTTCATGAAGTACCTGCGCCGCGGCTCCGGCTACTACATCGACGTCGGCGCGGCCGACCTGGTGGCGAACGGCGACGTGAAGCTCGCCCACGGCCAGATCGACCACCTCACCGAGGACGCCGCCGTGCTGGCGGACGGCACCGAGCTCCCGGCCGACGTGGTGGTGTTCGCCACCGGCTACAACTCGATGAACGGCTGGGTGGCCGACCTCATCGACCAGGAGACGGCGGACCGGGTCGGCAAGGTGTGGGGGCTCGGCTCCGACACCACCAAGGATCCGGGCCCGTGGGAGGGGGAGCAGCGCAACATGTGGAAGCCCACCCAGGTCCCGAACCTCTGGATGCACGGCGGGAACCTCCACCAGTCACGCCACTACTCCCTCTACCTCGCGCTCCAGCTCAAGGCGCGGCACGAGGGCCTCGACACCCCGGTCTACGGGCTGCAGGAGGTGCACCACCTCGGCTGACCGAGCTCACGGCAGGAAGAGGCCGGCGTCGCCGAACTCGTGCCACAGGTAGCCGCCGGACGATGCCGCGTCGTAGGCGCGCTGGGTGAGCTCGGCGCCGGCCACCGCCTCAACCAGCAGCAGGTGGGACGCCGCCGGGTCGTGCCAGCCCGACACCAGGCCGGTCACGACCGCGGGAGGCTGGGCCGGGGTGACGACGCGTTCGGTCCAGCCGGAGCGGGCCGTCACCCGGCCGTCGTCCACCGCGGACTCGAGCGCCCGGGTGACGGTGGTGCCGACCGCGACCACCCGGCCGCCACCGGCGCGGACGGCGTTCACCTGGCGTGCCGTGTTCTCGGGCACCGCGAACCGCTCGGGCTGCGGCGCCTCGCCCGCCTCCTGGGAGGAGACCCCGGTGTGGAGCGTGATCGGCACGACGCCGACGCCCTTCGTGACCAGCCGGGTCACCAGGTCGTGGGTGAACGGCCGCGCCGCCGACGGCATCTCCGCGCTGCCGGGCCGGGCCGCGAACACGGTCTGGTAGGCCGACAACGGGTAGCGGCGGTCGAGGTAGCCGTAGGCGATCGGCCGGCCGGAGCGGCGCATCGCCCGCTCGGCGTCCCCGGTCACCTGCCCCCGCCAGAGCCGGTTGCCGACGCCGGTGGGGGAGGAGTGCGGCCGCGGGTAGGGCGCCAGCAGGTCGAGCGTGAGCCGGTCGAGGATCAGGCGGTCGCCGGCGGCGGCGTCGAGCACCGCGCGGGCGGCGTCGGGAGCGGAGCGCACCTCCACGACCCAGGTGCCGTCGTCGAGCGGCGTGGCGAGGTGGACGACGACCGGGCCGTGCCGGTCCGAGACGGCGTCGAGCTGGCCCGGCACCGTGGCGGAGTCGTTGACGACCACGAGGTCGCCGGGGCACAGGTGGTCGGCGAGGTCGCGGAACCGGGTGTGGGTGACGCCGTCCGGGCGGGCGACCAGCAGCCGCGTCTGGTCCCGGGCGACGCCGCGCTCCTCGGCCGGGCCGGGGGCGAAGGTCTCGTCGGGGGCGGTGAAGACGGTGCTGGGGGTCTCGGTGAGGGTCGTCATGCGGTGCTCCGCTCGGTGTGGTGCTCGGCGTACGTCGGCTCGGCCCAGTCCTCGAGCCGGTGCCGGCCGGCGGCGGGCCGATGCCACAGCAGCCGCCGGAACGCCGGGACGACGCTCTCGGGCAGCGGCCGGTCGGAGATGTCCTCGCCGGGGAACGCGGCCTGGTGCATCTCGGTGCGCAGGTCGCCGGGGTCGACGGCGTAGGCCGTCACGCCCTCCTCGGCGCCCGTCGTCAGCACGACGTGCTCGAGGGCGACCTTGGTGGCGGCGTAGGCGCCCCAGGTCTCGTAGTGCTCGGCGGCGGCGTCGGAGGTCACGCCGACCAGCACGCCGTTCGCCTCGCGGAGCCGGGGGAGGAGCAGCGAGGTGAGCGCGAGCGGCGCCACCACGTTGGTCTCCCACGCGGCCCGCAGGTCCTCGGGCGTGGTGTCGCGCAGCGGCCGCAGCGGCACCGGTCCCAGGGTGCTGGCGTTGTGGACGAGCAGGTCGAGCGGCTCGGTCACCGCGGCGGCGAGCGCGGCCCGGTGGCGGGTGTCGGCGACGTCGCCGGGCACGACGACCAGCCGCCGGTCGGCACCGGTACGCGCCGCCTCCTTGACGAGCCGGTCGAGCCGCCGGCCGTCCCGGGCGTCGGTCACCACGGTCCAGCCGTCGGCGAGCAGCGAGTGGGTGAGGGCGCGGCCGAGGCCGACGGACCCTCCGGTCACGAGTGCAGTGGTCATGCCGTCGAGTGTTCAACCTGAAGTCAGGTTGAGATCAAGGCCGAGCCGCCCGAAACTTTCGGGCGGGTCGGCACTGGTCGGGTTGTCGGAGCCGCTCCCTAGGATCGGTGCATGGATCAGGACTCCCTCGCCGCCGCGGGGCTGCGGCTCGCCGTCGACGGCGCCGTCGCCACCGTGACTCTCCACCGGCCGGAGGTGCGCAACGCGCAGACGCCGACGATGTGGAAGGCGCTGGCCGAGGTCGGGGCCTCGCTGGGCGACGACGTCCGCGTGGTCGTGGTGCGCGGCGAGGGCTCCACGTTCTCGGCCGGTCTCGACCGTGCGCTGCTCGACCCCAGCGCCGCCGGCGATGGCTCGGTGGCGGCGCTGATGGGGCAGTCCGACGAGGAGATCTCGGTCGCGATCGACGCCTTCCAGCAGGGCTTCACCTGGCTGCGCGACCCGCGGTTCGTGTCGATCGCCGCGGTTCAGGGCTACGCCATCGGCGCCGGGTTCCAGCTGGCCCTGTCCTGCGACCTCGTGGTGGCCGCCGACACCGCCCAGTTCTCGATGAAGGAGGCCGCGCTCGGCCTCGTCCCCGACCTCACGGGAACACAACCGCTGCTCGAGCGCGTTGGGTACCCGAGAGCACTCGAGATCTGCGCCACGGCGCGCATGGTCGGCGCCGAGGAGGCGGTGCGGCTGGGGATCGCCCTGACCGCCGTCCCCGAGGACGACCTCGACACCGCGGTCACGGACCTCGTCACCGCTCTCACCGCGCCGCTCCCCGGCGCGGTCCGCGAGACCAAGGCGCTCCTGCTGGACGCCGTCCGACGGCCCCTCGACGAGCAACGACGACTCGAGCGCGAGGCCCAGGGGCGGCGGTTCCGCGAGCTGACCGGGCTCCTGCAACCGAACTGACCGAAGGAGGACGCCGATGTCCTCGCTCTACCCCAACGCCTCCGCCTGGCGGCACCTGCGCTCCGACCGCAGCGCCGTCGACAACCGCGTCAAGCCCGGCACCGTGCGCCGGGTGCTCGGCTTCGCCGGCCCGCACCGCCGGCTGATCGGGTTCTTCCTCTCCGTCACGGTGGTCGACGCCGCCATGGTCGTCGTCCTGCCGCTGCTGGTGAAGTACCTCGTCGACGACGGCATCATCGCCGGCGACCGCGGCGTCGTCACCCGGGTCGCGCTCGCCATGGCCGGCGTCGCGATCCTCAACGCCGGCATCGCCGTGCTGGGCGGCTGGCTGTCGTCGCGCATCGGCGAGGGCCTGATCTTCGACCTGCGCACCCGGGTGTTCGGGCACGTGCAGCGCCAGTCGCTCGCGTTCTTCACCCGCACCCAGACCGGCGCGCTCGTGTCGCGGCTCAACAACGACGTGATCGGCGCCCAGCGCGCCTTCACCTCCACGCTCGGGAGCACGGTCTCCAACTCGATCGCGGTGGTCGTGGTGGGCATCGCGATGCTCGCGCTGAGCTGGCAGGTCACACTGCTGTGCCTGGCGCTGTTCCCGTTCCTGTTCCTGCTCTCGCGGTGGGTCGGCGGCCGGCTGGCCGGGCTCACCCGCCGTCAGATGGACGGGAACGCCGACCTCGGCAACATGATGACCGAGCGGTTCAACGTCGGCGGCGCGATGCTGCTCAAGCTGTTCGGCCGCCGCGGCGAGGAGGACGACCTGTTCGCCGACAAGGCCGGCCACGTGCGCGACCTCGGCGTCCGCATCACCCTCATCACCCGGATCTTCGGCGCCGCGATGGTCGCCGTCCCGGCCCTGGCCACGGCGCTCGTCTACGGCGTCGGCGGCCAGCTGGCGATCGACCAGACGCTCACCGTCGGCACCCTGCTCGCGCTCGCCACGCTGCTGCTGCGGCTGCTCGGGCCGCTCCAGGGACTCTCCAACGTGCGCATCGACATCATGACGGCGCTGGTGAGCTTCGAGCGCGTCTTCGAGGTGCTCGACCTGCCGTCGCTGATCCGCGAGAAGCCGGACGCCGTCGCCCTGCCGCCCGGCACCGCGCGGCTCGAGCTCGACCACGTGTCGTTCACCTACCCGCGCGCCGACGACGTCTCGCTCGGCTCGCTCGAGACCGTCGCCCGCGGGATCTCCCGCGACCCCGAGCAGGTGCTCCACGACGTCTCGTTCGTGGCTCAGCCGGGCGAGATGGTCGCGCTGGTCGGGCCCTCGGGCGCCGGCAAGACCACGATCACCCACCTGATCGCGCGGCTCTACGACGCCGGCTCCGGTGCCGTCCGGGTCGGCGGGCACGACGTCCGCGACGTCACCCTCGACTCGCTCGAGGACGCCGTCGGCTACGTCACCCAGGACGCCCACATGTTCCACGACACGATCCGCGCCAACCTGCTCTACGCCCGGCCGGGCGCCTCCGACGACGACATCTGGGCCTCCCTCGAGTCGGCCCAGGTCGCGCGGCTGGTGCGCGGGCTGCCCGACGGCCTCGACACCGTCGTCGGCGACCGCGGCTACCGGCTCTCCGGCGGCGAGCGGCAGCGGCTGGCGATCGCCCGGCTGCTGCTCAAGTCGCCCGCGATCGTGGTGCTCGACGAGGCCACCGCCCACCTCGACAGCGAGTCGGAGGCGGCCGTGAAGTGGGCGCTGGACGCCGCGCTCGAGGGCCGCACCTCGGTCGTGATCGCGCACCGGCTCTCGACGGTCCGCAACGCCGACAAGATCCTCGTCGTCGACGACGGCCGGATCGTGCAGTCCGGCGGCCACGACGAGCTGCTCCGCCAGGGTGGTCTCTACGCCGACCTCTACCGCACCCAGCTGGTCGAGGACGTGCCGGCCTGAGCCGTCCCGGTCTGCACAAACCGTTCGATCGAACCAGTTGTGCAGGTCGGAGCGGCCGCAACCTGTCCCAGCCGTTCGATTGCCACCAAACCGGGCGGTGCCGAACTGCCTAGGCTCGGCCCATGGACCTCGGCCTCAGCGACCGCGTCTTCCTCGTCACCGGCGGCGCCCGCGGGCTCGGCCGCGCCACGGCCGACATGCTCGTGGCCGAGGGGGCGCGGGTCGTGCTGTCCGGGCGACACCACGCCACGCTCGACGACGCGGTCGAGGCGCTCGGCCAGAGCGCGGTCGCCGTCGTGGCCGACAACGCCGACCCCGCCACGCCCGGCCGGCTGATCTCCGTCGCGCAGGAGCGATGGGGCCGGCTCGACGGCGCGCTGGTGTCGGTGGGCGGTCCGCCGCTCGGGCCGGTGTCGGGAGAGGGCGCCGTCACCGACGACCACTGGCGGACGTCGTTCGAGTCGGTCTTCCTCGGCGCGGTGCGGGTGGCGCGCGAGGTCGCCGCCGCACTCGGTGAGGGCGGCTCGATCGCGTTCGTGCTCTCCTCGAGCGTCCGCGCGCCGCTGGCCGACCTCGCCGTCTCCAACGGCCTGCGGCCCGGGCTCGCGATGGTCGCCAAGACCCTGGCCGACGAGCTCGGCCCGCGCGGCATCCGGGTCAACGGGCTGCTGCCCGGACGGGTCGGCACCGAGCGGGTCGCCGAGATCGACGCCGCCACCGGCGACGCCGAGCGCTCCGCGGCGGAGAAGGCCGCCGGCATCCCGCTGCGGCGCTACGGCCGCCCCGAGGAGTTCGGCCGGGTGGCCGCCTTCCTGCTGTCGCCGGCCGCCTCGTTCGTGTCCGGGTCGATGGTGCCGGTCGACGGCGGCATGCTCCGCTCCCTCTGATCGCGGGCCGCGGCCTGCCGCTCCTTCCGCGTCGGCCGCTGCGAGCCCGCCGGCACGTTCGTGCGCTTCGGCGGCTTCTCGCGGGTGGGCCGCGCCGGCCGCTCGCCTCGCGGCCGGCGTCGCTCGTCCCACGCCAGGTAGCCGAAGCCGCCGACGGCGAGGAGCCCGAAGAACCACCACTGCAGCCCGTAGAAGAAGTGCGGGCCCTCGCCGAGGTCGGGGGTCTCGGTGCGCTCCAGCGCCTCGTCCGGACCCGGGTCCTCCGAGGCCAGGTCGACGAACCCGCCGTACACCTCGAGCCCGGTGGCCTCGCCGATCCGCGCCGAGCTGATCGCACGGGTGGAGCCGTCGCTCACCCGCGTGCTGTCGCCGGTGCCGTCGACCCGCACCCATCCGGTCACCGTCACCTGACCCGACGGCGGGGCCGGGACGTCGTCCGCCGACGGCACGCCGTCGCTGGAGTCGACGGCGAGGAAGCCGCGGTCGACGACGAGCGCGGGGCCTGCGTCGGTGACCAGCGGCACCACCACGTCGACGCCGGACGAGCCGTCCTCGCCGGTGCGGTAGCGCACGATCACGGTGTGGTCGACGGCGTACTCGCCGGTCGCCGTCACCTGCCGCCACTCGTCGCCGCGGTCGGCGCCGCCGCCGACGCCCAGGACGTCGTCGACCGGCGTGGCCGGGCGCTCCAGGTTGGCCTCGACCACGTCGTTCTTCGCCTGCCGGTCGTGCAGCCGGTGGAACTGCCACTCGCCGAGCCACCAGGTGCCGTAGGCCAGTACCGCCACCGCGAGCGCGAACAGGACCCACCGGCGGCTCAGGAGGAACCTCCACGAACGCACAGTGGGAATCTACGTGGACGCCCGTAGGGTTGGGCCGTGAGCACCCTGACCCCGATCACCCCGCTCGCGGACCGCTTCGGCCGCGTGGCGACGGACCTGCGCGTCTCGCTCACCGACAAGTGCAACCTGCGCTGCACCTACTGCATGCCGGCCGAGGGACTGGACTGGCTGCCCGGTGACGAGGTGCTCACCGACGACGAGGTCGTCCGCCTCGTCGGCGTCGCCACCGCGCGACTCGGGGTGCGCGAGGTGCGGTTCACCGGCGGCGAGCCGCTGGTGCGGCGCGGCCTCGTCGACATCGTGCGCCGCGTGAAGACCGCCGCGCCCGACGTCGAGCTGTCGGTCACCACCAACGGGCTCGGGCTCGCCCGCACCGCCGATGCCCTGGTCGACGCCGGGCTCGACCGGGTGAACGTCAGCCTCGACACCGTCCGCCGCGACACCTTCACCGAGCTCACCCGTCGCGACCGGCTGCCCGACGTCATCGCGGGCCTCGAGGCGGCCGCTGCGGCCGGCCTCACGCCGGTGAAGGTCAACGCCGTGCTGATGCGCGGGATCAACGACGGCCAGGCCGGCGAGCTGCTCGGCTGGTGCGTCGACCGCGGCTACGAGCTGCGCTTCATCGAGCAGATGCCGCTCGACGCCCAGCACGGCTGGTCCCGCGACGGCATGGTCACCGCCGAGGAGATCTTCGCGACCCTGGAGCGCGACTTCGAGCTCACACCGGACGGCGAGCCCCGCGGCAGCGCCCCGGCCGAGCGGTTCCTCGTCGACGGCGGACCGGCCACGGTCGGCGTCATCGCCTCGGTCACCCGCCCGTTCTGCGGCGACTGCGACCGAGTCCGCCTCACCGCCGACGGCCAGGTGCGCGACTGCCTGTTCGCCCGCAAGGAGTCCGACCTCCGCGGCGCCCTCCGTTCCGGCGCCGACGACGCCGAGCTGGCCCGCCTCTGGGTGACGGCGATGCGCGGCAAGGCGCCCGGCCACGGCATCGACGACCCGTCGTTCCTCCAGCCCGCCCGTTCGATGTCCGCGATCGGCGGTTGACGGTCGTCGAGCTTGTCGAGACGCCGGAACCGATCTCGCCAAGCTGACCGACGGACGTCGGCGAGACCGGCCCGGGCGTCTCGACAGGCTCGACGAACGTGGTCGGGCGTCTCGACAGGCTCGACGAACGTGGCCGGGCGTCTCGACAGGCTCGACGAACGTGGTCGGGCGTCTCGACAGGCTCGACGAACGTGGCCGGGCGTCTCGACAGGCTCGACGAACGTGGCCGGGCGTCTCGACAGGCTCGACGAACGTGGCCGGGCGTCTAGAACGGCTCGACGGACGTCAGGCGTGCGCGACGACGTCCTTGAGGAACCCGCGCGCGCCGAGGAAGTCCGAGAGCGACTCGCGGTGCTCGTCGCAGGCGAGCCAGACCTTGCGCCGGTCGGGGGTGTGGATCTTCGGGTTGTTCCACAGCAGCTGCCACACCGCGGGGCTCCGGCAGCCCTTGGCGGAGCAGAGGTCGGGCTCGGTCACAGCTGCGGCGTCTGGGGCTTGCCCGGGTCGAGCCGCGGCGTGGTGACGTCGCCGGTGCGCAGCTCGAAGCCGTCCTTGCGGCTGGCCGCGGCGTTGGCCATCACCACGGCGATGTAGGGCAGCACGATCGCGGCTCCGATGAGGAACGGCCACAGCCAGTTGACGCCGTTGAGGGCGGCGACGATCGCGCCGACGAAGCAGATCGTGCGCAGGCACATCGACAGCAGGTAGCGGCGCTGCCGCATCCGGAGGTCGTCCTGGCGGCTGACCGCCGCGGTGGTGATCCGGACGGCGTCGTCGGAGTCCTTCCGAGTCCGCGCCATGCCTCCACAGTACGTCGCACCTGATCACCCCTAGGGTCGGCCTATGACGAACCGCACCTACCGCCTGACCGAGATCGTCGGCACCTCGCCGGACGGCATCGAGGAGGCCATCCACAATGGCATCGAGCGCGCCAGCAAGACGCTGCGGCACCTCGACTGGTTCGAGGTCACCCAGGTCCGCGGCCAGATCAAGGACGGTGCCGTCGAGCACTTCCAGGTCGGCCTCAAGCTCGGGTTCCGCCTGGAGGACGACGAGTAACGGCTACCTCCCGGTAGCCGCTAGCGTCGCGAGGCGTGAGCACCGGTAGCAGTGAGGGGCAGCAGCAAGGCCGTGTCGTGCTCGTCACGGGCGGCAACCGCGGCATCGGCCGGGCGATCGCCGAGGCGTTCCTGGAGCAGGGCGACCGGGTGGCGGTCACGACCCGCAGCGGCGGCGCACCGGAGGGGGCGCTCGACGTCACCTGCGACGTCACCGACGGCGAGGCGGTCGACGCCGCGTTCACGCGGATCGAGGCCGAGCTGGGTCCGGTGGAGGTGCTGGTGGCCAACGCCGGCGTCACCGCCGACACCCTGCTGCTGCGGATGTCCGACGAGCAGTGGCAGAGCGTGATCGACACCAACCTCACCGGCTCCTACCGGCTCGCCAAGCGCGCCGCGAAGGGGATGCTGCGCCAGCGGCGCGGCCGGATCATCTTCATCTCCTCGGTCGTGGGACTGCTGGGCTCGCCCGGCCAGGTCAACTACGCGGCGTCCAAGGCGGGCCTCGTCGGCATGGCCCGCAGCCTGGCCCGCGAGCTCGGCTCGCGCTCGATCACCGCGAACGTGGTGGCGCCGGGCTACGTCGACACCGACATGACGGCGGTGCTCACCGACGACCAGAAGGCCGCGATCCGGGCGCAGGTGCCGCTGGGTCGCTACGCCGACCCGGACGAGGTGGCGGCCGCCGTCACCTGGCTGGCGGGCGACGGCGGCGGATACGTGACCGGGGCCGTGATCCCGGTCGACGGCGGACTCGGGATGGGGCACTGACATGACCGGACTCCTCGACGGCAAGAAGATCCTCGTCGCGGGCGTGACGATGGACTCCTCGATCGGCTTCGCCACTGCGAAGTTCGCGCAGGAGCAGGGCGCCACGGTGCTCATCTCCAACTTCGGCCGGGCGCTCGGCATCACCCGCCGGATCGCCCGGCGGCTGCCCACCGAGCCGGCGGTGCTCGAGCTCGACGTCACCGACGACGACCACCTCGCGGGGCTCGCGGACGCCGTCCGTGAGCACGTCGACGGTCTCGACGGCGTCGTGCACTCGATCGCCTTCGGCAACCCCGAGACGCTGCTCGGCGGCAAGTTCCTCGGCGGTCCCTGGTCGGACGTCGCCCAGGCGGTCCAGGTGTCGGCGTACTCGCTGGCCTCGCTCAGCAACGCCTGCCGGCCGCTGATGCCCGAGGGCGGATCCGTCGTCGGCCTCACCTTCGACGCCACCGTCGCCTGGCCGGCCTACGACTGGATGGGCGTGGCGAAGGCGGCGCTGGAGTCCACCTCCCGCTACCTGGCCCGCGACCTCGGCCCGCACGGCATCCGGGTGAACCTGGTGTCGGCCGGCCCGCTCAAGACGCTCGCCGCCAAGGCGATCCCCGGCTTCGAGGACCTCGAGGAGCTCTGGACGACGCGCGCGCCGCTCGGCTGGGACAACACCGACCAGGAGCCCACCGCCCGTGCCGTCTGCGCGCTGCTGAGCGACCTGTTCCCGGCCACCACCGGCGAGATCGTGCACGTCGACGGGGGCTTCCACGCCACCGGAGCCTGAGCTGTCGATCCGGGGCGGGCTCGCGCGTCATCGTCGCGACCTGCCCCCTCGGAACGGAGACGACCGATGACCGACCCCCGCCGCTACCTGCTCCTGCTGCCTGCACCCGAAGCGGAGTGGGACGCGCTGCCGCCCGAGGAGCACGAGCTCGGCATGCGGAACCACCAGCGCTTCCAGGAGGCGCTCGCCGCCCGCGGCCACACGCTCGTCACCGGCGGCCCGCTCGAGCCGTCGGCGCGGGCGACGTCGATGCGCAACACCGGCCGCGGCTCGGCCGTGGTGACCGACGGTCCGTTCCTCGAGTCGGTGGAGCAGATGGTCGGGTTCTACCTGCTGGAGTCCTCCGACGAGGCCGACCTGCTCGACATCGTCCGGTCGTTCGCCGAGGGTGGCGACCACGTGGAGCTGCGCCGGATGGCGGTTGGATAGCGTCGCGCGGGTGAGTGCGTCGTCCCTGGTCGAGCTACGGGTCCTGGAAGGACCGAACCTCTACTTCCCCCGGGCGGCGATCAAGCTGACCCTCGACATCGCCGGGCTGTCGGCCGCCTCGGAGGCCACGGCGGCGCGGCTCGCGAACCGGATCGGACTGAAGAACGCGCGTCCGGGCGCGCCGGACTCGGGCTTCCGGCAGCGGTTCGCGCTGCGCGCGGTGGCGCGGCTGGTGCGGGCGGTGGCGCAGGAGTCGGGCACCTCGCGGCTCGGCGTGCGGGTGCGCAGCACCGCCGAGCCCCACACCATCGTGGTCGCGTTCCCGTGGAAGGGCCGCACCCGTGCCCAGGAGATGGGCCGCGCGGTCGGCGCGGTGCTCGACGCCGTCCCCGGCGCCGACATCGAGGCCGCGGTGAGCGCGGCCGCCGAGCGGGTGGGGGAGACCCCGCCCGGGCCGAGGCCCACCACGATCACGCCCAAGGTGCCGGTGGTCGCCGTCACCGGCACCAACGGCAAGACCACGACGTCGCGGATGGTCGCCCACATCGCGCGCACCCATGGCCTGCACGTGGGCTGGTCGAGCACCGACGGGATCTACGTCGACGACGAGCTGGTCGAGGGTGGCGACTACTCCGGACCGAGCGGCGCCGGGCGGGTGCTGGCACACCACGAGGTGGAGCTCGCCGTCACCGAGACGGCGCGCGGCGGCATCCTGCTCAAGGGCATCGGGTTGACGCGCAACGACGTCTCGGTGGTCACCAACGTGACCGCCGACCACCTGGGGCTGCACGGCATCGACACCGTCGACCAGCTCGCCGAGGTGAAGGCCGTCGTCCCACGGATCACGCGCAAGGGCGGGTGGGCGGTCCTGAACGCCGACGACCCGCGCGTCTACGCGATGCGCGGGGCGATCAAGGCGCAGCCCTGGGTGTTCTCGCGGGACATCGACAGCCCCGGCGTCCGCGACACCCTCAGCGACGGCGGCCGCGCCACCACCCTGATCGACGGGTGGGTGTCGGTGCTGACGCCGAACCGCGACCCCGACCCGCTGATCGAGCTGGTCGACGTCCCGATGACGCTGGCGGGGCTGTCCCGGTTCAACGTCGAGAACACGCTCGCCGCGGCGTCGGCCGCACTGGCGATCGGCATCCCGCGCGACGTGGTGATCGAGGGGCTGCGCACGTTCCGGCCCGACGCCGAGCACAACCCGGGCCGGATGAACTTCTTCACCCTCCCGCACCCGGAGGCCGACGGCGACGTGTCGGTGGTGATGGACCTCGCCCACAACGAGGCCGGCCTCGAGGCGTTGCTGGAGATCATGAACGGCGTCCGGGCCGACGGCGGCCGGATCCTGCTCGGTCTCGGCGTGGTCGGCGACCGCACCGACGAGCTCATCGAGAAGCTCGGCGAGATCGCGGCCCGCGACAGCGACGTGGTCGCCATCGGCCACAAGGAGCACTACCTGCGTGGCCGCACCATCGAGGAGCTCGAGGCGCTGATGCGCGCCGGCGCCGAGCGGGTCGGCGTCACCGGCATCCCGGCGTACGCCACCGAGGTCGGCGTCATGGCGGCCCTGGTCGGCCAGGCCCTCCCCGGCGACGTCGTCGGCGTCATGTGCCACGCCGAGCGCCAGGAGTGCTACGACTGGATCGCCCAGCACGGCGGCACCCCGGACACCCCCGAGACCCTCGCGGCCAAGGTCCGCGCGGCGCGGCTACCGGCGTAGCCCCGCGACGAGCTCGGCGAGTGCCTGGTCGAAGGTGACGGCGGGCGCGAAGCCCCAGCGGGCGGCCCGGTCGGCGACGATCCGGCCGGTCCAGGCGGGGCCGTCGTCCCACACCGGCTCGACGCCGACGGCCGCGCACACCGCGCCGACGTACTCGCGCCAGGTGGCGGCGCCGGAGGCGACGTTCACCGGGGTGCAGCCGTCGTCGGGTCCCGCCCCGAGTGCGACCGAGGCGGCGAAGGCGGCGAGGTCGTCGACGTGCACCCACGGCAGCGACTTGCCCGGCACGGCGTGGCGCTCGGCCTCGTCGTCCCGCACCTCGGCGGGCCGCAGCGTGTTCCACACCGACGACTCACCGGGTCCGAGGATCGCCGGCGGCCGCAGCAGCACCCGGGTGATCCCGTCGACCTCCGCCAGCGCCGCGTCGGTGTCGCGCTTGGTCACGGCGTAGTCGCCGCCGTCGTCGCCGACCAGCGCGGACGACTCGTCGACGTCGCCGACACCAGGGGAGCGGTCGTAGACGCCGGCGGTCGACAGGTGCACGAATCGCGGCACCCCGGCCGACGCGGCGGCCCGGGCCAGGCCCGCGGTGCCGTCGACCGAGATCCGCGCCTGCTCGGACCGGTCGCTGCTGCCCATCGGGTAGACGGTGGTGACGACGGCGTCGGCGTCCGCCACGACCGACGTGGCGAAGGACGGGTCGGTGAAGTCGCCGACCACCTCGGTCACGCCCGCGGGCGCCGTCCCCTCACGCCGCACGACCGCCCGCACCGACGCGCCCCGGTCCGCGAGCGCCCGGCAGACGGCCGCCCCCACGAGTCCGTTCGCTCCCGTCACGACCACGCTCGGAGTGCTCATCGCTCCACCCTGCCAGGGCCGCCGTCATCAGCGCCCAGCCGGCCAGGACGAGGGCCGCCTCCACCAGCAGGTAGCCCGGCCACGGCCCGAGCAGGTCGAGCGCCGACCCGCCGGCCGGCTTCGCCCTCAGGTAGCCGTAGTTGGTGCCGAAGGCGACGTTGAACGCCGCCGCCACGCCCGCCCACCCGAGCGTCACCGCCACGACGAACCGGTATGACCGCCACGACGGCGCCAGCCCCAGCCCGGCCACCAGGAACGCGGCCGACCACAGGATCAGCAGGTGGAGGGTCCAGTACGCGAGGTAGCGCAGGTCCGGGAAGTCCTCGCCCAGCGACGGCGTCAGCACCGCCTGCAGCGTCAGCGCGCTCCACAGGTAGGTGAGCGCCACCGCCCGCCGGTCCTTCGTCCACAGCGCGCCGGCCGCGGCGAGCCACGCCAGGTCGCACAGGTGCAGCGGCACCGAGACGCCGAGGTCCCACCGCGTGGTGAGCTCGACGACCTGGGTCGGCACGAACACCACCGGGATCGCGACCGCGAACGCCCGGCTGAGCCGACGGTCGCCCCGCCGCCGCTCCCGCCGTCCGAGCAGGACCGCGACCGGCAGCCCGGCCACGAGCACGGCCAGCGCGGCGAGGTGGGTCGGGCTGTACGGCTCCATGCCTCCAGACTCGGCCGACGGCGGGCGGGGCGCCTGAGTACCGGACCCCAACCGGAGCGGGTAGCCGTCCTCGACCCGACTGTCAGTCCGGAGCTCGCCCCCGCGCTCACCCCTCGGCGGGCGCCGGCACGAAGTCCGGGTCGGCCGCGGGGGCCTCCTCGGAGTAGCCGGCGCCGGCCTGCGCCTGCGACGACCAGCCCTCGAGCTCGGTCATCACCGCAGCGTGCTTGTCGACGCAGATGACGACGAGGTCGCCGGCGTTCGCGCGCGACATGGCGTGGCGGACGGCGTCGATCTCCTCGAGCACCTCCTCGACCTGCTTGCACCGGGCGCCGTCGGCCATGGCGGTGCGCACGCCCTCCATGACGAGGCGGGCGACGTAGCCCCGCTCCTTGCCGCGCAGCGAGACGTCCTCGCGGACGATGACGACGTCGAAGTGCTGGGCGGCGATCTCGCCGAGCTCGCGCATGTCCTGGTCGCGCCGGTCGCCGGCGGTGGCGATGACGCCGATCCGCGAGGGCCGGGCGAGCTCGTGGGAGGAGGCGAGCGAGTCGCCGACCCGGTCGACGAAGTCGCCGAGCATCCGCATGCCGGGGGCGTTGTGGCAGTAGTCGACGATGACGTTGACCCCGTTGACCTCGACCTCGTTGAGGCGGCCGGGGGAGAGGTAGTAGCTCGTCGAGAACGTGCGCAGGCCCTGCCGGATGTCGTGCAGGGGAGCGCCGGCGGCGAACGCGGCAGCGGCCGCGGCGAGCGCATTCTGCACGTTCATCCGGGCCCGGCCGCCGAACGTCGCGGGCAGCAGGTGGGTCCAGGCGAGCTGCATCTCGCGCGGGCCGTGCTTCACCACGATCATCTCGCCGCGCTCGCTCGGGTTGAGCACCAGCGCCTTGCCACCGCGGCGGCAGTGGGCGTCGATCATGTCGCGGGTCTCCGAGCCCGGCTCCTCCATGGAGAACCACACCACCTGGCCCGAGCAGCGGCGCCGCATCTCGCGCACCAGCGGGTCGTCGGCGTTGAGGACGGCGTGCCCGTCGCGCGGCACCGCCTCCACCAGCACGGCCTTGACGTCGGCGAGCTGCTCGACGGTGTCGATCCCGCGCAGGCCGAGGTGGTCGGGCTGCACGTTGAGCACGACGGCGACGTCGTTGCGCTCGTAGCCGAGGCCCTCGCGCAGGATGCCGCCGCGGGCGACCTCGAACACGGCGAAGTCGACGCGCGGGTTCTGCAGCACCATCCGCGCCGACCGCGGCCCGGAGGCGTCGGCCCGGATCAGCAGCCGCTCGTCGATCACGACGCCGTCGGTCGACGTCATGCCGACCTTGCGGCCCATGCCCTTGAAGACGTGGCTGATCATCCGCGACGTCGTCGTCTTCCCGTTGGTGCCGGTGACGGCGACGATCGGGATCCGCGAGGTGGCACCCGGCGGGAACAGCATGTCGACGACGGGCTTGGCGATGAACTGCGGCTCGCCGATCGTCGGGTGGGTGTGCATCCGGAAGCCGGGCGCCGCGTTGACCTCGCAGATCGCGCCGCCGGTCTCGCGCACCGGCTCGGTGATGTCGGGGCAGATGAAGTCGATGCCCGCGATGTCGAGGCCCACCATGCGGGCGGCCTCCTCGGCGATCTCGACGTTCTCCGGGTGCGCCTCGAAGGTGCGGTCGATCGAGATGCCGCCGGTGCTCATGTTGCCGGTGAGCGCCAGCTTCACCTGCTGCCCCTCGGGCGGCACGTCGGTCATCTCGAAGCCCTGCTCGCGGACGAGCAGGACCGCGGCGTCGTCGACCTTGATCCGGGTGAGCACCTTCTCGTGGCCGACGCCGCGTCGCGGGTCGGCGTTGGCGGTGTCGACCAGCTGCTCGATGGTGGACGTGCCGTCGCCGGTCACGGACGCCGGCACCCGCTCGGCGATGGCGGCCACCCGGCCGTCGATGATGAGGCAGCGGTAGTCCTTGCCGACGATCTGCTGCTCCACCAGGATCACGCCGCGCCGCGACTCGGCCTGGGCGGCCTCGAACGCGGCCCGCACGTCGTCCTCGTTCTCGTTGTCGAGGATGACGCCACGGCCGTGGTTGCCGTCCAGCGGCTTCAGCACCACCGGGTAGCCGATCCGCTCGGCGGCCCGGACCGCGGCGTCGACGTGGCGCATCATCTCCTGCTTCGGCACCGGGAGGCCGGCTGCGGCGAGCAGTGAGGTCGTGAGGTCCTTGTCGGAGGCGATGTCGACGGCGATCGACGACGTGTTCGACGTCATCGTGGCGCGGATCCGCTTGGCGTGGACGCCCTGGCCGAGCTGCACCAGCGAGTGCTGGTTGAGCCGGATCCACGGGATGTCGCGCGACACGGCCTCGTCGAGGATCGCCTGCGTCGACGGCCCGAACGCCGTCCGCTGGGCGCGCTTGATGAAGCTCTCGAGCTCGGCGTCCCAGTCGAACTCCGGGTCGGCCTGCACCAGGTGGTTGACCAGCCGGACGGCGAGCCGCGACGCCGCGAGCCCCACCTGCTCGTCCTGGTAGCCGAAGATGACGTTGTAGAGGCCCTTCTGGCCCTTCACGCCGCGGGTCTTGCCGCGCCGGATGTCGTGGCCGACCACCTGCTGCAGGGCCAGCGCGGTGTGCTCGGCGACGTGCCCGAGCCAGGTGCCCTCGTCGAGCCGCTCCACGAAGCCGCCGCGCTTGCCGCGCGAGCAGGTGTGCTCGCGCAGGCCGGGCAGCATCTCGAGCAGGTGCTCGGTGAAGCCGGGGATCGTGTTCGTGGGGAAGTCCTCGAGCGAGCCGAGGTCGACGAGGAGGTGGATCGCCTTGTCGTAGGACCACACGTTCGCGCCGCGATAGACCCGGGTCTCGACGATCGTGAGGTCGGGAGTCGGTCGTTCGGTCACGGTGCTCTCCTCTGGCTGGGTCGGCGTCGGGCGAGTCGGCGGCGAAGCGCGGAGGGCGAGGCGTCGGCGGCGGCGATGTCGCGGGCGAGCTGGCGGAGGTCGCGGCGGCCCGCCTCGGTCATCTCCGCGGCCTCGGCCGGGTCGACGCCGGCCGTGAACGGCACCAGCGCCCGCTCGGCGAGGTCGAAGGCGGAGCCCTCGGGCAGGACGTGCAGCACCACGCCGCTGGCCAGGATCGGCTGCGCGCGCTTCGCCTCGAAGGCGTTGGTGGTGATGCGCGCGGGGTCGAAGATCGTGACGGCGCCGCGGCCGACGACGCGCAGCACGTCGTCCTGGACGACGGCGGCGGTGTCCTCGTCGACGCCGATGCCGAGCAGCTGCGGCGACTGGGCGACGATCATGAGCAGGCGACCGTAGCGGTTGCGCTGGTCGAAGTGCTGGTCGATCACCGACGACGGCAGCAGCCCGAGCCCGGCCGCCACCTGCGTCATCCGCTGCTTCGGCGTCGCGCCGGGACCACCGAACGCCACCATGTGGCTGGACTGGATGCTCGCGCCGGCCGACGTGCCGGCCACGACGGCGCCGCGCTCGTGAGCGGCGACGATCGCGTCGCCGAGCGGGGTGCCGCACACGATGGCGGAGAGCTTCAACTGATTGCCGCCGGTCATGAACACGCCGGTGGCGCCCTCGATCGCCGCCACCAGGGCTGGGTCGTGGGCGGCCTCGCGGCTCTCGGGCCGCACGGCCACCACCTCGGCGGCGCCCTCCCGCTTGAAGAGCGCCTCGTACACCTCGACCACCTCGGGGCCGAGCGAGGAGGCGGTCGGGACGACGGCGATCCGGGAGTCCGGCCCGCCCGCCGCCGCGACCAGCTCTCGCAGGATGGTGCGCTTGCGAAGCTTGTCCTCGGCCCCGCCGATGACGAACAGGGGACCCCGGGCCATGCAGTCACCCTAGGGGTGTCGGTGGGGCCCTATCGTGGGGGGCGTGGGGGAGCGGACTCTTGTCGTGATGAGGCACTCCAAGGCCGAGCAGGACGGCCCGACCGACGCCGAGCGCCGGCTGGCCGACCGCGGCCACGCCGATGCGGCGGACGCCGGGCGCTGGCTCGCGTCGGTGGGGGTGGCGCCCGACCGGGCGCTGGTGTCGGCGGCCACGCGCACCGAGGAGACGTGGCACGCGCTCGCCGAGGCGGCCGGCTGGAGTCTCGAGCCGGACCTCGACCACGGGCTCTACAGCGCCGGCGTCGACAGCGCCCTCGACCTGGTGCGGATGCTCGGCGACGACGTCCGCTGCGTGGTGATGGTCGGCCACAACCCCACGATGGGCTCGCTGGCCCAGGTGCTCGACGCCGGCGACGGCGACCAGGACGCCGGCGACCGGATGATCGGCGGCTTCCCCACGAGCGCCGTCGCCGTCTTCGGGTTCGACGGCCCCTGGTCCGACCTCGGTCCCGGCACCGCGTCGTTGCGCCACTTCCACGTCGGGCGGGACTGAACTGCCAGCGCGTTGCATGAGTCCCCGGTTAACCGGGGATTCCGACACTTCTCAGCCGAAACTTCGGCCGAGAAGAGCATGAGTCCCCGGTTAACCGGGGATTCCGCCGCACCTCAGACGGGCGGTGACGGCGTGACGAAGCCGGCCTCGGCGTCGGCGGCCTCGATCTCCTCGCGGGAGATGCCGAGCAGGTAGAGGATCGTGTCGAGGTAGGGCACGTTGACGGTGGTGTCGGCGGCACGCTGCACCACCGGGCGGGCGTTGTAGGCGATGCCGAGGCCCGCGGCGCCGAGCATGTCGAGGTCGTTGGCGCCGTCGCCGATCGCCACCGTGGCGGCCAGCGGGACGTCGATCTTCGCGGCGAACTCGCGCAGTGCGCGGGCCTTGCCCTCGCGGTCGAGCACGTCGCCGAGCACCTCGCCGGTCAGCTTGCCGTCGACCACCTCGAGCTCGTTCGCGCGCGAGAAGTGGATGCCGAGGTCGGCGGCGAGCCGGTCGGTGATCTGGCTGAAGCCGCCGGAGACCAGTGCGAACCGGTAGCCCAGCCGCCGCAGGATCCGCACCAGCGTGCGGGCGCCCGGGTTGACGACGATCTCGTCGTAGACCTCGTCGATCGCCCTCACGTCCAGGCCGGCCAGCAGCCGCACCCGCTCCCGCAGCGACTCCTCGAAGTCGAGCTCGCCCTTCATCGCGGCGTCCGTGACGCGGGCGACCTCCGCCTCGTGCCCGGCGCGGGCGGCGAGCATCTCGATCACCTCGCCCTGGATGAGCGTGGAGTCGACGTCCATCACCACCAGCCGGACGCCGCGCCGCAGCAGGTTGGCCGGCTGCACAGCGACGTCGACGCCCTGGGTGGCGGCCTCGGCGGCCAGCAGCGTGCGGAGTCGGCCGGCGTCGGAGCCCGACACGTGCAGCTCGATCGCGGTGACGGGATAGCGCGCCATCCGCTCGATCCGGTCGATGTTGCCGCCGGAGTCGGCGATCCGGCCCGCGATCGCGGCCATCGCCTGCGCGCGCAGCGGGCTGCCGATCACGGTGACGTGCACCCGGCCCGGCCCGCGGCTGGTGTTGTCGCCCGACCCCTTCTCGACGTCGACGGTCATGCCGAGCGCGCGCGCGGCCTCCTGAACGGCAGCAGTGAGCCGGCGCGGGTCGCGCGGAGCGGTGACGAGCACACCGAGCACGAGCCGTCGACGCAGGATGATCTGCTCGACGTCGAGCACCTGCACCCCGCCGAGGGCCAGGGCGGCGAACACCGCTGACGTCACGCCGGGCCGGTCGGTGCCGGTGAGCGTCACGAGCAGGGTGTCGGGGCGGGGGCCGTTCATCGCCGGTCACGGTAGCGGTGGCGGGGCACTGTCGGCGGCCGGTCCTAGCGTCGGCGGCATGAACCACACCCACCACTACTCCGACTACCTCGAGCTCGGCGCGCCCGACCTGGCGGCGGCCAAGGCGTTCTACGCCGCTGCCTTCGGGTGGCAGTTCACCGACTACGGCGACGCCTACGCCGGCATCCAGGCACCCGACGGCGACGGCGAGGTGGGCGGCCTCAACGCCGGCGGCCCCGCCGGTCCGGGTGGCGCGCTCGTGCTCGTCCGCTCCGACGACCTCGACGTGAGCCTCACGGCGGTCATCGACGCCGGCGGCGAGGTCGTCGAGGGTCCCTACGACTACCCGGGCGGTCGGCGGTTCTCCTTCCGCGACCCCAACGGCAACGTCCTCGGCGTCTACCAGCCCGCCGACTAGTCCGGTGGCCACACCTCGGGGGAGCACGCCGCCACCAGGGCGTGGCGGGCGGCCCGGGCCAGCGGGTCCAGGGCGTCGCGGCGGGCCCGCGCCTCCGAGGCCGAGAGGGCCGCGCCGTCGTCCGCCAGCGCCAGGTCGACGACCTCCCGGGCCCGCAGCGCCCGGGCGGCGAGGCCCACGCAGCGGGCGGGCACCCCCGGCGGCGCGGTCAGCGGGTCCCGCTCCCGCAGGTCGAGCAGCAGGTCGGCCACCTCGGGCCGCCATCGGGCCACGTCCAGCTCCGCCAGCCGGTTGGCGGCGGTGAGCAGCGCCGCGCGCAGGTCGCGGTCGGCCTCGCCGACGTCCACCAGCGGACGGCGCGCGGCCGGCAGCAGCGTCCACTCCACCGTCGGCCCCACCCGGCGCGGCACCAGCGCGGCTCCGGCCTCGGTCACCACCACCGCCTCGCCGGCGTCCAGCGCGGCGTCGGTGAGCTCCCGCGGACCGCCCAGGCCACACGGGTCCCCGGCCACCGGGAACGCCGCGCCGACCTGGGTCGCGCCCTCGCGCCGCAGCGCCGCCAGCGTCGCCACCAGGCCGCCGGGCACGCCGTCGACGGCGAGCACGCGGTGCGCCACGTCGGTGCCCAGCACGGCGTCGAGGAGGTCGTCGGGGCCGACGTGCCCCCGCAGCCACGCCGTGCCCCACCAGGCGAGCCGTGCCGACGGCGGCAGGGGTGAGTCGGGCGTGTCCACGGCGGATCAGCGTAGGGCGGGACTGGTTAGGGTGGCGCCCGTGGCCGCCGTCCTGGAGTTCGCCGACGTCACCGTCCGGCGCGGCCAGGCGACGCTGCTCGACGGGATCTCGTGGACCGTCGAGGAGGACGAGCGCTGGGTGGTGCTCGGCCCGAACGGCGCCGGCAAGACCACGCTGCTGCAGGTCGCCGCGGCGCAGGTGCACCCCACGTCGGGCGTGGCCGGCATCCTCGAGGAGGTGCTCGGCACGGTCGACGTGTTCGACCTGCGGCCGCGGATCGGGCTCACGAGCGCGGCGCTGGGCGACCGGGTGCCGCGCGACGAACGGGTGCGCGACGTCGTCGTGTCGGCGTCCTACGGCGTGGTGGGCCGCTGGCGCGAGCACTACGACGAGCTCGACCACGAGCGGGCCCACGAGCTGCTGGTGGAGGTGGGCGCCAAGCACCTGGCCGACCGCACCTTCGGCACCCTGAGCGAGGGCGAGCGCAAGCGGGTGCAGATCGCCCGCGCCCTCATGACCGACCCCGAGCTGCTGCTGTTCGACGAGCCGGCCGCGGGCCTCGACCTCGGCGGCCGTGAGGACCTGGTGTCGACACTCTCGGTGCTCGCCTACGACGCCGACTCCCCGGCCACCGTGCTCGTCTCGCACCACGTCGAGGAGATCCCGCCCGGGTTCAGCCATGCGCTGCTGCTCCGCGAGGGCCGGGTGACCGCGCAGGGGCTGCTCGAGGACGTGCTCACCGAGGACAACCTCGCGGCCACCTTCGGGATGCCGCTGCTGCTGCACCACCAGGACGGCCGCTGGGCCGCCCGCCGCGATATCCGGCACCGTTAGCCGCCCTGGATAGGGTTGCCTCATGGACTGGCTGGGGGACAACCTGTGGGCCGCGTGGCTCTCGGCCGCCGGACTGCTCACCGTCGCCGAGCTGTTCAGCATGGACCTGTTCCTCGTGATGCTCGCGCTCGGCGCCGTCGTCGGCACCGTCGCGGCCGTGCTCGGCGCGCCGGTGGTGCTCCAGGTGCTGCTCGCCGCCGCCGCCGCGGTCGGGGCGCTCGTGCTGGTGCGGCCGAACCTGGTGGCCCGGCTGCACACCGGACCCGAGCTCACCCTCGGCCACGCCAAGCTGGTCGGGACCCAGGGCGTCGTCACCCAGGCGATGACGCCGCTGCACCCGGGCCGGGTGCGGATCGGCGGCGAGGTCTGGACAGCCGTCCCGTTCGCGGACACCGCGACAGCGATCGCCATCGGCGAGACCGTCGAGGTGCGCGAGATCAAGGGGGCGACGGCCTACGTCGACCCCGTGCCCTACCGACCGTCCTGACCGAGGGAGAACCCCGTGAACATCGCCGTGCTCGTCGTGCTGGGACTGCTGCTGCTGTTCGTGGTGGTGCTGCTGGCCAAGACCGTCCGGATCGTGCCGCAGGCCCGGGCCGGGATCGTGGAGCGGTTCGGCAAGTACAAGGACACGCTGCCCGCCGGCCTCAACATCGTGGTGCCGTTCATCGACAAGGTGCGCTACGTGATCGACCTGCGCGAGCAGGTGGTGAGCTTCCCGCCGCAGCCGGTGATCACCGAGGACAACCTGGTGGTCTCGATCGACACGGTCATCTACTTCCAGGTCACCGACCCGGTCGCCGCCACCTACGAGATCGCGAACTACATCCAGGCCGTCGAGCAGCTCACGACCACCACGCTGCGCAACATCGTCGGCGGCATGGACCTCGAGGAGACGCTCACCAGCCGCGACTCGATCAACACCGGGCTGCGCGGGGTGCTCGACGAGGCCACCGGCAAGTGGGGCATCCGCGTCAACCGGGTCGAGCTCAAGGGCATCGACCCGCCGCCGTCGATCAAGGACGCGATGGAGCAGCAGATGCGCGCCGACCGCAACAAGCGCGCCTCGATCCTCACCGCCGAGGGCGAGCGGCAGTCGGCGATCCTCACCGCCGAGGGCAACAAGCAGTCGGCGATCCTGAACGCCGAGGGTGACCGCGAGGCGACGATCCTGCGCGCCCAGGCCGACCGCGAGTCCCAGATCCTGCGCGCCCAGGGCGAGGGGCAGGCCATCCTCACCGTGTTCCAGGCCATCCACGACGGCCAGCCCGACCAGTCCCTGCTGGCCTACCAGTACCTGCAGATGATGCCGCAGATCGCCCAGGGCGACGCGAACAAGCTCTGGATCGTGCCGAGCGAGATCGGCAAGGCGCTGGAGGGCATGGGCTCGACGCTCAACCGGCTGAGCGGCATCCCCGAGGAGGTCGACGGTCCCCGCACCCGGGTCGACCTGGGGCCCAGCGAGCCGAAGGTCCCCGACGCCGGGGACGACGCCGCCCGTACCAGCCAGGCGGTGGCGGAGGCGATCGCCGAGGCCGAGAGTGCCGCGCACCCGGGCAAGCCCGTCACCGGCACCGACCCGGCGATCGATCCCTCCAACGTGCCCCCGCCGGAGCAGCCCGCCTAGTGGGAGTGTTCGAAGCCGTCGCGATCCTGCTCGCCGGGCTCGCGGCGGGGTGCATCAACACGGTCGTCGGCTCGGGCACCCTGATCACCTTCCCGACGCTGCTGGCCTTCGGCATCCCGCCGGTCACCGCCAACGTGTCGAACAACATCGGGCTGGTGCCGGGCTCGGTCTCGGGCGCCGTGGGCTACCGCCGTGAGCTGGCCGGCAAGCGCCGGATGGTGGTGCGGCTGGCCGTCGGCTCGCTCCTGGGAGCCGCCGCCGGAGCCGTGCTGCTGCTGGTGCTGCCGGCGTCCGCGTTCGAGGCGATCGTGCCGGTGCTGGTGCTGCTCGGCGTCACGCTCGTGATCGTCCAGCCGCGGCTGTCGCAGTGGGTCACCAAGCGCGGCGCCCCTCGTCACGAGGCGTGGTGGGTGTGGCCGCTGGTGCTGCTCGCCGGGGTCTACGGCGGCTACTTCGGCGCGGCGCAGGGCGTGCTGCTCATGGGCGTGCTGGGGGTGGGGGTCCAGCAGAGCCTGCAGGAGAGCAACGCCGTCAAGAACGTGCTCGCCGCGGTGGTGAACGCCGTGGCAGGCGGCATCTTCGCGGTGGTCGCCGACGTCGACTGGCTGGTGGTCGCGCTGATCGGCGTGGGCTCGCTGGTGGGCGGGGTGCTGGGCGCCCGGGTCGGACGCCGCCTCCCGCCCACCGCGCTGCGAGCGGTGATCGTGCTGGTCGGACTGGTCGCCGTGGCGACCTTCGTGGTGCGGTAGGTCGCTTGGTTTCGACTCACCCGTCGCGGCTTCGTTCCTCAGCCGCGGGGTTCGCTCAACCTGGTTGAGCCCACGCGGCCCGCTCCTTCGTCGCGGGCCACTGCTCAACCAACCTTGATGACGCGGGTGCCCTCGCCGAAGTGGTCGTGGAAGCCCTGCCGGTTCGCGGCGTCGTTGTTGATCGTGACCGCGATGTAGATCAGGGCCGCCAGGAACGCCAGGCCGCCGATGATGCTGCCGAGGATCGGGATGATGTAGACGAGCTGGATGGCGTAGAAGAAGTTGCGACGCACCGCCTGCGCCATCGTCGGGTTGCTGACGCCGTCGGGGCCGACGGTCTTCAGCTTGAGCGCCATCTTGCCGAGCGTCTGGCCCCGGCTGGACTCGAGGAAGCCGAAGTAGCCGAGCTCGATGGCGACCCAGGCGATCGACGTGAAGAGCCAGTACAGCAGCCACTCACCGGTGGAGTAGCTGAAGCCGGTCAGGAAGATCGCGTTGAAGATGAAGTTGACGATGATGATCGGGATCGCCAGCACGAAGTGGTCGATCAGCCGGGCGAGGAAGCGCTCGCCGAGCTGGCCGGGCGCGCCGTACCCGGCCGGACCGCCGAACTGCCCGGGCTGCTGGTAGCCGCCGGGCTGCTGGTAGGGCTGCTGCTGGGGCGGCTGCTGGTAGGGCTGCTGCTGCGGAGGCGGGTTGTAGGGCTGACCCGGCTGGCCCGGTTCGCCCGGCTGGCCGGACGGCGGGGGAGGAGGGGTGTTCGGAGGCTGTTCGCTCATGTGCGACAGGATGTGCCACGCAGGGCCTCACGGCAATGACCCGGGCGGGGCATGTCGTTCGGGTGTTCGGCCGGAGGATCAGGCGAGCTCGACCTGCTTGCGCTTCTTGACCCGCAGTCCGAGCAGGCCGGCCACCACCGCGCCGGCCGCCACCGCTGCCCCCGGGAGACCCACCGCGCGCGGCACGTCCTCGTTCTCGATCGCCAGGTAGGCGGTGGCCGCGTCGGCGGCGTCGACCGCGATACCGACCAGCACCAGGTTGCGCCGGGCCTTGCCCGAGGCGGTGAGCGTGGCCAGACCGAGCGCGATCTCGCGGTTGCCGAACCACTGGGTCAGCAGACCCGGCCCGGCGCCGGAGCCGGTGACGCGGGACGACACGAGCTTCGGGGCGGCGATGGAGGCGACACCGACGGCGATGCGGCCGATGGACAGACCGGTCACGGGGTTCATGGCGGGCAACCTAGCGGGCGTGCGAGTGGAGCGTCGTCGCGCGGTACCGCGACCTCCGTGCAGCAGAACGCGGAACTCGTGAGAGCGTCGGTGGGTGGACCTGTACGAGGTGATGCGCACGACGCCGGCGACCCGGGAGTTCACCGGCGACCCGCTGCCGGACGACGTGCTGCACCGGATCCTCGACCACGCCCGGTTCGCGCCGAGCGGCGGCAACCGGCAGGGCGCGCGCGTGGTGGTGGTGCGGGACCGGGCGACCCGGGAGGCGCTGGCGCGGCTCAACGAGCCGGGGGTGCGGCGCTACATGGCGCAGCGGCTGGCCGGCGAGAACCCATGGAACCCGGTGCACCCGCCCGGTCCGAGCGCCGAGGAGATCGCGGCCACCGAGGTGCCGGCGTCGTTCACCGAGCCGGTGCTCACCGCCGGTGCGGTGCTGGTGTTCTGGGTCGACCTCGAGGTGGTGGCGGCGATGGACCAGCACCTCGACCGGGTCGGCATCGTCGGCGGGGCGTCGGTCTACCCGCTGGTGTGGAACGTGCTGCTCGCCGCGCGCAGCGAGGGCTACGGCGGCACGATCACCACGATGGCGGCGGCCGAGGAGCCTGCCGTCCGCGACCTGCTCGGGGTGCCGGACACGTTCGCGCTCGCCGCCGTGGTGCCACTGGGTCGCCCGGCGAAGGACGTCACGAGGCTGAAGCGCCGTCCGGTCGAGGAGTTCGTCACCCGGGAGCGGTTCGACGGCGACCCGCTCACCTGACGTAGGCGTTGACCCACCGCTCGAGCTCGTCGTAGACGACGGCGCGGGGGTCGGGCAGCGACAGGACGACGTCGTGCCGGGCGCCGACGACCGCCACGTAGGTGACGTGCGGGCCCACCGAGGTGGCCCATTGCCGGATCTGCGGCACGTCGAGCACGACGTCGTGGGTGTGCACGTCGTCGTTCATCTCCGGGGGCCGCACGGTGGCGGCCGAGGTGAGCACCAGCACCGGCGCCAGCACCGACAGGCCCTCGTGCAGGGCGGCGTGCCCCTGCCGGATCGCCCGCAGCCAGCCGAACCGCACCGGGAACGACTCGATCGGCTTCCAGGACAGGTCGAACTCCCACTCGCCCTCGTGCTCGTGGTGCAGGCTGCGTGCGTAGAAGCCGGTGATCTCGCGGCTGAGCTCGCGCATCGGCTGCCGGCGGCCGATCCGGTCCAGCGCAGCGGCGGCCGCGGCGGACCGCATCCACGGGGCGCCGTGCAGGTCGAACCACGGCGAGTTGAGCACCATCCCTGCGAGCTGCGCCGGCTGCCGCTCGTCGGCCCACAGCGAGGTGGTGAGACCGCCCGTGGAGTGCGCCGAGACGACGACGCGGTCGTGGCCGTCGCGCTCGGTGACCCGCCACCACGCCAGGTCGAGCTCGGCGAAGTACTCGCGCAGGTCGGCCACGTAGGTGGGCGTCTGGTGCGGCCGGATCGACCGGCCGTACTTGCGCAGGTCGAGCGCGTAGAAGTCGTAGCCGTGGTCGAGCCACCACTGGCCGTACTCGGCCTGGAAGAAGTAGTCGGCGAAGCCGTGCACGTGCAGCACCGCGCGGCCGTTCGGGTGCTCCGCCCGCGCCGAGACGAGCGTGGCCACGACCGGGCCCTCGTCGTCCGGTGGCAGGTGGAGGGTCTCGGACCGCCAGGGCTCCCCGAGGACGTCGACGTCGGTCACGCCGGTGATTCTCCCAAGCCGCCCGCACGGGCGCGGGCGGCGGCCACCAGCCCGGCCAGCAGCCCGACGTCGGCCGTGGTCTCGGGGTGCCACTGCACGCCGACGCGGAACCGGTCGCCGGGGTCCTCCATCGCCTCGAGGGTGCCGTCGCCGGCCCGGGCCGACGCGACGAAGCCGGGGTGGGTGCGCACCGACTGGTGGTGGTGGCAGGCGACGCCGAGCCGCTCACCGACCAGCGCCGCCACCCGGCTACCGGGCACGGTGGCCACGGCGGTGTCGCCGAACTCCGGTCCGCCGGGGGAGTGCTCCTCGTGCCCGACCAGGTCGGGCGTGTGCTGGTCGAGCTCGCCGCCGGCGTGCACCGCCATCACCTGCATGCCGCGGCAGACGCCCAGCACCGGCAGGCCGACGGCGTCCGCGGCGTCGAGCAGCGCGAGCTCCCAGGCGTCGCGGTCGGGCCGCCAGCCGGCGGTGCGGTCGTGCGGGTCGGCGCCGTAGCGCGCGGGGTCGACGTCGGCGCCGCCGGCGATCACCAGGCCGTCGAGCCGGGCCACCACTGCGGTCGCGGCCTCGGCCGGCCGGTCCTCCGGCGCCACGGGTGGCAGCAGCACCGGCACGCCGCCCACCGACGCCACGACGTCGGCGTACCCGGTCGGCAGCAGGTCGGCCGGCTGGTGCCAGACCCCCCACGCCGCCTGCTCGCGGTAGGTCGACAGCCCGATGAGCGGTGTCACAGCATCGCTCACAGGGGGGTCACGTACGCGCCCGAGATGCCGCCGTCGACGAGGAACGTGGTGGCGGTCATGAACGACGACTCGTCGGAGGCGAGGAACAGCACCGCGTTGGCCATCTCCTCCGGCTCGCCGAACCGGCCCATCGGCACGTGCACCAGACGGCGGGCCGCCCGCTCGGCGTCCGCGGCGAAGAGCTCCTGGAGGAGCGGCGTGTTCACCGGGCCCGGGCACAGCGCGTTGACCCGCACCCCCTGCCGGGCGAACTGGACGCCGAGCTCGCGGGTCATCGACAGCACCCCGCCCTTGGACGCCGAGTACGAGATCTGCGACGTGGCCGCGCCCATCACGGCCACGAACGAGGCGGTGTTGACGATCGAGCCCCGGCCCTGGTCGAGCATGTAGGGCAGCGCCGCCTTGCAGCACAGGTAGACGCTGGTGAGGTTGACCTCCTGCACGCGGCGCCAGGCGTCGAGGTCGGTGTCGAGGATCGAGTCGTCGTCGGGTGGGCTGATGCCGGCGTTGTTGAACGCGATGTCGACCGAGCCGTAGGTGTCCTTCGCCGTGGCGAACAGCGCGTCGACCTGCTCCTTGTCGGTCACGTCGACGTGGACGTAGCTGAGGATCTCCTCGCCGCCGAGCTGGCCGACGAGCTCGTGACCGCGCCGGTCGTCGATGTCACCGATCACGACACGCGCACCCTCCTCGACGAAGCGCTGCACCGTCGCCAGGCCGATGCCCGAGCAACCGCCGGTGACGACGGCGACCCGGTCCTGGATGCGTCCTGCCATTGGTCTCTCTCCTCCTCGGTGGTTGAGGTGTGAGCGAAGCGAGCCTCGAAACTCAGTGGGCGATGAAGACGTTCTTCTCCTCGGTGAACGCCATGGGGGCGTCGGGGCCGAGCTCGCGGCCGAGGCCGCTCTGCTTGTAGCCGCCGAACGGCGTCCAGTAGCGCACCGAGGCGTGGGAGTTCACGCTGAGGTTGCCGGCCTCGACGGCGCGCGCCACCCGCAGACCGCGGGCCAGGTCGGCGGTGTAGATCGAGCCGGACAGGCCGTACTCGGTGTCGTTGGCCAGCGCGACGGCGTCGGCCTCGTCGTCGAACGGCATCACCGCCACGACCGGCCCGAACACCTCCTCGCGCCAGATGC
Organism: uncultured Actinomycetota bacterium; assembly: GCA_963780355.1. GTDB lineage: Bacteria > Actinomycetota > Actinomycetes > Propionibacteriales > Nocardioidaceae > Nocardioides. The sequence continues at coordinate 2,746,921 of CAWABT010000001.1, forward strand.
GGGTCTGCGGGTCGTCGACGGTGACGACGCTCGGCGGCAGCCACCAGCCGTCGCCGTCCGGCGCGGAGCCGGCGAACGCGACGTCGACGTCGTCGAGGTAGCCCTGCACCGACGCCTTCTGCGACTCGGAGACCATCGGGCCCATCTCGGACTCCTCGGTGGCCGGGTCGACGACGCGCAGCCCCTCGACGGCCGGCTGGAGCAGCGACAGGAACTCGTCGTAGGCGGAGCGCTCCACCAGGATCCGGGAGCGGGCGCAGCAGTCCTGGCCGGCGTTGTCGAACACCGCGTACGGCGCCGCGGCGGCCGCGGCGGCGAGGTCGGTGTCGGCGAAGACGATGTTGCTGCTCTTGCCGCCGAGCTCGAGCGTCACTCGCTTCACCTGGTCGGCGCAGCCGGCCATGATCCGCTTGCCCACCTCGGTGGAGCCGGTGAAGCACACCTTGCGCACCAGCTCGTGGGTCACGAACCGCTCGCCCACCACCGAGCCGCGGCCCGGCACGACGCTCAGCACGTGCTCGGGCAGGCCCGCCTCGACCGCGAGCTCACCGAGCCGGATCGCCGTCAACGGGGTGATCTCCGCCGGCTTGAGCACGACGGTGTTGCCGGCGGCGAGCGCCGGCGCGAACCCCCAGCCCGCGATGGGCATCGGGAAGTTCCAGGGCACGATCACGCCCACGACGCCGAGCGGCTCGTGGAACGTGACGTCGGTGCCGCCGGCCACGGGGATCTGCCGACCGAACAGCCGCTCCGGCGCACCGGCGTAGTAGTTGAGGCAGTCCCGCACGTTGCCCGCCTCCCAGCGGGCGTTGCCGAGGGTGTGGCCGGCGTTCTGCACCTCGAGCGCGGCGAGCTCCTCGACGTGCGCGTCGACGACGGCCGCGAACGCGCGCAGCAGTCGCGCCCGCTCGCCGGGGGCGACGTCGCGCCACGCGGCGAAGGCGTCGTGGGCCGCCTCGATGGCGGCGTCCGTGCCTGCGAGGTCGGTGCTCGGCACGGACCCGAAGGGACGGCCGGTGACGGGCGAGATCAGCTCGGTGGTCGTCACAGCCGCTCGAACCCCCGGCGCCGCTCCCAGTCGGTGACGGTCGCGTTGTAGGCGGCCAGCTCGACGTCGGCCATGTTCACGTAGTGGTCGACGACGTCGTCGCCGAACGCCGTCCGCGCGACCTCGGAGGTCGCGAACGCCTCGCGGGCGTCGCCCATGGTGTGCGGCACCTTGGGGCGGTCCGAGGTGTAGGCGTTGCCCACGAGCTCGTCCTCCAGCGGCAGGTCGTTCTCGATCCCGTGCAGGCCGCCGGCCAGCATCGCCGCCAGCGCGAGGTACGGGTTCACGTCGGCGCCCGGCACCCGGTTCTCCATCCGCGCCCCGGCGCCGCGCCCGACCAGCCGGACGGCGCAGGTGCGGTTGTCGAGGCCCCAGGCCACCGTGGTCGGCGCGAACGAGCCGTCGGCGAACCGCTTGTAGGAGTTGATGTTCGGGGCGTACAGCAGCGTGAAGTCGCTGATGGTCGCGAGCACGCCGGCCACGAACGCGTCGTAGAGGGGTGTGCGCTCGTCCGGCCTCGTCGTCCCAGAACACCAGCGCGCCGTCGTCGCCGCGCAGCGAGAGGTGGATGTGGCACGAGCTGCCCTCGCGCTGGTCGTACTTGGCCATGAAGGTGACCGACTTTCCCTGCTGGGCGGCGATCTCCTTGGCGGCGTTCTTGTAGACCACGTGGTTGTCCGCGGTCTCGAGCGCCTCGGCGTAGAGGAACCCGATCTCGTGCTGGCCGAAGTTGCACTCGCCCTTGGCGCCCTCGACGTCGAGCCCGGCGTCGAACATGTGGGTGCGGATCGCGCGCAGCAGCGGCTCGGCCCGGCTGGTGCCGAGGATCGAGTAGTCGACGTTGTACTGGTTGACCGGCGTGAGGTCGTGCCAGCCGGCGTCGGCGGCGTCCTCGTAGCTGGTGTCGAAGGCGATGAACTCCAGCTCGGTGCCGGCGAGGGCCTGCCAGCCGTGCTCGGCGCAGCGGTCGAGCTGGCGGCGCAGGATCCCGCGCGGCGACTGGGTGACGGGGGAGTGGTCGGGCCACTCGAGGTCGCACTGCACGAGCGCAGTTCCGGGCAGGTGGGTGAGCAACCGGGTGGTGCGCTCGTCGAGCACGAACTCCATGTCGCCGTACCCGCGCTCCCACGACGAGATCGCGTACCCGTCGACGGTGTTCATGTCGACATCGACGGCGAGCAGGTAGTTGCAGCCCTCGGTGCCGTGTCCGACCACGTGGTCGGCGAAGTAGCGGCCGTGCAGCCGCTTGCCCTGCAGCCGGCCCTGCATGTCGGTGAACCCGACGATGACCGTGTCGATCGAGCCGTCGTCGATGCGACCCAGCAGGTCCTTCATCGAGAGATGGCGGTCGTTGCGCAGGTCGGTCATGTCGGTCCTATCCCACGAGGCCACGCAGCAGCGCGGCCGTGTCGTCGCAGTGCTGCTCCATCGCCCGCCGCGCACGGTCGGGCCGTCCGCCGAGGATCGCCCGGACGACGGCGGCGTGCTGCCGGTCGGAGTGGGCGATGTTCGCGTCGAGCACCGGGATGGCGAGCAGCATCTCGTGCAGCGTCGCCTGCACCGACGTGACGGCCTCGACCAACCGCGGCGACCCGGTGAGGGCGGCCACGGTGAGGTGGAAGCGCGAGTCGGCCTGCCGGTGCTGAGCCGGCCGCTCGGCCGAGGCCACGGCGGCGTGCGCGGCCTCGAGCTGCGCCACCTGGGCGTCGTCGAGGTCGGCGGCCGCGGCGAGCTGCGCCGCCCCCGGCTCCACCACCGAGCGGAACGCGAGCGTGTCGAGCCAGGTGGCGCGGGTGACGGGGTCGGTGCGGGCCGCCTTGCGGGCCGACGGCGTCCGCAGCCGCTGGGTGACGATCGTGCCGCCGCCGCGGCCGCGCGTGGTCTCCACCAGCCCGGCCTGCCGCAGTGCGGCCATCGCCTCGCGCAGGGTCGCGCGCGAGACGCCGAGCAGCGTGGCCAGCTCGCGCTCCGGCGGGAGCGTCGTGCCGCGCGGGTAGACCCCCAGCCGGATGGCGGTCGCGAGCTGCTCGACGCAGCCCTCGAACGCGTGGTGGCTCCGCACCGGGCGCAGGACCGCCACCGGGAGCTGCTGCTCACTCGGGTGGGGGGTCCCTGACATGGCGGTCACCCTAGACCGCGCACGTCACCCGAGCGCAATGGTCTGGACCCATACCTTTTTCCAGATGATCTGTGGACACCCCCCGCGGCGCGGGTCTAGGTTCCGAGCACCGACGCGGACGGACCGGAAGGCACTGCCATGGCCGAAGCACCCATCCAGAACGACGACGAGGCCCTCCTCGCGAAACTCGGATACAAGCAGGAGCTCGGCCGGACCTGGTCCAGTTTCTCGAACTTCGCCATCTCGTTCTCGATCATCTCCATCCTCGCCGGCTGCTTCACGACCTTCGGGCAGGCGTGGAACAACGGCGGACCGGTCGCGATCTCGTGGGGCTGGCCGATCATCTCGGCGTTCATCCTGCTCATCGGCTTCACGCTCAGTGAGCTCGTCTCGGCCTACCCGACGTCCGGTGGCATCTACTGGTGGGCGGCCAAGATGGGCGGCCCCGCGGCGGGCTTCTTCACCGGATGGCTCAACCTGATCGGACTGCTCGCCGTCACGGCGTCGGTCGCCTACGGCGCGGCGACCTTCCTCGACCTCACCCTCAGCACGATCAGCACCGGATGGGCCGACGGCTACTCGCTGACCCGCGTCTTCATCCTCTTCGTCGCGATCCTGCTGCTCGCCTCGCTGGCCAACATCTTCAGCGGCCACCTGCTGGCCGTCATCAACAACATCTCGGTGTGGTGGCACGTCGCCGGTGCCACGATCGTGATCCTGATCCTCGTGATCGTGCCCGACACCCACCAGGACGCCGGGTTCGTGTTCACCGAGCGGATCAACAACAGCGGGTTCAGCAGCGGCTTCTACTGGTTCCTCGTGCTGCCGCTGGGCTTCCTGCTGACTCAGTACACGATCACCGGCTTCGACGCCTCCGCCCACCTGTCGGAGGAGACGCAGGGTGCCGCCGACGGTGCGGCGAAGGGGATCTGGCGCTCGATCCTCTACTCGGCGATCGGCGGGTACCTGCTCCTCCTCGCGTTCCTGTTCGCCGTTCAGGACCCACAAGGTGTCAGCGACGGGTTCGGCGCCGTCGACGTGATCTTCGGCCAGGCGCTTCCCGACGGGTGGCACTTCCTGATCCTCCTGATCTCGACGGCGGGGCAGCTCTTCTGCACGACGGCTTGCCTCACCAGCGCCTCCCGCATGACGTTCGCGTTCAGCCGCGACGGCGCCATCCCCGGCTCGCGCTGGCTCTCGACGGTGAACGTCAAGACCAAGATCCCCGCTAACGCCGTCATGTTCGTCGCGGTGATCGGCATCCTCATCACGCTGCCCGCACTCAAGAGCATCGGCGGCGTGCCGATTGCCTTCTACGCCGTGGTCTCGGTGGCGGTGATCGGGCTCTACCTGGCGTTCCTGATCCCGATCTGGCTCCGGTGGCGTCAAGGTGACGACTTCGAGCCCGGGAGCTGGACCAACGGGTCGAAGTACAAGTGGATGAACCTGATCGCCGTGGCCGAGATCGCCGTGATCTGCGTCTACTTCGTGCTCCCGTTCACGCCCGCGGGCGTGCCGTTCAGCGACGAGTTCGCCTGGTCGAGCGTCAACTACGCGCCGGTCCTCACGATCGGCTCGTTGATCGTCCTGGCGCTGTGGTGGCGGCTCTCTGCCCGCAAGTGGTTCAAGGGCCCCAAGCACACGATCGACCCCGCCGTCACCGAGGCGTTCGACGACTGAGTGCCGGCCGAGCCCGCCCTGGACCGCCTGGCCTGCCTGGCCGGGCGGTCCTGGCGCGTCACCGAGCTGCCCGGAGGACTCACCAACCACAACGTGCGGGTCGCCACCGACGACGACGGTGACCCGCTCGACCTGGTGGTGCGCTGCTCGTCCGGCGACACCGGCCTGCTCGGCATCGACCGCGACGCCGAGCACGCCAACACCCGGGCGGCGGCCGAGGCCGGCGTCGGCGCGGAGGTGGTGGAGTACCGGCCCGACCTCGGGATGCTCGTCATCACCTACCTGGAGGGCGCCACCCTCGACGACGACGCGTTCGCCGACCCCGCGGTGCTCACCCGGGCCGCCGACGCCGTCCGCCGGCTGCACGCCGGCCCGGCGTTCGCGGGGGAGTTCGACATGTTCGCCCGGCAGGCGGCCTACCGGCGCACCGTGGCCGACCGCGGCTTCGCGCTGCCCGACACCTACGACGACCACGCCGACGCGTGGGATCAGGTGCGGCGGGCGCTCGCCGTCGCACCGCCGGCGCGGATGCCGTGCAACAACGACCTGCTGGCCGCCAACTACATCGACGACGGCGAGCGGGTCTGGCTCATCGACTACGAGTACTCCGGCATGAACGACCCGTTCTTCGAGCTCGGCAACACCGCCACCGAGTGCGGGTTCACCGAGGAGCAGACCGACGCCTGGGTCGAGGCCTACGTCGGCGACCCGACGCCGGCCGACCGGGCGCGGGCCCGGCTGCAGCGGCTGTGCAGCGAGTACGGCTGGTCGCTGTGGGGGTTCATCCAGGCCGGCGCCGCCACCCTCGACTTCGACTTCCACGGCTGGGGGATGGAGCGGTTCGAGAAGGCCGAGGCCACCTTCCGCGGCCCGGACCTCGACCGGCTGCTCCGCGAGGTGACCGACGGTGGCTGACCTGCCCGGCCGGGCCGAGATCGTGGTGGTCGGCGGCGGCGTCGTCGGGACGTCGGTGGCCTACCACCTGACGAAGCTCGGACGCACCGACGTCCTGCTGCTGGAGCAGGGCCACCTCTCCGGCGGGACGACGTGGCACGCCGCCGGCCTGGTGGGGCCACTGCGGGCCTCGGAGAGCGGCACCCGGCTGGTGCAGTACTCCGCCGAGCTCTACGCCTCGCTCGAGGCCGAGACCGGCCTCGCCACCGGCTACCGCAACACCGGCGGGGTGATCCTGGCCCGCACCGAGGACCGGATGGTCGCGCTGCGCCGTACCGCCGCCAACGCCGAGGCCTACGACCTCGAGTGCGAGCTCGTGACGCCGGAGCGGGCGCAGGAGCTGTGGCCCGCCATGCAGGTCGACGACGTGCTGGGCGCGCTGTGGCTACCGGGCGACGGCACGGTGAACCCGACCGACCTCACCCAGTCGCTCGCCCGCGGCGCCCGGCACGGCGGTGCGCTCGTGCGCGAGGGCGTGCGGGTCACCGGCCTCGCGACCGACCGCCGCCGGGTCACCGCCGTCGAGACCGACGCCGGCGCCGTCGAGTGCGACGTCGTGGTCAACTGCGCCGGACAGTGGGCGGCCGCCGTCGGGGCGATGGCCGGCTCGACCGTGCCGCTGCACTCGTGCGAGCACTTCTACGTGGTCACCGAGGCCGTCGACGCCGTGCACCCCGACCTGCCGATCATGCGCGACCCCGACGGCTGGACGTACTTCAAGGGCGAGGTCGGCGGCCTCGTCGTGGGTGGGTTCGAGCCCGAGGCCAAGCCGTGGCGCGGGCCGCACGACCTGCCGCACCCGTTCGAGTTCCAGCTGCTCGAGGAGGACTGGGAGCACTTCGAGGTGCTGATGGACGAGGCGGTGCGCCGGGTGCCGGTGCTGGCCGAGACCGGGATCCGGAAGTTCTACAACGGCCCGGAGTCGTTCACGCCCGACAACCAGTTCCTGCTCGGGCGTACCCCGGAGGTCGACAACCTGTTCGTCGGCGCCGGGTTCAACTCGGTGGGCATCGCCTCGGCCGGCGGCGCCGGCCGGGCGCTGGCCGAGTGGATCGTGGCGGGCGAGCCCACCAGCGACCTCACCGGGGTCGACGTCCGGCGGTTCGCGCCGTTCGCGGCCGACCCCGCCCACCTGCGCGACCGGGTGGTCGAGACGCTCGGCCTGCACTACGCCCTGCCCTGGCCGAACCGCGAGCCCGAGACCGCGCGCGACGTCCGGCTCTCACCCCTGCACGAGCGCCTCGCCGAGCGGGGTGCCGTCTTCGGCACCAAGAACGGCTGGGAGCGGCCGCTGTTCTTCGGCGGCTCGCTCGAGTACGCGTGGGACGAGCCGTCCTGGCTGGAGCGCTCGGCGGCCGAGCAGCGGGCCTGCCGCACCGGCGTCGCGGTGTTCGACCAGACCTCGTTCTCGAAGTACGTCGTGACGGGCGCGGAGGCGCTCGAGGCACTGCAGTGGGTGTGCGCCGCCGACGTCGACGTCGAGGTCGGGCAGGTCGTCTACACGCCGTGGCTCAACGAGCGCGGCACCTACGAGGCCGACCTGACGGTCACCCGCGACGGCCCGGACGCGTTCTGGGTGGTGTCGTCGTCGGCCACCACGGTGCGCGACCTCGACTGGCTGCGCCGGCAGGGCGGGATCGAGGCGGCCGACGAGACCGACCGGTTCTCCGTGCTCGGCGTGATGGGACCGGCCGCGCCCGACCTGCTCGGCTGGGACGCCGACCCGCTCGGCACCGCGCGCACGGCCGAGGTCGCCGGCGTCGAGGTGCGGGCGACCCGGATGACCTACGTGGGGGAGCCGGGCTGGGAGCTCACCGTGCCGGTCGACGGTGCGCTCGCCGTGTACGACGCGCTGGTGGACGGCGGCGCCGTCGACGCGGGCTACAACGCGCTCGACTCGCTGCGGCTCGAGAAGGGCTACCGGGCGTTCCCGCGCGACATCGGTCCCGACTACACGCCGGTCGAGGCCGGCCTGGTGTTCGCCACCGCTGTGAAGGGTGACAAGCCGTTCCTCGGGCGTGCGGCGCTGGAGCAGGCCCGGCGCGACGGCCCGCGGCGCCGGCTGGTCTCCTTCGTGCTCGACGACGCCGGCCCGATGCTCTGGGGCGGCGAGCTGCTGCTGCGCGACGGCGAGCCGGCCGGCCAGGTCACCAGCGCCGCCTGGGGCGCCACCGTCGGCGCCGCCGTCGGGCTCGCCTACCTGCGCGGCGACCGTTCCACGCTCGCCGACGACTCGGACCGCGGGGCGTTCGAGGTTGACGTCGCCGGCGCCCGCCACCGCGCCACGCTGTCGCTCAAGGCGCCGCTGGCCTGAGGGCCGGGGGTCTCGACACGCCGCTCGCTGCGCTCGCGGCGGCTCGACCACCGGCCGGCTCCGGTGGTCGAGCCGGGACGAGCACAGCGAGGCCCGTGTCGAGACCCCCGGTGCCTCAGCCGCCGACGGGGTGCTCGGACTCCGTCGGGCCGGGGGCGACGTCGTTGCCGGCGTCGGCGCGGACGGCTTCCTCGATGCGCTTGCCGATCTCGGTGTCGACGCTCTTCCAGTAGTCGAACGCCCGCTCCAGGATCGGCTCGCTGACGCCACCGAGCAGGTGCCCGGCGACGTTGCCGACGAACCGCTCGCGCGCGGCGTCGTCGAAGACCTCGCGCACGAGGGTGCCCGGCTGGCTGAAGTCGTCGTCGTCCTCGCGCAGCGTGTAGGCCTGCCGGACCATCTCCCCGTCGGTCTCCCAGCCGTCCTCGACCGGGCCGGTGAGGTCGGAGTACGGCGCGTCGTAGGAGTTGGGCGCGTACTTGGGCCGGTCGCCGGTGTGGTCGTAGGCCATCGGGCCGTCGAACTGGTAGGTGTACGCCCCCTCCACGCGGTGCCGGTTCACCGGCAGCTGCTGGTAGTTGGCGCCGATGCGGTGCCGGTGGGTGTCGGCGTAGGAGAAGACCCGGCCGAGCAGCATCTTGTCCGGCGAGAACCCGATGCCGGGCACGATCGCCGACGGCTCGAACGCGGCCTGCTCGATCTGGGCGAAGTGGTTCTCGGGGTTGCGGTCGAGCCGCATGGTGCCGACGTCGACCAGCGGGTAGTCGCCGTGGGGCCAGACCTTCGTGAGGTCGAACGGGTTGAGGCGGTAGGTCGTCGCGTCCTCGTACGGCATCAGCTGCACCTTGAGGGTCCAGGTCGGCGCCTCGCCGCCGTCGATCGCCTCGAAGAGGTCGCGGCGGTGGTGGTCGGAGTCCTCGCCCGCGATCCGGTTGGCCTCCTGCTGGGTGAGGCACTCGACGCCCTGGTCGCTGATGAAGTGGAACTTCACCCAGGTCTTCTCGCCGGCGTCGTTGTAGAGCAGGTAGGTGTGGCTGCCGTAGCCGTTCATGTGACGCCAGGTGCGCGGGATGCCGCGGTCGCCCATGAGCCAGGTGACCTGGTGGGCCGACTCGGGGTTGAGGGTCCAGAAGTCCCACTGCATGTCGTTGTCGCGCAGGCCGTTGGCGCCGCGACGCTTCTGGCTGCGGATGAAGTGGGGGAACTTCATGGTGTCGCGGATGAAGAACACCGGGGTGTTGTTGCCGACGAGGTCCCAGTTGCCCTCGGAGGTGTAGAACTTCAGCGCGAACCCGCGCGGGTCGCGCCAGGTGTCGGGGGAGCCGAGCTCGCCGGCCACGGTCGAGAACCGCGCCAACATGTCGGTCCTCGCGCCGGGCTGGAGCACGGCGGCCTTGGTGTACCGCGAGATGTCGCCGGTGATCTCGAGCGTGCCGAAGGCCCCCGAGCCCTTGGCGTGGACGTTCCGCTCCGGGATGCGCTCCCGGTTGAAGTGGGCCATCTGCTCCACGAAGTGGTGGTCGTGCAGCAGGATCGGCCCGTCCGGGCCGACGGTGAGGCTGTTGCGGTCGCTCGGCGCGGGTGCGCCGGAGCCGGTGGTCGAACCGTCGTGCGTCATTGCGGGACTCCTAGGGCTGGGGACGCGTCGATGCTGCCGCGCCACGTGCCCGCATTCCACGCCTCAACAGGTGAGCAGGCACTAACGTGCGCGGGTGGTCTGGGTGCGTGACGCCGTCGAGGCCTGGCGCTCGGGGACCCGACGGAGCCAGGCCGTGGTGCTCGCTGCCCTGCTGGCGGGCGTCACCGTCTCGTTCACGCTCTCGTGGTTCAGCGAGCTCACCGTCTTCCCGTTCGCCGGCTTCTTCTTCTGGATGGTCCTCGGAATGCTCCTGCTGCGGTTCGAGCCGATGGCCGTGCTCATCGGGGTCGTCGCGATCTTCGGGTCGATCTCGCGCATCCACGTCGGGGGCAGGGGCACCGTCGCCGGCGTCGTCGCGATCGTCGCGGCCTCGGCCCTGGTCGTCTACGCCGCGAGCCGCCAGCGCAGTGGCCTGCCGAGCCCGCTCAGCAGCGCCCTGCTCTCCGACCTGCGCGACCGCCTCAACGACCAGGGCCGGGTGCCCCCGCTGCCGGAGGGATGGCACGCCGAGACCGCGATGGTCGCCGCCTACGGCGTCGGGTACGCGGGTGACTTCATGGTCGTCGACCTCGACGAGGAGGCGCAGCGGATCGACATCGTGCTCGTCGACGTCGTCGGCAAGGGCGTCGCGGCGGCGCCGTCCTCGCTGCTGTTCGCCGGCGCCCTCGGTGGCCTCGTCGGCACCCTGCCCGGTCCGCAGCTGCTCGACGCCGCCAACGACTTCCTGCTCCGCCAGGGCGACGACGACGCCTTCGCCACCGCCGTCCACCTGAGCGTCGACCTCGCCGCCGGCCGCTACACGGTCCTCAGCGCCGGCCACCCGCCTGCGCTGCGCTGGACCGGCACCACCCGCAGCTGGGAGGTCGACCCGTCGCGCGGGCTCGCGCTCGGGGTGATGCCGCACCCCGAGATCGAGGCGGCCGAGGGCGTGCTGTTCCCCGGCGACGCGCTGCTCTTCTACACCGACGGCGTGGTGGAGGCCCGCGGCGCGCACATCGACGACGGCATCTCCTGGCTCCAGGGCGCGGCCGGCACCGCCTTCGAGGCCGGTCTGGAGGGGTCGGCGCTGCGCATCGTCAGCGGCGTCCCGCGGGGTGACGACGACCGCGCGGTGCTGGTGCTCGGTCGGGCCTGAGCCGAGTTGTCGGAGCCGGCGGACCGGAGTAGGTTCTCGCGCTTGTGCGCGATGCGGGGAAGGTCTACTGGCGTCTCCTCGTCGCAGGGTTCCGCCGGCAGTCCACCTACCGGCTCGCCGCGTTCGGCGGCCTGGTCGCCAACACCACGTTCGGCTTCCTCAAGGTGGCGATCCTGTTCGCGGCGATCCGCGCCGCCGGCGGCGAGCTCGAGGGGTACGACGTCGGCGCGGTGAGTGCCTACGTGTGGATCTCGCAGGCGATGCTCGGCTCGGTGAACCTGTTCGGCCAGACCGACCTGGCCGAGCGCATCCGCACCGGCGACGTCGCCGTCGACTTCCTGCGACCGGTCGACGTGCAGGGAGCGTTCGTGGCCACCGAGGTGGGGCGGTCGCTGTTCGCGTTCCTGCCGCGCGGGCTGCCCACGCTCGCGATCGGCGTCGTCGTGATCGGCGTCCCGTGGCCCGGACTGCCGGCGCTGGGTCTCGGGCTGGTGAGCGTGCTCCTGGCGATCGCTGTGTCGGCGTCCACCGTCTACCTGGTGGCGACGGCGGGGTTCTGGATCGTCGAGACCCGCGGGGTCCAGCTGCTCTACATGGTCGTCTCGGGCTTCCTCGCCGGGCTGTTCCTGCCCATCTGGTTCTTCCCCGACGCGCTCGTGCTGGTGGCCAACCTGACGCCGTTCCCCTCGATGCTGATGTACCCGACCGACATCCTCTCCGGGCGCGTCGACCTCGCCGGCAGCTTTACCCACCTCGCCGCGCAGCTGTTCTGGCTGGCACTCACCGTGACGGTCGGCCAGGTGCTCACCCGCCGCGGCCGGCACCGGCTGGAGGTGCAGGGCGGATGACACTGGCCGTCCGGACCGCGCCGTACCGCGCCGTGCTCGCCTCGCGGATCCGCTCCCAGCGCAGCCACCGCGCCAGCTTCCGCACCGACCTCGCGAGCAGCTTGCTCGTCGGGCTGGTCGAGCTCGCCGAGGTGATGGTGCTGTTCCTCCAGGTCGACCGCATCGGCGGACTCGACCTCGCTGCGGTGCTGCTGGTGTTCGCGGTCGCCGACATCGCGTTCTCGCTGGCCGACATGGCGTTCGGGCACTGCGACAACCTCCCCACCTACCTGCGGGCCGGCACCCTCGACGTCTTCTACCTGCGGCCCCAGCCCCTGCTGCTCCAGCTCGTCACCAGCGACCTCCAGCTGCGCCGGATCGCGCGGGCCGGTGTCGCCGTCGTGGTGCTGGGGGTGGCGGTCGCCGTCAACGACCTGCCGCTCGACCTGCGCACCGTCGGGTTGCTCGGGCTGGCGCTGGTGAGCGCGACGGCGACCTTCGCCGCCCTGTTCGTCTGGGCCGGCGGCATGCAGTTCTTCCTCATCGACGGGTACGAGACCACCAACGCGTTCGTGTACGGCGGCCGCTACGCCGCCACCCAGCCCGCCACGGTGTGGGGCCGGCCGCTGCTCGTCGTCTTCGGGTTCGCGTTCCCGATGGCGTTCACTGCGTTCCTGCCGGTGTCGACCCTGCTCGGCCTCGACAGCGCCCAGCAGCTCGGGCTGCCCGCGTGGAGCGGGTGGCTGGCCCCGGTGGCCGCCGTCTGGGCGTGGGTGCTGGCGGCGTGGAGCTGGCGGGTCGGCGTCCGGCACTACCAAGGAGGAGGCGGATGATTTCCCCACGGAGTTCTTCGCCTCCCCCGCTTCGCTCCTCCGGTGAACAACTCCCCGGGGGCCCCACAACATGAGCGGCATCATCGAGACCCACGGGCTCGGCCGGGACTTCAAGGTCCGGGAGGGCCTCGGCCGGCGCACGGTCGTGGCCGTCGACGACCTCTCGATCGCCGTCGAGGCCGGCGAGGCGGTCGGCTACATCGGCGCGAACGGCGCCGGGAAGTCGACGACGATCAAGATGCTCACCGGCATCCTGGTGCCGACCCGCGGCGAGGTGTCGACCTGCGGTCTCCGGCCGGTGCCGGACCGGCGCCGGCTGGCCCGCGAGATCGGCGTCGTGTTCGGCCAGCGCACCCAGCTGTGGTGGGACCTGCCGGTACGCGAGTCGCTCAAGATCCTCGCCACCATCCACGGCCTGGCCGCGGCCGCCGAGCGCGACCGCACCGACGAGCTGGTCGACCGGCTCGAGCTCGCCGAGTTCCTCGAGACGCCGGTGCGCCAGCTGTCGCTCGGGCAGCGGATGCGGGCGGAGGTGGCGGCGGCGCTGCTCCACTCGCCCCGGCTGGTGATCCTCGACGAGCCGACGATCGGGCTCGACGTGCTCTCCAAGCAGCGGCTGCGCGAGTTCCTCGTCGCCGAGCGACGCAGCCACGGCACCACGCTGCTGCTCACCACCCACGACATGGGCGACGTCGAGCGGCTGTGCGACCGGATCCTGCTCGTCGACCGCGGCTCCCTGGTCTTCGACGGCACCCTGCCCGGCCTGTCGGCCACCGTCGGCGCGGAGCGGGTGGTGGTGGTCGACCTCGCCACCGCCGTCCCGGACCTGGTCGACGTCCCCGACACCCGCCACCTCGGCAGCGAGGGCGGCGGCCTGCGGCAGCGGCTGGGCTTCGACCCGGGCGCCACCACGGCCGCCAAGGTGCTCGCCGAGGTCTCCCAGCGGGCCGAGGTGCTCGACCTCGCGATCGAGGAGCCCGAGATCGAGGACGTCGTCCGGCGGATCTACGCGGCCCGCCGCTGAGTCACCGGGCTCAGTGCTGGTAGGTGCCGTGCAGGATCGCGCGGGCCGCGGTCTTGAACACCAGGTTGAACGACACCACGGCCGGTGAGGCGTCGGCGTCGACCCCGAGGCTCGGCTCGGTGACGGCGTGCACCACGAAGTAGTAGCGGTGCACCTGGTCGCCCTCGGGCGGGGCGGCGCCCATGAAGCCCTTCCCACCGCCGTCGTTGCGGCAGTGGAACGCGCTGCCGGGGAGGGCGGCGCCCTCGGCGCCCGCGCCGGTGTCGAGCGAGGTGACGTCGGCCGGCAGGTCCACCAGCACCCAGTGCCAGAACCCGCTCGGCGTCGGGGCGTCGGGGTCGAAGCAGGTGACGGTGTAGCTCTGCGCGCCGTCGACGGCGTCCCACGACAGCTGCGGTGAGGTGTTGCCGGCGTCGGCGACCTGGTCGTCCTTCAGGGGCCGGCCGTCGGCGACGTCGTCGCTGGTGACCGAGAACGACGGGACGGCGGGGAGCAGGTCGTACGGGTCCGGGGTGACGGGGCGGTCGAGGTCCATGCCGCCAACCTAACGAGGGTGCGGGGAGCGTCAAGGAATCGTGAATCGGCGGTGGCCGGCCTCGTTCCGCCGTAACGTCGATCAACCCGTTTCACCGAGAGGACCACGTCATGTCAGCCACCCGCCTCCGCCCCACCCGGGGCACGCTCAGCCTCGCGCTCTCGGTCCTCGCGCTGCTGGTCGCCATGTCCGGCACCGCCTACGCAGCCCTCGCCGACGGGTCCGTGCGGACCCGCCACCTGGCCGCCAACGCGGTCACGAGCGGCAAGATCGCCAACGGCGCCGTCACCGGCGTCGACGTGCGCGACGACGCCGTCACCGGTGCGAAGGTGCTCGACCGCTCGCTGGGCCTCAGCGACCTGGGCGGAGCCGAGACGAACCAGCAGACCACCACGGGCGGTCCGATCCCGATCACCGCCGGCCAGTGCGTGAACCTCTCGCTACGCACCTACAACCCGGCGCCTCCCGGCTATCTCGGCTCGATGGTCGTCGGCACGATCACCACCTCGGCCGGCGCCCCGGTGGTCAACAACCTCGGTGCGGTGCTGCCGACGCTGCTCACCGGCACCACGCAGGGCGGCGTCGTCATCCACCTCACGGTCTGCGCCGGTACGTCCGCCCAGACCATTCCCACCGGCTCGATCATCACCTGGTCGCTGATCCGACCCTAGGAGACGGGAGGATGGGCGCGTGACCGAGGACTCCGGCCCCGCGCCCTACCTCGCCGGACTGCGCCTGGCCGGGCGGCGGGTCGTCGTCGTGGGCGGTGGTCACGTCGCGCAGCGCCGGGTGCCCGCGCTGCTCGCGGCCGGTGCCGATGTCGTGGTGGTCTCGCCCCAGATCACGCCGGCGATCGAGGGGCTGGCGGGTGAGCTCACGTGGGAGCGACGCCCCTTCGTGCCCGCCGACCTGGACGACGCCTGGTACTGCCTGGCCGCCACCGACGACGTCGGCGTCAACGAGGCGGTGTCGGCTGCGGCCGAGGAGCGGCGCGTGTTCTGCGTGCGGGCCGACGACGGCCGCGAGGCGACCGCCTGGACGCCGGCCGTCGGCATGGCCGCCGGCCTCACCGTCGCCGTCCTCAGCGACCGAGACCCACGCCGCTCGGTGGCGGTGCGCGACGAGGTGCTCGGCGGGCTGCGCGAGGGCACGATCCGCTCCCGGGCGGTCAGGGACCACACCGCCGGCGTCACGCTCGTGGGCGGGGGACCGGGCGACCCGGAGCTGATCTCGCTCGCCGGGCGCCGCGCGCTCATGGAGGCCGACGTCGTGGTGGCGGACCGGCTGGCGCCGCGCGAGCTGCTGAGCGAGCTGCCCTCCGACGTCGAGCTGGTCGACGTGGCCAAGCTGCCGCGCGGCCGCTCCGCGCAGCAGGAGGAGATCAACCGGATCATCGTCGAGAAGGCGGCCGCCGGGCTGCGGGTCGTGCGGTTCAAGGGCGGCGACAACTTCGTGTTCGGGCGCGGGTTCGAGGAGGTGCTGGTGTGCCGGGAGGCGGGTATCCCCGTCACCGTGATCCCCGGTCTCACCAGCCCGGTCGCGGTGCCGGCGATCGCGGGCATCCCGGTCACCCACCGGCAGATCGCGCACGAGTTCGTCGTCGTCTCCGGGCACCTGCCCCCCGGCCACGAGCGCTCGCTCACCGACTGGGCCGCCGTCGCCCGGCTGCGCGGCACGCTGCTGCTGATGATGGCCGTCGAGCACGCGCCGCAGATCGCCGCGGCCCTGCTCGACGGCGGGAAGCCGCCGTCGACCCCGGTGGCGTTCGTGTGCGACGGGACGATGCCGGGGGAGCGGACCGTGCTCAGCACGCTCGGCGAGATGGCGCACGACGTCGCCGCGCAGGACGTACGGCCGCCGGCGATCATCGTGGTGGGCGAGGTCGTCGCGGTGGCGCACCCGGAGCGGTATGGCTGACCTCGTCGAGGTCTCGGATCCCGACGACCCCCGGCTGGCCGACTACCGCGACCTGCGCGACGTGACGCTGCGGCGTCACCTGGAGGCCGAGCACGGGCTGTTCCTGGCCGAGGGCGAGAAGGTCGTCCGGCGCGCCGTCGAGGGCGGGTACCGGCCGCGGTCGTTCCTCATGGCGCCACGGTGGCTGGACGGGCTGGCCGACGTGCTCGGCTCGTCCTCGGCGCCCTGCTACGTGGTGTCCGAGGCGCTGGCCGAGCAGGTGACCGGCTTCCACGTGCACCGCGGCGCGCTGGCCTCGCTGGAGCGGCTTCCGCTCCCGTCGGTCGAGTCCGTGTTGGACGGCGTCCGCTCGGTGCTGGTGCTCGAGGACGTCGTCGACCACGCCAACGTCGGCGCCGCCTTCCGCTCCGCCGCGGCGCTCGGCTTCGACGCCGTGCTGCTCGCGCCGCGCTGCGCCGACCCGCTCTACCGGCGCGCCGTGAAGGTGGCGATGGGCGCCGTGTTCGCGCTGCCCTGGACCCGGCTGCCCGACTGGGAGTCCGCCCTGCCGTCGCTGTCGGCCGCCGGGTTCACGACGGTGGCGCTCACCCTGGCGGCCGACTCGGTTCCCATCGAGGACGCCGTCCGCGGGCTCGACCGGGTCGCGCTCGTGCTCGGCTCGGAGGGTCACGGGCTCTCCGCCCGCTGGGACGCCGCGGCCGACGTCCGCGCCACCATCCCGATGGCCGCCGGCATCGACTCGCTCAACGTCGCGGCCGCGGCCGCGGTGGCGTGCTACGTGACTAGTCGGCGTTCGTGGGCCAGCCGGCCGGGAAGTCCTCGGCCGCGTTCTCCATGAGCTTGGTGAGCTTCTTGCGGGCCTTGGTCGGCAGCCGGTCGCCGAACACGGTGCCGCGGGTGTGGTCGGTCTCGTGCTGGAGGCAGCGCGCGAGCAGGCCACCTCCCGCGAAGGTCACCGGCTCGCCGTCGAGGCCGGTGCCGGTGACCGTGGCGGTGTCGGGGCGGGCGAGCGGGAGGAAGGCGCCGGGGAAGGAGAGGCAGCCCTCGTCGGTCTCGTCGAGCTCGCGGTCGCGGCCCTCCGGCAGCGCGAGCACCGGGTTGCACACGACGCCGACGACGCGCTCGCGGTCCTCGTCGGGGCAGTCGAAGACGAACATCGCGACGTCCTCGCCCACCTGGCACGCCGCCAGCCCGACGCCGTCCGCGGCGTACATCGTGGCCACCATGTCGGCGGCCAGCGTCCGCAGCGCGTCGTCGTAGGTGGTGACCGCCGCCTGCGGCCGGTGCATCACCGGCGTCCCCCACCGGGTGATCGGCCGGACCGCCCCACCCTCCGGCAACGGTCCGTGCGGTGCGCGAGGCGCGGGCTCGTCGGGCATGCCCGCGATCCTAGGGACGCCGTTCCCCGGCTCGGTCGTGTGGTCCGGGGGTGTGCGGTTTGGTCACCAACGACGCAGTTCGGGCCCCGGATCACGTCGTTGGTGACCAAACGACACAACCCGCGACCCCACGCAGCAGGTGTGACGGCGACCACGAGCGCAGCCTGTAGCCCGATGTGTAACTCGGAGTTACAGTTCCAGCATGTCGTTGATCCCCAGCCTGCGCCCCGGCGGTCGCCACGGCGTGCCGAGCTCGGAGTCGCGCGACCCGATCGGCTACCTCGTCGCGGGCCTCAACAAGCTCGCCCAGAGCGACGTCCTCGACCGGTTCCGGCTCCGCAAGCCCGCCGAGCAGCTCGTCTTCACCGTCACCCGCAGCGGCTTCTCGACGATCACGGCGGCCAGCCGGACGTTCCAGAGGTCCGGCTCGGCGAAGAAGTCGGGGGAGCGGCCCGCCACCACGCCGCGCACCGGCGTCTTCGACCTCACGCCCACCGAGGACGAGCAGATGCTGGTCGACGTGGTCACCGAGTTCGCCACCGAGGTGGTGCGCCCGGCCGCCGCCGAGGCCGACGAGGCCTGCGAGGCGCCGGACGCCGTCCTGAAGGCGAGCCTGGAGATCGGGCTGCCGATCCTCGGCGTCCCGGAGGCGCTCGGCGGCATCTCCGAGGAGCGCTCGGCCATGGCCGGCACCCTCGTGGCCGAGGCGCTCGCCCAGGGCGACCTCGGTCTCGCCGTGGCCACCCTCGCGCCCGGCTCGGTCGCCACTGCGATCGGGCTGTGGGGGAGCGAGGCGCAGCAACAGACCTACCTGCCGGCGTTCACCGGCGACGACGTCCCGGCCGCCGCGCTCGCGCTCAACGAGCCCACCGTGCTCTTCGACGTGATGACGCCGGGCACCACCGCCACCGAGACCGACGACGGCTACGTGCTCAACGGCACCAAGTCGCTCGTCGCCCGCGGCGCCCAGGCCGAGCTCTTCGTCGTCGGCGCCAGCCTCGACGGCACGCCGACGCTCTTCCTCGTCGAGTCCTCGACCCCGGGCCTCTCGGTCGAGGGCGACCCCGCCATGGGCGTCCGCGCCGCCTCCCTCACCAAGCTCGGCCTCACCGAGGTCACGGTCCCCAAGGACGCCGTCCTCGGCGAGACCGACGGCTCCACCTACACCGAGTGCGTGCGGCTGTCGCGGCTCGCCTGGTGCGCGCTCGCCGTCGGCACCGGCCAGGCCGTGCTCGACTACGTGACGCCGTACGTGAAGGAGCGCGAGGCGTTCGGTGAGCCGATCGCCCACCGGCAGTCGGTGGCGTTCATGGTCGCCGACATCGCGATCGAGCTGCAGGCGATGCGGCTGCTCACCTACAAGGCCGCCGGCCGCGCCGCCGCGGGCCAGGACTTCGGCCGCGCCGTCGCGCTCGCCCACCACGCGTGCGCCGAGCGCGGCATGCGGATCGGCCTCGACGGCGTCCAGCTGCTCGGCGGCCACGGCTTCGTCAAGGAGCACCCGGTCGAGCGGTGGTACCGCGACCTCCGGTCGATCGGCGTCATGGAAGGCACGGTGCTCGTCTAAACCCTTCGCAGCTTTTCCGCTCCCCCGCTGCGCTCCTCCACGAAAACCTCCGAAGGGAACCCAGAAGCCGATGGCCATCAACCTCAACGACCCCGAGAAGTTCAAGCCGCTCGTCGGCCAGGCCCACCAGGTCGCGATGAACATGCTGCGGCCGATCTCGCGCAAGTACGACCGCGCCGAGCACGAGTACCCCACCGAGCTCGACATGCTCGCCGCGATGATCGACGGCCTCGCCGAGTCCGGTGCCAGCGAGGGGGCCGGCGCCGCCGGCGTCCGCCGCGACGAGCAGGACGAGGACAAGACCGTCAAGAACGGCGCCAACCTCGCCTCGGTGATGTCGATCGCCGAGATGTGCTGGGGCGACGTCGGCCTGCTGCTCTCGATGCCCCGCCAGGGCCTCGGCAACTCCGCCATCGCCTCGGTGGCCGACGACGAGCAGCTCGAGCGGTTCGACGGCGTCTGGGCCGGCATGGCGATCACCGAGCCCGGCGTCGGATCCGACTCGGCCAACATCAAGACCACCGCGGTGCTCGACGGCGACGAGTACGTGCTCAACGGCGAGAAGATCTACGTCACCTCGGGTGACCGCGCCGACCACATCGTCGTCTGGGCCAGCCTCGACCGCGACCTGGGCCGCGCCGCCATCAAGTCGTTCGTGGTGCCGAAGGGCACGCCCGGCATGCGGGTCGACCGGCTCGAGCACAAGCTCGGCATCCGCGCCTCCGACACCGCCACGATCATCTTCGAGGACTGCCGGGTGCCGAAGGAGAACCTGCTGGGCTCCCCGGAGGTCGACACGTCGGGGTCGGGGCAGGGCTTCGCCGGCGCCATGGCCACCTTCGACAACACCCGGCCGCTGGTCGCCTCGATGGCGGTCGGCTGCGCCCGCGCCTCGCTCGACCTCACCCGCGACCTGCTCCGCGAGGCCGGCGTCGAGGTCGACTACGACCGGCCCGCCCAGGTGCAGTCGGCGGCCGCCGCGCGGCTGCTGCAGATGGAGTCGGACTGGGAGGGCGCCTACCTGTTGATGCTCCAGGCCGCCTGGAAGGCCGACAACCGCCAGCCCAACTCGCTGGAGGCCTCGATGGCCAAGGCCAAGGCCGGCCGGGTCGGCTCCGACATCACCCTCGGCTGCGTCGAGCTGTGCGGGTCGGTCGGCTACGCGGAGTCCGAGCTGCTCGAGAAGTGGGCCCGCGACTCCAAGATCCTCGACATCTTCGAGGGCACCCAGCAGATCCAGCAGCTGATCGTGGCCCGCCGGGTGCTCGGCCTCTCCAGCGCCCAGCTCAAGTGACCCAGTAGCGTCGCGCAGGTGTCCGCCCCGCTCGTCTGGCTGCCGTTCGAGCCCGCCGAGCTGGGCGACCCGCCCGCGTCGCTGCGCTACGAGGTGGTCGACCCCGTCGAGCACGTGCCCGGCAGCGTCGGCGAGGTGCGGTTCTACGTCCCGCCGTACGCCGTCGAGCCCGGCATCGCCGCCGTGATGGCCGACATGACGTCGCTCGAGGTCGTCCAGACCCTCACCGCCGGGGTCGACAACGTGCGGTCGGCGGTACCGGACGGCGTGACGCTCTGCCGCGGTCGCGGCATCCACGAGACGTCGACCGCCGAGCTCGCCGTCACCCTCACGCTGGCGTCGCTGCGCGGGGTGCCGCAGTTCGTTCGCGCCCACGACCGCGGCGACTGGACGCCGGGCTGGCGGCCGGCGCTGGCCGACCGGCGGGTGCTGGTCGTCGGGTACGGCTCGGTGGGCGAGGCGGTCGAGGCGCGGCTGACGCCGTTCGAGGTGACCGTCGAGCGGGTCGCCCGCACCGCCCGCGACGGGGTGCACGGCTTCGCCGACCTGGCACGCCTGCTGCCCGAGGCGGACGTCGTGATCCTGCTCGTGCCGCTCACCGACGAGACCCGCGGTCTGGTCGACGCCGCGTTCCTGGACCGGATGAAGGCCGGCGCCCTGCTGGTGAACCTGGCCCGCGGCGCCGTCGTCGTCACCGACGACCTGGTGGCGGCCCTGCGCAGCGAGCGGATCACGGCCGCCGTGGACGTCGTCGATCCGGAGCCACTGCCACCCGGCCACCCACTGTGGAGCACGCCGGGACTCCTGCTCACGCCGCACGTCGGCGGCGCGAGCAGCGCCATGTGGCCGCGCGCGTACCGCGTCGTACGCGACCAGCTGCACCGCTACGCGGCGGGGGAGCCGCTGGCCGACGTCGTGGCGGGTGCCTACTAGGACTGGGTCTTCTCGTCCTGCAGTTCGGACCCCATCACCTTCGCGACATCCGCCGGGGTCACGTCGACGTCGTCGGTGGCGGCCTCGGCGTCGATCGCCGTGACCGGCTTGGGGGCGGCCGGCGCCTTCTTCGTCGGGCCCGGCGAGGTGTTCTTCGCCGGAGTGGACTTCTTCGCCGACGTCGACTTCTTGGCCGGAGCGGCCTTCTTGGCCGGAGCGGCCTTGGCCGGGGCAGCCTTCGTGGCCGGCGCGGCCTTCTCGGCCGCGGGCTTCTCGGCCGCGGGCTTCTGCGTCGCGGGGGCCGGGGCCGGCGCGGGCGTGGTGGCCCCGCGATCGGGGAGACGTGAGCTCACCGCGCCCACGGCCTTGCCGGCGAGCCGCAGCGGGAGCCGGGCCGCCCCTCGGACGGTGCGGACGATTCCGGTGGTGAGAGCCATGTCCGCCACTGTGGCACGCGCTGCCTCGGTGGACGCCGCCCGTGGGGGTGGGTGGGTCAGGCCGGGCGGGGCCGGCGCGGCGGCAGCTTGCCGCCCGGCACCGACTCCGGGTCGCGCCGTGCTGTCGCGGGCTGCTTCGCGTGCGGCCGCTCGTGGGCGACGTTCTTGGCGATCGACGCCGGGTTGGGGCCGGACTTCTTCGTGCTCGGCTTCGTGCTCGGCTTCGTGGTCGGCTTCGTGCTCGTGGCACCGGACGGCGCCCGCGACGGCTCCTCGGCGGCGCGCTGCGGGGCGACGTCCTGGACCCGACGGCCGAGCCGGCCGCCCAGCCGCTCGCCGACCTCGCGCGTCACCCGATCTCGCACCGTGCGGGCCGGCGGCCCGGCCACCTTGAGGAGCTTGTCGGCGGTCTGCCGGAGCCGGTCGAGGGCGGGAGTGGGCACACGGACCTCCACGAGAGCCAGACGGATCGGATGTCGTCGATTGAAGCACGCTGTTGGATGGGGCCATGGCAAAGAACACGGAGCGGACCGACCGGATCGTGGCGGTGCTCACCGACGCCTTCGCACCGCTGATGGAGGCCGACCCGGCGGCGTTCCGGGCGAAGTACCGGACCATGGCCGGCGACCCGCACGCGTTCTACCGCGGCTCGGCCTGCCTGTTCTACGCCGACGTGATCGAGGAGGGCGGTGACCTGGTCGACCCGTTCGCCGACGAGCAATCCAGCCGGATCTGGGTGCACGGCGACCTCCACGTCGAGAACTTCGGCACCTACCTCAACTCCGACGGCCGGCTGGTGTTCGACGTCAACGACTTCGACGAGGCCTACCTGGGTCGCTTCACGTGGGACCTGCAGCGGTTCGCGGCGTCGCTCGCGCTGGTCGGGTGGCAGAAGGCGATCCCGACCGAGTCGGTCGAGGCGCTGACCCGCACCTACGTCGAGTCCTACCTCGACCAGGTCGACGACTACGTCGAGAGCGAGGACGACGACGACTTCGCGCTCCACCTCGACAACACCTCCGGCCCGATCCACCAGGCCCTCGTCGTCGCCCGCCAGCAGCGCCGTGCTGAGCTGCTCGACGCCAACACCGAGGAGCACGAGGGCGTGCGGATGTTCGCCGTCGAGGAGGACTCGACGCTGCGCCAGCTCGACGTCCAGGAGCAGGCGCAGGTGGTCAAGGCCTACGAGCAGTACCTCACGACCATCCCGAAGCGCCGCCGGTCGGAGCGGGCGCTCTTCTACGAGCTGCGCGACGTGGCCGGGAAGTCCGGGTTCGGCATCGGCAGCGCCGGCCTGCCGGCGTACAACCTGCTCATCGAGGGCCACAGCGAGGCGCTCGACAACGACGTCGTCCTCTCGATGAAGCAGGCCAACGTGCCCGCGATCAGCCGGTTCGTCGACACCGAGGAGGTCGAGAAGTACTTCGACCACGAAGGCCACCGCACGGTGGTGAGCCAGCGGGCGCTCCAGGTGCACACCGACCCGCTGCTCGGCTACACCGAGATCGACGGCGTGGGCTACGTCGTCTCCGAGGTGTCGCCCTACGAGATCGACCTCGACTGGACCGGCCTGGTCGAGCCCGACGACATCGAGCAGGTCGTCGGCCTGCTCGGCCGGGCGACCGCCAAGATCCACTGCGCCTCCGACGAGGACAGCGACCAGCACCTCGTGGACTTCCAGGTCGAGGAGGCGATCGCCGGCAGCGTCGAGGGCCGCCGCGACGAGTTCGCCGACTGGGTCATCGACTTCGGCGCCACCTACGCCGACCGCGTCCGCGACGACCACGCCCGCTTCGTCGACGCCTTCCGTGAGGGCGAGATCGGCGTCAGCGCGACCTGATCCCCGCGTGCTGAAATGACGCGGTTTGGTCCCCAACGACGCAGATCCGGGCCGAAAAGACGTCGTTGGTGACCAAACGACATCACCCGGAGACCCGCGACGCCGGAGCCGACGGCGTGCCGTCGAGGTGCGCGGGGGCCGCGAAGCCGGCGGCGACGAACGCGGCGTCGACGGCCCGGCGGACGGCGTCGGCGCGCTCGACGGCGACGAGGACGATCGCCGAGCCGCCGAACCCGCCGCCGGTCATGCGCGCACCGAGGGCGCCAGTCTCTCGGGCGGTGGACACCACCAGGTCGAGCTCGGGGCAGGACACCTCGTAGTCGTCGCGGAGAGACTGGTGGGAGGCGTCGAACAGCCGCCCGACCTCCTGCCAGTCACCGGCCTCGAGCGCCGCGACGCAGCCGAGCACCCGCTCGTTCTCGGTCACCTGGTGCCGCACCCGCCGCCGCAGCACCTCGTCGTCGAGGGAGGAGAGCGAGGACAGCGCCGCCGAGCGCAGCGACGACACTCCGAGCGCGGCCGCCGCGGCCTCGGACTCGGCCCGCCGGTCGCCGTACCCGCCGTCGGCGTGCGCGTGCGAGACCTGGGTGTCGACCACGAGCAAGGTGAGTCCGGCGTCGGCCAGCGGCACCGGCACCGCCCGTTGCGTCCCCGAGGAGAAGTCCAGCAGCAGCGCCCCACCGGAGGGGCACTGCAGCACCGCCGCCTGGTCGAGCCCGCCGGTCGGCGCGCCGACCACCTCGGTCTCGGCCCGGCGGCACGCCTCGGCGAGGAACGCCCGCAGGTCGTCGTCGAGCGGCTCCTCGAGCAACCCCGTGACGGCGACGGCGACGGCGGCCTCCAACGCCGCCGAGCTCGAGAGCCCCGAGCCGAGCGGCACGGTGCTGGTGACGTCGAGGTCGAGCCCCGGCAGCGCGCGTCCGGACGAGGACAGCACCCACAGGACGCCGGTCGCGTACGCCGCCCATCCGGACACCGCCCCCGGGCCCAGCGCATCCAGCGACCCCGACCACTCCGGCGCCCGGTCGCTGCGCAGCACCACGGAGCGGTCCGTCCGCGCGGTCGCCGTCACCGTGGTCGAGTCGGGGATCGCGACCGGCAGGCAGAGCCCGCCGTTGTAGTCGGTGTGCTCGCCGATCAGGTTGACCCGGCCGGGTGCCCGTCCGACCGCCCTCGTCATCACGCGCGCAGCCTACGTAGGCTCGCGCGGTGCGCTTCCTCGGCGACCGGACCCCGCCCCACGACCTCACCTACGACGACGTCTTCATGGTGCCGCGCGCCTCGGGCGTCGCCAGCCGCTACGACGTCGACCTCACCACCGACGACGGCACCGGCCTGACCGTCCCGCTGGTGGTCGCCAACATGACCGCCATCGCCGGCAAGCGGATGGCCGAGACGATCGCCCGGCGCGGCGGGCTCGCCGTCATCCCGCAGGACATCCCGGCCGACGTCGTCGCGAGCGTGATCGAGTTCGTGAAGACCCGCCACCTCGTGTTCGACACCCCGATCACGCTCCGGCCCGAGCAGACGGTCGCCGAGGCCCTGGCGCTCATCCCCAAGCGCGCCCACCGGGCCGCCGTCGTGGTCGTCGACGGCCGACCCGTCGGCGTCGTCACCGAGCAGGACTGCTTCGAGGTCGACCGGTTCGCCCAGGCCGGCCAGGTGATGCGCCCGGCCGAGGTGGTGCTCGACGCCGGCACCGACCCCCGGGCCGCGTTCGACGCGCTCGACGCCGCGCACGCCCCGCTGGCGGTCGGGGTGGACGCCGACGGCGCCCTCGTCGGCGTGCTCACCCGCACCGGCGCCCTGCGCGCCGCCCTCTACGCCCCGGCCGTCGACGCCGACGGCCACCTGCGCGTCGCGGCCGCGGTCGGCGTCAACGGCGACGTCGCGGCGAAGACCCGCGCGCTCCTCGACGCCGGCGTCGACACCCTCGTCGTCGACACCGCCCACGGCCACCAGGACCGGATGGCCGAGGCACTCACCGCCGTCCGCAGCGCCGAGCCGCAGGTGCCCGTCGTGGCCGGCAACGTGGTCTCCGCCGACGGCACCCGCACGCTGGTCGAGGCCGGAGCCGACATCGTCAAGGTCGGTGTCGGCCCGGGCGCCATGTGCACCACCCGCATGATGACCGGCGTCGGCCGCCCGCAGTTCTCCGCGGTGCTCGAGTGCGTCGCCACCGCCCGCGAACGCGGCGCCCACGTCTGGGCGGACGGCGGCGTCCGGCACCCGCGCGACGTCGCCCTCGCCCTGGCGGCCGGCGCCTCGGCGGTGATGATCGGCTCCTGGTTCGCCGGCACCCACGAGTCGCCCGGCGACCTGATGCTCGACAACGACGGCCGGCCCTACAAGGTCTCCTTCGGCATGGCCTCGGCCCGTGCGGTGGCCGCCCGCACCTCCGCCGAGTCGGCCTTCGACCGTGCCCGCAAGGGTCTCTACGAGGAGGGCATCTCGTCCTCGCGCATGTACCTCGACCCGGCCCGGCCCGGCGTCGAGGACCTCGTCGACGAGATCTGCTCCGGCATCCGCTCCGCGTGCACCTACGCCGGCGCCGCCACCCTCGCCGACCTCCACGAGCGCGCCGTCGTCGGCGTCCAGACCACCGCCGGCTTCCACGAGGGCCGGCCCCTCTCGACCAGCTGGTAGCCGCTAGCGGCTGGACCGCGCGGTGCGGCCCCGCACCACGCCCACGAACGCCTGGGTCACGTCGTCGTCGCGCTCCGCCAGCCACGCCAGCGCCACGGTGGTGGGCTCGACGTCGGCCAGGACCCGGGTCACGACGTCCTTGCGCGCGAAGAGCCGCGCCACCGACATCGGCAGGACCACCACGCCGGTGCCGGCCGCCACCGTCTCGACGGCCTGCTTCTCGGTCATCGCCGGCCAGGCCAGCTGCGGCGCGGACGGCGTCCAGCCCGACCGGTGGGGGAGCACCAGCTGCTCGTCGGCGAGGTCGGCGAGCGTGACCTCCTCGTCGGCGTCCGTGGCCGCGACGACGTGCTCGCGCCCGGCGACCACCACCGCTCGCTCGTCGTAGAGCCGCACCAGGTGCAGTCCGTCGGTGTCGACCGGCAGCCGCACCAGCGCCATGTCGACCTGACCGTCGCGGACGACGCGCTCCTGCTCGGCCTCGGTCACCGGCACGAGCTCGAGCGGCTCGCGCCGCTGCTCCCGCCACGCCCGGGCCCACTTGTCCGGGGTGGCGGCCGTGACGAAGCCGACACGAAGCGTCGCCGGCGGGGTGGTGGGCACGTCGTCAGTCTCCCGTACGTTCGGCGAGGTGCGCGTCCTCGTCACCGGTGCCACCGGCTACGTCGGTTCCCGGCTCGTCCCCGCCCTGCTCGACGCCGGGCACGAGGTGGTCGCCACCGCCCGCGAGCCCGCCGACCTCGACCGGTTCGCGTGGGCCGACCAGGTGGAGCGGCGCCGGCTCGACGTCGAGGACACCGTGTCGGTGCACCTCTCCGTCCAGGGAGTCGACGCGGTCGTCTACCTCGTGCACTCGATGGCGGCCGGCGAGTTCGTCGTCCGCGACCGGGAGGCGGCCGACTACCTCGCCGACGCCTGCGAGCGGGCCGACGTCGGCCGGGTCGTGTACCTGTCGGGCCTGGTGCCCGACGGGCCGTTGTCGGACCACCTCCGCTCCCGGCTGGAGGTGGAGGAGATCCTGCTCGACGCCCCGACGCCCGCCGTCGTGCTGCGGGCATCGATGGTGGTCGGCGCCGGGTCGACGTCGTTCGAGGTGATGCGCCGGGTCTCCGATCGGCTGCCGGTCACCGTGCTGCCGCTGTGGATGAAGGCCCGGATCCAGCCGATCGCCGTCCGCGATGTCGTCGCGCTGCTCGTCGCCGCGGTCGAGGGACCGGAGCGCAACCGCTCCTACGACGTCGGCGGCGAGGAGGTGGTCACCTACGGGCAGCTGCTCGACCGGTTCGCCGAGCTCGCCGGTCTCACCCGGCCCCAGGTGCCCGCGCTGGTGGCGCCGGCCCGCCTGGTGGGGGAGGCGGTCGCGCTGCTGAGCGGCCAACCGCGGACGACGGTGCGCGCCCTCGTGCGGAGCCTGGCGCACGACATGGTGTGCCGCGACGACGACGCCGCTCAAGAGCTGCTCCCCGGCTACCGATACCTCTCATTGGACGAGGCGATCACCCGCGCCTTGGCCGGCGACGCCGCCGACGGACCCAATTGACAAGATTTCCTCAAGAGGTCTGTACAACCCGTGCGAATCGCTGACAACTCTTGGCACATGCAGGCAGACTGCCTCTCATGCACGCTGACCTGCGCCCCCGAGCGCTCACCATCGACCCCAAGATCCTCGGGTCCCGCCTGAAGCGAGCCCGCCAGCGGGCCGGCTTCACGCAGGGCCAGACGGCGCAGGGATGCTCGTCCACCGCCTACATCTCCCGCATCGAGGCCGGCCAGCGACGTCCGGCGCCCGAGCTGCTGGAGACGCTGGCCGGCCGGCTCGACTGCACGCTGGACGACCTCCTCGCCCCCGATCCCGACGAGGCGCCCGTGGTCGACACGGCCGCCGTGTCCGAGATGCGCCTGCAGCTCGACTACGCCGAGCTGTCGCTGCGCACCGGTGACGCCGCGTCCGCCCGTAGCGGCGCCGACGCGATCATCGGCCGTGCCACGCAGGTCGGCCCGGGCGCGGCACCGCTGCGCCGCGAGGCGATGCTGGTGCGCGCCCAGGCGCTGTTCGGGCTCGGCGACGTCGGCGAGGCGATCATGACCCTCGAGGACCTCGCCATCGACGACACCCGGGACCTGCTCTGGGTGCGCGCGCTCACGCTGCTGAGCGGCTTCCTCCACGACTCCGGCGACCTCGCACGCGCCGTCGAGGTGGGGGAGCAGGCCCGGCTGAGCCTGCAGGCGCTCGGGCTCGGCGGCACCACGGAGGCGGTCGAGCTCGCGCTCACCGTCGCCGGCGCGCACTGCGAGCGCGGCGACGTCGCCCAGGCCGCACGGATCTGTGCCCGCGCCGTCGACGAGGCGGAGCGTCAGGACTCCCTGAACGCCCGCGTGGCGGCGTACTGGAACAGCAGCATCGTCGAGAGCGAGGCCGGGCGGATGGACACCGCGCTTCCGCTCGCCCACCGCGCACTCGCGCTGCTGGAGAACCTCGACGACGCCACCGGAGTGGCACGTCTGCGCGGCGAGCTCGGCATCCTCCAGCTCGACATGGACCCGCCCGAGGTGGACGCCGCACTCGATAATCTCGAGCGCGCTCACCAGGACGCCAAGTGGGCGAACGTGTCCCCGGTCGACCAGGCCTCCAACCGCGTGGCCCAGGCGAAGGCGCACTGGCTGCGCCTCGACCTCGGCCGGGCCGAGGAGATCGCGCAGGAGGTTCGTGACGCGATCATCGGAATGGCGCCGCTCGTGTCGGCTCGGGCAACCGTGCTGCTCGGCCAGATCGCCGGGACGAAGGGCGACACAGCGGCCATGCAGGGCCACTTCCGAGACGCCATCCTGACCCTCTCGGCAGCCGGCTCCGACCGCGGGGTCGCCGAGCTGTGGTTCGAGGTCGGCACGCTCATGGAGGAGCAGGGCATGCTCACCGAGGCGATGGCCGCGTTCCGCAGTGCTGCGGCGTCCACCGGGCTGCGTCAGCCGACCGGTCGTCCCGGAGCGATCATCGGAGCGGTGATCGGTCAGGCAGGGCAGGCAGGGCAGGCAGCAGTGATCGGGCAGGCGAGTTCCTGACCGGTGCGGGGTGCTGCTAGGTCAGCGGCAGCACCAGATGTGCTGGACGTTCAGGTTCGCGGCGCTCACCCCGCCGACGACAGCGACACCGCTGACGGCCGAGGCGGAGATGACGAGGGAGGCGACGAGAGTACGAACCTTGGACATGAGAACTCCTTGAGAGGGCCTGCGCGGGCGGTCAACATCTGTAATAATCGGTCAAGTCTGACATCCGCAAGAGATGTCTGCACAAGTTCTTCCGAAAGCGACGCAACCGATGACCCACATCACGACTGGTCAAGACCGGCTTGACATCGTGTCGCCCCTCTTCACCGAGTGGCGGCACGAGGAGATCGTCGTCGCTCCGCACCGGCGGATCGCGCGGTCTCGATGGGCCTCATACGCCTCTGCACGCGCGTTTCTCATGCTCGGCGCCCTCATGGGCGTCGCCGTTCTCGTGGTGGTCCTACTGAGCGGGTGAACCCCCGGGTTCACGGGCCAGCCCCCCACAGGCCTGGAGCTCGGCACCCAGGGCCACCACGAGACGAAGCAGGGCCCCTCTCCCACGGGGGAGGGGCCCTGTCATCTGTGCCGGCGAATTTGCCAGGTCCTGCCAGGCGATCGGTGTCCGAGGGGGGACTTGAACCCCCACGCCCTAATACGGGCACTAGCACCTCAAGCTAGCGCGTCTGCCAATTCCGCCACCCGGACGAGTGCGACGGGAACAGTAGCAAAAGAGACGGGTCGTTCCCGCATCGGCAGGGCCCTCCGGCGAGGGTGCAGGATGAGCCCATGGGCACCCTCTCGGACGCCGCCTCCGACCCGCCGCACGGTGACGGTCCCGACCCGGCCGACGAGGTCGTCGACCTCTGCCGCGACCTGATCCGGATCGACACCACCAACTACGGCGACCGCGAGGGCCCCGGCGAGCGGAAGGCCGCCGAGCACGTGGCGACGCTGCTCGACGAGGTGGGTATCGAGTCCCGGCTGATCGAGTCCGACCCGGGCCGTACCTCGGTGGTCGCCACCTGGGGTGGCAGCAGCGGCGACGGGCTGCTCCTGCACGGCCACCTCGACGTCGTCCCGGCCGCCGCCGAGGACTGGCAGGTCGACCCGTTCAGCGGCGAGATCCAGGACGGATATGTCTGGGGCCGCGGTGCGGTCGACATGAAGGACTTCGACGCGATGCTGCTGGCCTGTGTGCGGGCCCGGCAGCGCTCCGGCCGGGTGCCCGAGCGTCCGATCGTGCTGTGCTTCACCGCCGACGAGGAGGCCGGCGGCCATCGCGGTGCCGAGGTGCTCGTCACCGGCCACCGCGACGAGCTGGCGCACTGCACCGAGGCCGTGGGCGAGGTCGGCGGCTTCTCGACGACGGTGCGCGGCAAGCGGCTCTACCTGATCGAGGCGGCCGAGAAGGGCATGGCCTGGATGCGGCTCACCGCCCGCGGCCGCGCCGGCCACGGCTCGATGATCAACGACGACAACGCCGTCACCCGGCTCGCGGGCGCCGTCGCCCGGATCGGCGCCCATCAATGGCCGGTGCGGCTGACGCCGACCATGGAGGTGCTGCTGGCGGCCGTCGCCGACCTGGCCGGCACCGAGGCGACCCCCGAGAACGCGCAGGCGCTGGTGGAGGAGTTCGGCGGCGCCGTCCGGATGCTCGGCGCGGTCATCCGCAACTCCGTCAGCCCCACCCAGCTCGACGCCGGCTACAAGGTCAACGTGGTGCCCACCGAGGCCACAGCGCACGTCGACGGCCGGTTCCTCCCGGGCTACGAGGACGAGTTCTTCCAGACCCTGCGCGAGCTGTGCGGCGACGGCATCGAGTGGGACTTCCTCTCCCACCAGCAGCCCTGGGAGACGCCGTACGACGGCGACCTGGTGGCCTCGATGACCCGCGCCGTGCTCGCCGAGGACCCGGACGGGATGGTCGTGCCGTACACGATGAGCGGCGGCACCGACGCGAAGCACTTCCGCAAGCTCGGCATGCGCTCCTACGGCTTCGCCCCGCTCCGGCTGCCCGACGACCTCGACTTCACCGCCCTCTTCCACGGCGTCGACGAGCGCGTCCCCGTCGACGCCCTGCAGTTCGGCGCCCGCGTCTTCGACCGCTTCCTCGACGAC
The DNA here is from genome assembly GCA_963780355.1 of uncultured Actinomycetota bacterium. Classification (GTDB taxonomy): domain Bacteria; phylum Actinomycetota; class Actinomycetes; order Propionibacteriales; family Nocardioidaceae; genus Nocardioides. The sequence goes on from CAWABT010000001.1 coordinate 2,778,205, forward strand.
GTCTGAGCGCACCGGGGGTGCGCGGTTTGGTCCCCAACCGCGTGATTTCGGTGCTGAAATGCGTCGTTGGTGACCAAACGGCGCACCCCGGCGGAGCCGGCTACGCCGTCCGCACCGCCCGGATGATCTTGCGTCGGAGCACGACGCGGCGGGTGCCGTCGGCGGCGATGCGGACCCGGTCGAGCTCCCAGCCGCCGTGCTCGGCGCGGTCGACGAGCAGCTTGGTGACGACCGAGCGCGGGTACTCACGGGAGAACGAGACCTTGTCGAACTCCCACACCACGCCGGGCCGCGGCGGGCGGCGGTCCAGCCGGCTCACGACGGGTCCGCCGACACGTCGTCGAGGGCGGCCACCAGCTCGGGCGGCAGCTCCTTCTCCTCGGTAGCGAGCGAGCCGCGCAGCTGGGCCGCGGTGCGGGCACCCACCACCGGCGCGGTGACGCCGGGCCGATCGCGCACCCACACCAGCGCCACCTCGAGCGGCGTCCAGCCGAGGCCGTCGGCGGCGCGGGCCACCGCCTCGACCACCCGGGCGCTGCGGTCGCCGAGGTAGGGCTCCACGAACCGGGACAGGCCGGGCGCAGCGCCGCGGGAGTCCGACGGCGTCCCGCTGCGGTACTTGCCGGTGAGCACACCGCGGCCGAGCGGCGACCACGGCAGCACCCCGAGCCCGAGCGCGTCGCAGGCCGGCAGCACCTCCCGCTCGACCTGCCGGTTCAGCAGCGAGTACTCGACCTGGGTGCACGCCAGGGTCGCCCGACCGGGCACCGCCCGCTGCCAGGTGGCGGCCTGGGCGGTCTGCCATCCGGTGTAGTTCGAGATGCCGACGTACGCCGCGCGACCGCTGCTGACCGCCTGGTCGAGCGCGGTGAGCGTCTCCTCGAGCGGGGCGGTGTCGGTCCACACGTGGACCTGCCAGAGGTCGACGTGGTCGACGCCGAGCCGCTCCAGCGACGCGTCGAGGGTCGCGAGCAGGTGACCGCGCGAGGTGTCGTAGCGGGTCTGCTCGCCGCGACGCGAGACGCCGGCCTTGGTGGCCAGCACGATCTCGTCGCGGGCGACGACGTCACCGATCAGCGAGCCGAGCAGCCGCTCCGCACCGCCCTCGGTGTAGGCCGCGGCGGTGTCGACGAAGGTGCCGCCCGTCTCGGCGAAGGCGATGAGCTGGTCGCGCGCCTCGTGCTCGTCGGTGTCGCGCCCCCAGCCCATGGTGCCGAGCCCCAGCCGGGACACCTGGAGGCCCGTGCTGCCCACCGAGCGATGCTGCATGGACGAGAAAGTAGTCGGCACCGCCTGACGGCGTGGCCGCAACGCGCCGCGCGGACGCCGCGGTCTACGGTTGGGCACCGTGTCGGAGCTCCTGAAGGCGGTCGTCCTCGGCATCATCCAGGGACTGACCGAGTTCCTGCCGATCTCCAGCAGCGCCCACCTGCGGATCTACCCCGAGCTCTTCGGCTGGGGCGACCCCGGAGCCGCGTTCACCGCCGTCGTCCAGATCGGCACCGAGCTCGCCGTCCTGCTCTACTTCCGCAAGGACATCTGGCGGATCGCGTCGTGCTGGGTCCGCTCGCTGGTGCGCGCCGAGCTGCGCGGCCACCTCGACGCCCGGATGGGCTGGTTCATCATCCTCGGCTCGGTCCCGATCGGGATCCTCGGCGTGACCCTCAAGGACACGATCGAGAGCGAGTTCCGCAACCTGTGGCTCATCGCCACCACGCTCGTCGTCCTGGGCATCGTGCTCGGACTCGCCGACCGGTTCGGCGGCACCGAGCGGACGATCAAGCAGCTCACCCTCCGCGACGCCGTCCTCATGGGGTTCGCACAGGCGCTCGCCCTCGTGCCCGGCGTCTCCCGCTCGGGCGCCACGCTCTCGATGGGCCGGATCCTCGGCTACGACCGCGAGGCCGCCACCCGCTACGCGTTCCTGCTGGCGATCCCCGCCGTCGTCGCGGCCGGCCTGTACGAGCTCAAGGAGATCCCGAACGGCCACAACGACTTCGGGTGGACGCCCACGATCGTGGCCACGGCGGTGTCGTTCGTGGTCGGGTACGCCGCGATCGCGTGGCTGCTGCGCTACGTGACCACCCGGTCGTACACGCCGTTCGTGGTCTACCGGGTGCTGCTCGGCCTCGCGGTGTTCGTGCTCCTGGGAACCGGCGTCCTCACCGCCTGAGCACCTACAGCCAGCCGGAGCGCTTGAAGAACCACAGCAGCAGCCCGGAGACGCCGAACATCAGCGCCATCGCGAACGGGTAGCCGAAGGTCCAGCCGAGCTCGGGCATGTGCTCGAAGTTCATGCCGTAGACGCCCGCGATGAGAGTCGGCACCACCACCAGGGCCGCGCCGGCGGAGATCTTGCGCATGTCGTCGTTCTGCTGCACCGAGATGGCCGCGAGGTGGGCGTCGAAGGCCGACGAGAGCAGCGCGTCCAGGGTGTCGACGGCCTCCGCGGCCTGCGAGAGGTGGTCGCCGACGTCGCGGAAGAACGGGGCCGTCTCCGGGTCGATGCCCGGCACGATGCCGGCCGTGAACCGGCGCACCGGCTCCCGCAGCGGGATCACCGCCCGTCGCACCTCGGCGATCTCGCGCTTGAGCGTGTAGATGCGGGCGGAGTCGCGGGTGCGCTCCTGGGAGAACACCGACCCCTCGACCTCGTCGACGTCGGTCTGCAGCTCGTCCACCACCACGGTGTAGGCGTCCACCACGCTGTCGCACACGGCGTAGACGACGGCGGACGGGCCGTGGCTCAGCACGTGCTCGGTGCCTTCGAGCCGCCGGCGGGCCGACTGCAGCTCGCCGCCCTTGCCGTGCCGCACGGTGATCACGAAGTCGGCGCCGATGAACATGTTGATCTCGCCGGTCTCGACGGCGTCGGCCTCGTCGACGTACCAGAGGGTCTTGAGGACGAGGAACAGGCTGTCGTCGTACTGCTCGAGCTTCGGCCGCTGGTGCGCCTTGACGGCGTCCTCGACCGCGAGCTTGTGGAGCCCGAACGACTCGGCGACGGCGGTGATCTCGGCGTCGGTGGGCTGGTGGAGCCCGACCCAGACGAAATCGCCCTGCTCGGACGCCGCGGTGCGCAGCGCCTCGTAGTCGTGCGCCTGGCAGTCGACGGGGACCCGGCTGCCGCGGTGGTAGACCGCGCTGTCGACGAGCACGGGATCACGGTAGTCCCGCGGTCGCTAGATTCTCGGACGTGGCGACAGTGGTGCTCGTGCGGCATGGACGCTCCTCGGCGAACGTCGGCGGCGTTCTCGCCGGCCGCGCGCGCGGCGTGAGGCTCGACGACACCGGGCATGAGCAGGCCGCGCGGGTGGGGGAGCGGCTGGCCGGCGTCCCGCTCGCGGCCGTGGTGAGCAGCCCGCTCGAGCGGTGCCGGCAGACCGCGAAGGCCGTGATCTCGGCCCAGCCGGCGGAGCGGGGTCTCAGCGCGGCGACCGACCGGCGGCTCACCGAGTGCGACTACGGGGAGTGGCAGGGGCGGACGATCAAGGAGCTCCTCAAGGAGCCGCTCTGGAAGACCGTGCAGACCCAGCCGTCGGCGGTGACGTTCCCCGGCGGCGAGTCGATGGCGGGCATGCAGGCGCGGGTGGTCGCCGCCGTCCGGGCGCACGACGCCGCGGTGGAGGCCGAGCACGGGCCGGACGCCGTCTGGGTGGCGGTGAGCCACGGCGACCTGATCAAGGCCGTGCTCGCCGACGCGCTCGGCATGCACCTCGACCTGTTCCAGCGGCTGCACGTCGACCCGGCGTCGGCGTCCGTGGTGCGCTACACCGGCAGCCGGCCGTTCGTGCTCGCCACCAACACGCACGCCGGCGACCTCGGCTGGCTCGCGCCGCCGAAGCCCCAGAGGCAGAAGGGACGGCGGCGGCGGGCCTCGGAGGACGCCGTCGTCGGGGGTGGGGCCGGCCCTGGGGGGCGGTCATAGGGTGACGGACATGCCTCCGATCGTGCACGGATTCGACCCGCCCGAGCGCTTCGTCGCCGGGACCGTGGGCGAGCCCGGGGCGCGCACGTTCTTCCTGCAGGCGCGGGCCGGGAACCGGATCACGAGCGTGGCGCTGGAGAAGCAGCAGGTGGCGGCGCTCGCCGAGAGGGTCGACGAGCTGCTCGACGAGATCATGGCCCGGCAGGCGAGCCAGAGCCTGATCCCCGCCGTCGCGCCGCTGGGCCTCGACGACACCGACCCGCTGGAGCAGCCGATCGAGGAGGAGTTCCGCGCCGGCACGATGACGCTGTCGTGGGACCCCGACGACGAGCGGGTGGTCATCGAGGTCTTCCCGTTCACCGAGGCGGCCGTGGTGACCCCCGACCAGGTCGACCAGGACTTCGAGGAGCCCGAGCCCGACGAGGTGTTCCTGGTGCGGCTCACCGCGGCATCGGCGCGCTCGTTCGTGAAGCGCGCCGAGCAGGTGCTCGAGGCCGGCCGCCCGAGCTGCCCGTTCTGCGGCAACCCGATCGACCCCGACGGACATCTCTGCGTGCGGGCGAACGGGTTCCGGCGTCGGGATCCGTGAGCTGTTGAGCGCTCCCGGCGGCCTGCGGCTGCACGGCCGGATCATGCCGGCGTCGAACGCCACGTTCCTGGGCGAGATCGACGGCGCGAAGGTCGTCTACAAGCCGGTGGCGGGGGAGCGGCCGCTCTGGGACTTCCCCGACGGCACGCTCGCCGACCGCGAGGTCGCGGCGTACGCCGTGTCGGAGACGACCGGGTGGGACGTCGTGCCGCGCACCTGGATGGGCGACGGGCCGCACGGGCCGGGGATGGTTCAGGAGTGGCGGGAGCCCGACCCGGACCAGGAGGCGGTGACGCTGGTGAGCAGCGGTGGGGTCCCGGACGGCTACCTGGCGGTGTTCGAGGGCGTCGACGACCGCGACCGCGACGTCACGCTGGTGCACGAGGACACCGCCGCGCTGCGGCGGATGGCGGTGCTCGACGTGCTCACCAACAACGCCGACCGCAAGGGCGGGCACGTGCTGGAGATGGCCGACGGCCACCGCTACGGCGTCGACCACGGCCTGACGTTCCACCACGAGCCGAAGCTCCGGACGGTGCTGTGGGGCTGGCACGGCGAGCCGCTCGGCGACGAGGAGGTCGCCGGCGTCGAGCGGGTGCTCGCCGCGCTGGGCGAGGGCCTCGCGGACGCCCTCGCCGACCACCTGACCGACCTGGAGATCGACTCCCTCACCCGCCGCTGCCGCCGTCTCCTCGACCGCGGCGTCCTTCCCACCCCCCGCGGCCAGTGGTCGCCTATCCCGTGGCCCCCGTTCTGAGTCCGTGCGGTTTGGTCACCAACGACGCGATTCGGGGCCTGATCTGCGTCGTTGGTGACCAAACGGCGCACTTCGCGACGACGGGACCACGGGCCGCGCGGCTCCACCGCACCCCCTAGGCTCGCGGCCATGCGCTCCTGGTCCGCGCCGGACGTCCCCGGCCTGCCTGTCACGGGACCGGAAGTGTCGCTGCACGACACCGCCACGGGGCAGCGGGTCACGCTCGTCCCCGACGGCGAGGCGGCCCGGATGTACGTCTGCGGCATCACCCCCTACGACGCCACCCACCTCGGTCACGCGGCCACCTACGTCGGCTTCGACCTGCTGAACCGCGCCTGGCGGAACGCCGGGCTCGACGTCGTCTTCGTGCAGAACGTCACCGACGTCGACGACCCGCTGCTCGAGCGCGCCGGGAAGGTCGGCGTCGACTGGGCCGAGCTGGCCGAGCGCGAGACCGAGCTGTTCCGGCAGGACATGCAGGCGCTCCGGGTGCTGCCGCCGGACCACTACGTCGGTGCCGTCGAGTCGATCCCGCTGGCGGTGGAGCTGATCCAACGGCTCGAGGCCGCGGGCGCGATCTACCGGGTCGACACCGACGTCTACTACGCGGTGGCGGCCGACCCGGCGTTCGGCGACGAGTCGGGCTTCGACCGCGACACCATGCTGGCGCTGTTCGCCGAGCGTGGCGGCGACCCCGACCGCGACGGCAAGCGCGACCCGCTCGACTGCGTGGTCTGGCGCGGCGCCCGCGAGGGCGAGCCGTCCTGGGACAGCCCGTTCGGCCGCGGACGCCCCGGCTGGCACGTCGAGTGCACGGCGATCGCCCAGCACCACCTCGGGACCGCGTTCGACGTCCAGGGTGGTGGCTCCGACCTGGTCTTCCCGCACCACGAGATGTGCGCCGGGCACGGCCAGGTGGCCAGCCCCGGCGAGCCGTTCGCGCGGGTCTACAGCCACGCCGGGATGGTCGGCTACGACGGCGAGAAGATGTCGAAGTCGCGCGGCAACCTGGTCTTCGTATCCGCGCTGCGCAACAGCGACATCGACCCGACGGCGATCCGGCTCGCGTTGCTGCGGCACCACTTCCGCAGCGACTGGGAGTGGTCCGACGCCGAGCTCTGGACCGCCGTCGACGACCTCACCGAGTGGCGTCGCGCCGTCGCGCTGGGCGCCGGCGCCCCGGCCGGGCCGGTGGTCGAGGAGGTCCTGGCTGCACTGGCCGACGACCTCGACGCCCCACGTGCGACGGCCGCCGTCGACCGCTGGGTGGCGAGCACCCTCGGCCGTGACGGCCTGGCCGACAACTCCGACCCACACGCTGCCGTCGCCGTCCTCGCGGTGCTCGACGCCGCCCTCGGCCTCGCCCTCTGACGCCGTCCGGTCCGTGCCGTTTGGTCACCAACGACGCAGACCGGGCCCCGAATCGCGTCGTTGGTGACCAAACGACGCAACCGGGGACCGGGCGTCAGCCGCCGGACAGGTCGTCGCCGCGGCGCTTGAGGTAGCGCTCGAACTCACGGGCGATGGCCTCGCCCGACGCCTCGGGGAGGTCGGCGGTGTCGCGGGTCTCCTCGAGGGCGCGGACGTAGTCGGCGATGTCCTCGTCCTCCTGCGCCAGCTCGTCGACGCCGCGCTCCCAGGCGCGGGCGTCCTCGGGCAGGTCGCCGAGCGGGATCGAGACCTCGAGCAGGTCCTCCAGCTGGCCGAGCAGCGCCAGCGTCGCCTTCGGGCAGGGCGGCTGTGCGACGTAGTGCGGCACGGCGGCCCAGTACGACACGGCCGGGACGTCGAGCCGCATGCAGGCGTCCTGGAACACCCCGACGATGCCGGTCGGTCCCTCGTAGGTGGACTGCTCCAGCTTCAGCCGGTCCACCAGCTCGGGCTCGGTGGCGGTGCCGGTGACGGGGATCGGGCGGGTGTGCGGGGTGTCGGCCAGCAGCGCCCCGAGGGTGACCACGAGCTCGCCGCCCAGCTCGTCGCACGCCGCGAGCAGCTCGGCGCAGAACTGCCGCCACCGCATGCTCGGCTCGATGCCGCGTACCAGGATCACGTCGCGGTCCAGGTCCGGCGGCGACGCCACCGCGATCTGCGTCGTCGGCCAGGTGAGCCGGCGGTGCCCGATCTCGTCGGTGCTCACGGTGGGGCGGTTGACCTGGAAGTCGTAGAAGTCCTCCGGGTCCATCGCGCCGACGACCCGTGCGTTCCACACCGACATCAGGTGGTCGACGACGCCGGAGGCCGCGTCGGCCGCGTCGTTCCACCCCTCGAACGCGGCGATGACCAGGGGGTCGACCAGGTCGGGCGCGTCCTCGATCTCGATCACGGAACGAGCCTAGTCACGCAGAGCCATCTCCTGCGCCCGGGATTACCGGGGTGCGCCGCCGGAGTGTCACCATTTGGGAATCCGGTCCAGGACGTGGACAGGGTTCCTAGCGTGGTCTGGAGAGGAGGTCCGTTGTCCGACACCACCCCGGCGCAGCTGCGGCCCGACGCCACCGACGAGCTCACCGCCCTGCTGCGCGAGCGGATCCTGGTGCTGGACGGCGCCATGGGCACCGCGATCCAGCGCGACCGCCCCTCCGAGGCCGAGTACCGAGGTGACCGGTTCGCCGACTCGGACATCGACCTCGCCGGTGCCAACGACCTGCTGACGCTCACCCAGCCCGCGATCATCGAGGCGATCCACCGCGAGTACTTCGACGCCGGCGCCGACGTCATCGAGACCAACACCTTCAACGCCACCGCGATCTCGCTCGCGGACTACGGCCTGGAGGACCTCGCCCACGAGCTGAACTACGAGGCCGCCCGCCTCGCCCGCCGCGTCGCCGACGAGGTGGCCGCCGAGACCGGCACCCCGCGCTGGGTCGGCGGCGCGCTCGGCCCGACCACCCGGACGGCGTCCATCAGCCCGGACGTGAACGACCCCGGCGCCCGCAACGTCACCTGGGACCAGCTCGTCGACGCCTACCTCGACGCCGCCCGCGGGCTCGTCGAGGGCGGGGCCGACCTGCTGTTCGTCGAGACCATCTTCGACACCCTCAACGCGAAGGCCGCGATCTTCGCGATCGAGACGCTCTTCGAGGAGCAGGGCCGCCGCTGGCCGGTGATCGTCTCGGGCACGATCACCGACGCCTCCGGCCGCACCCTGTCGGGCCAGGTCACCGAGGCGTTCTGGAACTCGGTGCGCCACGCCCGGCCGCTCGCGGTCGGCCTCAACTGCGCGCTCGGCGCCAAGGACATGCGGCCCTACCTCGCCGAGCTCAGCCGGCTCGCCGACACCTTCGTCTCCTGCTACCCGAACGCCGGCCTCCCCAACGCCTTCGGCGAGTACGACGAGGCCCCGGAGGAGACCGCGGCCATGCTCGGCGAGTTCGCCGAGGCCGGGTTCCTCAACTTCGCCGGCGGCTGCTGCGGCACCACGCCCGACCACGTGCGCGCCATCGCGGACGCCGTCCGCGGCCAGGGCCGCCGGGAGATCCCGGAGGCCGCTCCGGCCATGCGGCTCTCGGGCCTCGAGCCGTTCTCACTCACCGGCGACAGCCTGTTCGTCAACGTCGGCGAGCGCACGAACATCACCGGCTCGGCCCGGTTCCGCCGCCTCATCAAGGACGGCGACTACGACACCGCGCTCACCGTGGCCGCCCAGCAGGTCGAGAACGGCGCGCAGGTCATCGACGTCAACATGGACGAGGGGATGATCGACGGCGTCGAGGCGATGGACCGGTTCCTCAAGCTGATCGCCTCCGAGCCCGACATCAGCCGGGTGCCGCTGATGGTCGACTCCTCCAAGTGGGAGGTCATCGAGGCCGGCCTGAAGACCGTGCAGGGCAAGCCGATCGTCAACTCGATCTCCATGAAGGAGGGCGAGGACGTCTTCCGCGAGCACGCCCGGCTGTGCCGCAAGTACGGCGCGGCCGCCGTCGTCATGGCGTTCGACGAGGACGGCCAGGCCGACAACCTCGAGCGCCGCAAGGCGATCTGCGAGCGGGCGTACCGGATCCTGGTGGACGAGGTCGGCTTCCCGCCCGAGGACATCGTCTTCGACCCCAACGTGTTCGCCGTCGCCACCGGCATCGAGGAGCACGCCTCGTACGGCCTCGACTTCATCGAGGCCACCCGGTGGATCAAGGAGAACCTGCCCGGCGCGAAGGTGTCCGGCGGCATCTCCAACGTCAGCTTCAGCTTCCGCGGCAACAACCCCGTCCGCGAGGCGATCCACGCGGTCTTCCTGTACCACGCGATCGAGGCCGGCCTCGACATGGGCATCGTCAACGCCGGCGCCCTCGTGGTCTACGACCAGGTCGACCCCGAGCTGCGCGAGCGGATCGAGGACGTCGTCCTCAACCGCCGTCCCGACGCCGCCGAGCGGCTCCTCGAGATCGCCGAGTCACACAACCGGGCGGGCGAGGAGGCGGAGGCCGTCACCGAGGAGTGGCGGGAGCTGCCGGTGTCCGAGCGGATCACCCACGCGCTGGTGAAGGGGATCGACGCGCACGTCGAGTCCGACACCGAGGAGCTGCGGGCCGAGATCGCCGAGCGCGGCGGCCGGCCGCTCGAGGTGATCGAGGGCCCGCTGATGGACGGCATGAACGTCGTCGGCGACCTCTTCGGCGCCGGCAAGATGTTCCTGCCCCAGGTGGTGAAGTCGGCGCGGGTGATGAAGAAGGCGGTCGCCTACCTCATCCCGTTCATCGAGCAGGAGAAGCTCGACAATCCCGAGCTCGCCACCGCCAAGGACACCAACGGCACGATCGTGATGGCGACGGTCAAGGGCGACGTGCACGACATCGGCAAGAACATCGTCGGCGTGGTGCTGCAGTGCAACAACTACGAGGTCGTCGACCTCGGCGTGATGGTGCCGGCTCAGAAGATCCTCGACACCGCGCGGGAGGTCGGCGCCGACATCATCGGCCTGTCCGGCCTCATCACCCCGTCGCTGGACGAGATGGTCGGCTTCGCCACCGAGATGCAGCGGCTCGGCCTCGACCTCCCGCTGCTGGTGGGCGGCGCGACGACGTCGCGTGCCCACACCGCCGTCAAGGTCGACCCCAAGTACGACGGCCCGGTGGTGTGGGTGAAGGACGCCTCGCGCTCGGTGCCGACCGCCGCGGCGCTGCTGCACGAGACCAAGCGCGAGAAGCTGCTGGCCGACGTCCGCACCGACTACGACTCGCTGCGCGCGCGGCACGCCGACAAGCGGGAGCGACCGGCGGTCACCTACGAGCAGGCGCGGGAGAACGCGACGCCGGTGGACTGGTCCGGGTACGAGCCGCCGCAGCCGAAGCAGCCCGGCGTCCACGTGCTCGACGAGTACGACCTCGGCGAGCTGCGCGACTACATCGACTGGCAGCCGTTCTTCAACGCCTGGGAGATGAAGGGCAAGTACCCCGACATCCTCAACAGCCCGTCGCACGGTGAGGCGGCGCGCAAGCTGTTCGACGACGCGCAGGAGATGCTCGACCAGGTCGTCGCCGAGCGCTGGCTCACCGCGCGCGGCGTCTACGGGCTGTTCCCGGCCGCGGCGGACGGCGACGACGTCGTCGTCTACACCGACGAGTCCCGTACCGAGCAGCGCGCCGTCCTCCACCAGCTGCGGCAGCAGGGCAAGCACCGCGAGGGCGTCCCGAACCGGTCGCTGGCCGACTTCGTGGCGCCGGTCTCGACCGAGCTGCCCGACCACGTCGGCGCGTTCGCCGTCACCGCCGGGCACGGCATCGAGGAGCGCGTGAAGGCGTTCAAGGCCGACCACGACGACTACAACGCGATCCTGCTCGAGTCGCTCGCCGACCGGCTCGCCGAGGCCTTCGCCGAGCGGCTCCACGAGCGGGTGCGCACCGAGTTCTGGGGCCACGAGCCGACCGAGTCGCTGTCGTCCGAGGACCTCATCGCCGAGCGGTACACCGGCATCCGCCCCGCCCCGGGCTACCCGGCCTGCCCCGACCACACCGAGAAGCTCGCGCTCTGGGACCTGCTGGACGCCGAGGCGAACACCGGCATCGCGCTCACCGAGTCGATGGCGATGTGGCCGGGTGCGGCGGTGTCGGGCGTCTACTACAGCCACCCGCAGTCCCAGTACTTCGTCGTCGGCCGGCTCGGCCGCGACCAGGTCGAGGACTACGCCACCCGCAAGGGCTGGACCCTCCGCGAGGCGGAGCGCTGGCTCTCACCCAACCTCGGCTACGAGCCCGAGGACTGACCCGACCGGCTTCGGCGGTTCTCCGGCTGCGGGTCCGCGTCTCTCCTACGCTGCGGAGGGGGCGGGACGGAGGGATGCGATGCGCGAGCGTCTGGCTCGCGTCACGGACGCCGTGGCAGCAGCCGCGACCCGGCGCACCGGTGTGACCGGTGAGCTGGCGGACGTCGTCAAGGCGCTGCAGAACGACTACCCGTCCACGGCGGACGACGACGACGAACGGTTCCTCGGCGTATCCGCGGTCTTCGGCCTGCCCACCCCTGCGGCCGACCTCCTGACCGTCGCGGTCGCGCCCGGCCTCGACCCGACGGTCGGCCACGCCTTCGACCTGTTGTCCGGCCGGCTGTTGGGAGGCCACGTGACGGTCGGCCTCGCCCTGGAGCTCGCCGGCCTTCCCACGGCGGGGCTCGACAGCTCGCGCCACCTGCACCCGACGGCGCCGCTGCGGCGCGGGGGGCTCGTCGAGCTGGTCGGCGCGGGCGGCTGGCTCGACCGGCAGATCTCGGTCCACGACCGGGTGAGGGCGCACCTGACCGGGGACGACGTCGCCGACGCGGCCGTGCTCTCCGTCGCCGTCGACGCCCTCGCCTACCGGTGCCCGACGTCGGACCAGATGGCGCGGGCGCTCACCGAGGGACAACGGCTCGTGTGGGTCAACAGCCCGCTCGGACGGGCGGGCCTCTCCGTCGCGGTCGCCGCGTTCGCCGACGCGGGCGCCGACTGCCTCGTCATCGACGCCCGGCTGGCCCGGTCGGCCGACCTCGCCGACGTCGTCCGGGCCGCCGTCCGTGAGGCGGGTCTGCGCGGGGTGGGCCTGGTGGTGGGCGGCGCCGACGAGGTCGTCAGGGCCGGCGCACCGGTGGTGCGCCTGCTGGCAGGATCTCCGGTCCCGGTCATCGCCGTCGGCACGGCGCCCTGGCCGGCGCACCTCCTCCCCACGAGCCCGCTCACCGTCGCAGCGCCGTTCCTGACCGGCGCCGACCGGGCGGCGATCTGGGAGTCCGCCATGGACGGTCCCCTGGAGGGGACTGCCGCGAAGTCGATCGTGCACCTGCGGCTCAATCCCGAGGAGATCCTGGCGACGACACGGTACGCCCGCCTGCTCGCGCAGGCGCGCGGCGAGGAGGTGACCCACGAGCTCCTGCGTGACGCGGCCCGCACGCTCGGCTCCCGCGCCGCCACGACCCTCACGGTCGGCCAGGTCGCGCGCGATCCCGGGACGGCGGCGTCGTTCGCCGACCTCGTCCTCCCCGCACGGATCAAGGACGAGCTGGTCCGTCTGGTCCGGTGGGCCGAGCGCCGCGACGAGATCCTGACGCGCAGCACGCTGCACACCAAGGGTGGGAAGGGTGGCGGCCTCGCGGCGCTGTTCACGGGCTCGCCCGGCACCGGCAAGACGCTGTCCGCCCACGTCATCGCCAACGAGCTCGGTCTCGAGCTGATGCAGATCGACCTCTCCGCCATCGTCGACAAGTACATCGGCGAGACGGAGAAGCACCTCGAGCAGGTGTTCCGCGACGCCGAGAGCCGCAACGTGGTGCTGTTCTTCGACGAGGCCGACGCGCTGTTCGGCAGCCGCTCCGCGGTGCAGGACGCTCACGACCGCTACGCGAACCAGGGCGTGTCCTACCTGCTGCAGCGGATGGAGCACTTCGACGGCATCACCGTGCTCGCCACCAACCTCGGCGGCAACCTCGATCGCGCGTTCCTGCGACGCATGCAGTTCATCATCCCGTTCCCGGACCCCGATCCGGACACGCGTCGGCGTCTCTGGCAGGTGCACCTCGACCAGGCAGGGGAGACGGATCTCGACGACCCGGTGGACGTCGACGCCCTGGTCGAGGCCATCGACCTGGCGGGCGGCGACGTCCGGAACATCGTGCTGGCCGCTGCGTACGACGCCGTGGTGGCGGGTCGACCGGTCGGCCACCGCATCGTCGTCGCGGCAGCCGTGCGCGAGTACCAGAAGCTGGGCCGACGGCCGCCGTCATTCCTCTGACAGGCCGTTCGGGCGGGAGTAGCGTGCGAGGGTCCCGTGCGCTCGGAACTACCCCCAAGGGGTACACATGAAGTCGTTCGACGTCTCGAACCAGCAGGCCGAGCCGACCAAGTCTGCATCGGAGCCCGCGGCGTCCCAGGAGACGATCGAGCCGGCCACCGTCCGTCCCGTCGTCGCCGGGCTGGCCTTCTCCGACGAGACCGCGCAGATCCGGCGGCACGCGGGCCACGACCACAAGCGCAAGCGGGAGCACGAGCACGGTGCGGGGTGCGGCTGCGGCCCGCTCCGGCGTCACTCCGACGGCCACGGCGTCATCGGCCTCGAGGGCGGCGAGGTCGACCACGACACCGAGCGGGTCCTGCGTGCGAGCGCGGGCAGCGGCTCGGCCCTGGCCCCCGCGCTGCGCACGCCGCTCGAGGGTGCGTTCGGGGCCGACTTCGGCAACGTCCGGCTCCACACCGGCGCCCAGGCCACCTCCCTGAACCGGGGGATCTCGGCGGAGGCGTTCACCTACGGACAGGACATCTACTTCCGCGACGGCCTGCCGGATACCGGCACGACCGGTGGTCTCCATCTGCTCGCTCACGAGCTGACCCACACCATGCAGCAAGGCGCGGTACGGCGGACCGTGCAGCGCAAGGCCGTCGTCGGCCACGCCAACGACGCGGTCGAGATCGAGGCCGACCGGGTCGCCGACACCGTCGTGCACGCCCTCCGCAGCGGCGCCGACGTCGAGGGGCCCGTGGTCGCGGACGTCACGGCCGACGACGGGATCCACCGGCACTCCGCGTACGAGCACTACCTGCTCGGGGAGCTCCAGCCCCGCCAGATCAAGGACATCCCGTCGGTCCGCGAGGTCGCCAAGAACAAGGAGCAGAAGAAGCGGGTCGACGCCTCGGTGAAGAAGGGCGAGCCGAAGGGCCTCCAAGACGCCGACAAGACCAACCTCGACACCGTCGAGCACCTCATCGACCGCGAGATGGAGCGACTCCTCAAGTACCGCAAGAACCCGGACGCCCTCAACGCGCGCATCGGCGAGAAGGGTGAGGTGAACAAGGGTGGCGCCACCGCCACGGAGAAGGCTCAGGGCACGGGGCTCCAGGACGACGAGTACCAGGTCCCGATCGTGGTGCTGTCCTGCGCCGGCGGGGAGAAGCTGGTCGTCAGCTACAGCGAGATGAACACGATGCCGGACCTCTTCGGCAACCCGGAGGCGATCCAGAAGACGCCGAAGCCGAAGGTCCTCGGGCTCCTGCAGGGCGTCCGTCAGCAGCTGTACATCGAGCTCAGCAACATCCGCAAGGAGCTCTTCGGGGACGACAACAACCAGCTCGACCGGACGGTCGGCTGGGATGCCGACTTCCAGGACGCCCGGGGCCCCCGTGCCCAGGCCGTGAACGACGGCGCCTACGAGATCCGGATGGAGAGCCAGGTCAACTCCGACACCTCGCGCCCGGGCGAGGAGCACGAGCAGTACTTCGCGGCCCTCGAGCGGAACGCCTGCCACTTCGCACCCGCGAGCTGGCAGCAGTGGCGCGCGTACCACGAGAAGGCACGCGGCCTCGCGAGGGCGTCGTCGATGGCGAAGGCGAAGGCGAAGACGGACCGGCAGGGCGGGGCGAGCGACAAGGACGTCGAGGGCCTCGAGCAGCTGGCCAAGGACTACGCGAACGACGCCATGATCCAGAACAGCTTCGGCGAGCACTACCTCCAGGACTCCTTCGCCGCCGGCCACCTGATCGACAAGACGAAGATCATGCAGTGGTTCACCCAGTGGGCCGACAAGGACAAGGGCGGCATGGGCAACACGGCGTCGGCGAAGGCCGGGTGGAGCATGGCCCTGCACGCCGCCAACAGCGACCTGAAGTCCAACCCGCAGATGCTGCACGACAAGGGCGTCCGGGGCCAGCTGAAGGGCCCGCAGGGCGCCGCGGCGGAGATCGGCATGGACGTCGACGACCAGAGCTCGCAGGACATCGTGCTGATGATGCGCTGGCGTGCCCTCGCCCAGGCCAAGGCCGACAAGCGCACCCTCACCCTGACCCAAGCGGCCACGGCGTTCGGGAAGCCGGTGAAGGAGGTCGAACCGCTCCTCGAGCAGCTCGTCTCGAAGCGCTTCGCGGAGAAGGACGAGCCGTGGGGCATCACCAAGAAGGTGCGCGGTGCGGCGGCCCAGACGAAGTACATCCTGAAGAAGGAGATGGTCAACGTCCTCGGCGGCGGCACCGAGCGTCGCGGCCTGGGGGGCAACGTCGGCGCCCACGTGGCGTACTCGGCGAGCCGGGGTCACGGCGAACTGGACGACAAGGGCAAGAACACCGGCCAGATCTCCGGCGACGAGGCCGAGGCAGCCGCGGGGGAGTTCAACCTGGCGTCGTACAACAACATGCTCAGCAACGCCTACGTCGGCGCCGCGACGAAGCACTTCCACGACATGTTCTGCAAGCAGGGACTCGTCGTGAAGACCGGCGAGAACGTCGACATCGGCCGGATCTACGGCGACTCCAACATGCTCAACGCCGGCGGTCAGTTGGGAGTGGAGTACTCCGCCGAGACCTCGCGGATGTCCCGCGACACGATCTTCGACCTGATCAACAACCCGAAGGCCGTCGTCCCGTCCACCGACGAGATCCAGAAGCGCTTCCCGACCAAGGTCTACTACAACGGGGACAAGGCGATCTCGCTCGTCGACTTCAACAAGGAGCTGGAGCTCATCATCAAGGACGAGACCAAGTGGCTCAACCCCGCGTCCAGCAACAAGGCGCGCATGGGCTACAAGGTCATGGACGGCATCTCCGGCAAGGGCGCGCTCGACGTGGCGGCACTGTCGCAGGACCCCGCTCACCGGCCGTTCTGACGCTGCGGGCTGGGTCCCGCCCCGGCGTGCTCCAGGGCCGCCGGCGCCCTAAGGTGGCTCGTCGCGCCCGACGTCACCCTGGAGCTCCTCGGAGGACAAGCTGAGTACCGACCTTCTGCCGGCGGCGGTCCTGTGGGACATGGACGGCACGCTGGTGGACACCGAGCCGTACTGGATCGCCACCGAGTTCGAGATCGCCGCGGAGCACGGCGCGGACTGGAACGAGGAGCTCGCGCTGCAGCTGGTCGGGAACGACCTGGTCGAGTCCGGGCGGGTGATCCAGGAGCACATGGGGCTGCCGATGACACCCGAGCAGGTGGTCGAGCGGCTCCTGGACGGCGTCGTGGCCCAGGTCGAGGACACCGTGCCGTGGCGGCCGGGGGCAATCGAACTGCTCACCGCCCTTCGGGACGCCGAGGTGCCGTGCGCGCTGGTGACGATGTCGTACGAGCGGTTCGTGGCGCCGATCCTCGAGTCCCTGCCGGCCGGCACGTTCCGCGCCGTCGTCACCGGCGACGCGGTCTCACGCGGGAAGCCCGACCCGGAGCCCTACCTCACCGCGGCCCGGCTGCTCGCCGTCGACCCTGCCGACTGCGTCGCCATCGAGGACTCCGACACCGGCTGCCGCTCCGCCGGCGCTGCGGGCTGCACGGTGCTCGCCATCCCCAACCACGTGGTGATCCCGCCCGCCCCCGAGCGCGTCTTCCGCGACACCCTCGAGGGCCTGACGCCGGGCGACCTGGGTCAGCTGCTGCGCTGAGCCTCCGTGGCGGGCAGCGGGAGCGGAGTGCCGCCCCACTCCGGGCAGATCGCCTGGTGCGGGCACCACGAGCACAGCGGGTTCCGCTTGGCGCGCCAGTCGCCGGCCTCGCGGGCGAGCTCGATCGCGCGCCACACGGCGTCGACCTTGCGTTCGGTGGCCACGAGGTCGTCCTCGTCGGGAACGTGGCGCAGCACCTCGCCGCTGCCGAGGTAGACGAGCTGGAGCATCGCCGGCACGGTGCCGCGGGTGCGTCGCAGCACGGCCGCGTAGAACTTCAGCTGGAACAGCGCCTTCGCCTCGAACCCGACGCCGGGCGCGCGCCCGCTCTTGTAGTCGACGATCCGCACCGCGCCGTCGGGTGCGACGTCGATCCGGTCGACGACCCCGCGCATCGTCAGCCCGGACTCGAGCACCGCCTCCACGAACACCTCGCGCTCAGCGGGCTCCAGCCGCTGCGGGTCCTCGAGGGTGAACCAGCGGCGCACGGCGGTCCGCGCCGACCCGAGCCACCGGACGACATCCCGCTCGTCGGCGTCGGCGAAGAGGTCGAGCAGGTCGGGGTACCGCTCGGTGAGCTCGTCCCACGCCGGCGCCACCATCGCCTCGGCGGTGCGCGGGGTGCGCTCCTCGGCGGGCCGGTCGAAGAGACGCTCGAGCACCAGGTGCACCAGCGTGCCGCGGACGGCGTCCCGCGAGCCGGGCTCGGGGAGCCGGTCGATCGTGCGGTAGCGGTAGAGCAGCGGGCAGCTGAGGAAGTCGCCGGCCCGGCTCGGCGAGAGCGACGGCGTGACCGGCCGGGGCTCGCTCGGCCCGGTCGGCTCCACCACCTCCACGGTCACACGTCGAACCTAGGAGGTCGCGCCGACACCGGACGGCTGGCGCGCCGCGGCTACGGTCGGGAGGTGCCCGCTCCCGTGTCCCCGACCGCGACGGGAGGCCCTGGAACGGTCCGGGTGCTGGCGTGGCGCGGCACGGCGGTCGAGGCCTCCGTGGGCTGCCTGCTCGTCGTCGCCCTGCTGGCCGCGGTGTTCGCGCCGCGGGTGCGTGAGGCGAGCCCGGCGATCGGGGAGTGGAGCATCGTGGTCGGCGCGGCCGTCGGCGTCCTCGTGTACCTGTCCGCCCTGCTCCACGAGGTGGGGCACGCCGTGCTGGCCCGCCGGTACGGGCACGACGTGCCCGCGATCGGGCTCAGCATGGCGGGTGGCCGGACGGCGGTGGTCGGCGCGGCGCGGACGCCCGGCGAGGAGCTCGCCACCTCGGCGGCCGGTCCGGTCGTCTCGATCGGGGTCGGCCTGGTCGCCCTGGTCGCCGCGCGGGGCGTCGAGGACGCGCTCGTCGTCGAGGTGCTCGAGGCGCTCGTGCTGGCGAACCTGCTGCTCGGCCTCCTCGACCTCCTCCCGGCTCCGCCGCTCGACGGCGGGCGGGTGGCGCGGGCGATCGGATGGTGGGTCGGTGGCACGAGGTCGCGGGGAGTCCGTACCGCGGTGTGGAGCGGCAGGGCGGTCGCCGTCGCGGTCCTGGCCTACCCGGCGATCGCGCTCGCGACGTGGTCGCCGCTGCCGATCCCGCTGCTCGTGGTGCTGTGCCCGGGCGTCGCCCTGATCCTGTGGCTCGCCGCGGCGGCCGAGGCCGGTACCGTGCCGCGGTGAGCGAGGACCGGACGCCGGACGTCCCGGAGGCGGCGTGGTCGGGCGTCCACCGCGGCCCGCTGCGGCCGGCGGAGTGGGTGCGGCTCACCGACGCGAAGGGCCGCCGTCACAACTTCGAGCTGGCGGCCGGGCAGCGGTTCTTCTCCAGCCGCGGCCACGTGGAGCACGACGAGATCATCGGCCGCGAGGAGGGCTTCACCGTCACGTCGTCCGGCGGCGCGGAGTACCTGGTCTTCCGGCCGCTGTTGTCGGAGTACGTCGTCTCGATGCCGCGTGGCGCGGCCGTCGTCTACCCGAAGGACGCCGCCCAGATCGTCGCGCTCGCCGACATCTTCCCCGGCGCGGACGTCGTCGAGGCCGGCGCCGGCTCGGGGTCGCTGACCTGCTCGCTGCTGCGTGCCGTCGGACCGTCGGGGCAGGTGCGGTCCTTCGAACGGCGCGAGGAGTTCGCCGACGTCGCCCGGCGCAACGTCGTGCAGCACTTCGGCGGCGACCACCCGGCGTGGACGCTCACGGTCGGCGACGTCGTCGAGGCGCTGCCGGCGTCCGGGTTCCGCTGCGACCGGCTGATCCTCGACCTGCTGGCGCCGTGGGACTGCCTGGACGCCGCGGCGGACGCGCTGCGACCGGGCGGGATCGTGTGCGCCTACGTGGCGACGACGACCCAGCTGTCGCGGTTCGTGGAGACGGTGCGCGTGCACGGCGGGTTCACCGAGCCGCACGCGTGGGAGTCGCTGGTGCGGGACTGGCACGTGGAGGGGCTCGCCGTCCGCCCGGGCCACTCGATGATCGGCCACACCGCCTTCCTGGTCACCGCACGGCGGATGGCGCCCGGCGAGCGGCCGCCGCTGAAGAAGCGCCGCCCCGCGCCCGGCGCGTACGGGCCCGACTACACCGGCCCTCGGCCGCCGGGGACGGAGCACCTCGACGAGGACCCGTCGTGAGGAGGTTCCTGCTGCTGTCGATCCGGGCCGAGCCGGCGGCGGCCGATGACGAGCACGACGCGTTCAGCCGCTTCCTCGGTGTCTCGGACCTGGCGCGTCTGCAGCTCGGCGTCGACCAGATCGACCTCGACCTGGGGGAGTGGGGAGGCATCCTGCTCGGCGGCGGCGCGTTCACGTTCTCCGAACCGCCGGAGTCGAAGTCACCCGCGCAGCTGAAGGCCGAGCACGACCTGGTGGGTGTGCTGGACCAGGTGGTCGCGGCCGACTTCCCGTTCCTGGGTGCCTGCTACGGCATCGGGACGCTCGGCACGCACCAGGGCGGCACGGTGGACCGCTCCCACCCCGAGCCCGTCGGTCCGCTGACGGTGACGCTGACCGACGAGGGGCTGGCCGACCCGCTGTTCGCCGACATCCCCCGTGACTTCGACGCCTACGGCGGCCACAAGGAGGCGCTCGCCGCCCTGCCGCCCGGCGCCACGCTGCTCGCGACGTCCAAGGCCTGCCCGGTGCAGGCGTTCCGGGTGGGACGGAACGTGTACGCGACCCAGTTCCACCCCGAGCTCGACCTCGCCGGCCTGCACACCCGCATCGACACGTACGCGACCTACGGCTACTTCGACCCCAGCGAGGCCGACGCCCTCCGCGCCGCCGGCACCGCCGTCGACGTCGTCCACCCCATGTCGATCCTCCGCAACTTCGCCGCCCGCTTCGGCGACTGACCCCGACCGCGCCGGCGCGCCTCGGGGTGCGCGGTTTGGTCACCAACGACGCACTTCGGGGCCGGATCCGCGTCGTTGGTGACCAAACAGCACAAATCAGGTCCCACGAAAACCCGCCGTCTTGGTGACCGACACCGCTCGTTTGTCCCCTGTCGAGGGTCGATCAGCCGGGTAGGGTCGAACCGCACAGGAGGTGGGACCGGATGTCGACCATGGGTGACGGGAACGGCGGGCGCCGCAGCTCTGAGGAGCTGGCTGCCCAGGTGCGGTTCCTGGAGGCCGAGGTCTCCGACCTGCGCCGCCGTCTCAGCGACGCGCCGGGCTCGTCGCGCGGGCTCGAGCTGCGGCTGGCCGACGCGCAACGATCGCTGGCCGCAGTGACCTCCCAGAACGAGCGGCTGGCGCAGACGCTGCGCGAGGCGCGGGACCAGATCACCAAGCTCAAGGAGGAGGTCGACCGGCTGGCGCAGCCGCCGGCCGGCTTCGGCACGTTCCTGGCCCGCAACGAGGACGACTCGATCGACGTCTTCACCGGCGGCCGCAAGCTGCGCGTCACCGCCAGCCCCGCCGTCGAGCTCGACGAGCTGCACCCCGGCCAGGAGGTCATGCTCAACGAGGCGCTGAACGTCGTCGCCGCCCTCGAGTACGAGGAGGTCGGCGAGGTCGTGATGTTCAAGGAGGTGCTCGCCGACGGCGACCGCGTCCTGGTCATCGCGAACGCCGACGAGGAGCGCGTCGTCCGCCTCGCCGAGCCGCTGCGCGAGGTCACCCTCCGCGCCGGTGACTCGCTCCTGCTCGACACCCGTGCCGGCTACGTCTACGAGCGGGTGCCGAAGTCCGAGGTCGAGGAGCTCGTGCTGGAGGAGGTCCCCGACATCGGCTACGAGTCGATCGGGGGGCTCATGGGCCAGATCGAGCAGATCCAGGACGCCGTCGAGCTGCCGTACCTCTACCCGGAGCTGTTCCTGGAGCACCAGCTCAAGGCGCCCAAGGGCGTGCTGCTCTACGGCCCGCCGGGCTGCGGCAAGACGCTCATCGCCAAGGCGGTTGCGAACTCGCTGGCGAAGAAGGTCGCCACCAAGACCGGCCAGGAGGGGAAGTCCTACTTCCTCAACATCAAGGGACCCGAGCTTCTCAACAAGTACGTCGGCGAGACCGAGCGTCACATCCGGCTGGTGTTCCAGCGGGCCCGTGAGAAGGCGTCCTCCGGCACGCCGGTCATCGTGTTCTTCGACGAGATGGACTCCCTGTTCCGCACCCGCGGCTCGGGCGTCTCTTCCGACGTCGAGAACACCATCGTCCCGCAGCTGCTGAGCGAGATCGACGGCGTCGAGCTGCTCGAGAACGTGCTCGTCATCGGCGCCACGAACCGCCCCGACATGATCGACCCCGCGATCCTCCGGCCCGGCCGGCTCGACGTGAAGATCAAGATCGAGCGCCCGGACGCCGAGTCCGCGCGCGACATCTTCAGCAAGTACCTCACCGCCGACCTGCCGCTGCACGCCGAGGACCTCCGGGAGTTCGACGGTGACGCCGGCTCCACGGTCGCGGCCATGATCGACCGCACCGTCGAGCGGATCTACGCGGAGTCCGAGGAGAACCAGTTCCTCGAGGTCACCTACGCCAACGGCGACAAGGAGATCCTGTACTTCCGCGACTTCAACTCCGGCGCGATGATCCAGAACATCGTCGACCGCGCCAAGAAGATGGCGATCAAGGACTTCCTGGACCAGAAGCGCAAGGGCATCTCGGTCAACCACCTGACCCAGGCGTGCCTCGACGAGTTCAAGGAGAACGAGGATCTCCCGAACACCACCAACCCGGACGACTGGGCCCAGATTGCCGGCAAGAAGGGCGAGCGGATCGTGTTCATCCGCACCCTCGTCACAGGTAAGCAGGGAACCGAACCGGGACGGTCGATCGACACCGTGTCGAACACGGGCCAGTACCTGTAGCTCCCTGACGGAGCCCGCGCCCGGGTTCCACCTCCCGCTCGGCTGGGGTTGTGCCGTTTGGTCACCAACGACGCAATCGGTGGCGGCTATCGCGCCGTTGGTGACCAAACGGCACAGCTCGATGCGGTCAGGACGGTGCGACCGCGCTGCCGCGGTAGCCGAACGTCCACGGGGTGCGCGGGCCGGGTAGGAACTCAGCCCGCACACGGACGACCTCTAGGCCGCCGGCCGCCATCAGTGCCGGGACGTCGCGGCTCAGGTGGCAGCCGCCGGCCAGGCGGCGCTGCACCGGATCGAGGCGCTCCTGCCAACGTGCGAGCCGCGGTGACGGCGCGCGGCCGTGTTCGAGGAACGCCACTGTGCCGCCGGGTCGCAGCACCCGGCGCATCTCGGTGGCGGCCACGGTGGGGTCGGCGATCGTGCAGAGCGTGAACGTGCAGAGCACGTGGTCGTAGGAGGCGTCGTCCGCCGCCAGCCGCTCGCCGTCCAGCCCCACCCGCGCGACCGGCACGTCCGAGCGCGCCCGTCGTCGCTCCGACATGGCCCAACCGCGGTCGGACGGCTCGACGGCGTCGACGCGGGTCACGGACGCCGGCAGGTGACGGAGGTTGAGTCCACTGCCGAAGCCGACCTCCAGCACGTTCCCGGCGAGGTCGGCACAGACCTCCGCCCGCAGATCGCCGATCTCGTGGCCCCGCAGCGACCAGTCGACCAGGGGCGGGACGACGCGCTCGGTCCACCAGCCCATGAGTCGAGCCTAGGCCGGACCTCCGACCCGTAGTCTCGACCCATGAGCGTCCGCCGGGTCATGGGCACCGAGGTGGAGTACGGCATCTCGGTGGTCGGCCAGCCGCTGGCCAACCCGATGGTCGCGTCGTCCCAGGTGGTCAACGCCTACGCCTCGGCCACCGCCCGCGCCCGCCGCGCGCGCTGGGACTTCGAGGAGGAGTCGCCGCTGCGCGACGCCCGCGGTTTCGACATGTCCCGCGGCGTCGCCGACCCCTCGCAGCTCACCGACGAGGACATGGGGCTGGCCAACGTCATCCTCACCAACGGCGCTCGGCTCTACGTCGACCACGCCCATCCGGAGTACTCGACGCCGGAGGTGACGACGCCGCTCGACATCGTCCGCTGGGACAAGGCCGGCGAGCAGGTCATGCTCGACGCCTCGCGCCGTGCGGCGCAGATCCCCGGTGCGGCGCCGATCGTGCTCTACAAGAACAACACCGACAACAAGGGCGCGTCGTACGGCGCGCACGAGAACTACCTCATGCGCCGTTCGACCCCGTTCGCCGACATCGTCCGGCACCTGACGCCGTTCTTCGTCAGCCGGCAGGTCATGTGTGGCGCCGGTCGGGTGGGCCGCGGTCAGGACGGTCGCGAGGAGGGCTTCCAGCTCAGCCAGCGCGCGGACTTCTTCGAGGTGGAGGTCGGCCTCGAGACGACGCTCAAGCGCCCCATCATCAACACCCGCGACGAGCCCCACGCCGACCCCGAGAAGTACCGCCGGCTCCACGTGATCATCGGCGACGCGAACCTCGCCGAGGTCTCCACCTACCTCAAGGTCGGTACGACGGCGCTGGTGCTGTCGATGATCGAGGAGCGGTTCATCTCCGTCGACCTCAGCGTCGACGGCGCCGTCTCCGCGCTGCGCGCGATCTCGCACGACCCGTCGCTGCAGCGCACCGTCACCCTCCAGGACGGCCGCAGCCTGACCGGCGTCCAGCTGCAGCTGGAGTACCTCGACCTCGCCCGCAAGTACGTCGAGGACCGGTTCGGGTCCGACGCCGACCCGCAGACCCTCGACATCCTCGCCCGGTGGGAGTCGGTGCTCGACCGGCTCGAGCGCGACCCGATGTCGCTCGCCGGCGAGCTCGACTGGGTCGCCAAGCTCAAGCTGCTCGAGCAGTACCGCAACCGCGACGGTCTCGCGTGGGACGACGCGAAGCTGCAGGTGATCGACTATCAGTACTCCGACATCCGGCCCGAGAAGGGGCTCTACCACCGGCTGCTGAAGGCGGGCCGGATGGAGCGGCTGCTGGACGACGCCACGGTGGAGTCCGCGATGCACGACCCGCCGGTCGACACCCGCGCCTACTTCCGCGGCCGGTGCCTGGAGAAGTTCGCCTCCGCCGTCGCCGCCGCGTCGTGGGACTCCGTGATCTTCGACCTCCCCGGCCGCGAGTCGCTGCAGCGCGTGCCGACCATCGACCCCCTGCGCGGCAGCCGCGCCCACGTCGGCGACCTCATCGACCGCTCCGAGACCGCCGAGGCCCTCGTCGCCGAGCTGACCCGCTGACCACCCGCCGTGGCCCTCCGGGTACGCGGTTTGGTCACCAACGACGCAATTCGGGCGCTCCAGCACGTCGTTGGTGACCAAACGGCGTCACTGGGTCCCGACATCGGGTCGCTGCCGACCCCTCGGTCGCGCCCGACTGGCTAGGCTCGAACCATGGCCCAGGAGCAGAAGCAGCCGCGCAAGGCCTCGGAGACCGAGACCGCGCCTGAAGACGTCGTCGAGTCCGACGTCGCCGAGCGGAAGGAAGCCCTCGACAGCGACGTCGACGACATCCTCGACGAGATCGACGAGGTGCTCGAGTCGAACGCTGAGGACTTCGTGAAGTCGTTCATCCAGAAGGGCGGCGAGTGAGCGGCGTGGGAGACCCCCGACTTCCGGCGGCGTTCCTCCAGCCGGGCACGTCGTCGTTCAGCGAGTTCGTCGCCGCGCAGGCGCCGGACCTGCTGCCAGGACGGCGGCCGCTCCCGCCGGGCGAGGTGGGCCACCTCGCGCCCGAGGCGACGACGATCGTGGCGGCCACGTTCCGCGGCGGCGTGGTGATGGCCGGCGACCGGCGCGCCACGATGGGCAACATCATCGCCCAGCGTGACATCCAGAAGGTCTTCCCGGCTGACGAGTTCTCCGCGGTCGGCATCGCAGGCACCGCCGGCCTCGCCGTCGAGCTGGTGCGGCTGTTCCAGACCGAGCTCGAGCACTACGAGAAGATCGAGGGCAGCACGCTCTCGATGGACGGCAAGGCGAACCGCCTCTCGGCGCTGATCCGCGGCAACCTCGGGATGGCGATGCAGGGCCTCGCCGTCGTCCCGCTGTTCGCCGGGTTCGACCTCGCGGCGGCGCAGGGCCGGATCTTCAGCTACGACGTGACCGGCGGTCGGTACGAGGAGACGGCGTTCCACTCGGTCGGCTCAGGCTCGATGTTCGCGCGGGGGGCGCTGAAGAAGCTGTACCGCGACGACCTGAACGCCATCGGCTGCGTGGAGGTCGTCGTCCAGGCGCTCTACGACGCCGCCGACGACGACTCCGCGACCGGCGGGCCTGACCTCACCCGACGGATCTTCCCGGTGGTGCAGGTGATCACCGAGGACGGCGGTCTCCGGATGCCCGACGACGAGGTGGCGGCCGTGGCCGACCGCGTGATCGCCGGCCGGATGACCCGTCCCGACGGGCCTGCCGCCGAGCTCACGCCGGGAGGTGACGCGTCGTGAGCATGCCTTTCTACGTTTCGCCCGAGCAGCTGATGAAGGACCGGGCCGACTTCGCTCGCAAGGGCATCGGCCGCGGCCGCTCGGTGGTCGCCCTCCAGTACGCCGACGGGCTGCTGTTCGCGACCGAGAACCCCTCGCAGGCGCTGCACAAGGTCTCGGAGATCTACGACCGCATCGCGTTCGCCGCCGTCGGCCGCTACAACGAGTTCGAGAACCTGCGGATCGCGGGCGTGCGGCTCGCCGACATGCGCGGCTACTCCTACGACCGGCGCGACGTGACCGGTCGGGGCCTCGCCAACGCGTACGCGCAGACCCTCGGCACGATCTTCTCCAGCGGCGGCGAGAAGCCGTACGAGGTGGAGATCTTCGTAGGCGAGGTCGGCGACGCACCGGCCGACGACTCGCTGTTCCGGCTCACCTACGACGGCCAGGTGGCCGACGAGCAGGGCTTCGCGGTGATGGGCGGCCAGGTCGACCTGGTGGCCGACCCGCTGCGGGACGCGGACGTCGTCGGCGGCTCGCTCGCCGAGGTGCTGGCCGCTGCCGTGGCTGCGCTGGGGCACAGCGAGAGCGGCGACCGGGTCATCCCGAGCGAGGACCTCGAGGTGGCCGTCCTCGACCGGACCCGCTCCCAGCCGCGAAAGTTCGTCCGGCTCAGGGCCACGCGGCTCGACGAGCTCCTGGGCGACCGGGGCCCGGCCGAGTCCGCTGTGCCGCTCGACGGCGACGACGCCCCGGGCACCGCCAGCACCGATCCGAGCCAGGACGATCCCGCCGACCCGACCGATCAGGTCAGCGGCGCCGTCCCGCTGCTCGAGGACCCCGGTACCGGCGAACCCCCCATCGCCCCGCCCACGTAGGCGCGGCACCGGGAGGTGCGCGGTTTGGCCACCAACGGCGTGACTCGGATCGCCAGACCTGTCGTTGGTGACCAAACCGCACGGCTCGGAGAGCGCGCGGCCAGGGTTCTCCACAGGCGCTGAACGTGGCTGATTGAGGGGACGCCGGCGGTCGAACACTGCACCGCATGAACGCACAACCCTCCGTCATCGACGACGTCGACCTACCGTTCCGCGGGCAGGTGCGGTGTCGAGGCTTCCAAAGAATCAGCCACGGCCTCTACCGGATCGAGCGCGACGGCCTGGACGAGCTCGGCCAGCTCGTGCGCGAACTCGAGTCATGGCTCCTGGTCCTCCCCGACGGCGCCCGGTTCACGCACCTCACGGCGGCCCGGCTGCGCGGATGGGACGTGCCACGACTTCCCGAAGGTGTGCCGGTCTTCGCCGCCGTGCACGGAGACCGGCCGCGGCCACGTCGGCCGGGCCTCCTCTGCTCCCGACTGGTCTCGGAGACGCCGGGAGAGCGGGCGCACGGGCTGCCGGTCGACAGCAGCGAGGAGATCCTGCTGCGAGCCGCCCGCGACCTCGGTCACCTGGATCTGAGGGTGCTCGTCGACAGCGCGCGACATCACGGCGCCATCGACCCGGACAAGATGGAGGCGCTCCTCACCTCGCGCCGTCCGGGTACCCGTCCGCTTCGAGCTGCATGGCTGGCGTCGAGCGACCGTCTCCACAGCCCCGGCGAGACGCTGCTCGAGGCGTTCCACCGGGCGATCGACGTCCCGGTCGATCCCCAGTTCGAGGTGTACGACGACGCCGGGAACCTTCTCGGCGTGGCCGACCTGCGGGTCGTGGCCACCGACTTCCTCCATGAGTACGACGGCGCCGTTCATCGCGCGAAGAAGCAGCACCGCGTCGACCTCCGCCGGGAGCGCGCTCTGCACGGGTCCCGGTTCGTGCGGCGCGGCTACACACTCGACGACCTGCTCAACCACGCCCTCGTCGTCATGCACGAGATCGACCGCTCTCTCGACCGCCCCCACCGGCTCGCCGGGTTCCGACGATGGGAGCGGATGGTGCGGGAGTCGCTGTACTCCGACGTCGGCCGCGAGCGGCTCCTGAACCGCTGGCACCGCCAGACCGGAGTCGTCGATTGGTCACGAACGGCATGATCCGCGGCCCGACGTACGCCGTTTGGGACCAAACCGCGTGCCAGGCGGGCGCCACCCCACCGGCCGCGTTCAGGACCAAGAGGACCACCGCGGCCGTAGGCTCGGCGGCATGGACCGGCGGATCTTCGGGATCGAGAACGAGTACGGGGTCACGTGCACGTTCAAGGGGCAGCGCCGGCTGAGCCCCGACGAGGTGGCGCGGTACCTGTTCCGCAAGGTCGTGAGCTGGGGGCGCAGCAGCAACGTGTTCCTCCGCAACGGCGCCCGGCTCTACCTCGACGTCGGCAGCCACCCCGAGTACGCCACCCCCGAGTGCGACGACGTCGCGAGCCTGGTCACCCACGACAAGGCGGGTGAGCGGGTGCTGGAGGGGCTGCTCTTGGACGCCGAGCAGCGGCTCCACGACGAGGGCATCGCCGGCGAGATCTACCTGTTCAAGAACAACACCGACTCCGCCGGCAACTCCTACGGCTGCCACGAGAACTACTGCGTCGGGCGGGCGGGGGAGTTCAGCCGGCTCGCTGACGTCCTCATCCCGTTCCTCGTCACCCGCCAGATCGTGGTCGGCGCCGGCAAGGTCACCCAGACGCCGCGCGGCGCGAGCTACAGCGTCAGCCAGCGCGCCGAGCACATCTGGGAGGGCGTGAGCAGCGCCACCACCCGCAGCCGCCCGATCATCAACACCCGCGACGAGCCGCACGCGGACGCCGAGAAGTACCGCCGACTCCACGTCATCGTCGGTGACTCCAACATGAGTGAGACCACCACGCTCCTGAAGGTCGCGAGCTGCGACCTGGTGCTCCGGATGATCGAGGAGGGCGTGGTGATGCGCGACCTCACGATGGAGAACCCGATCCGTGCGATCCGCGAGATCTCCCACGACGTCACCGGGCGCCGCAAGGTCCGGCTCTCCAACGGCCGCGAGGCGAGCGCGCTGGAGATCCAGGCCGAGTACCTGTCGAAGTGCCGCGACTTCGTCGATCGCCGCGGGATCAGCACCCCGGTCATCGAGCAGACCCTCGACCTCTGGGAGCGCGGCCTCAAGGCGGTCGAGTCCGACGACCTCGGCCTGGTCGACACCGAGATCGACTGGGTCATCAAGTGGAAGCTCATCGACCGCTACCGCGAGAAGCACGGCCTGCCGCTGGGCCACCCGCGGATCGCCCAGCTCGACCTCGCCTACCACGACATCCACCGCAGCCGCGGCCTCTACTACCTGCTCGAGAAGCGGGGGATGGTCGCCCGGGTCACCACCGACCTCAAGGTCTTCGAGGCCAAGTCGGTGCCGCCGCAGACGACGCGGGCCCGGCTCCGAGGCGAGTTCATCCGCAAGGCCCAGGAGCGCCGTCGCGACTTCACCGTCGACTGGGTGCACCTGAAGCTCAACGACCAGGCCCAGCGGACGGTCCTCTGCAAGGACCCGTTCCGCGCCTACGACGAGCGGGTGCAGCGCCTGATCGACAGCATGTGAGCCCGCTCAGGGCCCACTTGTAGGCTGCGGACGCCCGCAGACCGACTGCTCGACCAAGCTCCCTGAAGGTGAACCCGTGCTCCGACGCCCTCGCCCCACCCGGCGACCGACGTCCCTCCCGCTCCTCGCCGCTCTTTTCGTCCTCGCCGGCACACTCGCCGCGTGCGGTGACGACGACGCCGGCCAGGACGAGGCCGACCGGCTCGACGCCGTCGAGATCAGCGGCGAGGTCGGCTCCGTGCCGAAGGTCGAGTGGAAGAGCCGCATGACGGCCGGCAAGCCCGAGGTCGAGACGCTCGTGAAGGGCGACGGCGCCGCGCTGAAGAAGGACGACGAGGTGTTCGTCAACTTCTGGGTCGGCAACGGCTACACCGAGAAGGTGGCCTTCGACACCTTCGGCCCGAAGACCGCCGCCTCGGTGCTCACCGTCGGCGCCGAGCCCGCCCAGCCGCAGGTGGTCGAGGACCTGATCACCGCCTTCCTCGGCACCGAGATCAAGGCAGGTCTCACCCGCGGCACCCGGCTGGCGATCACGGTCGGCGCCTCCGACCTGTTCGGCCAGAACGTCGCCGCCGAGCCGATCGCCAAGGCCGACATCGGCAAGGACGACGCCCTGCTCGTGATCGCCGACGTGCTCGACACCGAGATCCTCACGGCGCCGGACGGCACGACCCAGCCGGTCCCGGCCTGGTCGCCGAAACTGGTGCTCGAGAAGGGCGAGCCCACAGCCCTGGACTTCGCCGGTACCCCGAAGCCTGGCAAGGACCTCAAGGTCGGCACCCTGATCGAGGGCACCGGCGACGAGGTCGAGAAGGGCGACCTGATCGTCGTCAACTACGTCGGCGCGGTCTACCGGGGCGAGAAGCCGTTCGACGAGAGCTTCAGCAAGCCCGAGCCGTTCACCACCCCGATCGGCCTCCAGCGCGTCGTCAAGGGCTGGGACCAGGGCCTCGTGGGCGAGAAGGTCGGCAGCCGGGTGATGCTCTCGATCCCACCGGCACTCGGCTACGGCAAGCAGGGCTCCGGGGAGACGATCCCGCCGAACTCGACGCTCTACTTCGTCATCGACATCCTCGCCGCGGCCTGACAGGGCCCGCAGAGGCAGCCGAGCACGATGGACGAGAGCACCCGATGAGCACCGATGAGCACCCGATGAGCACCCGATGAGCACCGGATGAGCACCGCGAAGTCCGAGCGGCTGATGAACCTGCTCATCATGCTGCTGGTGCCGACGCGGCCGGTCCCGAAGGCGCGGATCCGGGAGACGATCTACCCGGACTCCACCGCCGACGGCTTCGAGAAGATGTTCGAGCGTGACAAGGACGAGCTGCGCAGTCTCGGCGTCCCGGTCACCGTCGGGCAGATCGACGCCTACTTCGACGACGAGCCGGGCTACCGGATCCGCCCGGACGAGTTCCACCTGCCGGAGGTCGACCTGACGCCGGACGAGGCGGCCGTCGTCGGCCTCGCCACCCGCGTCTGGGAGCACCAGCGGCTGGCCAGCGCCACCACCGAGGCGGTCCGCAAGCTCACCGCCGCCGGGGTCGACACCGACCCCTCGGCCCTCGACATCGCCCTGCCACGGCTCACCGCCGACGAGCCCTCCTTCGACGTCTTCCTCGAGGCGCTGCTCGAACGGCGGCAGGTCGACTTCGACTACTGGCGCACCGGCCAGGCCGCCCCGGCCCGCCGTCACGTGCACCCGTGGGGGATCACCCGCTACTCCGGACGCTGGTACCTCCTCGGCTTCGACCTCGACCGCGACGACGAGCGCGTGTTCCGGCTCTCGCGGGTCCAGGGGACGGCGACCGCCACCGGCCCGCGCGGTGCCTACGACATCCCGGAGGGACTCGACATCGAGGCCACCACCCGGCGGCTCGCCCCGCCGCCGGCCGACGGCCGGGCCGTCGTCCTGGTGCGCACCGGCGCGGCGCTGCCGCTGCGCCGCGCCGCCGACGAGGTCGAGCGCGGGGTCACCGGTCCGGACGGCACGACGTCGTGGGACCGGCTCGTGATCACCCGCGGCGCGGTCGGGCTGGCCGACGAGGTGCTCAGCCACGGGGCCAACGCCTTCGTCGAGGAGCCCGACGTGCTCGCCCAGCAGGTCGTGGCCGCGCTCGACGACGTCCTGGCCGAGGCGACGCCGTGACCACCGCGGTCGGAGGCGCCCGCGAGCAGGTCGCGCGCCTGCTCACCCTCGTGCCCTACCTGCACGCCCGCGGCGAGGTCGGCCTCGCCGACGCGGCCGAGGCGCTCGGCGTCAGCCAGGACCAGCTGGTCAAGGACCTCAAGGTGCTCTTCATGTGCGGGCTCCCCGGCGGGTTCCCGGACGACCTCATCGACGTCGACCTCGACGCGATCGAGACCGAGGAGGGCGAGCTGCGCAGCGACGGCGTCATCCGGGTGCGGAACGTGCCCTACCTGGCCCGCCCGCTCCGGCTCACCGCCACCGAGGCCTCGGCGGTGATCGTCGCGCTGCGGGCCCTGCGGGCCGGTGCCCGTGGTGACACCGTCGCGATCGTCGACCGGGTGCTCGGCAAGCTCGAGAACGCAGCCTCGGCCGGTCCGGTGGACGCCCGGGTCGCCGTCGACCTGCCCGACCCGCGCGAGGACGAGCCCGCCCCGGAGGCCGGCCCCGACGAGGTCGACCTGCTGGCGCGGCTCGGGGACGCCGTCCGACGGCAGGTGCAGGTGGAGCTCGACTACTACACGCCGGCCCGCGACGAGCAGTCCACCCGGGTGGTCGACCCGCACGCCCTCACCGAGCACGACGGCCACACCTACCTCGACGCCTACTGCCACAGCGCCGACGCGCCGCGGCTGTTCCGCACCGACCGGATCGCGGCGGCCCGGGTGCTCGACGCGTCGGTGACCACCGAGGCCGACGCGCCGCGCGACCTCGACGCCGGTTTCTTCGCGCAGGACGACGCCGCCACCCGGCTGACCGTGCGACTCACGCCGCAGGCGCGCTGGGTCACCGAGTACTACCCGGTGGAGGACGTGCGACCGGCGCCGGGAGCGGCGGGGGAGTCGGGGTCGGTCGACGTCGACCTGCTCGTGGCCGACGAGCGGTGGCTGGTGCGGCTGCTGCTCCGGCTGGCGCCGCACGCCCGCGTGGTCGGCTCGCAGCCGACCGCCGAGCGCCTCACAGCAGCCGCACAGGAGGCCCGGGCACTCTACGGTTGAACTTCCGGAGAACGCTTCAGGCCCACCCCGATCGGCCGTCGGTGACGAAGTACCATCGGAAGAGTCCGGTGAAGCCAGATCCGAGCCAACCACGGAGTCGAGGACCATGACCACGCCCCTGATCGGAATGCCCCAAGGTGCCGAGTGGCTGGTGATCCTCGCCATCGTCATCCTCGTGTTCGGCGCGGCCAAGCTGCCTGACCTCGCCCGCAACAGCGGTCAGGCCCTGCGCATCTTCAAGAGCGAGACCAAGGGCCTGCGCGACGACGAGAAGGACGCCGACGCCGAGGACTCCACCGACGCCGCGCCGGCCGCCCCCACCGCTGAGCTGCCGGCGAGCGAGCCGGCTGCGCCCGCCCAGCCGGCCCAGCCGGCGCAGCCGGCGCAGCCCGAGGCGCCGCGCACCGAGTCGCAGACCGACAAGAACCAGGCCTGAGCGCCGCCGCTCGGCCCAGCGCGCCCGCCGTCCGTCCGATGTCGATCACCGGGGTCGTCGCGCTCTTCAACGGGCGTCCGCACCACCCTGTCGGCGAGGACGGCCGGATGGCGCTGTCCGACCACCTGCGCGAGCTGCGGGCGCGGATCCTCAGGTGCGCCTTCGTCATCGTCGTCGGCCTGGTCGTCGCCATGTTCTTCTACGACCAGCTGCTCGGCATCGTCCAGGGTCCCTACGACCAGGCCCGTGAGGCGGTCGGCAAGGAGCGCACCGAGGCGACGACGAACGGCGCCGGAGGCGGCCTCCTGCTCTACCTCAAGGTGAGCGCGCTGGCCGCGATCGTCGGCACGTGCCCGATCTGGCTCTACCAGATCTGGGCGTTCATCGTGCCGGGCCTGCACCCGCGCGAGCGCAGGTGGACGCGGGTGTTCGGCGCCATCGCCGGTCCGCTGTTCCTCGCCGGGGTCGTCCTGGGCTATGTCACCTTGCCCAAGGGGCTGGAGATCCTCATCGGGTTCAACCCCGACGGCGTCGTCAACCTCATCGAGTTCAACGACTACCTGAGCTTCTTCAGCCGGACGCTGCTGGTGTTCGGCATCGCCTTCGAGATCCCCGTGTTCGTGGTGCTGCTCAACATGGCCGGTGTGGTGAGCGGCCAGGCGCTGGGGCGCCACCGGCCGTGGATCATCGTGCTGACGTTCGTCTTCGCCGCGGTGGCCACGCCGTCGGCCGACCCCTTCACCATGACGATGATGGCCGGACCGATGGTGGTGCTGTTCATGCTGTCCGAGGTGATCGCCCGCATGAACGACCGCCGCCGCCGCCGCAAGAACCGGTTCGCCGACCTCGACCCGGACGAGGCGGCCCCGCTGCCATGACGCTCCCCACGCCGGAGGAGGTCGACCCGTTCGACCTCCCCGACACTCTCGGCACCGGCGAGGTGGCCTGGACGCCGCACACCGGCCTCGGCGTGGGGCACCTGGTGTGCGGCGAACTGCGGCCGAGTGAGGGTGACCCGGTGCCCTGCGACCTGCTCGCGGTCGACCAGGCCTACCCGGTGCCCGTGGCCGATGACCACACCCGCGCGGCCGCCCACCAGGCGTGGCGGCACGGCCAGGTGTACCTCGGCCGCCTCGACGGCCGGCTGACCCTGCTCGTCCCCGGCACCGGCTTCGACCCCGGCCTCGCCCTCGACGCCCTCGCCCGCCTCGCCCGGGCCCTCGGCGCCTCCCCGGAGGACTTCGTCGCCCACCTCCGGCTGGGCTGAGAACTGCGCGGTTTGGTCACCAACGACGCACTTTCGGGCCCGATCTGCGTCGTTGGTGACCAAACCGCACACCTGACCGGCCCACGACCGCCCGGCCACTACCGTGGGGCCGTGCCTGACCCGCGCCGCGTCGCGCTGCTCACCAACCCCACCGCCGGCAAGGGCCGGGGGTCGCGGGCACGCGACGCCGCGCTCGGCGTCCTGCGGACCGCCGGGCTGCGCGCCACCACGCTCGAGGGCCGCGACGCCGAGGAGGCGGCGGACCTGGCGCGGGCGTGCGTCGAGGAGACCGCCGACCCCTACGACGCGCTGGTGGTGTGCGGCGGCGACGGGATGGTCAACCTCGGGATCCAGGCGGTGGCGACCACCGCGATGCCGCTGGCGATCGTCCCGGCCGGCACCGGCAACGACATCGCCCGCTACCTCGAGCTCGACCGCAAGGACCCGACGGCGGCCGCGCAACGGGTGGTCGACGGGCTGGCCGAGGGCCGGTCCCGCACGATCGACCTCGCCCGGTGCGGCGCCCGCTACTTCGCCACCGTGCTCGCCGCCGGGTTCGACGCGGTGGTGAACGAGCGGGCGAACGCGATGACCTGGCCCAAGGGTCAGATGCGCTACAACCTCGCGACCCTCGCCGAGCTGCGCACGTTCCGCCCGCTGTCGTACGTGCTCGAGCTCGACGGCGTGGAGCGCCGCCTCGACGCGATGATGGTCGCGGTCGGCAACGGTCCGTCGTACGGCGGCGGGCTGCGGATGGCCGAGGGCGCGAGCCTCGACGACGGCCTGCTGGACGTCGTCATCATCAAGCCGATCACCAAGGTCGACCTGATGCGCACCTACCCGAAGCTGTTCAAGGGCACCCACGTCACGCACCCGCAGTACGAGCGGCACCAGGTGCGGCGGGTCACGGTGGCCTCGCCGGGGATCGTCGGCTACGCGGACGGCGAGCGGTTCGGGGCGCTGCCGCTGACGGTCGAGAGCGTGCCCGGCGCGCTGCGGGTGCTGGGGTGAGCGCGGACCAGGACCAGCCGAGCGCCGCCGAGAAGTACGCCAGCTTCCGGCGCGACCGGGGCCACCCCGTGCTGCGAGACTTCGCCGCCCACTACGCGTTCCCGCTCGACGAGTTCCAGGAGCGCGCCTGCCGCGAGATCGAGGACGGCCACGGCGTGCTGGTGGCGGCGCCGACCGGGTCGGGCAAGACGGTGGTGGGGGAGTTCGCCGTCCACCTGGCGCTGCAGACCGGCCGCAAGGCGTTCTACACGACGCCGATCAAGGCGCTCTCGAACCAGAAGTACGCCGACCTGGTGGCGCGGTACGGCACCGACCAGGTCGGTCTGCTCACCGGCGACGTCTCGGTGAACGGCGAGGCGCCGGTGGTCGTGATGACCACCGAGGTGCTCCGCAACATGCTGTACGCCGGCTCCCGGACGCTGCTCGGCCTCGGGTTCGTGGTGATGGACGAGGTGCACTACCTCGCCGACCGCTCCCGTGGAGCGGTGTGGGAGGAGGTGATCATCCACCTGCCCGAGTCGGTGGCCGTGGTGTCGTTGTCGGCGACGGTGTCGAACGCCGAGGAGTTCGGCGAGTGGCTGGCCACGGTCCGCGGCGAGACCACGACGATCGTGGAGGAGCGGCGTCCGGTCCCGCTGTTCCAGCACGTGATGGTCGGACGCCGTCTGCTCGACCTGTTCGCCTCCTCCGACGTCGACGCCTCGGCCGGCTTCGTGCGGGAGGGAGCGCCGGTCAACGACGAGCTCATGAAGCTGGCCCGTGACGACTGGGCCAGCAGCCGGATCAAGGACCGCCGGACGCCGAAGGGCGCGCGGCAGCGTGGACGCCAGGGCGGCGGTCCACGACAGGTCGGCAACGGCCGGCGGATCTGGATCCCGGGCCGGATCGATGTCGTCGACCGGCTCGAGCGTGACCGGCTGCTGCCGGCGATCGTGTTCGTGTTCAGCCGGGCGGGCTGCGACGCCGCCGTCCGGCAGTGCCTCGACGCCAACCTGCGGCTCACCTCGCCCGCGGAGCGCGACGAGGTGATCGAGTTCGTCGAGGGCGCCTGCCGCCACCTCGACGCCGACGATCTGCACGTGCTCGGCTATCACGACTTCCTCGACGGGCTGAGCCGCGGCGTCGCCGCCCACCACGCCGGGATGCTGCCGGCGTTCAAGCAGGTGGTGGAGGAGCTGTTCGTGCGCGGTCTCTGCAAGGTGGTGTTCGCGACCGAGACCCTCGCGCTCGGCATCAACATGCCGGCCCGCACCGTGGTGATCGAGAAGCTGTCGAAGTGGAACGGCGAGACCCACGCCGACCTGACGCCGGGGGAGTACACCCAGCTCACCGGCCGGGCGGGACGGCGCGGACTCGACGTCGAGGGACACGGCGTCGTGCTGTGGCAGCCAGGGATGAACCCGCGCGACCTCGCCGGGCTGGCCTCCACCCGCACGTACCCGCTCCGCTCGTCGTTCCGGCCGTCGTACAACATGGCGGTGAACCTGGTCGACCAGTACGGCCGGGAGCGGTCGCGGGAGCTGCTGGAGCAGTCGTTCGCCCAGTTCCAGGCCGACCGGGCGGTCGTCGGGCTGGCGCGGCAGCTCACGAAGAGCGACGACGCCCTCACGGGGTACGCCGACGCCGCGGCCTGCCACCTCGGCGACTTCATGGAGTACGCCGGGCTCCGGCACCGGATCAAGGAGCTCGAGAAGAGCGCGGGCCGCGCTGAGCGGTCGGACCGGCGCGAGGAGGCGGTGGCGTCGCTGCGGAAGCTGCAGCGCGGCGACGTCGTCCACGTGCCGGTCGGGAAGTTCTCCGGCTGGGCCGTGGTGGTCGACCCCGGCTGGTCGGAGGAGGGACCGCGACCCTACGTCGTGACGGCGGAGCGGCAGGCACGGCGGCTGGCGGTGATCGACTTCCCGACGCCGGTGGCGGCGGTGGCGCGGGTGAAGGTGCCGAAGGGGTTCGACGGCCGCAACCCGCAGATGCGCCGCGACCTCGCTGCCGCACTCCGCGAGCGCACCCGGGACATGCCCAAGCCGGTCGCGCGGTCGGCGTCCGGCCGTCCGTCCGGCGTCGACGCCGAGATCGCCTCGCTCCGGGCGCAGCTGCGGGAGCACCCGTGCCACGGCTGCCCGGACCGCGAGGATCACGCCAGGTGGGCGGAGCGGTGGTTCAAGCTCGACCGCGACGCCGCCACACTGCGGCGCCGGATCGAGCGCCGCACGAACACGGTGGCGCGGCAGTTCGACCGGGTCTGCGAGGTCCTCGCCGCGCTCGGCTACCTCGACGGCGACACGGTGACCGAGCAGGGGCGGGCGCTGATGCGGCTCTACTCCGAGCTCGACCTGCTCGCCGCCGAGGCGCTGCGGGTGGGGCTGTGGGACGACCTGCCGGCCTCGGGGCTGGCGGCGGCGCTCTCGGCGCTGGTGTTCGAGGCGCGGCGACCCGACGACGCCGAGGCGCCCCGCGTGCCGGGCGGCGCGACCGGGCGGGTGCTCGAGGAGACGCTGCGGCTCTGGGCCGACCTCGACCGGCTCGAGCGCGAGCACCATCTCGACTTCCTCCGCCGGCCCGACCTCGGGTTCGCCTGGATGGCGTACCGCTGGGCCGAGGGCGACGACCTCGACGACCTACTCCTCGGCTCCCAGCTGCTCGCGGGCGACTTCGTCCGCTGGATGAAGCAGCTCCTCGACCTCGCCGGCCAGGTCGCCGACGCCGCCGGAACCGCCGGCAACCACCCCCTCCGCGAGACCGCCCGCGAGGTCGTCCGGCTCGTCAAGCGCGGCGTCGTCGCGGCCGGCGGCCTCGCCGACGAGTGACGCCCGCGGCCCTCCGGGGTGCGCGGTTTGGTCCCCAACGGCGTGATTTCCGTGCCGAATTGCGTCGTTGGTGACCAAACGGCGCAAGCCGGGACGGCGCCGGGCCGGTCAGCCGAGGCCGGCGACGGCGTCCGCAACCGGGGTGTCGCCGCCGACGAGGTCGAGCTGCTGACCGATCGTGTGCGGGGCGTCGAGGACCGCGGCCACCACGGCCGCGACGTCGGCGCGGGTGACCTCACCGCGCTGGAGCCGCGGCGCCAGCGCGACCGTGCCGACCGCGGGTTCGTCGGTGAGCCGGCCGGGCCGGATGATCGTCCAGTCGAGGTCGCTGGCCCGCAGCGCGGCGTCGGAGTCGCGCTTGGCCTCGACGTAGGCCTTCCAGACCTCGCCGGCGTCGTCGGCCACCGGCTCGTCGACGTCGATCGCCGAGACCTGCACGAACCGCCGGATGCCGGCCTGACGCGCGCCCTCGATCGACTTCAGCGAGCCCTCGAGGTCGACGGTGCGCTTCCGCTCGAGGTTGCCGTCCGGGCCGCCGCCGGCCGCGAAGACCACGGCGTCGCAGCCGGCGAAGGAGGAGGCGAAGTCCTCGGCAGTGGAGTTCTCGATGTCCAGCAGCCGCACCTCGGCGCCACGACTCTCCAGGTCCTCGCGGTAGTCCGGTTTGCGCACCAGCGCCACCGGCTCGTGCCCGGAGTGGCGCAGGTCGACCAGGAGATGACGGGCCACCTGTCCATGGCCCCCGACGACGGCGATGCGGTTCATGAGCTCGACGCTACGTGGTGCGACGTCAGGTTCCACACCCCCGTGCACCGAGTCCGGGTCGCGCAGCGCGGCGACGACCACGTCGGCAAGGTCGGCAAGGTCGGCCGCCGGGACCGCCCCGGCGACCACGTCCTCACCTACATCGACCTGACCGGTGCCGGGCTCGTCGGTGACCACGACGGCCTGGCAGCCGCGGAGAGCGGTGCGCCACCAGTGGACGGGGCGAAGTCCAGATCGAGCATGCGCACCTCGGCGCCAGCCCGCTCCAGGTCCGATCGATGGACCTCGTTGCGGACGAGCGGCGACGCCGTCATCCAGCGAGGACGCCGAGCAGCCGCTCCACCTTCGACTCCAGTGCCCACCGGGCCGAGAGC
The DNA here is from genome assembly GCA_963780355.1 of uncultured Actinomycetota bacterium. Lineage (GTDB taxonomy): Bacteria > Actinomycetota > Actinomycetes > Propionibacteriales > Nocardioidaceae > Nocardioides. The sequence goes on from CAWABT010000001.1 coordinate 2,817,387, forward strand.
TCCTCGAGAGCCGCCGGGTCGGCGGGCTCGGTGGGGAGGGCGGTGCCGGAGCGGTCGAGCGGGAGGTCGCGGACGACGGCCACCACCTGCGGCGCGACAGCGAGGTACTCGGCGGCGTCCTTGATCTTGCGGCGCGGGCCGGGAGCCAGCTCCGCGTCAGGGTCGTCGGCGGCGGCGCGGATGCCGGCCAGGTCGCCGAACCGGCCGAGCAGGGTGGCCGCGGTCTTCTCGCCGACGCCGGCGACGCCGGGTAGTCCGTCGGAGGTGTCGCCGCGCAGCGTCGCGAAGTCGGCGTACTGGCGCGCCTCGACGCCGTACTTCTCGCGCACCCACCCCTCGTCGACCCGCTCGTGGCGGCCGACGCCCTTGGCGATGTACAGGATCCGGACGGCCGCCTCGTCGTCGACCAGCTGGAACAGGTCGCGGTCGCCGGTGACGACGTCGACCGGCTGGCCGGCGCCGGTGGCGAGGGTGCCGATCACGTCGTCCGCCTCGTGCTCGGCGGCTCCGATGACGCTGATGCCGAGAGCGGCGAGCACGTCGCGGATCACCGGCACCTGCACCTCGAGCGGGTCGGGCACCTCCTCGACGTCGGGGGCGGCGTCGACCTCCTCGACCACGCGGTGCGCCTTGTACGACGGCAGCAGGTCGACCCGCCACTGCGGCCGCCAGTCGTCGTCCCAGCAGCAGACGAGGTGGCTGGGCCGGTAGTCCTCGACGAGCCGGGAGAGGTAGTCGAGCATCCCGCGGACCGCGTTGACGTTGGTGCCGTCCGGGGCGGCGTACTCGGGCACGCCGTAGAACGCCCGGAAGTACATCGAGGCGGTGTCGAGGAGCATCAGGTGGCCGGGCTGCGTGCTGGTCACCGGCGCATCCTGCCACGGCGCGACCACTACATTGACGCGCGTGACGAGCGACCTCGAGGCCACCGACCGGCGGATCCTCCACCTGCTGTCCCGCGACGGCCGGATGTCCTTCACCGACCTCGGCAAGGCCACCGGCCTGTCGACGTCGGCGGTGCACCAGCGCGTGAAGCGGCTCGAGCAGCGCGGGCTGATCACCGGCTACGGCGCCCAGGTCGACCACGACGAGATCGGCCTGCCGCTCACCGCGTTCATCTCGATCCGCCCGATCGACCCCTCGCAGCCCGACGACTCGCCGGACCGGCTGCGCGACATCGCCGAGATCGAGTCGTGCTGGTCGGTGGCGGGGGAGGAGTCCTACATCCTCAAGGTGCGCGTCGGCACGCCGGCCGACATCGAGGACCTGCTCGCGCGGGTCCGCGCCGCCGCGAACGTCTCCACCCGCACCACGATCGTGCTCTCGACGCCGTACGAGAACCGCCCGGTGGTCGGGGACTCCGACGACTGACCCGACGGCGTCCGGAGGTGCGCCGTTTGGTCACCAACGACGCATTCCGGCACCGAAAGTGCGTCGTTTGGTCCCAAACCGCGCACCCCGAGAGGGCGCGGCAAGCGGGGGACGGCGGGCGGGGACGGTGGGTCAGTAGGCCTGGAGGGCGGCGGTGCGGCGGGAGGCCTCGGCGACCTCGGCGGCCTTGAGGGCGCTGGTGTCGAGGTCGGCGTGCTGGGACCACCACGACTGACCCTCGGCGGGGAGGGTGTGGATCGGGTCGTAGTACTCGTAGGTGCGGTCGAGGGCGTCGGCCGAGGTCATCTCGATCGAGGTGCGGTAGTTCTTCGTCCAGTGCGAGATGCCGCGCATCTCGTCGTAGGACGCGAGCTGGTGCACCCACCGCTTGCCGACGAACGGCACGTCGCACACGATGCGCGGCGTCGCGAAGCCGGGGAGGTAGCCCATGATGTGGTGCTGGAGCCGCTGGGCGTCCTTCACCGAGACCCGCCAGTGCTCGCTGTACGGGATCATGTCGCACATGTAGAAGTAGTAGGGCATGACCTGGGCGCCATCCAGCAGCGCGAAGCACAGATCGAGCAGCGCGTGCGGGTCGGCGTTGACGCCGTTGAGCAGCACGCCCTGGTTGCGGACGTCGCGCAGGCCGGCGTCGAGCATCGCCCGCGACGCCTCCGCCACGAGCGGGGTGATCGACTGCGCGTGGTTGGCGTGGGTGTGCATCGCCACCGAGACACCACGCGCGCGGGCGATCGCGCCGATCCGCGTCATGCCCTCGACGACGTCGGGCTGCAGCCAGTGCTGCGGCAGGCCGATGAGTGCCTTGGTGGCGAGCCGGATGTCGCGGATGTTCTCGACCTCGAGCACCGCGGTGAGGAACGCCTCGAGCCGGGGCCACGGCATGTTGGCGACGTCGCCGCCGGACACCACGACGTCGCGCACCGACGGCGTGCGGCGCAGGTAGCCGAGCATCGACTCGAGCCGGTCGTTCGGCTTGGCGACGAACTTCAGCTTGTCGACGACGGGCGTGGAGTTGCCGACCAGGTCCATGCGGGTGCAGTGGCCGCAGTACTGCGGGCAGGTCGGCAGCAGCTCGGCCAGCACCTTGGTGGGATAGCGGTGGGTGAGCCCCTCGGCCACCCACATGTCGTGCTCGTGGAGTGAGTCGCGGGTGGCGTGCGGGTGCGAGGGCCAGTCGGTGCGCCGGTCGGAGAACACCGGGACCATGTAGTGCCGGATCGGGTCGGCGTAGAGCGCGTCGGTGAGCGAGCCGGGGGCGCCGGAGACGCCGTCGAAGGACGGCACCATCGTGTTCATCATCTGCGGCGGCACGAGCATCGACATCGTGGCCCGCTCGGCCTGGTCGCGCTCGAGGTCGACGTAGAACCGCTCGTCGACGAGGTCGCCGAGCAGCCCACGGAGCTGCTTGACGTTCTTCACGCAGTGCGCCCGCTGCCACTGCACGGAGGCCCACTCCTCGGCGGTGACCTCGCGCCAGCCGGGGAACCGGGTCCAGTCGGGCTCGACGAGCTCGACGCGCCGGTAGGGGTAGGGCTGGCCGGTCTCCAGGCCGATGGAGGTCTCGACGCTCATCGTGGTCTCCTGCGGGTGGGCGGGTCGGTTTGACGCAGCGGGTGCAAGTGGGACGATACGCGGAGATCGTCCGGTGCGCACACTGCCGCACCGCAAACCTTCCCGTCGAATCGCAACAGAACGAGGATGCTTCACGTGACCAGGCCCGACAGCGACCCGACCGGCCTCCACCGGGTGCTCGACCGCCCGCTGGTGCTGCCGCAGGCCGCGCAGCGCCTCGACACCGCCCGCGAGCTCTGGCCCGACGAGGTGCGGATCCGGGTCGAGCGGCTCAACCTCGACGCCGCCTCGTTCCGCCAGCTCGAGCGCACCCACGCCGACGGCGACGCCGTCCGTGCTGCCGTGCTCGACATCGTGAGCACCCGCGGGAAGATGCAGAACCCCGAGACCGGCTCCGGCGGGATGCTGGTCGGCACCGTCGAGGAGGTCGGGCCGCACTCGCCGCTCGGGCTCGAGGTCGGCGACAAGGTGGCCACCCTGGTGTCGCTCACCCTCACCCCGCTCGTGATCGAGGACGGGCTGAAGAACTGGGACGGCCGCAGCGAGCAGGTGCCCTGCGACGGCTACGCCGTGCTCTTCGGCCGCTCGATCGCCGCCGTGCTGCCCGACGACCTGCCGGTGCCGCTCAGCCTCTCGGTGATGGACGTGTGCGGCGCACCCGCGCTCACCGCCCGCGTCGTCGGCGAGTACGAGATGCCGACGGTCGCCGTGGTCGGGGGAGCGGGCAAGTCCGGCTCGCTCAGCCTCGCCGCCGCCCGGCGAGCCGGCGCGGCCCGCACCATCGGCGTCGCGCCGCACCAGGCCGAGGCCGACGTGCTGACGGCCACGGGGCTGGCCGACGAGGTGGTCGTCGCCGACGCCCGCGACCCGCTCGCCCTGCGCGACGCCGTCGAGAAGGCCGGCGGACCGGCCGACGTCACCGTCGTGTGCGTCGACGTGCCCGGCTGCGAGGGCGGCGCCATCCTCGCCACCGCCGACGGCGGCACCGTGGTGTTCTTCTCCATGGCCACCTCGTTCTCCGCAGCGGCGCTCGGCGCCGAGGGGCTCGCCGCCGACGTCCGGATGCTCGTCGGCAACGGCTACGTGCCCGGCCACGCGGCGTATGCGCTCGAGCTGCTCCGCAGCGAGGACGGCGTCCGCTCGCTCTTCGAGAGCAGGCTCGAGGCATGAGCGGCCGCGCCGAGGTGCGCCGTTTGGTCACCAACGACACGTTTCCGGACCGAAAGTGCGTCGTTTGGTCCCAAACCGCGCACCCGACGACGGGAGGAGCGGCGTGAGCACGAAGCCGAAGCTCGACCTCGACCCGGCCACCATCCGGCAGGCGCGCAGCCTCGCCCGCAAGGCCGGTCGGCCGATCGTGAAGCTGGCCCAGCAGCACACGACGGTCTCCGTCGAGCGGGCCACGCTCCGGCTCGCCGGCCTCCAGGGCGCCGACGACGAGGGCACCCCGTGGGTCAACCGGCTGATGGACGTCGTCCGGGCCGACGTCGGCCTCGAGCACGGCGTCGCGCTCCCGGTCTGGGACGCCCTGGTGCGCGGCGAGGCCGAGGACCTGGCCACGCTCGCCGCCAAGGCCGGCGCCGGATCGGTCACCTTCCGGGTGCCGGAGGGCCGCGACGCCCAGCGGGCCCGCACCGCTGCCAGGAGGCAGGTCGGCGCCGGCATCAAGACGGTCGACAAGCGCCGCGCCGAGCGCGACCGGCTCATCAAGCGGCACGGCGACGCCCCTCGGCAGCCGTGGATCTACCTCATCGTCGCCACCGGCGACATCTACGAGGACATGCCGCAGGCCCAGCAGGCGGCACGCGAGGGCGCCGACGTGATCGCCGTCATCCGCTCCACCGGCCAGAGCCTGCTCGACTTCGTGCCGGAGGGCGCCACCCGTGAGGGGTACGCCGGCACCTACGCCACCCAGGAGAACTTCCGGCTGATGCGGGCGGCGCTCGACGAGTCGAGCAAGGAGCTGGGGCGCTACGTGCGCCTCACCAACTACGCCAGCGGCCTCTGCATGCCGGAGATCGCGGCATTGGCCGGCCTCGAGCGGCTCGACATGATGCTCAACGACTCGATGTACGGGATCCTCTTCCGCGACATCAACCCGGTGCGCACCTTCGTCGACCAGCGCTTCAGCCGCCAGGTCCACGCCCGCGCCGGCATCATCATCAACACCGGCGAGGACAACTACCTCACCACCGCGGACGCCGTCGAGGCCGCGCACACGGTCACCACCAGCCAGCTCCTCAACGAGTACTTCGCCAAGGAGGCCGGCCTCGAGGACTGGCAGCTCGGCCTCGGCCACGCCTTCGAGATCGACCCCGCCGTGCCGGACTCGTTCCGCCTCGAGCTCGCCCACGCCCTGCTCGCCCGCCAGCTGTTCCCGAAGGCGCCGCTCAAGTGGATGCCGCCCACCCGCCACATGACCGGCGACGTGTTCCGCGGCTACCTGCTCGACGGCTTCTTCAACCTCGCGGGCGCGCTCACCGGCCAGGGCATCCTGCTCGTCGGCATGATGACCGAGGCCGTCGTCACCCCGTGGCTCTCCGACCGCGACCTCGCCCTCCAGAACGTCCGCTACGTGATGGACGCCGCGGGCCGGCTCCACGAGGACTTCCACCCCGCCCCGGACGGCGTGATCGCCACCCGCGCACGCCAGGTGCTGGGGGAGTCGGTCGACCTGCTCGAGCGGATCATCGACCACGACCACGGCCTGCTCGACGCGATCGCCGACGGCACCTTCGGCCTCATGAAGCGCCCGGCCGACGGCGGCCGCGGCCTCGACGGCGTCGCGCGCAAGTCCGACGTCTACTACAACCCGGCCACCGAGATCCTCGAGGAGAAGACGTCATGAGTGTCGTGGTGCCCTACGGCGACGCCACCGGCGACGGCATGGTGCAGCTCAGCTTCACGCTGCCGATCCCGCACTCCAAGGTGGCCGACGGCGCCGCCGTCCAGCTCGCCAACAAGATGGGTATGGACCCCGCCCTCGTCGCGCACAGCAAGGCGATGGGCCCCGACTTCACGTTCTTCGTGGTGTACGGCCGGGTCAACCACGTGGTCGATCCGAGCCTCGTCCAGGTCGTGGAGCGCGACTACCCGCTGCTGACGCCGAAGGAGGTGAACGCGGCGGTGAAGCGCTCGCTGCGACGCCGGCTGGTCGTCGTCGGTGGCTGCATCGGCACCGACGCCCACACCGTCGGCATCGACGCGATCCTGAACATCAAGGGGTTCGCCGGCGAGAAGGGTCTCGAGTACTACCGCGAGCTGCGGGTGGTGAACCTCGGCGCGCAGGTGTCGGTGCCGCAGCTGGTGGAGCGGGCCCGCGAGGAGCGCGCGGACGCCGTCCTCGTCTCCCAGGTGGTCACCCAGCGCGACGCCCACCTGCTCAACACCCGCGAGATGTCGGCGGCGTTCCGCGAGGCCTACCCGGCCGAGAAGCGCCCCGTGCTGATCGTGGGCGGGCCGCGCTTCGACGAGTCCGCGGCGACCGATCTCGGCGTCGACCGGGTGTTCAGCCGCGGCACCACGCCGGGCGAGGTCGCGTCCTACCTGGCGCACCGGCTCGCGGCTGCGAAGGTGGCCTGATGAGCGCCGAGGTCGGAACCCAGGTCGTGCACCGCCGCTACGTGCCGTACTCGCACGCCCACTACGCCGGCAACCTCGTCGACGGCGCCTACGGGCTCGGCCTGTTCGGCGACGTCGGCACCGAGCTCTGCATCCGCACCGACGGCGACGAGGGGCTGTTCGCGTCGTACTCCGACGTGCAGTTCCGGGCACCCGTGCGGGCCGGTGACGTGGTCGAGGTGACCGCCACCCTGGTGCGCGCCGGGACCCGCTCGCGGCAGGTCGAGTTCACGTTGACGGTGGTGGCGCGCGGCGCCGCCACGGCGGAGAACCCGGGCGCCGCGGAGGTGCTCGCCGAGCCGATCCTGGCCACCACCGCCACCGGCACCGTCGTCGTTCCCTGAGGCGTCTCACCGGCCGAACCACGGTGCCCGCGTGTCGCCACGCGACACGCCGTCCGGAGTGACTATTTCGAGGACTATTTTCTCAGGTGGGGTCTGCTCCCTGACCTGCGACTTCGCGCGTCTGCGCAGGTCACGCACCGGTTGACACCCTCGCCGGGCGGCGAAAGTGTTGGCCGGTCCGCTCATGCAGGTCGTGGCAGGCGGACCGACGTCCGAGTGGCCGGGGTCGGTGGGTGTAGCGCCAACATTCCACCGACGTGGTTCGCGGAGGTCGGTCCGCTCCGCGAGAGTGGGCCGGGAGGATCTGGAACGACCTAGACAACGACCCCGTCACGGCAGCCCGTCGTGCCGGCGGACGGACCGAAGCCGAGCCAGGTCCTCCCGGAGCCCTGCAGGGCTGCACCCCCTCAGTAGGTTGGGGCCGTGCTCGTCCGGACCCTCGCCGCGCTCGCCGCGGGGCTCCTCCTCTCGCTGGCCTTCGAGCCGGTCGCCGTGCCCTACGTGATCCCGGTGTCGCTGGCGGTGTTCGCGCTCAGCACCCGCGGGCTGCGCGCCCGCTCCGGCTGGGTTCCGGGACTCGCCTTCGGCGCGGCGTTCTACTTCGTGCACATCTACTGGATGCGCGAGTCGATCGCGACCGAGGCGTGGGTCGCGCTGGCCACCCTCGAGGCCGCGTTCTACGGCGTCCTCGGGTCGGTGGCGGCGGTGCTGCACCGACTCAGGGCGTGGCCGGCGTGGCTGGCGTGCGCGTGGACGACGATGGAGGTCGTCCGGATGGGGTGGCCGTTCAGCGGGATGCCGTGGGGCCGGCTCGGGTTCGCCGTCGTCGACACCCCGACCTCGCCGCTGCTGGCCTACGCGGGCACCAACGGCGTGACCTTCATCCTCGCCGCGATCGGGTTCCTGCTGGCCGCGGTGGTGGTGGCCAGCGACCGGCTGGCCGCGGTCGCCGCCCTGGTCGTCGTCGCCACCGTGGCGGTCGCGCCGGCGGTGTTCCCGTACGAGCCCGACGACGCCGGCGAGACCACCGTGGCCCTGGTGCAGGGCAACGTGCCCGGGCGCGGCAACGACGTGCTCGTCGACGTCGAGCAGCTCACCCGCAACCACGTCGACGCCACCGTCGAGCTCGCCGACCGCATCGAGGCAGGGGAGGACCGGCAGCCCGACTTCGTGGTGTGGCCGGAGAACTCCACGGCCACCGACCCGTTCCGCGACCGCGAGGTCAACGAGGGCATCGAGCGCGCCGTCGACGCGATGGGCGTGCCGATCCTGGTCGGCGCGATGGTCGACGACGGACCCGACCACGTGCTCAACCAGGGGATCGTGTGGGACCCCGCGACCGGGCCGGGGGAGCGGTACGCCAAGCGCAACCCGGTGACCTTCGGCGAGTACATCCCCTACCGCGGCCTCGTCGGGTGGCTCGGGCTGGAGGAGAGCGGACAGCTCGGCCGGATCGGCCGCGACATGGTCGCCGGCGACCGCCGTCAGCCGCTCCCGATCGCCGGCGTCGACGTGGCCGATGCGATCTGCTTCGACATCGCCTACGACGACAACCTGTCCGAGCAGGTGGAGAACGGGGCCGAGCTGCTCGTGGTGCAGTCGAGCAACGCCAGCTTCATCTTCACCGACCAGGTCGACCAGCAGTTCGCGCTCACCCGCGCCCGCGCCGTCGAGTACGGCCGCTGGACCGTCGTCGCCACCACGAACGGCGTCGCCGGCGTGATCCGGCCGGACGGCGAGGTGGTGGCCCGCACCGAGCGGCGCACCCAGGAGGTGCTCGTCGAGACGGTGGGCCTGCGGGACGGCGTCCCGCCCGGGGTGGGCGTCGCCCAGACCCTCGCCTGGCTGGCACCGGCCCTGACCGGGCTCGGCGTGCTGCTGGTCGCCGTCCCGGCGCTGCGACGCCGTCGTCAGGACCGGAGCAGCGCATGAGGGCCGTGATGGTGCTCCCCACCTACGACGAGGCGCCGAACCTCGCGTGGGTGGTGGCCCGGCTGCGCGCCGCGCATCCGGAGGTCGACGTCCTGGTGGTCGACGACAGCTCGCCCGACGGCACCGGGAAGATCGCCGAGGAGCTGGCCGGGGACGACCCCGCCGTCCACGTGCTCCACCGCGACGCCAAGGCCGGCCTCGGGGCGGCGTACCTCGCCGGCTTCGCCTGGGCGCTCGCCGCCGGCTACGACGTGGTGGGCGAGATGGACGCCGACGGGTCGCACCAGCCCGAGCAGCTGCACCGGCTGTTCGCGGCACTGCCGGATGCCGATCTCGTGATCGGGTCCCGGTGGGTGCCGGGCGGGTCGGTGGTGAACTGGCCGCTGCGCCGCGAGGCGCTCTCGCGCGGCGGCAACCTCTACGTGCGGGTGCTGCTCGGCGTCGACGTCCACGACGCCACCGCGGGTTTCCGGCTCTACCACCGGCACACCCTCGAGGCGATCGACCTGGCGAGCGTCCGCTCCACCGGCTACGTGTTCCAGACCGACCTGGTGGAGCGCACCCTGCGCGCCGGGCTGCGGGTGGTGGAGGTGCCGATCGAGTTCGTGGAGCGGGTGCGCGGCGACTCAAAGATGAGCGGCACGGTGGCGATGGAGTCGCTGCTGCGCATCACCACGTGGGGACTGCGGGAACGCCGTGACCAGGCAGCGCGTTGGATCGGACGGAGGAGGTCGCGATGAACGCTCGCGGAGCCGGCCGGCGGCGCCGGTGGGGCTGGGTCCTGCTGGTGCTGCTCGTGGTGGTGCCGCTGGTCGAGATCTACGTCCTCATCCAGGTGGGGCAGGTGATCGGCCCGCTGTGGACGATCCTGCTGCTCATCCTCGACAGCATCCTCGGCAGCTGGCTGATCGGGCGCGAGGGACGCCGCGCCTGGCGGGCGCTGCGCGAGGCGCTCGACAGCGGCCGGATGCCGGCCAAGGAGCTCGCCGACGGCGGTCTCATCCTCATCGGCGGCACGCTGATGCTGGCGCCCGGTTTCGTGACCGACGTGTTCGCAGTCCTGCTGATCGTGCCGCTCACCCGGCCGTTCTTCCGCCGGATCCTCACCGGGATCGTGACCCGGCAGCTGGTGGTGCGCGCCACCGGCCGGACCCGCGGAACGCCCCCGGACGGACGTCGCCCCGGACCCGGGCCGCAGGGGCCGGTCGTCCGGGGCGAGGTCGTCGACGACGACTAGAAGATCAGACGCCGGCCTTCTTCTTGCGGCCGGAGCCGCCGGAACCGCGGTGCAGGTGGGCCGGGCCGATCTCGCCGTCACGGAGCAGCTGGAGCCGCTCCTTCAGGATGTCCTCGAGCTCCTTCTCGGAGCGACGCTCGAGCAGCATGTCCCAGTGGGTGCGGACCGGCTTCTCGGCCTTCTCCTCGCGCTCGATGCCGGACGTGCTGAGTGACTCAGCACCGCAGCGTGGGCACTCCCACACCGCAGGGACGTCGGCCTCGACCGACATCGTGATCTCGAACTCGTGACCCTGCGCGCAGCGGTATCCGACCTGCTGGCGTGCCGCGAACTCGATCCCGCGCTCGTCCTCGAAACTCTGGCCGCCCAACCGGGCGCCGCGCAGCGTGCGCTCTGCCATGGGAGCACCTCCGTTACCTCTCGTCGCCCTCCAGGCTACCCGCGCGGCCAAACCTCACGCCTCCTCACGAGAGGTGGTCTCACAGTCAGGCGAGGCTGGCTGGCACCCGGTTTCCGGCCTCGCGGATACCCCGGGCGGGGTCGAGCCGCAGCAGGAACACGGTGCCGACCGCGAAGAACACGATGAGGGCGAGGATCGCGGGCCGGTAGGACCCGGTGACCTGGAACACCACACCGAAGACGAGCGTGCCGAGCCACGACGTCCCGCGCTCGCAGGCGTTGTAGAGCGCGAAGTACTCGCCCTCCCGGCCGCGGGGGATGAGCAGGCTGAAGAACGAGCGGGAGAGCGCCTGCGTGCCGCCGAGCACGATGCCGATCGCGACGGCGACCAGGAGGAACAGCGCCACGTTCTTGCGCGGCAGGAAGATCGCGACCACCACGATCGCCATCCAGACGAAGGTGCCGGCCAGGATGATGCGGTAGGCGCCGTGCCGCTCCGCGAGCCGACCGAAGAGCAACGCGCCACCGAACGCCACGAACTGGATGACGAGGATCGTCGCGATCAGCACCGTGTTGCTGAAGCCCAGCGTCTTGGTGCCGTAGGTGGACGCGGCGTAGATCACCGTCTGGATGCCGTCGTTGTAGAAGAGGTACGCCAGCAGGAAGGTGAGCGTCATCGGGTAGCCGCGCAGCTCCTTGAGCGTTGCCCAGAGCTGGCCGAAGCTGCGACGCATCAGCCCGCCGGGCGCGGCGACCTTGTGCTGCGGCTCGACGTCGCGCAGCCGCAGGAACGGGATGAGCGTGAAGCCGGCCCACCACACGCACGCCGACAGCAACGAGAGCCGGACCGACAGCGCGGTGGTGCCGCTGCCGAGCACGACGACCAGGTTGATCACCAGCAGCAGGCCACCACCGAGGTAGCCGAACGCCCAGCCCTTCGAGGAGACGCGGTCGCGCTCGTCCTCGGTGGAGATGTCGACGAGGATCGCGGAGTAGCTGATCACCGAGCAGCCGGCCAGGATGCTCGCCGTCACGACGGCGAACGCGCCGATCTGCCAGTTCTCGCCCTGCATGAAGAACAACAGCGACCCGCAGGCGGCGCCGGCCCAGGCGAAGACCGCCATGTGCCGCTTCTTGTGGGCCGACCGGTCGACCATCGCACCGACGATCGGGAGCACGAACGCGCTCGCGATGGTGGCGAAGCTGGTGAGGTAGAACGGCAGCGACCCGGCCGCGAGGTCGAGCCCGAGCAGGCTGACGGTCTTGCTGCAGCTCTCGTCCGGGTCGGCGCAGCCGGCGGCCTTGCCCGCGACCTCGATCATGTACGGCGCGAACAGCACCGTGAGGACGGTCGTGTAGAACGCGCTGTTGGCCCAGTCGTACCAGTACCAGGCCTTCTGCTGGCGCTCGCGGTCCAGCGGCCTCAGGTCGGCGATCCCGTCGGGTGTGGAGCTCATCTCAGGCTGCTTCCTGCCACTGTCCGCGGCGGGCCAGGACGTCCCGGAGGACGTCGGTGCGGTCGGTGAACAACCCGTCGACCCCGAGCTCGAGCAGCTCCGCCATCTCGGCGGGGTCGTCGACGGTCCAGACGTGGACGTGCTTGCCGGCGGCGTGCGCGCGGCGCAGCAGCCGGGCGGTGGTGACCGGGAGACGCCCCCGCCGTCGCGGCACCTGGAAGGCGTCGAAGTCGCCGGAGACCCTGGCCGCCGCCCGGCGGGGGAGGGCGAGGAACGCGGCGACCTCCGGCGGCGTGGCCGACGTCGCCACCCGGCCGTCGGTGAGCCGGCGGAACTCCCGCATCCGCACGGGGGAGAACGAGCCCACCAGCACCCGGTCGTGCGCGGCGCGGGCGGCGATGAAGCTGGCCAGCTGCGGCACCGCGGCCGGCGCCTTGAGGTCGATGTTGAAGCGGGTGTCGGGGAACTCCTCGAACAGCTGCTCCAGCGTCGGCACCTCCTCGCGACCCCCGACCCGCGCCGCCCGCACCTCCGCGTGCGTGAGCCGGCCGATCTCACCCTCGGAGTCGGTCACCCGGTCGAGCACGGTGTCGTGGAACGCCAGCAGGACGCCGTCCGCCGTCGCATGCACGTCGGTCTCGAGGTAGCGGTAGCCGAGGTCGTGGGCGTGGCGGAACGCCGCCATCGTGTTCTCGAGCCCCTCGATGTCCGGGTGGTACGCGCCGCCGCGGTGGGCGAACGCCAGCACCGTCCCCGGCTGCTCCAGCACGGCGTCCAGGTACGGCCGCCCGGTGTGGGGGGTGGTCACACGGGTGAGTATGGGGCTCCCCGGGCTGCGGTTTGGTCACCAACGACACGATTTCGGCGCCGAGGCGCGTCGTTGGTGACCAAACGGCGCACCCCGGTGGGCCGGATCTCGCCGACCGTCCTGGTACGGAACCGGGTCTCGACACGCTCCGTCGCGGCTTCGTTCCTCAGCCGCGGTCGCTGCTCGACCACCGATGAGACCCCGGCACATCAGAGGGCCTCGCGAGCTCGGCCCTCAGATGTCCCGGAAGGTCTCGATGTTCGCGCCGAGGAGGTTGAGGCGCTCGGCGAGGTCCTCGTAGCCGCGGTGGATGACGTAGGTGGAGCGGAGGACGGAGGTGCCCTTGGAGGCGAGCATCGCGAGGAGGATGACGACGGCGGGGCGGAGCGCCGGGGGGCAGATGAGCTCGGCGCCGGAGAACGACGTCGGGCCCTCGATCATCACCCGGTGCGGGTCGAGCAGCTTGACCTGGCCGCCGAGCTTGGTGAGCTCGGTGAGGTAGATGGCGCGGTTCTCGTAGACCCAGTCGTGCAGGAACGTCTGGCCGGTGGCCACGGCGGCGATCACCGCGAAGAACGGCAGGTTGTCGATGTTGAGGCCGGGGAACGGCATCGGGTGGATCTTGTCGAGGGGCGCCCGGAGCTCCGAGGGCCGGGTGGCGAGGTCGACCAGCCGGGTCTCGCCGTTGCTGGCGGGGTACTCCTCGGAGCGCGAGTAGTCGAAGCCCATCTCCTCGAGCACCGCGAGCTCGATCTCGAGGAACTCGATCGGCACCCGCCGGATCGTGATCGAGGACTTCGTGACGATGGCGGCCGCGAGCAGCGACATCGCCTCGATCGGGTCCTCGCTGGGGGCGTAGTCGACGTCGACGTCGATCTCCTGGCAGCCGGTGACCCGCAGCGTGGTGGTGCCGATGCCCTCGACGACGACGCCGAGCTTCTGCAGGTAGAAGCAGAGGTCCTGGACCATGTAGTTGGACGACGCGTTGCGGATCGTCGTCGTGCCGGGGTTGCGCGCCGCCGCCATGAGCGCGTTCTCGGTGACGGTGTCGCCGCGCTCGGTGAGCACGATCGGCTTCTGCGGCTCGATCGCCCGATTGACCTGGGCGTGGTAGCTGCCGTCGGTGGCCTTCACCTCGAGGCCGAACGGCCGCAGCGCCGACATGTGCGGCTCGACGGTGCGGGTGCCGAGGTTGCAGCCGCCGGCGTAGGGCAGCTCGAAGACGTCGTAGCGGTGTAGCAGCGGGCCGAGGAACATGATCACCGAGCGGGTGCGCCGGGCGGCCGTCTCGTCCATCGCTGCGAGGTCGAGCTCGTGCGGCGGGATGATCTCGAGGTCGTTGTCGTCGTTCAGCCACCGGGTCTGGACGCCCATGCTGTTGAGCACCTCGAGCAGCCGGTTGACCTCCTCGATGCGGGCCACCTTGCGCAGCGTGGTCCGACCGCGGTTCAGCAGCGAGGCGCACAGCAGCGCGACACCGGCGTTCTTCGAGGTCTTGACGTCGATCGAGCCCGACAGCGTGGTGGGTCCCTGCACCCGCAGGTGGGTGGGGCCGGCGCCGAGCGAGACGATCTCGGAGTCGAGCGCCTCGCCGATGCGGGCGAGCATCTCCAGCGACAGGTTCTGGTGGCCCTTCTCGATCCGGTTGATCGCGCTCTGACTGGTGCTCAGCAGCTCGGCCAGCTGGGCCTGGGTGAGGCCGCGGTGCTTGCGGGCGTCGCGGATGAGGTTGCCGATCCGGCTCTTGTAGTCACGCGTGGTCTCCAGGGCCATGACCGCCACGGTAACTCACATGTGAGATAACGCCGCAACCACCGGCCAGGTGTGTCGGCTCACGTCCGCGGTGCCACTATCGGGGCCATGAAGGCCACCGTCATCCACGGCCCGCGCGACATCCGGTTCGAGGAGGTCTCCGACCCGGGGATCACCCTCGCCACCGACGCGATCATCAAGGTCCACACCGCCTGCATCTGCGGCTCGGACCTGTGGCCCTACCGGGGCGACGACGAGACCCACGAGCCGCACACGATCGGCCACGAGGCGATCGGCACGGTCGAGGAGGTCGGCGCCGACGTCCGGAACGTGAAGGTCGGCGACTTCGTGATCGTGCCGTTCGACCACTGCGACAACACCTGCCCGCACTGCCGGTTCGGCGCCCACTCCGGGTGCGAGAACGTCGGCTTCACCGTGAGCGGCCAGGCCGAGTACACCCGGGTCACCCAGGCCGACGGCAGCCTCGTGGTGGTCGAGGGCGGCGTCCCGGACGACGACCTGGTGCCGTCGCTGATGTCGCTCTCGGACGTGATGGCCACCGGCTGGCACGCGGCTGTGTCGGCCGGCGTCCGCGAGGGCGGCACCGCCGTCGTCGTGGGGGACGGCGCGGTCGGCCTGTGCGGGGTGCTCGCGGCCTCGCAGCTCGGCGCGGAGACGGTGATCGCGATGTCGCGGCACGCCTCGCGGCAGGAGCTCGCCCGGCAGTTCGGGGCCACCCACGTGGTGGAGGAGCGCGGCGAGGAGGGCGCCGCCGCCGTCGAGGAGATCCTCGGTGGCGTGGGCGGCGACGCCGTGCTCGAGTGCGTCGGCACCGGTCCGTCGTTCGTGCAGGCCTTCCTCTGCGCCCGGCCCGGCGGCACCGTCGGGATGGTCGGGGTGCCGCACGAGGTCGACCTGCCGCTGCGCCGGATGTTCTCCAAGAACATCGGCCTCGCCGGCGGCATGGCGCCGGTGCGGAAGTACCTGCCCGACCTGCTCGACCGGGTGCTCGACCGCCGGATCGACCCGGGTCCGGTCTTCGACCTCACCCTGCCCCTCGACCAGGTGGCCGAGGGGTACGCCGCGATGGACGAGCGGCGTGCGGTGAAGGTCCTCCTGCAGCCCTGAGCGGGCCGGGCGTCAGGGGACGAGTGCACCGACCTGCGGACGGGCTGTCCCGGGTGGACGGCTCAGACCGCGAAGGCGGGCTCGCGCACGTCGCCCGGCATGGCGCACGGGGCGCAGGCGCAGGTGTCGCTGCAGGCCAGGAAGGTGTGCACGGCGTGTCCACAGCGCGAGCACGGCAGGTCGTGGGAGAGGTGAACGGCGCTACGGCCGGTCTGCTCCTGAACGGTGTCCCACATCTGCTTCACCTCCTGACCTGTTGACTACCTGGTGAGTCCTTCGTTCCACGGTAGGTACGACTGAAGTGGACCGTCCGACTCATCGGCGAAACCGGGGATGACCTTGAGGAACCCTTGAGGTTGCGGCGTGCGTCGGCCGCTATGAGGGGTCGGCGAGCGCCGCCTCGACCTCGTCCCGCGTCGGCGCCGCTGCGCCGGGCCGGGCCACCGCCAGCGCTCCGGCGATGCTCGCCCGCCGTAATGCCTCCGGCATCGGCCGTCCCTCGGCGAGCGCGACGGCGAGGCAGCCGGCGAAGGCGTCGCCGGCACCGGTCGTGTCGACCACCTCGGCGGGCCGGGCGGGCTCGGTGTGCACCTCGCCGTCGGCACCGAGGTGCAGCGCGCCGGCGTCGCCGAGCGTCACCACCACCTCGCCGACGCCGCGCTCCCGGAGCCGGCGGGCCGCCGTCACCGGGTCGTCGGCACCGGTGAGCAGCCGCGCCTCGTGCCGGTTCGGCAGCAGCAGGTCGACGGCCGCGAGGAGCTCGTCGCGCAGTGGGACGGCGGGCGCGGGCGTCAGCACCACGCGCACGCCGTGCTCGCGGGCCAGCCGGGCGGTCTCGTCGACCACCGAGAGCGGCACCTCGAGCTGGAGCAGCACGACGTCGCTGCCGGTGACGGCCGCGCGGGCGGCGTCGTCCAGCGAGGTGAGCTCGCCGTTGGCACCCGGCACGACCACGATCCGGTTCTCGCCGGTGTCGTCGACGGTCACCACCGCGGTCCCGGTCGCGACGCCGGCCACCGAGCGCAGACACGACACGTCGACGCCCTCGGCCTCGTAGTGAGCGCGGAGCCGCCGGCCGGGGTCGTCGTCACCGACGGCGCCTACAAACACGACCGTGCCGCCCGCGCGGACCGCGGCCACCGCCTGGTTCGCGCCCTTGCCGCCCGGTGACGACGTCACGGTCCGCCCGGTCACGGTCTCGCCCGCCTCCGGCGCCCGCTCGACCCGCACCACGAGGTCGAGGTTCGCGCTGCCGACGACGCACACCCGCGCAGGAGTCATGGCCCCAGTCTCGACGACCGGCGAATCGGGTGCATGGCACCATCACGCCTGTGGGCGGTGCGGAGGAGCAGCGGTTGCGCGACCTGACGCTGCTGCGGCGGGTGCGGGACCGGATCGACCGGGAGTACGCGCAGCCGCTGGACGTCGAGGCGCTGGCGCGCGGCGTCGGCATGTCGGCGGGGCACCTGAGCCGCGAGTTCCGGCGGGCGTACGGAGAGCCGCCGTACTCCTACCTGATGACCCGCCGGATCGAGCGCGCCAAGACGCTGCTGCGGCGCGGCGACCTGAGCGTCACCGACGTCTGCTTCGAGGTGGGGTGCAGCTCGCTGGGCACGTTCAGCAGCCGGTTCTCCGAGCTGGTCGGGATGTCGCCGAGCGCGTACCGGCAGCAGGAGCTGGGGGAGATGCAGGGCGTGCCGTCGTGCGAGACCAAGAAGGTCACCAGACCGGTCAGGAATCGAGAAGCGCCGGCCGCGAGCCGCTCCTAGCGTTGCGCCCATGGACATCAACATTCACACCACGTTCCTCCCACACGACGACCCGGAGGCGGCGCTCGCCTTCTACCGCGACAAGCTCGGCTTCGAGCTGCGCAACGACGTCGGCTACCAGGGACTGCGCTGGCTGACCGTCGGTCCGCCAGGACAGCCGGAGGTCAACATCGTGCTGCACCCGCCGGGAGCCGACCCGGGCATCACCGAGGAGGAGCGGCGCACCATCGCCGAGATGATGGCCAAGGGCACCTACGCCAGCATCATGCTCTCCACCCCGGACCTGGACTCGACGTTCGAGCAGCTGCAGGGCGACGACGTCGACATCGTGCAGGAGCCCATCGAGCAGGACTGGGGGATGCGCGACTGCGCCGTCCGCGACCCCGCCGGCAACATGGTCCGGATCCAGGAGATGCGCTGATGAGCGGGATCGCTCACCTCACCCTGGAGGTCGACGACCCGGTCGCGGCCGAGGCGTTCTACCGCGAGGCGTTCGACCTCGGCGACGCCGTCCGGTTCCGGAAGGCGGAGGGCGAGAGCTCGGGGTTCCGCGGCTACAGCATCTCGCTGATCGCCGCGCAGCCGAGCGACGTCGATGCCCTCGCCGCCTCGGCGATCGCGGCCGGCGCCACCGAGGTCAAGCCGGTGCAGAAGGGCTTCTGGGGCTACGGCGGCGTCGTGAGCGCCCCGGACGGGACCCTGTGGAAGCTGGTGTCGCAGGCCAAGAAGGACACCGGGCCGGGCACCGGCCGGCACGACGACCTGGTGGTGCTGCTCGGCGTCGACGACGTGAAGGCGAGCAAGGCGTTCTACGTCGAGCAGGGCCTCGCTGCGGGCAAGAGCTTCGGTGGCAAGTACGCCGAGCTCGAGACCGGGTCGACGGTGAAGCTGTCGCTGTACCCGCGCAAGGCGGCCGCGAAGGACGCCGGCGTGCCGGAGGCGGGCAGCGGGTCGCACCGGATCGTGCTCACGGGCT
This sequence comes from uncultured Actinomycetota bacterium, assembly GCA_963780355.1. GTDB lineage: Bacteria > Actinomycetota > Actinomycetes > Propionibacteriales > Nocardioidaceae > Nocardioides. The sequence continues at coordinate 2,835,774 of CAWABT010000001.1, forward strand.
CCGTGGGGCCGGTCACCGACCCGGACGGGTACGAGTGGGAAGCGGAGGGGAACGAGTGAGGGAGCAGGACGTGAGCAACGACAAGACGCCGGCGCAGCTGATCGACGAGCGGATCGACGAGCTCGGCGACTGGCGCGGCGAGCGGCTGGCCGGGGTCCGGGCGGTCATCCAGGACGCCGTGCCCGGCGTCGTCGAGGAGTGGAAGTGGCGCGGGGTGCCGACCTGGTACCACGAGGGCATGCTCTGCACCGGTGAGACCTACCAGGACAAGGTGAAGGTCACCTTCGCCCAGGGCGCCTCGCTCGACGACCCGCAGGGGCTGTTCAACTCCAGCCTCGACGGCAACACCCGCCGGGCCATCGACTGGTTCGAGGACGACCCGCTCGACGAACAGGCGTTCGGTGACCTCGTCCGCGCCGCCGCGGCGCTGAACGAGTCCTGATGGCGGGTCATGCCGCCGACCAGCACGACCTGATCCGGGTCGTCGGGGCGCAGGGTCAACAACCTGAAGGACGTCAGCGTCGAGCTGCCCAAGCGGCGGCTGACGGCGTTCACCGGCGTCTCCGGGTCCGGCAAGAGCTCGCTGGTGTTCGGGACCGTGGCCGCCGAGTCGCAGCGCCTCATCAACGAGACCTACAGCGCCTTCGTGCAGGGCTTCATGCCCACGCTGGCGCGGCCCGAGGTCGACCTGCTCGAGGGGCTGACGACGGCGATCATCGTCGACCAGGAGCGGCTGGGCTCGAACCCGCGCTCCACCGTCGGCACCGTCACCGATGCCAACGCGATGCTCCGCATCCTGTTCAGCCGGCTCGGGGATCCGCACATCGGCTCACCGAGCGCGTTCGCGTTCAACGTGCCGTCGGTGCGGGCCAGCGGCGCGATCACCGTGGAGAAGGGCGCGAAGACCACCACCCAGAAGGCGACGTTCAACCGGCTCGGCGGCATGTGCCCGCGGTGCGAGGGGCGCGGCAGCGTGAGCGACTTCGACTACACGGCGCTCTACGACGAGGAGAAGTCCCTCTCGGACGGCGGGCTCACCGTGCCCGGGTACAGCATGGACGGCTGGTACGGCCGGATCTTCGCCGGCGCCGGGCTGCCGATGGACAAGCCGATCGGGAAGTTCACCAAGAAGGAGCAGCACCGGCTGCTGTACGCCGAGCCGGAGAAGATCAAGGTCGAGGGCATCAACCTCACCTACGAGGGCGTCATCCCGAAGATCCAGAAGTCGATGCTGTCGAAGGACCGCGAGGCGATGCAGCCCCACATCCGGGCCTTCGTCGACCGGGCGATCACCTTCCAGACCTGCCCGGAGTGCGACGGCACCCGGCTGGCGCAGGAGGCGCTGTCGTCGAGGATCCGCGGCAAGAACATCGCCGACCTCTGCGCGATGCAGATCAGCGACCTCGCGGCCTGGGTGCGCGAGCTCGACGAGCCGTCGGTGGCGCCGCTGCTGAGCGGGCTGCGGCACCTGCTCGACTCGTTCGCCGACATCGGCCTCGGCTACCTCTCGCTGGAGCGGCCGAGCGGCACGCTCTCGGGCGGCGAGGCGCAGCGCACCAAGATGATCCGCCACCTCGGGTCGTCGCTCACCGACGTCACGTACGTGTTCGACGAGCCCACGATCGGCCTGCACCCGCACGACATCCAGCGGATGAACGACCTGCTCGTCCAGCTGCGCGACAAGGGCAACACCGTGCTCGTCGTCGAGCACAAGCCCGAGACGATCGCGATCGCCGACCACGTCGTCGACCTCGGTCCGCTGGCCGGCACCGAGGGCGGCGAGGTGGTGTTCGAGGGCACGCTCGCGGAGCTGCGGAAGAGCGGCACCCTGACCGGCCAGCACCTCGACGACCGAGCGTCGCTGAAGGACTCCGTGCGCACGCCGTCCGGGATGCTGGAGGTGCGCGGCGCCGACACCCACAACCTGCGCCACGTCGACGTCGACGTGCCGCTCGGCGTCCTCACCGTCGTCACCGGTGTGGCGGGGTCGGGCAAGAGCTCGCTGATCCACGGGTCGGTGGCGGGCCGCGACGGCGTCGTCACGATCGACCAGGGCTCGATCAAGGGCTCGCGGCGCAGCAACCCGGCCACCTACACCGGGCTGCTGGAGCCGATCCGCAAGGCGTTCGCGAAGGCGAACGGCGTCAAGCCGGCGCTGTTCAGCGCGAACTCCGAGGGCGCCTGCCCGGCGTGCAACGGCGCCGGCGTGATCTACACCGAGCTCGGGATCATGGACACCGTCGCGTCCACGTGCGAGGAGTGTGAGGGGAAGCGCTACCAGGCGGCCGTGCTCGAGTACACGCTCGGCGACCGCAACATCGCCGAGGTGCTCGCGATGCCGGTGGCCGAGGCGCTCACGTTCTTCGCCGACGGCGAGGCGCGCACCCCGGCGGCCCACAAGGTGTTGGAGCGCCTCTCCGACGTGGGCTTGGGCTACCTCACCCTCGGCCAGCCGCTCACCGCGCTGTCCGGCGGCGAGCGGCAGCGGCTCAAGCTGGCCAACGAGATGGCGGAGAAGGGCGAGGTCTACGTGCTCGACGAGCCGACGACCGGACTCCACCTCGCCGACGTCGAGCAGCTGCTCGGCCTGCTCGACCGGCTCGTCGACGCCGGCCGCTCGGTGATCGTGATCGAGCACCACCAGGCCGTGATGGCCCACGCCGACTGGATCATCGACCTCGGCCCCGGCGCCGGCCACGACGGCGGCACGGTGGTCTTCGAGGGCACCCCCGCCGACCTCGTCGCCGCCCGCTCCACCCTCACCGGAGAGCACCTCGCGGAGTACGTCGGGGGCTGAGCCGCGCGCGGCGAAAAGTGCGCGGTTTGGTCACCAACGACGCATTTCAGCACGGAAAACCCGCCGTTGGGGACCAAACCGCGTACCCCAGGGACGCGCGGGAAGCCGCCGATTCAGGACAGCGGGTGACCGGAGCGGGTGCCAGGGTGGGCGTCATGAGCCGCCACATCCAGGTGACCTTCGACGCCCACGACCCGCGCGCGCTGTCGACGTTCTGGCGCGACGTGCTGGGCTACGTGCACCCGCCGCCGCCCGGGGTCGAGCTGCCCGAGGGCGCCGACCCGCTGGCCGCGTGGGACGAGTTCCTCGAGCAGATCGGGGTGCCGGAGGAGGAGCGCAACAGCCGCAACGCGGTCGAGGACCCCGAGGGCGTCGGGCCGCGCCTGTTCTTCCAGCAGGTGCCGGAGGACAAGGTCGCGAAGAACCGGGTGCACCTCGACGTCCGCGCCGCCCCCGGTCTGCAGGGCGAGGAACGGATGGCGGCGCTCGAGTCCGAGTGCGGGCGCCTGGTCGCGCTGGGTGCCACGCGGGTCCGCCGCACCGACCCCGCGCCACCGATGGAGAACGGGTTCATCGTGATGACCGACCCCGAGGGCAACGAGTTCTGCCTCGACTGACCTGACCCTGCTCCGCCCGATGTGAGCTGTGTCGTTTGGTCACCAACGACGCAGATCGGCCGCCGAGGCGCGTCGTTGGTGACCAAACGGCGCACCCCTGGTGCGCCAGGGAGCAACGGTGATCAAGCCGCTCGGACCCCGCGCAGGGCACGCTGGGGACATGGCCGAGCTGACCGCGGTGTGCGTCGTGGCGGAGATCCACGACGGCTACCGCCACCCGACCGCCATCGACAAGCGCGCCGTGACCGGCCCGGTGGCGGTGGGGGAGAGGGGGCTGGCCGGCGACGAGCAGCGCGACCGGCACCACGGCGGCCGCGACGCCGCCGTCTACGTGTACGCCGACGAGGACGCCGCCTACTGGGCCGACGAGCTCGGTCGGGACGTGCCGCCCGGCCTGTTCGGGGAGAACCTGCGCACCTGCGGCCTCGACGTGACCCACGCCCGGATCGGCGAGCGGTGGCGGATCGGCGAGGTGCTGCTCGAGGTCCGCAAGCCGCGTACGCCCTGCCCGAACCTCGAGAAGTGGATCGGCGTCGCGGGCTTCCACATCACCTTCGACCGCACCGGCCGGGTCGGCGCCAAGTGCTGCGTGCTGGAGACCGGCTCGATCCGCGCCGGCGATGAGGTCGTGGTCGAGCACCGGCCCGACCACCCGGCCACCATCAGGAAGGTCTCCGACGGGATCACCCCGGCCGACGCGGCGGCGCTGCTGGACTCCGGCGTCCCGCTGGCGAGCTGGGTGCGCAACCAGGCGAAACGGGCGGTCGCCCGTGGTTGAGCGGGATCAGCCGCCAGAGGCGCGCCGCACGAAGTCGGCGAGGTCCTTGCTCTGCTTGAGCCGCGACGGCTCGTGCACATACATCATGTGGCCGGCCTCGTAGTAGGCGTGCTCGATGTTCGCGCGCAGCTCGTCGGGCAGCCGGAGGTGGGCGATCACGTCCTCGGCGGCGTAGTGCGGGGTGGCGCCGTCGAAGTAGCCGTAGGCCACGTGCACCTTGAGGTGCGGGTTGGTGCGCATCGCCCGCTCCAGCAGGGGAGTGACGTCGATCGGCCGGCCCTCGAAGTCCTTGAACGACCACGGCTGCACCCGCGCGGTGATCTGCTCGTAGTGCAGGTCGTTCTCGTACTCGAGCTCGTGACGCACGTAGTGGTTGAACGCCGTCGAGTACGGGCCGCTGATCGCGTCCATCGACGGGTCGGCGTCCATGTGCTCGGCGATCGCCGACCCGGCGGGCCCGGTGAACCGGCCGTCGATCCGGCCGGCGGTGAGCCGCCGGTCGCGGAGCAGCTCGCCGAAGAACCGCCAGTGCTCGATGCGCAGGTCGGCGCGGTCGACGTAGTCCTCGCTCAGCCCGGTCAGCGACGCCAGCTTCCGGACGGCGGCCGCGCGCTCCTTCGGTGTCAACCGGTCGCCGCGCGACAGCACCCACGGATAGTCGTGTGCGGCGTACTCCTCGGCGTCCTTGATCGCCTTGCGCAGCGAGGTGCGGCCGAGCACGCCGTGGTACTGCGCGATCGCGGCGTACGTCGGCAGGTAGAGCGCGTGCGCCCGGTCGTTGCGCTGCTTGTCGAAGTCGATCGACGACAGGTCGAGCACGCTCGAGATCAGCGCCAGGCCGTTGACGTACATGCCGTAGCGGGACTGCAGGTGCTCGACCAGCGCGGCGCCGCGCAGCGTGCCGTACGACTCGCCCATCACGAGCTTGGGGGAGAGCCAGCGCTGGTGCCGCGTCGTCCACAGCCGGATCAGCTCGGCCACCGACTCGATGTCGCCCTGGTAGCCGTGGAACGGCTCGGGCTTGCTCCCCTTCACCGCGCGGGAGTAGCCGGTCGACACCGGGTCGATCAGAACGAGGTCGCTGACGGCGAGCAGCGACTCGGCGTTGTCGGTGAGCGCGTACGGCGGCGGCAGCAGCGCGCCCGCGTCACCCATCACCACCCGCCGCGGGCCGAGCAGCCCCAGGTGCAGCCACACGCTCGAGCTGCCGGGACCGCCGTTGAACGCGAAGGTGACCGGCCGCATGGTGTCCGGCTCGCCGCCCTCGCCGTCGGTGACGACATAGGTGGTCATCGAGATCTCGGCCTTGGCCTGGTGGCCGGTGAAGACGCCGTCCTCGTAGACCTCCTCGCGCAGCACCACCCGGCCGGTGGTGGCCGTGTAGTCGAGGCTGCGGCGGCCGGTCCTCAGCCGGTGGGTCGTCGTCACGAGGTCGTCGGTGGGCTCGGCCGGCTTGGTCTCCACCGTCGACTCGGTCTTCGTCTCGGTGGTGGTGGGTGCGGCGGAGCTCGGCGTCTTCTCGGTCACGAGCACCCACCCTGGCACGGCCCCCGGCCGTCCGTCGCGCCCGACCGACCGTTCGTCGTACCGTCCGGACCTTGTCCCCTACGGGGGTGTCGGTCGTCACAGCGAGCCGCTACGGTTCCCGCACAGTGTGACCCAGGACACAGACCGCAGCGCGCCCCACGCCCGCCACACAGACCGCCCCTGGCCCCGACACCAGAGGAGTCGCTTGTACCCCGAGCCCGTCCACTCTGCCCAGGTGACGCCATGCTGAGCGTCCGCGACCTGGTGGTCGGCTACGGCGCCAACCGCTCGGTGCTCGACCACGTCGACATCGAGGTCCCCGACGACAGCATCGTCGCCGTGCTCGGCAGCAACGGCGCCGGCAAGTCGACGCTGCTGCGGGCCATCTCCGGCACCCTCGGGATGCACGGCGGCGCGCGGCACGGCGGCACGATCGAGCTCGACGGCGTCGCGCTCCACAAGCTGTCCCCGGCGTCGGTGACCCGGGCCGGTGTCGTGCAGTCGCCCGAGGGGCGGCAGGTCTTCACCCGGATGACGGTCGAGGAGAACCTGCGCGTCGGCGCACTCACCACCGCACGCGACCGCCGGTCCGCCGCGCGCGACCGGGTGATGGACCTGTTCCCGCCCCTGGCCGAGCGCGGCGGTCAGCGCGCCGGCCTGCTCTCCGGCGGCGAGCAGCAGATGCTCGCCATCGGCCGCGCCCTCATGGCCGAGCCGAAGGTGCTGCTCCTCGACGAGCCGTCGCTCGGCCTCGCGCCGAAGCTGATCGACCAGATCGGCGAGATCATCACCGCCATCAACGAGCAGGGCACGCCGGTCGTGCTCGTCGAGCAGAACGCCGCCATGGCCCTGCGGATCGCGCACCGGGCGGTGGTGCTCGAGGTCGGCCGGGTCGCGATCACCGGGCCGGCCGCCGAGCTCGCCGACTCCGAGGACGTCAAGGCCCTCTACCTCGGCGGTCACAGCGGCCACCACGACGTCGCCGCCACCGACGAGGCCCCCGCACGCCCGACCCGCCCGAGCCTGGCGAGGTGGAAGGGATGAGCCAGCTGGCCGACCAGCCCCGCACCGAGGGCGCCCGCGACGACGTCGGGGCGCTGCGCGTCGACTCCGTCACCGTCCGCTTCGGTGGTGTCACCGCCCTCGACGACGTCAGCTTCACCGTCGAGCCGGGCACCATCCACGCCGTCATCGGACCCAACGGCGCCGGCAAGTCGACGTGCTTCAACGTGATCTCCGGCCTCTACAAGGCCAGCCACGGCACCGTCTCCCTCGGCGAGCACACCATCACGGGCGTCCGGCCGCACGAGCTGGTGGGGCTCGGCATCGGTCGCGCGTTCCAGAACGTCGCGCTCTCGGGGCACGTCACGGTGCTCGACAACGTGATGCTCGGGCGGCACTCGCTCACCAAGGGCGGGTTCCTCAAGGCCGGGCTGCGGATGCCGAGCATGACCCGCGAGCAGCAGCGGCACACCGAGCGGTCCGTCGAGATCTGCCGCTTCCTCGGGCTCGGCGACCACCTGCACCGCCCGGTCGCCCAGCTGTCCTACGGCGACCAGAAGCGCGTCGACATCGCGCGGGCCCTGGCCACCGAGCCGCGACTGCTGATGCTCGACGAGCCGGCCGCCGGCATGAACGACGCCGAGACCATGGTGATGGCCGAGACGATCACCGACATCCGCGACGCCCTCAGCATCTCGGTGCTCCTGGTCGAGCACGACATGGCGCTGGTCATGGGCATCGCCGACCACGTCACGGTCCTCGACTTCGGCAAGCGCATCGCCGACGGCACTCCCGCCGCCGTCCGACGCGACCCGGAGGTGATCCGCGCCTACCTCGGCAGCGTCGGCGCCGACGACAGCGGGCTCACCGACGGACCCGACTCCACCGACAGCACCCACCAGGAGGCGGACCGGTGACGACGTTCCTCCAGCTCACGATCAACGGCGGCGGCCGTGGCGCGGTCTACGCGCTGCTCGCGCTGGGCTTCGTGATCATCTTCCGGGCCACGGGTGTCGTGAACTTCGCGCACGGCTCGCTGGTGCTCGCGGGCGGCTACCTGGCGTACCGGTTCTCCGACAGCCTCGGGTTCCTCGCCGGTGGTGTCGCCGCGGTGCTGGCGGCCGGGCTGCTGGCCCTGCTCGTCGAGCGGGTGCTGATCGCTCCCACGCGCAACGCCGACCCGATCGCGCTGGCGCTGCTGACGATCGGCGTCGACGTCGTCGTCGTCGAGGAGGTGGCGCGCCGGCTGAGCACCGACGCGCCGTTCCTGCGTCCGCCCTGGGCGGGCGACGTCATCCGGGTGGCGGACCTGTCCATCCTCAAGGGCCAGCTGGTCGCCCTGGTGTTCGGCGCCGTCCTCATCGGCGGCCTGCTCGCGCTGTTCCGCTACACCGGCTGGGGCCTGGCGATGCGGGCGCAGGCCGAGAACCGCGAGGCCGCGGCGCTGATGGGCGTGCGCAACGCGCAGGTCACCGCGGCCGCCTGGGTGGTGGCCGGCATCCTGGCCGGCGTCGCCGTGCTCTTCCTGGCCACGCCCGACTTCTCCGGGTCGGGAGTGTCGCGGGCCACCCACTCGCTGGCGCTGGTGGCCTTCCCAGCGGCGATCATCGGCGGCCTGGACGCCGTCGGCGGCGCGGTGCTCGGCGGGTTCATCGTCGGCCTCACCGACGCCTACGCCGGTGAGTACATCTCCTACGACTTCTCCAAGAGCGCGGTCTTCATCGTGATGCTCATCGTGCTGATCGTGCGACCCTCCGGCCTCTTCGGCTCCAAGGAGGTCCATCGTGTCTGACCAGGTCACCGCCGACCACGACGACGACGTCCCGGTCGACCACCGCCCGGCGGAGGTCGTGGCCGCCGAGGCCGTCGGCCGACGGTGGACCACGGGCCGCATCGTGCGCCTCGCGGTCACCCTGGGCGCGCTGCTGGTGCTGCTCGCCGTCCCTCTCTACCTGGAGGCCACCTGGCTGCGGGTGGGGGAGTACGCGATGGTGGGTGCGGTCGCCGCCATCGGGCTGACCATGCTCACCGGTCACTGCGGCCAGCTCTCCCTGGGCACACCGTTCTTCATGCTCGTGGGCGCCACCACCTACGCCACCCTGGCGTCGGAGAAGGTGGCGGACTCCGACCTGGTCGCCTTCAACTGGCCGCCGCTGCTCGCCCTCGTCGCGGCGGTCGTCGTGGCGGCGCTGGCCGGGCTGGCGTTCGCGCCGGTGTCGGGCCGGGTCGGTGGCATCTACCTCTCGGTGGCCACGCTGGCGCTGGTGTTCATCGGCCTCTACCTCGGGCAGCGGTTCGCCGAGTACACCGGGGGCGCGGCCACCGGACGGCCGACGCCGCCGCTGACCGTGGGTGGGTTCTCCTTCACGAGCGCCGACCCCGAGTTCTCGCTGCTGGGCGTGCCGCTCGAGGCCCAGGAGCGCATGTGGTACCTCTTCCTGCTCTTCACTGCCGGTGCCTACTTCCTGGCCACCGGTGCGATGCGGTCGCGGCCCGGCCGCATGTGGCGCGCCGTCCGCGACAACCCGGCGTCCGCGGTGGCCATGGGCGTCAACGTCTCCTGGGCCCGGGCGAGCGCCTTCGCGGTCTCCTCGGGCTTCGCCGGGCTCGCCGGGGTGATGACCATCCTGTGGTTCAACATCCTCAAGGCCGACGAGAACGAGTTCAGCGGCTCGTGGTCGATCACGGTGGCGATCGGGCTGCTCGCCATGATCATCATCGGCGGGCTCGGGTCGATCGGCGGCGCCGTCGTCGGCGCGGCCTTCGTCTTCGGCCTGCCGCTGGCGCTGCAGCTCCTCGCCAACCAGACCGGCTTCCTGGCCGGGATCACCGAGGGCGACGCCGGTTTCACCCCGGTGGTGCTCACGGCCTTCGCCTACGGCGCGCTGATCATCGTGCTGGTCATCTTCGAGCCCGGCGGCCTGGCCGCGATCGGCCGACGACTCACCGGCCTCGGCACGTCACGACGCTCTCGCTGAACCCATACAGAAGGAGAAACACCATGAAGGCACGACGAGCACTCGCGGTTGCCGTCGTCGGTGCGCTGTCACTGGCGGCATGCTCCGACAAGGCCTCGGAAGGAGGGGCCGACAAGGGCGTCAACGACGACACCATCAAGCTCGGCGTGCTGACCGACCAGAGCGGACCGTTCGTCCAGCTCGGCACCGGCGTCACCGACGGCCACCAGATCTGGGTCGACGAGACCAACGCGGCCGGCGGCATCTGCGACAGGGACATCGAGCTGGTGGTCCGCGACCACGGCTACGAGGCCGACGCGGGCGTGGTCGCCTACCAGGAGATCGAGCCGGACGTGCTCGGCTTCATGCAGGTGCTGGGCTCGCCGATCAACGCGGCGCTCGACCAGCAGTTCACCGACAACGAGACGACGGTCGTCGCGCTGTCGTGGTCGTCGTTCATCCTCAAGAACCCCTACATCGTCATCCCCGGCACCACCTACGACGTGGAGATGATCAACGGCCTCTCGTACCTGCTCGACCAGGGCGAGATCAAGGAGGGCGACACTGTCGGGTTCGTCTACATCGACGGCGAGTACGGCGAGAACGGCCTGCTCGGCGCGGAGTACTTCGCCGAGCAGCACGACCTGACGCTCGAGAAGGTCAAGGTCCAGGCCACCGACACCGACCTGCGCAACGTCACCACCAGCCTCAAGGGCAAGGGCGTCACCGCGATCGGGCTCACCTCGACCCCGGCCCAGACCCTCTCGGTGGCCACGGTGTCGGCGCAACTGGGTCTCGACGTCCCGCTGGTCGGCAACAACCCGACCTTCGCGCCGGCCATCCTCACCCCCGAGACCGCCCCGGCGCTCGAGAACTTCTACCTGGTCGCGAGCGCCACGCCGTACTCCTCTGAGGTGCCGAAGGCGCAGGAGGTGGCCGAGGCCTACCAGGCGCTCGGCAAGTCCGAGGTGCCCAACGGCGGCATCCCCTACGGCTACGCCATCGGCGAGATCTGGGGTCAGCTGCTGCAGACGGCCTGCGACAACGACGACCTGACGCGCGCGGGCATCCAGGAAGCGCTCAAGGAGAGCACCGCTCTCAGCACCGAGCAGCTCGTGGCCGACCTCGACTTCTCCAGCCAGGGCTCCCCGGCCACCCGTGAGGTCTACATCGGCGTCCCGGACATCGAGGCCGAGGGCGGCATCACCCAGCAGGGCGACCTGTTCGTCTCGCCGGACGCGGAGTCCTACACGGCACCCGCGGAGCAGTAGGACCCGGCTCGCGCTACGGCCCGGGCGATCGTCGGTAGGTCACGAAGTCGACGTCGTCCGGGCCGGGCCGCGTGCCGGCGGTGGGCCGCCAGCCGCGGCGGGCGTAGAAGTCGAGGGCTCGCCGGTTGCCGGACCACACCTCGAGCACACCGCCGTGGTGCCCGCGCTCGGCGTCGTAGCGCTCGTGGAGCTGCGACCCGATGCCGCGCCCGAACGACTCCGGCAGCACGTAGAGGGCCGACAGCGCGACGTCGCCGTCCTCGGTGCGGTGCCACGACGCGAACCCGACGACACCGTCGGCGGTGGCCGCCACGTGCGTCGTCCGGCCGGCCTGCCGCAGCAGGTTGGTCCACATCGCGTCGCGGTCGTCGTGCTCGTCGGCCGTGGTGCCGTAGTAGTCAGCACGGGAGTGCCGGTGCACGTGGGCGACGGCGGCCGCGTCGTCACAGGTGGCCGGCCGGCAGGTGAACTCGGACATCCCAGCGATCCAAGCACGCCGCGGCGTCGCGGGAATCGTCCTGCGGGAGGAGGACCGGCGCCTAGGATCGAGTGACGGGGAGGGGGAAGGCCGCGTGGTCACGGTTCCCGGCAGGCTGCGTCCGCCGCAGGTGAACCTCGTCCTCGAGGTGCTGCTGGTCGCCGTGCTCCTGACCGGGCTGATCTCGTGGGCGGTCTCCGACCAGTGGAACGGCTGGGTGGCCCGGGCCCACGGCGTCGTCGGGCTGTCGCTGCTCCTGCTGGCGCGGGCCAAGCTGCGCGGCTCGGTGCGAGCCGGCCTCCGGCGCCGGCGTTGGACCCGCTGGGTGTCGGTGACCTTCGGGGTCGTCGTGCTGGCCACGGTGGCGTTCGGCGTCCTTCACAGCACCGGGGTCTGGCACGGCACCGGTCCGTGGTCGGCGCTGTGGACGCACTCGTTGCTCGGGTTCGTCGCGGCCGGGCTGCTCGTCTGGCACCTGGGCACGCGACCGGTGCGGGCGCGTCTCGTCGACCTCGACCGGCGGTCGTTCCTGCGCGTCGGCGTCGTCGCCGGGGCCGCACTCGGGCTGTACGTCGCCCAGGAGGCCGTCACCCGGCTCGTCGGTCTCGCCGGCGGTCGACGTCGCGCCACCGGCTCCTACGAGGTCGCCTCCCACGAGCCGGAGCGGATGCCGGAGGTGATCTGGCTCGACGACACCCCGCCGTCCGACACCGACGCCGACTCCTGGTCCCTCGAGGTGGCCGGCGCCGCGGTGACGATCGCGTCGTTGCGCGAACGAGCCCAGCCGGTGACGGCGGTGATCGACTGCACGGGCGGCTGGTGGAGCGAGCAGTCCTGGGACGCCGTCCCGCTCTCCGAGCTGGTCGCGCCGGGGGACCGCGGCCGCAGCGTCCGGGTGACCTCGCAGACCGGGTACTCCCGGCTGTTCGCACCCGACGAGCTCGACGACCTCCACCTCGCCGTCGGCTACGGCGGCGACCCGCTCGCACCCGGACACGGCGGCCCGGTCCGGCTGGTCGTGCCCGGACGCCGCGGGCCGTGGTGGGTCAAGTGGGTCACCAGCATCGAGGCTGACGGCCGCCCGTCGTGGTTCCAGGCGCCGCTTCCGCTGACCTGACACGAGGAGCCGGGGCCTCGCGGAACCGGCGATCTTTGTACTCACAAGGCTTGACACCGCAGCACCGGCGGGAGTCGGATGATCGAGGTGTCCGATGCGCGGGCATCTCTCGCTCTGGAGCCTCGTATGCCCATGCGCGCCTTTGTCCCATTCGCCTCGCTGGCTCTCGCCCTCGCCCTGAGCAGCGCATTCGCCACCGGCCTGGCACCCGCTCAGGCCGAGCCGGGAGGGGGTGGTGGAGGCAGCGGAGGTGGCGGCCGCGGTCTCGAGGTGTACGTCGGCGAGATCGCCCCCGGCCAGGTCGACGAGCTGCGCCGCGCGGGCTTGGACGACGAGGACTTCGCCACTGCACCGACCCGCGGCGGGAAGCTCCGGGTCGAGGTCGTGATGAGCGGCGCCACCCGCGAGCAGCTGGCCGAGCAGGGGATCCAGCTGCGGGTCAAGAAGATCGACGGCAAGGCGGCCTCGGTGGCCGCCGCAGAGCAGAACGCCGAGGGCTACCAGGGCTTCCGGTCCTACAGCGAGGCCGGCGGCATCGCCGACGAGCTGCGACAGACCGCGGCCCGCTACCCGCAGCTCGCGCAGCTGGTGCGCCTCGGCTCGACGGTCCGGGGCCAGGACCTGCTGGCGGTCAGGGTCACCAAGAACGCCCGCAAGGTCACCCAGGGCTCGCGCCCGGCGGTGATCTACGTCGGCGCCCAGCACGCCCGCGAGTGGATCACCCCGGAGATGGTGCGCCGGCTGATGGCGCACTTCCTGAAGAACTACGGCACCGACACGCGGATCACCCGGCTGGTCAACACCACCGAGATGTGGTTCGTCCCGGTCGCCAACCCCGACGGCTACGACTTCACCTTCACCGACGACAACCGGCTGTGGCGCAAGAACCTTCGCGACAACAACGGGGACACCCAGATCACGGGTGCCGACGGCGTCGACCTCAACCGCAACTTCGCGGTGAAATGGGGCTGGGACAACGAGGGGTCCAGCCCGGAGATCTCCAGCCAGACCTACCGCGGTCCGAGCGCGAACTCCGAGCCGGAGACCGCGGCCCTCGACGCGCTGTTCGCCCGCGTGGGCTTCGAGGAGTTCGTCAACTACCACTCCGCCGCCGAGCTGCTGCTCTACGGCATCGGCTGGCAGGTCAACACCCCGTCGCCGGACGACACGATCTACGAGGCGATGGCCGGCACCGACGAGCAGCCTGCCGTGCCGGGCTACGACCCCGACATCTCCGCCGAGCTCTACACCACCAACGGCGACACCGACACCCACATGACCGTGCAGTACGGCACCCTCGGGTTCACCCCCGAGATGACCACCTGCGAGGTGGCGTCCGACAAGTACCCCGACGACCCGTGGGTGGCCGAGGACTGCGTCAGCGGCTTCAACTTCCCCGACGACGACCGGCTCATCACCGAGGAGTTCGAGAAGAACATCCCGTTCGCGCTATCGGTCGCCGACTCCGCCAGGGACCCGTCCGACCCCGTGACCTTCGACGGCCGCCGGGCGCCCGACCTGGTCGCCGACCCGTTCTCGGTCAGCCACGGCACCCGCCAGCCGGTGGCCGTCACGGCCGACCGCGACGTGGCCAGACTCGAGATGCGCTACTCCGTGAACGGCGGCGCGACCCGTTCGGTCGGCGTCCGTGAGTGGGCCGGCGGCCAGCGGTACGGCGACACGCACGACGACTATTACGGCGAGTTCCGCGGGACGGTCACCGGCACCAGGGCGGGCGACCGGGTCCGGGTGTTCTTCACCGGCGTCAAGCCGGGCGCCGGACGCGTCTCGACCGCTGCGTTCACCTACACCGTGAGCCCCGACCTCGGGGGAGACGTGCTGGTGCTCGCGGCCGAGGACTACACCGGCGTCAGTCCCGCCCAGGGCGGCGCTGCGCCGAGGTACGTCGACGAGTACGTCGCCTCGATCGAGGCCGCCGGCTACACCGCGGACGTCTACGACGTCGACGCCAACAACCGGACCGCGCCGCACCACCTCGGCGTGCTCGGCCACTACGACGCCGTCGTCTGGGAGTCCGGCGACGACGTCATCCCGCGGGCACCGGGCCAGCCGGCCGGCACTGCTGACGACCTCAGCCTGCTGACCGAGCTGTCGGTGCGCGACTACGTCAACGAGGGCGGCAAGCTGCTCGTGGCCGGGCAGTACAACCGGTTCGCCGAGGGCGCGGACGGCGTCTACGACTACAACCCGTTCGCGCCGCCGGAGTGCACCACGCCGGACACCTATCCCTGCCTGCCGCTGCTCAACGACTTCCAGCAGTACTGGCTGGGAGCCGGCACCTACATCGACGACGGCGGCACCGCGGACGACGGCCCCTACCCGGTGACCGGCCGGGACGGCACCTCTCTGGCCGGCTTCGCGGGCGAGCTGAACGCGCCCGGCTCGGCAGAGAACCAGAACCACACCGCGTCTTTCCTGACCACGTCGAGCTTCCTGCCGGTGGCCGAGTTCCCGCAGTTCGAGTCCTACGGGATGGCCGACTGGGTCCGGCCCGGGGGCGCGCCGTACGAGCCGCAGACCGGCGAGTGGCTGCTGTACAGCCAGCAGGACGACGTCTCCTACAAGCGACTGACCCGGACGATCGACCTGACCGGGAAGTCGGCGGCCGAGCTGTCGTTCTGGACCTCCTACGACATCGAGACCGACTGGGACTACATGTTCGTCGAGGCCCACACCGTCGGGGAGGACAACTGGACGACCCTGCCCGACGGCAACGGTCACACCCAGCAGGGCACGGGCGACAGCTGCGCCGAGGGCTGGGACGAGCTGCACCCGTTCCTGGCGCACTACCAGAACCCGGACACCTGCGCGCCCGTCGGATCCAGCGGCACCTGGCACGCGGCGACCGGCAAGTCGGGCGGTCAGCAGGAGTGGTCCGTCGACCTCTCGCAGTTCGCCGGCGAGCAGGTCGAGGTGTCGATCTCCTACGCGAGCGACTGGGGTACCCAGGGTCTGGGCGTCTTCCTCGACGACCTCGTGGTGACCGCCGACGGCGCGGAGCTCAGCAACACCTCGTTCGAGGCAGACCTGGGCGGCTGGGCCGTGGCGGGCGCACCGCCGGACTCGGACCCGAACGACAACGACTGGGTCCGCAGCCAGCCGGAGTTCGACGAGGCCGCTGTCGTCGGGACCGACGACACCGTCTACGCAGGGTTCGGAGCCGAGGGATTCGCCCCAGCCGATCGGGACGACTTCATCGCCGGAGCCCTGGAGCACCTGCTGGGTCCGTAGGTCCCGGTACCACCGGGACCTACGGGCCGGCTCTCGCCGATAGCTGACACCGTGGGCTCCTGGACCGTGGCGACTTGGCGCCGGCTCGCGGCCGACTACCGGGGGTTCGGTACTGGAACGTGCTGGCGGAGGAACGCGACCTGGTCGGCCATGACCTTGGTGAACAGCGGTTCGACGTAGGGGTCGAAGTGACCGCCGGAGTAGACGCGCACGGTCGGGTTCGCCATGCGTGCTGCGGTCGCCTCCGCGACGTGGCGCGGCGTGACTGCATCTGCGTCGGCGATCTGGACAAGGGCAGGGCACCGGATCCCGGCGGCCCAGCGCTTCGGGGAGTAGAGGCCGATCTTGAGGACGATCCTCGCGGCTACGGTGACGGGGTAGTCCCCGGTCTTGAGCCCTGACTCGGAGACGAGGGCGTCCATGCCGGGGACGGCGTCGGGCGAGGTCATCACGCCGGTCTCGCCAGGTCTGCCTGCCGAGTTGACGTACACCGGCTGACGGCCCGCCCACGCACCGACTTGATCACGGATGCCTGCCCTGACGACGCGCAAACTGGGTATGAATCCCGTAGCACGGACCGCTGCGGGGCCGCTGACGTGAGGGACCTGAGCGATGATCGCCGCCAGTGGCTCACCCTGTCCCGCGATGCTGATGACGTGCCCGCCGGCGAACGACGTCCCCCAAGCCACCACGTTGTCGGCGTCGACGCCCGAGAGGGAGCGGGCATAAGCCAGCGCCGCCCGCCAGTCCTCGTGCTGCATGGCTACATCGAGCAACTGACGGGGCGTACCGGCACTGTCGCCGAAGCCTCGATAGTCGAACACCGCCACCGCGTAGCCAGCGGATACGAACCTCTCGGCGTAGGCATAGAGGCGCAATGCCCGAACAGCGCCGAACCCGTGCGCCATGACGATCACCGGGACCGAGGTGCCTTCGACGGAGGTCGGCCGGTAGACCCGGATCGCGCACTCAGTGCCCTGCGACAAGAACGTCTCGTCTGACCAGGTGTATTGGCTCTCGATGGCGTCGCTCACGCGCGGACTTTAGACCTGAGAGAACGAGTCACTGGACGAAGGTCCGCTCGTCGGCCTGGTCGGGCTCATCGGGTCACTCAGAGGGCTTGCGAGGGGACTGTCGCGACGGCATCGGGTCACTGAGTGGCAGCGTCGCGGGACTCCACACCTACATCTGGCGGTGTGCGCGCCTCCTGGGTATCGCCGATAAGTGACATTATGTCAGGACGCGCTAAACATCCCCGGAGCCGAACCTCTCAGGCCCCGCTCCCCGTTGAGACGTCGTAGGTGAGCCAGACGGCGCCGGAGTCGGTGCGGGTGCAGCCGGTGAGGCGCAGCATCCAGGGGTCGTCGTCCGGGAAGCCCTCGAAGAAACGCGGTCCCTGGGGGTCGACGACGGGCGCGCACACCAGCACGAGCTCGTCGGCCAGCCGTTCGCGCAGCAGTGACCGGACCAGCGTGATGCTGCCGTGCACGCCGATGTCGCCGTCGCCCGGACGGGACCGGAGATCCGCGACGGCGTCCGCCAGCGGGCCGCTCAGCGCCTCGGTCGTGTCGCTCCACGCCGACGGCGGCAGCGGGCTCGAGGTGAGCACGTACTTCTGGGTGCGGTTCACGAAGTCGGCGAACGGCTGCTCGTCCGACGTCGGCCAGTAGCGCGACCACTGGTCGAACATCTCGCGGCCCAGCAGCACGGCGGACTGGCGGGCGATCAGGTCGCGCTCGAGGTCGATCATCACCTCGTCGTAGCCCGGTGGCGACGGGCCGTCGGCGTCCGGGTGGGGGAAGAACCTGGTGGGGTCTGCAACGGCGCCGTCGAGCGAGGTGAGGACGAACACGACGATGCGGCGCATCAGGCCTCCTCGACGACGGGGAGGCTGATCCCGGGGCGCGGCCGGCCCGCGAGGGCGAGCACCAGCTCCGCACCGGTGACCGCCACGCCGAAGTGCCGTGCGACGCCGTCGACCAGGACTGCGAGCACCGTCGACATCGCCTCGTCGCCGGCGGTCGGGGGCATGCCCAGAGCCACGGTGATGTCGAGGGCGTGGATGACGGCGTGGGTCAGGGCGCCCAGGTCCCCTCCCCCGGGCGGCCGCCACGCCGCCAGGGTGTCGCTGCGCAGGTCGGCGAGCAGTGCGTCGAGCGGTAGGGCGGCGTCGCGGCGCGCGACGGTCTCCGACAGCCGGCCGAAGTCACCGCCCGCGGCGGCGATCTCGCGCCCGAACGCGGCCTGGTCGTAGCGCGCGGCCATCGTCATGTGAGCCAGCACGTGGCGCACCGTCCAGCCCTCGCACAGCGACGGCGCGTCGCCGATCGTCAGGTCGTCCTGCTGCTCGAGAGCGTCCGCGAGCGCACGGAGCTGGTGCGTGACGAGCGCGCCGAGGTCGGTCACCGGACGGCGTCCGCTCGCGAGGCGACATACGCCGCGAACCGGTCCAGCGCCGTCGCCCAGCCGGCCCGCGCCTGCGGTGTCCGCATCGGCGGCGGCAGCCCACGCTGGGTGGTCACGACCCGGGTGGTGCCGTCGTCGAGCTCGGTCAGCGCGATCTCGGTGAGGACGCCGGAGTCGCGCTCGCGCCAGGCCACGAGGTGGTGCGGCTCGACGGAGGTGTAGGCGGCGCGCATGGTGTGGACGCTGCCGTCGGCGTCGCTCACCATCGTCGTCTCGAACCGGCCACCGACCCGCAGGTCGACGGTGATCATCTCCAGCGGCGTGGTGGAACCCGTCGGCCCCCAGAAGTGGGTCAGGTGCTCGGGGGTGGTGAGGCAGGCGAAGACCAGGTCGGCCGGCGCCCGGTGCACCCGCTCGAGGGTGAAGAGCTCGTCGGTGGACTGCTCGATCACGACGCCTCCCCGTCCTGGATCCGCTCGAGGTGGCGCGCCAGGTCGTCGTGACGCTCGACCCACTCCCGGCGCCGGTCCCCGACCCACGCGAGCACCTCGACGAGCCGGTCGACCTCCAGCCGCGCCGGCCGCGCCTGGGCCGACCTGGTCCGCGTGACCAGCCCGGCCCCCTCCAGCACCTTGAGGTGCCGCGAGACCGCCTGCTGGGTCAGGTCGAACGGTGCGGTCAGCTCCTTGACGGTCGCCTCACCGTGGGCGAGTCGGGCGACGATCGCGATGCGGGTGGGCTCCCCCATCGCGGCGAAGGTGCGGGCCAGTTCCGTTGCGGTGTTCACAACTACATCATTGCACAACGATTTGGTTGTGGCCAACTCTCTCCTAGGTTGAGGGACATGGAGCAGACGAGCTGGTCCGAGCGTGGGCTGAGGTTCGGCTGCTGGAGTGAGCTCAGCGGACGAAGACGAGGATCAGGACGACGGTGACGGCGAGCGAGAGGAGCAGCGAGCCGAGACAGCCCAGGCGGTTGCTGAAGAAGAGGAACATGACCACCGGATGCCCAGCCGCGGGCGGCATCACGCGCACCGCAGGGGTGAGTCGAGGCGGCTAGCGGCGGAGCAGCCCGTCGCGCAGCGCCACCGAGGCGGTCGGAGTGAGCGGGAGTCGTGGCACGAGCGTGGCGCCGACGGCGTGGTAGAGGTCGGGCTTGCCGGGCCAGGTGCGGCCGTCGGGGGTGTTGTCGGGGGCGAGCTCGTGGTGCCAGGAACCGCGCTCGCGGTCGACCAGGTACTGCTCGGCGTAGTCCCACCACTCGCGGTGCAGGTCGGCCCACCGCTGCTCCCCCGTGGCCGCGTGCAGCGCGGCGGCGACGGCGACGGCCTCGGTGAGCACCCAGTGCATCCGTTGCCGTACCAGCGGTGCGCCGTCGAACCCGACGGTGTAGACGAAGCCGTCCGCCCCGTCGACCGCCCAGCCCTCACGGACCGCGGCCTCGACGAGCGACACGGCGTTCTCGAGCAGCCACGCGGGCGCGTCGTCGCCGAGCGCGGCGCGCAGGTGCAACGCGAGCCGCGCCCACTCCAGCCAGTGGCCGACGGTGGCGCCGGCGGGCCGGAACGGGTCGGCGGGCCGGTCCTCGTTGTAGTCGAGCAGCGGCGTCCAGTCGGGGGTGAAATGCTCCGGCAGCCGCCAGTCGTGGGCCGGCGCGAGGTCGCGGACGACGCGGGTGAGGATGCGCCGCGCCTTCCAGCGCAGGTCGGGCAGCTCGAGCACGTCGGCCGCGGCCAGCAGCGCCTCGACGGTGTGCATGTTGGCGTTGACGCCGCGGTAGTCGTCGAGCTCGGTCCAGCCACGGTCCCACTCCTCGACGACCATGCCGGCGTCCTCGTCCCAGAAGTGCACGAGCAGGATGCCGAGCGCCTCGGCCAGCAGCTCGTGGGCTCCGGGCCGCCCGGCCGCGGTGGCACTGCTCGCCGCCAGCACCACGAACGCGTGCTCGTACGCGGTCTTGGCCGTGGTGACCGGTCCGTCGGGGCCGACCTGCGCCCACCAGCCGCCCTTCTCGGCGTCACGGAGCGGCCCGCGCAGCGCGGCGACGCCGTGGTCGGCGAGCTCGGCGCAGCCGTCACGGCCCAGCAGGTGGCCGAGCGAGTACACGTGCGTCATCCGGCAGCTGATCCAGAGCTCCACCGGCCGGCCCGGCTCGGGCCGGCCGTCGTCGTCGAGGTAGCCGAAGCCGCCCGGGACGACCGCGCCTCGCCCGAACTCGAGCAGCCGGTCGCACTCCCCCGCCAGCCAGGCGGCGTCCGGGGTGAGCGCGGTCATGACCAAGGAGTACCAGGCCGGAACGTCGCGACGCCGAGGGTCGAGTCGCTCTGCCCGTAGTAGGCGAACCAGGTGTCGCGGAAGTGCACCAGGCCCTCGACGAACGTGACGTTCGAGACCAGGCCGTGCTGGTCCTCGTGCGTCGTCGGCTCGAGCCACGGGTAGTCCATGCGCGCCATCACCTCGGTGGGGCGCGCGGGGTCGAACAGCAGCTGGCCGCAGGAGTAGCGCACCGAGCCGTCGTCGTACTTCACCGCCGCGTTGTGGAGCAGCAGGATCAGCCCGTTGTCGGTCCACACCGGCTGCGGCCCGACCTCGACCAGGAACTCGCCGAACGTGCCGGGCGCCGTGGGCAGCATCAGCGGCTGGTCCTGCGGCGCCGGCTCCCAGTGGATCAGGTCGTCGGACCAGGCGTGGTAGATCGAGCCCTCGCCGAAGTACATGAGCCAGCGGCCGTTCACCTGCCGGTCGAGGATGGCGCCGGCCTTGCTCCACGGCGTCGGGACGCCGTCGGCGTTCGGCTCGAAGGTGTTGAAGTCACCGAACAGCGGGCCGTGCTTCTCCCAGGTGAGCAGGTCGGTCGACGTCGCCAGGCACAGCTGGGCGTTGGTGCGGTCCCAGGCGGTGTAGGTGAGGTAGTAGGTGCCGTCGATCTCGGTGACCCGGGGGTCCTCGCAGCCGAACTTCTCGTAGTCCTCCGACGGCGACACGACCGGCTCGGGGTGGCGGGTGAAGTTGATGCCGTCGTCGCTCGTGGCGTAGCCGACGTGGCTCACGATGTCGTCGGCGTGGGCGCGGTAGAGCAGCACCACCTGGTCGTCCTTCACGACGGCGGCCGGGTTGTAGATGCTGCCGGACTCCCAGCCGTCGCCCTCGGGGACGAGGATCGGGTTGCCGTCGTAGGGGGTGAACGGGCCCAGCGGGAACTGGGCTCGGGGGTGGGACACGGGGGTTCCTCTCGGTTCAGGGGATCTCGACGGGCTCGATCACCGGATCACGACGGCGAAGCCGCCGGCCGGCAGGGTGACGGCGACGTCGGCCGCCGTCGAGCCGGTGGTGCGGACGGGGCGGCCGAGCCCGTCGAACACGTGCACCCGGGCGACGCCGTCGCCGGGCACGGTGACCGTGGTCGTGCGCGCGCCGGCCGCGGCGTTGCGCAGCAGTGCGGTGCCGTGGCCGTCGCCCCCGAGCACCCGGCTCGTGACCAGCGGCAGCAGCACGACCGCGTCGACGGTGGCGGTGCCGCCACGGGTCCGCGCGACCAGCGCGTCGGACTCGGGGAGCCGGCCGAGCGTCTGCGGCAGCAGCGCACCCGGCGCCGGCGAGCGACCCTGGGCGCCGACGTCGCCGGAGCGCACGGTGCCGACCCGCTCCCCCGCCGCCCGGTAGGTGGTGACGGCGGACGAGCCCGGCCGGTAGTCGGTGACCGGCAGGACCAGCGAGGCCGGCTGACCCTCGGGAACGGCGAAGGTGGCGCTGCCGCCGGCGGGCAGGCGGACGTAGCCGGTGCCGCCGAACTGCGACTCACCGGTCCAGCGGCTCTCCGGCGTGACGGCGGTGGCGCCACCGGCGAGCGCGGCGTCCTCGGCCTGGAGCTCGGTGAGACCGACGCCGCCGGTGACCGTGGCGGTGCGGGCGAGCTCGGCCACCGCCGGTCGGGCGTCGAGCTCGATCATCGTGAGCAGCCCGTGGATCGTGGACTCGGCGCCGGAGTTGCGGTTCACCCGACCGTCGGCCTCGATGCCGTCGATCGTGGTGCCGGTGGCCGGGTCGTAGGCGGGCACACCGGCCGGGTTGGCGCCGAAGAACCACGAGGCCGCGACGCCGGCCAGCAGGTCGCCGGCGCGGGTGCCGTGGGCGAGCAGCCCCTGCACCCGGGAGTCGGCGCCGTAGGCGATCTGCACCCGGTCGGCCCGGGTGGGCTGGCGGCCGTTGTCGGGGCCGCCGGTGGTGAGCAGCATCGGGTCGAAGGTGAACGCGTCGCGGCGCGCGGCGGTGCGGAACGCGGGCTCGTCGAGCGCGTCGCCTGTGGCGGCCAGGGCGGCGCCCATCTGCGAGGCCCAGGCGTGCCAGATCGAGCGGGACAGGCCCCACGGCAGCACGCCGCCGAACGGCCAGCGCCGCGCGTCGCCGCCGGAGAGCGCGGCCACGCCCTCGGCCAGCTGCCGCATCACCCGGCGAGCACGGGGCGTGCCGCCGTCGTCGGTGTAGGCGGCGAGCCCGAGCAGCGCCTCGGCGGTGGCGTCGGCGCCGTCGACGATCAGCCAGGCCGGGGTACGGCGGCCGTCGGCGCGGTAGTAGTCGCCGTACCGGTCGAGCACCTGCCGGTCGACGGCGGCCACCGACAGCGCGAGCCGCCGCTCGAGGAACCGCGCGAACCGCGGGTCGGCGTCACGGAACGCGGGCACCGCCTCGCCCAACGCCCAGATCGTGCGCGCCAGCCAGTACGACGCGTCGCTGTCGCTGGGGTCGGGCAGCTCGACGGGCTCGGCGCTGGGGTTCAGCTCGCCGTCGGGCTGCATCCACAGCACGACGTTGCCGGCGTCCGGGCCGGACGACGTCTGCAGGTAGGTGAGCCCACGCAGCAGCTGGTAGGCGTGCTCACGGCTGTCGGCGTCACCGGTCAGCTGCCAGTGCCGGGTGTAGACGACGGCGGCGCGGGCGACGTCGTCGGCGTTGTAGGCGCCCTGGCTCCAGTGGCCCGTCTCCGGGTCGCGGGTGCCGCCGCCGATGCGCTCGAACCCGTTCTCGCGCCGGTCGGCGTAGGTCCACAGCATCCCGACGGCGGGCTCCTGAGCGAGCCGGTAGGTCGTGTGCCGCGGCAGCTCCCGCGGCGTCGCGGTGTCGCCGAGGAAGTCGAGGTGGTCGAGGTTGGTGAGCGGCTCGACCGCGGCCGGCTCGGCCGCCGTCGCCGCCGCCGTCGGCGCCTGGGCCGAGCCGACCAGCAGGCCGGCCCCCACCACCAGAGCCGTCGCCGTCCCGAGAATGCGGTTCCTGATGCGCACGGTCATCCCTTCACTCCACTGCCGATGTTGAGGTCGCTGAACTTCCGCTGGAACGCCACGAACAGCGCGATGGCGGGCGCCGCGAGCACGACTGCTCCGGCGAGGATCGCGCCGTACGGGTTCGCGGCCCGGCCGGCGATGTTGCTGATGTAGTTGGCGAGCGTGACCGCGAGCGGCTGCAGCTCGGGGTCCTTGGTGACCAGGAACGGCCACAGGAACTCGTTCCACGGTCCGATGAAGGTGAGCAGCATCGCCGTCAACAGAGCCGGTTTCACCAACGGCAGCGCGATCGACCACAGGATGCGGAACTCCGAGGCGCCGTCGATCGCGGCAGCGGAGAACAGGTCGTCGGGCAGGCTGAGGAAGAACTGCCGGAAGATGAAGACCGCCGTCGAGTTGATGAGGTACGGCGCGATCATCCCGAGGTAGGAGTCGGCCAGCCCGTAGTAGCGCACGATCATCACGTAGAGCGGGATGATGAGCAGCTGGAACGGCACGATCTGCACCAGCAGCATCGTCGCGAAGAGCGTTCCGCGGCCACGGAAGTGCAGCCGGGCCAGCGCGTAGCCGGCGAGGACGCCGAACACGACGGTGCCGAGCATGACGCCGCCGGTGAAGATCAGCGAGTTCAGCAGTGACTGCACGAGGTCGACGCGGCTGTTGATGGCCGTGTAGTTGTCGAGGGTGACGCCGTCGAGCGGGATCAGCCCGCCGAGCGAGGTGTCGAGCTCCTTCTGCAGCGACCCGATCAGCATGTAGTAGAACGGGAACAGGAAGACCAGCGCGCCGAGCAGCAGCGCGGTCATCGACCAGATGCTCTTCCTCATCGCTCCTCCAGGACCTTGCGGTTGACCAGCGCGATCAGCAGCACGGCGACGACCAGGACGACGCCGATCGCGGCGGCGACGTCAGGGTTCCCCTGCTCGATGCCCTTCTGGTACATCACGAACACCGGCGTCTCCGAGGCGCCGTTGGGCCCGCCGCCGTTCGTGAGCAAGTAGGGCTCGGTGAAGAGATTGGCGCCGGTGATGATCGCCAGCAGCAGCACCAGCGTCGTGGCGTTGCGCACCCCGGGCACGGTGATGTGCCAGAACCGGCGCACCTTGCCCGCGCCGTCGACGGCGGCGGCGTCGTAGAGGTCCTTCGACACGCCCTGCAGCGCGGCGAGGTACAGCAGGATGTAGAAGCCGAGCCCCTTCCACGTCACGAAGATCGCGATGACGGGCATCGCCAGCGTGGAGTTCACCAGCCACGACGGGTCGGGGGCGAGCGGGCCGAGCACGCTGTTGACCAGTCCCCCGTTGGAGAACAGGAACAGCCAGACCGCGACGAGCGCCACGCTCGCCGTCACGTACGGCACGTAGTACGCCACCCGCAGGAAGGTCTTCAGCCGCAGCACCGAGTTCAGCGCGGTCGCCAGCACGATGGACAGCCCCACCGTGAGCGGGACGTTGATCACCAGGAAGATGCCGACGTTGAGGAACGACCGCCGCACCTCGGGGTCACCGAGCACGGTGGCGTAGTTCTCCAGGCCCACGAACGGCCGGTCCACCGGCACGCCGGGCGCGGTGAAGAAGTAGTCGTGGAAGCTGATGTAGACGGCCAGCCCCAGGGGGTAGGCGAACACCAGCGCCAGGAAGATCGCGTAGGGCGCGGCGAACGCCAGCCCGAGGGGCTGACGCCCGAGGATCCGCCGGGCCAGTGAGAGCGACCCGGAGGACGACCCGGACGACGACTCCGTCGTCCGGGTCGGCCTCGGTGAGCTCAACGTGGACAAGGGTCCGTCACTCCTCGGAGGCGAGCTCGTCCGCCTTCTCGGCAGCACCGGAGAGGCCGTCCTCGACCGACTGGTCACCGAAGATCACGGACTTGGAGTACTGGTCGCGGATCTCCTGCCAGATCTCCACCGAGTTGGGCACGTTGGGCACCTCGACGGTGCGCGAGGCCTGGTCGGCGAACGTGACGTAGTCCGGGTTCTGCTCGAAGTACTCCGGGTAGGTGCCCTCGAGGTCGTCGCGGATCGGCATCTGGCCGGTCAGCTCGAGCAGCTGGCCGTCCTGCTCCTCGCTGGTGGCGAACTTCAGCACCTCCCACGCGGTGCCCTGGTTCTCACACGCCGAGTAGAGACCGATGTTCTTGGCGTCGGAGAACGTGTAGGTCTCCTCCGGTGCGGTGCCGGCGCTCGTCGGCACCGGGACGACGCCCCAGTCGACCGACTCGCCGTAGACCTTGATCGCCCACGGGCCGACGACCGACATGGCGGCCTTCGCGTCGGCGAACGAGTCGCCGTCGTACTTCTCCTGCGGGCTGTAGCCGTCGGCGTACATCTGGGCCCAGAAGTCCCAGACGGCCTTGCCGGCGTCGTCGTCGAAGGTGGCCTTGCCGTCCTCGATGGTCTGCGTCCCGCCGGACTCCGCCGCGTAGAGCGGGTAGAAGTCGAACCAGGACTGGAAGAACTCGCTCGTCGGCGCCGGGTAGATCGCGGCGTCGGCCACGCCCTTGTCGACGAGGGTCTTGCTGGTGGCGAGGAACTCGTCGTAGGTGGCCAGCGGCGGGTTCTCCGGGTCGAGGCCGGCCTTCTCGAAGAGGGCCTTGTTGTAGAAGATCATCACGGGGTTCTGCTTCCACGGGAGCTGGTAGTACTTCCCGTCCGTGGACTGGTACTGCTCGGCGAGCTCGCCGCTGCGCTCCTCGACGTAGTCGGCGCCGTCCTCGAAGTCCGAGAGGGCGACGAGGCCGCCCTGCTTCTGGAACTGAGGCACCGCCGCGGGGCTGGTGTTGAACACCAGGCAGGGCGCGTTGCCGGCGGTGATCGCGGCCGAGATGACCTCCTCGGAGGTCTTGCCCGCCGGGATCTCCTGGGCGGTGACCTCCTCGTCGGGGTGCTCGGCGTTCCACGCCTCGACCATCTGCTCCGCCCAGGCGATCTCCTCCGGGTTGTTCGACATCCAGATCTTGATCGGCCCGGTGGAGGAACGGGCCTCCTCGGCGTCCTCGCCTCCTCCGCCGCACGCGGTGGTGAGGGCCAGGGTGAGGGCGAGGCTGGTGGCGCCCAGCAGGCGTCGCTTCATGTCGTGATCTCCTTGCCGGTTCTTCGGATTCAACGGGGGGTGGGGAGGGGGCCGGTCGAGTCGCGCACGACGAGTCGTGCCTCGGGGGCCGGCGGGATCGGTGAGGTGTCGTCGCCGTCGACGAGCTGGAGCAACCGGGTGGCGGCAGCCCGGCCCCACGCGACGACGTCGGTGCGCACGGTGGTGAGCGCGGGTCGCAGGTGCGCGGCGAGCTCGGTGTCGTCGAAGCCGGTGACGGACAGGTCGCGCGGCACGTCGAGCCCGCGCTCGTGGGCCACGGCCAGGCCGGCCATCGCCATCAGGTCGTTGGCGTAGACGATCGCCGTCGGACGGCGGTCGAGGTCGAGCAGCGACGCGGTGGCGCGACCACCCGACTCCGCCGAGAAGTCCGACTCGACCAGCGGCCCCACCGGCAGCCCGGCGTCGGTCAGGGCGCTCTCCCAGGCGAGCCGTCGGGACCGGCCGTGCACGAGGTCCAGCGGGCCGGCCACGTGGGCGATGTCGCGGTGCCCCAGCTCGACGAGGTGGCGGACGGCGTCGTGCACGCCGGGGGCGTCGTCGGAGCCGAGCACCGCCTGGCGGGGTCCGGGCGGGGTGCCGAGGTCGGGGCCGATGAGCACCGCCGGCAGGTCGAGCTCGGCCAGCAGGGCCGGGCGGACGTCGTCGACGTGGAGGTCGGTGACCAGCACGCCGTCGACCCGCCGCTCCTGCGCCAGCCGGCGGTAGGTGGCGACGTCGTCGCGCTGGGCCACCTGCAGCAGCAGCGCGTGGTCGCGGGCCGACAGCACCTCCTCGAGACCGGCGATGAAGGCCGGGAAGAAGGCATCGGCGCGGAGCACCTCGGGTGCCCGCGCCACCACCAGGCCGACGGCGTGCGCCCGCCTGGTCGACAGCGCCCGGGCGCCCGGGTTCGGGGTCCAGCCGAGCGACTCGGCGACGTCGATGATGCGCCGCCGGGTGTCGGCCGAGACGCCGGGCCGGTCGTTCAGGGCGAACGAGACCGCACCCTTCGAGACACCCGCGGCGCGGGCGACGTCGGCGATCGTGGAACGGGGCATCCCGATCTACTGAACCGGTTTAGTGGCGCTGTGTCAACCGTCACACCGTCGCCGACCCGGCTACGTGCGTGGGCCCGGAGTCCCGTCCTCAGGTCTAGCCCAGCTGGGGACTGCGCCCCACCTCGATGCGACCGAGGAGGTCACCGTGGGCGGTGCCGTAGGCCTCCACGGCGTCCAGCACCGGCGCCAGCTCGCACCCGGCGTCGGTGAGCCGGTAGCGGACGCCGCGGCCGTCGTCGACGTCGTGCTCCCGCTCGGCGAGGCCCCACGCGCAGAGCTCGCGGAGCCGGGTGGCGAGCACGGCGTCGGTGACGCCGGGGAGGCGCGCCCGGATCTCGCCGAACCGCTCCGCGCCGTCGAGCATCGCGCGCACCGCGGCCGCCGCCCACCGGCGGTCGAGCAGCCGCATGGCGAGGTCGAACGGCTCGCAGACGAGCGGCTCGGGGAATGAACTGGTCACTATGTTGTTGATAGTAACCGTGACCACCTACCAGGACTACCGACGAGCCGAGATGCTCTTCGAAATCCGCGACTACCGGGGTGCGGCACGCACCCTGGAGGGCCTGCTCGCCCACGCCGGCCCCGACGTCGGGCACGGCCTCGTGGCGGCCCGCCACCTGCTGGCCCGGTCGTACTTCCACCAGGCGCTGCTCGGCCCCGCCGAGGCCACCGCCCGGGCGCTGCTCGCCGACGACCCCACCGACGCCTACGCGGCGCTCCTGCTGTTCCGCTCGCTGGAGCGGCAGTCGCGCCACGACGAGGCCGCGACCGCGCTTCGGCTGGCCACGGCGCTCGGCGCCCCCGGCACCACCGACCACCTCTCCCCCAGCGAGACAGGAAACGAGGACGCAGCGTGACCAGCATGCAGTTCGGCATCTTCACCGTCGGCGACGTGACGCCCGACCCCACCACGGGCCGGGCGCCCACCGAGGCCGAGCGGATCAAGGCCACGGTCGCGATCGCCCAGAAGGCCGAGGAGGTCGGGCTCGACGTGTTCGCCACCGGCGAGCACCACAACCCGCCGTTCGTGCCCTCCTCCCCCACGACGCTGCTCGGCTACATCGCGGCGCGGACCGAGCGGATCGTGCTGTCGACGTCGACGACGCTCATCACCACCAACGACCCGGTGAAGATCGCCGAGGACTTCTCGGTGCTCCAGCACCTCGCCGACGGCCGCGTCGACCTGATGCTCGGTCGCGGCAACACCGGCCCGGTCTACCCCTGGTTCGGCGAGGACATCCGCACCGCCGTGCCGCTGACGGTCGAGAAGTACGACCTGCTGCGCCGGCTGTGGCGCGAGGACGTCGTGGACTGGAAGGGCAAGTTCCGCACCCCGCTCGAGGGGTTCACGCTGGCCCCCCGCCCGCTGGACGGCGTTCCTCCGTTCGTGTGGCACGGCTCGATCCGCACCCCGGAGATCGCCGAGCTGGCGGCATTCCACGGTGACGGGTTCTTCGCCAACCACATCTTCTGGCCGAGCTCGCACACCCAGCGGATGGTCGAGCTGTACCGGAAGCGGTACGCCCACTACGGCCACGGCACCGCCGAGCAGGCGATCGTCGGGCTGGGCGGGCAGGTGTTCATGCGCCGCAACAGCCAGGACGCCGTGCGGGAGTTCCGTCCCTACTTCGACAACGCGCCGGTCTACGGGCACGGCCCGTCGATGGAGGACTTCACCTCGCAGACGCCGCTCACGGTCGGCTCGCCGCAGGAGGTCATCGAGAAGACCCTCGGCTTCCGCGACTACGTCGGCGACTACCAGCGTCAGCTGTTCCTCCTCGACCACGCCGGCCTGCCGCTCAAGACCGTGCTCGAGCAGCTCGACCTGCTCGGCGAGGAGGTCGTGCCGGTGCTCCGTCGCGAGCTCGACGCCGTCCGCGCGCCCGGCGTGCCGGACGCGCCGACCCACGCGAGCCTGGTCGCTCAGCAGCGCGAGTCCGAGGCGGTGGCGGTGTGACGAACCTGGTGGTGGTCAGCGGCGGGCTCCGCGAGCCGTCGTCGACCCGGCTGCTGGCCGACCGACTGGAGGCCGCGGTGCGCTCCGAGCTCACCGCCGCCGGCCAGCCGGTGACGTCGACCGTCGTCGAACTGCGCCCGCTCGCGCACGCGGTCACCGACGCGATGCTCACCGGGCACGTGGCCCCCGAGCTGCAGGCGGCCTTCGACGCGCTGCGCGACGCGGACGCCGTGGTGGCGGTGACGCCGGCCTTCAACGCGTCGTTCAGCGGGCTGTTCAAGTCGTTCTTCGACGTGCTGCCCGCCGAGACGCTGGCCGACGTGCCCGTCCTGATGGGCGCCACCGGCGGCACCGAGCGGCACTCGCTGGTGCTGGAGCACGCGCTGCGGCCGATGTTCTCCTACCTGCACGCGGTGGTCGCCCCGACCGCCGTGTACGCCGCCACCAGCGACTTCGGCGGCCAGGACGACCCCGGCGGGTCGCTGACGCAGCGCGTCGCCACCGCGGCGGCGGGCTTCGCCCGGCTCGTCACGAGCTGCGGCACCCGGACCCCGCGCGACACCTGGGACGACGACCTGACGGCGATCCGCGGGCTTCTCGGTGGCGCCTCGGGCTGAGGTGCCTACGGTAGGGCCCGTGTACCTGGAGAATCTCGTGGTCGACACGCTCGACCCGCAGCGGATGGGCCGGTTCTGGGAGGCCGCGGTCGGCGGCGAGACGCTCACCGACGAGCCCGGCATCTACGAGACCCGGCTCGCCGTGCCCGACGGCCCGGAGATCGACCTGTGCTTCCAGCAGGTGCCCGAGCCGCCGTCCGAGCCGGTGCGGCTGCACGTCGACCTGGCCGGCGGCGCCCAGCAGTCCGAGGTGGTCGAGCGGGTGCTGGGCCTCGGCGCGGAGCACCTCGACATCGGCCAGCACGACGTGCCGTGGGTGGTGCTCGCCGACCCCGAGGGCAACCCGTTCTGCGTGATGGAGGAGCGGGCGGCGTACGCCGGCAGTGGGCCGATCGCGGCGTTGCCCCTCGACTCCGCGGACCCCGCCCGCGACACCGAGTTCTGGGCCTGGTTGACGGGTTGGACGGTCACCGACGAATCGTCGCTGCGCCACCCCTCGGGCCGCGGCCTGCTCCTCGAGCTGAGCCCCGAGGAGGCGCCCAAGGACGCCAAGAACCGGATGCACCTCGACGTGCGGCTCGAGGCGGGCGACGACGTCGACGCCGTGGCGGCCGGGATCGCCGAGCGGGGCGGCCGCGAGCTGCACTTCGACTGGGGCGACCTGCCGTGGCGGCACTTCGCCGACCCGTCGGGCAACGAGGTCTGCCTGCTCCCGGCGCGGTCATGACCGACGCGACCCGGGTGCTGGTGCTCGGCCTCGATCCCGAGCGGGTGCCGGGCCCGTGGGACCCGGCACCGATGGTCGCTGCGATCGCCGAGGGGATGCGCGGGTGCGCGGAGGCGGGGCTCGACGCCGAGACGTGCCTGGTCGGCACCGACGGCTCGCAGGACGTCGCCGCCGAGGTGTCCGCGGCGCTCGAGCGCCGGTCGTGGGACTGCGTGGTGGTGGGCCGCGGCCTCCGCACCGGTGAGGTCGAGACCTTCGAGCTCGTGATGAACCTGGTGCACCGCCTCGCGCCCCAGGCCGCGATCGCCTTCAGCGCCGCACCGGCCGAGCTGGCCGAGGCGGTCGAGCGGAGCATGCTGACGCGATGAGCGAGCTCGAGCCGGCCCGACGGGTCAGGCAGGTGCGAGCATGCGCTCGCGGCGCAGCACCGTGGCCGAGGCCCACACGGTGACGGCGACGGCGGCCGCCGTCATCGCGATCATCGCGCTGCTCTTGATGAGCACGAAGTTGGCCACCGACAGCGACGTCAGCAGCAGGTAGCCGACCATCCCCTTGAGCAGGCACACCCCGCCCCACAGGAGGGTCAGCCGCCAGAACAGCCGGCGCACCCGCGGCAGGTCGGCGACGCCGGCGCTCATCGGGTAGAAGTCGGCCGCCAGCCGGGCCACCAGCGGCCGGGCGCTCGCCAGGGACACGAGGAACACCACCGCCACCAGGCCGTCGCTGATCACGGGCTGCAGGAAGTACACGAAGGTGTTGCCGGTCGAGAGTGTGAAGACCGAGCGGATCGTCAGCACCGTCACCGTGAGCGCCAGCAGCCCCGACATCGGCCGCTCGGTGACCCACCGCCAGACGATGGCGCCGTACGACCAGACCAGCGCGGCCACGATCGCCGCCGTGACGCCCACGGTCACGAGCGTCAGGTAGAAGAGGGTCGCCGGCACGACGCACGCCACCCAGAGACTGACGCCGAGTCGGCGCAGAATGGCGGCGAGCCCGGGATGGGCGTCGACGGCGTCGACGGGAGACGGCGCGAGGGAGGTCAATGAGGGCCAGACTGGTTCCACCGGAAACGACGAGGCGGCGCCCCGGGCTGGAATTCCTCGGCTCCTTGGACCGTACCCCGGGAACGGCATTTCATGCGTGCCGAGCGATCCGGGAACCAAATCGCCCCCTCGCTGCGACAGTGAGGACATGGGCACCACCACCGTGACCGACTCGGCGCTGGTCGCCGCGGTCGCGGACGGTGACACCGGTGCCCTGCGGGAGCTGTACGACCGGCACGGTCCGTGGCTGCACGCGCGTCTGCTGCGCCGCTGCAACGACACCGAGGTCGTCGTCGAGGTGGTGCAGGACACCTTCGTGGCGCTGTGGAAGGACGCCCGGAGGTTCCGGCACGAGGGCGAGGTCGGCGCGTGGCTGTGGGGCATCGCGTTCCGGCGGATGGTCTCGCGACTGCGCTCGCGCAAGGACGTGGTGCTCCTTCCCGAGTGGGACGGCGCGGTGCCGCAGCAGGTGCTGCCCTCCGCCGAGGACGAGGTGCTGCTCGGCGTCGAGTACGGCGACCTGGCCGCGGCACTGCGCCGTCTCTCCCCCGAGTTCCGCTCGGTGGTGCAGGCGGTCGTGCTCGACGGGCTCACGACCAAGGAGGCCGGGCGGCTGCTCGGCGTCCGCGAGAACACGGTGAAGACCCGGCTCCACCGGGCCAAGGCGCAGCTGCGGACCGCGCTCACCGAACCCCAGGAGGGATGGCGATGACCACCGGCACCCAGGGCTGGCACGCCGGCCCCGACCTGCTCGAGGGCTACCTCGCGGGCCGGCTCGACGCCGTCGTGGGAGCGTCGGTCGAGCAGCACGTGACCCGCTGCGCCGAGTGCCGGACGGCGGTCGCGCCGCTGCTCGCCGCGCAGACGTGCGAGCGCACGTGGGACCGGATCCGCACCCGCGTCGAGAGCCCGCCCCTCCCCTACCCGATCCGGCTCGCCCGGCGCTGTGGCCTCCCGGAGCCGACGGCGGTGCTGCTCGCCGCCACGGCGTCGCTGCGCGGCGCCTGGCTCGTCGGCGCCTTCCTGTCGCTCGCCTTCGCCACCCTCGCCGCGACGGCGACCAGCGCGATGACGCTCGCGCCGTTCCTGCTCGTGGCGCCCCTCGCACCGGTGCTCGGAGTCGCCGCCGCCTACGGCCCCCAGACCGACCCGTTCGAGGCGCTGGTGGCCACGGCGCCGTACGGACGCACCCGGCTCATCCTCGTACGCACGCTCGCCGTGCTCGCCTCGGTGCTGCCGGTCACCGCGCTGCTCGGCCTGGCCCTGCCTGGGCCTCGCTGGCTCGCGGCGGCCTGGCTCGGGCCGGCCCTCGCGCTGGTGCCCGTGCTGTTGGCGCTGGCCTCCTTCGTCGGTCCGCGGCTGGCTGCCGCGGTCGTCTCGATCGGCTGGAGCGGCGTGGTCGTCGTCTCCGTGCGCGGGTTCGAGCCCACCTGGCTCGTCGAGGCCGCGCAGCAGGTCGTCTACCTCGGACTCGCGGTGGCCGCCTGCGCGGTGATCGCGATCCGGGCGGGCACCGACCGGCGACGGGGGCTGGCGTTATGAACGCCCCACGCCGTTCTTCGCCTCCCCCGCTGCGCTCCTCCGTCGAACAACGCCGCGGGGACCCCTCATGAGCACGGTCCACCTGACGGGGGTGTCGAAGCGGTACGGCCGCACCCACGCCCTCACCGACGTCGACCTCGCCTTCGACCACGGCGTCACCGGCCTGCTGGGGCCGAACGGCGCCGGCAAGACCACGCTGCTGCGGATCGTCGCGACCTCGATCGCCGCCGACTCCGGCGACGTCCGGCTGCTCGGGCGCGACCCTCACGCGTCCCAGGCCGAGGTGACGGCGGTACGTCGCGAGCTCGGCTACCTGCCCCAGGAGCTGAGCTACCCCTCCGACATGACGGTGTTCGGCTTCGTCGAGTACGTCGCGGTGCTGAAGGAGTGGAACGACCGCGAGCGCCGCACCCGCGAGGTGCGCCGGGTGCTCGATCTCGTCGGCCTCACCGACCGGGCCACCACGCGGGTCGGCCGGCTCTCCGGCGGCCAGCGGCGCCGGGTCGGCCTGGCGCAGGCGCTGCTCGGCGACGCCCGGATCCTCGTGCTCGACGAGCCGACCACGGGGCTCGACCCGGCCCAGCGCGCCGACCTGCGCGGCACGCTCTCCACGATCGGGCACCGCTCGACCGTGCTCCTCTCCACCCACCAGACCGAGGACGTCGCGGCGCTCTGCGAGCGCGTGGTGGTGCTCGCCGGGGGCGCCGTCCGCTTCGACGGCGCCGTCGTCGACCTCGTCGCCACGGCCGAGGGCCGGGTCTGGCTCGCCGACGAGCCCGGTGACGACGCGCTGGTCAGCTGGCGCACCGGCACCGGCCGTCACCACGTCGTCGGTGGCACGCCACCGGTCGGCGCAGTCCCCGCCGAACCCACCCTCGAGGACGCCTACCTCCTGATGCTCGGGCCCGATGCGCGGCACGTCCGCGCCCCCGCCTGACCTCTCCGGTCCGGGCCCTGTCACCCATCCAACTCCTCTCAACCACGCCCTGGAGCCACCCATGAGCAGTCTGTCCGTGTCCGCGTCCGGCCTCGCCGGGCACCGGACGATGGCCGTCATCGAAGCCCGCCGCGTGGCCCGCCACCCGGTCTTCCTGGTGGGGGTCGCCCTCGCCTTCGGGGTGCTCGCCCTGATGGTGTTCGGCACCGACCACCCCGTGCTGATCGACGTGCTGTCGATCCCGGTCGTGCCCGCCTTCTTCATCGGCCTGCCGTCGATGATCGTGACTGCGCGGCTCACCCGCTCCACCGAGGGCGCCCTCGAGGCCGTCGGCACCGCACCCGGCACGGAGGCGGGTCGCACCGTCGCCCTGGCCGGGGCGTGTGCGGTGCCGTTCCTCGCCGGCCTGGCGTTCGTCGCCGCCCTGGTGGGCGCCGCGGCCGCGCTCGACGTCGCTCCGCAGGAGTGGTGGTTCGACACGATGCCCGACTGGCAGGTCTGGAGCATCCTCGTGGCGCTCGGACCGGTGGCCTGTCTCGGCGGCGGGCTGCTCGGCGTGCTCGTCGGCCGCTGGCTCCGCTTCCCCGGGGCCGCCGCTGCCACGGCCGTCGTGCTGGTGGTCGTGTGCATGGTCGGGCAGCTGCCGCTGCTCTTCAGCGAGCGGTCCGAGCTGCGGCTGTGGGTGCCGTGGGCGTCGTTCCACTCCGGTACGAAGTCCGACGGCACGCAGGAGGTCATCGCCGGCAACCCGGGCGCCTACCTCGGGTACCTGCTGTGCCTGTGCGCCGCCGCCGCGCTGGTCGCCGTGTGGCACGACCGGACCGCCCGCACGCCGCGGCTGCGAGCCGCCCTCGGGGCCGTGGTGCTCGCCGGCGTGGTGTTCCTGGGCCTCGCGGTCACGACCGGTGGGAGCGACAACCAGGTCTCCGACCCGGTGCCGTTCAAGGTCGCGGGTTGAGCGCTCGCCTCTGGTACCTGCGCCGCGGCGTCGCGTGGCTCCCGGTGCTGGGGGCCTGTGCGGCCGCCGGGGTCGTCGCGCTCCTGCTCGAGCGCTGGCCCGGCACGGCGGTGGTGCTCGGGCCGGCGCTGCTCGCCTGCTGCGCGGGAGCGGCCTCCTTCGTGTTCGACGAGGACGCCGTCCAGGTGGTCGCGGTGACACCCCGCGGTGCGGGCTGGCGGCGCGGTGCTCGACTGTCGATGGTCGTCCTGCCCTTGGTGGTGTGGGTGACGCTGGTGGCGCTGCGGCCGGGCGACCTCCCGCTGGCCCGGTCGGGTTGGTGGCTCCTCGGCACCGCGGCGATCGCCCTGGTCGCCGCCGTGGCCGCCCTCGCGTCGCGGCGCCTGGTCCCGGGCCCGGGGACGGTGCTGGCCCCGGCGGTGGCTGTGGTGGCGCTCGGTCCGGTCGTCCTCGCCGGCGTGCTCGGCTGGGACACCCTCTACCCGATCGGCCCCTTCCCGGACGCCGTCCGCGCCGTCTGGCTCGGGGTCCTCGGCCTCGGCCTGGCCGCCGCCGGCGTCGCGACTCGGCCGGGACTGCGGCCCTGAGCCCAGATCGCTCAGACGTGGCCGGAGAGCTGCGCCATCCGGGCCTCGAGCGCGGCCAGGTAGGCGTCGCGCTGGTCGAGCGAGACGGCGTCGCCCTCGACCAGGCTGCACACCGGCAGCACGTCGACCGACAGCTTCGCCGCGCCGGCGAGCGCCCGCAGGTCGTCGAGCTGGTCGCCGAACGGGCTGCCGCTGCCCGGTGAGTAGGAGCGCACCACCGACTCGACGTCGTCGGCGAACAGGTCGGCCTTGGTGACGACGACGACCAGCCACGTCGGCTGCGGGCGGCGGATTGCCATCGAGGCGATCCGGTGGGCCGTGATCGTCCAGTCCTCGAGCTCGCGCTCGAGCTGGGTGGCCCGGTCGACGGCCGCGGCGCCGGTGGTGCCGGCCGGACGGCGTCCGGTGGCGTAACCGTTGGCGACCACGTGCAGCACGCCGTCGACGGGCTCGTCGTGGAACACCTCGTCGAGCGCACCCAGCCGGGTAGCGGCGTTCTCCCCCGGCACGACCCGGAACCGGAAGCCGCGCAGCCGGCGGTCGCGCAGCACCCGCCGCTCCATCACCGCCGAGCCCGACTCGGGCACGCCGCCGTCCTGCGGCCGCCCGCAGAGGTGGTCGACGAGCTCGGTCTTGCCCACGCCGGTCATGCCGGTGACCGCGACCGTCGGGTATCGGCGCTGGAAGATCCCGGCCACCCGGTCGCGGCCGTCGGCGATCGCACGGGGCAGCCGGCGGCTACGAGTCTGGTCGGGCACCCGGCGACCCTAACTGCGGCTCGGTCGGGTCCTCACGAGGACGCCGATCTTGTCGATGCGGTGCTCGGGGTTGTCGAACCGGTCGGCCCAGAAGTTGCCCTCGGCGTGGTCCTCCTGGGTGCGGCAGGTGGAGAGCGTGATCATCGCGCGGGTCGGCGCCACGCCCGGGCGGCCGGGCACGGGTGCCCGCTGCTCGCGCAGCGAGCGCGCCGAGCGGAACGAGGTGATCCGGGTGGAGCGGATCTCGTAGACGTAGACGACGCCGTCCGCGGCGACCCGGACCCGGTCGCCTCGCCGCAGGTCGGGCAGGAACTCGAAGACCCGCGTGGCCGAGGTGCGGTGGCCGGTCACCTGGTAGTTGCCGACGCCGCCCGGCCCGGTGCCGCCGCGCGGGCCGTGCGGGCTGGCGAGGATGCCGGTGTTCTGGATCGCGTGGCCGCGGGCGTCGTCGGTGAACCCGCGGTAGGTGCGCACCCGGACGTCGCGGATCCGCAGCCGCGGGATCGACAGCGTGCCGTCGCGGGGTGTGCCGTCGCTGACGACGAACGGCGGGCGCGGCTCGGGGCGAGGTTCCGGGCTGGTCGGTTCGGGCATCGACGACGGCGAGCCGGGCGCTCGGCTCTCGGTGCGCTCCCGGGCCGGCTCCGACTCGGACGGAGCCGTCGTGCTGCAGCCGCCGACCAGCAGCAGGCCGGCGAGGAGCAGTGCGAGGTCAGACCTCCGCAAGCCGCGGCACCACCTTCTCGACGACGTCCGTCGTCCACGCGACCGGGTCGTCGGAGGCCGGGACGGTGGTGACGAGCGTGATCCCGAGCCCCGCGTAGGGCGCCATGTCGCGCAGGAACGCGTCGGGGTCGGCCGCCGGGTCGACCGTCGTGATCATGGTCTTCTCGATCGCGTCGTAGTCGGTGCCGGCGTCGTCGCAGTGGCCGCGCAGCACGTCGAGCTTGTGGGCCACCACGTCGGGCGCCTCACCGAACAGGTTGCACGCCTGCGCGTACCTGGCGACCAGCCGCAGCGTCTTCCGCTCCCCCGACCCGCCGATCATCACCCGCGGACGGCGGTACGCAGGCGGCACGTTCACCGGCTCCGCCAGCCGGTAGTGCGTGCCGTCGTATGGGGTGTCGTCCTCGGCCCACATCCGCAGGCACGCCTGCAGCGCCTCCTCCAGCCGCTCGAACCGCTCGGACGTGGACGGGAACGGCACCCCGAGGCCCTCGTGCTCGCGGCCGTACCAGGCCGCACCGATGCCGAGCATCGCGCGGCCGCGGGAGAGCCGGTCGAGGGTGGTGACGATCTTCGCGAGCAGCCCCGGGTGGCGGTAGGTGACGCCGGTGACGAGCGCGGAGAGCCGCACCCGCTCGGTGACGGCGGCCAGGTAGCCGAGCGTCGTGTACGCCTCGAGCATCGGCTCGGGCGGCCCGCCCAGCTGCTCCATCTGGAACCAGTGGTCCATCACCGTGAACAGCTCGACGCCGCCCTGGTCGGCCACCCGCGCGGTCTCGGTGAGTCGGTCCTCCAGCCGGGTCGCCCAGTCGGGGTGGCTGAAGTTCGCGTAGTGGACGCCCAGCTGCATGCCTTCGAATCTAGGCGCGCGCTCCTAGTCCCCTAGGCCGACCACCGCACGGCGCTCGTGGCGGGCTCGCGGCGGGTGGGGTCGGTCTCGGGGAGCCGGGTGACGGTCACGGGTCCTCCAGGTCGTCAATGTCTACTGAATCAGTGTAGTTCGGTACGCAAGCCCGCTCCCCCGCCCTGGCATGCTCGACCGCATGGCCGACCACCCCGCACCCGAGCACCGGCGTCCCGACGGCGTCGACGACGTCACCGTCGAGGCCCTCGGCAAGCTCTCGGAGGCGCTCGAGGTGGTCGAGGAGGCGCGCGGCCAGCTCTACGCCTTCCACCGCCGCTGCGGCACCGCCGACCTGACCCTCGGCGAGGCCGTGGACCTGCTGCGCGAGGCCGGGCACACCGAGCTCGCCGACCGGATCGACCGCGAGCTCGTGGGGCGGAACATCCTCGCCGGTCGCTGGTCGTTCCAGGTCGTCGAGGAGTACGACGACGGCTACTACGCCACGTTCCGCGACCTCGAGCGGACGGCGCGCGAGCAGCTGGCCGACGGCCGCCGTCACCTGTTCGAGGCGGAGATGAAGGAGGACCGGCGGACGCACGGCGAGGCGGGCCACGAGGCCACGCCCTGACCGACCTACGATCACCCGCATGCCTCGCACCCTTCGCCGGACCGCCGGCGTCCTGGCCGCGCTCGTGCTCCTCACCGGCGCGGCCGGCTGCGGCGACGACGGCGGGGGTGGCGACGACACGGCGAGCGACCGCAGCCACGAGGCGCAGCCCGAGAACCCGGACGGCGCGCCGTGCCAGTACCTGCCGGCCGGTGAGTCCGCCAAGAAGGCGGACCCGCCCGCCGACACCGCCGCCTACACCGGCACCGTCGACGTGACCGTGGAGACCAACAAGGGCGACATCGGCCTCACCCTCGACGCCGCCTCGGCGCCGTGCACGGTGAACTCCTTCACCTCGCTCACCAGCCAGGGCTACTACGACGACACCCCGTGCCACCGGCTCACCGCGGGCGGGCTCTCGGTGCTGCAGTGCGGTGACCCGAGCGGCTCGGGCAGCGGCGGCCCCGGCTACTCCTACTCCGACGAGCTGAGCGGCGGCGAGACCTACCCCGCCGGCACGCTGGCGATGGCGAACTCGGGGCCCAACACCAACGGCTCGCAGTTCTTCATGGTCTACGACGACTCGCAGCTGCCGCCGTCCTACACGGTGTTCGGCACCATCGACGAGGACGGGCAGAACGTGCTGCGCGACATCGCCGACGCCGGCGTCGAGGGTGGCGGCAGCGACGGCGCGCCGGCCGAGCCGGTGACGATCGAGTTCGTCGAGGTCGGCGAGTCCACCGAGGGCAGCGCGGCCCCGCCGAGCGAGTCGGCCGCCCCCACAGGCTGCACCTACTCCCCCGACGGCAGCGGCGGCGCGAAGGCCCCGAAGCCGCCGGCGGCCGAGCCCGCCTACGACGGCGACGTCGAGATCACCCTCGACACCACCCAGGGCGAGATCGCCCTGACCCTCGACGGCGCCGCGGCGCCCTGCACGGTGAGCTCGTTCGTGTCGCTGGCCGAGCAGGGATTCTTCGACAAGACCCGCTGCCACCGGCTGACCACGCCGGCTGCCGGGCTCGGCGTCCTGCAGTGCGGTGACCCCACCGGCACCGGCACCGGTGGCCCCGGCTACACCTTCGCCGACGAGCTCACCGGCACCGAGACCTACGGCGCCGGCACGCTGGCGATGGCGAACGCCGGACCCAACACCAACGGCTCGCAGTTCTTCATGGTCTACAGCGACTCCCAGCTGCCGCCGTCCTACACGGTCTTCGGCCAGCTCTCGCCCGAGGGCCTCGCTGTGGTCGAGAAGGTCGGGGCGGCCGGTGACCGCACCGGTGCCGGCGACGGCCCCCCGAAGCTCCCCGTCGTCATCCGGGCGGCGACGGTCGAGAAGTAGGGCCGGGGGTCTCGACACGGGCTCGCTGACGCTCGCCCGGCTCGACCACCGGCCCGCCCGGTGGTCGAGCCGCGGGGCGCCCTGGCGCGCCGCGTGTCGAGACCCCCGGGCCTAGAACGGGAAGCCGACCCCCGACGTCTCCTCCGACCACGCCCACAGCGCCTTGGCGTGGTCGGGGTCGAGGGCGGCGGGGCTGCGGACGGCGGGGCCGGGCCAGCCGCGCATCCCGCGGACGCCGTCCGGGCCGAGGTAGGTGTTGCCGGGCACGTCCATGGTGGCGGCGTAGAGCGTCGGCAGCGCGCCCTTCCAGGCGGGCATGCCGACCAGACGGTGGCCCCACCCGCCGACCCACGTCTTGAGGCCGCTGCCGGTGTGGCCGGTGATGCCGGTCGACGTCGAGCCCGGGTGGGCGGCGGTCGCCCGCAGCGTGGAGCCGACGGCGGTGAGCCGGCGCTGGAGCTCGGCGAGGAACAGCATGTTCGCCAGCTTCGAGGCGCCGTAGGCGGCGTACCCGCCATAGCCGCGCCGCTTCCACTCAAGGTCGGCGAGGTCGAGCTCACCGACGAGGTGCGAGATCGACGACACCACGACCACCCGGTCGGCCAGGTGCGGCAGGAGCAGGTTGGTGAGCGCGAAGTGGCCGAGGTGGTTGGTGGCGAGGTGCAGCTCGACGCCGTCGTCGCTCAGCCCGAACGGCACCCCGAGCACGCCGGCGTTGTTGACCAGGACGTCGACCCGCGGGCCGGCCAGCACGCCGTCGGCGAACGACCGCACCGACGCGAGCGAGGAGACGTCCAGCGAGGCCACCTCGACCGAGCCACCCGCGCCCACGCTGATCGTCGCGGCCGCCGCGTCCGCCTTCTCGCGGTTGCGGCAGGCCATCACCACCTGCGCCCCCGCCTCGGCGAGCGCGCGGGCGGTCTCCAGCCCGATCCCGCTGTTGGCGCCGGTGACGACGAACCGGCGGCCGGCCTGCCGGGGGACGTCGCGCCAGCCCGTGCTCACGGTCAGTCCCGTTCGACGTACTCGACCACCGCACCCCGGTGCACGGTGTTGGAGACGGTGCAGATCCGGTCGCGGGTCTGCGCGAGCGTGCGGGGCACGACGGCGCGGGCCTGGTCGCCGTCCTCGCCGTCGGGGAAGAGCAGGTCGAAGACCAGCCGCAGGTCGCTCATCCGGCCGACGTGGTCGTCACGGACCTTGTGGCCCTCGGCGGTGACCTCGAACCGCTCCGGGGTGGCCCGGCGGCCGGTGATCTCCTCGACGCTGACGGCGGCGCAGCCGGCCAGCGAGGCGAGGAACAGCTCGACCGGCGTGAAGTCGGCGTCGTCGCCCCCCACGCGGAGCGTGCCCCCGCGCTCGTTGGTGATCAGGAACTCCCCGGGTCCGGTGCGTTCGAGGCCGACACTGCGGTAGGAATCGCTCACGAGCGGCAGCCTAGGGTGGCCGATGTGAGTGTCGCTTCGAGCCGGAGTCTGCGTCACGACGAGGCGGTCGCCCGCGCGGCGCTGCTGGACGTCACGTCCTACGACGTGGTGCTCGACCTGGTGGCCGACGAGGCCACCTTCGGGTCGGTCACCACGGTCACGTTCGAGAGCGCCGGCGGGCCGACGTTCGCCGACCTCAAGCCCACCTCGGTCGCCTCGATCCGGCTCAACGACGCCGAGGTCGACGTCGACAGCCTCGACGGCGGCCGGCTGCCGCTGGCCACCACGGCCGGCACCAACGTGCTCGTCGTCGACGCCCGCATGCCCTACCGCAACGACGGCGAGGGGCTGCACCGACACGTCGACCCGGCCGACGGCCGCCGCTACGTCTACGGCATGTCCTTCATGGACGCCGCGCCCACGGTGTACGCGTGCTTCGACCAGCCGGACCTGAAGGCGCCCTACACCGTGACCGTGCACGCGCCGGATGACTGGGTCGTGGTCGGCAACGCGCCGGCGGATCAGGCCGAGCCCGGCGTCTGGCGGATCGGTCCGACCCAGCCGCTGTCGACGTACTTCACCACCGTGGTGGCCGGGCCCTACCACCTGGTGCGCGACGAGCACGACGGAATCCCGCTCGGGTTCAGCTGCCGGCAGAGCCTGGCGCCGCACCTCGACAAGGACCTCGACGAGCTGGTCACCGTCACGAAGCAGAGCCTCGACGCGTTGCACGGGACCTTCGGCATCCGCTACCCGTTCGGCGACTACCACCAGGCGTTCGTGCCCGAGTTCAACGCCGGCGCGATGGAGAACCCGGGCTGCATCACGATCCGCGACCCGTTCCTGTTCGAGAGCCGGGTCAGCCGCAGCCGATACGTCTACCGCGCCGCGCTGCTCGCGCACGAGATGGCGCACCAGTGGTTCGGCAACCTGCTGACGCCGCGCTGGTGGGACGACCTGTGGCTCAACGAGTCGTTCGCCGAGTACCTCGGCTGGCGGGTCACGGCCGACGCCACCGAGTACACGGACGCCTGGACCGACGTCGCGTGGGCGCGCCGCACCTGGGGTCTCACCGCCGACCAGCGGCCGACCACGCACCCGGTGGCCGGCAACGGAGCCCCGGACGCCGTCTCGGCGCTCCAGGACTTCGACGGCATCTCGTACGCCCGTGGCTCCACGGTGCTCAAGCAGCTCTGCGCGACCCTCGGCGACGAGGCGTTCTTCGGCGGCGCGGTCGACCTGATGACCCGGTTCCGGTTCGGCAACGCCGACCTCGGCGACCTGGTGTCGGCGTGGGAGGCGCGCAGCGGCACCGACCTCACCGACTTCGTGACCCAGTGGCTGCGGATCGCCGGGCCCGACACGTTCACCCTCGACCGGGCGGCCGGCACGCTGCGCCGCCAGCCGCCCGCCGACCACCCGGCCGACCGCACCCACGCCTTCGACCTCGCCGTGCTCGACGGCGGCACCACGACCCGCCACCCGGTGCGGGTGACCGGCTCGGTCACCGACGTGCCGGCCGACCTGCCCGGCGCCGTCGTCGTCGACCCCGACCACGACTCGTGGGGCCTCTACGTGCCGGACGCCGCCACCATGACCGCGCTGGTGGCCGAGCTACCGAGGGTCGCCGACACCGCGCTGGTGGCCGCGGCCTGGAACAACGTGAAGAGCGGGTTCTCGGTGGCCGCCGTCGACCCCGACCAGGTGGTCGACCTCGCCGTCGCCGCCTTCCCCGTGCAGGACGGCGAGGACACCGAGCGCCGCACCATGAGCTGGCTGCTGGAGCGGGTGCTGCCGGTCGCCTCCCCCGGCTCGGACGCCCGGCTGCACGACGCCGCACACGCCGCGCTCGGGGCCGCGACGCCCGGGTCGGAGGAGCAGCTCGCCGCGCTGCGGGCCTCGATCCGCACCGCCACCGACGAGTCCCGGCTGCGCGGCTGGCTGGACGCCGTGCCCGAGGGCGTCGTGCGCGACCTCGACCTGCGCTGGCGGGTGCTGGTGCGGCTCGCGGCGCTCGGGGCGGCCGAGGTGGCCGAGCTCGACGCCGCGCTGGCCGACGACGACTCCGCCGCCGCTCGGGTGGCCCACACCCAGGCAGTCGCCGCCCGGCCCACCGAGGAGGCCAAGGCGTTCGCGTGGGAGCGGTTCACCGGCGCCGTCGACGTTCCCAACTACGAGCTCGAGGCCGCCGCCTTCGGCATGTGGCAGGGCCGCCAGCACGAGCTCACCGCGCCCTACGTGCAGCGCTACGCCGACGACCTGCCGGGCACCGCGCAGGTGCGCAGCGGCTGGGTGCTCGCCCAGGCCGCCGAGCAGTTCTTCCCGGTCCCGCACGTCGAGCCCGCCACCCTGACGGCGGTCCGTGCGCTGCTCGACCGCGACGTGCTCGAGCCAGCCGTGCGCCGCAAGGTGGTCGACCGGGCCGACGACGTCGAGCGCGGGCTCGCCGTCCGCGCGGCCTTCCCGAAGCCGCAGCCGTGAGCCTGGCCCGGCGCCCCGGCCCCTCGGCCCGCGTCCGGGTCACCGAGGCCACCGACGACGGCGAGCGGAGCCGCGAGGACCGGGTGGCGGTCGAGGAGCCGCTGGAGATCCGGCTGGAGTGGCCGGGCGCCGCCGCCCACCGGGTGTGGACGACCATGCGCACCCCTGGCCACGACTTCGAGCTCGCCGCCGGGTGGGTGCACCACGAGGGCCTCGGCCGCCCCGACCGGGTGGCCTACTGCACCGACACCACCCTGCGGCCCGAGCAGGAGTTCAACGTCGTCACCGTCACCCTCGACGCCGCGCCCGCCGTCGTGCCGCACCAGCACGAGGCGGTCGGCGCCGGCTCCTCGGCCTGCGGCGTGTGCGGCAAGGACTCGCTCGACGCCGCGCTCGCCGTCTCCGGGA
Organism: uncultured Actinomycetota bacterium; assembly: GCA_963780355.1. Taxonomy (GTDB): domain Bacteria; phylum Actinomycetota; class Actinomycetes; order Propionibacteriales; family Nocardioidaceae; genus Nocardioides. Next base: position 2,880,347 of record CAWABT010000001.1, read on the forward strand.
CGGCGTGGCCGGGCCCGACGCCGTCCGCCGACGTCGTGCGCGCCCTGCCCGACGCGCTCCGCTCGCGCCAGTCGCTGTTCGACCGCACCGGCGGGGTGCACGCCGCCGGTCTGGCCACGGCCGCCGGCGAGGTGCTCGTCGTCCGCGAGGACGTCGGCCGCCACAACGCCGTCGACAAGGTGACCGGCGCCCGGCTGCTCGCCGGCGACCCGGTGGCCGAGGCGTGCCTGGTGGTGAGCGGCCGGGCCGGGTTCGAGCTGGTGCAGAAGGCGATCGCCGCCGGGGTCGGCGCGCTCGTCGCCGTCGGGGCGCCGTCGTCGCTGGCCGTCGACCTGGCCCGTCAGGGCGGGCTGGCGCTGTGGGGGTTCACCTCGGCGCGGCGCTCGGTGCGCTACACCTGAGCCGGCTCAGCGCCGCAGCAGCAGCGTGACGCGGACGACGCGGCTCCGGGCGGTGCCACCGTTCGGCCGGAACGTCACCGTGGTGCTCACCGTGACCCGGCCGCGCTGGCGCAGCGTGCGGAGCGCGGCGCCCCGCGCGGCCACCGGGACGGCGACGGTGCGCGGCCGGGCGGAGTCGACCGAGGCCCGCACCACCACCGGCCCGCTGACCGTCGTGGCGCCGATGGCCGGCACGCGCACCGAGAGCGTGGCGGTGCCGGCGGCGGCCTGCTGGCGGACGCCGGTGACGGTGAACGCGTTCGGCGCCCGCAGCCCGAAGCGGAGGTTGTCGACCGCCACCGCGCCATTCGCCAGGTCGTCCCGTACCCGGACGCTGTCGACGAGTCGATCCGCCTTGATGGTGAGAAACCGGGGCGTCTCGAGCTCGACCGGGCACGGCGCGGCCACCTCGGTCGGCGCGCTCCTGTCGACGTACCGGACCGACACGTCGCAGGCGCCCGACCCGCCGAAGGCGCTGAGATCGAAGCCCACGGTGTCGACCGGCACGGTGAAGTCCATGACCAGCGTGGCGTCGAAGTTCTCGACGAGCAGGCTCGTGGACGGCACGTCGGAGTAGCCCGGACCGAAGACGGCGAAGTCGGTGGTGGTGTCGCCCGGGTCGGCGAGGAAGCGCACCCCTGGTCGCAGCCCGCGGGCCGGGAAGCAGGCGTTCGCCGTCGTCGACGAGAGCGGGCCGTCGCAGCCCACGTTCGCGCCCGCGGCGACCGCCGAGGACTCGAAGCTCTCCTTGGTGAGCAGCGGGTAGGCGTCGTCGAAGGTGGCGCGGTCGTTGCCGACCACCGTGTCCGCCGACGCGGGCGGGAGTGGGATCGCGGTCGCGACGAGCACGACGAGGGCGGGGGCGAGTAGTCGGCGCATGGTGGGGGCTCCTCGAGGGATCAGTGCCGGTGCCGCCATCCTGCGCGTGAGCGGGGCCCCCCGCAGGAGATCGGGAGATGTCGCGGCGTGGGACCGCTGAGGTGTCGGTGCGCGTCCCTACGGTTTTCACCATGCGCCTGCTCCACACCTCCGACTGGCACCTCGGCCGGTCGTTCCACCGCGAGGGGATGCTGGCGCACCAGGGCACCTTCGTCGACCACCTGCTCGAGGTGGTCGAGTCCGAACGGGTCGACGTCGTGCTGGTGGCGGGCGACGTCTACGACCGCGCGCTGCCGCCGGTCGACGCCGTGGCGCTGTGCGACGAGGCACTGGTGCGACTCTCGCGGTCGCGGGCGCGGGTGGTGCTCACCAGCGGCAACCACGACTCCGCGCGGCGGCTCGGGTTCGGGTCGCGGCTGGCCGACGCGGCCGGCGTGCACCTGCGCACCGACCTCGCCGGCGTCGGCACGCCGGTGCTGCTCGACGACGAGCACGGCCCGGTCGCCGTCCACGGGTTGCCCTACCTCGACCCCCACGCCGTCGCCGACCCGTGGGGCCTCGCCGAGCGCTCCCACCAGGCGGCGCTCACCGAGGCGATGGTGCGGGTGCGGCGCGACCTCGACGCGCGCCCGGGCGTCCGGTCGGTGGTGCTGGCGCACGCGTTCGTGGCCGGCGCCGCGCCGAGCGACTCCGAGCGCGACATCAGCGTCGGCGGCGTCGCGCGGGTGCCGGTGTCGCTGTTCGACGACGTCTCCTACGCCGCGCTCGGCCACCTGCACGGCGCGCACGTGCTGCGCGAGCACGTGCGCTACAGCGGCTCGCCGCTGGCCTACTCGTTCTCCGAGGCGGGCCACTCCAAGGGCTCGTGGCTGGTCGACCTCGGGCCCGACGGCGTCGCCGAGGCCACGTTCGTCGAGGCGCCGGTGCCGCGGCCGCTGGCCCGGGTGGGCGGCACCCTCGACGACCTGCTCGCCGATCCGGCCCACTCCGCCCACGAGCAGTCGTGGGTGGAGGCCACCCTCACCGACGCCGTCCGGCCCGGGCAGGCGATGGAGCGGCTGCGGCGCCGGTTCCCGCACTGCGTCTCGCTCGTCTTCGCCGCCCACCGGCCCGCCGTCGGCGCCGCCCCCACCACCCCCACCAGCGGCCGCGACGACCACGACCTCGCCGTCGAGTTCGTCACCGCGATGCGCGGCGAGGCGCCCGACGCCGCCGAGTCGGCGCTGCTGCGCACCGCCGTCGACGCCTGCTGCCACGACGAGCTGATGGACCGATGAGGCTCCACCAGCTCGAGGTCGAGGCGTTCGGCCCGTTCGCCGGGTCGGCGCGGGTCGACTTCGACGCGCTCGGCGCGGCGGGGCTGTTCCTGCTGTCCGGCGCCACCGGCGCCGGCAAGACCAGCGTGCTCGACGCCGTCTGCTTCGCGCTCTACGGCGACGTGCCCGGCGACCGGGCCGCGGCCAAGCGGCTCCGTTCCGACCAGGCCGCGACCGACGCGCCCACCCGGGTCACCCTCGAGGCGACGCTCGCCGGGCGCCGGTTCCGTATCGTGCGCTCGCCGGCGTGGCAGCGCCCGAAGAAGCGCGGCACCGGCGTCACCACGCAGCCCGCCACGGTCACCGTCTCCGAGCGAGAGGCCGGTGGCGACTGGCGTCCGCTCACCAGCCGCGCCGACGAGGCCGGCGACCTCGTCACCCGCGTCCTCGGGCTCAGCCTCACCCAGTTCACGCAGGTGGCGATGCTGCCGCAGGGCCGGTTCCAGGCCTTCCTGCGCGCCTCCTCCGACGAGCGGCACCGGCTGCTCACCCAGCTGTTCCGCACCGGCCGGTTCGAGCGGGTCGAGCAGTGGCTGCGCGACCACCGGCTGCGGCTCGCCCGCGAGCACGACGCCGTGCACGAGCGGGTCGCCGACCTCACCAGTCGGCTCAGCGAGGCCGCCGAGGAACCGCTGCCCGACACCTTCGACGTCCACGACCTCGGACCCGCCGCCGACGACGCCACGCTGCGCTGGTGGGGCGTCGGCCGGGCGGCCGATGCGATCGGCCGTCACCACGTCGCGCAGCACCGGGTGGCCGCGGCCGTCGAGATCGAGGCACTCGCCCGCACCGACCTCGAGGCGGGACAGGACCTGGCCGCCCGGCTGGCCCGGCTCGACGCCGCCCACGCCGAGCTGCGCGCGCTCCAGGAGCACGCGGCCGACCACGCCGGCGACGTCCGCCGGCTCGACGGCGCGCGGCGGGCCGCCGGGGTGCTCCCGCTGCACCGGCTCGCCGCCACCGCCGTCGCCACGGCCGAGCGCGCCGAGCACCGTGCCGCCGCCGCGCTCGCCGGTGCCCACGACCGCTGGGGAATGCCGGTGCCGGCCACCGAGCTCACGAGCGCTGCCGAGGAGTCGGCTACCGCGGCCGCCGAGGCCCGGGCGGCGGTGCCCCGCGCGCGCCGGCTCGCCGACGCCCGGGCCGAGCTGACCGACACCGAGGCCGAGTCGGCGCGGGCCGCCGAGCGGCGCGACGCGGTGCAGGCGGCGGTGGCCGCGCTCCCCGAGCAGGTCGCCGTCGTCACCGCCTCACTGGAGTCCGCCCGCACCGCCGCCGTCGAGGTGCCGGCGCTGCGGGAGCGGGTCGTCGTGCTCACCGCACGGCGTGACGCCCACGAGCGGCTGGCCGTGCTGCGACCCGAGGTCGAGGCGGCCCGGGCCGCCGCGCACGGTGCCAAGGAGCAGCGGCTCGCCCTCGCCGAGGTGCTGGTCACCGTGCAGCAGCAGCGGCTCGACGGCATGGCCGCCGAGCTCGCCGGCGCGCTCGCGGTCGGCGCCGACTGTCCGGTGTGCGGCTCGCACGAGCACCCGCACAAGGCGGTGGCGCTGCCCGGGTCGCCCGACGCGACCGCCGAGCGGGCGGCCCGCCGTTCGGTCGACGACGCCGCCGTCGTCGAGCACGCGCACGCCGACACGCTGCGCCACCTCGAGGCCCGCCTCGCCGCCGAGGAGGGCAAGGCCGGTGACGGCAGCGCCACTCACGTGGCCGACCTGCTCGGCGCCGCCTACGCCCGGCTCACCACCGCCGACGTCGAGGCGGCCCGCGTGCCGGTGCTCACCACCGAGCTCGCCGGGCTCGGCGAGCGGGCCGACCGGCTGGCGTCCGACCTGGCCACCGCCGAGGCCGCGCTGGCGCGCGCCGAGGCGGCCCGGGTGTCCCTCGCCGACGAGGTCGCGGCCCTCCAGCGCGAGGTCGCCGGACTGCTCGACGGCACCGGTCACGACCGGCTGGAGGGGCTCGCCGACGGTCTCGACCGGGCGGCGGCCGGGTGCCGCGAGGCCCGTGGCGCCGCCACCGACGCGCAGGCCGCCACCGCCCATGCCGCCGAGGCGGAGCGGGCGGTCGACGACGCCGTCCGCGCGGCCGGGTTCGCAGCACTCCCGGAGGCCGTGGCCGCCGCGCTGTCCGGCCCGGAGGTCGAGCTGCTCGCCGAGCAGGTGGCCGACCACGAGCAGCGGCTGGCCGCCGTCCAGCGCGAGCTCGACGGCCTCGACCCCGCCACCCTCGCCCAGGCCTCCTCCCCCGACCTGCCCGCCCTCACCGCCGCCCACGACGCCGCGCGCCGGGCGCTGCGCGAGGCCGACGCCGACCTCGAGCGCTGGGCCGCCCGGGCGGACCGGCTGGCCGGGCTCCGCGACGCGCTGCTCGCCGAGCTCGACGGCTGGCGCCCGCTGCGCGCCGACCTCGCCCTCGCCACCCGACTGGCGTCGTTCGTGGAGGGCAAGTCGCCCGACAACCAGCTGCGGATGCGGCTCTCGGCCTACGTGCTCGCCTACCGGCTCTCGCAGGTGGTCGACGCCGCCAACGAGCGGCTGGCCGGCATGAGCGACCGCCGCTACTCCCTCGAGCACACCGGGCAGCGCGGCGCCGGCGAGACCCGCGGCGGCCTGAGCCTGCTGGTGCGCGACGACTGGTCCGGCGAGACCCGCGACCCCGCCACCCTCTCCGGCGGCGAGACCTTCGTGGTCTCGCTCGCGCTGGCGCTCGGCCTCGCCGACGTGATCGCCCACGAGGCCGGCGGCGCCACCCTCGAGACGCTGTTCGTCGACGAGGGCTTCGGCTCCCTCGACGCCGACACCCTCGACGACGTCATGGACACCCTCGACTCGCTGCGCGACGGCGGCCGGGTCGTCGGCGTCGTCAGCCACGTCGCCGAGATGCGCGACCGCATCCCCACCCAGCTCGTCGTCACCAAGTCCCGCACCGGCTCCACCCTCGCCCTCCGCGGCGCCTGACGCCACGGTGGTTGAGGTGCGAGGCGCGCCAGCGCCGAGCCTCGAAGCCTCCTGAGGTCACGGAGGCGGACGGGGTCGGGTTGGCCGGATCGGCTCAGAGGTTTCGAGGCTCCTCCGCTCGTTCCTCGCTCCGGAGCACCTCAACCACCGTCCGTGCCGGCGGCGCCGTGCTGGAGCGCCTCGAGGAGGGCGCTGTTGAAGGCGGGCAGGTCGCCGGGGTTGCGGCTGGTGATGAGGTTGCCGTCGGTGACGACCTTCTCGTCGACCCACTCGCCGCCGGCGTTGCGGATGTCGGTCTGGAGGCTGGGCCACGACGCGAGCCGGCGGTCCTTCACGACGTCGGCCTCCACCAGCGTCCACGGCGCGTGGCAGATGGCGGCCACCGGCTTGCCGGAGGCGACGAAGTCGCGCACGAACGCCACGGCGTCGGCGTCCGCGCGCAGCGCGTCGGGGTTGGCGACGCCGCCGGGCAGCACGAGCGCGGCGAAGTCGTCGACGCTCGCGTCGGACACGGCCTGGTCGACGGCCTGGGTGTCGGCCTTGTCGAGGTGGTCGAAGAGCTGGGCGTCACCGGTCTCGGGCGCGAGGAGCACCGGCTCGTAGCCGGCGTTCTCCACCGCGGCCCACGGGTCGGTCAGCTCGACCCGCTCGATGCCCTCGTTGGCGGTCAGGAACGCAACCTTCTGTGCAGTAGCCATTTCTCGAACGTAGGCACGCGATCCGGGTCCACCGATCGCCCGTGAGGGTGGGAGTAGGTTCGCCCGAGTGAGTGGCCTCGACCCGACCTTCACCGATCTCCCCTACCGCGCACTCGGCGACGCCGCGCTGAGCCGGGCCCGCGAGCTCGGCGCCACCCACGCCGACTTCCGCTTCGAGCGGGTCCGCTACCAGTACCTCGGCGTGCGCGACGGCGTGCTGCAGGGTGCGAGCGACGGCGAGGACCTCGGCTTCGCCGTGCGGGTGGTGCACGAGGGCTCGTGGGGGTTCGCCTCCGGGGTCGTGCTCACCGCCGAGGAGGCGGTGCGGGTGGCCGACACGGCGGTGGCGGTCGCCAAGGTGGCCGCCGGCATGACCAGCCGGCCGGTCGAGCTGGCCGCCGAGCCCGCCTACGACGACGTCACCTGGGTGAGCTCGTTCGTCACCGACCCGTTCCAGGTGCCGGTGCGCGAGAAGGCCGCGGTGCTCATCGACTGGACCGAGCGGCTCCGCCAGGGTGCCGCCGTCGACCACGCGGCCGCCAGCCTGCGGCAGGTCGACGAGCACAAGTACTACGCCGACCTCGCCGGCACCCGCACCACCCAGCGCCGGGTGCGGCTGATGCCCGGGTTCGAGGCGATGGGCGCCGGCGCCGACACCTTCGACTCGATGGAGAGCATCGCGCCGCCGGTCGGCCGCGGCTGGGAGTACGTCGTCGGATCGGCCGAGCAGGGCGCCTGGGACTGGGATGCCGAGATCGACGAGGTGCCCGAGCTGCTCGCCGAGAAGCTGAAGGCGCCGAGCGTCGAGGCCGGCACCTACGACCTCGTGATCCACCCCTCGAACCTCTGGCTCACGATCCACGAGTCGATCGGGCACGCCACCGAGCTCGACCGGGCACTCGGCTACGAGGCCAACTACGCCGGCACGTCGTTCGCCACCACCGACAAGCTCGGCAACCTCCGGTACGGCAGCCCGGTCATGCACGTCACCGGCGACCGCACCGTCGAGCACGGTCTCGCCACGATCGGCTACGACGACGAGGGCGTGCAGACCCAGTCGTGGGACATCGTCAAGGACGGCGTCCTCGTCGGCTACCAGCTCGACCGGCCGATGGCGGTGATGCTGCCCGAGCTCAACATCCTCGATGGCCGGCCGCGCTCCAACGGCTGCGCCTACGCCGACTCCCCCGGCCACATCCCGATCCAGCGGATGGCGAACGTGTCGCTGCAGGCGGCGCCGGACGGCCCGACCACCGACGAGCTGATCGGTCGCGTCGAGCGCGGCCTCTACGTCGTCGGCGACAAGTCGTGGTCGATCGACATGCAGCGCTTCAACTTCCAGTTCACCGGCCAGCGGTTCTACAGGATCGAGAACGGCGAGCTCGTCGGCCAGCTGCGCGACGTCGCCTACCAGGCCACCACCACCGACTTCTGGGGCTCGATGGAGGCGGTGGGCGGCCCCGACACGTGGGTGCTCGGCGGCGCGTTCAACTGCGGCAAGGCGCAACCCGGGCAGGTGGCCGCCGTCAGCCACGGCTGCCCGACGTCGCTGTTCCGCGGCGTCAACATCCTCAACACCGTCGAGGAGGGCGGCGCATGATCTCCCCACGACGTTCTTCGTCTCCCCTGCTGCGCTCCTCCGTCGAACAACGCCGAGGGGGCCCCAAGACATGAGCACTCCCCTGGTTCCCCAGTCCCTCGTCGAGCACGCCCTCGCCACCTCGGTCGCCGACGACTGCCTCGTGATCGTCCGTGATCAGACCAGCGCCAACCTGCGCTGGGCCAACAACACGCTCACCACCAACGGCGTCATGCACGGCGTCGGCGTCACGGTCATCTCGTTCGTCAACGGGCCGGACGGCGTCACGACGGGCTCGCGCTCCGGCAGCGCCACGACTCAGGGGCAGGTGAGCGAGCTCGTGCGTGCCGCGGACGCCGAGGCGCGCGCCGCCACCGTCGCCGAGGACGCCAACCCGCTCGTCACCGACACCCCCGCCTCGCCCGACTGGGACGACGCCCCGGTGCCCACCGACATCCACGTCTACGACGCCTTCGCGCCCGCGCTGGGCGAGGCGTTCGGCCGCGCCGACGCCGGCGGCCGGGTGCTCTACGGCTTCGTGAACCACGAGATGACCACCACCTACGTCGGCTCCACCACCGGGCTGCGGCTGCGGCACGTGCAGCCCACCGGTCACTGGGCGTGCACCGGCAAGGACGCCGGGCTCACCACCAGCGCCTGGGTCGGCGGCGCCACCCGCGACTTCGCCGACGTCGACGCGCTCCGGATGGAGGCCGACGTCGCCACCCGGCTGGCCTGGGGCATGCGACGGGTCGACCTGCCGGCCGGCCGCTACGACACGATCCTGCCCCCGAGCGCGGTGGCCGACGTGATGATCGACGCCTACTGGTCCGCCGGAGCGCGAGTGGCCTGGGAGGGGCAGTCCGTCTACAGCCGGCGCCCGACCGGCACCCGCGTCGGCGAGCGCATCACCTCCCCCGGCGTCCACCTCTACTCCGACCCCGCCTACCCCGGCCTGGAGTGCGAGCCGTTCGTGGTGGCGGGCGCCTCCGGCAACGCGTCGTCGGTGTTCGACAACGGCATCCCGCTGGGCCGCACCGACTGGATCCGCGACGGCGAGCTCGCCTCGCTCGTGCAGACCCGCCACTCCGCGGCGATGACGTCGCTGCCGGTCACCCCCGAGATCGACAACCTGGTGCTCGACGTCGACACCGGAGCCGGCACCATCGACGACCTCGTCGCCGGGATGGAGCGCGGCCTCCTGCTCACCTGCCTCTGGTACATCCGCGAGGTCGACCCGCAGACCCTGCTCCTCACCGGCCTCACCCGCGACGGCGTCTACCTGGTCGAGAACGGCGAGATCACCGGCTCGGTCAACAACTTCCGCTGGAACGAGAGCCCGGTCGACCTGCTGCGCCGCTTCACCCACGCCTCCGCCACCGTGCCGAGCTTCAGCCGCGAGTGGGGCGACGACTACTTCTCCCGCACCGCCACCCCGGCCCTCCGGATCCCCGACTTCAACATGTCCAGCGTCTCCCAGGCGATGTGAGGCCGGGGGTCTCGACGCGCCCCTCGCTGCGCTCGTGGCGGCTCGACCACCGGCCGTGCTCCGGTGGTCGAGCCGGGCGAGCCCCGGCGAGCCCGTGTCGAGACCCCCGGATCAGATCGAGGGGTCTCGACACGCCTCTCGCTGCCCTCGTGGCGGCTCGACCACCGGCCGCGCTCCGGTGGTCGAGCCGGGCGAGCCCCGGCGAGCCCGTGTCGAGACCCCCGGATCGAACTCGAGGGAGCAAACTCGGTCAGGCGGCTGCGACCGCCCGGGCGTAGCGTCGCGACCATGTACGAGACCGACGCCGAGGTGGCGGCCCTGCAGGAGCTGCTCGACGCCTCGCACGGCCGGGCCACCGACCATCTGCGCGACATCATCCACGGCGACCGGATCCTGAGCGCCGACGACCTCGTGACGCTGCTGACCGGGATGAAGGTGCTCAGCCTCGCCACCGTGACGGCGCAGGGCGAGCCGCGGATCTCCGCCGTCGACGGGCACTTCCTCCACGCCACCTGGTCGTTCAGCACCGCCGGCGGGGCGGCGAAGGCGCGGCATCTCGCCGCCCGGCCGTCGTGCAGCGTCGCCCACGTGGACGGTGAGGCGATGGCGGTCTTCAGCCACGGCCGGGTCAGCCCGGTGCGCCGCGAGGACGCCGACCACGACGAGATCCTCGACCACTGGAGCCGCCACTACGGCAGCTCGCCCTACGAGTGGGGCGACGACATCCGGTTCTACCGCTACGCCCCGCACTGGATGGTGGGCTACGCGTTCAAGCGCGCGGAGCTGTTCGGCAAGTGATTTTCGGTCCCGGTCTGCACCGGGACGACGGCGTTGCAACTCCCCCGCGACGGCGCGCGTCTGGCAGGTGTCATCCACCATCTGCACCACGCCAAGGAGAACCACATCATGCGTACCACCGCCCCCGCCCTCGCCGGACTCGCCGTGATCGGCATGGCCGCGGCCGGCGTCCTCACCGCCGCGCCGAGCTCCGCCGCCCCCGCCCTCGAACGGTCGGCCCGGACCACGACCGTCGAGCGCGGCGTCGTCCTGGAGTGCACCGGCTCGGCCCACGGGACCGACGCCTACGTGAACGTCTACGAGAACGACCGCTACGCGAACTACCTTCAGGTCGTGCTCAACGACGACCCCGACCTCGCCGCGTCCCGCGAGCCCGCCGACCTGTGGCGGGCCGGCAAGGTCCGCGGCGCGATCCGCGTCGGCGGCGAGCGTGCCGTCGTCCGCGGCACGGCGATCCGGGTCGGGCGTCCGACGCGCGTCCACGAGGAGCTCGACGACGCCGGGCAGCACATCGTCTCGGACGGCGTGCACCGCCGGCTCCGCACCGACCTCGTGCTCCGCTACGACGGCGTCCGGATCCCGCTCACCTGCGACACCGCCTTCGCCTACCGGCTGACGGTCACCAAGACCGACACCACCGGCTGATCACCTGCTGATCACCGGGCGACCGCGACCCACCGCCGCCAGTCCTCGTCGAACCTCTCGGCGAGACCGGCGGCGGTGGTGCGCTCGGACTCGTAGAGGACGCCGTAGGTGAACGTGCTCTCGCCGGCGGCGGCCGCCTCGCGGGCGATCCGCCGCAGGTCACGCCGCGTCACTACCGTGTCCTGCCGCTCCCCCAGCGTCCGGGTGAGCCCCTGGACCGCCTCCACCGCGTCCGGGTCGAGCACCTCGACGGCGTACCGCAGCCGCTTCGCGGCCTTCCGCGCCCGGTGCCACGCCGCATCGTCCAGCGTTCCGGCTTCCCGGGCGTCGGCGACGCGCTTCCGCAGCCGGTCCCCGTCGCTGCGCACCAACGGCGGCAGCACGACATCGGCGGGCGAACCGGCTCGCTCGCCGAGCGGTGGGTCGGCCACCAGCCGGTCCAGCCGGTCCAGCAGCCGCCGGTAGCGCACCGAGTCCTGCACCCGCGCCGCGTGGCCCTCGGCGGCCCGACCGCGTTCGGCGTAGGTGCGGTCGAGCCGGCGCCGCACCGGCCCCACCACCTCCGACGGCGGCAGCGCGTCGACCAGCGCCCGGAGCCGGTCGTGCGCCACCTCGGCGTCCCTTCCCTCGCCGAGCGCGCGCGCCAGCCAGCGCAGCTCCGCGCGCACCGGCTCGGTGATCTGCCGGTCGACGAGCGGCCGGAAGGTGGCCAGCGCACCGCGGAGCCGGCGGCAGGTCACCCGCAGCTGGTGCACGGCGTCGTCGACGCCGTCGCGCACCTCGGCGTCGCGGCGGTGCAGCTCGGCCACCTGCTCGGTGAGCCGGGCGAGCAGCACCTCACCAGCGGTCGCGCTCACCTAGTCCGGTGCCCCTCCGGGTATCGGCGCGGCGGGGTCGTAGGGCACCCGGGTGAACACGAAGGTGGCGAGCTCGAGGTGCGACACCGCGCCGTCGTCGGCCCGGACGGCGCTCAGGGTCTCGCCGTGGAAGTAGCCGCTGGTGCCGACCCAGGTGTCGGTGTCGTCGCCCGGCCGGAAGCCGGCCACCCGCCCGCCGCCGGTGAGCGGCGAGAGCCGCAGCTGCTCGCCGTCCCAGCGCAGCCGGCTGGGGGCCTCGCCCCAGTGCCAGGTGCCGACCACGTCGCGGACGTCGTCGGGCACGTGACGCGTCGGCGTCCACTCCGGCGGCAGCACCGGCTCGGCGGTGAGCACCGTGTCGAGCAGGTCGGAGACCACCGGCCCGCCGAGGCCCCAGGCGGCGTTGCTGAGCAGCACGACGCCGACCTTCGAGTCGCGGTCGACCAGCACGCCGCAGCTGAAGCCGGGCATCGAGCCGCCGTGACCGAGCACGGCGCGGCCCTTCTCGCGGTGCACGAACAGGCCGAGGCCGAGCGAGGTTCCGGTGCGGTCCTCCTGCATGGCGGCCAGCGGCGTCGCCATCAGCCGCAGCGTGTCGGCCGACAGCACCGAACGCTCGGGGTCGACCAGCGCCGTCAGCCAGGTGCCGAGGTCGGCCACCGTGCTCCACAGCTGGCCGGCGGGCGCCATCGCGCCGGTGTCGGGCAGCGGCTCGACGGTGAGCTCGCCGGTCAGGTCGCGCAGCGCGAACCCGGCGGCGTGCGGCGCCTCCTGCGCGTAGCTGGTGCGGGTCATGCCGAGCGGCTCGAGCACCTGGGTGCGCAGGGCCTCCCGCCAGGTCAGGCCGGTCACGCGCTCGATGACGCCGCCGAGCACGCCGAACCCGACGTTGCTGTAGTGGAAGGTCGTGCCGGGCTCGAGCACCGGCGCGGCGCCGGCGTGGGCAGCGGCCAGGGCGGCGAGGTCGCCGCCGTCGACGCGCTCCCACCAGGTGCCGTGCGGCTCGGCGGTGTAGCCGCTGGCGTGCGAGAGCAGCCGGCGCAGTGTGGTGTCGGCGAACGGGCCGTCCGGCAGGAACCGGCCCACCTCGTCGTCGAGGTGCACCTCGCCGCGCTCGCGGGCCAGCATCACCAGCGCCGCCGTCATCGTCTTGGTGACCGACCCGATCTTGTACTGGGTGTCGGCGTCCGGCTGCTCCCCCGGCGACCCGAGGTCGTCGAGGCCGACGGTGCGGCCGCGGCCGGCCGACCAGACGAGCTCGCCGTCGCGGACGACGCCGGCCGCCACCGACGGCGCCCGCGAGTCCGCCTGGGCGCGGGCGACCCTGGTCAGCAGGTGACGAGCCGTCGACTCCAGCAACCCGTTGCTCATGGCCCACTACTACCGCACGCCGTCGCGGTGGACACGAGCGGATTCCTGGTCCGAGGATGTATCAGCCACCAGGGTTGCTGCTCCTGGGGTGTCATGAGCCGTGCGACGTCACCATTGCGGACGGGCGTGCCGATGGATCGGGTGAGGGCGATGGCCAGAGCGTCGACGGGGCGTCGGGCCGACCCCTGGGACGAGGCCGCCGACCACTTCGCCCGGTGGCGCGCCGGCGATGCCGACGCGCTGGACGGGCTCGTCGACACGATGACCCCGGTGCTCTGGCAGATCGTGCGTGCCTACCGGCTGACGACCGAGGAGGCCGAGGACGTGCTGCAGGCCACCTGGCTGGCCCTGGTGCGACACCGCGACGTCGTGAGCGACCCGCAGGCTGTCGGCCGGTGGCTGAGTGTCACTGCGCGACGGGCGTCCTGGCGGACCGCGATCCGGACCCGTCGCGACCTCTCCATCGACCCGGACGACCTCGAGCGCCGCGCGGCCGGCGCGATCCAGCCGTCGGCCGAGAGCACCGTGGTGGGGCACGACGAGGTCGCCCGGCTGTGGGCCGCGGTGGCGGCGCTCGACGAGCGATGCCAGCGGCTGCTCCGCGTCATCGCGTTCCAGCCCCGGCCCGACTACGCGGGTCTGTCCGCGTCCCTTCGGATGCCCGTCGGCAGCATCGGCCCCACCCGCGGCCGCTGCCTGGCCAAGTTGCGCGCGGCCTTCGCGCCCGTGTCGTCCCCCGACTCCCCGAACCCGGAGCACCCATGACCGACGACGAGCTGCTCGACCGCCTCGCGGTCCTCTGGCGCGACCACGACCCGATGCCCGCGGGGCTGGCGGACCGCATGGCGCGCTACGCCCGCGCCGAGGTCGCCCTGCTCGCCACGGACTGGGACCACGAGCTCATGCGACTGGTCGACCGCTCCACCGAGCTCGCCGGCGCGCGTGCGGCCGGTACCACCCTGACGCTGCAGTTCGCCACCGACGACGTCGACCTGCTGGTCCGCCTCGCCGGCGACCCCGCGGGAACGGGGACCCGCCTCGACGGTTGGATCGTGCCGTCCCTCGCGGCCCGGGTGCGGCTCCTCCGTCTCGACGACGACGCGACGGCGTCCGGCACCGCGGAGGCCGGCGACGACGGCCGGTTCGAGATGGGCGGGCTCGCCAGCGGGTCGGCGCGACTTCACCTGGAACCCCTGGACGACGCCCAGCCCGGCTTCGTCACCCCCACCTTCGAGATCTAGGACGACCACCCCGATGCCAGGAGCTGAGCCGCCCGAGTCCGCCGAGCCCGCCGAGACCGCGAAGGGCCGACCGACGCGCAGGCCGCTCGACCGCGACCCGGCGCCACCACGTCGCGAGTCCATCGCCCCGGTGCAGGGCCGGGTGCTCGACCCGGCCACGGCGTTGCAGGTCGACGGCGTCGTCGCCCGCCCGACCGTCTATGTCGGCCCGCGGCTCACGATCTCCAAGGCGATCGACGTCGACGGCGCGATGACCGTGTTGACGGAGGTCGCCGAGCGGCTCGGCTGGACCGCCGCCCTCGACCCCGAGGACCCGCGCACGGCGCGGCTGCGGTTCGGGCTGCGGACCGTCTCACTCGGCCTCGCGTCGGGCCGCACGACGACGGCGCCGGACGGCTGGGTGCTGCTCCAGCAGACCCGAGCCCAGTTCGGCGTCGACGCGGTGCGCGGCGTCGGCCTCGACCACGTCGTGCAGCCGGCCATCGACCCGAACCCGATGCACCAGGGCAACCCGATGCACCAGGGCAACCCGATGCACCAGGGCAACCCCATGCACCAGGGCAACCCCATGCACCAGGGCAACGCCTCCTCGGCGATCGCCACCTACCTCCAGGTGGGCGGCGGGGCACGCCAGCCGGTCGCCTTCGTGGGCTCGCCGCCCGCCCGCACCCCCGACGAGGAGCTGCAGGGACGCCGGCCCGTGGTCGCCGTGCTCGACACCGGCTGCGGCCGGCACCCGTGGCTCGACCGCGCGGTCCGCACCGACGTCACGCTGGACGGCGACACGATCGGCATCCCCGACACCGCCCTCGACCTCGAGAGCTGGGGCGACCTCGCCGGTCCGCTCGACGGCGGGCTCGACGTCATGGCCGGTCACGGCACGTTCATCGCCGGCCTCGTGCACCAGGTGTGCCCCGACGCCGACATCCTCGCCTGGGCGATCGTGCCGCCCGACGGCCCCATCGTGGAGTCCGAGCTCGTCACCGCCCTGGCGCAGATCGCGGAGCTCGCCCACCGGCACCGCCACGGCGAGCCCGGCGGCCAGCCGATCGACGTGCTCAACCTGTCGATGGGCTACTACCACGAGACACCCGAGGACGAGCTCTTCGACCCCACCATGCAGGCGATCCTGGCCGACCTCGGGAGCAACGGGGTCGCGGTGGTCACCTCCGCGGGGAACGACGCCACCAGCCGCCCCGCCTTCCCGGCGGCGTTCACCTCGTGGAACGACGGTTCCACCCCACCACCCGATCCCGGCGTCGTCCCCGTCGTCTCGGTCGGCGCGCTCAACCCCAACCGCAGCACCGACGCCCTCTTCAGCAACGCCGGACCGTGGGTGGCGGCCTTCGAGCGCGGGGCCAGCGTCGTGAGCACGATGCCGCGGTTCCAGGGCGGCTACCAGCCGATGGCCGAGCACCGGGCGTTCGGCCGGCGACGGGCCTCGATCGACCCCGACGACTACCGCGGCGGCTTCGCCGTCTGGAGCGGTACGTCGTTCGCCGCCCCGGTGCTCGCGGGGCTGGTGGCACGACAGGTCGGCGAGCAGCTCGCGGCCGGCGTGACCGACGACGACGCCGCCGGCGCGGTCGAGCGCGGCTGGGCGGCCGTGGAGGCGTGCACCGAACTCGCGCGATGATGCCGGGGTGCTGACGGCCGACGAGCTGCACCGCCGCGGTGTCCGGGCCTACAACCGCGGCCGCCACACGGTGGCCGAGGGGCTGTTCGCCCGAGCCCGGGACGGGCTGGAGCCCGGCGATCTGCTCGCCCGGATCGAGCTCAGCCAGGCCTACCTGCTCGCCGAGCGCGGCGACTCCCGTGCCGCGCTCGACCTGTGCGACGTCGCGTTGAGCCGTCCCGACCTCACCGACGCGACCCGCGGCGCGGTGCACGGCCAGATCGGCCTGCTGCAGATGCTGCGCGGCGAGGGCGAGGCCGCGCTGCCGGCGTTCGACCTCGCCATCCGGCTGCTCACCGACCCGCTCCGGCTCGGCAACGCCTACCTCAACCGCGGCAACGTCCACCTGCAGCGGGGCGAGACCCGGGCGGCCGCGGCGGACTTCCGGTCCGCGGACCGGTACTACGCGGCCGACGGCGACGGCTACAGCGCCGCCAAGGCGCAGCACAACCTCGGCTACACGCTGCTGCTCGAGGGTGACCTCGTCGGCGCCCTGCACCACCTCGACGAGGCGTACGGGACGTTCGCCACCGAGGGACCGGTGATGACCGCGATGGCCGACCAGGACCGAGCGGAGGCGCTGTTGGCGGCAGGCCTGGTCGACGAGGCGCTCGACGCGCTGGTGCGGTCGGCGACCGCGTACGGGCGCCGACGGCTCCCGCAGCGGCAGGCCGAGGCCGAGCTCGTGATCGCCCGCACCACGCTGACGGTCGACCCGCGCCGGGCCGCGACGATGGCCCGACGCGCACGTGACCGCTTCGATCGCACCGACAGCCCGGCGTGGCGCGACCGGGCGGACGCCGTCGCGCTGGCCGCCCAGGTCGAGCTGGGGCGCGCGGGCCCGCAGGTCCTGGCGGACGGCGACGCCCTCGCACGCCGGCTGGCCGGGCACGGTCTCCATGCGGCGGCGGCGTCCACCACCCTCCATGTCGCGCGGGCGATGGTGCGACGCGGCGACCTCGACGGAGCGGCCACCCGACTGCGCGGGCTGCGGCAGCGCGCGAGCGCGCCGCTCGACGTGCGGCTGCTCGACCACGACACCCGGGCCTCGCTGCACGACGCCCGGGGGCGCCGGTCGCGAGCCCTGGGCGAGCTCCGGGACGGCCTGGCCGACCTCCACGCGTGGCAGAGCTCGTTCGGCAGCCTCGACCTGCAGACCAACGTGGTGGGCCACGGCGTCCGCCTGGCCGCCCGCGGCCTGCGCCTCGCTGCCGCCGCCCCGTCACCCGTGGTGCTGCTCGAGTGGTCCGAGCGCGCTCGCATGCTCACCAGCCGGGTGCAGCCGGTGCGCGCCCCTCACGACGAGCAGACCCTGGCCGACCTCGCCGAACTGCGGAACGGTCCGGCCCCGGACCGGGAGGTGGTGCTCCGCCGTCGGGTGCGCGAGCAGGCGTGGCGGCACCGCGGATCGGGAGCCGTGGCCGACCCGGTGGCCCTCGACGATCTCCAGCACGCGCTCGGGGACGGCACGACGCTCGTCGCGTACGTGGTCACCGATCTCGACGTCGTGGCGCTCGTCGTCACCGGCACGTCCATCGTCCGACACCGGCTCGGGGATCGGGCGCAGCTGGTGGGTCTCCTCTCCGGGCTCCTCCCCGACCTCGACATGGCGGCCGCCGACCTGCCCGCCGCGCTCGCCGCCGGGGTCCGGGGCGGCCTCCGCGCGCGGCTGGAGCGGCTGGCCGCGATCCTCGTCGCCCCGGTGCTCGCCGACGTCGGCGACGGGCAGGTGGTGCTCACCCCGTCCGGCCTCCTGGCGGGCGTGCCGTGGCCGCTCCTCGACGGCTGGCGCGGTCGCCCGGTCACGGTGGCACGCTCGGCCACCGCGTGGGTGGCGGGCCACGACTCCACCTCCGACGTCGGGTCGCCGCCGGCGAGCGCCGGGTTCGTCGCAGGCCCCGGTGTGCCTCGCGCCGTCGACGAGGTGGTGGCCGCCGCCCGGGGCTGGCCGGTGGCCCGCGTGCTGACCGGGCCGGACGCGGCGGCGACGGCGGTCTCCGAGCTGGCCGCCGACGTCGACGTGCTGCACATCGCCGCTCACGGGCGCCACGCCGCCGACAACCCGCTGTTCTCCGGGCTCGAGCTGGCCGACGGCCCGTGGTTCGGCTACGACGTCGACCAGCTGCCGGCGGTCCCGCGGGTCGTGCTGCTCTCCGCCTGCGAGGTCGGCCGCTCCGAGGTGCGTCACCGCGAGGAGCTGATCGGGCTCACCACGGCGTGGCTGCACGCCGGCGCACGCTGGGTGGTGGCCTCGCCGGCCGCCGTCAACGACCGGGCCGCGCACGACGCGCTGGTCGCCGTGCATGCCGGCTTGCGGCGGGGCCTGTCGCCACCGGAGGCGCTGGCCACCGTCGAGCCGCGCCCCGACACGGCGCCGGCCCCTTTCGTCTGCTTTTCCTGAGGCCCGCACGTATCAGGCGGCGCGCCGGGTGCTCCTACCCCTCGGAACCGAGGAAGGGAGCCCCCATGAGACTGGCCCTGGTCGAGCACCACGAACTGTTCGCCGAGACCCTGGACATCGTCCTGACCATGAACGGCCACACGGTCGTGCGGGTCGACCTGACCGATGGCCACGGAGCGGTCGACTCCCTGGTGGGCCGCATGCTGTCCGCGCGGCCGGACGCCGCGGTCCTCGACCTCGACGGCCCGGTCGACGGCGACCCCGCGGATGCGATCCCGTTCCTCACCAGCGCCGGCATCGACGTCGTCGTGCTCACCTGCTCCGCCAGCCCGGCGCGATGGGGGCAGTGCCTCGAGCTCGGCGCCCGTCGTGTGGTGCCCAAGACGGCGTCGCTGCAGGCTGTGGTGGGCTCCCTGCACCGGATCGAGAACGGGATCCCCGTCGTGTCGGCCTACCAGCGCCAGGCCCTGATCTCGGTGTGGCGCCGCGAGCGCGCGAACCAGTCCGTCGCCGCGCTGAACTAGGCCGGGTGCAGGCTCACTCGGCGAACGCCTCGGGCGGCGGGCAGGCGCACACGAGGTTGCGGTCGCCGTACGCCTGGTCGATGCGGGCGACCGGCGGCCAGTACTTGTCGGGGTCGATGCCGGCCGGGAACACGCCGACCTCGCGGGAGTAGGCGCGGCCCCACTTCTGCGCGAGCGCGCGGGCCGTGTGCGGGGCGGCGCGCAGCGGCGACTCCTCGACGCTCCACGTGCCGGCGCCGACCTGGTCGATCTCGGCGCGGATGGCGACCATCGCGTCGCAGAACCGGTCGATCTCGGCGAGGTCCTCGGACTCGGTGGGCTCGACCATCAGCGTGCCGGCCACCGGGAACGACATCGTCGGCGCGTGGAACCCGTAGTCGATGAGCCGCTTGGCGACGTCGTCGACGGTCACGCCGGTCTCCTTGGTGAGCGGCCGGACGTCGAGGATGCACTCGTGGGCCACCAGCCCGCCGTGGCCGGTGTAGAGCACCGGGAAGTGCTCGCCGAGCCGCTTCGCCACGTAGTTCGCGGCCAGCACCGCGCTGGCGGTGGCGTGGGTGAGGCCGGCGCCGCCCATGAGCCGCACGTAGGCCCACGAGATCGGCAGGATGCCGGCGGATCCGTACGGTGCCGCACTGATCGCGCCGATGCCCTCGCGCTTCGCGGCGTCCGGGTGCAGCGGGTGCGACGGCAGGTACGGCGCCAGGTGCGCGCGGACGCCGACCGGTCCGACGCCCGGACCGCCACCGCCGTGCGGGATGCAGAACGTCTTGTGCAGGTTGAGGTGGCTGACGTCGCCGCCGAACTCCCCCGGCCGCGCGTAGCCCAGCAGGGCGTTGAGGTTGGCGCCGTCGACGTACACCTGCCCGCCGTGGGCGTGCACGATCTCGCAGAGCTCGGTGATCGTGTCCTCGTAGGCCCCGTGGGTGGAGGGGTAGGTGACCATGATCGCGGCGAGGTCGTCGTCGTGCTCCTCGCACTTGGCCCGCAGGTCGTCGAGGTCGACGGCGCCGTCGTCGGAGGCCTTCACCACGACGACGCGCAGTCCGGCCATCACCGCCGAGGCGGCGTTGGTGCCGTGGGCCGAGCTCGGGATCAGGCAGACGTCGCGTTGGTCGTCGCCGTTGGCCAGGTGGTAGCCGTGGATCGCCATCAGCCCGGCCAGCTCGCCCTGCGAGCCGGCGTTCGGCTGGATCGACACCTGGTCGTAGCCGGTGACCTCGGCCAGCCAGCCCTCGAGCTGCTCGACGAGCTGCTTGTAGCCGACGGCGTCCTCGGCGGGCGCGAACGGGTGCAGGTCGGCGAAGCCGGGCAGCGACACCGGCTCCATCTCCACGGTGGCGTTGAGCTTCATCGTGCAGGAGCCGAGCGGGATCATGCCGCGGTCGAGCGCGTAGTCGCGGGCCGACAGCTTGCGCAGGTAGCGCAGCATCGCGGTCTCGCTGTGGTGCGCCGAGAACACCTCGTGGGTGAGGTAGTCGCCTGCGCGACGCAGCGACTCGGGCAGGGCGTCGGAGGTGGCCAGGTCGACGCTGTCGAGGTCGGCGGTGACGCCGAACGCCTTGAGAACGCTGGTGAGCGTGGAGCGGGTGGTCACCTCGGAGGTCGAGACGCCGACCGTGTCGTCGTCGACCAGCCGCAGGTGCAGGCCGAGCCGGCGGGCGTTCATGACGACGTCGCCCGCGCGGCCGGGCACGGGCACCTCGACGGTGTCGAAGAACTCCTCGTGCGTGACCGGCAGGCCGGCCGCCTTCAGCGCACCCGCCAGCACCGCGGCGTAGCGGTGGGTGCGGGTCGCGATGGTCCGCAGCCCCTCGGCGCCGTGGTAGACGGCGTACATCGCGGCCACCACGGCGAGCAGCACCTGGGCGGTGCAGATGTTCGACGTCGCCTTGTCGCGGCGGATGTGCTGCTCGCGGGTCTGCAGCGCCAGCCGGTACGCCGGCCGGCCCTCGGCGTCGACGCTCACGCCGACCAAGCGGCCCGGCAGGTGCCGCTCGAGCCCGGACGACACCGACATGAAGCCGGCGTGCGGGCCGCCGTAGAACAGCGGGACGCCGAAGCGCTGCGAGGAGCCGACCACCACGTCGGCGCCCATCGTGCCGGGCGCCTCGATCAGGGTGAGGGCGAGCAGGTCGGCCGCCACGACCGCGAGGGCACCGGCCTCGTGGGCGGCCTCGATCACCGGCCGCGGGTCGACGACCCGACCGGACGCGCCGGGGTACTGCACCAGCACGCCGCACGGCTGCTGCTCGTCGTCGAGCGTGGGCAGTCCGTCGGTGAGGTCGGCGACCACCACCTCGATGCCCATCGCGCGGGCGCGGGTGCGGACGACGTCGATGGTCTGCGGCAGCGCGTCGGCGTCGACGACGAACGGGCCGGTGGCCTTCTTGTTCGCCCGCCGCACCAGCGTCATGGCCTCGGCGGCGGCGGTGGCCTCGTCGAGCAGCGACGCGCCGGCGGTGGGCAGGCCGGTGAGGTCGGCGACGACGGTCTGGAAGTTGATGAGCGCCTCGAGCCGGCCCTGGCTGATCTCGGGCTGGTACGGCGTGTAGGCCGTGTACCAGCTGGGGTCCTCGAGCACGTTGCGGCGGACCACCGGCGGCGTGATCGTGGCGTGATAGCCGAGCCCGATCATCGCCTCGGCGGGCCGGTTGGCCGCGGCCAGCTGCCGCAGCTCCCTGGCGGTGCCCTCCTCCGAGAGCGGCCGCGGCAGCACCAGGGCCGCCTCGGACCGGATGCCGCCCGGCACCGCGGCGTCCATCAGCTCCTCGAGGGAGTCGTAGCCGACGGCGGCGAGCATCGTCGCCTGGTCGTCGGGGCGCAGCCCCACGTGGCGCTCGACGAACGGCGAGGCGTCGTCCAGCTCGGTGAGCGAGGGGTGGTCGGACACGAGGTCTCCTGGGGGCGGTCGGGTGGTTCCGGTGCCCTCCCCCTCTGTCGTCCCGACGCGTCGTCGGGACTCCACAGGTGCCTTGTCCGTGCGGTCCGGGTGCCTGAGAGGTTCCGGGGAGGATTTGCCCCTTCGGCGCCCCGCCTCGGCGGGATCTCTCCCGCACGGGTTCGGTCAGCGCCTCCCAACCTACCGAATCACCATCGAGCTGCCCGAAACTGCGCCCCAAACACGCTGACCCGCCCGAAAGTTTCGGGCGGGTCAGCGACGAGGTGGGGTCAGACGACCTTGCGGGCGGCCCTCCGGGCGGCGAGCTCGTCGCTGGGCGACGGCTCGGCAGCGCCGTCGGCGTGGTCGGCGCGCTCGGACGGCAGCTCGGCGAGCGTGCCCTCGATCTCGCGCCAGACCCCGCCGATCGCGATGCCGAAGACGCCCTGGCCGCCCTGGAGCAGGTCGATGACCTCGTCGTTGGAGGTGCACTCGTAGACCGAGGCGCCGTCGCTCATGAGCGTGACGCGGGTGAGGTCCTCGGTGCCGCGCTCGCGCAGGTGGGAGACCGCGGTGCGGATCTGCTGCAGCGAGATGCCGGCGTCGAGGAGCCGCTTGATGATCTTGAGGATCAGGATGTCGCGGAACGAGTAGAGCCGCTGCGAGCCGGAGCCGCTGGCACCGCGGACGGTCGGCTCGATGAGGCCGGTGCGCGCCCAGTAGTCGAGCTGGCGGTAGGTGATGCCGGCCGCGTTGCACGCCGTGGGGCCGCGGTAGCCGAGGTCGCTCGGCAGCGGGGAGACGTCGTCGGTGAAGAGGAGCCCCTGCTCCTCGGCGGCCTCGACCGCGCCGTCAGCGTCGTCGCGGACGCTCTTCTGGACGCCGGTGTCGTCGTTCACTGTGAATCCCCTTGCTTCGGGCCCGGCACGGAAACGACACTGATGGAGTTCCACCGGACTCCGCCACGGTACGACCTGCACCGAGGCAGCGCCAACAACCTCCGGCGGCGTGTCGAACCCTCAGGCTGAGGTTGAGGGTGGCGGTGACGGTGCTTCGGGGTCGATGGCCGCGCGCGTAACACCCGCAGGCTCAGCGGTCGGGCCGGTCGGCCTCGAAGTCCTCGGGCGTGACGTGGTCGAGGAACTCGCGGAACTTCTCGACCTCGTCCTCCTGCTCGGCGGGGACGGCGAGGCCGGCCTCGTCGAGCACCTCGTCGGCGCAGACGATCCGCGAGCCGGTGCGCAGCGCGAGGGCGATCGAGTCGGACGGGCGGGCGCTGACCTCGACGAGGTCCGGCTCCTCCCCCAGCACGAGGGTGGCGAAGAAGACGCCGTCCTTCACCTCGGTGATCCGGACCTCCGAGAGCGGCCGGCCGACGGCGTCCAGGACGTCCTTGAGCAGGTCGTGGGTCAGCGGGCGCGGCGGGACGACGCCCTGCTGGGCGAAGGCGATGGCGGTGGCCTCGACGGCGCCGATCCAGATCGGCAGGTAGCGCTCGCCGCTCACCTCTCGGAGCAGCACGATCGGGCTGTTGGAGGGCATCTCGACCCTGACGCCCATGACATCGACCTCGCGCACGCTTTCAGCGTACTCCCGGGTTGCGTAGCCCGTTCTTGACCAGGGTGGCGTGGAGTCGCACGGACAGTGCGGCGATCTCGCTCATCGCCTCCTCGGCCCGCGCGCGGGCACCGGGGTCGCGGGAGCGCCGGATCGGCGCCACCACCTGTTCGACCAGCCCGACCTCGCGGTCGGCGGCGGCCCGGAAGGCGCGCAGGTGCCGCGGCTCGAATCCGAAGTCCGCGAGCTCGCGGGCGGTCTTGGCGATCACGAGCGCGTCGGTGTCGTAGTGCGCGCTGCCGGTGCGGCGGGTGACGAGGCCGTAGTCCTCGAGCTGCTCGAGCAGCGACTCGTCGATCTCGGCGATCTTGAGCAGCTCCTTGCGGGAGAGCCGCAGGTTGTCGGTACGGCGGAACGACTCCGCACTCGGGGTGCCGTCCGCCGACAGCGCCACGGTCGGCACGGTCGGGACGACGGGGTCGACCGGCGGCGGCTCGAGGCCGCGGTCGATCGCGTCGAGGTGCTCGCCGATCACCTTGAGCGGCAGGTAGTGGTCGCGCTGCATCGTGAGCACGTAGCGCAGCCGGTCGACGTCGGCCGTGGAGAACTTGCGGTAGCCGGCCGGCGTCCGCTCCGGCTTGATCAGGCCCTCCCCCTCGAGGAACCGGATCTTCGGGATGGTGACGGCCGGGAAGTCCGGGCGCAGCAGGTCGAGCACCTGACCGATGTTCATCAGCGCGGCGGACCCGGCCGCGGCGCGGTGGAGCTGGTCGGGCATCGGTGGCCCGGTCAGGCGGGCTCGTGGCCGGCGAAGAACACCAACCGGTACTTGCCGATCTGGACCTCGTCGCCGTCCTGCAGCTGCACCTCTTCGATGCGGTCGCGGTTCACGTAGGTGCCGTTGAGGCTGCCCGCGTCGGAGACGGTGAAGGTGGGGCCGGTGCGCTCGAAGACCGCGTGCCGGCGGGAGACGGTGACGTCGTCGAGGAAGATCTCGCTGTCGGGATGGCGGCCGGCGGCGACGGTGTCGACGTCGAGCAGGAACCGGCTGCCGGCCCCGGGGCCCTTCTGGACGACGAGCAGCGCATGCCCGACCGGCAGCGCGTCGACCGCGGCGGCGTCGACCGGGTTGAGCGCCCGGTCGCCGGTCTCGACCTTGTCGACCCCGCCCACCCCGATCTGGATGGTGGCGGTCGACTCGCCCTTGCGCGGGTCCGGGAACTCCTCGCTCGGAGCGGCCGGAGCCGGCGTCTCCTCCGTCGTGACCAGGCGGGCGCCGCACTGGGCGCAGAACCGCGCGTCGTCGGGGTTCTGCCGACCGCACTGGGTGCAGAAGGGCATCGAGTTCCTCCCAATCGAGCAGGCCGGACCGCGGGGAAACCCTCACCACGTGGTGGAGGTTGACGGTTGCCGCGAACCTATCAGCCGGTCCGAGGGCCGAGCAGCCGAACGAGCGGGGTCGGGACGGTCAGCCGTCGAGGGTGGCGGTGTAGGCGCCGTGGTCGAGCAGGCCGGCCACCGCGTCGGCGTCCGACGGCACGACCTCGAAGAGCCAGCCGCCGCCGTACGGGTCGCTGTTGACCAGCTCGGGGGTGGCGTCGAGCGCCTCGTTGCGGGCGACGATCTCGCCGCTCACCGGTGCGTAGACGTCGCTGACCGACTTGGTCGACTCCAGCTCGCCGCAGGTGGAGCCGGCGGTGACGGTCTCGCCCAGCTCGGGCAGCGAGACGTAGACGATGTCGCCCAGCGCCTCCTGCGCGAAGTCGGTGATGCCGACGCGCACGGCGCCGTCGTGCTCACCGGGCTGGCGCACCCACTCGTGCTCGGCGGTGTATTTCAGGTCCTCGGGATACACGCGATGGACACTAGGCCATCGCTGGGCGAGCGCTCACCTGGGCTGCGAGAACTCCGGCTGCTCCGGCGCGCGGACGCTCTCGATGTCGAGCGAGGCCAGCTTCTCGATCTCGATCTCGGCGCCGTCCTCCTCGAGCTGCTGGCGCGGCCCGAGCCCGAACTCGATCGCGCCGACGAGGACGTCGGAGGCGCCGATCACGTCGACGACGTACGGCGGCTCGACCGGCACGCCGTCGATGACCAGCCCGGTCCCGGACTGCTCGAAGGCGGTCTGCGCGACGACGCGCACCCTGCCGTTGACCTGGATCGCCTCCGCACCGACCGTCCGCAGCTCCTGGATCGTGTCGAGCATCGATCCCACCGACACCGCGCCGTCGACCTCGGTGATCGTGAGCCGGATGCCGGGGCCGGTGACCGGCACCGTGCCGGCGAGCACGTCGAGCGCGTCCGCCTGCTCCTGGGCCTGGTCGATCGCGGCCTGCCGCTGCCGGGAGTCCGAGAGCAGGTCGGTGCGGGTCTGCTCGAGCTCGGCGATCTCGCGCTGGGTGCGCTCCGCGGTGCCGGAGAGGCCGTCGAGGATGTCGATGAGGTCCTGCTCGCGCAGGCCGGCGTAGTCGTCCTCGGTCTGCTGGTCGCGGATCTGCACCACCGCGGCGAACCCGACGACGGCGAGCAGCACCGCGACGATGAGCTGGGTGCGGTTGGGCCGCCAGAACGCGCCGCGCAGCCGGTCGCGCCCGTCCGGGGTCTCGGCGCTGGTGTCGGGGGTCTCGGTCGGCTCGTCAGGCATGGACTCAGGCATGGAACAGGTGCCTCCGGATCGCCGCGACGTTGGAGAAGATCCGGATGCCGAGCACCACGATCACGCCGGTGGAGAGCTGGCCGCCGACGCCCAGCCGGTCGCCGAGGTAGACGATGCCGGCCGCGATCACCACGTTGCTGAGGAACGAGACGACGAAGACCTTGTCGTCGAAGATGCCGTCGAGGAACGCGCGCAGGCCGCCGAACACGGCGTCCAGCGCCGCCACCACCGCGATCGGCAGGTAGG
Organism: uncultured Actinomycetota bacterium; assembly: GCA_963780355.1. Lineage (GTDB taxonomy): Bacteria > Actinomycetota > Actinomycetes > Propionibacteriales > Nocardioidaceae > Nocardioides. The sequence continues at coordinate 2,906,557 of CAWABT010000001.1, forward strand.
GCTCGAGGCCGATGGGCACGTCGGGGGTGAGGAAGAGGCCGAGCAGCACGCCGACGAGCAGGCCGAGAACGGCGATCATGACTCGGGGTCCTTCCCGGGAGGCGTGTCGGGCTTGATGACCCGGGCCGAGCGCAGCACCAGCTGGCGCTCGCTGCGGCCGGGGATCTCCAGGCGCCCAGCATTGTCGATCCGGTAGGAGAATCCGAACTGGTTGGCGATCGCGTCGAACTGCAGACCGGTGGAGGTCTCGAAGAACCGGGCCTGCAACGTGCGCGAGTCACCGATCGCGAGCACGACGTACGGCGAGGCGATGCCGACGCCCTGCACCTCGATCGCGAACCCGCTGCTGCCGATCGCCGAGACCGTCGTCAGCCGCTGGCCGTTGATGCTGATCGCCTCCGCCCCGGCCTGCCACAGCGCGTTGGCGAGTAGCTCGAGGTCCTCCTGCTTGACCACCTGGTTCGGGTCGCCGCCGGGGTTGTCGGTGACGGTGACCCGCACCCCCTCGCCGGTGACGCCGAGGAACCCGGTGGTCGCCTGCTGCCGGCGGCTGCGGGCGAGCACGGTCTGCGCGGTCTCGCCGAGGTCCTGGAGGGCCTGCTGTAGGTCGGCGTTGCTCTCCCGCAGGTTGGCGGCGTCCTCCTGCTGGTCGGCCACCTGCCGCCGGCCGTCCTCGACCTGCCGGATCAGCGCCTGCCGGCCGGCGTCGTTGGCGGCGGCGCCGCGCGAGGTCTGCACGAACGCGGTCGCGACGAGCATCCCGAACACCGCCACCACTACGACGACGGTGAGCACCTGCCGGCCACGCGTGACCGGCCCGCCTGCGGGCTCGGGGGTGCCGCCGCGGACGACGCGCCGCTCGGCGGCCACCCGGTAGTCGTCGTCGAGCGCCTCGCGGGTCAGCCGCTCGAGCAGCGGCTGCCGCACCCGCTCGGCGACGGAGGGACGGGCCCGTTCAGTCATGGTCGGTCATCGCCGTCAGCCATCGCGGACGACGGTGCGGCGCTCGGTCGTGGCGAGCAGCCGACGCACCTGCCAGGCGTAGAGGATGCCGGCCCACCAGTAGAGGCCGAGGCCCCAGATGGCGAAGGCCCAGCCGAACACGTCGGCGAGGGTGGCGACCGACCCGGTGCCGTCGCCGAGGAGCAGCAGCGGGAACGCGTAGAGCAGGTTGAAGGTGGCGGCCTTGCCGAGGAAGTGCACCGGCAGCGCGCTGTAGCCACGGGTACGCAGCAGCGGCACGAGCAGCCACATGAGCGCATCGCGCAGCGGCAGCGAGATCGCCATCCACCACGGGATCACGTCGCGCAGCGCCAGGCCGACGACGACCGCCAGGATGTAGAGCCGGTCGGCGACCGGGTCGAGGATCTGCCCGACGACGGTCTGCTGGCCGAGCCGGCGGGCCAGCCAGCCGTCGAGGAAGTCGGTGAACCCGGACAGCATGAGCACGCCCAGCGCGAGCGCGTCCTCCTCCGGGCCGAGCACCAGCCACAGGAACAGCGGGATGCCCAGGAGCCGCAGCGCGCTGATGACGTTGGGCAGGGTCCACACGCGCGTGCTCACCGCCTGCGCACCGGCGCCCTCCCTCGTCACGCGAGCACCTTAATTGGACTGGTGCTGCTCGGCCGTGGTCGCGTGGCCGTTGACCGGCGGTGGTTTCGACGCGCCTGCCGCGGGCTCGTTCCTCACCCGCGAGGCTTGCTCAACCTTCACTCGCCACGTGACCGAGCTCGTCCCTCGCTCGGTCACTGCTCGTTCGCTCATCGTGGTCATGGTGGGCCGCGTCGCGGATCTCGCCGACGAGCTCCTCGATGAGGTCCTCGAGCGTGGCGATGCCGAGGGTGCTGCCCTCGTCGTCGACGACCCGCGCCATGTGGGCGCCCCGGCGCTGCAACGTCTCGAGCGCGTCGTGCAGCAGGTCGTCACGCCCGACCGGCGCGAACGGCCGCACCCACTTGTCCTGGATCGGGCTGGTGCGGCGCTCCTCGTCGGTCTCGAGCACGTCCTTGATGTGGAGGTAGCCGAGCAGCCCGCCGTCCTCGTCGGCCACCGGGAACCGGCTGAACCCGGTGGCGGCGCAGAGCGCCTCGACGTCCTCCGGTGTCGAGCCGCGGACGACGGTGGAGAGGCCGGCCGGGTCGAGCAGCACGTCGGCGACGGTCTTCTCGGTGAAGCCGAGCGCGCCGGCGAGGCGGTCGTACTCGTCGGCCTCGAGCATCCCCTCGCCACGCGACTCCTCCACCAGCGCCGCGACCTCCTCGCGGGTGTAGGTGGAGCTCACCTCGTCCTGCATGCGGACGCCGAACAGCCGCAGCACGCCGGCCGCGACGGCGTTGACGAGCACCACCACCGGCCGCAGCAGCGTGACGATGCCCCAGATCGCCGGCGCGAGCACGAGGACGGCCCGGTCGGGGCCGGCGAGGGCGATGTTCTTCGGGATCATCTCGCCGAGCACCACGTGCAGGTACACCACGACGGCGAGCGCCAGCACGAACGCGATCGGGTGGACGGCGGCCTCGGGGGCGTGCACGGCCTCCAGCGCCGGCTCGACGAGATGGGCGACGGCGGGCTCGCCGACGGCGCCGAGCAGCAGCGAGCAGACCGTGATGCCGAGCTGGTTGACGCCGATGACCAGCGGCATGTTCTCCATGCCGGCGAGCGCGAACTTGGCGGCCCGGGAGCCGGCCTCGGCGCGCGGCTCGATCTGGCTGCGGCGGGCCGAGATCATCGCGAACTCGGCACCCACGAAGAACGCGTTGCCGGCCACCAGCAGCAGCGCAACCGGGATGGCGACGGCGGCGCTCACGGCGACTCCTCCTGGTCGTCGGCGGTGACCGGGAACCACCGCAGCGTCACCCGGTCGATCCGCAGCCCGTCCATGGCGTCGACCTGGAGCACCGCCAGCCGGAACGACGCCTCGTCGTCCTCGTCGTCATCGGCGGGCTCGTCGGGCACCTGGATCTCGACGAGGTCACCGTGGTGGGGGATCCGGCCCAGCAGCTTGAGCACCAGCCCGGCGATGGTGTCGTAGTCCTCGCTCTCGGGGAGCACGACGCCGGTCAGGTCCTCGACCTCGTCGGGGCGCAATAGCCCCGAGAGCGACCAGCTGCCGTCGCGGCCCTGCCGGGCCCGGGAGTCGCGGTCGTCGTGCTCGTCGGCGATGTCGCCGACGATCTCCTCGACGACGTCCTCGAGGGTGACGATGCCGGCCTGGCCGCCGTACTCGTCGAGCACGACGGCGAGCTGGAAGCCGTCGCGGCGCAGCAGCGCGAGCAGCGGGTCGAGGCGCAGCGTGTCGGGGACGACGATCGGCCGCACCATCAGGTGCTTCACCTTGGTGGTGCCGCGCTCGTGCACCGGCAGCGCCACCGCGTGCTTCACGTGCACGGTGCCGACCACGACGTCCTCGTCGTCGAGCACCGGGAACCGCGAGTGACCGGTGGATCGCGCCAGGTCGAGGACGGCGAGCGCCCGGTCGTTGACGTCGAGGCTGTGGGTGCGCACCCGCGGCGTCATGATCTCGCCGGCGGTGCGGGAGCCGAACTCCACCGAGCGCTCCATCAGCTCGGCGGTCTCGGCGTCGAGCGTGCCCTGGTGCGCCGAGCGCTGGATCAGCGAGGCCAGCTCGGTGGAACTGCGCGCCGAGCGCAGCTCCTCCTGCGGCTCCAGCCCGAGCCGGCGGACGGCGGCGTTGGCCGACCCGTTGAGCGCACGGATCGGGCCGCGCATCGAGGCGGTGAACAGGCGCATCACGAGCTGGGTGGCGCGGGCGGTGGCCATCGGCCGGGCGATGGCGAGGTTCTTCGGCACCAGCTCACCGAAGAGCATCGTGAAGAAGGTGCCGAGCACCAGGCCGAGCGCGAGCGCGGTCGGCCGCACCGCGCCGTCCGGGACGCCGGCCGCCTCGAGCGGATGGGCGATCAGGTCGGCGATGGCCGGCTCGGCGAGGAAGCCGATCCCGAGGTTGGTGACCGTGATGCCCACCTGCGCGCCGGACAGCTGCGTCGACAGCGAGCGGAGCGCCGAGCGCACGCCCTGGGCGGTCGTGTCGCCGGCCTCGGCGAGCCGGTCGACGGCGGCGCGGTCGACGGTGACGAAGGCGAACTCGGCGGCGACGAAGACGCCGCACAGCGCGATGAGGAACAGCGAGAGGGCCAGCAGCAGCCAGGCGGTGGTCACCGGGTGTCAAGTCGGCGCGACCGGCCGCCGATACATCGGGTGTCGTCCATCGGGACCAGCGTAGGACCTTGATCGGGTTTTGCCGTGGTCCCGGGGTCGCCCCGTCGCCGTGCGGGCCGGTTCCGGACGTCGCCCCCACCCGACAACACCTCGGAGATCCTGGTGTCCTCCCTCCCCACCCGTGCGCCCGTATCGGCAGACGTCTCACGCCGCTCGGTGCTCCGCCGGGGTGCCGCGGTCGGAGGGACCGCGGCCGCCGCCGTCGCCACCGGGACCGTGGCCGCCGCCCCGGCCCAGGCCGCCTACCGGCCGCGCTACTCCCGCAGCGGCCCGCTGCTGTCGGCGTCCGGCCGCCACCTCGTCGGCCGGTTCTCCTACGGCCACTCCACGTCGCTGGTCCGCCAGGTGATCGGCGCCGGCGGCGCGCTGAAGTGGTTCGACAAGCAGCTCAAGCCCGGCACCATCCGCGACGGCTCGGCCGGTGAGGTGCGGTCGTGGTGGCCCGCCCTCGACCTCGACAACCGCCAGCTCTGGCAGCGCGACAAGGACGGCGTCATGGGCGGCTGGGAGGTCATGGAGGACTACCAGCGCTGGCTGCTCCTGCGGCGGATCCGCACCAACCGCCAGGTGCACGAGACCATGACCGACTTCTGGCTGAACCACCTGAACGTGCCGGTCCACGCCGACGGCGTGTTCACCTGGCGCGTCGACTACGACCGGGTCGTCCGCCGTCACGCACTCGGCAAGTTCTCCGACCTGCTGCAGGCCGCGATCACCCACCCGGCGATGGGCATCTACCTCAGCAACGCTGTGTCGACCAAGAACCACCCGAACGAGAACCTCGGCCGCGAGCTGCTCGAGCTGCACACCGTCGGCCGCGGCAACTACACCGAGGACGACGTCAAGAACTCGGCGCGGATCCTGACCGGATTCCGGGTCGACATGTGGCGGACCTTCGACTCCTACTACTCGCAGAACGACCACTGGACCGGCCCCGTGCAGGTCATGGACTTCACGCACGCGAACGGCGGCTCCGACGGTCGCGGGGTCGTCGCCGGCTACCTCGAGTACCTGGCCAGGCACCCGCAGACCGCGCAGCGGATCGCTCGCAAGCTGGTCGTGAAGTTCGTCCGCGACGACGCACCGCAGGGCCTGGTCGACCGGCTCGCCAGGATCTACCTCGCCAACGACACCGCGATCGCCCCGGTGCTCCGGGCGCTGGTGCGCTCGGCCGAGTTCGCCGGCTCCCGCGGCGCCAAGGTCCGCGACCCCGCCGAGGACGTCGTCGCCACCTACCGCGCCCTCGGCGTCGTGCTGCGCCGGCCGCCGGTCAACGCCAACAGCAGCGTCGCGGCCTGGGCGATCCTGTGGCAGACCGACTCCGTCGGCGCACGGCCGTGCAGCTGGCCGCGGCCCGACGGCCCGCCGCTCGTCAACGACGCCTGGTCCACGCCCGGTCGGCTGCTCGCCTCGATGGAGATCCACTGGGTGATGAGCGGACGCTGGTGGCCCGACGAGGGGATCACCTACCGGTCGCCACGCGGCTGGCTCCCGAAGCCACGGGTGCGGTTCGACGTGCTCGTGGACCACCTCTCGCAGCGCCTGCTCGGACGGCACTCGACCCCCGCCCTGCTCAAGGCCTGCTGCGAGGGCACCCGCATCCGGCCCAACGCGATCATCACGGCCGACCACCAGCTGGTGCGGTGGAACTTCCACCGGCTGATGTCCACGATCCTCGACTCCCCCTCCCACCTGACCCGGTGACCCCCCATGACCACTGAACCGTCCTCGAGTCCCGCCCCCTGCTGCACCGAGTTCGCCCGGGTCTCGCGGCGCGGCTTCCTCGGCGGCGGCATCGCGGTCGCCGGCACCACGACCGTCCTCGGCTCCGCGGTGATCACCGCCTCGCCGGCGATGGCGGCGTCCGCGGACTCGGTGCTCGTCGTCGTCTCGATGCGCGGCGCGTCCGACGGACTGTCGCTGGTCGTGCCCTACACCGACCCCGTCTACTACCAGGCCCGCCCGCGCATCGGCATCCCTGCCGGCTCGCTCGTCGGTCGCAACGGCACCTTCGGCTTCCACCCCGAGCTGGCGCCGCTCATGTCGCTGTGGGACGCCGGCCAGATGGCCGTCGTCCAGGGCGCCGGGCTGCCCGCGCCGAACCGCTCGCACTTCGCCGCCATGGAGGAGCTCGAGGACGCCGCCCCCGGCTCCGACGCCCGCGTCGGCTGGCTGAACCGCCTCGTCGGCGGGATCGCCTCCGGCTCCCCGCTGAGCGGCTTCAACCTGAGCGGCGGCGTCGTCCCCACCTCCCTGGCCGGACCCGTCGACGTGATGGCCGCCGGCTCGGTCGACCGGGTCCGCTTCCCCGGCGACGACGAGTGGGACGAGGGCGAGCGGCTGCGCTCGCTGCACACGCTGTGGGACGGCAACCGCGGGCCGCTCGGCCGCGCGATGCGCTCGGCGTTCTCCGCGGTGTCGGCGTTCGAGCCCGCCCAGGCACAGCCCAGCCGTCAGGAGCGCTACCCGCGGTCCGACCTCGGGCAGGGGCTCGCCGAGGTGGCCCGGATCGTGCGCGGCGACGTCGGCACGTCGGTGATCACGGTCGACACCGGCAGCTGGGACATGCACGCCGACCTCGGCACCCTCCAGTGGGGCGCGATGCAGCGGGCGGCGGCCGACTTCGCCGCCTCGATCGCCGCCTTCTTCGGCGACCTCGGCAGCCAGCGCGACAAGGTGACGCTGGTGGCGTTCAGCGAGTTCGGACGACGGGTGCAGGAGAACTCGAACTACGGGCTCGACCACGGCTACGGCAACGCGATGTGGTTGTTCGGCAAGGGCGTGAAGGGCAAGGAGCACTACGGGACGCTCCAGCCGTTGGCCAACCAGCTCGACTCCGACGTCCTCGTCACCACCGACTACCGCAGCGTGCTCTCCGAGGTCGTGGCCACCCGCTTCCAGTCGGTCTCGACCGCGACCGTGTTCCCCGGGTTCCAGCCCGAGACCGTGGGGGTCATGACGTCGCTCTGACGGTGGTCCAGACCTCTCGCGTCGGCGCGTTTCGCTCACACCTCCAGGGGAATCTTCTCGGCCATCGATCGGTTGATCCGATCACTCGGGAGACACGAGGAGGTCAGGCACATGTCCGCACGCATCACTCTCGTCGGCCACGTCGCCGAGTCCCTCGCCGAGCACGCCGTTCAGCGGATGGCCGACGCCTCCGTCTGGGTGATCTTCCGGCTCAACCGCGTGGAGTCCTAGGCCGCTCCCCCGCCGAACGAGTCGCCGACCCGCCGCGGGTCGAGCACCCGGCTGGGATCGCTACCGATCCGGCCCGGCAGCCCGGCGACGAACGCCGTCAACCGCGCCGGTTCCGTCGTGGCCACCAGCACGACGTTGCCCTCCCGCCGCCCGCGCAGCGTCGCGGTCTCGACGACGGCGGCCGGCGGCGGGAACGCCGTCGTCAGTCCCGCCACCACCCGGCGCACGAACGGGAACGGCGCCCGGTCGGTCACGTTGAGCACCGCGACGCCGTCCGGTGCGAGCACCCGCGCGAGCTCCGCCGCGGCCGACGGCGTCACCAGGTCGGTCGGCACCCGGCCGTCGGCGAACGCGTCGACCAGCACCACGTCCCACGAGCCGTCGCGCAGCGCGGCGAGCCCGGAGCGGCCGTCGGTGACGCGGACCTTCACCCCGCTGCGGCGCGGCAGCGGCAGCTCGGCCCGCACCCGCTCGACCAGCTCTGCGTCCGGCTCGAGCACCACCTGCGGCGACGTCGGCCGGGTGGCCGCCACGTAGCGCGCCAGGCTCATCGCCCCGCCGCCGACGTGCAGCACCCGCAGCCGCTCACCCGCCGGCGCCGCGACGTCGACGACGTCGGCCATCCGGCGCAGGTAGGCGAACCCGAGCGCCGTCGGGTCGTCGAGGTCGACCCACGACTGCGGCCGCCCGTCGAGCAGCACCTCGTGCACCCTCCCGGGCGCCACCGCGGTGATCTCGATGCGGGGCACCACGCTAGGTCGTGTCGGCAGACGGCGCTGGCGCCGCCTTCGGGTTGGCCGACACGACCTACGAGACCACCATGTCGGTGTCGGACCAGTAGGCGCGCATGGTGGTGATCAGGCCGGCGTCGTCGAAGGTCATCACGTCGATCGGCTCGACGCGGAACGTCTTGTCGCCGGCGCGGGTCTCGACCACGAAGTGGAACGCGGCCTGGCCGCCGCCGGCGCGCAGCGTGACCAGCCGGGTGCTGCGGTCCAGCCCGGCGAAGGTCGCGAAGAAGCCGCGGATCGCCTCGTGGCCCACGTAGGGCTCGGTGCCGATCGGGTCCTCGACGGTCGCGTCCGCGGCGAACAGCGCCGCCACCTCGTCGGCGGTGCCGGAGGCGACCAGCTCGACGTACCGCTCGACGGCGGCGCGGGCGTCCTCGTTGCTGAGAGTCACGTCGCGGTTTCTACAGGAACCGGCGGAGCACGTCGACGGCCTCGGTCGGCTTCGAGACCGCGATGCCCTCGCCGAGCGCCCGGAGAGCCCAGCCGGCGCCGTCACGACGCAGGACGGCGAGCGCGATGCCGGTCTGCGGCACCCCGGCGGTGAGCGTGAGCCGGGCCAGCTCGACGTCCTGCTCGTCGTCGACGATGCGGCAGTAGGCGTTGTCGACCCACTCCAGGCTGTGGCCCTGGTAGCTGCTCACCAGCAGCACGATGCCGTCGACCTGGTGGTAGACGGCGCCGAGGTCGGCGACGACCACCTCGTCGTCGCCCTCGCCGCGGCCGCTCGTGTTGTCGCCCTGGTGCACCACCGACCCGTCGCGGGTGGCGAGGTGGTTGTAGAACGCGAGGTCGAACAGCTCCGGGCCGCGAAACTGCACCGCGGAGGCGTCGAGGTCGACCTCCGGCGCGCCCGTGCCGATGAACCCGGCGGTGCGCTCCTTGTCCCAGCCGACGGCGAGCCGGACCCGCCGCAGCGGCTCCCCCGACGCGTCCGTGAGCGGAATCTCCTGTCCCGGCACCAACTCGATCATGGTCCCGATCATGGCGCGCCGTCGGTGAGGAGCCGGTAACCCCAGGGGGTTTCCGTCGTTGAACCCGACATGCGACGCGCGATCATCGGTGCCCTGACGAGCCTCCTCGCCGCCGGCCTCGTGGCCGGGACGACGAGCACGGCGCCGTCGTCGGCCGTCGGTGCCCGGATCGACCTGGTGGCGATGGGCGACTCCTACAGCGCCGCCTCCGGCGTCCTGCCTCCGGACCCGACGGCGCCGGTGGAGTGCCTGCGCTCGACCGCCAACTACGGCCATGTGATCGCCGGTCGGCTGGGCGCGAACCTCACCGACGTCAGCTGCGGCGGCGCCGAGAGCAAGCACTACTTCGAGCCGTTCCACCCCGACACCCCGCCGCAGCTCGACGCGCTGAGCCGCGGGACCGACCTGGTGACCATGACCATCGGCGGCAACGACAACGGCGTGTTCATCGGTTCGATCGTCGCCTGCGGCAGCGCCGGCCTCTCGACGGCGGGCCAGGGCTCGCCCTGCAAGGACCGGTACGGCGACCAGTTCGTCACCGACATCCGCACCAAGACCTACCCGGCGCTGCTCAAGGCGTTCCGCGCGGTGCGCAACCGGGCGCCGAACGCGCGGGTCGCCGTGCTCGGCTACCCGTGGATCATGCCGAAGCGCGAGGGCTGCTTCCCGCAGATGCCGGTCGCTCGCGGCGACGTGCCGTACCTCCGCAACCTCCAGACCGTGCTCAACAACAACGTCGAGCGGGCCGCTGTCAACGCCGGCGCCACCTTCGTCGACATGTCGGTGGCCTCCGAGGGCCACGACGCCTGCCAGCCGATCGGCGTCCGCTGGGTCGAGCCGGTGGTCGGCACCACCAACCCGGTGGTCGTGCACCCCAACGCGTTCGGCGAGAAGCGGATGGCCGACCGCACGATGTACGTGCTCGGTTTGCGCTAACCGAGGGCGTGGCCCCGCTCGGCGAGCTTCTCGCGCAGCACGCGGACGGCGAACGGCCCGACGCCGTGCAGCGCCAGCAGGTCGGCCTCGGTCCACTCCGCCACCTGCTCGAGCGTGGTGACGCCGACCGCAGCGAGTGCCCGGGACGCCGGGGCACCGATCCGCGGCAGCGGCGTGCCGGCCGGCCGCTCCCGCACCGGCACGCCGAGCACGGCGGCGCCGCGCGGCGAGAGCCGGTAGCCGACGTCGAGGGACTGGGTGAGCCCGCGCTCCTTGAGCTTGCGCACGTCGCGCTTGAACTCGGCGGTCTCCCGGCCCAGCTCGGCGGCGAGGTCGGGCGCCCGGACGGCGGGTGAGTGGTCGATGATCCGCAGCGTCTCCCGGGTCCAGGGGCCGGTGGCCGCAGCGTTGTCGAGCCGGTCCAGCCACGCCTGCAGCGCGGCCACCTCGGCGTCGTCCGGCACCTGGTCGCGCAGCGCCTCGCGCGGGTCGGGGCCGGCGTGCCGCAGGCCGACGCGGAACACCGGCCGGTCCGTGCGGTGGGCCAGCGCCTCGCGCAGCGCGGACACGCTCGCGGCGCCGGCGCGGCGGGCGTCGTCGGCGGTGAGCCGGGAGGGCGCCACCTGCTCGACCGAGGTGACCTCGATCAGCCCGACGGCGGTGCGCATCCGGGTGCCGACCTTGACCCGCGGCCGGTCCCAGCGGCGGAACGCCAGGTCGAGCTCGCCGTCGCGGATGGCGCGCAGCTCGTCGGGCCGGATCATCACGCGCCCAGTCTGGCGCGTCTCAGGCCAGGCGGTTCAGCGCCTCGGTCATCTGCTGCTCGGTCTTGGTGCCGATGCGCTCGAACAGCAGCTTCATCACCGGGTCGGCGAGCTTGCCGGCCAGGCCCTTGGCCTCGATGACGGCGTCGTAGGTGATCTCGCTGCCGGCCCCGTGCGGCGTCACGGTGATCGTGTCGGAGGTGGTGGCCGAGTCGTTCTCGCCGACGAAGACGACCTCGTGGTCGGTGAGCCGGTCGAGGCGGTAGGTGAGCTCGGTGCTCACCCCGGCGATCTTCGACCGGTTGTGCCAGCGCGACCCCACCTGCACCGGGCCGGGGGTCTCGGGCGTGCACGACTCGGTGCCGGGGTCCCACTCCTCGGCGTGGGAGAAGTCCTTGAGGTAGTCGACGACGACGGCGGGCGGCGGGGTGACGGTGAAGGTCCGGCTGACACTGGTCATGCCCCCAGCCAAGGCGGGAGTGCCGATCCGCGCATCACCCCCAGCGCCGTTCCGAGGGGTGAGTGCGTCGGGTAGACGTGGAGTGTGCACCCGGTCCGTGTCGGCATCTCCGGCTGGAGCTACGCGGGGTGGCGCGGCGACTTCTACCCGCGCGGCCTCCGGCAGCGTGACGAGCTCGGCTACGCCGCCGAGCGGATGACGTCGATCGAGATCAACGGCTCCTTCTACTCGCTGCAGCGGCCCGCGTCGTACGCCACCTGGCACGACGCCGCCCCGGACGACTTCGTGTTCGCCGTGAAGGGCGGGCGGTTCATCACGCACATGAAGCGGCTCCGGGACGTGGAGACGCCGCTGGCCAACTTCTTCGCCTCCGGGCTGCTGGCGCTCCGCCACAAGCTGGGCCCGGTGCTCTGGCAGCTGCCGGAACGGGTCGAGTTCGACGCCGACGTCGTCGAAGCCTTCTTCGCCTCGCTCCCCCGGACGACGACGGCGGCCGCGGAGCTGGCCAGGCACCACGACGCCAAGGTGCCGGACGACCGCGCGCTCACCACCGCACCGATCGAACGGCCGCTGCGGCACGTGCTGGAGTTCCGGCACCGCAGCTTCTGCGAGAAGGAGTCGCTCGACCTGCTGCGGCAGTACGACGTCGGCTGCGTCATCGCCGACACCGCCGGGCGCTGGCCCGAGGCCGACGTCGTCACCACCGACGTCGTGTACGTGCGGCTGCACGGCGACCAGGAGCTCTACGCGAGCGGCTACACCGACGCCGCCCTCGACCGGTGGGCGGAGCGGTGCCGGGAGTGGGCGCAGGACGCCGAGGTCTACGTGTACTTCGACAACGACATGAAGGGATACGCGCCGCACGACGCGATGGCCCTGCTCGACCGGCTCCGCCGTTGACAGGTGCGACAGGATTCCGCCGTGAGCAGGGGGCGGTCGTTGCTGCGCGTCGCCGCGGCGTACGTCGTCGCGATCGGCGTCGGGGTGCTGTGGCTGGCGCTCGGGCCGCGCACCGACTGGCGCTGGCTGGACGCGCTGATCGCCGACGTCCTCGCCACGCTGGTGGTGTTCGCCGCGAGCCGGCTGCACCGCAACTCCAGCTTCTACGACGCCTACTGGAGCGTGATCCCGCCGCTGCTGGTCGTCTACTGGTGGGTCGAGCGCGACGTCGACGCCGAGCCGGTGCGGTTCTGGCTGCTGTTCGCCGTCCTGGTGGCGTGGGCGGTGCGCCTCACCGGCAACTGGGTCTACTCCTTCCCCGGGCTGCACCACGAGGACTGGCGCTACCCGCTGCTCAAGGAGAGGGCGGGCCGCGCCGAGCCCGTCGTCGACCTGTTCGCCATCCACGTGATTCCGACGATCCAGGTGTTCCTCGGCTGCCTCGGCGCCTACGCCGTCACGCGCATACGGCGGCGGGCTGTGGTGGCTCGACGTGGTGGCGCTGCTGGTCGGCGTCGGGGCGGTGGCGCTGGAGACGGTGGCCGACGTGCAGATGCACCGGTTCGCGCGGGTGAAGGAGCCGGGGCAGGTGATGGACCGCGGCGTGTGGTCGTGGTCGCGGCACCCCAACTACGTGGGTGAGCTCGGGCTCTGGTGCTCGCTGGCGCTGTTCGGGCTGGCCGCCTCGCCGACGGCGTGGTGGGTGGTGCTCGGGCCGCTGGCGATGCTGGCGATGTTCCTGGGCGCCAGCATCCCGATGATGGAGGAGCGGAGCCTGGAGCGGCGGCCGCAGTACCAGGACGTCGTCGACCGGGTCTCGCGGTTCGTGCCCAGGCCGCCGCGTCGGGCATGACCCGTCCTCGGGTCGTCGTCGCCGGCCTCGGCGACACCGGCGTGCTGACCGCCGTCCGGCTGGCGCGGCACGCCGACGTCATGGGCGTCTCGGTGAAGCCGGGGTTCGTGAGCGGCCAGGAGCTCGGGCACCGGCTCACCGACCCCGACCGGTGGGCGCAGGACTACCGGTTCGGCTTCGACCGGATGCGGGGGCTGGACCGGGTGAGCGTCGTCCACGGCGAGCTGACCGGCGCCGACCTCGACGAGCGGTTCGTCGAGGTGTGCCGCTCCGACGGCGCCACCGAGCAGCTCCGCTACGACGTGCTCGTGGTGGCGACCGGGGTGACCAACGGCTTCTGGCGGCGGCCGGTGCTGGAGTCGAGCGCGGAGGTGGACGCCGGCCTCCGCGACCACCACGCCCGGCTGGCCACGGCGGCGACGATCGCCGTGGTGGGCGGCGGCGCGGCGGCGGTGAGCACCGCGGCCAACGCGGCGCGGGTGTGGCCCGACAAGCGGGTCGACCTCTACTTCCCGCGCGAGGCGCCGCTCCCCCAGCACCACCGCCGGATCTGGCGGCACCTGCGACCGCGGCTCGCCGAGCTCGGCGTCGGGCTGCACGCCGGGCATCGTGCCGAGCTGCCCGCCGACACCGACGAGATCACGGCCGGACCGCTGCGGTTCTCGACCGGCCAGCCCGATGTCGCCGCCGACGCCGTGGTGTGGGCGGTCGGCCGCACCCGCCCCAACTCGGGGTGGCTCCCACCCGAGGTGCTCGACGACGACGGCTTCGTCCGCACCGGACGCGACCTCAGCGTGCCCGGCGCCGACGGCGTCTTCGCGATCGGCGACGTCGCGGCCACCGACCCGCTCCGCTCCTCGGCCCGCAACTTCACCTACCGGCTGCTCGCCCGCAACGTCCGTGCCCACCTCGACGGCCGCCCGCTCGAGGACTGGGATCCGCCGAAGCGCCGCTGGGGCTCCGTGATCGGCCTCCAGCCGGACGGCACCACCGTCTACGCCCCCGACGGCCGCCCGTTCCGGGTGCCGCGGCTCCCCTGGGTCCGCGTCATGCAGCCCTGGGTGACCAACCGGATCATCTACCGCGGGGTGCGGCGGGAGCGTTCCTGAGGCGCACCGGGGGTGCGCCGTTTGGTCCCCAACGGCGTGATTTCCGTGCTGAAATGCGTCGTTGGTGACCAAACGGCGCAACCCGGGACAGGCGCCGCCGTTCAGGCGCAGCCGCCCACGAAGCGCGGCCAGACCTCGACCCGGTCGGGGGTGCCGACGTAGACGTAGTCACCGTCGCGGGTGCGCCACAGCTGCTGGCCGGCGCGGCGGAAGCCGGTGGGGACGGCGTCGGCAGGCAGTGGCAGGCCCTCGCTGTAGACGCCCTCCACCGAGCCGCGCACCGAGCGGTCGGGCGCGCGGACGTAGGTCGCGTCGTCGTCGAGGTAGAGGAACGTCAGGTGGTCCCAGCTGCAGTGCTCGGGGCCGGGGCCGGAGGTGAGCGTGGTCACCGGCACCGGGTCGCCGTCGGCGTCGCGCCAGATCTGGTACCCGAGAGCGGCGGCGTCGCGGGCGGGGAAGTCGGAGAAGTCGCAGCGCGCCCACGACTCCAGGTACCAGCCCGGGCCGCCCGCGCCCTCGGTGGCCGGGCCGTCCCGGAACACGAGGGCGGCGACGGTGGTGCCGGCGGGGGCGTAGGTGAGCAGCACCCGGTCCGACTCGGTCGCGGCGGCGGTCAGCTCGATCTCCGGGAGCGACAGGAACAGTCCCTCCGAGTACGCCGTCTCGAGCGCGCCCTTCACCGACTCGCTGGTGGCGCCCTCGGCGTACGGCGAGTCCCGCTCGGCACCGCCGTCCGCCGCGCGGCAGTCGACCACGTCGCCGGCCGCGCCGTACCGGCCGTCGACCCCGTTCAGCGGGCCGTCGTACTCGGTCGCCGCCCGGGCGAAGCCGGCCGCCGGGTCGTCGTCAGCGCCCCACCGAAGTGCGATCACGACGGCCACGGCCAGGAGCACGGCGACGGCGAGCGCGACGACAACCCGACGTCGACGCGGCGCCATGTCCATCCCCATCTCCTGGTCGACCCGGTCCACGACGGTCCGACGCGCGCGGGACCTCACCGGTTCCGCAAGTTTCACCCCTCCGGGCGGCTTGGGGCGCTCGGAGGCGGGGTAGACCCTCGGCGTGTCCGACGTCTCCCGCATCTCCGAGTCCGCTCTCGCCACCCGGGACCACCAGACCGAGGGTGGTCAGCTGCTCGCCCAGATCCTGCTCTGGGCCGGCCCGCTGACCGTGTTCGCGATGGCGCTGTTCATGGCGCGCTGACGCGGCTCCGACCCACACCTGACGCACACCGCCCCGCGGTCCGAGCGGACCGCGGGGCGGAGCCGGGCGTCTCGGCTCAGACGTCGTAGCGGTCGAGGTCCATGACCTTGACCCAGGCGGCGGCGAAGTCGCGCACGAACCTCTCGCCGGCGTCGTCGCTGGCGTAGACCTCGGCCACGGCACGCAGCTCGGAGTTGGAGCCGAACACCAGGTCGACCCGGCTGCCGGTCCACCTCTTCTCGCCGGTGGCGCGGTCGGTGGCCTCGAAGCCGTCGTCGTCGCCGTCGACGCCGTGCCACTCGGTGCCCATGTCGAGCAGGTTCGTGAAGAAGTCGTTCGACAGGACGCCGACGCGGTCGGTGAGCACGCCCTTCGGGTTGTCGCCGGTGTTGGCGCCGAGCACCCGCAGCCCGCCGACGAGCACGGTCATCTCCGGGGCGGAGAGGCCGAGCAGGTTGGCGCGGTCGACCAGGCGGTACTCGCCGGGGAGCCGGCCGTCCTTGCCGAGCACGTTGCGGAACCCGTCGGACGTCGGCTCGAGGTGGCTGAACGACTCGACGTCGGTCTGCTCCTGCGAGGCGTCCGTGCGGCCCGGCGTGAAGGGCACCGTGACGCTGACGCCGCCGTCGGCCGCCGCCTTCTCCACCGCGGCGGTGCCGCCGAGCACCACGAGGTCGGCGATCGAGACCGGCTTGCCGAACGAGGACTGCACGCCCTCGAGCACCCGCAGCACCTGGGCGAGCTCGTCGGGGTCGTTGACGGCCCAGCCGCGCTGCGGCTCGAGCCGGATCCGGCCGCCGTTGGCGCCGCCGCGCTTGTCGCTGACGCGGTGCGAGGACGCCGCCGCCCACGCCGCCTTCACCAGCTGGGAGACGGTGAGGTCGGAGCCGAGGATCTGCTCCTTGAGCGAGGCGACGTCGGCGTCGGAGAGCGGCTCGCCCTCGCGCGCCGGCACCGGGTCCTGCCAGATCAGCTCCTCGCTCGGCACCAGGGCGCCGAGGTAGCGCTCCTTCGGCCCCATGTCGCGGTGCGTGAGCTTGTACCAGGCGCGCGCGAAGGCGTCGGCGAACTCCGCGGGGTTCTCGTGGAACCGCTTCGAGATGTCGTGGTAGATCGGGTCCTCACGCAGCGACAGGTCGGTGGTGAGCATCGTGGGACGCCGGTTCCTCTCGCCGGTCTCCGGGTCGGGGACCAGGTTCTCCGCCTCGTCGCCGGTGGCCTGCCACTGCCAGGCGCCGGCCGGGCTCTTCACGAGCTCGTACTCGAAGCCGAAGAGGTGGTCGAAGAAGCCGTTGCTCCACTGGGTCGGGGTCGCCGTCCAGGTGACCTCGAGCCCGCTGGTGATCGCGTCGCGACCCTTGCCGGAGTTGAAGCCCTGCTTCCACCCGAGGCCCTGCTCCTCCAGCCCGGCGCCCTCGGGCTCGGCGCCGACGTACTCGTCGGGGTCGGCCGCGCCGTGGGTCTTGCCGAAGGTGTGGCCGCCGGCGATCAGCGCCACGGTCTCCTCGTCGTTCATCGCCATCCGCGCGAACGTCTCGCGGATGTCGCGCGCCGCGGCGATGGGGTCGGGGTTGGCGTTCGGCCCCTCGGGGTTCACGTAGATCAGGCCCATCTGGACGGCGCCCAGCGGCTTCTCGAGGTCGCGGTCACCGCTGTAGCGCTCGTCACCGAGCCACTCGCGCTCCGGACCCCAGTAGACGTCCTCGTCCGGCTCCCACACGTCGGCGCGGCCGCCGGCGAAGCCGAAGGTCTGGAACCCCATCGTCTCCAGCGCACGGTTGCCGGCGAACACCATGAGGTCGGCCCAGCTGACCCTGGTGCCCCACTTCTTCTTCACCGGCCACAGCAGCCGGCGGGCCTTGTCGAGGTTGCCGTTGTCGGGCCAGGAGTTGAGCGGCGCGAACCGCTGCATGCCGGCGCCCGCTCCCCCGCGCCCGTCGTCGACCCGGTAGGTGCCGGCCGAGTGCCAGGCCATCCGGATCATGAAGCCGCCGTAGTGGCCGAAGTCGGCGGGCCACCAGTCCTGGGAGTCGGTCATGACGGCGTCGACGTCGGCCGCGAGCTCGTCGAGGTCGACGCTCTCGAAGGCGGTCTTGTAGTCGAAATCGGCGCCCATCGGGTTCGCGACGTCGCCGTGCTTGCGCAGGATGCGCAGGTTGAGCTGGTTCGGCCACCAGTCGGTGTTGCTCCCGCTCTCGGTCGGGTGCCCCATGCGCCCCGCGTGCACCGGGCAGCCGGCGGCGCCCTCGGTGTTCATGTCTGCTTCGACGGTCTCGTGGTCGTGCTGGGACAACGGACTTCCTCTCGGTGCGGTGATGGGGTCGATCAGGTACAGGCGGGGCAGGTGCCCCAGTAGATGACCTCGGCCTCGTCGAGGACGAAGCCGTGGTCGTCGGACGCCGTCAGGCACGGGGTCTCCCCCACCGCGCAGTCGACGTCGGCGATGGTGCCGCAGCCGCGGCACACGACGTGGTGGTGGTTGTCGCCGACCCGCGCCTCGTAGCGCGCCACCGATCCGGTGGGCTGGATGCGCCGCACCAGGCCGGTCTCGGTGAGCACCCGCAGCACGTCGTAGACGGCCTGGTGCGACACCTGCCCGAGGTCGGCGCGGACGGCGCCGAGGATCGACTCGGTGTCGGCGTGCGGCTGGGCCGCGACCGCACCCAGGACGGCGAGCCGGGGCCGGGTGATCCGGAGCCCGGCCTCCCGCAGCAGCTGCTGGGAGTCGGGTGCCGGGGTCACGTTCAGACCCTCGCGCACATTCTGGAACAAATCAAGAAAAGAAACCCGAGCCGGACGATGTCGAGAACGCTCCCCCGGCTCCGTCCCCTGCTCGAACGCGGCCAGACTGGGTCGCACCACACCGAGGAGAACCACGATGGCCAAGTACCTGCTGCTCAAGCACTACCGCGGCGCCCCGGCCGGGGTGAACGACGTGCCGATGGACCAGTGGACGCCCCAGGAGATCGACGACCACATCCGGTACATGCGGGAGTTCGCCGACCGGCTCGAGAAGTCGGGCGAGTTCGTGGACGGCCAGGCGCTGGCACCCGAGGGCCAGTGGGTGCAGTACGGAGGGGAGGGCAAGCCGCCGGTCACCGACGGCCCGTTCGCCGAGACCAAGGACCTCATCGCCGGCTGGATGGTCATCGACGTCGACAGCCCCGAGCGCGCCGTCGAGCTGGCCGGTGAGCTGTCGGCGGCGCCGGGCAAGGACGGCAAGCCGATCCACGAGTGGCTCGAGGTGCGACCGTTCCTCACCGAGGCGCCGAACGTCGACGAGTGTCACTGACCGGGACCGAGCAGGTGGACGAGCTCGAGGTCCGGGCGCTCACGCCCCGGGTGATCGGGGCCCTCGTCCGCCGCGGAGCCGACTTCGCGGCGGCCGAGGACGCCGTCCAGGACGCCCTGGTGGAGGCGCTGCGCACCTGGCCGGACGACCCGCCGCGCGACCCCCAGGCGTGGCTGGTCACGGTCGGCTGGCGCCGGTTCCTCGACGCCACCCGCTCCGAGACCGCCCGCCGCCGTCGCGAGGAGCTCGTCGACGACGAGCCGGCGCCGGGGCCGGTCACGTCGGCCGACGACACCCTCCACCTCTACTTCCTCTGCGCCCACCCGTCGCTGACGGCGTCGTCGGCGGTGGCGCTCACGCTGCGCGCGATCGGCGGCCTCACCACCCGCCAGATCGCGGCCGCCTACCTCGTGCCCGAGGCGACGATGGCGCAGCGGATCAGCCGCGCCAAGCGCACCGTCGCCGAGGTGCGGCTCGACCAGCCCGGCGACGTCGCCACCGTGCTGCGGGTGCTCTACCTCGTGTTCAACGAGGGCTACTCCGGCGACGTCGACCTCGCCGCCGAGGCGATCCGGCTCACCCGCCAGCTGGCGGCCGCGATCGACCACCCCGAGGTCTCCGGCCTGCTCGCGCTGATGCTGCTGCACCACGCCCGCCGCACCGCCCGGACGACGGCCGACGGCGCGCTCGTGCCGCTCGCCGAGCAG
The DNA here is from genome assembly GCA_963780355.1 of uncultured Actinomycetota bacterium. Classification (GTDB taxonomy): domain Bacteria; phylum Actinomycetota; class Actinomycetes; order Propionibacteriales; family Nocardioidaceae; genus Nocardioides. The sequence continues at coordinate 2,926,022 of CAWABT010000001.1, forward strand.
GACCGCGGCCGCTGGGACACCACGGCCATCGCCGAGGGCGTCGAGATCCTCCAGGCCGCGCTCGCCCGCGACCGGCTCGGCGAGTTCCAGGCCCAGGCCGCGATCGCCGCGCTGCACGCCGACGCCCCGGCCGCCGACGAGACCGACTGGGTGCAGATCGTCGAGTGGTACGACGAGCTGGTGCGGCTCACCGACAGCCCGGTGGTGCGCCTCAACCGCGCGGTCGCGGTCGGCGAGGCCGACGGCCCGCGCGCCGGGCTGCGTGCGCTGGCGGAGCTGGACGACTCGCTCCCCCGCCACACGGCGGTGGCGGCGTACCTGCACGAGCGCGACGGCGACCCGACGACGGCCGCCCGGCTCTACGCCGAGGCGGCACGGCACGCCACCAACACGGCCGAGCGCGACCACCTCACCCGGCAGGCGGCGCGGCTCAACGCCGGGGGCTGAGGTCGCTCGGCCGCCGTTCGGGGGTCGTCCTGTTTCACCGGCCGGCCGGTGAAACAGGACATCGGGAGGTCACATCGAGGCCGATCGTGTCCAGTTTCGTACGCCCAGGTCGACCCGCGGTGACGCGTCGGAGATCGAGGCGCAAAGAGCCGCCCGGTTTGGTCAGACCTCGCTGACTAGCTCGGCGGCGGCCGCCCGGATCACCCGGACGGCGTCCTCGACGTGCTCGCGGTGGGACCGGTGCGACACCACGCACACCCGCAGCACGAACGCGCCGTCGATCCGGGTCGAGGAGAGGAAGACCCGGCGCGACGCGTTGACCCGGCGCAGCAGCGCCTGGTTGAACGCGTCGGCGTCGCCGTGCTCGGGGAGGTAGCGGAAGGAGACGACGGTGAGCTCCGGCTCGAGCGGCACCTCGAACCCGGGAGCGGCGGCGAGCTCCTCGTGGGCGAGCCGGGCCAGCTCGAGCTTCTCCTCCAGCGCCGCCCGGAACGCGGCGGCGCCGTGCAGCTTGAGGGGCAGCCAGAGCCGCAGCCCCCGGAAGCCGCGCGTGAGCTCCATCGAGTACTCGGCCGCGTTCGGCGTGCCCTCGTCGGAGGAGTCCAGGTCCTGGAGGTAGTCGGCGGCCACGTGGTGCGCCTCGCGCAGCAGCCGGCCGTCGCGCACCAGCAGCGCGCCGGTGCCGTAGGGCAGGAACAGCGCCTTGTGCGGGTCGAGGGTGATCGAGTCGGCGGCCTCGATGCCGGCGAACAGCCGGCGGCCGTGCTCGGTGAGCCGGAACGGGCCGCCGTACGCCGCGTCCACGTGCACCCACAGCCCGTGCCGCTGCCCGACGTCGACGACGGCGCCGATCGGGTCGACGGCGCCGGTGTTGGTGGTGCCGGCCGAGGCCATCACCAGGAACGGCTGCAGCCCGGCCTCGCGGTCGGCCTCGATGAGCCAGCCGAGCGCGTCGGCGTCCATGCGGAGCCGGTCGTCGGTGGGCACCAGCCGGATCCGCGACGCCGGGATGCCCGCGAGGTAGCCCGCCTTCGCGCACGAGGCGTGGGCCTGCGCCGACACGTAGACGACGCCGCGGCTCAGGTCGTCGCCGAGGTGCGCCTTCCGGGCCGCCACCACCGCCGAGAAGTTGGCCATCGACCCGCCGCTGGTGAGCACACCGCGGGCCTCGGCCGGGTAGTCGAAGACGTCGCACAGCCAGCGGACGACCGTGGCCTCGACCTCCGCCGCCACCGGCGCCACCCCGGCCATCGACACGTACCGGTTGAAGGACGCCGCAAGGAACTCCGCGACCGCGGAGGCGTAGAGCCCGCCGCCGGGGATGTAGGCGAAGAAGCCGGGACCCGCGGTGTTGACCGCCTTCTGCGCCATCAGCCCGACGGTCTCGAGCACCTCTGCCAGCGGGGCGCCGGCCTCGGGCAGCGGCTCCCGCACCCGGGCCGCCGCCTCGGCGGCGCCGTCGACGTCGACCATCGGCGCCGTCGCCAGCCCGTGGAGGAACTCCTCCACCATCGCGCCCGCGGCGGCGAGCAGCTCGGCGCGCTGGGCGGGGCTCGGCTCGAGGGGCCATGACTCGGTCACGGCACGCATTGTGCCGACTGCCTGCTCAGGAACCGCCGAGGTCGAGGGTGAGCACCCGGTGCCGGGTGCCGGTCACCACCACGTCGACGGTCGCGATCTCGTCCCGCGCCGCGTCCGTGGCGGCGTCGAGCGCGATGCTCCGGCCGGGCACGGCCTTCCAGGTGGCCACCTGCTCACGCCGTCCGTCGGTGGTCGACACCACGAGCGCGTAGGACCGCGCCTCGCTGGATCCCCAGTCGGAGGCGTCGTAGGTGCAGGTGAGGTGCATCCGGGTCCCCCACGTCACCTCGTCGAGCGCCACCGACGCGGTGAGAACCTCCTGGCCGACCTGGGTCATCGCGATCTCGCGGGGCGCGGGCGGTCCGTCGTCGGCCGACGGGCCGCGGAGGAGGAACACCCCGACCAGGACGGCGACCGCCACCAGCGCCGCGGCGACGCCGACCGCGGCGAGGAGGCGCACCCGCCCCCGTCGCCGTCGCACCGTGTGGAGCAACTGCGGCAGTAGCGTCTCCGGCACCGGCGGCAGGTCGTCCTGGTCGTGGAAGGCGGTCGCGTCGAGCCGCGCGAGCAGCCCGGGCACGCCGGCCAGGTCGCGCACGGACGCACTGCACGCGGCGCACCCCTCGAGGTGCTCCTCGAAAGCGCGCCGCTCGGCCGGGCCGAGGGCGCCGAGCACGTAGGCGGCGTCGTCGTGCCGGAACGGGTCGGTGGTGGTGCTCATCTGGCGAACCCCATTTCCTCCAGCGCGAGACGCAGCGCCCGTAACGCGTAGTGGGCGCGCGACTTGACGGTGCCCTCGGGCACCTCGAGCCGGCGGGCGGCGTCGGCCACCGATCGGCCCTCGTAGTAGCACTCCTGCAGCACCTGGCGGTGCTCCGGCGACAGCCGGCCCATCGCCTCGGCGACCACCCAGGCCTGCAGCAGCCGGTCGACGTGGTCCTGCTCCACCGGCTCCGGCGGGTCGGCGGTCACCGTCTCCGGGCGCACCCGGCGGGCGCGCCACTCGTCGATGACGACGTTGCGGGCGACCGTGAACAGCCACCCGCGCGCCGCCGACGACGACCGCGAGAGCACCTCCGGGTGCTGCCAGGCGCGCAGCAGCGTCTCCTGGCACACGTCGCTGGCCCGGGCCAGGTCGCGGTCGGTCAGGTGCAGGCAGAACCGCCACAGCGCCGGGGCGTGCTCGTCGTGCAGGGCCCGCATCAGCTCCGCACGGTCATCGGCCATCGGTCCCCCCACGCGACGCGCCCGTGCCGGTCAGCGACCGGGCGCCGCGGTCGGGCGCGAGGTCAGCCGGGCGAGGTGCCCCTCCTGCTGTGCGGCCACCGCGGCCGCGAGCATCGCCACGACCTCCGTGATCGCGGCCAGCCAGCCGTACCACGACCACGTGGTCTCGATGCCGAACAGGCCGACGGTCGTGGCAACGAGGAACGCACCGAGCGTGGTCGCACCGAACCCGAAGAGCAGGAACAGCGGGATCCAGTGGTGCCACCGCACCAGCATGACCGCGATGACGACGCCCGCGAGCACGTTCACCACGAAGAGGGCGCCGACGGTGCCCTGGTCCTTGACGCCGTCGAGCCACAGCCACAGGTGGATCGCGGCCGACGCCAGGGCCGCGACCGCGCCGATCACACGAGTCGTCACGACTACCTCCGATCCGGGGCGGACCCTCCGGATGAGGTGCCCCCGCCCTGACGACGTGCGGACGGCGCGCTCGGTTCATCGGCGAAGGTGGTGAGCATCCGGTCGCGCAGGTCGGCCATCGGCCACACCGGGCCCTCGGGCGTCGGGCGCAGGCCACCCGCCCAGCCCCAGCCCGCGACGGACCGCATCACCTCCGGGTCGCGGGCGATCACGCTCACCGGGACGTCGTAGCCCGGGTCCTCGCCGCTGACGTAGTGGTGCGGCTGGTGGTCGCCGAGCATCACCACCACCAGGTCGTCGTCCGGGTAGGTGGTGAGGAAGGAGACGACGGTCCGCAGCGAGTACTCGACCGACCGGCCGTAGGCCTCGCGGGTGCGGCCGGTGTCGGCCAGCACCTCCTCCGCGGTGTCGCCGCGCTCCGGCATCCCGTCGAACACCGACCCGTCCCCCACCTGGTCCCACGGCACGACCTCGGGCAACGGCGCCCACGGGTGGTGGCTGGAGACCAGGTCGATCTCGGCCATGACGGGCGGCCGGTCCCCCGGCGCGAGCTCCAGCTCCCGAAACCGCGACAGCGTGAACTGGTCGGGCATCGTGGCGTAGCCGAACCGCGGGCCGGCGTACCCGACGTTGCGGGAGTCGTAGAGCTCGTCGAACCCGTAGAACCGCTCGCCCTCCGGCCAGTCCCGGTCGATCGCCGGGACGTCGAACACCGTCCGCCAGCCCGCGCGGTCGAACGCGCCGCTGAGGGTCAGCCGGTCGGACCCGAGCAGCTGGTCGTAGCGGCGCTGGCTGTCGACCCACAGCCCGGACTGGGTGGTGGCGTGCGCGAGCCAGCTCGCCGCGCCGAAGGTCGGCGAGGTCAGCCAGGCGCTGCGCGACCGGTACCCCGCGGCGTCGAGCTCGCTCGTCCCGTCCGCGAGCACGGCGTCGACGCCCGGGGCGAACGACCCGCCGTCGACCGCCACCCGGCCGTAGCTCTCCACGAACACGAGCAGCACGTCCTTGCCGCGCAGTCCTCGGAGCAGCCGCTCGCCCGGCACCGCGTCGTACGGGTCGGCCCGGATCCGGTCGGCGAAGACGGACCGGTCGTGGAGGTCGGCCCGGACGGCGCGCACCTCGGCCACCGCGAGCCCTGCGGACGCCGCCGACAGCGGAGACGGCCCGAGCAGGCTCGCCAGCAGGCCCAGCGCGGCGACGCCCGCGACGGCCGCGACCGCCGGACGCCGGTGCCCGCGGACGACGCGGACGACCCGGCGGGTCGCCAGCGGCAGCAGCACGAACAGGGCGACCACGCCGACGCCGACCGCCGCGACGACGAGCCAGGCGGTCGCCCGGCCCACCGAGTCGCCGAGTACCCCGACCGCCGGGCCCAGGTAGCCCCAGTCGCCGAGCAGGCTGAACGGCCGGTCGAGCACCATCGCGAACCCGACGTCGAGCGCCTTCAGCACCACCAGCGCCGCGGCGACGAGCCCGAACGGCACCGCCAGCCGGCGACCCCACCGCTCCGGCAGCAGGAGCACCGCGACCACCAGCACCAGCCCCTCGAGCGGCACCCGGGCCAGCAGCCACGGCGACAGGTCGCCGTCGTCGTGCGGTGCGACCAGGGCGGCCCACACGACGACGACGGCGAGGACCGACAGCAGGCCGGCCGCCGCCGTCCGTTCGGGACCCCCGACCGAACGGGTGGCGGCGAGGCGTTCGCGGGCCTCGGTGCCGAACGAGACCAGCAGCAGGGCGGCGGCCACGACCAGCGCCGCGACCGTGACGCCGGCCGGCAGCAGCCCGCTCGCAGCCACGACCAGCACCACGCCCTGGACGACGGCGACCACCTTGCGCCACCGCCGCGGCTCGACCGGTCCACGCAGTCGCGGCCACAGCCACTGGGCGAGGAGGAGCAGGTACCGGGCGAGGCCGAGGAGCAGGACCCACGGGCCGACGGTGCGGGCGACGTGGAGGCTCAGCACCAGGATCAGGAGGGCGTCGGTCTCCATGTCGAACCGGGCGCCGAACGTGGTCACGCACCGCCGCCGTCGCGCGACCCAGCCGTCGACGCCGTCGAGCACGAGCGCCGGGACGGCCAGTGCCACGACCGCGGCCGCCGACGGCTGCAGGAGCAGCCCGGCGACCGCGGCCGTGAGCAGCGCGCGCACCAGCGTGACCCGGTTCGCCGGGTTGAGCGCCCAGCGATCACCTCGCGGCTGAACCCGACGCACGTTCCCTCCGTGTCCTCAGAAGAGACGTCGACGACGACGTCGTTGGGACGACGGCGGACCGGGACGACCGGTTCAAACGGGAGGAGCAGCGGGTGACGTCGGAGGCCGTGGCGTTCTGGGTGGTCGAGCCCGGCACGGGCGAGCTCCGCGCCGAGCCACTGCCACAGCCGGGCCTCGACGACGTGCTCGTGCGCACCATCGTCTCGGCGGTCAGCCGCGGCACCGAGCGGCTGGTCTTCTCCGGGCGGGTCCCGGCCGACCAGCACCGGCGGATGCGGGCGCCGTTCCAGGTCGGTGACTTCCCCGGGCCGGTCAAGTACGGCTACCTGAGCGTCGGCGTCGTCGAGGAGGGACCGGCCGGGCTCACCGGCCGCACCGTGTTCTGCCTCCACCCGCACCAGAGCGCGTACGTGGTGCCCGCCGACGCGGTCACCGTGGTGCCGGCCGGTGTCCCCGCGGAGCGGGCCGTGCTCGCCGGCACGGTGGAGACCGCGGTGACGGCGCTGTGGGACGCGCCGCCGCTGGCTCGGGTGACCGGGTCGGCGTGGTGGGCGCCGGGCTGGTGGGCTGCTGCCTGGCCCGGCTGCTGGCGCGGATGCCCGGGGTCGAGACCACCGTCGTCGACGTCGACCCGGCCCGGGCCGCCACCGCCGCGGCGCTGGGGGTCGGGTTCGCGTCACCCGAGTCGGCGCCGGCCGATCTGGACCTCGTGTTCCACGCCAGCGCCACCGCCGCCGGGCTGCGGACCGCGCTCGGGATGCTCGCCACCGACGGCACCGTGGTCGAGCTGAGCTGGTACGGCGACACCGAGGTCGCCCTCCCGCTCGGCGGCGACTTCCACTCGCGCCGGCTCGCGGTCCGGGCGAGCCAGGTCGGCCGGATCCCGCCGGACGCGCGGCCCCGCTGGACACCGGCCGGACGCCGGGCGCTGGCGCTGGACCTGCTCGCCGACCCCGGCTTCGACCACCTCGTCACCGGGCGCTCCCGGCTCGACGAGCTGCCCGTCGTCATGGAGAAGCTGGCCGCCGGCGCCCTCGACGGGATCTGCCACCTGGTCACCTACCCGGGAGGTGGCTGATGTTCACCGTGACCGTCCGCGACCGGACGATGGTCGCCCACAGCCTGCCCGGGGAGTTCTTCGGCCCGGCCCAGCGGGTGCACGGTGCCACCTACCTCGTCGACGTCACCGTCGCCGCCGAGACGCTGGACTCGCACCACGTCGTGCTCGACATCGGCGCGCTGGCACGCGAGCTGCGTGCCGTCCTGGCGGAGCTCGACCACCGCAACCTCGACGACGAGCCGGCGTTCGCCGGGACGACCACCACCACCGAGGTGCTCGCCCGGGTGGTCGCCGACCGGGTGGCCGAGCGGATCGCGGCCGGCGCCCTCGGCCCGGAGGTCGACCACCTCACCGACCTCGAGGTGACGCTGCACGAGTCCGACGTCGCTCGCGCCGGCTACCGCCGCGCCGTCCGGGGGCCGGCGTGACGGCGTCGCACCTGCACCTCGTGGTGCCGCACACGGTCGACGACCCGCGGCACCCGAGCGGCGGCAACGTCTACGACCGGGAGCTCGCCCGGGAGCTGTGGTCGCTCGGCCGGCCGGTGCGCCGCCACCTGGTGCCGAGCCCGGTGCCGCGCGGCCGCGTCACCCGGCAGGCCGTCGGGCGGGCGCTCGCCACCGTGCCGGACGGCGCGACCGTGCTGGTCGACGGGCTGGTCGGCCTGGACGCCGGCCCGGAGCTGACCCGCGAACGCGACCGGCTGCGGCTGTGGCTACTGGTGCACCTGCCGCTCACGGTCGCCGAGACCGGCGCCGACGCACGGGACCGCGAGCGGGCCGCCGTCACCGCGGTCGCCGGCGTCGTCGCCACGAGCGAGTGGACCCGCGACCGGCTGCTCGCCACCCACCCGCTCGACCCGGCCCGCGTGCACGCGGCCCCGCCCGGCGTCCGCCCCGCCGCCCTCGCCCGCCCGAGGGACGCCGGCGGCCGGCTCGTCTTCGTCGGCGCGGTGGTGCCGGCCAAGGGAGCCGACCTGCTGGTCCACACGCTCGCGGGCCTCACCGACCTGCCGTGGACGTGCCGGCTGGTGGGGCCGGTGGACCGCGCAGCCGACGTCGTCGACCGGCTGCGCGCGGAGATCCGCGACCGCGGCCTCGACGACCGGCTCACGCTGATCGGCCCGCAGTCGCCTCGCGCCGTGGCCGCGACCCTCCAGGAGGCGGACCTGCTGGTGCTCCCCAGCCGGATGGAGACCTACGGGATGGTGCTCACCGAGGCCCTCGCGCGCGGCGTCCCGGTGCTCGCCTCCGACGTCGGCGGCGTGCGCGAGGCCGTGGGCCTCGCAGCGGACGGCACCAGGCCCGGCCTCCTCGTGCCCGCCGGCGACACCGCGGCGCTCAGGATCGCGCTGGTCCGGTGGCTGACCGAGCCCGCGCTGCGCCGCCGGCTGCGGGTCGCCGCCCAGAGCCGGCGCGACGCCCTCCCCGCATGGACGACGACGGCGCGACTGGTCCGCGACGCGGTCGACCTGAACCGATCCGGCCCCACCACCGTGGTCCCGGCATGACGAGGCAGCGCGTCGTGGTCATCCTGCGGTGGACGCTCGCCTGCGCGCTGCTGGTGGTGCTCGTGGCGACGTTCGGCACCGGCCCGTTCGCGCGGGCACTCGACCACGTCACGCTCGGGACCACCGCCGCCGCGCTGGGGGTCACCGCGATCACCACGCTGTGCGCGGCGGCGCGCTGGTCCTGGGTGGCGGGCCGGCTCGACCTGGGTCTCGACGTCCGGTCGGCGCTGCCGGCCTACTACCGCTCGCAGCTGCTCAACCAGGTGCTCCCGGGAGGTGTGGTCGGCGACGTGCATCGCGCGGTCCGCCACGGTCGCGACGAGGCGAGCCTCGTGCGGGCGGTGCGCGCCGTGGCGTGGGAGCGGGTGCTCGGGCAGGCCGGTCTGCTCCTGCTCGCCGGGCTCGCGGTCCTGGCGCTGCCGTCGGTCCCGGTGGCGGCGGTCGCGCTCGCCGCGCTCGCCGTGGTGGGCGTGCTCCTGGCCGTGCGAGCCTCGGCCACCCTCGCCGACGACGTGCGGCGGCTCGTCGCCGGCACCGGGCCGTGGTGGCCGCTGCTGCTGTCGGTGCTCGCGGCGTCCGGGCACCTCGTGGTGCTGCTGGTCGCGCTGCACGCCGTCCGGCCCGACGTCAGCCTGCTGCGCGCCGCGCCGCTGCTGCTCCTCGTGCTGGTGGCCTCGGCGCTGCCCGTCAACCTGGCCGGCTGGGGGCCGCGCGAGGGCGCGGCCGCCTCGCTGTTCGGCGCCGCCGGGATCGGCGCTGCCGACGGCATCACCGTCGCCACCGTGTACGGCGTCCTCAGCCTGGTCGCCGCCCTGCCGGGCGTCGTGGTGCTGGCCGCGGAGCTCCGACCGGTCCAGCTGGTGCGCATATGACCGACGCCAGCCCCTACGTGCTGCTGAGCTGCTGCCTGTCGCTGGACGGCTACCTCGACGACGCGACGCGGCGCCGGCTGGTGCTCTCGAACGCCGCCGACCTCGACCGGGTCGACCAGGTGCGCGCCGAGTGCGATGCCGTCATGGTCGGCGCGGGCACGGTGCGGGCCGACGACCCGCGGCTGCTGGTGCGCGACGACGCCCGGCGGGCCGAGCGAATCGCGCGCGGCTGGACGCCGACGCCGGCGAAGGTCACCGTGACCGCCCGCGGCGACCTCGACCCGGCCGCCCGGTTCTTCACCACCGGCGACACCGACAAGGTGGTGGTGTGCCCGACGTCGGTCGTGAGGAGGCTGCGCCGGGCGCTGGACGGCGTCGCCACCGTCGTGGACGGGGGGACCCGGGTGTCGATGCGGGGCGTCACCCGGGTTCTCCACGAGCGCGGCGTCCGCCGGCTGATGGTCGAGGGCGGCAGCCAGGTGCACACGCAGTTCCTCACCGAGGGGATCGCCGACGAGCTCCGGCTCGCCATGGCGCCGATCTTCGTCGGCGACTCCCGGGCGCCGCGCTTCGTCGGCGACGGCGCGTTCCCGTGGGGCGAGCACCGGCGCGCGGACCTGGCCGACCTCCACCGGGTCGGTGACGTGGTGGTGCTCCGCTACGCGCTGTCGGACCGGTTCGCCGAGGTCGAGGAGCCGAGCCGTGTCCGTTGAGCTGCCGCAGGCTTCGGTCCGTGCCGAGGTGACGCTGCCGGTCACGCTGACCGACGGCACCGTCGTCCAGGCCCGGTTGGTCACCTTCGACGGCCTGCTCGACGGGCGCGAGCACCTGGCGATCGGCCTCGGCGCCGTCCGCTCCCGGCCGCTGGTGCGGCTGCACAGCGAGTGCCTCACCGGCGACGTGCTCGGGAGCCGGCGGTGCGACTGCGGGCCGCAGCTCCAGGAGGCGCTGCACCGGATCGACGCCGCCGGCGGCTACCTGCTCTACCTGCGCCAGGAGGGTCGCGGCATCGGGCTGTACCGCAAGCTCGACGCCTACGTGCTCCAGGACCTCGGCCTCGACACGTACGACGCGAACCTGGCGCTCGGGCACGAGCCGGACGAGCGCGACTACTCGGTGGCCGCGCAGATGCTCACCGCGCTCGGCGTCGACTCCCTCGTGCTGCTGAGCAACAACCCGGACAAGGCCCGCCAGCTGCGGCGGCTCGGACTGTCGGTGGCCGACCGGGTGCGCACCGGCGTGCACCTCACCGCGACCAACGCCCGCTACCTAGCAACGAAGGCAGCGCGCGGACAGCACGACCTCGACGTCAGACCACTCGGCGCATGACCAGCCGCGGCCGCTTGCTCGCCAGGGCGTCGGTCTCCCCCACGACCTCGAAGCCGGCCTTCTCGAACATCGCCCGGGTGCCCACGAACGCCATCGTGGTGTCGATGCGGCCGCCCTCGGCGTCCACCGGGTAGGCCTCGACGGCGGGCGCGCCGCGGGACGCGGCCCACTCGACCGCGCCCTCGATGAGCGGCGTGGTGTGCCCGCGCTTGCGGTGCCCGCCGCGCACGACGACGCAGATGATGCTCCACACCGGCACGTCGTCGACCGGCCGGATGAGCTTCGACGTCGCCAGCCGGGTGTTGTCGGCCCGCGGCCCGATGCTGCACCAGCCGACCGGCGTGCCGTCGTCGTCGTAGCCCACGACGCCGGGCGGGTCGCGCCGCCGCCCCAGCGCCCGCGCGGCGTCCTCGCGGCTGCCCCGGCCGAGCTCCTCGATCTCCCGCGCGCTCAGCCGGTGCGAGAGGCACCAGCAGTGGCCTGCCCGCCGGTTCGGGTTCACCACGGCGGCGAAGTCGTCGAAGCGGGACGGCGTGACCGGGTGGGTCGTCAGGGCCATGCCCCAGTCCACCACCCGGCTGCGGTGATCGGGAGCCCGTACCCACCGAGTTCGACCAGCCGCCGACGAGGATGCCGTTGTCCGCTGAGGCGGGACCCCACGGGGTGTGCGAGAATCAGGGTGACGAATCGGGGGCGGTCGGCGTGGAGATCCACGGGTCTGACCCGGCAGGGGCGGCAGACGGCAAGGGCCCTCGCGAGCCGGTCGGAGCGCTCGCCGTCCTCGTCGAGGAGATCGACCGGATCCGCCACGTCGACGACGCGGCTGCACAGATCGCACGCTTCGCGCGCGCGACCTTCGACGTCGACGCGGCCGGCGTCTCGACCCTCGGCCCCCACGGCGGCCGCGCCCGCCTGGCCGGCGACGAGGTCCTGGTGAGCCTCGACGCCGCCACGGCGACCACCGTCGACCCGCTGGCGAGCCGGGGCCCGTCCGGGATGACCCACGGGATCGGCGACGGCGCTGTCGTAGTCGTCGCCGACGCCCTCGACGACAGGCGGTGGCCCGACTGGAGCCGTCGCGTCGCGGAGCACCGGATGCGCGCGGTGGTGCTCGCAGGCATGCCCGCGCTGCGCGAGCGACCGGTCGTGCTGGAGTTGTACTCCCACCACCCTCGGACCCTCCCGGACGCCGACCTCCACGACCTGCGGGTGCTGGCCAAGCACGCCGGGATCGCGCTCCGCCAGGTCGACCGGATCGCCAACCTCCGCGAGGCCGTGTCGACCCGGGCGCTCATCGGTCAGGCCCAGGGCATCCTCATGGAGCGCTACGGCCTCACCAGCGACCAGGCGATGGCCTACCTGCGGCGTCGCTCGCAGGAGTCGCAGCACAAGGTTCGCGACCTCGCCGAGCACCTGGTCGCCGAGCGCGACCGCGCCGTGCCCGAGGGGGGCGACGTGGCGGACACCGCCGCGACAGACGGTCCCTCGTGACGCCGGTCGGCAGGATCCTGATGGCGCTCATGGACCAGGACGACACCGGGGTGGTCGGCCTGCCCGAGCTGCTGTGCCGCACGGCCTGCACCCACGTGCCGGTCGACGGTGCGGGCATCGCGCTGATGGGCGACGGCGGCGCCATCGAGCTCACCGCCGGCTCCAGCCCGCGAGCCCAGGAGCTCGAGGAGCTCCAGCTCGTGGTCGGCGAGGGGCCGTGCGTCGACGCCTTCGCCACCGGCCGGCTGGTCCTCCAGCCCGACCTGCGACGCACGTCACGGTGGCCGCTGTACTCCCCCGCCGCCCTCGACCGCGGCGTGCGGGCGGTGTTCTCCTACCCGCTGCTCATCGGCGGCATCCGGCTCGGCGTCCTCGACCTCTACCGCGACGAGTCCGGGGCGCTGTCGGAGAAGCAGCTCAGCATCGCTCTCGACTTCGTCGACGCCGCCCTCATGATCGTGCTGCACCTCCAGTCCGGAGCCGCCGCCCTCGACGACGCCACCCTCGAGAAGGCCGGCCAGGACGCCGCCGGCGCCGGCATCTCGGGTCCGCTGGAGATCGCGTTCCGGTCCCACCCCGAGGTCCACCAGGCCACCGGGATGATCTCGGTCCAGGCCAGCGTGTCCCTCGCGGACGCCCTACTGCTCCTGCGGGCGCACGCCTTCACCGAGGACCGGTCCATCGTCGACGTCGCCCGCGACGTCGTGGAGAGGAGATTGTCGTTCCGATGACCGAGCATCTCCCGAACCACGGACGAGCGGCGCCCAAGGAGCTGCTGCTCGCCACCACCTTCGTCGAGCTCGCCGACACGCTCCACGACGACTTCGACGTGCTCGACTTCCTCCAGAACCTGGTCACCCGAAGCGCCGAGATCATGGGCGCCGACGCGGCGGCCCTGGTGCTCGCCGACCCGCGGGGCATCCTGCACCCGATGGCCTCGACGACCCACGCGGCCCGCGTGCTCGAGCTGCTGGCGGTGGCGATCGCCGAGGGACCGTGCGTCGAAGCCTTCGAGCTCGGCACGCTCGTGGTCAACGTGCCGCGCGAGGTGTCGATCACCCGGTGGCCGCGCTTCACCGCCTCCGCCGACGAGCTCGGCTTCCGCTGCTGCCACGTGGTGCCGATGAAGCTGCGCACCGAGGTGCTGGGGGCGCTCAACGTGCTCTACCGCAGCGAAGCGGTGCTGGACGAGGCCGACGTCACCATCTTCGAGGCGCTGGCCAGCGTCGCCACGATCGGCCTGCTGCAGGAGCGCACGCCGCGCCAGAAGGAGTTGCTCGTCACGCAGCTCCAGACCGCGCTCAACGAACGAGTCACGATCGAGCAGGCCAAGGGCGTCGTCGCCGAGCTCGCCGACACCGACGTCGCCGTCGCCTTCGACCTCATCACGGCCTTCGGCCGCCGCGCCGGACGCACCCTCGGCGAGGTGGCGCGCGACGTGCTCGACGGTCGCCTCGACAGCGACGACATCCGCCGGGCCTGACCTCCGCGTTGACGGACGTTTGACGTTTCCTTCTCGCCCCCGTGGCGTGATGAGTGGGGCGCGTCCGGGGGGCAGCATGCTCGCGAGGCACGTTGTGACGCGTCACGTAGGGCGGGGGCGGCCGGGCTCGGGACACCGGCCGTCCACCGACCTCGCGCCGACACCGTCCGGCGCCCGCGCACCGGACCGCCCTGAGGACTAGCATGGGCGCAGCGGTCAGACCGGTGCCGCGCGGAGCCACTCCCCGAGAGGGCGCACCCGTGCACCTCATCATGATCCGGCTGCTCGGTGACTTCGAGGTCACCCGGAGTGACGGCTCGGTCGTGAGCCCGCACGAGTGGCGCACGGGGAAGACCGCCGACCTGCTGCGCCTCCTCGCCCTCGACAACACGCGCCCGGTGCGAGCGGACGCCCTGGTCGCCAAGCTCTGGCCGGACGTGTCCGCGGAGCGAGGGCGTGGCAGCCTCCGGACGGCCGCCAGCCAGATCCGCCGGGTCGTCCGTGACCGTTGCGTGGTCCGGCAACCAGGAGCCCTCCTCCTGCGCGGGGCGTGGGTCGACGTCGAGCACTTCTACACCGACGCGGGCCAGGCGACGGCGGCCGCCCGCACGGGCGACCCCACCCGCGTCATCGCCCTCACCCTCGCGGCCGAGCGCCACCACCGAGGCACCTTCCACGCCCACGACGACCAGAGCCTGTGGGCGCAGACGGAGCGGGAGCGGATCGCGTCCCGGCGCCACCAGATGCTGTGCGATGCCTCGTTCGCGGCGCTCGCCCTCGACCAGCCGCGCGAGGCCCTCGAGTTCGCCTCGACCGCCACCCGCGTCGACCGCGCCTCGGAGCGCGCCCATCGCGCGCTCATGCGGGCCTACGCCGAGCTCGGCGAGGTGGGCAGAGCGCTCCGTGTCTTCGAGTCCTACCGCGTCCACCTCGCCGAGGAGCTGGGCGCCGACCCCTCGGAGAAGACTCGCGACCTGCACCTGCGCCTGCTGCGCGGCCACGCCCTCTGACCGCAACAGGTCCAGGAGACGACCCTCGGCCTAGATTCGTGCCATGCCCGAGATCGTGATCTGTGAACCGGTGCGCACTCCCGTGGGCCGCTACGGCGGCGCGTTCGCGTCGCTGTCGGCGGTCGACCTGGCCGCCACCACGCTCCGCGAGCTCGTGCGTCGCACGGGGCTGCAGGAGGGCGATGTCGACGACGTCGTGCTCGGCAACTGCTACCCCAGCGGCGAGAACCCGGCCCTCGGCCGGATCGCCGCGCTCGACGCCGGCCTCGGCCCCGGCGTCCCCGGCCTCCAGATCGACCGCCGCTGCGGCTCCGGGCTCCAGGCCGTGCTCTACGCCGCCGCGCAGGTCGGGACCGGCGCGGCACGGGTCGTCGTCGCCGGCGGTGCGGAGTCGATGTCGAACGTCGAGCACTACGCGCTCGGTCTCCGCACCGGCGTGAAGGGCGGGTCGGTCGAGCTGATGGACCGGCTGGTGCGGGCCCGCGAGACCGCGGGCGGCCGTGACCATCCGGTGCCCGGGGGCATGCTCGAGACCGCCGAGAACCTGCGCCGCGAGTACGGCATCTCCCGCGAGGAGCAGGACGAGCTGTCGGTGCGCTCCCAGCAACGGGCCGGCGCCGCCCACGACGCCGGCCGCTTCGCCGACGAGCTGGTGACCGTCACCGTCCCTGGCACCCGGCGCAGGCCGGAGGTCGTCGTCGACCGCGACGAGCACCCGCGTCCCGACACCACGCTCGACCAGCTCGCCGCGCTGGAGCCGGTGCGGCTGAGGCTCGACGCCGAGTCGACCGTCACCGCCGGCAACGCCAGCGGCCAGAACGACGGCGCCGCGATGTGCGTCGTCACCACCCGCGAGGAGGCCGAGCGCCGCGGCCTGCGGCCGCTGCTGACGCTGCGCTCCTGGGCCGTCGCCGGAGTCGGACCGGAGGTGATGGGCATCGGTCCGGTGCCCGCCACCGCCGCCGCGCTCGACCGGGCCGGCCTCTCCCTCGACGAGATCGACCTCATCGAGCTCAACGAGGCGTTCGCCGCCCAGGTGCTGGCGTGCCTGCGCGAGTGGAAGGTCGACCCCACCGACGACCGCCTCAACCCCAACGGCTCCGGCATCTCGCTCGGCCACCCGGTCGGCGCCACCGGTGCCCGGATCCTGGCGACCCTGGCCCACGAGCTGCACCGCCGCGAGGGCCGGTACGCCGTCGAGACCATGTGCATCGGCGGCGGCCAGGGCCTGGCCGCCGTCTTCGAGCGGGTCGCGTCCTGAGGGTCAGGCCTCGGGGTGGGTCCAGTCGCGGAGCAGCCCGTGGCGCACGCCCCAGATGACGGCGTGCGACCGGGTCTCCGCCCCGATCTTGCGGTAGCCCGAACGGACGTAGGTCTTCACGGAGTTGATGCTCAGGTAGAGCATCCGCGAGATCTGCTCGTTCGAGTAGCCGTTGGTGATGAGCTCGAGCACGTCGCGCTCGCGCTCGGTGAGGTCGGTGACCTCGGCGGTGGTGAAGAGCAGGTGATTCTCGGTGGGGTTGATCGAGATGGTCATGAGGGACCGCCTGTCGTCGTGTCAGCCCGGGGTCGGAGCTGCGGATGATCGGCACCTCCCCCGATGGGCGCGGGCTCAAACACCGCGACGCGAGAGTCACCTGAGAGGGTGAGGCCGAGACGGATCCTCACCCTCGAGTACCCCGTGACGGCGCTCCCGCCACGGCTACGCCTGTGGCGCTCGGCTCAGCTCGCCCGGTCCGCAGCCGGCAGCACGGTGAGGATGCGGTCCAGGCCGAGCACGCGCATCACCTGAGACACCGGCGGCGTCGGGGAGACCAGCGCGAACTCCACCTGGAACACCCGCGCCTGCTTGTGGGCCCACAGGAGGACGCCGAGCCCGCTCGAGTCGATGAACCCCACCCGCGACAGGTCGACCCGCACCGCGGCGGCCGAGCCGTCGACGAAGATCTCGCGCAACGACGCCCGGATCGATGGGACGACGACCAGGTCGATCTCGCCCCGCAGCGTCACCACCGCGACGCCGTCGGCGCTGACCGTCGAGAGGACCGGGGAGCTCTCGGCATCGTCGAGCACGGTCGTCACAGCCTCGGCTTCGGCGGGGAGCCGGGCGGTCCGGCTCGGGCGTGTGTGCCGACCGATCCTGGCGGCACCCGGCTGCCTGCGGAAGGACACCTAGGGGTGATTCCCGCTCGCGAACTCAACGTACGAAACGTCTCCGCGTCGGCACCCCTGTGACCTACTGCACACCTCGGGCACGTCTGTCCGACCACTCGGAGGAGGACGCAGATGCTTCGCACCACCGCACGGCTCACGGCCGCCGTCACGGCCGCACTGGCGCTCACGACCACACCCGCCGCGGCCGACGACAGCGGGCCGCAACCGGCCGACTGTCCGGAGCAGCTCGCCGGGATCGCCGACTGCTACACCGGCCAGGACGCGAACGGTGCCTACTACGCGATCGCCGTCCCGCACCAGTGGAACGGCGACCTGGTCGTGCATGCGCACGGCGGGCCCGACCTGGGCGACGCCTCGGACCCGGCGAGGAGCACCGAGGACCTGGGGCGCTGGTCGGTGATGGTGAAGGAGGGCTACGCCTGGGCCGGCTCGTCGTACCGACGTGGTGGGTACGGCGTCCGGATGGCCGTCGCCGACACCGAGTCGGTGCGCCGGATCTTCCTCCAGGCGTTCGGCACGCCGGGCCGGGCTCTGCTGCACGGCCAGTCGTGGGGCGGGAACGTGGCGGCGAAGGCCGCCGAGACCGAGCCCGAGGCGTACGACGGCGTGCTGATGACCAGCGGGGTGCTCGGCGGCGGGTCGCGAGGCTACGACTACCGGGTCGACCTGCGCGTGGTCTACCAGTACTACTGCCGCAACCTGCCGCGCCCCTCCGAGCCGCAGTACCCGCTCTGGCAGGGGCTGCGCGCCGACTCGACGCTCACCAGCGCCGGCCTGCGCAGCCGGCTCCAGGAGTGCACCGGCTACCAGTCGGCACCGGCCGAGCGGACCGCGATCCAGCAGCGCAACCTCGACGACATCCTCGCCGTCACCCGGCTCCCGGAACGCACGCTCGAGTCGCACCTGCGGTTCTCGGTCTTCACCTTCCGCGACATCGTCGCGAACCGCCTCGACGGGAGGAACCCGTTCAGCAACCGCGGCGTGCGATACGTCGGCTCGCACGACGACAACGCCCTCAACGACGGCGTCGAGCGCTTCCGCGCCGACCCGTCGGCGTTCCGTGACCTCTCCTGGGACAGCGACCTGACCGGCGCCACCACGCTGCCGACGCTGACCGTGCACGCCATCGGCGACCCGACCGCCTTCGTCGAGCACGAGGCTGCCTACCGCGCGACCCGTGAGGGAGCCGGAACCGATCGCGACCTCGTGCAGACCTTCACGACCGAGGCCGAGCACAGCAGTCTCAGCGACGCCGAGTACGCCGCCGCCGTGCAGGCCCTCGCCACCTGGAGCAGCACCGGACACCGGCCCACGCCGGCCGCCGTCGCGGCGGCCTGCCCGGCCGCGGACGCGACGTACGGCACCGGGTGCTTCTTCGACCCGGGCTACCGGCCACGGGCCTACGCGACCCGGGTCTACCCGCGTCCGGGCGGCCGCACGTGGCCGGCGATGACCACCGCCCAGGAGCGGCGCTGGAGCACCGTCGAGGGCGTCGGCATCGCTCCCTGACCGGTCTGCCGTCACGCGCGGCGGTGCCGGCAGTGGGAAGGTAGGCCCACCCACCTCGGAACAGGACTCGGCATGGACGAAGGCGCGGCACGGCTGCCGGACGGCGTCGTGGTGGAGGCGGCGCCGCCGGACGGTCTGGTGGTGCTGTGGGCGAACGCCCCCGCGCCGTCGGTGCTCGACGCCCTCGCGGCCGGCGGCCAGCTCTCCCTGGTGCTCGACCCGTCCGAGACGGCCGAGTTCGTCGAGCACGCCGGCCCGCCCGCGATGCTGCTCGTGGCCGCCGAGCGGCTCGACGAGGCGGGACGGGCGGCTCTCGCGCAGGTGCGAGTGCTCGCACCGCGGACCCGGATCGTGCTGCTGGCCGGCCAGGGCACCTCGCAGGCCGGTCTGCTCGGCGCGCTGCGGGAGGGCATCGCGGAGGTGGCCGACCCCGACGACGCCGCAGCCGTCCACGCCCTCGTCGCGGGCTCCGGCGAGACCCCGCGGGAGCGGGTGCTGGCGGTGGGCGCCCATCCCGACGACGTCGAGATCGGCTGCGGCGGCACCCTGCTGCGTCACCGCGACCACGGCGAACCGGTCACGGTGCTCACGCTGAGCCGCGGCGCCGCCGGCGGCTCGCGGGAGCTGCGCCGGCAGGAGGCGGTGGGCGCCGCGGTGACGCTCGCGGCCGAGCTGCTGATGGCCGACCTGCCCGACACCCGTCTCGAGGACGCGCACGAGATGGTCACGATCATCGAGGACGTGATCGCGGTCGTCCGCCCGACCACGGTGTACGTCCACTCGGACGCCGACAACCACCAGGACCACCGGGCGGTGCATCGGGCGACGGTGATCGCGGCCCGGCGGGTGCCGCACGTGCTCTGCTACCAGTCGCCGTCGTCACGCAACGGCTTCGCGCCCACCCGCTTCATTCCGGTCACCGACACCCTCGACCGCAAGCTCGAGGTGCTCTCGCACTACCGCTCGCAGTCGACGCGCCACTACCTGGAGCCGGACCTCGTGGTCGCCACGGCGCGCTACTGGGCGCGCCAGCTGCCGCACCTCAAGCACGCCGAGCCGTTCGAGGTGCTGCGCACCAGCGGCTGACGACGTCAGCCCCGGGCGCCGGTGATCGTGAGGACGACGCCGGCGTGGTCGGAGGGCCAGAGCCCGGTGAGCGGATCCTTGGCGGTCGGCTCGTCGCCGGTGACCTCGCCCGCGACCACCCGGAGCTGCTGTCCCGGACCGGGCCGGGCGAGCACCAGGTCGATGCGGTGCGTCCAGCTCCCCGGCGCCGGCTCGTCGACCCGCTCGTTGAGGCCCGACGTCCACCCCTGGTTGGCCGGCCGCCACGTCAGCCACATGTCGGTGAACCCGCCCGGGCCGGTCAGGAGGCGGTACGGCGCCCAGTGCGGCGTCGGGATCGGGTCGGTGGGCTTGGTGGAGCCGTTGAGCGGGTCGGAGTTGCAGTCGCAGCCGATGATCGTGGCGCGGTCCGTGGCCGTGGCCTCCGCCAGCAGCTCCTGCGCCTGGCCGAGGGCGGCCAGCGAGCTGAACGCCTCCAGGTGCGTGTTCACGAAGCGGAACGACGTACCAGAGCCGTGCGCGACGTCGACCCAGCCGTAGCCGCGGATGATGTTCAGGATCGACCCGCCGACGTTCACCGGGACCCTGGTGTCGTACTGCGCGCTGCCCTGGTCGAGCACCCGCAGGTCGCTGCTGGCCCGCAGCAGGATCACGTCACGCATCGTGAGCCGGATGTCGCGTCCCTGGCTCAGGGTGCCGAGCGCCGGGTTGCCGAGGAAGGCGGGCGACTCGAGGTCCATCTCCTCCTGCACCACGACGGCCTTGTAGGGCACGCCCTGCCGGCGCAGGTCCTGCAGCAGGATCTGGAGGTAGTCGTGGTCGACCTGCGTCGCGTTCGTCGTGCCGAGCGGGGTGCTCCCGAACGGCGCCGGCAGCTCCAGCGGCCCGCTGCGCCACAGCGCGACCTCCTGCAGCCCGACGAGATCCGGCTTCGCCGTCGCGATCTCGGCGGCGAGCAGCTCGCTGCGCCGCGGGAAGTTCGTCTGGTCGACGATGTCGCGGGTCGTGGCGTTGGCGTTGCCGAGCGCCACCAGCGCGGCGAGCCCGGTCTTCCCGGCTGTCGCCACGATCGGGCGCTGGATGTCGGCGCCCAGGTAGACGTTGCGGGTCATCACCGTGACCGGCGTGCCGGCGCCGTCCGGCTTCGCCTGCACCGGCGACGTGCCGACGGCCGTCAGGCCGATGCTGATCCCGACCGCGGCAGCGACCGCCATTCCCGACCACGGCCGGAGCGACAACCTCATTCGATGATTCCCCTCGCCAGTTGACTCGATCACTTCATCATGTGGGAGATCGGAGGAGGCGTGGGGAGAAACGACGAACTCGTCAGGACCGGATCACACCAGCCATGACGACGTCCTGCGATTCGGTCGGGCTGACAGTGTCCTGGTTCAGGACATCGGAATGGGGTGTCTCACGACATCGGAACAGCGTGTCGCAGGTCTTCGGCATACCTGACTGGTGGCTCCTCGCAGGGCTGGGTCAGCCGGCTCATGGCTCGGTACCGAGCCGAGGGCGAGGCTGCGTTCGAGCCCCGTTCCCGACGCCCGACGACCAAGCGGCCACGATCCTCCTACCTGAGGTTCGAGGCCGAGCAGCCCAACGAGACCTGCAGTCCGACGTCACCCACGACCGCCTCACACGCGACGCCACCACCGGCGCCGGAACCGGCCCAGATGTAGACGTCCTGACCTGGCCCGACGACCACTCGCGGACCGGCAACAGCGGTGCCCACCAGGTCACGGGCCATCCGACCTCGTCCCGGACGTCTCAGACCACGGCGCGGCGATTGGGCGTGGCCTGCCTCCGGCGATCACTGCGCCGCGCGGCACGCCTCACCTGCTCGATGACCGCGACGCGGCGGGCGGCACGGACGGCGTCAAGGCGCTGTCTTCTCACGACGCCCCCCGCAGCACGAACTGGACCTGCCCGTTGGGCCCCTTCTGCGCGTCCAGGTCCCCTCCGTCGATGCGCTCGGTCACGCCCGGGGCCAGAAAGACCCGGCCACCGTCGCGCTCGAGCACGTGGTCGTCGTCCTCCGGGGCGTGGGCTGCCCGCACCTGCAGCGGCCCGTCCGGCCGGATCGCCGGCGCGATCCGCAGGCCCGACGCCCTGTCGAGGGCGGGGTGCGCGGTGACCCGGCGAATGACGGAAAGAGCTCGGGAGGTGATCGTGAGCATGGTGTTCATTCCTCCTCGTTGCGTGTCGGCGGAACCTCCGCCACCTCCATCAATCCACCGAGCGCGGTCGCGGACAATGGCCATGGCCGGATCGCCGTCGACCTGATCGCCGGGTGTCATCGGATCGCAACACGACCGTCGCGGCGCTGCCCCGGGCCTGCCAGGGACCCGGCGCGATCAGTCCCCCGGGCACCCCGCGGCCGCGGTCAGCGGCACGCGCGCCGAGAGCAGGCTGCCGTAGTCATCGGCTGTTACCGGCGCGGTCGTGAGGGCTCCGCCAGGTAGGGGAACGGGCACTGGCTCACCGTCGTCGACCAGCTGAACCGATCCCACACCGGGAGCGGACCCGACGGCGAGCGCGATCTGTCCGACTGCGACCGGCAACCGGTCCGCACTGATGGCCGTCGGAGCACTGAACTCCACCTCGGCGGTGCTGTCGTCCAACCCGACCAGGGCTAGGCTCGACTCGGGCGGGATAGCCGTAGACCGACCGCCGACGCGCTCGTCGTCCTGCGGCCCGTCGGCCAGGACGTCGAGCACCTGCTCGACCACGTCGTCGGGCTCGTCGTCACAGGAGCCGACGGCCATCCCCGGGACCAATCGGTCCTCTCGCAGCCAGAACGCCGACGGCGCAGGTCCGGGTGCGGGGTCCTCCGAACTCGGCCCGGTCGGGTCGGTCGGCTCGAGCAGCCGGTAGGGCACCTCGTCGTCCTCCACGCGCTCCACCGGGCCTTCTCCTGGCACCCCGCACGAGGACGTCAGCAGACCGAGAAGGACGACCATCGCGGCGCCCGACCGTCGCACGGCACTCATGTGCTCGAACCCACCTCGGGGAGCCGCACGACGAAGTCGGCGCCCCCCTCGTCCGTCTCCTGGCACCACACGTCGCCGTCATGGTTCCGCACGGTCTGCTGCACGATGCTGAGGCCGAGACCGCTCCCCGTACCGGCCTTCTGACCACCGGCGCGGGCGAAGCGCTCAAAGATCCGCTCCCGCTCCTCCGGCGGCACACCCGGTCCGGCGTCCTCGACGTGTACCTCGACGGCGCTCGACCGGGCGACCAGCCGGACCCGGCGAAGACCCGTGCCGTGCAGCTCGGCGTTCCGGATCAGGTTGGTGAGCGCCCGCACGACTTGCGACCGGTCCACGAGGACGGTCGCGGACAGCACCGCATCGGGCTCCGCCACCACCAGATCGGTCGACCGGTGACCCGTCATCGCCAGGGCCTGCCGCACGAGGTCGCCGACCGCGACGACGCCCGCGTCCCCCTCCCGAGCGCCGGCGTCGAGGCGCCCGAGGGCGAGGAGGTCCTCGAGCGCGCGCCGGAACCGGGTCAGCTCGTCCGACATCAGACGGACAGCACGTGCCGCCCGGGGCGGAAGGTCCGGTGCGCTCTCCAGGAGGCTGAGGCTGGTGGTCAGCGTCGTCACCGGCGTCCGGAGCTCGTGACTCACGTCGGCGGCGAACCGTTCATCGCGCTCGATCCGCTCGTGCACCGCGTCGACCATTCCGTTGAACGCGTCCACCAGCGGCGCCAGGTCCGGGTCGTCCCCGTCGTCCAAACGCGTGGTGACGTCACCCGCTGCGACTCTGGTTGCGGCGGCGGCGACCTCGTCCAACGGCGCGAGGACCCGCCGCACCGCCATTCGGCCCACGAGCGCGCCCGCGAGAGTGGTCAGGCCGGCCCCGACCCCCAGCGCCAGCGCCAACGTCGACAGGGTGCGGTCGAGCTCATCGGCCGGGGCAACCTCGTAGTACTCCGCGTCGACGGCCGGCAGAGGCACCCCCACGACGACCGCGTGCGGGTCGGTCGCGTCGGTCCAGCCGACCCCCACCGAGCCGTCGTCCACAGCCGACCGCACCGTAGTCGTCAGCCCAGGACCCGGGCTCTCGAGGCTCGATGAGTACCACTCACCGTCACGACGGACGAAGATCACCGCCCCCGGTGGCGGAGAGAGCGACCCGAGCACGTCACTCACCTGGGCCCCCGACGTCAGCAGGCTGTCACGGACCAGGGCCGCGTCGGCGAACGCCTGACGCGTGGCCGTGCGCTCCCGCTGGTCGACCAGCTGGTGGCGGGCGGCGAAGTAGGTGCCGAGCGCGAGGAGGGCCGAGACCGCGAAGGCGCCCACGGCGAAGACGAAGGTGACATTCCACCGCAACCCGTGACGGCGCCTGCCCGTCGTCATCGCAGATCGAGGCGATAGCCGAGTCCGCGCACCGTCACCAGCGTCGATGGCGAGCTGGGGTCGGTCTCGAGCTTCTTCCGAAGCCGACGAACATGCACGTCGACCAGGCGCTCGTCGCCGTGGAACCCTTGGTCCCAGACGTGGTCGAGCAGCAGATCGCGGCTGAGCACCCGGCCCGCGTTCTCCGCCAGCACGCTGAGCAGCCGGAACTCGGTGTGGGTCAGGTGGATCGCGGCGTCGCCCCGCGTGAGAGCAGCGGCCGCCCGGTCGAACACCAACGGCCCGTCCTCGGAATCGAGGACGACCGCGTCCCCGGCGTCGGCGTCGGGCTCCGCCATCGTCGGCCGCCGCAGCAGTGCCTTCAGCCGCGCCTTGAGCTCGTCGACCACGAACGGCTTCGACACGTAGTCGTCCGCGCCGGCCTCGAGCGCCGAGACGACGTCCTGCACGCCGTCACGCGCACTGATCACCACGATCGGCGCCTCGGTGACGGGGCGGGCCCGCTGGATGAAGGAGAATCCGTCCATCCCGCCGAGCATGAGGTCGACGAGCATCAGGTCGACGCCAGGGCCCTGCACGACCTCCAGGGCCTGCTCGGCCTGGGACGACTCCACGACCTCGTAGCCGGCGTCCTCGAGCACCAGCCGCAACGACGCCCGGAGTCCCTCATCGTCCTCCAGGACCAGGAGCCTCGTCACCGTTCCGACCCTAGCCGAGCAGACCGGTGGCGATGCCGCCTCTGGGGCGCCGAGGCGGACGGTCATCAGACTGCAAAGTTCCTGACCAGTCGGATGTCACCTGCCGATGTCAGTGTGGCGGTACGCCGGCCGCACGCCGGGGGTCCCGAGCCCCCGGCGGGGGCCGGCGCCCAGACGACAACGAGACGACAACCAGACGACAACCAGACGAAAGGACTCCTGACGATGTCCGAAGCGGCTCACAACTGGCCACACCACGATGAAGACGGCGAGCTCGAGTTCGCCGAGGCACCCGAGGGCCTTCGGAACCTGGTCGTCGTCGACCCCGACTCCCACCGGGTCGGCGAGGTCGACGGACTCGTGGTCGACACGATGGACCACCGCACGCGGATGCTCGTCGTCGGCTCCGGCGGGATCCTCGGACTGGGGAGGGTACGTCGGCTCGTGCCCATGGAGGCCGTGGTCGACGTCTCCGACCATGTGCACATCACGACGTCGCACCGCGACGTCCACCTCGCCGATCCGTACGAGCCCGAGCGCACCGGATCGGCCGCGGGTGGCGGCCACGCGCTGCTCGACCTCGACGAGGCCGAGCTGGTGCTGGCCGACCCGGAGGAGGACCTCCGTGGCGCCGAGGTCGTGGACCGGGCCGGCGGCAGCATAGGCACGGTCGACGGGCTCCTCGTCGACGAGACAGAACGACGGGTGCGGTTCCTGCAGGTCGGGTCCGGTGGTCTCCTGGGCCTGGGTCGCAAGACCCGGCTGATCCCCACCAACGCCATCACCGCGGTGGAGTGGCACGGGGTGCGCGTCGACACGACCGTCGCCGACGTCGCGGACAGCCCGGCCTACGACCCCGACCTCGAGCCCGCCCCGGACTTCGGTCGCTACTACGAGTTCTACGGACTGCCGGCGTACTGGGGGGTCGGCTACGTGCACCCGATGGTCCTGCCGAGCAGGCGCCCGGGCCCGGGGGGCGGCCCGGGCGCACCCCCGACCTGAGTGCGGCGCGCCACGGGGGCGCTCGGGCGCCCTATCCACGTGGAGGAGGATGCCGTGGCGTCCGAAGCGCGCGAGGCCGGTCCCCTCGCGGGCGTGGTGGCCGCTCCGGTCGCCGCCGAGCAAGCGGTCGAGCACCTGCGGTTCACGGACCGGATCGGCTCGGTGCCGGTCGAGGTGTCCCTCCAGCACCACGGGGTGTCGACCCTCGACACCGGAGTGCTCGGGCGCCTGTACTGGGAGGAGACCGGGGCCGGAGGCTTCGGCGCCCACGTGCGGGTGACGGGCACGCCCGACGCCAGTGGCACCTTGGCCTCCTACGCGACAGTGATCAGGAGTTGGCCACGGTCAACTCCGACGGAGCCGAGATACATGACCTCAACATCGACATAGTCGGGGTCATCCGGCCGGGGTTGCTCCATCGCCAGCACCTCCCGAAACCCCTTGGTCTGATCAAGGGTTCGGTTGAGTAGAGCGACCTCCTGCTCAACGCGCTCACGTTCGCTCGTGCCGTGCTCTCGGTCCTCGCGCAACCTCTCAATGGTCAGCATGGGCGGTTGGAGCAGTAGACGACGGCGTCGTGGCATAGGCGTGGCATGTCGAAGAAGCAAGCCCGCCTCCGACCCGCGTTTCCGCAGGTCAGAGGCGGTTCGATCGGTCGGGCTGACAGGATTTGAACCTGCGACCCCTTGACCCCCAGTCAAGTGCGCTACCAAGCTGCGCCACAGCCCGAAACCCCGCGAACGAGGCGGGTGGAACAGTACCGCAGCACTCCGGACGGCCTGAACCGGCGGGTCACCGGAAGTCGCGCGAGGACTGGCGGGACTGGAGGGCGGCGCCAGCGCCGGGCACGTAGTCGTCGAGGGCGACGACCCGGTCGGCGATGAGGTTGGTGACGCCCTCGTTGCGCTCCAGCGTGCCGCGGACGACGACGGCGACCTTGTTGCGTGCGGCCCGCCGGTGCACCTTCATCACCCCGATCGAGCAGACGACGTTGAGCATGCCGGTCTCGTCCTCGACGTTGAGGAAGGTGACGCCCATGGCGGTGCCCGGGCGCTGCCGGTGGGTGACCAGCCCGGCCACGTGCACCCGCCGGCCGGAGTCGGTGGTCTGGAGGTCGGCCACGGAGCGGATGCCGGCAGTGGTGAGCTGGGCGCGCAGGTGCTCGACCGGGTGCCGGTCGGGTGAGACGCCGGTGGCCCACAGGTCGGCCAGCGTGGTCTCGACCTCCCCCATCGCCGGCAGCGGCGGTGCCGCGGCGGCGGGGGTGGTGCCGGCGAGGTGGCCGGCGTCCTCGGCGAAGCCCGCCGCCCAGAGCGCCTCACGGCGGTCGAGGCCCCAGCAGTCGAAGGCGCCGGCGGTGGCCAGCGCCTCCAGCTGCGCCGAGGTGAGCCCGGCCCGGCGGGACAGGTCGGTGACGTCGGCGAACGCCGCCTCCTCCCGGGCGGCGACGATCCGTTCGGCGACGTCGGCGCCGATCCCGCGCACCTCGTCGAGCCCGAGCCGGACGGCGAGCGCCTCGTCGCGGCGGTGGGTGAGGGTCGGGTCCGGCGAGTCGGGCGACCACTCGGTGCGGTCGAACCGCGGCTGGCAGCACTCCTCGAGCCCGGACACGCGTACACGTTGATCGAGCTTGTCGAGATCCCCTCGAGGCGTCTCGACAAGCTCGACGAACGTGGCCACCGGCTCCAACCCCGCCCGCGCCCCGGAGAGCACGACGTCGGGCCGGCGGATCTCGACGCCGTGCCGGCGGGCGTCGGCCACCAGCGACTGCGGCGAGTAGAAGCCCATCGGCTGGTTGCGCAGCAGCCCGGCCAGGAACGCCGCCGGGTAGTGCAGCTTGAACCACGAGCTCGCGTAGACGAGCAGCGCGAACGAGAGCGCGTGCGACTCGGCGAAGCCGAAGTTCGCGAACGACAGGATCTTCACGTAGATCGCGTCTGCCTTCTCCCCCACCAGCCCGCGCCGTGCCATGCCGGCGTAGAGCTTCTCCTTGATCGACTCGATCCGCTCCACGCCGCGCTTGGAGCCCATCGCGCGGCGCAGCAGGTCGGCGTCGTCGCGGGTGCAGTCACCGAGCGCGACCGCCATCGCCATCAACTGTTCTTGGAACAGCGGGACGCCGCGGGTGCGCTCCAGCACCGGCACCAGGTCGGGGTGGTCGTAGCTGACCTCCTCCTGGCCGGTGGCCCGCCGGACGTAGGGGTGCACGGCGCCGCCCTGGATCGGGCCGGGCCGGATGAGCGCGATCTCGATGGCGAGGTCGTAGAACTCGCGGGGCCGCAACCGCGGCAGCGTGCCGATCTGGGCGCGGCTCTCGACCTGGAACACGCCCACCGAGTCGGCCCGGCAGAGCATGTCGTAGACCGCCGGCTCCTCCTTGGGCATCGTCGCGAGCGTCCACCGCTCCCCCAGGTGCTCCGCGGCCAGCTTCATCATGTGGTCGAGGGCACCGAGCATCCCGAGGCCGAGCAGGTCGAACTTCACCAGCCCCATCGACTCGCAGCCGTCCTTGTCCCACTGCAGCACGGTGCGCTTGTCCATCCGCGCCCGCTCGATCGGGCACACCTCGCCGATCGGCCGCTCGGTGAGCACCATCCCGCCGGAATGGATGCCGAGGTGGCGCGGCGCCCCGAGCAGCTCCTCGGCCAGCGCGACGACGGGCGCGGGCACGGTGTGGGCCTCGGGGTCGCCCATGTCGCCGGCCACCACCGACTTCCAGCCGTCGATCTGCTTCGACCACGCGTCCTGCTGGCCCTGCGAGTGCCCGAGCGCCTTGGCGGCGTCGCGCACCGCCATCCGCGGCCGGTAGCCGACCACGTTGGCCACCTGCGCGGCGTTGCGGCGGCCGTAGGTGTCGTAGACCCACTGGATGACCTCCTCGCGGCGGTCGGAGTCGAAGTCGACGTCGATGTCGGGCTCCTCGTCGCGGTGCGCGGAGATGAACCGCTCGAACGGCAGCCGGTAGAAGACGGCGTCGACCGCGGTGATGCCCAGCGCGAAGCAGACCGCCGAGCTCGCCGCCGAGCCGCGGCCCTGGCAGAGGATGTCGCGGCCGCGGGCGAAGGCCACGATGTCGTGGACGATCACGAAGTAGCCCGCGAAGTCCTTACGCTCGATGATGTCGAGCTCGTGCTCGAGCCGCTCCCGCGCCTCCCGCTCGTGCGGCACCCCGGCGTAGCGCTCGGCGAAGCCCTGCTCGGCCAGCACCCGCAGCCACGACGCCGCGGTGTGCCCGTCCGGGATCTGCCGCTTCGGCAGTGACGGCGTGGCCTTGTGCAGGTCGAAGGCGAGCTCGTCGGCGAGGGTGACGGTGCGGGCGACGGCGTCGGGGTGGTCGACGACGGCACGGGCCGCCTCGGCGCCGCTGCGCAGGTGGCCGGACCCCGCGAGGTCGAGCCAGCCGTCGAGGTCGGCCAGGCTGCGCCGGGCGCGCACCGCCGCCATCGCCGAGGCCAGCCGGTGACTGGCCGGGGTGGCGTGGTGCACGTTGCTCGACACCACGACGTCCAGACCGTGCTGCCGTGCCAGCCCGGCCAGCAGCGCGTTCTCGGGCTCGGCGCCGGCCCGCGACGACAGCTCCACCACGACGCCCTCCATGGCCGAACCGCCCGGTGAGCCGGTCGAGCTCGGCCGAGGCCGCCGCCGGCCCGCCCGCGGCGAGTGCCTGCCGCACCGTGCCCTTGCGGCAGCCGGTGAGCACCACCCAGTGGTCGCGGCCCCGCTCGGTGAGCTCGTCGAGGTCGTAGACCGGGCGCCCCTTCTCGTCGCCACGCAGGTGCGCCTCGGTCATCGCACCGGCCAGCCGGTGGTAGCCCTCGACGCCGCGGGCCAGCACCAGCAGGTGGCTGCCCTCGGGGTCGGGGACGCCGTTCTGCGGTCCGGTGAGCCCCAGCGAGAGCTCGGCGCCGTAGACGGTGAGCAGGTCGTGGTCGGCCGCCGCCTCGGCGAACAGCGGGGCGCCGTAGAACCCGTCGTGGTCGGTGAGCGCGAGCGCGTGCAGCCCGAGCCGCACCGCCTCCGCCACCAGGTCGGCGGGCGAGCTGGCGCCGTCGAGGAAGCTGTAGTGGCTGTGACAGTGCAGCTCGGCGTAGGGGACGGCGTGCTCCGGTCGGACGACGGGCGCCTGCGGACGCCGTCCCGCCGTCCGCTTGCGCCGCGACACCGGGGCGTCGTCGGCCCCCGGGAGCCCGCTCAGCCGCCGCTCGAGCTCCTTCCAGTGCATCTGCGGGTTGTTCCAGCCCATCAGTTGCCGCCCGCGTGAATCTCGTGGTGGGTGGCCGCGCTGGTCGCCCGCACCACCGGCCTCACCCGTAACACGACTCGGCCGACTCCTGCTCTTCTCGGCCGAAACTTCGGCTGAGAAGAGCGTGAATCCCCGGTTACCCGGGGATTCATGCACCACCGGCCGCCCATCAGTCGTACCCCGCCTCGACCGACCAGCCGTCCGGTCCGCACACGCACAGCCAGGCGCGGCCGTCGGCGCCGACCACCTGGAACCGGGCCACCAGCCCGGCACCGCCGGACCACCACGCCTCGTCGACCGGCCACGGCCCTGCCCAGGCGGTGACCGGCTGCCAGGGCAGCGCCGGCACGACGTCGCTGCCGGCGAGCCGGAACCGGCACGGGTCGCCGGAGACCGCGCCGCGCTCGGAGACGGCCACCGCGCGGCCGACGTCGTCGACCACCTCGGCGGTGACGGGCTCGGCGAACACCCGCACCGGCGCCGGTCCGGGCACCTGGCCCGGCCAGGGCCGGTCGAGCGGCCGCAGGTCGACGGCACGCTCGCCCCACGCCACCGTGGCCTGCCGGGCCGACGGCGACCGGCCACCCTGCAGCACCGGACGACGCACCGCCTCGAACCCGACCATCCCCTGCACCCGCGCCACCCCGCGCTCCACCCGCGCGTCGGACCCACCGCCCCACAGGTCGTCGCCGTGGGCGGACGCCGGCTCCACCGTCTCGGGCACGAACCGGACCCGCTCGACCGGCGCCCGCACCCCACCGGTGTGCTTGCGCGCCCGCAGTCCGGAGCCCGCGGTGCCGGCCTGGAGCTGCCAGTGCACCCGGTCGACGAGGTCGCGGGCGCCGAACCAGCGCGGGTGCAGCCACGTCCGCGCCGAGCTCACCTCGCTGCTGTCGGCGGTGACCACCTCGACCCGCACCCCGGTGGCGACCAGCTGGTGGTGGGCGAGCTGGGCGACGAACCGCTCCGCGGTGGTGCGCACGCTGAACGCCACCGCCTCGGCCGAGTCGAGCGGCGGCTCGAAGGCCACCTCGACGTCGAGCTCGGGCGGCGGGGTGCGCGGCGAGAACAGCGAGGGGTCCTCGCCCCGCACCCGCCGCCACACGTCGTGCCCCTCCTGGCCGAGCCGCTGCAGCACGGCGTCGCCCGGCAGGTCGGCCACGTCGCCGAGGGTGGTGAGCCCGAGCCGGCGCAGCAGGCTCACCAGGTCGGGGTGGTCGAGCACCCCGACCGGCAGCCCGCGCAGGAACCCCGGCGAGCCGCCGGGCGGCACCACCTCCCAGCCCTGGAGTGCGGCGCTGCGGGCGGCCTGCTCGGCGGTGAACAGATCGTCGGCCACCCCGAGCCGGACGTCCCAGGTGCCGGCGTCGACCAGCGCCTGGCACACCGTGGCGGCGGCGTTGGTCTCGGTGCCGAACCAGCTGCCCGGCGCCCGGACGGCGAGCAGCCCCGGCCGCAGCGCCGCCACCCCGGGCCGCAGGTCCTCGACCGTGGCGAGCACCGGCTCGAAGGCGCGGGTGTCGCGGTCGGGGTTGGCCGGCAGCAGCGCCAGCTCGGGGCAGCGCGCCTGGGCGTCACGACGCCGGTGGCCGCGCCGGACCCCCTCGAGCCGCGCCGCGCCGTTGCACGCCTGCACGATGTTGGCCGACAGCACCGCAGCAGGCGTGGCCGGCGGCAGCTCGGCCTCCACGAGTCCCGCCACCACCGACCAGTCCGGGCACCAGACCACCAGCACCCTCACGCGAGCGCCTCCACCACCTCGACGGGCTCGAGCCGACCCGCAGGTCGCAGGCTCGGCCACCACAGGTCGGCGTGCTCCGGTGGCCGGGCGCCGCGGCGGACGACGAGCCGCGAGCGACGCTCCTCCAGCCGACCCCGCCCCGCACCGGCGCCCGACCAGGCGGCGTGCTCGACGCCGATCCTGGCCTCCACCCGCGGCCAGGCGCCCCACACCACGAGCACCGAGGAGCGGGTGCGCAGCCGGGACTCCAGCTTCCCGGCGTCGCGCGGTGTGACCTCGCGGCCGGCCCGGGGCGGCCGCAGCACCACCACCCGCAGCACGTCGACCAGCGCCGCGGTGACCTCCAGCCAGTGCTCGCCGGGGTCGGGCACCAGCACGGTGCGGTCGAGCCGGACGCCGAGCCCGGCCGCCGCCTCAGCGCCGAAGTCGTGCCAGCCCGCGAACCCGACCCACTCCCCTGCGGCGGACGCGCCGGCGGCCAGCGCCAGGGCCAGCCCCGCCGAGTCGACGCCGTAGACCCCGCCTGCGTGCAGCGGCAGCACGTCGTCGAGCGCGGGCAGGGTGACCACCCGCTGCCGGGCCGTGCCACGCTCCATCGCGGCCACCCGGCCCCGCAGGTGTGCGAGCACATCCTGCTGGGGCTCGGCGGCGGCGGCGGTCATACCCCATGATCGAACACCTGTTCGAACAGGTCAAGTGGGCAGGACGCCGCCGCCACCCGTGAGCCCTACCGGCGTCTCGACCAGCTCGACGACCGTCTTCCTACCGCTCGACCTCCATCGAGTCCGGCGCCACCCGCAGCGAGGAGGTGTCGACGGCGACGAACGCGCGGGCCGGGATCGTCTTCAGGTCCTCGATCAGCCGGTCCGGCCAGGCGCCGTTCTGCTCGCCCTGGAAGAACCACGGCGAGCCGTTGTCGGCGAGCACCAGCCCGTGCTTCTTCATCGCCCAGACGACGACCCGGGCGTTGCGGCTCAGGCCTCGTGCGTCGTAGTTGGCCCGGAGGCGGAACCGCGCCCCCATGGGCGGGAAGGCGTGGCTGTCGCGGCTGCCGGCGTCGTGACGCGCCGGCCACAGGTGCCAGCGGCTGGTGACGTCGGTGGTGAAGCGGATCGCGTGGTCGACCCGGCCGGCCTTCACCTCGTTCCACCGCAGCAGTCCGGCCAGGATCGGCAGCCCGGCGGCGTCGGCGGAGGTCCAGCCGTCCGGCCGGAGCCGGTTGCTGCGCAGCGACCAGACGGCACCCGAACCGGCCCGCCACCGCCCACTCACCTGCCGCAGCGCGAAGAGCTCGTAGAGCCGGCAGGCGTCGCGGTCGACGACGACCGCGTGCCGGTCGCCGTCGGAGCCGCGGCCGCCCTCGATCCGGGTGTCGCGACCGAGCGGGTAGCGCACCCGGTCGCTCTCGGAGGCGTAGTCGAACCGCACCGGCACCCGGGCGTGGTCCTCGCCGACCACCGTGATCGGGATGCCGTAGTTGGGGCCGTCGCCGTACGACGGGCCGAAGTCGGGGTGCAGGTCGCGGCCGGTCGACATCCGGGCCAGCCACTGCCGGCTGCGGGCGTGCACCGGCAGCGTCCGCACGTCGGCGTGCCACCAGCTGTCGAAGCGGAAGTCGGGGCACCCGCCGGTGTTCGCGATCGGCGTCGACGCCGCCGGCGGCACCGGGACGGAGAGCGACACCAGGGCAGCGAGTAGCGCGACGGGGAGCGGCGAGACGCCTCATGCGCGGGACGCTACCGCGCCGTTCAGCGTAGGTTCAGCAACCGAGGAGGAGGATCGGTGGCATGAAGAAGCGGATCGTCATCGCCGGAGCCGTCGCCGCCGTGGCCGTGGGTGCCACCGGCACGGGTGTCGCCGTCGCCGTGGGCGGGGACGACGACGGGCCGGCCAGCCACAACTACACCGACCAGCAGCGCGACGACGCCATCGACGCGGCCCTGAAGGCCACCGGCGGCGGTACGGCCAACAGCGTGGAGACCGACGACGAGAACGGCGCCACCTACGAGGTGGAGGTCACCAAGCCGAACGGCGACACCGTCGACGTCCGGCTCGACGAGAGCTTCCGGGTCGTCGTCATCGAGGGCGACGACGAGAACGCCGACTCCGACGACGACAGCGACTGACGCCCGACTGACGCTCAGCCGCCGAGCGCGTCGCCGGCGAGCCCGACCGCGTCGATCATCGCCTGACCGACCTCGGGCTCGATCTGGTCCATGTTCTGGGTGAGCGTGACCTCGACGAACGTGTCGCCGACGAGCACCCCGCCGAACCCGGTGAGCTGACCGTTGTTGTCGTCCGGCCCTACGGCGAAGAAGGCGTCGTCGCCGACGTTCTCGATCGGCTGCAGCCGGCCGCCGGTGCGCTGCTCCGCGGTGATCCTTGGCTTCGCCACGTCGGCCGCCGTGAACCCCGACGTCTGCACGTACTCGACCGCCGGCGCGTCGGCGTCGTCCGGCACCGCGTAGCGGCAGCCGCCGTCGGTGGTCGTGAGCTCGACCGGGAAGAACAGCACGTCGCTCATCTGCTGCGCGGTCACCACCGCACACACGTCCGGCATCGAGTTCTCGGTGGCCGGCGGCGACGGCGGCGGGGTGCTCGTGCTCGGGCTCGGCTCGACCGGCGTCGTCGGCGCCGTGCTCGTCGTCTCCGGCACGGTGCTGGTCGGCGTCGACGACTCGGTGGCCGGCGCCGCGGCGTCGTCGGGATCGTCGTTGCAGCCGGTGAGCGCGAGGACCGCGACCACCGTCACCAGCACCGGAGAGAGACGCATGCTCCGACCGTAGAGGGCTATCGCCGC
The DNA here is from genome assembly GCA_963780355.1 of uncultured Actinomycetota bacterium. Taxonomy (GTDB): domain Bacteria; phylum Actinomycetota; class Actinomycetes; order Propionibacteriales; family Nocardioidaceae; genus Nocardioides. Next base: position 2,960,270 of record CAWABT010000001.1, read on the forward strand.
CGCTTCTCGCGGACGCGCTGCTGGAGCTCGATCGGCGTGCCGACGAACCCGAACTCCTCGCGCAGCCTGCGCTCGATGTAGCGCTCGTAGGACGCCTCGAGCCTGCCCGAGGTGAAGAGCACGAAGTGCGGCGGCGCGGTGGACACCTGGGTGCCGAACATGATCTTCGGCTGCTTGCCGCTCCGCACCGGGTGCGGGTGCTCGGCGACCAGCCGGCCGAGGAAGCCGTTGAGGGCGCCGGTGCCCACCCGCGTCTCCCAGCCCTCCAGCGCCTTGTCGAGCGCCGGCACCAGCCGGTCGACGTGCCAGCCGGTCTTGGCGGTGACGTTGATCCGGGGTGCCCAGGGCACCTGGACCAGGTCGCGCTCGATCTCGCGGTCGAGGTAGTAGCGGCGCTCCTCGTCGACGAGGTCCCACTTGTTGAACGCGATCACCAGCGCCCGGCCGGCCTCGCGGACGGTCTGGAGGATCCGCACGTCCTGCTCGGAGACGGGCTGGCCGCCGTCCAGCACGAGCACGGCCACCTCGGCCCGGTCGACGGCGGTGGCGGTGCGCAGCGAGGCGTAGTACTCGCTGCCCGAGGCCTCCTTGACCCGCTTGCGGATGCCGGCGGTGTCGATGAACCGCCAGGTGCGGCCGCCGAGCTGCACCAGCTCGTCGACGGGGTCGACGGTGGTGCCGGCGACGTCGTCGACCACCACCCGGTCGGAGCCGGCGAGCTTGTTGAGCAGCGAGGACTTGCCGACGTTCGGCTTGCCGACGATCGCGACCCGACGGGGGCCATCCTCCGTCGGGTCGACGTCAGGCGGTGCGTCGGGCAGCGCGGCCAGGACGGCGTCGAGCAGGTCGCCGGAGCCGCGCCCGTGCAGCGCCGAGACGGCGAGCGGCTCGCCGAGCCCGAGGTTCCACAGCGCGGCCGCCTCGGCCTCGGTGCGCTCGTCGTCGACCTTGTTGGCCGCGAGCACCACCGGCTTGCCGGACCTGCGGAGGATCTTCACCACCGCCTCGTCGGCGTCGGTGATGCCGACCGTAGCGTCGACGACGAACAGCACCGCGTCGGCCAGCGTGACCGCCACCTCGGCCTGGCCGGCGATCCGCTGCGCCAGGCCGCGGGCGTCGGGGTCCCAGCCGCCGGTGTCGACGACGGTGAAGGCGCGGCCGGCCCACTCGGCGTCGTAGGGCACCCGGTCGCGGGTGACGCCGGGGACGTCCTCGACGACGGCCTCGCGGCGGCCGAGGATCCGGTTCACCAGCGTGGACTTGCCGACGTTCGGGCGGCCGACCACGGCGAGCACCGGGATCCTCGTATCTTGTTCGGTCATCTCGGGGTCCCCACGGCGTTGTTCGTTGGAGGAGCGAAGCGGGGGAGACGAAGAACGTCGTGGGGTGAGATCACGCTGACTTCTCCGTCACTCCGCCGCCCGGGTCGGGCTCGTGCTCGCCCGCCGGCAACGGACCGGGCAGCTCACGACCGACCAACGTCTTGGCGTCGGCCAGGTCCTCGAGCATCCGCTCCCGGAGATCGCGCGACACCTCGGCGACCCGGGCGCGGGTGCGTGGCCACGGTACGGGGTCGACGGTGAACGGCCGGCCGTAGACCAGGTCGATCTGGGCGCCCTTCGGCGGCACCGACGACGAGTGGCCGCCGGGCTCACGGGTGCCGAAGACGCTGACCGGCACGATCGGGGCGCCGGTGACGAGCGCGAGGTAGGCGGCGCCGCGGTGGAACAGCTCCAGCTCGCCGTCGCCGCGGGCGCCCTCGGGGAAGATGCCGACGGCCATGCCGGAGCGCAGTGCCGCCAGGCTCGTCTTCACCGCGCGCGGGTCGGTGCGGAACCGGTCGAGCGGGATCTGGCCGCACCGCATCAGGAACCAGCCCATGAGGCCGCGGAACATCTCGACCTTGGTGAGCGCGTGCGCCGGGCGCGGGCTGAAGATGGCGAGCATCGGGCCGTCGGCGACGCCGACGTGGTTGCAGGCGAGGATGACGCCGCCGCGGGGCGGGACCCGCTCGCCCCGGTGCAGCCGGACGTCGTAGCGGCGGCGGATGACCAACCGGCCGAGCGGGCGTCCGCCGTAGAGCAGCCAGCGGGCGGGCCGCCGGACGCGGCGGACGCTCATCGGTGCGCCTCGCGGGCGGTGTCGACGAGGCCGACCACCAGCCCGATCACCTCGTCGAGGGTGTAGGCGGTGGTGTCGATCTGCACGGCCCCGTCGGCGAGCGCGAGCGGGGCGACGGCGCGGCCGGAGTCGATCCGGTCGCGCTCGCGCAGCACCTGCTCGGTGGTGGCGACGTCGGAGCCGCCCTCCTCGGCGGCGCGCCGCGTGGCCCGGGCGCCGGGGTCGGCGGAGAGGTGCACCTTCACCTGCGCCTGCGGCCACACCACGGAGCCGATGTCGCGGCCCTCGACCACGATGCCGCCGTCCTGCTCGACCGCCTCGGAGATGATCCGGCGCTGCAGGTCGAGCAGCATCGCCCGCACCTCGGGCACGGTGCTCACCGGCGAGACCGCGCGGGTCACCTCGTCGCTGCGGACGGCGAGCGCGGCGTCGACCTCGTCGACGGTGATCGTGGGGCCGCCGGGGTCGGTGCCGGACTCGACCCGTGGCTCGGTGGCCCGGGCGGCGACGGCGGCCCGGTCGTGCACGTCGACGTCGTGGGTGAGCATCCACCAGGTGACGGCGCGGAACTGGGCGCCGGTGTCGAGGTAGCGCAGCCCGAGCCGGGCGGCGACGCCCCGGCTGGTGCTCGACTTGCCGGACCCGGAGGTGCCGTCGATGGCCACCACCAGTCCGTCGTCCACGGGGCGGCAGCCTACTCGTCGGGCGTCGAGCGCACCCGGGTGAGGTCGGTGCGCAGCAGCGCGGCGCCATGGAGGTACACGTGGGTGACGTCGGCCCGGGCCAGGTCGGTCTCGACGTGCGCCATCATCCGCACCACCCGCGGCATCGACTTCTCGATCTCGAGCTCGCGGGCGCAGAGCAGCGGCACCTCGCCGAACCCGAGCTGCCGGGCGGCGTAGGCGGGGAACTCGCTGTGCAGGTCGCCGGTGGCGGTGAAGATCACCGAGATGAAGTCGTCGACGGCGAGGTCGTTGGCCGCCATCGCGTCGAGCACCATCTCCGAGACCCGCTCGAGCATGTGGTCGCGGTCGTCGACGTCGAGCTGGGTCGCTCCCCTGACTGCGCGGACTGCCACAGGAGCGAGGCTACTGGGGCTGGTAGCTCCCGAAGGACCAGTGGTTGCCCTCCGGATCGGCCACGCTGCCGCCGCGCCCGCCGTAGTCCTGGTCGACCATCGGCCGCTCGACGGTGGCACCGGCGGCCACGGCGCGCTCGAAGACGGCGTCCGGGTCGTCGGTCACGAGGTAGGCGGCCGAGCGGCCGGCGTTGTCGACGGCACCGTCCGGGCGCCGGGAGCCGAACATGATCCCGCCGCCGTCGGGCCACAGCCACTCGGCGTGCACGACCACGCTCGGGTCGCTCTCGTCGCGGTAGGTGGCGTGCTCGGTGAAGCCGACCGCGGTGAGCCAGTCGATCATCCGAGCGGCGTCGGTGAAGGTCATCGTGTGCCAGAGCCGGGTGTCTGCAGCGGTCATGTCCCTACCCTGTGCCGGGGTCGGCCTGCTGGTCTTGAACCGATGGGAGCTCTCGCCTCCCCCACTCGGTCGGGCTGACGCCGGCCAGGCTCGACCACGCGCGCGTCAGGTGCGCCTGGTCGGCGTAGCCGGACCGCGCGGCGGCGTCCGCCAGCGTGCCGTCGCCGCGCAGCGCCGCGACGACGTGCGGTCGGCTCAGCTCGAACCGGGCGAGCCGGCGGTAGGCGGCCGGGGAGACGCCGGTCTCGGCGCGCACCAGGTCGCCGAGGTGTCGGCGGCTGTAGCCGACGTCGTCGGCGACCTGCGCGACCTGCTCGCCGCGAGTCAGGGCGGCGAGGGCGTGTCCGACCTCGCCGCGGGCGGCCGGCTCGTCCCGGCGGGCCAGAGCGGCCGTGAGCGCCCGGGCCACGACCTCGCCCCAGTGCTCGGCGGGCGTCTCGGCGAGCTGCTCGGGGAGGTGGCGCAGGTCCGGGGCGACGTCGGCCAGGTCGGTGAGCTCGCCGCCGAGCGCCCCGCCGGGGGTACCGAACAGCGCCCGCGCCCCGGCCGGCGTCAGGTCGAGGTAGACGCCGCGCTGCCGCTCGCCGTGGTGGATCGCCGCCGGCGCGGTGTGCAGCCCGGCGAGGTTGCCCCAGAACGTGCCGCGCGAGGCAGGGGCGTCGGCCCAGCCGACGTCGAGCGGCTCGTCGACGGTGAGCACCAGGGTGAGGTTCGTCGACGGCATGCCGATGTGGACGCCGGGCTCGCCTACGACGTCGTAGGGCTGCAGTGCGGCGACGTACGGCGCGAGCGCCTCGTGCACCCGGTCAGCGTCGCACGAGGTCGAGGCTGAGCGTGGCCAGACCGTCGACCGGCGTGAACCCGAGCCCTCGGTAGAGGCCGAGCGCGGCGTCGTTGTCGGGCTCCGTCACGAGGGACAGCCGAGTCGCGCCTGCCGCGAGCGCCGCGTCGCGAACCGCGACGACGAGCGCGGCTGCCACTCCCTGGCGCCGGGACCCGGGAAGCACGAACAGGTCGCGCAGCTGCCAGAACCGTCCCATCACCAGGGACGCCGGGACGGCATGAGCGGTCGCCAGGCCGATCGCCCGCTCATCCGTCGAGGCGGTGTAGACCGTGAGCATGTTCGACCCCACCATCTCGGCGAGCCAGCCGACGGTGCGCTCGTCCGGCGGTTGGCCGTAGTGCCGGCGATAGTGGTCGAAGATCACGCCGGCCGCGGCGAGCGCCTCGTCGGTGTCACAGGTCGTGACCCTCATGGCGCCTACTTCACCAGGTCGAGCAGCTCGCCGAGCTCGTCGTTGGTGAGCTCGCGCAGCTCGCCGGGCTTGAGCGATCCCAGCTCCACCGGGCCGATGCGGGTGCGGGAGAGCTTCCGCACCGGATGGCCGACGTGGTCGAGCAGCCGCCGCACGATCCGGTTGCGGCCCTCGTGGATCACCAGCTCGACGATCGACTTCTCCGCCGTCGCCTGCACCACCCGCGCCCTCGACACGGTGACCGGCCCGTCGTCGAGCTCGACGCCGGCGAGCAGCTGCTTGACGACCCGCGGGTACACCTGGCCCGTCACCTCGGCCACGTAGGTCTTCTCGACCTCGAAGGAGGGGTGGGCGATCGTCTGGGCGAAGTCGCCGTCGTTGGTGAGGAGCAGCAGTCCGGACGTGTCGGTGTCGAGCCGGCCGACGTGGAAGAGCCGCTCGGGACGGTCGGCCACGACGTCGGCCAGCGACCGGCGCCCCTCGGGGTCGGACATCGTGGAGACGACGCCGGTGGGCTTGTGGAGCACCAGGTAGACGTGGTCGGTCAGCGGCGGCAGCAGCCGGCCCGACACCCGCACCTCGGCGGTGCGCGGGTCGATCTTGGTGCCGAGCCGGGTGACCACCTCGCCGTCGACCTGGACCTCGCCGGCGAGCATCAGCTCCTCGCAGCGACGCCGGGAGGCCACGCCGGCCTGCTGCAGCAGCTTGTGCAGCCGCACCAGGCCGTCGTCGTCGGTGGCGATCTCCCTCACGAAGGGTCGGGCGATTCGGTCGGCGACTCGTGGCTGCCGGTCATCTCGGCCAGCTCGCCGTCGAGGTCGTCGAGGCCGGGCAGGTAGGGCGCCAGCTCGGGCAGGTCGTCGATCGAGGTGACGCCGATCCGCTCCAGGAAGTAGGAGGTGGTGCGGTAGAGGGTGGCGCCGTGCTCGCCGTCGCGGCCGGCCTCCTCGACCAGGCCGCGGGTGAGCAGGGTGCGCATGACGCCGTCGACGTTGACGCCGCGGACGGCGGACACCCGGGCCCGCGACACCGGCTGCTGGTAGGCCACCACGGCCAGGGTCTCGAGCGCCGCCTGGGTGAGCCGGGCCTGCTGGCCCTCCAGCACGAAGCTCTCGACGACGCTCGCGAACTCCTCGCGGGTGTAGAACCGCCAGCCGCCGGCCACGTTGCGCAGCTCGAAGCCGCGGCCCTGCTCGTCGTACTCGGCGGCCAGCGCGGTGAGCGCCTCGGCGACCTCGTCGGACGGGTGGCCGACCGCGGTGGCGAGCACGACGACGTCCAGCGGCTGGTCGGCGACCATGAGCACCGCCTCCAGCGCCGGCCGCAGCTCGGCCACCGGCACGGAGACGAGGACCTCGTCGGCGTCAGGGCTGCTGGTCATCGGGCACTACTCCCCCGTCGAACTCGTCGGTGATCTCGAAACTCATCGCGCTTTGGTCATCCTGCCCGGTCCACCGCACGGTGAGCTCGCCGAGGGCCTCGAGCTGCTCGAACGCCACGGCGCCCTCGCGGAACAGCTCGAGCAGCGAGAGGAACCGGGCGACGGTGGTGAGGGTGTCGGGCGAGTCGCCGCACAACGCGCGGAAGGTGAGGGTGCCGCTGCGCTTGAGCCGCTCCACCACGACGGCGGCCTGCTCGCGCACGCTGACCGTGGGGGCGTGGATGTGGCCGAGCGACACCTCGAGCACCGGCTTCGGCTGCAGCGCCTTGGCGGCCAGCGCCGCGAACTGGTCGAGCCCGATGCCGATGAGCACCTCGGGCAGCAGGCCGGCGAACCGGTCCTCCAGCCCGACCGCCCGCGGGTGCCGACGCGCCTCGCCCTCGAGCTTGGTGGCGAGCACGCCCGCCACCTGCTTGAACGCCTTGTACTGCAGCAGCCGCGCGAACAGCAGGTCGCGCGCCTCGAGCAGCGCGAGGTCCTCCTCGTCCTCGACGTCGCCCTGCGGCAGCAGCCGGGCCGCCTTGAGGTCGAGCAACGTGGCCGCGACCAGCAGGAACGACGTCGTCTGCTCCAGGTCCCACGCCGGGCCGGCCGCCTTGACGTGCCCGATGAAGTCGTCGGTGACCGTGGCCAGCGCCACCTCGGTGATGTCGAGCTTGTGCTTGGCGATGAGGCTCAGCAACAGGTCGAAGGGACCCTCGAAGTTGTCGAGCCGGACCTCGAACGCCGAGGTGGTCCGGTCCGCGCGCTCGTCCTGCTCGGCCAGCGTCGTCATCCCTCGCGCAGCCGGCGCACCAGCATGCTCTCCTCGCCGTGCTCCTCGAGCTCGGCGAGCACCAGCGCGACCGCCTCGCGCACCACCCGGCCGCGGTCGACGGCGAGCCCGTGCCGCGCCCGCAGCGTGAGCCGGGCCTGCTCGATCGCGAGCAGCTCCTCGGAGGTGACGTAGACCGTCATCTTCTCGTCGTGCCGGATCCGGCCGCTGGCGCCGCGCTTCGGCTCCTCCTCGGTGGGATCGGGGACGACGCGGACCGCCTTCGCCGGGGCGGGGGCGGCGTCGTCGTCGTCCTCGGTGGGACGGAACAGGTCGTCGGCCGCCGGCATGCTCACGCGTCGGGCCACCGGGTGAGCACCTCCTTGGCGAGCTGACGGTAGGACTCCGCGCCGGTCGAGGTCGAGGCGTAGGACGTGATCGGCTCACCGGCGACGGTGGAGTCGGAGAACTTCACCGTACGACGGATGACGGTGTGGAACACCTTGTCGCCCCACGCCTGCACCAGCCGGTCCATGACCTCGCGGCCGTGCAGCGTGCGGCCGTCGAACATCGTGCCGAGCACGCCGTCGATCTCCAGGCGCGGGTTGAGCCGCTCGCGCACCTTGTCGATCGTGGTCTTGAGCAGCGCGACGCCGCGCAGCGCGAAGTACTCGCACTCCAGCGGCACGATGACGCCGTCGGAGGCGGTGAGCGCGTTGACCGTGAGCAGGCCGAGCGAGGGCTGGCAGTCGATGAGGATGACGTCGTAGCTCGCCAGCGCCGGCGCCAGCACCCGCTGCAGGGTCTGCTCGCGGGCCACCTCGTGCACCAGCTGCACCTCGGCCGCGGAGAGGTCGATGTTGGAGGGCAGCAGGTCCATCCCCGGCACGCCCGTGGGCACGACGACCTCGTCGAGCGCGACGTCGCGCTCCATGAGCAGGTTGTAGATCGTCAGCTCCATCTCGTGCGGGTTGAGCCCCAGCCCGACCGAGAGCGAGCCCTGCGGGTCGAAGTCGACCAGCAGCACCTTGCGGCCGTACTCGGCCAGCGACGCACCCAGGTTGATGGTGGTCGTCGTCTTGCCGACGCCGCCCTTCTGGTTGCACATCGAGATCACCCGGGTGGCGCGGTGCTCGCCGACCGGACGAGGCTCCGGCAGGTCGGGCATCACCCGGCCGGTGGGGCCGAGCACCACGGGCGGTGGCGGCGTGACCGGGGCCGCGGGCGGCGCGTCGACCGACGCCTCGGGCCGGGTGAACGGCACCGGCTCCGCCGTCATCTCGGGCGACATCTCGGGCGACATCTTGGGCGACATCTCGGGCAGCGAGGGCATGACGGCGCGGGGCGGCATGTCCGGGGCGGTGGTTCCGTGGCTCATGGACCCATCACACAATGTCGACACGGCGACATTGCGGCGACACGCGGACGGAAGTCAGTCCGTCAGGCACCGGAACGCCGTGGTGGTCATCACGAGCTCGCCGGCGGCGTCCGAGGCGTCGAGGTCGACACTCGCCTCGACCACCCAGTCGAGGTGGTCGTCGGGGTCGACGACGGTCTGGGTGACCGTCCAGGTGCGGCTGCCGCGGCCCTCGACCCGCAGGTGGTCCGGACCCGCGGGCATCGGCGTCGAGCACCACCTCGTCGTGCTGGGCGTAGTACGCCTCCAGCGCCTCGTCCCAGTCCTCGCGGGTGAACTCCGCGTCGTACGTCGAGGCCGACGAGCCCGTCGACGTCGTCGCGGGCCACGAGTTGCACCCGCCGCCACATCGCGTTGCGCACCATCCGGGTGAACGGCCGCTCCTGGGCCGAGAGCGGCCGCGGCGGGGGCGGCGGCTCGTCCTGGGTGACCGAGCGGGCCGCGTGCTCGGGGTCGGTGAGCGCCTCCCACTCGTCGAGCAGCGAGGAGTCGACCTGCCGCACGGTCTCCCCCAGCCACTCGACCAGCTCCTCGAGCTCGGGGCTGCGGTGCGCGTCGGGCACGGTCTGTCGCAGCGTGCGGTAGGCGTCGGTGAGGTAGCGCAGCACCAGCCCCTCCGAGCGGGCCAGCTGGTAGCGGCCCACGAAGTCGGTGAAGCCCATCCCCTGCTCCCACATCTCGCGCACGACCGACTTCGGGTCGAGCGCGTCCGGCGGCAGCCAGGGGTGCCGCTCGCGATAGATCTCGAACGTCGGCTCCAGCAGCTCGGCGAGCGGCTGCGGCCAGGTGACGTCGTCGAGCAGCGCCATCCGCTCCTCGTACTCGAGGCCGTCGGCCTTCATCTCGGCGATCGCCTCGCCGCGGGCGGCGTGCTGCTGGGCGAACAGCACCTGGCGCGGCGGGTCGAGCACGGCCTCGACCACGCTGACGATGTCCAGCGGGTAGCTGTCCGCCTCCGGGTCGAGCAGGTCGAACGCCTCCAGCGCGTAGTGCGCGAGCGGCTGGTTGAGGGCGAAGTCGTCGCCCACGTCGGCGCCGAGCACGTAGCGGCGGCCGAACCCGTCGGGGTCGTCGAGCCGCACCAGCGTGCCGGAGGCCACCAGGCTGCGGGCCAGCCGGAGCGCCCGCCGGGCGTGCTTCACCTGCTGCTTGCGGGCCTCGTGGTTGTCGGTGAGCAGCCGCCGCAGCACCGAGAACGCGTCCTCCTCGCGGGAGACGACGTTCACGAGCATCGCGTTGTCGACCTTCATCCGGCTCACCAGCGGCTCCGGCACTCCGGCCACGAGCTTGTCGAAGGTCTGCTCGGTCCACACCACGGTGCCCTCGGGCGGCTTGGTGAGGTGCGGCTTCGACTTCCGCTTCGCCTTCTGGTGCTCCCGCAGGCTCGCGTTCTTCGCCTCCGACTTGGCCTTGGCCTTCTCGTTGGCGATCACGTGCTCGGGTGCCTGCACGACGACGTGCCCGGAGGTGTCGAAGCCGGCCCGGCCGGCGCGGCCCGCGATCTGGAGGAACTCCCGGGTGCGCAGCACCCGCGACCGGGTGCCGTCGTACTTGGCGAGGCCGGTGAAGAGCACGGTGCGGATCGGCACGTTGACGCCGACGCCGAGGGTGTCGGTGCCGCACACGACCGTGAGCAGACCCGACTGGGCGAGCTGCTCCACCAGCCGCCGGTAGCGCGGCAGCATCCCGGCGTGGTGCACGCCGATGCCCTTCTTGAGCAGCTTCTGGAGGGTCTTGCCGAACCCGGCGCCGAACCGGACGCCGGCGAGCCTCTCGTCGATGCCCTCGCGCACCGGCAGCTTGGCGTTGAGCAGCGTGGTCGCGTGCTCGACGGCGTCCTTCTGCGTGAAGTGCACGACGTAGACCGGCGCCTGGTGGGTCTGCACGAGCTCGTCGAGCGTGTCGACCAACGGCTCGGTGGACCACGCGAAGGTGAGCGGCACCGGCCGCTCGGCGTCGGCGACGATCGCCGTCCCCGGCCGGTGCGGCGGGTGAGGTCGGCCGCGATCTCGCTCATGTCGCCGAGGGTGGCCGACATCAGCAGCTGCTGGGCCTGCGGCAGCTCCAGCAGCGGCACCTGCCAGGCCCAGCCCCGGTCGGGCTCGGCGTAGAAGTGGAACTCGTCCATCACCACCAGGCCGACGTCGGCCGCGCGACCCTCGCGCAGCGCGATGTTGGCGAGGATCTCGGCGGTGCAGCAGATCACCGGGGCGTCGGCGTTCACCGACACGTCGCCGGTGATCATCCCGACCTGGTCGGCCCCGAACACCTGGCAGAGGTCGAAGAACTTCTCGCTCACCAGCGCCTTGATGGGGGCCGTGTAGAAGGAGACGCGGTCGTCGGCGAGGGCCATCATGTGCGCGGCCAGCGCCACCAGTGACTTGCCCGACCCGGTCGGCGTCGCGAGCACGACGTGGTTGCCGGCCAGCAGCTCCAGCACCGCCTCCTCCTGGTGCGGGTAGAGCTCGAGGCCGCGGCTCGCGGCGTGGGCGGTGATCTCGTCGAGGACGTCGTCCGGGCCTTTCATTCGCGGGCCCGCGGGTGGGCGGTCGCGAAGACCTCGCGCAGGTTGTCGACGGTGACGAGCGTGTACACCTGCGTCGTGGTCACCGAGGCGTGGCCGAGCAGCTCCTGCACCACGCGCACGTCGGCGCCGCCGTCGAGCAGGTGGGTGGCGAACGAGTGCCGCAGCGTGTGGGGCGACACCTCGCGGGTGACGCCGGCCCGCTCGGCCGCCTTCACCAGGATCGCCCACGCCGACTGCCGCGAGAGCCGGCCGCCGCGGGAGTTGAGGAACAGCGCCGGGGTGCCGGCACCGGTGCCCACCAGCTCGGGACGGCCGCGGACCAGGTAGGCGTCGACCGCCTCGCGGGCGAAGCTGCCCACGGGCACCAGCCGCTCCTTGCCGCCCTTGCCGCGCAGCAGCACGGTGCCGTCGTGCTCGTCGAGGTCGTCGACGTCGAGGCCGGTGGCCTCGGAGATCCGGGCTCCCGTGCCGTACAGCACCTCGAGCAGCGCCCGGTCGCGCAGCGCCAGCGTGGTGCCGGGCGACCCGGCGGCGTCGAGGATCGCCTCCACGTCCGAGAGCGGCAGCGCCTTGGGCAGCCGCTTCGCTGGCGAGGGCGGCTTCACCGCGGCGGCCGGGTCGACCTGCGCCAGCCCGTCGGCGACGGCGAACTTGTGGAAGCCGCGCACCGCCACCACGGTGCGGGCCGCCGAGCTCGCGCCCAGCGGAGGGTGGTCGGCGTCGCCCTCGCGCAGTCGCACCAGGAACGACGTCACAGTTGCCTCGGTGACGGCGTCGAGCTCGGTGACGCCCTGCTGATCGAGGAACGCCCGGTAGCGGCGCAGGTCGCGCCGGTACGACGTCAGCGTGTTGGCGGCGAGGCCCTTCTCGACGGTGAGGTGGTCGAGGTAGGTCCGTACCGCCCGTGTGACGTCGTCCACCTACCCCCTCGCCTACGTAGTGAGGACGTCGTCGAGCGAGACCGCCTCGATGCCGACGGCCTCGCCGACCGGCTCGTTGGTGAGGTCGCCGGCGTGGGTGTTGAGGCCGAGCGCGAGCGAGTGGTCGTCGCGGCAGGCGGTGAGCCAGCCCTTGTCCGCCAGGGCCACGGTGTACGGCATGGTGGCGTTGGTGAGGGCGTAGGTGGAGGTGTTCGGCACCGCACCGGGCATGTTGGCCACGCAGTAGAACACCGACTCGTGGACCATGTAGGTCGGGTCGGCGTGCGTCGTGGCGCGGGTGTCCTCGAAGCAGCCGCCCTGGTCGACCGCGATGTCGACGAGCACCGAGCCCGGCTTCATCTCCGAGACGAGCTGGTTGCTCACCAGCTTCGGCGCGGCCGCGCCCGGGATGAGCACGGCGCCGATCACCAGGTCGGCCTCCCGCACCTGCTGCTGGATCGCCAGCTTCGACGACGCCAGCCCGTGCACCCGGTTGTCGTAGCGCCAGAACGACATCCGCAGCTTGTCGAGGTCGGTGTCGAGCAGCGTGACGTCGGCGCCCATGCCGAGCGCGATGTTGGCGGCGTTCTGTCCGGACACACCGGCGCCGATGATCACGACCTTCGCCTGCGCGACGCCGCCGACGCCGCCCATCAGCACACCGCGACCGCCCTGCGCGCGCATCATGGCGTGCGCGCCGACCTGCGGGGCGAGGCAGCCGGCGACCTCCGACATCGGGTAGAGCAGCGGCAGCCCGCCGGAGGGCAGCTGCACCGTCTCGTAGGCGATCGCGGTGACCTTCTTGGCGATCAGCTCGTCGGTGAGCCGCTTGTCGGCGGCGAGGTGCAGGTAGGTGAAGAGCGTGAGCCCCTCGCGGAGGCGGTGGTACTCCTCCTCGATGGGCTCCTTCACCTTGAGCACCATGTCGGCGGTGCCCCACACGTCGTCGGCCTCGTCGAGGATCGTGGCGCCGGCGGCGACGTACTCCTCGTCCGGCACCTGCGAGCCCACGCCGGCGTCGCGCTGCACGAACACCTCGTGGCCGTGCTGCACCAGCTCGTGGGCACCGACGGGCGTGAGGGCCACGCGGTACTCGTGGTTCTTGACTTCCTTCGGGACGCCGATCTTCACGCCGTCGACCCTATCCCTCGCGCTCGGGCGAGGAGCACCGCCAGGGCGGTCGGGCCGTCGGTGAGCCGGCCGGCCGCCACGGCGTCGTACAGGTCGGCGAACGGCACCCATCCCGTCGTCATGTCGGCCTCCTCGTGGTGAAGCTCGAAGTCCCCTCTGCTGACCGGGTTCAGGCCCTGCGCGAGGTAGAGGTGGTGCACCTCGGCGGAGATGCCGGGCGAGGGGTAGGTGGAGCTGAGGTGGGTCCACTCCGCCGCCTCGAGCTCGGCCTCCTCACGCAGCTCGCGGTGCGCGACGTCGAGCGGCGCCTCACCCTCCGGGCCGTCGCACAGGCCCGCCGGCAGCTCCACGAACCGCTTGCCGGCCGGGTGCCGGTACTGCCACAGGCAGAACACCCGCTCCTGCTCGTCGACCGCCAGGATCACCACCGCGCCGGGGTGCTCCAGCGTCAGCCGGCGGGCCGTGACGCCGCCGCCGGTCTCGACCCGGTCGGCGCGCAGCGCCACCACCCACGAGTCCTGGTGCAGGTACTCCGAGGCCGTGACCGGCCAGTGCTCCTCGACGTCGTCGAGCGGCCCGGTCACTCGTCCTCGTCGACCGGGCGCCGCAGGCCGGACTCGTCCATCGGGAACCGGAGCTCCTTCTGCCGCTCGATCGCCGCGCCCACGAGGCCGGCGAACAGCGGGTGCGGCCGGGTGGGCCGGGACCGCAGCTCGGGGTGGGCCTGGGTGGCGACGTAGTAGGGGTGCACGTCGCGCGGCAGCTCCACGAACTCGACCAGGTCGAGATCGGGGTTGGTGCCGGAGAAGACCAGGCCGCTCGAGGCGAGCTGATCGCGGTAGGCGTTGTTGACCTCGTAGCGGTGCCGGTGCCGCTCGTGCACCCGCGCCTCGCCGTACGCCTCGCGGGCGAGCGAGCCGTCGGCCAGGTCGGCCGGGTAGAGGCCGAGCCGCATCGTGCCGCCGAGGTCGCCGGCGCCCTCGACGAACGCCTTCTGCTCCTCCATCGTGGCGATCACCGGCTCGACGCAGTCGGAGTCGAACTCGGTGGAGTCGGCCTTCTCGAGGCCGGCCACGTTGCGGGCGTACTCGATCACCATGCACTGCAGACCCAGGCACAGGCCGAGGGTCGGGATGCCGTGGGTGCGGGCGTAGGTGAGCGCGCCGATCTTGCCCTCGAGCCCACGGACGCCGAAGCCGCCCGGCACGCAGATCCCGTCGACGTCGCTGAGCGCCCGGGCGGCGCCCGCCGGGGTCTGGCAGTCGTCGGACGGGACCCAGCGGATGTTCGCCTTCGCGTCGTGGGCGAACCCGCCCGCGCGCAGCGCCTCGGCCACCGAGAGGTAGGCGTCGTGCAGGTCGACGTACTTGCCGACCAGCGCGATCGTGACGTCCTCGCTCGGGTGGTGGACCCGCCGCAGCAGGTCGTCCCAGGCCGTCCAGTCGACGTCGCGGAACGGCAGGTCGAGCCGCCGCACCACGTAGGCGTCGAGTCCCTGCCGGTGCAGCACCTTGGGGATGTCGTAGATCGACGGCGCGTCCGCGGCGGTGATGACCGCCTCCTGGTCGACGTCGCACATCAGCGAGATCTTGCGCTTGATCGACTCCGGCAGCTCGCGGTCGGCGCGGCAGACGACCGCGTCGGGCTGGATGCCGACCTGCCTCAGCGCGGCCACCGAGTGCTGGGTGGGCTTGGTCTTGAGCTCGCCCGAGGGACCGATGTAGGGCACCAGCGAGATGTGCAGGAAGAAGCAGCTGTCGCGGCCGATGTCGTGCCGCACCTGGCGGGCGGCCTCGAGGAACGGCAGCGACTCGATGTCGCCGACCGTGCCGCCGATCTCGGTGATGACGACGTCGATGTCGTCGCCACCCATGGCGAGGATCCGGTCCTTGATCTCGTTGGTGATGTGCGGGATCACCTGCACGGTGTCGCCGAGGTAATCGCCGCGGCGCTCCTTGGCGATGACGCTGGAGTAGACCTGCCCGGTGGTGACGTTGGCGATCTGGCCGAGGTCGACATCGAGGAACCGCTCGTAGTGGCCGATGTCGAGGTCGGTCTCGGCGCCGTCGTCGGTGACGAACACCTCGCCGTGCTGGAACGGGTTCATCGTGCCCGGGTCGACGTTGAGGTACGGGTCGAGCTTCTGCATCGTGACCCGCAGGCCGCGCGACCGCAGCAGCCGGCCGAGGCTGGACGCGGTGAGTCCCTTGCCGAGCGAGGAGGCGACGCCTCCGGTGACGAACACGTGCGCGGTCTGCGCGGGCCCCGGATGCTTCACGGAACTCCACCCTATTACAGGCCCGAGCTCGAAGCGCGACGAGCGCGCGAGTCGCGGTTCGAAATTGCGAGGGGATTGAGGAGGCTCGGCTCGGGCCGCGCGTCAGCGCGGAGCGAGCGAGCCGTCTCGAAATCCCCTAAACCGTGCCGCCACGCGCGACCTCGAGCAGCTCGCGGGCGTGCGCGAGCGCCGTGTCGGAGTCGGCCATGCCCGCGAGCATCCGCGACAGCTCACGCTCCCGGCCCTCGTCGTCGAGCACGCTGAGGCCGGAGCTCGTGACCGTGCCGTCGTCGGACTTCTCCACCAGCACGTGCCGGTCGGCGTAGGCGGCGACCTGGGGCAGGTGGGTGACCACCAGCACCTGGGCGCTGCGGGCCAGCGCCGCGAGCCGGCGGCCGACCTCCACCGCCGCCGCTCCCCCGACGCCGGCGTCGACCTCGTCGAACACGAAGGTGGGCACCTGCTGGTCGTCGGCCGCGGCCAGCGCGACCTCGAGCGCGAGCATCACCCGCGACAGCTCGCCGCCCGAGGCGCCCTTGTGGAGCGGCCGCGGGTCGGCGCCGGCGTTGGCGGCCAGCAGCAGCGCGACGTCGTCGGCGCCGTGACCGGCCGGCTCGATGCGGGTGACCGCGATCTCCAGGCGGGCGTGCGGCATGGCGAGCAGCGTGAGCTCGTCGGTGACCCGCCGCTCGAGCTCGGCCGCCGCCTGGGCGCGGGCGGCGTGGAGCGCGGCCGCGGCGTCGTCGAGCTCGGTGGTGAGCCGCTCCTGGTCGGCGGTGAGCCGGGCGATCCGCTCGTCGGTGGAGTCGAGGTCGAGCAGCCGGGCCGAGGAGGTCTCGGCCCACGCCAGCACCTCGTCGACGGTCTCGCCGTACTTGCGGGTGAGGGCGATCACTGCGGCGCGGCGCTCGGAGACCGCCGCCAGCCGCACCGGGTCGGTGTCGACACCGGAGGCGTAGGAGGCGACGTCGGCCGCCAGGTCGCTCAGCAGGTAGCTCACCTCGGCCAGCCGGTCGGCCAGCTCGCCGGCGGCGGGGTCGTGGTCGCGGACGCCGTCCAGCAGCCCGCGGGCCGCTGCGACCGCCGTCAGGGCATCGGGGTGGTCGCCGTTGTCGCTCGAGAGCGCCTCGCGGGCCTGCTCGGCCGCGCCGCGCAGCGTGTCGGCGTAGCCCAGCCGGGACTCCTCGGCCGCCAGCTCGACGTCCTCGCCGGGCTGCGGCGCGACCGCCTCGACCTCGCCGACCCCGAACCGCAGCAGGTCGGCCTCCCGGGCGCGTTCGCGCGCCGCGGTGACCAGCTCGCCGAG
Source organism: uncultured Actinomycetota bacterium (assembly GCA_963780355.1). Taxonomy (GTDB): domain Bacteria; phylum Actinomycetota; class Actinomycetes; order Propionibacteriales; family Nocardioidaceae; genus Nocardioides. The sequence continues at coordinate 2,976,899 of CAWABT010000001.1, forward strand.
CTCGCGCTCGCAGTCGCGCAGCGCGCGGTAGCCGCCCTGGTAGTCGGTGAGCAGCGCCTGCAGCGCCGGGCCGCCGAACCGGTCGAGCGCGTGGCGCTGCGCCTGGGCGGCGAGCAGCCGGTGCTGGTCGGACTGGCCGTGCACCGCCACCAGCGACTCGGCGAGCGAGCCCAGCGTGCTCACCGGCACCGCCGCGCCGCCCACGAACGCCCGGGACCGGCCCTCGGCCGACACGTTGCGGGCCAGCACCACGGCGTCGTCGTCCGCCTCGCCGCCGGCCTCGTCGACCGCCGCCGCCACCCCGGGCAGGGCGGCCAGTGCCACCACGCCCTCGACCCGTGCCTGCTTGGCGCCGGTGCGGACGGCGCCGGAGTCGGCCCGGCCGCCGAGCAGCAGGCCGAGCGCCGTCACGAGCATCGTCTTGCCGGCGCCGGTCTCCCCGGTGACGACCGTGAGCCCCGGCCCCAGCTCGAGCGTGGAGGACTCGATCACGCCCAGTGACGTGATCCGGATCTCCTCGATCACTGGGCGCTCCCGCGGAACCGGCGGCCGCCGGCCCCGCGCCACCCCTCGACCGGGAGGCCGAACTTCGCCACCAGGCGATCGGTGAACGGCGCCTGGTGGAGCCGCGCCAGCCGGGCCGGGTGCACGCTGCGGCGCACCTCGATGCGGGCACCGGGCGGCAGGTCGACGGTGCGGCGGCCGTCGGCCCACATCACGCCGGTGCCCTGGGTGCCCGCGAGCACCTCGATCGCCAGCACCGACGTCGGCGCCACCACCAGCGGCCGCGCGAACAGCGCGTGCGCGCTCAGCGGCACCAGGCAGATCGCCTCCACCTGCGGCCACACGATCGGGCCGCCGGCGCTGAAGTTGTAGGCGGTCGAGCCGGTGGGCGTCGCGCACACGACGCCGTCGCAGCCCCACCGTGACAGCGGCCGGCCGTCGACCTCGACCACCACCTCGATCATGCGCTCGCGGGAGGCCTTCTCGACGCTCACCTCGTTGACCGCGAAGGTCTCGCTCACCTGCTCGCCGTCGCGCAGCACCCGCACGTCGAGCACCAGCCGGTCCTCGACCGTGTAGCGCCGCTCGACGATCGCCGCGATGGTCGACTCGACGTCGTCCTGCTCGGCCTCGGCGAGGAACCCGACGTGCCCGAGGTTCACGCCCAGCACCGGCGTCGGGCTGCCGTAGGTGACCTCGACCGCGCGCAGGATGCTGCCGTCGCCACCGATCACGAGGGTGAGCTCGCAGTCGTGGCTGGCGTCCTGCTCGGACGCGATCACCTCCACCGGCGAGGCGAACCCCTCCGGGGCGACGTCGAGGTCAGCCGCCTCGCTGGCCAGCAGCCTCACCGTCACCCCCTGCTCGGTGAGCGCCTTCAGACACGCCAGCGCCACCTCACGGGCCTCCACCCGCCCGGTGTGGGCGAGCAGCAGCACCCGGCGCACGCCGTCGCCGGGACGGTGGGTCGCCTGCTCGGTCACGGGGCCAGCCTCTCACCCGGTGCCCCCGGCGGGTCGGACCCGTGCACAGCCGCCTCGACGTCCACCGTCGTCAGGGTCGCCGGGCCGCGCCGCAGCCACAGGAAGAACTCGACGTTGCCCGACGGCCCCGGCAGCGGGCTGCGCGCCACCATCCGCGCGCCCCAGCCGCGCTCGGCTGCCGTCGCCGCCACGGTCGCGACCGCCTCGACCCGCAGCGCCGGGTCGCGCACCACGCCACCCTTGCCCACGCGGTCCTTCCCCACCTCGAACTGCGGCTTCACCATCAGTGCCAGGTCGCCGTCGGACGCCGTCACCGAGGTCAGCGCCTCGAGCACCAGCGTCAGCGAGATGAAGGACAGGTCGCCCACCACCAGCTCGACCGGCTCTCCCACCAGCTCCGGCGTCAGGTCACGGACGTTGGTGCGGTCGTGCACCACCACCCGCTCGTCGGAGCGCAGCGACCACGCCAGCTGGCCGTAGCCGACGTCGACCGCCACCACCTCCCGTGCCCCGCGCCGCAACAACACGTCGGTGAACCCGCCCGTCGAGGCTCCCGCGTCCAGGCACCGCCGTCCGACGACCGCCAGCCCGGCGGGCTCGAACACGTCCAGCGCGCCGGCCAGCTTGTGCCCGCCGCGCGAGACGTAGTCGGGCCGGTCGGCGTCCTCAACCACCACGATCGCCACGTCGGTGGTCACTCCCGTGGCCGGCTTGGACGCGACGGTCCCTCCGACCTTCACCCGGCCGGCCGCCACCAGCTCGGCGGCGTGGTCGCGGGAGCGTGCCAGGCCCCGCCGCACCAGCTCGGCGTCCAGGCGCAGCCGCCGTGGCGCCACGTCAGTGCGGGTCGAGCGCGGCCCGGAGCTCGGTGTGCGCCTGCTCGAACACGGCGACGTGCTCGGCCACCGGCTGGTCCCCCAGCCCGGCGACGGCGTCCAGCACCGCATCCACCCGCGCGAGGCCGGTCGGCTCGGGACGCTCGTCCAGGGGGTCGGTCTGCTCCGCGGGCTGGTCGCTCACGGCGCCGAGGCTACCCGTCGGACCCGTCCTTCTCGGGCACCGGCGGCTCCACAGCGCCGGTGTCGACCACGTCGCCGGTCCGGTCGAGATGGTCCCAGCCGCACGCGGCCACCGCCCGCCACCAGTCCGCAGGCTCCCCCGAGCCCGAGACCCGCAGTGCGCCGTCGTCGACGACCGCCGTCCAGCCGCCGGCCGCCCAGCCGCCGTCGGACTTCTCGACCTCCGGATGCGCGCTCAGCAACCCGCCCAGGTCGGGCGCGAGGTACGTCGGCCGTTCCTCGGGCCGCGCCGCCACCAGCTCGGGCAGCCCGGTCACCCCGGTGAGCACCAGCAGCGAGTCGACCCCGGCCCGCTGGGCGCCCTCGATGTCGGTGTCGAGCCGGTCGCCGACCATCAGCGCCCGCTCGGCCCCCATCCGTCGGACCGTCTCGTCGAGCAGCGGGCGTGCCGGCTTGCCGGCCACCTCCGGCTCGACGTCGGCGAACCGCGCCAGCGTGTCGACGAGCACCCCGTGCCCCGGCGCCACCCCGAACGGCGTCGGGATGGTGCGGTCGGTGTTGCTCGCCACCCACCACAGGCCGTCCCGGATCCGCACCGCCGCACGCATCACGTCGCGCCACCGCACCTCCGGGCCGTACCCGCTCACCACGGCATCTGCGTCCTCGTCGTCGACCGCCACGGGGACCAGACCAGCCTCGGCGAGCGCGGCCTCCAGTCCGGGCCCGCCCAGCAGGGCCACCCGGGCGCCCTCGCCGAGCCGGTCGCGCAGCACTCGCGCCGCCGCCTGGGCGGAGGTCACCACGTCGTCGACCGTCGCCGGCACCCCCAGCTCCTCGAGGTGCTCGGCCACCGTCTCCGGCGGCCGGGCGGCGTTGTTGGTGATGAACGCGCACCGCATCCCGGTCTCACGGACCCGTGCCAATTGCTCGCCGGCACCCGGCACGGCCTCCGCGCCGATGTAGACGACACCGTCCAGGTCGAGCATCGCCAGGTCGTAGTGGTCGCACAACGGACCCGAGCTCGCCAGCACCCGCCGAGTCTCGCAGGCTGCGCCACCGGCGCCCCGTAGCGTGTCCCGAATGGACGCCGCCGTGATCCCGCCGTACGTCGCGGGCCCGCTCCGGTTGGCACCGTTCACCGCGCTGCGGCTGGCGTCGTCCCGGATCTCCGACCCGGCCTCCGCCCGCGCCTTCGCGCGGCCCTACCGCGACGTCGCCGACCGGCTCGCCCAGTGGCAGGACCGGGGCCTGCTCGTGCACGACGAGCGACCCGCGCTCTACCTCCACGAGTACGCCGTGGGCGGCGTGGTGATCCGCGGGCTCGTCGGCGCGCTCGACGTGTCACGGCGGGCCGCGCGACCCGAGGACCGCGCCGTGCTGCCGCACGAGGGGATCTACCCCGCCCACGCCGACGACCTCGCCGACCGGATGCTCGAGATGGGTCTCAACCCCGCGCCGATCCTGCTGGTGCACCACGCGCCGGCGCCGCTGCGCGCGGCGACCCGGGCGATCCTCGAGCGGGTGCCGGACCACCAGTTCCTGGACCGCTCCGGCCACGCGCACCGACTCTGGGTGCTCTCGGACCCCGACGAGCAGACCCGGCTCAACGACGGGCTCGCCGACACCCGCGCCCTCATCGCCGACGGGCACCACCGCTACGCGGCCTATCTGCGACTGCAGCAGCGCTCGCCCGGCACCAGCGCCGACCGGGGCCTGGCGATGCTCGTCGACCAGGACGACACCCCGTTGTCGCTCGGCGCGATCCACCGGGTGCTCCAAGGCTCGTCGGCCTACGACGTCGAGGTCGCCGCCCTCTCGCTCGGGCTCGGGGTGTCTCCGGTCGACCCGCTCGCCGTGCACGAGCCCCGCGACGACAGCATCGTGGTGAGCGACCGTGAGCTCGGGATCTCGGTGACCTTCCCGCGGCTCGGCCGGCGGAGCCCGGTCGAGGCGCTCCACGACGAGCTGGTGCCCGCCCTGCCGCGCGGACCACACCGCATCGCCTACCACCACGACGCCGAGGCGGCTCTGGACCACGCCGCCCCGCACGTGGGCACCGCGGTGTTCGTGCCGGCGGTCACCCTCGACCACGCCCTCGAGGTGGCCCAGGAGGGCCGGCTGATGCCGGAGAAGGCCACGTCGTTCCAGCCCAAGCCGCCGTTCGGCGTGCTGCTCAGGTCGCTGCACGACGAATGACCCGCCCGCCGGTCACCTCCACGTCGACCCGCGACACCGGCCCGGTGCCACCGCGGTAGAACCGCCGCCGGATCGCCCCGGTGACCTCGACGACGTCACCCGTGCGCCAGCCGGCGACCGAGCGCTTCACCCGGCCGCCCCACACCACGCAGTCGAGCGTGTCGTGCCGCTGCCGGCTGCCGACCGCCTCGGCGTCCTTGCGCCCGACGACCATGCGGAACGACCGCAGGGTGTCGCCGCTCGGCAGC
>CAWABT010000002.1:0-233668 GCA_963780355.1 uncultured Actinomycetota bacterium
GCCGACGCGAGGCGCCCGCGGCGTCGCGCAGCAGGGGCACCGCGTGCTCGATCAGGTCGTCGGTCATCCGGGGGGCGGGGCCGGAGACGGAGACGCCGAGGCGGAGGGTGGGGCCGGGGACGGCGACCGCGACGCACCGCACGCCGACCTCCTGCTCGCCCTCGTCGAGGGCGTGGCCGCGGTGGCGGATCTCCGCCAGCTGGGCCAGGAGCGTGTCGAGGTCGGTGATGGTGTGCTCGGTGTGGCGGCTCAGGCCGGCGCGGCCGAGGCGGGCGGCGACGTCGTCGTCGGGGAAGGTGGCGAGCATGGCCTTGCCGACGGCGGTGCAGTGGGCGTCGACGCGGCGGCCGACCTCGGTGAACATCCGCATCGCGTGGCGGCCGGGGCACTGGGCGACGTAGACGACGTGGTCGCCGTCGAGGAGGGCGAGGTTGGCGGTCTCGCCGAGGGCGTCGACCAGCCGGGCCAGGGCGCGCTCGGCGCCGGCGCCGACCATGCCGTTGGCGACGCTGCTGAGCGGGAGCAGCCGGAACCCGAGGGCGTAGCGGCGGTCGGGTCCCTGGCGCATGTAGCCGCGCTCCACGAGGGTGCGCAGCAGGCGGTGCGTCGTGGGCAGCGGGATGCCGGTCGCGGCGGCGATCTCGCCGATGGTGAGGGCGCCGCCGCGGGCGGCCACCTCCTCGAGCAGGTCGAGGGCCCGGTCGACGGACTGCACCCGTGAGCGGGTTGACACCACCGGACTCCTCGGTTAGTACGGTCATTGTTTCCACGATGTGGAAGTCTGACAGGTCGGACGATTCTCGAGGAGTCTCATGGCGCAGCGTGTCGAGGTCGGCGGGCTCCAGGTCGCCGAGGAGCTCCACCGGTTCGTCGACGAGGAGGCGCTGCCGGGTTCCGGCGTCGACGCCGACGCGTTCTGGGCGGGTGTCGAGGCGATCGTCGACGACCTCGCCCCGCGCAACCGCGAGCTGCTGGCCCGCCGCGACGACCTCCAGGGCCGGCTCGACGACTGGCACCGCGAGCACCCCGGGCGCCCCGACCCCGCGGCGTACGCCGCCTTCCTGCGCGAGATCGGCTACCTGGCTCGACGAGCCGGACGAGGTGGCGGTCACCACCGACGGCGTCGACGACGAGGTCGCCCGGATCGCCGGCCCGCAGCTGGTGGTGCCGCTGCTCAACGCGCGGTTCGCCACCAACGCCGTCAACGCCCGCTGGGGGTCGCTGTACGACGCGCTCTACGGCAGCGACGTGGTGCCGCAGGACGGCGACCTCGCGCCCGGCGACGACTACAACGAGGCGCGCGGCGCGGAGGTGATCGCCCGCGGCCGGGCGCTGCTCGACGCGCACTTCCCGCTCGCCTCCGGGTCGCACGCCGACGCGACGTCGTACGCCGTGGACGACGACGGGCTCGCCGTCACCGTGAAGGACGAGACCGTGCGGCTCGCCGACCCCGGGCAGTACGTCGGCCGGCGCGGCGACGCCGACGCACCGGAGGCCGTGCTGCTCGTGCACCACGGCCTGCACGTGGAGATCCAGGTCGACCGGGAGGACCGCATCGGCCGCGGCGACGCCGCGGGCGTGAAGGACCTCCTGATGGAGTCGGCGGTGTCGACGATCATGGACCTCGAGGACTCCGTCGCCGCCGTCGACGCCGAGGACAAGGTGCTCGGCTACCGCAACTGGCTGCGGCTGATGGAGGGCACGCTGGCCGAGGAGGTCACCAAGGGCGGCGAAGACCTTCACCCGGTCGATGAACCCCGACCGCACCTACACCGGGCGCCGACGGCGACGAGGTGACGCTGCCGGGGCGCTCGCTGCTCTTCATCCGCCAGGTCGGCCACCTGATGACCACCGACGCGGTGCTCGACCGCGACGGGCAGGAGGTCCCGGAGGGCGTCCTCGACGCGATCATGACGGCGCTGGGCTCGCTGAAGGACCTGCGCGGTCAGTCCGAGCTGCCGAACTCCCGCACCGGCGCGATGTACGTCGTGAAGCCGAAGATGCACGGGCCGGAGGAGGTGGCCTTCGCCGTCGAGCTGTTCGGCCGCGTCGAGGAGCTGCTCGGCCTGCCGCCGCTGACCATCAAGGTCGGCATCATGGACGAGGAGCGGCGGACGTCGCTCAACCTCAAGGCCTGCATCGCCGCGGCCCGCGAGCGGGTCGCCTTCATCAACACCGGCTTCCTCGACCGCACCGGCGACGAGATCCACACCTCCATGCAGGCCGGGCCGATGGTGCGCAAGGCCGCCATGAAGGGCGAGACCTGGATCCAGGCCTACGAGGACCTCAACGTCGACATCGGCCTCGAGTGCGGGCTGCTCGGCCGCGCCCAGATCGGCAAGGGCATGTGGCCCGCGCCCGACAGCCTCGCCGACATGTACGAGGCCAAGATCGGCCACCCGAAGGCCGGCGCCTCCTGCGCCTGGGTGCCCTCCCCCACCGCGGCCACCGTCCACGCGCTGCACTACCACGACGTCGACGTCCGGGCCCGGCAGGAGGAGCTCCGCGACGGCGGCCGGCGCCGCGAGCGCGAGCAGCTGCTCGAGGTGCCGCTGGGCGACCCCGCGGACTGGTCGGACGACGACCGGCGCGACGAGATCGAGAACAACCTGCAGTCGCTGCTCGGGTACGTCGTGCGCTGGGTCGACGCCGGGGTCGGCTGCTCCAAGGTCCCCGACATCACCGGCGAGGCGCTGATGGAGGACCGCGCCACCTGCCGGATCTCCGCCCAGCACGTCGCCAACTGGCTGCACCACGGCGTGGTCACCCGCGAGCAGGTCGAGGAGACACTGCGCCGGATGGCCGAGGTGGTCGACGAGCAGAACGCCGGCGACCCGGACTACGAGCCGATGGCGCCGGCGTACGACGGCGTCGCGTTCCGCGCCGCGCAGGCCCTCGTGTTCGAGGGCCTCACCCAGCCCAGCGGCTACACCGAGCCGATCCTGCACCGCCACCGCCGCGAGAAGAAGGACGACGCGTGACCACCATCGATCTGGAGACTGCCCGCACCATCGTCGCCGGCACCCGTGCCCACGGAGCCGAGGCCGGCTTCAAGCCGCTCACCGTGGTGGTGCTCGACGCCGGCGGCCACGTGGTCGCCGTCGAGCGCGAGGACGGATCGTCCAACAAGCGCTTCGAGATCGGCTTCGGCAAGGCCCACGGCGCGCTGGCCCTCGGGATGGGCTCGCGCTCGATCATGGCCCGGGCCGAGCAGCAGGCCTACTTCATCGCCGCCGTCACCGACGCCGTCGGCGGCGCCCTCGTGCCGGTGCCCGGCGGCGTGCTGGTCAAGGACGCCGACGGCGCGGTGATCGGCGCGGTCGGCGTCACCGGCGACACCTCCGACAACGACGAGGCCGCCGCCGTCGCGGGCATCGATGCGGCCGGTCTCACCGCCCAGATCGACTGATCCCACCACCGTCCACAACTCTCGGGAGCTCGGATGTTCCAGCAAGACCTCGACCCGGTCGGCGGCTCGCTCGCCCTCAGCGCGCTGTGCGCCGCCATCCCCCTGCTCACCCTGTTCGCGCTGCTCGGCGGGCTGCGGCTCAAGGCCTGGCTGTCCGGGCTGATCTCGCTGGTGGTCGCGCTGCTGGTCGCGGTGGTGCTGTTCGGGATGCCGGTGGGGCAGGCGCTGCTCTCCGGTACCGAGGGCGCGGCCTTCGGCTTCTTCCCGATCCTGTGGATCGTCATCAACGCGATCTGGGTCTACAACCTGACGGTGACCTCGGGGCACTTCGACGTGCTGCGGCGCTCCTTCGCGAGCGTGAGCTCCGACCAGCGGGTGCAGGCGATCATCATCGCGTTCTGCTTCGGCGCGCTGCTCGAGGCGCTGGCCGGCTTCGGGACGCCGGTCGCGATCACCGTGGTGATGCTGATGGCGCTGGGCTTCCAGCCGCTCAAGGCCGCCGCCGTCGCGCTGATCGCCAACACCGCCCCGGTGGCCTTCGGCGCGCTGGCCACCCCGATCGTGACCCTGGCGACGGTCTCCTCCGGCGCGAACCCCGACCCCGGTCTGACCGTCGACGGGCTGGGCGCGATGGTCGGGCGGCAGACCCCGATCCTCGCTCTCGTCGTGCCGCTGATCCTGGTCTACGTCGTCGACGGACGACGCGGCGTGCGCCAGACCTGGCTGCCCGCCATCGTGTGCGGCATCGCCTTCGCGATCGCGCAGTTCGCCGCGGCCAACTACATCTCCGTGCCGCTCGCCGACATCATCGCAGCGCTCGTGGCCGCGGCCGCCGTCGTCGTGCTGCTGCGGGTCTGGAGCCCGGCAGAGGTGATGACCTCCGACACCTCGGACGAGTCCGCCGACGTCCCGGCGCGATCCGGCGGCAGCGCGGGCACCGGCGCGACCACCGTGACCACCGGCGACGAGCACGTGCGCGACAGCAGGGGCGAGGTGGCCAAGGCCTACGCGCCGTACGCGGTCATCATCGCGATCTTCTCGATCGCCAACATCGGCGCGGTCAAGGAGTACTTCGCCGAGGAGCCGTGGACGGTCAGCTTCGGCTGGCCCGGGCTCGACGTGCTCAGCACCACCGGCGAGCCGCTCGCCTCCACCACCTACGTCTTCAACTGGCTGCCGGCGGCCGGCACCCTCATGATCCTCGCCGGCGTCATCACCGCGCTGATCCTCAAGGTCTCCCCCCGCGAGGCCGTCCGCACCTACGGCCGCACCTACGTCGAGCTGAGCTCGGCGATCATCACGGTGATGGCCGTGCTCGCGCTGGCCTACGTGATGAACCAGTCCGGCCAGACGACGTCGCTGGGCGCCTGGCTGGCCGGCACCGGCGGGGCGTTCGCGATCCTCTCCCCGATCCTCGGCTGGATCGGCGTGGCCGTGACCGGCTCGGACACCTCGGCCAACGCGCTCTTCGGGGCGCTCCAGGTGCAGACCGCCGCGGAGGCCGGGCTGGACCCGGTGCTGATGGCCTCGGCGAACTCGTCGGGCGGTGTGCTCGGCAAGATGGTCAGCCCGCAGAACCTGGCCATCGCGGCCGCCGCGGTCGGCATGGCCGGCAAGGAGGGCGACCTCTTCCGCAAGGTCATCGGCTGGAGCCTGCTGCTCCTGGCGCTGATGTGCGTGATCGTCGGCCTGCAGGCGACGCCGGTGCTCGGCTGGATGGTGCCGTAGCGGGGCGAGGCTCGGGGGTCTCGACACGGGCTCGCTGGCGCTCGCCCGGCTCGACCACCGAGCGGCCTACGCGGGCGTGCCGCCCGGAGCCGGGGGGATGTTCTGGTTGAGCCGGAAGATGTTCTCGGGGTCGTACTCGGTCTTGAGCTCGACGAGCCGAGCGAACTTCTCGGCGCCGAAGGTGCTGTGGACGAGGTCGGGGTCGATGGCGCTGAAGAAGTTCAGTGGCATGCCGGGCATCGACCACGGTTGCATCGTCCGCTCGGTCGCCCGCACCCAGGCGATGTGGGGGTCGTCGTCGAGGTGGTCCCAGGACCCGTAGCAGTGGAACTGCCAGGGCGCCGTGCGTCCGCTGATCGGCGTCGCCTCGTCGGGGACGTCGGAGATCGCTCCGCCGGCGCGGCCGAGGATCTGCACGCTGAACGGGGAGGTCGCGCCCGCTGCGCAGGCGAGGAACGCGTCGACGGCCTCGTCGGGCAGGTGCCGGAGGGACCCGGAGCGCCAGTAGTTGCGCCGTCCCGGCGGGTTGCCGGGATCGGTCATCGCCTGGAACTCGGCATAGGGGCGAGCGTGGACGTCGTCGACGGCCGGCGAGGCGTACTCGCGAAGCGGCGCGAGCACACGCTCCCCCTCCTCGACCGGTCCGAGGTAGGCGGCGATCGAGGCCGACGGCGGGACGACCGCGGAGGTCGGGCGGCACGAACGGCGCGGGGGGCGCGGTCATCAGGAGGGCGCCGCCGCACACCTCCCGCGGCGCCGCCTCCATGAAGTCGCGGAAGTACCGCAGCACCTCGGGTCCCTTCGACCGCGGGTGCATGACGAGCCCGGCGCAGATGGTGGGACCGACGGGATGGAGCCGGAACGTGAACTCGGTGACCACCCCGAAGTTGCCGCCGCCGCCTCGGAGCCCCCAGAACAGGTCGGGGTTCTCGGTCTCGCTGGCCGTGAGCACCCGGCCGTCGGCCGTCACGACCTGCGCGGCCAGCAGGTTGTCGCAGGCCAGGCCGTGCAGTCGCTCCAGCCAGCCGCTGCCGCTCCCGAGCGTGAACCCCGCCACCCCCGTGGTCGTCATCCGCCCGCCCGTGGTCGCGAGGCCGTGCGCCTGCGTGGCGGCGTCCAGGTCACGCCACACCACGCCGGCGCCCACCCGCACGGTGCGGTGCTCGGGGTCGACGTCGATGTGGTCGAGCGGACGGAGGTCGATCACCAGACCGTCGTCCACCGCCGAGTAGCCGGCGACGGAGTGCCCGCCCGCGCGGACGGCGATGCGCAGGTCGTTCGCGCGTGCGTAGCGGATGGCCGCCGCGACGTCGCCGGGTGACCCGACCTTGGCGATCGCCCGTGGCCGCCGGTCGAACATGGCGTTGAAGACCCGCCGTGCCTCGTCGTAGGCGTCCCCGTCAGCAGCAGTGATGAGGTGCACGGCCTCGGCCGTCGTGGTGGTCATGAGCCAGATCCTGGGCGGGCGCGAGGTGACGCGCAGTGCCGTACGTCACCGACCAGGGGAATCCCGCGCGGCGAGCAGCGCCTCCCGGTCACGGATCTCGAACTGGCGCTCGTGGTAGACCACCGCACCCGACGCGAAGAAGCCTGCCAGGGCACGGTTGACGTTCTCGCGGGACGCCGCCACGAGCGCGGCCAGGGTCGGTTGCGACAGTCGCAGCCTGATCCGGGTGCCGGTGGCCGTCGGCTCGCCGTACTCCTCGGCGAGGGCCAGGAGCGCCGCCGCGACCCGCGCACGGATGTCGTGCAACGCCAGCTCGCTGTAGGACGTCGCCGCCTTGACCGCGGTCGTCGCCAGCTGCTCGAGCATGCGGACCATGGGCCGGGGGTGACGCGACAGGAAGGCGACCAGCGGTTCCCGCGGGATGACCAGGCAGCGGGTCGGAGCCATGGCGGTCACGCTGACGTGCCGGACCTGCGCCGGGTGGAACAGCCCCACCTCGCCGACCACGTCACCGACGGTGTTGAAGACCAGGATCACCTCCTGGCCGTCGAGGCTCACGCGATGGGACTTGATCATCCCCTCGACGAGCACGTAGAGCCCGTCCACGGGATCACCCTCGACCCACACCACCTGGTGAGCAGCGAACGAGCGCTCCCGCACGTGGGGTGCCAGCTCGGCGACGACGTCCGCACCCGAGTCCCCCAGCAGGCGGGTGCGGAGCAGCACCGGCACCACGTCCACGCGGTCATGGTCCCACCGGGGGTCAGGGCCGGAGCTCGAGGACCTGGTTGAACGGGTTCTCGGCGGCCGTGCGGACGCGGGTGAAGCCGGCGGCGCGGGCGACCTCGGCGAGGCGGGCGGGGCCGGCCTGGGCGCCGAGGGCGAGGCCGACGTCCTGGGACTGGGAGGCCGGGGTGCAGATCAGCGACGACGCGGCGTAGAACACCCGGCCGACCGGGTTCAGGTTGTCCGCGACCGAGTCCCCTGCCTGCGGCTCGACGAGCATCACGACGCCGTCGTCGGCGAGCTGGGTGCGGGCGTGGCGGAGGGCACCGACCGGGTCGCCCATGTCGTGGAGGCAGTCGAAGTAGGTGATGAGGTCGTAGGGGCCGCCGGTGAACCCGTCGGCGGCGGCCACCTCGAACGAGATGTTGGTGGTACCGGCGGTGGCCTCGCGGGCCGCGTCGACCGAGGCGGGGTGGTAGTCGGAGCCCACGAACGTCGACGTCGGGAACGCCTGCGCCATGAGGACCGTCGAGGCGCCGTGGCCGCAGCCGACGTCGGCCACGCGGCCGCCGGAGCGGAGCCGCTCGACGACGCCGTCGAGCGCGGGCAGCCACTCGGGCACCAGGTTCGCGATGTAGCCCGGGCGGAAGAAGCGCTCGGTGCCCTCGAACAGATCGTGGTGGTGCTCGTGCCACCCGACGCCGTGGCCGGTGCGGAACGCCTCGGTGAGGCGCTCGTCGGCCTTGGCGGCGGCCGTGACCACCTGGAAGCCGCCGGCCACGAAGGCCGGGCTGTCGTCGTGGGTCAGCGCCTCGACCTGCTCGGGCGACAGCGAGAACCGGTCGGTCGCGCCGTCCGGCCCCGGCCCGTCGTAGGTCACGTAGCCGGCCGCGGACTGGGCGCAGAGCCACTCGCGGACGTTCCGCTCGGTGGTGCCGGTGGCCGACGCCAGCTCGGCAGGGGTGGACGAGCCGAGCCCCGCGAGAGCACGGTAGAGCCCGAGCCGGTCGCCGACGACGACGAGCGCGGCGTTGAGCACCGCGCCGAAGTCGCCGACGGCCTGCTCGACCAGGGCCTGCAGCCGGTCGGGGTCGACGGCGGTCGGGGGGATGAGGGTGTCGGTCATGGAAGTGCCTCCTGTGTCGGACGTTGACGCCGGCGGGATCGCCGACCGCCCGACCCTCGCGACACCGCCCTGCCACGACCTTGCAACGAGCCGCCGGAGCCGTTGCAAGGCGATCGCAGGCCGCCGCGGCCACGGTGTCGTCATGACCGCGCCGGCCACCCGCCCCCACCCCGTCGACCGGCTCCTCGCCGAGATCAGCGAGGGCCGCGGCATCACCACGTCCGCGTGGACCGACGACGCCGTCCTCGACGCGACCGTGCCCCACTGGCGCTTCGAGCGTGCCGGCGCTACCGAGGTCGCGGCCGAGCTGTCGTGCTGGTACGCGGCCCCGACCACCATCGAGTCCGCCGTCCGCCGCGAGGTCCACGGCGGCGAGGTGGTGGAGCTCGACCTGAGCTGGGTCGAGGACGGCGTGCCGCACGCCGCCCACCAGGTGCACCTGATCGCCCACGACGGCGACCGGATCAGTGCCGACACCATCATCTGCGGCGGCCGCTGGCCTGCCGCGCTCCTTGCCGAGATGGAGGCCGCCCGTGTCCAGTGAGACCACCGCACCACGCATCGCCGACAGCCTCGACGAGCTCGTCGCCGGTGCCACCGACCGGCGTGAGGTCCGGACCTCCGACGCGCGCTCGGGCGCCCGGTTCGAGACGCTGCGCATCGGCGGCGAGCCGCACTTCCTCAAGGTGAACTCCGCCGCGGACGACTGGATCATGCGGGTGACCGGCAACGACTCCCACTGGGAGTACAAGGTGTGGCGCGCCGGGCTGTACGACGAGACACCGGCGGTCATCGACCACGCCGTCGTGGGGATGGCCCTCGAGGGCACCGGCCCCACGGCCCGGCTCTCGATCCTCATGACCGACCGCTCGGCCGACCTGGTGCCGCCCGGCGACGACCCGGTGCCGCTCCCCCACCACGCGGACTGGATCGACCACATGGCCGCCGGGCACGCGCACTTCCTCGGCTGGCACGACGACCTCGGGATCCAGGACCTGTCGCGCCGCTGGCTGTTCTTCGCGCCCGAGACCATCGCCCCCGAGCTCGAGGTGGACGACGTGCCCGGGCCGGTCGCCGTCGCCCACCAGGGCTGGGGGCTGCTGCCCGAACGCGCCCCGCGACTGCACGACCTCGTGACCGCCGTGCACCGCGACCCCGACGCGCTCAGCGACGCGCTGCGGGCCACCCCGCTCACCTTCGTCGCCGGCGACTGGAAGCTCGGCAACGTCGGCCGGCGTCAGGACGGCCGCACCGTGCTCCTCGACTGGGCCTACCCGGGCGAGGCACCCCCGTGCTGGGACCTCACCTGGTACCTCGCGCTCAACCGCGCCCGCCTGCCCGAGAGCAAGGAGGCGACGATCGCGCGCTACCGCGAGCGGCTCGAGGCACACGGTGTCGACACCACCGACTGGTGGGACCGCCAGCTCGGGCTGAGCCTGGTCGGCATCGCCGCCGTCTTCGCCTGGGAGAAGGCGGTCGGCGACCAGGACGAGCTCGACTGGTGGGAGCGAGCCGCGCTGGACGGCGCGCGGTGGTGGTAGCGCCGCCCCGCTACGCCGGCCTGGCGGCTCGCTGGGCCACGGACGCCGCCCTCGCCTACGCGCCGCTGGCCCGCCACCTGGTCGGCCGCGCCTCGGTGCCCCTCGCCGGGGCGGTCGCGCTCGACGCCGGTGCGGGGTCGGGCCTCGCCGGCGCCGCGCTGCGGTCCCACGGCGCGCGCGTGGTGGCGGCGGACCTCGAGCTCGACATGGTGGCCCACGGCCCCCGTCCCGCCGTGGCCGCCGACGTGACCGCCCTGCCGTTCCGCGACGGCACCTTCGACCTGGCGGTGGCGGCGTTCGTGGTCAACCACCTGCCCGACCCGGTGGCCGGGCTGGCCGAGCTGCGGCGTGTGACCGGGCCGATGGGGAGGTGCTGGTCTCGACGTTCTCCGACCACCGGGCCGCGGCCAAGGAGGTGGTCGACGCCGTCGCCGCCGGGTACGGCTTCGTCGCGCCGCGCTGGTACGCCGAGTTCCGCGCCACCGCCCACGCCGTCGGCGGAGCGGCCGCGGTCGAGCGGACGCTGGCCGCCTCCGGGTTCGCGCACTGGACCGTCACCGAGGAGCCGGTCGACGTCGGCCTGACCGACCCGAGCGACGTGGTGCGCTACCGGCTGGCGATGCCGCAGCTGGCGCCGTTCGTGGCCGCACTGCCGGGCGCCGTCCGCGCCGCACTGGTCGCGGACGCCGTCGAGGCGGTCCGCGCGACCGGCGAGCCGTTCACCCCGGTCGTCGTCGAGGCCGTGGCCACGGTCTAGCGCGCGAGCCGGACGGCGGCGACCTGCCGGAACGCGTCGGCCCGGTCGCCGGCCTCCCGCGCGACGTGCTCGGCCAGCCGGACGGCGGTGGCCCGGGCGGCGTCGGAGCCGGTCGCGTCGGCCACGTCGGCGGCCAGCCACCAGCCCTCCAGCGCCGCGACCTCGCCGAGCCGGTCGAGGTCGGTGGTCAGCGCCTCGTGGTCCACCGGTCGGCCCAGCCGCGCCTGGGCGGTCGCCTGCACGAGGCGGGCCAGGACGGCGTACCGCTCGTCGCCTCGCTCCTCCGCCACCGCGGCCACCGACTCGGCCGCGTCGAGGGCGGCGGCCGCGTCACGGTCGGCCAGCCCGAGCCGGGCGAGCAGGAGCAGCCGGCGCTGGTCGAAGCGCCACTTGTTGTGGAACCACCGGGCGCCCGACTCGGTCTCGGCCACGGCCAGTCGGTCCGCGGCACCCGCCAGGTCGCCGGCGCGCAGCTGGCAGTCGGCGACGTCGAGATGGCACTGGGCGCGGATCTCCTGGGAGCCGGCGACCGCGAGCCCGGCCCGGGCGAGCTCCTCGGCGCCGGGGTCGCCCAGGTTGCGCAACACCCAGCTGCGGTAGGTGTGCTGGACGCCGGCGTACCGCACCTCGGTGCCCCGCCGGCCGATCTCCTGCTCGAGCCGGCCCAGCACGCGCAGCGCGTCGGTGCTGCGGCCGAGCAGCCCGTAGGCGTGCGCGGTCATCTGCAGCACGTGCTCGACCCAGAACCCGTGCGCGCCCCGGCGGGCCTCGGCACCGAGCACCGGCTCGAGGGTGGCCAGCGCCTCGGTCGGACGGCCCTGGTGGACCCGCAGCACGCCCGTCCATGCGGGGAGTCCGAGCTCGGGCGGCGCGTCGGCGACCTCGCCGAGCACCGCCTCCGCCCGGCGCAGGTCGCCGTGCCCGCGGTGGCCGAAGGCGACCGCGATCAGGCTGCTGGCTCGCACGGTCGGGTCGGTGGTCGCGTGCGCCGCCGCCCGGCCGAGCCGGATCGCGCCGTCGAGGTCGTGCCGGTTGCGGGCAGCCCACGCGCGCAGCTCCAGGGCCTCGCCGCTGTCGTCGTCCGCCAGTGCCGCCTCGGCGTCGGCGTCGGCGCCGTCGAGGTCACCGCGCGACATCCGGACCCGGCTGCGCCGCAGCCGCAGCGACGCGCCGTCCTGGAGGGCGACCGCCTCGTCGAGCAGTCGCTCGGCGCCGGGCAGGTCGAGCCGCGCGAGCGCCAGGTCGGCGGCCGCGGCGAGACCGGCGGCGGCCAGGGCCCGGTCGCCGCCGTCGCGCGCATGCCGGGCGAGCTCGAGCGGGTGGGCATCGGGCCGGGTCCGCAGCACCTCGGCGGCGTGGCGGTGCAACCACGCTCGACGGGTCGGTCTCGCCTCGGCGGCGAGCGCCAGCCGGACCAGCTCGTGGCGGAACGCCAGCACGCCGTGCCGCTCGACGAGGAACGCCTGCCGGACGCCGAGGTCGAGGTCGTCGAGCGCCTCCAGCGGCGGGACCCCGAGCACCGCTGCGAGCAGCTCGAGGTCGATGCTCACGCCGAGGACGGCGGCCGCCTGCAGCGTGCTCCCCGCCGGGCCCACGCGGCGCAACCGCGCGGCCACGGCGTCCCGGAGCGACGCCGGCAGCTCCTCCGCGGCGTCGGTCCGGGCGAGCTCGGTGAGCAGCAGCGGGTTGCCGCCGCTGCGCGCCAGCAGGGCAGCCGCGCGTCCGGCACCGACCAGGGTGACGGCCTCCGCCTCGGACAGGGGCGGCACGACGACGGTGGTGTCGGCCTCGACCCCCGCCGCCGACCGGTCGCGCAGCGCCGCGACCACCAACAGCGGGAGCTCGCGGCGGCGGCGGACGTGGGCCAGCCAGGCCCACGTGACCGGGTCGGCACCGTCCGCGTCGTCCACCACGAGCGCCGTCCCTGCGGCAGCCGGCAGCGAGCGCACCGCGTCGTCGAGCCGGGCGAAGACCCGCAGGCTCAGGGCGTCCGCGGTCGCCCCCGGCCCGGGCAGCCGCTCCCCCACACCCTCGAGGACCGGCTCGGCGAGCCGGCCGGCCAGCGCGTCGAGCACCGGCTGGAGCGCCAGCGAGCCGTCCTCGGCGCGCCCGGTGAGGACGGTGACGCCGCGCGCGGCGGCACGACCGGCCCAGTGGTCGAGCAGCGCGGTCTTGCCGATGCCGGGCTCGCCGACCACCGCCACCACGCGGGCGCCGTCCACCGCCCGGGCCAGCTCGGCGTCGAGCACCCGGAGGCCCTCGACCCGACCCACGAGCGAGGCCGCCGGCTCCGGGGTGGGCGGCGGGCCGGCCTCGGAGCGCAGCAGCTCCTCGTGCAGCGCACGGGTCTCGGCAGTGGGGTCGACGCCGAGGTCGTCGGCCAGCAGCTCGCGCACCCGTGCGAACTCGGCGAGCGCCGACGCCGGACGCCCGGCGGCGGCGTGCGCGCGCATGAGGACGCGGAGCGCGGCCTCGTCGTAGGGGTCGGCCCGCAGCGCCTCGGCCGCGTGCGCGGCCGCGTCACCGACCTGGCCCGTGGCGAGGGCCGCCGTCGCGGCGATCCGCCGGACCTCCGCCACGGTCCGGAGGACCGCCGTGCGCTCCTCCGCGGCCCACGCGGCGTCCGGATCGCCGGAGAGGAGTGGCCCTCGGACCAGCGCCGCCGCGCCCTCGGCCACCGTGCGCGCGCCGACCTGGTCGCCCGCCGCGGATCGCCGAGCGGCCTCGCGGGCCAGCGTGGCCAGCTCCTCGACGTCCCACCAGTCGGCGTCCAGCCGGTAGCCGCCGTCACGACGCACGAGGCGCTCGGCGCCGACCAGGGCTCGGGCCCGGCTGACCAGCACGTGGAGGTCCCGGTCCGGCTGCGCCGGTCGCACCTCTGGCCAGACGACCTCGACGAGGGTGTCGGTCGACACCGTCGCGCCCCGCGCCAGGGCGAGCCGCTTCAGCAGCGTCCGGGCCTGCCGGCTGCGGAGCGACTCGAGCTCCACCCCGTCCAAGCAGAACTCACCGAGCAGCCGCACACCCAGCCGGTCGACCATCCCCTCATTCTGCGGCCCCGGCCGCGCGGTGTCAGCCGCCGACACTGGTCTCCCTAGCCGGGCGCGGTCGGCGGACGCGCTGCGTGACGTGCTCGCGGTGCAGGTCGGACCTGCGGGCACGCCGGTCTCGAGGCTCGGAGGAACAGGGAATGTCGTCCGGGACCGCTCCCGGCCTGATCAGCCGCGCGGCGGGAGGCAGAAGGCGCCCGACCCGGAGAGCTCGCAGCCGGTCGACGACACGCGGCCGTGCCCGGGCACCGCCCGGCTCACCGGGACCGGCGTCGCCAGCTCCTGGATCACGATCTGGAGCCGGAACAGGCACGGGACGCTGGGGAAGCCCCAGGCCCAGGTGCCGTGCGCGAGGAGGTTCTGCGAGCGGCCCCAGTAGTCGCCGCGCACGATGAGGCCGGCCGCGGGCTGCGACCCGCCGCTGGTCCCGAACCCGACACCACCAGCGAAGCTGGTGACCGTGACGGCGCCGGCCGGCGTGTTGTCGGAGATGTCGGAGCCAGCGATGCCGTGCTGCTGGATCGGGTCGTCAGAGGCCGGGGTGGAGTCGCCGAACTGGATGGACATGCTGATCGACGACGCCGAGCACGTGACGCTGAACCGCGAGAAGTTCGGGATGTTGAGCACGGTCTCCGTCCCCTCCGGGACACGCTTGATGACGGTGTGGGTGCGCGGCACCGCGCCGGTGGCGAGGTCCCGCCGTCCGAGCGAGCGGTCGCGGACGTCCGTACCGGTGAGGTGGTTGTTACGGACGTCGCCGGAGAGGAGCGAGTTGTCGCGGACGTGGAAACTGCCGACGGAGTTGCGCGCGATCGCGCTGCCCGCGTAGGCCGAACCGCTGGACAACACCACCGCCGCGACCGCGATCACCGCGTACTGACGAAGTCGTGACATGACTACATGGTCGGATGCGAGCGCCGCTCTCGCCATGGCCCGGACGGACTAGCCATCGGTCCGTGAGTTCGGCCTCGAGTCCGGCGGCAGGGCCACAGGTCTTCCGGATCACGCCGGTCGGGTGGGGCCGCCAGCCGGGCGGGATGGTGGTCGAGTGCGAGCCCCGGGGCTGACGACGAGCGGGCGCGCCTGGGAATGGTCACGCCGGGCGCTCCGGCCGCTCGACCGGGCCAGCCCGCCAGGGGGTCCTGACGCGTCATGCGCGGGCATCGGGCCACACCTAGCGTTGTGGTGCCATGTTCGAGATCACCTTCCGCCCGCCTGCGTCGACGACGTCGACGCGGGTCGTCTACGCCGTCGGGGAGATGGACGTCTTCGGGGCGGACGAGCTGCGGCGGATGTTGCGGCGGCAGGGG
The DNA here is from genome assembly GCA_963780355.1 of uncultured Actinomycetota bacterium. GTDB lineage: Bacteria > Actinomycetota > Actinomycetes > Propionibacteriales > Nocardioidaceae > Nocardioides. The sequence goes on from CAWABT010000002.1 coordinate 15,095, forward strand.
GCGAAGGGGGTTCTGCGGATCGACGTGGACCTCTCGGACGTCACCTGGGTGAACGGGTCGGCACTGCGGCACCTGGCGGTGACGCGGGACGGGATGTTCGCGACGCTCGGGATGCACGTCGACCTGGTCGAGTGGAGTGCCGCGGTGCAGCAGATGAGTGCGCGAGCGCGGCTGGAGGCCGCGCTGCGTCACGTGCTCGCTGCCTAGCGTTGGCGAGATCGGTTCCGGCGTCTCGACAAGCTCGACGAACGTCGTCCGGGCGTCTCGACAAGCTCGACGAACGTCGTCGGGCGTCTCTGACAAGCTGCGACGAACGTCTCGGGCGTCTCGACAAGCTCGACGAACGTCGTCGCTCTTCACCCGGTTGGGCTGACACGGGCGGGCCATGGGCGGGAGTCGGGTCGTGGCCGTACCGTCGAAGGGACCACCCGGAGGCCCGATGTTCGAGCTCAGCACCAGCCCGTGTCAGATCGACGCGGTCGGCGACATGGACGTGTTCGCGGCGAGCGCGCTGCGGCGGATGCTGGGCCAGCAGTCGGTGCTCGGGATCGACGTGATCCGGGTCGACCTGTCGCGCGTCACCTGGATCAACGGCTCCGCGCTGCGGCACGTGGCCACCACCCGCCGCCGGATGGCGCTGCTCGGCGTCGAGCTCGACCTCGTCGAGTGGAGCGCCGCCGTGATGCGGATGAGCGCGCGCGCCCGCCTCGACGACGCGCTCAGGGCGTGACGCAGAACGCCGCTGAGCCGGTCTGCTCGCAGACGATGCCGCCGCGCCGACGCTGACCGGGCACGACCTTCGAGACCGGGATCGGCGTCCGCAGCTCCTGTGGACGACGACCTGGAGGCGGATCAGGCAGGGCACGCTCGGGAAGCCAGGCGAAGGTGCCGTGGGCGAGCAGCCGCGACGGCTGCTGCCGCCATGGTCCGTTCGGACTAGGCAAATGGGTCCGTGGCCCGGACGGCTAGGCGCCGGAGACCGGGCCACGGATCTTCCGAAGCACCCCGGATCGGGTGGAGCCACCACCCGGACGTGGTGAGTCTTCCGAAAGATGTTGCGACCGTCGCACGCCTGTGGAGGCGCCGGTTCACCCCGCCGTACGCATCAGCAGGTCGCGCAGGACGTCGCCGTCCAGGTCCCACGAGAACCCGTCGCGCCCGGACGGCGCCGGGGCCGCGCCCTCGCTCGTGGCGGCGAGGTCGGCCACCACGTCGACGTCGGGCGTCGGGGACATGCGTAAAAGCGTGGCACCGCACGCGTCCGGCGTCCTCCGGTTCACCCAGTTGTGGCCAGACTGTTGATCACGGAAAAGAACCGAGCCGCTGGCGTCTCGGGTCACCAGCGGCTCGGTAGTGAAAACGGTAGCGGGCCGAGCCAAGGCCGCGGGCGGAAATCCCGAAAACACCGGAAGACGGTCTGGACCGGGTCGGTTCCCGAGATCGGTTCCGGCGTCTCGACAAGCTCGACGAACGTCGGCGTCTCGACAAGTCGACGAACGTCGTCAGTCGACGTCGGTGGCGAAGTCCTCGTTGTGGGTGCCCGGTCGGGGTGCCCAGGGCAGCTCCCGGGCGGGCCGGACGACGACCAGGCGGTCGCCGCGGGCGAGCATCGTGACCGTGGGGTCGAAGTAGCGGTAGACCTTCTCGTCGCGGACGACGGCGATCACCTGGTCGGGCAGCGCCTGCGGCTGCTTGCCGACCTCGTTGACGAGCAGCTCGCGCTCGGCGACCTCGAGCCCCTCGCCGTAGGAGAGCAGGTCCTCCATCACCGAGCCGAGCGTCGGCGAGAGGGCCGAGAGCCCCAGCAGCCGGCCGACGGCGTCCGAGGAGGTGATCACCGAGTCGGCGCCGGACTGGCGCATCAGCGGCACGTTCTCCTCCTCCCGGACGGCGACCACGATCCAGGCGTCCGGGTTGAGCTGCCGCACCGTCAGGGCGGCCAGGACGTTGGAGTCGTCGCGGTCGGTGGTGATGATCACCTGGTCGGCCTCGGCCACGCCGGCGCGGCGCAGCACGTCGCGCCGGGTGGCGTCGCCGGTGACGACGGCCAGCCCGTCGGCGTGGGCGTCGGCGAGCGCGGTGGGCGCCGGGTCGACGACGACGACGTGGTCGCGGTCGAGCCCGTTGTTGACGAGCGTGTCGATCGCGCTGCGGCCCTTGGTGCCGTAGCCGACGACGACCACGTGGTGGCCCATGTTCTTCCTCCAGCGGGCGATGCGGATCATCTCGCGGCCCTGCGAGGCGAGCACCTCGAGGGTGGTACCGATCAGCAGCACCAGGAACGCGATGCGGAGCGGCGTGATGACGAAGGCGTTGACCAGCCGGGCCTGGTCGGTGGCCGGGGCGATGTCGCCGTAGCCGGTCGTGCTCAGCGTGACCGTCGTGTAGTACATCGCGTCGATGAGGCCGATCTCCCGGCCCGGGTGCGCGTTGTCGTTGTAGCCGCTGCGGTCGAGGTAGACCAGCAGCACCGTGCCGACGAGGATCCCGAGCGCCATCAGTACCCGCCGGCCGAGCTCCCACCACGGCGAGCGGGAGCGATCGCGGGAGGGCGATCTTGGCCCGCGCGCGAGCGGACCTGGCCGCCGTCCTCGGTGCCACGCTCCTGGAATCTAGTCCGTGGAGGGGCGCGAACCGGTCAGGCCGCGCGGCCCCGGTCGCGGGCGACCGCGTTGCGGAGCCGGCCGACCAGCTCGAGCCGGGCCCGGGTGGTGGCGCCCTGCGGCCAGACGGTGTCGAAGGCGGCGTTGACGGCGGCACCGATGAGCACGGCGAGCGCGACGACGTAGAGCCAGATGAGGACGGCGATCGGCGCGGCCAGCGGGCCGTAGATCGAGCGTGAGTCGGTCGCCGTGACGGTGAGCACCCAGCGCAGCAGGTAGGAGCCCGCGATCCAGGCGAGCAGCGAGAAGCACGCGCCCGGGAGGTTGAAGCTCCAGCGGGTCCGCACCGGCACCGACACGTGGTAGAGCGTGGCGAGGAAGCAGATGCAGACCACGATCACCAGCGGCCAGTAGAGCGTCATCACGAAGTCGAGGCTCGAGGGGAGCCAGCGGTCGACCAGGCCGGGCCCGGCGACGATGAGCGGGATCGAGATGGCGCCGGTGAGCACGGCCAGGATGTAGAGCACGAACGACAGCGCCCGGGTCTTGATGATCCCGCGGTGCCCGCCGAGCCCGTGCATGATCGTGATGGTGTCGACGAAGACGTTGAGCGCCCGCGAGCCCGACCACAGCGCGAGCACGAAGCCGAGCGAGATGACGTCGAAGCGGCCGCCGTCGAGCACGTCGTCGAGCGTCTTCACGATCACCTGGTTGACCGCGCGGTCGGTGAGGAACGTGGAGCAGAAGTCGATGACCGCCTGTCGCACCTGGTCGACCTGCCCGGCGCTGAGCTGCTCCGACACGTAGCCGATCCCGCCGGCCAGGGCGAAGACCAGCGGCGGCACCGAGAGGATCGCGAAGAACGCCCCCTCGGCGGCCAGGCCGGTGACGCGGTACTGCAGGCATGACGACACGGTGGTGACGATCAGCCGCCACAGCGTGTGGAGGCCGGAGCGGGCCGACGACGCCGCGCGGTCGCGCAGGGCCGCACCCCGTGACCGGGCCGGGTCGGCCCGGTCCGGCGTCTCGGCCGTCATGCCGCAACCGTACGGCCGGCCGCGGGCCCGGGGGTCTCGACACGGCACGCTGCCGCGCTCGCCCGAGCGTGGTCGAGCCGCGAGCGCCGAGCGGGTGTCGAGCCCGGCCCGGTGAGCGTCGGCGAGACGGTGGTCGAGCCCCACGAGCGTCGGCGAGCGGGGTCAGACGGCCTGGCCTCGAGGCTCAGCGCCCTCGAGCTCCGGCTCGTGGTCGTCGAGCATCGTGGTCTCGTCGAACGGCTCGTGTCCGGCGAGGACGGCGTCCAGCCGCGCCCGGTCGAGGCCGCCGGTCCAGTGACCGACCAGCACGGTGGCGACCGAGTTGCCGGCGAAGTTGGTGAGCGCACGCGCCTCCGACATGAACCGGTCGATGCCGACGATCAGGCCCACGCCGTCGACCAGGTCGGGCCGGTGCGAGCTCAGCCCGCCGGCCAGCGTGGCGAGGCCGGCACCGGTGACGCCCGCGGCGCCCTTGGAGGCCACGACCATGAACACCAGCAGCGAGATCTGCTCGCCGATCGACAGCGGGTCGCCCAGCGCCTCGGCGATGAACAGCGAGGCCATCGTCAGGTAGATGGCGGTGCCGTCGAGGTTGAAGGAGTAGCCGGTCGGCACCACGACGCCCACGGTCGGCTTGTCGATGCCGGCGTGCTCCATCTTGGCGATGAGCCGCGGCAGCGCCGACTCCGAGGACGACGTCGAGAGGATCAGCAGGAACTCGCGGCCGAGGTAGCGCAGCAGCGAGAAGAGGTTCACGCCGGTGACCACCTTGAGCAGCAGGCCGAGCACGCCGAACACGAAGATGAAGCAGGTGGCGTAGAAGCCGATCATCAGCACGGCGAGGCTCTTCAGCGCGTCGACGCCGGTCTCCCCGACGACGCCCGCGATGGCGCCGAAGGCACCGATCGGGGCCGCCCACATGATCATCGCGAGCACCCGGAAGACGACCTTCTGGATGTGCCCGACGCCGCGCAGGATCGGCTCGCCGGCGCGTCCCATCTGTTGGAGCGCGAAGCCGATCAGCAGCGCGACGAACAGGGTCTGCAGCACCTCACCGGAGGTGAGGGAGGACAGCATCGAGTCGGGGATGATCCCCAGCAGGAACTCGGTGGTGCTGCCGTGACCGGCGCTCGCCTGCTCCTGGCCGGCGCTGGCGGCGCTGTCGTCGACCTGCAGCCCCTCGCCCGGCTTGAGGAGGTTGCCGACCACCAGGCCGATCGCGAGCGCGAAGGTCGACATCACGGCGAAGTAGCCGAGGGCGAGCCCGCCGACCTTGCCGACCCGGGCCGCGTTGGCCACCGAGCCGACGCCGAGCACGATCGTGCAGAAGATGACCGGCTGGATCATCATCTTGATCAGGGCCACGAAGCCCTCGCCCAGCGGCTTGAGCTCGACCGCGAACGACGGCCAGATGATGCCGACGAGGACGCCGGCGGCGACCGCCACGATCACGGCGATGTAGAGGTAGTGGGTGCGGTGCCGTACCGCGGGCGTACTCGGCGTGGTGGTGCTCACGGTGCCTCCCGGCGTCGGGGCCGGTGGTCCGGCCGTCACCACACTTTGGGACGGCGTGTGAGCCCGGTCACTCTTTCGGTCGTTGTGTTCGCGGTCACTGCGACATGATGCGTCCCGTGGCGCGTCCGGTGTCCGTGGCCCGGCAGGTCCTGCTCCTGCAGATCTGCGTGGTCGTCGTGCTCGTGCTCGTCTCGCTCGGGCTGGCCGCCTACGACGCCCGGCGCGACGCCCGGGACGACGCGGCGCAGCAGGCGGTCGCCGTCGCGCGCTCGGTGTCCGACTCCCCCACCGTGCCCGAGGGGCTGGCCGCCGCCTCGCCGTCGGTGGCGCTGCAGCCGTTCGCCGAGCGGGTGCGGAAGGACACCGGCGTCGACTTCGTGGTGATCATGGCGCTCGACCGCACCCGGTACACCCACCCCGACCCCACCCAGATCGGCGGGAGGTTCATCGGCGACCTCGGCGACGCGCCCGAGGGTGGCACCTTCACCCAGCAGTACACCGGCACGCTCGGCCCCTCGATCCGGGCCGTCGTGCCCGTCGTCGACGACGACGAGGTGATCGCGCTGGTCGCCGTCGGCATCACCGTGGCCGACGTCGACCGCGGGCTGCGCGACGACCTGGTGGCGATCGCGCTGGCCTCCGCCGCCGTGCTCGCCGCCGGGGTGCTCGGCGCCTGGCTGGTCGGACGGCGGCTGCGGCGGCAGACCCACGGGCTCGGCGCGGCCGAGATCACGCGGATGTACGAGTACTACTCGGCGGTGCTGCACGCGGTGCGCGAGGGCCTGCTGCTCATCGACCCCGACGGCCGGGTGCAGCTCGTCAACGACGAGGCGCGCCGGCTGCTCGGGCTCGGCGACGACGTGATCGGCACCCGCATCCAGGACCTCGGCCTCGCGCCCGGCCTGGTGGCGGCCGCGCTCGGCCGGACGGCGGAGTCCGACGACCTCTACGTGTCCGGCGACCGGCTGCTCGTCGTCAGCTCGGCGCCGGCGCGGTGGTCGGGCCGCGAGGTGGGTGCCGTCGTCAGCCTGCGCGACCACACCGAGCTGCAGACCGTGACCGGCGAGCTCGACGTCGTCCGCGGTCTCACCGACACGCTCCGCGCGCAGACCCACGAGGCCGCGAACCGGCTCCACACCGTGGTGTCGCTGGTGGAGATGGGACGTGCCGACGACGCCGTCGCGTTCGCCACCGAGGAGCTCGCGCTCACCCAGCGGCTCACCGACGAGGTGGTGGAGGCGGTCGGCGACCCGGTGCTCGCCGCGTTGCTGCTCGGCAAGAGCGCCGAGGCGGTCGAGCGCGGGATCGACCTCGGCGTCGAGGGTGTCCTTCCGGACGGCGTCGACCTGCCCGCCCGCGACCTGCTCACCGTGGTCGGCAACCTGCTCGACAACGCCTTCGACGCGGTGGCGAGCCAGGAGCAGCGGCGGGTGCGGCTGCGGTTCGCGGACGACGGCGACGGGCTGCGCGTGGTGGTGGGCGACAGCGGTCCGGGCCTCGACGCGGCCGACGCCGAGCTCGTGCTCGAGCGGGGCTGGACGACCAAGGCCGAGGGCCGTGGCGTCGGTCTGGCGCTGGTGGGTCAGGTCGCGCGCCGGCACGACGGGGCGGTGCGGATCGGGCGGTCGCCGCTCGGCGGCGCGGAGTTCGAGGTCGTGCTGCGCGGCCGGGCGCCGGTCGGAGAAGGAGCGCCGTGACCGGGGACGTGCGGGTGCTCGTCGTCGAGGACGAGGAGCTCGCCGCGGAGGCGCACGTCACCTACGTCGGGCGGGTGCCCGGGTTCGAGGTGGCCGGCGTGGCCCGGACGGCGACCGAGGCGGCGCGGTTCCTGGAGGGGCACGACGTCGACCTCGTGCTGCTCGACATGAACCTCCCCGACGGGCACGGCCTCGGGCTGCTGCAGCGGCTGCGGGCGGCCGGCCACCTGGTCGACGTCGTCGCCGTGACCGCCGCGCGGGAGACCGAGGTGGTGCGGCACGCCGTCGCGCACGGCGTCGTGCTCTACCTGCTCAAGCCGTTCACCTTCGCCACCTTCCGCGACAAGCTCGAGCAGTACGCCGCCTACCGCTCCCGGCTCGAGGCGGCGCCCGAGGAGGTGGTGCAGGACGAGGTGGACCGGATGTTCGGCTCGCTGCGCACGTCGGGCACCACGCTGCCCAAGGGCATGAGCGCCGAGACGTTGCGCGCGGTGGTGGCGGCGGTGCGCGGCGCGGACGCCGGGCTGTCGGCGTCCGAGGTGGCCGACGTCGTCGGCGCCTCCCGGGTCACCGCGCGCCGCTACCTCGAGCACCTCGCCGACGCCGGCAGCCTGGAGCGGCAGCAGCGGTACGGCGGCGGCGGGCGTCCCGAGGTCGAGTACCACTGGCGCTGAACCTCGTTGACGACTTCGTAAGGTAGCCTTACAGTCCTCGCCATGGATCGGTCGCTGCTGGGACCCGCCGACGTCACCGACGACGTGCTGGCCGGCATGGTCGCCGACCTGCTGGGGCACGACGCCGTCGATCTGCGCGACGTGACCGTCGAGCACGTGCCGTACGACATCCCGTCGCTCACCACCGTCGGCCGGTACTGGGTGACCGGCGAGGCCGGGACGCCGGCCGGCCCGACGCCGTTCCGGTTGTTCGTGAAGCACGTGCAGGGCTGGCACCACTCCCCCTTCTTCCAGTACGTGCCGGACGAGATGAAGGAGATGGCGAAGGCGTCGTACCCGTGGCGCACCGAGCCGCTGGCGTACGCCTCCGACCTCGGCGACCGGCTGCCCGACGGGCTGAGCATGCCGCGCGCGGTCGGCGTCCACTGGTTCGAGCCGGACTCCGCGGCGATCTGGCTGGAGGGCGTCGAGCACCCCGACCTGCCGTGGACCGCCGAGCGCTTCCGCCGCGCGGCCTTCCTGCTGGGCCGGCTGGCCGCGAGCCCGGCGGTGGCCGAGGTCGGCAACGTCGGCGGGTTCGAGTGGTCGATCATGCAGTACGTGCACGGCCGGCTGGCGGCGCAGGTGGTGCCGGTGGTGATGGCCGACGACGTGTGGCGGCACCCGCTGGTCGCGGCCGGGTTCGGCGACCAACTGCGCGGGCGGATGCAGGAGGCCGCTGCCCGGGTCGAGGAGTACGGCGTCGAGCTGGCCGGGACCGTCCAGACGCGCGCGCACGGCGACGCGTGCCCCGGCAACCTGATGGCCGGGCCCGACCCCGACTCGTTCGTGCTCATCGACTTCGGGCTCTGGCACCCGCAGGCGGTCGGCTACGACCTCGGCCAGCTGGTCGGCGGCGACGTGCAGCTCGGCAAGCAGCCGGCCGCGCTGCTGGCCGAGACCGACGAGGCGTGCCTGGGCGCGTACGTCGAGGGGATGGCGGCCGAGGGGCTCGTGGTCGACGTCGACGTCGTGCGTCGCGCCCACGCGCTCCAGCTGCTCCTCTTCGTGGGCCTCACCGCCGTGCCGTTCGAGCAGCTCGAGGGGCCGCCGTCGCCGGAGCTGGAGCGGCTGGTCGCCGAGCGGGCCGCCCTCGCGACCTTCAGCCTGGACCTCGTCGACGCCACTTCCTGAAACTCCTCCCCCGTCGACGCAACCTGCCACCGGGCAGCGGAGTCTGTACGGGCGTAGGAGGTGGTCCGATGCCGACCTCGGCCCAGACGGAGGCGCCGACGTTCGAGGAGTACGCGGCCTCGGCGTGGCCCTCGCTCTACCGCCGCGCGTACCTGCTCACCGGCAGCCACGCCGACGCGGAGGACCTGGCACAGCAGACCCTCATCAAGGCCCACGGGGCCTGGTCCCGGGTGAGCGGGTCGGAGGCGCCGAACGCCTACGTGCGGCGGATCCTCACCAACACCTTCCTCTCGGCACGCCGGCCGAAGGGCCGCCGACTCGAGCTCCTGGTCGGCGACAACGCGCCGGAGCCGGTCGCCCCCGCCCCCGACGGTCCGGAGGACCGGATGGCGCTGTGGCCGCACATCCAGGAGCTGTCGCCGCGGCAGCGGGCCGTGATCGTGCTCCGCTACTACGAGCAGCTCAGCGAGGCGGAGATCGCCGACACCCTCGGCTGCTCGCGCGGCAACGTGAAGTCGACCGCCCACCACGCACTCAACAACCTACGAACCGCTCTCGGGGACGGGAGGGAGGACTGATGTACACCGATCTCGAGCAGGCCCTGACCCGCGAGCTGGACGGCGTCGCGAGTCGCCTCGTCGTCCCGCCGCTGCCGGCGCTGCCGGACACGCCTCCCCGGTCCTCGCGGTGGCGGGCCGCCCAGCCGTTGCTCATCGCCGCGGTCGCGCTGGTGGCGGTGATGGCCACGCTCGGTGCACTGCTGCTGTTCACCAGCGGTGAGGACCGGGAGGAGCCGGCCCCGGCTCCCACCCCCACCACGGCCGAGGACGACGGCGGCCCGATCTCGCGAGCGGTCCCGGACGTTCCGTACGTGCTCGGCAACCGGCTCTTCGTCGGCGGTCGGCTGGCGCCCGGACTGTGGTTCGGCGTCCAGGGCACGGCAGACGGGTGGATCGGCTGGCGCTCCGACGGCACCTGGTGGCGCGGCAACGGCATCCGGCCGGAGCCCATCGAGGGCACCATCGACCAGTCGGTCACGGCGTCGCCCGACGGCGGCTACCAGGCCTACGTGGTCGACGAAGGCTCCGGCCCCACGTTGACCGGCGCCAGCACCGAGGTCGGCGGCGAGGGCCTCGGTGGCCTCCAGGTGGCCGACAGCGACCCGGCGCCGTACGTGCCCGCTGTGACCGACGGCGGCCTGGTCGTCGTGCGCGGGGCCGACTACCAGCTGCTGTGGCGGCCGCTCGTGGACGGGGAGTCCGTCGACCTCGCCGAGACCGCACCCGGTCAGGTGGTGATCGGCAACACGGCCGCCGGACTGCTCGTCGTCGACGGCCGCTACGACTCCGCCGACGGGCAGCAGGGCGACCCCTACCTCGCCACGCTCGGCGAGGACGGCACCCTCACGCGGGTCCGCTCGGTGCCGGCGCACGCCGACCTGATCGCCACCCAGCAGTGGCTGGCGTGGAGCACGCCGGGCACCGGCGGCGGGGAGTCCACCACGACCGGCGAGCTGCGGGTCGAGCGCGTCGGCGGCGACGACGCCGGCGTCCTCACCCCACCCGACGGCTTCGAGTTCGCCGTCGGCAGCTGGCGGTGGGAGGACGACGAGAACCTGATCGTCGTCCTGGTGAGGGGCCGACTGCAGCAGCTGGCGCGGTGCCGGCCCGCGCGGGAGCGGTGCATCCTGGTCCCCGAGTCCTGAGGCGGGTGGTCAGGTGAGCTCGAGGCCCGGGTACAGCGGGTGCTTGTCGAGCAGCTCGGCCGAGGCGTCCTTCACCTTGTCGGCCACGCCCTCGGCGAGCGTGTAGCTGGCCTTGGACGGCCCGCCGGCCTTGGTGGTGCCGGGCTCGGTGTTCTGGAGCACCTGCACGATCAGCTCGGCGACGGCGTCGAACTCGTCGTGGCCGAAGCCGCGGGTGGTGAGCGCCGGGGTGCCGAGCCGGATGCCGGAGGTGTACCAGGCGCCGTTGGGGTCGGCGGGCACCGAGTTGCGGTTGGTGACGACGCCGGCGTCGAGCAGCGCCGACTCCGCCTGCCGGCCGGTGAGGCCGAACGACGAGACGTCGAGCAGCACGATGTGGTTGTCGGTGCCGCCGGTGACGAGCGTGGCGTCGCGGCTGAGGAAGCCCTCGGCCAGCGACTTCGCGTTGTCGGCGATCTGCTGGGCGTAGGTGCGGAACGAGTCCTGCCGGGCCTCGGCGAGCGCCACCGCCTTGGCCGCCATCATGTGCGAGAGCGGGCCGCCGAGCACCATCGGGCAGCCGCGGTCGACCGACGGCGCGAACTCCTCCTGCGCCAGCACCAGACCGCCACGCGGGCCGCGCAGCGACTTGTGCGTGGTGGTGGTGGTGACGTGCGCGTGCGGCACCGGGTCCTCGTCACCGGTGAACACCTTGCCGGCCACCAGGCCGGCGAAGTGCGCCATGTCGACCATGAGCGTGGCGCCGACCTCGTCGGCGATCTCGCGCATCTTGGCGAAGTTCACCCGCCGCGGGTACGCCGAGTAGCCGGCGACGATGATCAGCGGCTTGAACTCGCGCGCCTTGGCGGCGACGGCGTCGTAGTCGAGCAGCCCGGTGGTGGGGTCGGTGCCGTACTGCTGCTGGTGGAACATCTTGCCGCTGATGTTGGGGCGGAAGCCGTGGGTGAGGTGGCCGCCGGCGTCGAGGCTCATGCCGAGCAGCCGCTGGTTGCCGAGCTCGTGGCGCAGCGTCTCCCAGTCGTCGTCGGTGAGCTCGTTGACGTTCTTGGCCCCGGCCGTCTCCAGCCACGGGCCCTCGACGCGGTGGGCGAGGATCGACCAGAACGCCACCAGGTTGGCGTCGATGCCGGAGTGCGGCTGGGCATAGGCGTACGGCGCGCCGAAGAGCTCGCGGGCGTGCTCGGCGGCCAGCGCCTCCACGGTGTCGACGTTCTGGCAGCCGGCGTAGAAGCGGTGGCCGATCGTGCCCTCGGCGTACTTGTCGCTGAACCAGGTGCCCATCGTGAGCAGGACGGCCGGCGAGGCGTAGTTCTCGCTGGCGATGAGCTTGAGCGAGCCTCGCTGGTCGACGAGCTCCTGGCGGGTGGCCTCGGCGATGCGGGGCTCCACCGAGGCGATCACCTCCAGGGCCTGGGAGTAGGCGGAGCTGGTGAGCGCGTTCAGGTCGGCCATGGCGGCCAGCGTAGGGCCAGACGGCGACGTCGGACACGGCCCGTCTGGCAGGTGACCTGCGCCACGTCGTCCGCCTGGGCATCCGTCGATTCGTCCGTATCGTGGACACGGCGTCCACATCACGAGATTCGCCGTTGTGGACAGGCGGTCCGCGTCGTGAGACTCCACCCCATGGTCTCTGCTGCAACCCATGCGTTCCTCGTGGTACGTCGCCACGTGGACCTCGGGCGCACCCGCAGCAGCATGTGTCGCCACCGCTGAGTCCCGAACGTCCACCCGGCCGCCTCCCGCGCGGCTCACTCAGCGAAGGACACCCGACCTCCTCATGCCCGACCTGCGCTTCCAGGCCTCCGCGCCGCAGCACACCGAGGTCCCGCGCCCCCGCAAGGGCGAGGGCCAGTGGGCGTTCGGCTACACCGAGCCGCTCAACAAGAACGAGCAGTCCAAGAAGGACGACGACCCGCTCAACGTTCGCGCACGCATCGTGAACATCTACTCCAAGCGCGGCTTCGCCTCGATCGACCCCGCCGACCTGCGCGGCCGGTTCCGGTGGATGGGCCTCTACACCCAGCGCGCGCCCGGCTTCGACGGCGGCAAGACCGCGATGCTCGAGGAGGAGGAGCTCGACGACGAGTACTTCATGCTCCGGGTCCGCTCCGACGGCCAGCTGCTCTCCCCCGCCACCGTCCGCGCCCTCGGCACCATCGGCGTCGACTTCGCCCGCGACACCGCCGACGTCACCGACCGCGAGAACATCCAGTACCACTGGATCCGCATCGAGGACGTGCCCGAGATCTGGCAGCGGCTCGACGACGCCGGCCTCTCGAGCACCGAGGCGTGCGGCGACTCGCCCCGCCCCTTCCTCGGCTCGCCGGTCGCCGGCGTCGCCAAGGACGAGATCATCGACGGGACGCCGGCGCTGGAGGAGATCTACGAGCGGTTCATCGGCAACCCCGAGTTCTCCAACCTCCCCCGCAAGTTCAAGACGGCGATCACCGGCCACCCGAGCCACGACGTCTCGCCCGAGACCAACGACATCTCGTTCGTCGGCACGGTGCACCCGGTGCACGGCCCGGGCTTCGACGTCTGGGTCGGCGGCGGCCTCTCCACCAACCCGATGCTCGCCCAGAAGATGGGCGTCTGGATCCCGCTCGACGAGGTGGCCGACGTGTGGGCCGGCGTCACCTCGATCTTCCGTGACTACGGCTACCGCCGGCTCCGCTCGCGGGCTCGGCTCAAGTTCCTGGTGGCCGACTGGGGCGTCGAGAAGTTCCGTGAGGTGCTGGAGGGCGAGTACCTCGGGCGGAAGCTCGTCACCTGCGCGTCGCCGCCGTCGCCCACCGGCCACCGCGACCACATCGGCGTCCACGAGCAGAAGGACGGCCGGTTCTACGTCGGGCTGGCGCCCACGGCGGGCCGGGTGTCCGGCTCGATGCTGGTCGCCCTGGCCGACGTGATGGACCTGTTCGGCGTGGCCGGCGCCCGGCTGACGCCGTACCAGAAGATCGTGCTGATCGGCGTCGACGGCGACGTCGTGCCGGCGCTGCTCGACGCGCTCGACGGCCTCGGGCTGTCGGGCCGGCCCTCGCAGTGGCGGCGCAACACGATGGCCTGCACCGGCATCGAGTTCTGCAAGCTGGCGATCGTCGACACCAAGAACCGCGCCCGCGACCTGGTGGCCGAGCTCGAGCGGCGGTTCCCCGACCTCGACGTGCCGATCACGGTCAACGTGAACGGCTGCCCCAACGCCTGCGCCCGCACCCAGGTGGCCGACATCGGCCTCAAGGGCCAGCTCGTCATGGACGGCGGGGAGCAGGTCGAGGGGTTCCAGGTGCACCTCGGCGGCGCCACCGGGCTGCAGGCCAACTTCGGCCGCAAGCTGCGCGCCCACAAGGTCACCAGCCGGGGCCTCGACGACTACGTCACCGCCGTCGTCTCGAACTTCCTGGCCGGCCGCGAGGACGGCGAGAGCTTCGCGACCTGGGTGGCCCGGGCCGACGAGGAGCTACTCCGGGGCGAGAAGGTGTTGGCCACGTCATGAGCAACCGCGGCGTGCCCTTCCACTGCCCGTACTGCGGGGAGACCGATCTCTGGCCCCACGAGCCCGTCGAGGGCGCCGGCCACGGCGCCTGGGAGTGCCGCGGCTGCCTGCGCGCCTTCCAGCTGAAGATGCTCGGCCTCGTGCGCCCGACGGGATCTCAGTCATGACCGCCGCGACCACCCGCGAGGCGAGCATCTCCCGCGGCGCCACCACCGAGGGCCGCTCCCCCGAGCAGCTGCGCGACCTGGTGAGCCACTGGGGTGCCGAGCTCGAGCTCGCGCCCGCCGAGACGATCATCGAGTGGGCCGCGGCCACCTTCGGCAACCGCTTCTGCATCACGTCGTCGATGGCCGACGCCGTGCTGGCCCACGTCGCCTCCCGGGTGGTGCCGGGGATCGACATCCTGTTCCTCGACACCGGCTACCACTTCGCCGAGACCCTCGGCACCCGCGACGCCGTGATGGCCACGATGGACGTGAACCTGCTGACCATCACCCCGAAGCAGAGCGTCGCCGAGCAGGACGCCGAGTACGGCAAGGACCTGTTCCGCACCGACCCCGACCGGTGCTGCGCGCTGCGCAAGGTGCAGCCGCTCGCCGACCGGCTCGCCGGCTACGACGCGTGGGCCACCGGCCTGCGCCGCGCGGAGACCCAGAACCGGGTGATCGCGCCGGTCATCGGCTGGGACGCCAAGAAGGGGAAGGTGAAGGTGTCCCCGCTCGCGCGCTGGAGTGACGAGCAGGTCGACCAGTACATCGCGGACAACGGTGTCCTCGTGAACCCCTTGGCGTACGACGGCTACCCGTCGATCGGGTGTGCCCCCTGCACCCGTCGCGTCGCGCCCGGCGAGGACCCGCGCAGCGGGCGCTGGGCCGGCACCGCCAAGACCGAGTGCGGGATCCACACGTGATCACCGCGATGACTTCAGAGATGGAAGGCACCTCATGACCGCCCCTGCCCTGGTGGCCGTGGCCCACGGCGTCCGCGATCAGCGCACCACCAAGACCGTCACCGCCCTCGTCGACGAGGTGAAGGCGCAGCGTCCCGACCTGCGGGTCGAGCGGGCGTACGTCGAGCACCCCTCGCACCGCTGCCGGCCGGCGTTCCAGGCCGTCGTCGACCGACTGGTGCGCGCCGGTCACGACGAGATCGTCGCGGTGCCGCTGGAGCTCTCCGAGCCGCAGCCCGGCGCCGCCTCGCTCACCGACGCCGTCGCCGAGGCCACTGCCCGGCACCCGGGGCTCCAGGTGCGGGCGACGCCGGTGCTCGGCCAGGAGGCCGGCTTCCTCGAGGTGCTCGACGAGCGGATGCGCGAGGTGCTGGCCGCCTCCCGGGTGCGCGAGCTCGACGCGCTCGTGCTCGCCGCCTCCGGCTCCACCGACCCGCTCGCCAACCAGACCGTCGCCCGGCTGGCGCGGCTCTGGGGCCAGCACCACAAGCTGCCCGTGACGGCGGCCTACGCCGCGAGCGCCCCGCCGGCCACCGGTGAGGCGGTGCGTGCGTTCCGCCGCGAGGGACGCCGCCACGTCGCCGTCGCCTCGCTGTTCCTCACCCCCGGCGAGCTCACCGACCGCGCCGCCGAGCTGGCCCTCGAGGCCGGAGCCGTCGCCGTCTCCGCCCCGCTCGGCGCCCACCCCGTGGTGGCCCGCACGGTGCTCGCCCGCTACGCCGTCGGCGCAGTCGAGCTCGTTCCGGTCTGAGCCAGGCTCCGCAACAGCTGCCGGGCGGCGCAGCGGAACCGGTCGACGTCGCCGTAGGGACGGGCCACGAGCATCGCGCCCTCGAGTCCGGCCAGGAGCATGGTGGCGATGTCGGCGGCGTCGCCCTCGACGTGGAGCGAGCCGTCGGCGGCGCCCTCCTCGAGCACCCGCGTGAGCCAGGTCTGGTTGTCGTCGAGGAAGCCCTGGACGGCGGAGCGCATCGGGTCGGGCAGGGTCTCGTACTCGGCGGCGAGCATGCCGCACAGGCACATCCGGTGCTGCTCGAGCACGCCGGCGTACAGGTCGGAGTAGGCAGCGAGCCGCTCCGGGCCGGCGGTGAGCCGGGCCTCGATGTCGTCGAGCGCGTCGCCGAACCGCTGCGAGTAGCGGACGACGAGCGCCTCGCCGAGCTCGGCCTTGCTCGCGTAGTGGTAGTGCAGCCCGGCCTTGGTGACCTGCAGCTCGGCGGCGACGTCGGCGTACGACATGCCGTTGAAGCCGCGCGTCTGCACCAGCCGCTCGGCGACGTCCAGGATCGCCGTCGCGGTGTCTCCGTCGCGCCCCATCGTCGTCCCTCCCCTGCCTAGCCCACGTTGACAGCCTACTTACTAGTAGGTCAGTGTGGCAACGATGCGTTCTCCCCGAGCGAGTGAGGAGGAGAACATGCAGGTCACACAGCACAAGAGCTTCGCGGCGCCCGACGAGGTCCGGGAGTTCGGGAACGGCCGGGCCGAGATCCTCGAGGTCGGGGACACCCCGATCGGGCGGCTGGTCCTCCAGCCGGGCTGGCGCTGGTCGAACGACGTCAAGCCGGTCGCCGGCACCGACTCGTGCGAGGCGCCGCACTTCCAGTACCACATCAGCGGGCGGCTCGGGATCCTGATGGACGACGGCACCGAGATGGTCGCCGGGCCGGGCGACGTCACCTCGCTGCCGAGCGGGCACGACGCCTGGGTCATCGGCGACGAGGAGGTCGTCGTCGTGGACTGGTACGGCGCCAGCAACTACGCCAAGGTCCCGGCCGCCGCCGCGGCCACGGCCGAGTGACGGGGCGGACCATGGCCACCTTCGACCTGGAGACGCTGCGACGCGGCGTCGAGGACCGCGACGCCGAGGCGCTCATCGCGCTCTACGCCGAGGACGCCGAGATCGTCGAGATCGACAAGGACCACCCGCCGGCGTCGCCGCGCACCATCACCGGCCGCGACGCGATCGCCGCGCACCTGCGCGACGTGTGCGAGCGCGACATGACGCACAAGCTGGAGCGTCCCGTCGTCGGCGACGGCCGGCTGGCGTTCTCGGAGGCCTGCGCCTACAGCGACGGCACCAACGTCCTGTGCATGGCGACCGCCGACCTCGACGAGAACGGGCTCATCACCCGCCAGGTGGGCGTCACGGCCTGGGACAGCTGAGCCACCACGGACGTCGAGCTTGTCGAGACGCCCCGACCCGGTCTCGCTGACTGACCCGCTCACGACCGCGAGATCGGTTCCGGCGTCTCGACAAGCTCGACGACCGTCGGCCCCACGTTCGTCGAGCTTGTCGAGACGCCCCGACCCGGTCTCGCGGGCTGACCCCGCTCACGACCGCGAGATCGGTTCCGGCGTCTCGACAAGCTCGACGACCGTCCGGCCCCACGTTCGTCGAGCCTGTCGAGACGCCCCGACCCGGTCTCGCCGGACCGACCCCGCTCACGACCACGAGATCGGTTCCGGCGTCTCGACAAGCTCGACGACCGACGGGCGCATCGCACACCAGGTAGCCAGCGAGATCGGTTCCGACGTCTCGACAAGCTCGACGACCGTCGGCCCCACGTTCGTCGAGCCTGTCGAGACGCCCCGACCCGGTCTCGCGGGCTGACCCCGCTCACGACCACGAGATCGGTTCCGGCGTCTCGACAAGCTCGACGACCGTCCGGCGAGCTAGCCGACGAGCTGGTGGAGCAGGCGCTCCAGCTGGCGGGCGGGGTCGGTGGTGACGCCGCCGTGCACCGGGCCCGGTTGGACGACGGTGCTGCGCGGCGCCTTGAGGAAGCCGAACCGCTGGCTCACCGGCACCTGGGCCGCTCCCCCGGCGGCCGGGTCGCCGGCGCAGACGGCGTCCACGAAGGCGAGGGCGTCGCACACCAGCTCGAGGTCGAGGCCCGGGTGGACGGCGGCCAGCCGGTCGCGGTCGACGTGCCAGGCGGCGCGCAGGAAGTCCGCGGCCTGGCAGTAGACGACGACGCCGATGTTGAGGAACTCCTCGCGGTCGACGCGCGGCACGCAGCGCAGCGCGACGTACTGGTACGACAGGCCGCTCATGCCGCCACCCGCGGCAGCCACTGGCGCGTCCCGAGCCGGGCGGTGAGGAAGTCGACGTAGGCCTCGCGCAGCGCCTCGGGCGTCTCGGCGCCCGGCACCGGGTCGAGCCAGTCGTCGGGCACCAGGCCGACCACCTCGCGCAGCACGGCCGGCGTCACCGCGTCGGTGAGCCGCTCGTCGGTGGCGGCGAGACCGGTGACCCGGTCGAGCAGCACGTGGCCGCCGGCGTCCCAGGGCTGCGCCGCGAACCGCTGCGGGTCGGTGACGCCGCCGCCCCAGGCGTGATGGAAGTAGAGGCAGGCGCCGTGGTCGATCACGTGCAGCGCGCCGTTCCACACCAGCAGGTTGGGGTTGCGCCAGGTGCGGTCGACGTTGGCGGTGAACGCGTCGAGCCAGAGCACGGTGGCCGCCTCCGGCAGCGGGCCGGTGTGGTCGCCGACCCGGCCGTCGTAGCCGAACGACCCGGGCAGGAAGTCGATGCCGAGGTTGCGACCCACGCTCGCCGTCAGCAGGTCCTGCACCTCCTCGTCGGCCTCGTAGCGGGCGATCTCGGGGTCGAGGTCGAGCACGACCTGGCGCGGCGTGGCCAGGCCGATCCGGCGGGCCAGCTCGCCCACCACCACCTCGGCGACGAGCACCCGCAGCCCCTGACCCGCGCCGCGGAACTTGCAGACGTAGGTGCCGAGGTCGTCGGCCTCGACGACGCCGGGCAGGCTGCCGCCCTCGCGCAGCGGCGTCACGTAGCGGGTGACCCAGACGCGCTCGAGCGCGGTGAGCGTCACCGGACCGGCGCCTCGTTCTCGAGGCGAGCCCGCTGCTCGGCTACGTCGTAGTCGGCGGCCGGCCACTGCGGGTCGAGCGACCGCAGGGCGTCGCGCAGCAGCGTGCCGATCGCGAGGTTGCGGAACCACTTCTTGTCGGCCGGCACGACGTGCCACGGCGCCGCGTCGGTGTGGGTGCGCTCCAGCGCGATCTCGTAGGCCTCGCGGTAGGCGGGCCACAGCGCGCGCTCGTCGATGTCGCCGGGGTTGAACTTCCAGTGCTTGGTGGGGTCGTCGAGCCGGGCGAGCAGCCGCTCCTTCTGCTCCTCGGCCGAGATGTGGAGCATGCACTTCAGGACCACCGTGCCGGCGTCGACCAGCCGCTGCTCGAAGTCGACGATGGCGCCGTAGCGGCGCTCGATCTCCTCGGCCGGCGCCAGCTCGCGCACCCGGGCGATCAGCACGTCCTCGTAGTGCGACCGGTCGAACACCCCGACGTAGCCCGGACCCGGCAGCGCCTTCTCGATGCGCCACAGGAAGTCGTGGGACCGCTCCTCCTCGGTGGGCGCCTTGAACGACGTGATGCGCACGCCCTGCGGGTCCATCAGGCCGACGGTGTGGCGCAGGGTGCCGCCCTTGCCGGAGGTGTCCATGCCCTGCAGCACGAGCAGCACCGCCTTGGCGCTCCCGCCCTTCCCGGCAGCGAACAGCCGCTCCTGGAGCTCGGTGAGCTCCGGGCCCAGCGCGGCCAGCGCCTCCGCGCCGGCGCTCTTGCCGCCGTCGAAGCCGGGCGCGGCGTCGGTCTCGATCGCGGACAGGTCGACGGGGCCACCGGGGAGTCGCAGCTGCTGCACCCGCCCATCATGGCCGGTGGGCGCCACCTCAGGTGCGCGCAGCCGCCCGGTTCACCAGCGGAGCCTGGTCGGACCACGGGAAGTCGACCCACCGGTCGGTACGTCGCCACGTGTAGTCGGGCCGGACGACGGAGCGCTGCTTCTCGTAGATCACGGCGGTGCGGGCCTCGGCGACGTGGTCGGCGCAGAACTCCTGCACATGCCGGAGCGTGTGGCCGGTGTCGGCGATGTCGTCGGCGATGAGCACCTGCAGGCCGGCGAGGTCGACCGCCGCCGGTGTGGGCGGGAGCATGATCGGCACCGGCAGCCGGGTGTCGATGCCGGTGTAGAACTCGACGTTCAGCGTGGCCAGGTTCTTCACGTCCAGCGCGTAGCCCAGCCCCATGCCGAGCCCGAGCCCGCCGCGGGCGACCGACAGGATCAGGTCGGGCTCGAAGCCGTCGTCGACCACCTGCTGGGCGAGCTCGCGCACCGCGACGCCGAAGTCGGGCCAGGTGAGTACCTCGTGCTCCTCGCTCACGCCTCGGAGTCTGGCACGCCCGTGTCACGGCCCGATGTCTGATTTCGACGCGCTCGCACGCCCTCGCAAGCTCGGCCGTGTCGCTTGCTCAATCTTCGTCGCCACGCGAGCGCGCTCGTACCTCGCGCCCTCGCTGCTCCTCCAACTCGTCCTTGACCACGGCGAAGGCGAGCCCGGAGCCGTAGCCCTTGCGGGCGAGCAGGCCGACCAGCCGGCGGGTCGCGGTGACGTCGTCGACCCGCGAGAGCGACCGCAGCTTCTTGCGCACCAACTGCCGCGCCGCCTGCTCCTCGGCGGCGGGGTCGACCTCGTCGAGCACCTCGCGGGCGATCTCGTCGTCGACGCCCTTGCGGCGCAGCTCGTGGGCGAGCGCCCGGGTGGCCAGGCCCTTGGAGCGCTGCCGGTCGCTCACCCAGGAGCGGGCGAACGCCTCGTCGTCGACCAGCCCGACCTCGGTGAACCGGTCGAGCAGCCGTTCGGCGATCTCCGGGGGCACGTCCTTGGAGCGGAGCTTGTCGGCCAGCTCCCGGCGGCTGCGGGCGCGGCCGGTGAGCTGGTCGAGCAGGATCGTGCGGGCGACCGACTCCGCGTCGGCGTCGGGACCGAGGGCTGGGGTGTCCTCCGGTGCCCCGGGGGTCTCGACACGGGCTCGCTGACGCTCGCCCGGCTCGACCACCGAGGGAGCACGTGGGTCCAGGCGTCGACGCCGTCACCGACGGTGCCGCGCCAGGACTCAGAAGTCATCGACGCCGATCGGGCTGTCGGGGAGGGCGGCGAACTCGTCGTTGTCGACGGTGGGGCCGACGCCGAGCTTCTCGAGGATCTTCTTCTCCAGCTCGTTGGCCAGGTCGGGGTTGTCCTTGAGGAAGGTGCGGGAGTTCTCCTTGCCCTGCCCGAGCTGGTCGCCCTCGTAGGTGTACCAAGCGCCGGACTTGCGGACGAGGCCCGCCTCGACGCCGACGTCGATCAGGCCGCCCTCGCGGCTGATGCCCTTGCCGTACATGATGTCGAACTCGGCCTGCTTGAACGGCGGCGCGACCTTGTTCTTGACGACCTTGATGCGGGTGCGGTTGCCGACCATGTCGGTGCCGTCCTTGAGGGTCTCGATGCGACGGACGTCGAGCCGCACCGAGGAGTAGAACTTCAGCGCCCGGCCACCCGTGGTGGTCTCGGGCGAGCCGAACATGACGCCGATCTTCTCGCGCAGCTGGTTGATGAAGATCATCGTGGTGCCGGAGTTGTTGAGGGCACCGGTCATCTTGCGCAGCGCCTGGCTCATCAGCCGCGCCTGGAGGCCGACGTGGCTGTCGCCCATCTCGCCCTCGATCTCGGCGCGGGGCACGAGCGCGGCGACCGAGTCGATGACGACGAGGCTGAGCGCGCCGGAGCGGATGAGCATGTCGGCGATCTCGAGCGCCTGCTCGCCGGAGTCGGGCTGGGACACCAGCAGCGCGTCGGTGTCGACGCCGAGCGCCTTGGCGTAGTCGGGGTCGAGCGCGTGCTCGGCGTCGATGAAGGCGACGATGCCGCCGGCGGCCTGGGCGCTGGCGACCGCGTGCAGCGCCACCGTGGTCTTGCCGCTGGACTCCGGGCCGTAGATCTCGACCACCCGGCCGCGGGGCAGCCCGCCGATGCCGAGCGCGACGTCGAGCGCGATGGCGCCGGTGGGGATGACCTCGAGCGGGGCGCGGGTGTCGTCGCCGAGGCGCATCACCGAGCCCTTGCCGTACTGCTTCTCGATGTTGAGGAGGGCGGCGTCGAGCGCCTTGTCCTTGGGACTGGTGGCGGCGGTCTTGGTGTCAGCAGGCATCTGCGGAGTCCTTGTCTGGGTTCGGTGACGGGCCAGGTACGTCGGCGACGCTAGGACGGCCCACCGACATCGCCTGGTCAGCGATGCCGACGCCTGTGGAGAACTCCGCCTGCGTCGTACCTGTGGACAGGAACCTAACGAACAGACGTTCGAATGACGTGACGACACGCCCGAGAACTCGGCGGCGTGTCAGTCCTTCCCGCACTCCGTGAGACCGAGCGAGGTGAGGCCCCTGTTGACGTCGACGAACAGCAGGTCGACCTCGCGGTAGCGGGACGGGTCCTCGACGAGGAAGTCGAGGATCCGGTCGGTGTCGTCGAGCAGCGGCTCGAGCTCTCGCTCCACCTGGGCGGGCCCGCGCAGCGCGCGGAGGTCGGCGGCCTGGTCGCGGATCGACGGGACGATCACCTTCCGCACCGCGCGCCCTGCCTTGGCCGGCGTCGAGGTGTCGATGTCGTCGGCCTGCCGGTCGAGCTCGCGCGCGCCCCGGCGACAGATCTCGTTGCCGCGCTCGAGGAACCTCGCCTTCGAGAGCAGCGGCGTCTCCTTGACCGGCTTCGCCCCGGGCTCCTGCGAGCAGCCCGCGAGCACCCCGACGCAGAGGACGGCGGCCAGCACCGCCGCGAGGCGCCTCATCGCTGGGACTCGGGCAGGCCGAGGGTCTGCCAGACCGCTCGCCAGACCTGCTTGGGCGGCACCCCGGCGTCGAGCGCCTCTCGGGCGGTACGACTCTGGAGGTCGGCGATCACGAACTGGTCGGCCCACACCCGGTCGTAGCCGACGCCGAGCGCCTGCTCCATCCGCGACCAGAACTCGGTGTGCCTCACGTCCCCAGTCTGCACAGGGGACCTAACCACGACTCACCCCGGTTGCCGTCGCTGCGGTCGACGCGCTCCACCACCCAGCCGGCGGCGGTCAGGACGTCGCGCAACGGCTGCTCGCGCCAGTAGACGAACATCCGCGGCAGGTCGACGTCGCCGTGCCGCGACCAGCCCTCGCCGTCGCCCTCCTTGAGCGAGAGCCGCAGCAGCCCGCCGGGCCGGGTCACCGACGCCAGCCGGGCGAGGACGACGGGCAGGTCGGCGCGCGCCACGTGCAGCAGCGACGCGCTCGCCCAGACGCCGTCGAACGGCCCGCCGGCGGCGAGAGCTTCGGCGGGGCAGGTGAGCGGGTCGAGCACCTCCGCGTCGTGACCGTCGGCCCGCAGCAGCGCCACGAAGCCCGGGGTGACGTCGGTGCGGCGGACCGTCAGCCCGGCCGCCTCGAACCACCGGGCGTCGCGGCCGCCCCCGCTGCCGATCTCGAGCACCCGCGCTCCGGCGCCGAGCGCGCCCGCGAACTGCTCGAGCCCGACGCGGTGGTCGTCGTTGACGGTGTCGGTGGCGGCGCGGTAAGCGGCGGCCGCGAGGTCGTAGCCGGCCCGGGTGACGGCGGCCCGCACGTCCCAGAGGTGGTGCACGACGTCGTGCAGGTGGTAGCGCGCCAGCGTGGCGACGGTGAACCGGTCGCCGTTGCTGCGCACCCCGGGCCGGTCGAGGTCGGCCTCCCCCACGCCGTCGTAGACCTCGGCGGCGACCTCGGCGGCGGCCACCAGGTCGGGCCCGACGACGGCCGGGTCCTGCCGGTCGTAGCGGTCCGCGACGGCGGTCTCGTCCTGGTCCCAGTTGGCGAAGGTGGGGTCGTGCTCGGTGAGCATCTGCCGGGCCCGCTCGGCGAAGAGCCGGTGCACGTCGCGCACGTGGCAGGCGTACTCCGTGGGCGACCACGCCTCGGGCCGCGGCCGCTCGGTGACGCCGGGCCGGGTGAGCAGCGCCGCCCACACCGGCGCGTCCGCGCGGATCCGGGCGGCGACGTCGGCCGGCGTCACCCCGCGGGTGTCGAGCCCGCACTCCGGGCACGGGCGGTCGAGGACCCAGGTCCAGTCCTTGGTGTCGGGCGCGATGCTCACACCGCGGATCGTCTCAAGGCGCCGGGTGCCCGTCGCCCGAGATCCGGCCAGCCTGCGACAGGATGCGGCCATGCCGGCACCGGCTGCCCGCACGTTCGTCGAGCCTGTCGAGACGTCGTGACGGTTGTCTCCGAGCTGGGGCCTCGGTGACGTGAGCGAGACCGGCTCGGGTCGTCTCGACAAGCTCGACGACCGTCCTCTGGTCCCCGTGACACTCGATGCTCGACCCGGGTCCCGGCTGCCCCGCACGTTCGTCGAGCTTGTCGAGACGTCGTGACGGCTGTCTCCGAACTGGGCCCGGTCACGTCGGCGAGACCGGGTCGGGTCGTCTCGACAAGCTCGACGACCGTCCTCTGGTCCCGTGACACTCGATGCTCGACCCGGGTCCCGGCTGCCCCGCACGTTCGTCGAGCCTGTCGAGACGTCGTGACGGCTGTCTCCGAGCTGGGCCCCGGTGACGTCGGCGAGACCGGGTCGGGTCGTCTCGACAAGCTCGACGACCGTCCTCTGGTCCCCGTGACACTCGATGCTCGACCCGGGTCCCGGCTGCCCCGCACGTTCGTCGAGCTTGTCGAGACGTCGTGACGGCTGTCTCCGAGCTGGGCCCCGGTGACGTCGGCGAGACCGGGTCGGGTCGTCTCGACAAGCTCGACGACCGTCCTCTGGTCCCCGTGACACTCGATGCTCGACCCGGGTCCCGGCTGCCCCGCACGTTCGTCGAGCTAGAAGTCGTCGCTGCGCCGCAGCGGCTTGGGCCGACCGTCGGGGTCGTGCACGAGCGCGTAGAACGGCGTCGCCAGGGCGCGCGTGACCGGGCCGAGCTCGGGCGGCTCGAGCCGGCGGAGCCGGCCCGGCGGACGGGGGCCCTGGCGGCCCGAGTCGTGCCACCGGTCGAGTGCCTCGGCGCACGCCGCATAGGCGTCGAACATGCCGACCGGGTCGACGCAGTCGGCCATCGGGTCGTCGGCGTCACGCTCGAGGTGCTCGGCGGCCAGCCGCAGCCGGAGCGTGCGCGCGTACTCACCCGCGGTGTCGATCACCACCGCCGACAGCTCGGAGTCGTGGGTCCAGGAGCGGCGGTTGAAGTTGTCGGACCCGATGGTGGTCCAGATGTCGTCGACGTTGCAGGTCTTGGCGTGCACGTAGATCGGGGTGCCCTCGCGGTTCTCGATGCCGTAGACGGCGACCCGGTCGGGCGCGGCCCGCGCCATGTCGAGCATCGCGCGGCGCCGTCCGACGTACTGCGCCGTGCGGCTGAAGCCCGTGACGTCGGGGTACATCGGCACGACCGCGATCACCCTCAGGTCGTCATGGTTGCCGAGCGCCTCGGTGAACACGTTGCCGACGTGGGATCCCCACATGTACTGGTCCTCGACGTAGACCAGGCGACGGGCCCGCTCCACGGCCTTGGTGTAGCCGCGCGCCACGCTGCGCTCGCCGCCGCGGGCGAAGTCGTAGTCGCGGCCGTGCCGCAGGTTGGGGTAGGTGCGCAGCAGCTGGACGACGTGCGTGCCGCCCTCGACCGGCGGCGGGGGCGGCTGCTGCTCGGGCAGCGGGTCGGGGCTGATGTCGAGGCCGCGCAGCCGGTCACGGATCAGGATGATCGGGCTGCGTCGCAGCGTGGTCGGGTCCTCCCACCGCTCCCGGAAGACGGTCTCGACGTCGTGGACGGCGGGACCGCTGATCGCCGCCTGGATGTCGTGCCAGGGCGGGGTGTCGCCGTACTCGTCGCCCATCCCGCCCTGCGGCTGCGGGTCGCCGAGGTGCTCGGCGTCGTCGCGGCGCGAGTAGCCCAGGTCGATGCCGCCGACGTAGGCGATGTCGCGGGTGGGGTCGTCGCGGTGCCGGATCACGACCAGCTTCTGGTGGTGCGAGCCGCCGGTGCGCACCCGCATGTCGAGGATCGCCTCGGCGCCGCGCTTCTGGAGGCGGCGTCCCAGCCGCAGGTTCTCCTCAGCGGGCATGCCGATCGCGCTGCTGTGGGAGCGCCAGACCAGCCCGCGCACGTCGACGCCGCGCTCGTCGGCGCGGCCGAGCACCTCGGCCACCTCGCTGCCGGGCTCACCGATGAGCTGCTCGTCGGCATCGCCCTGCCAGTCGGTGAACAGCACCAGGTCGCCCGGCCGCGTGGCCTCGATCCGCTCGTACAGCTCGGCGAAGTAGGTCGCCCCGTGCACCAGTGGCCGCACCAGGTTTCCCTCCGACCACGCCCGACCGTCCGGGTGCCGGTCGTCGAGCCGGGTGGCGGGGTTGCCGCGCTCCTGCGCGGTCAGAAGCCAGTCGGTGACGTCGTCCGACACGCGCGTCAGAGCTTCACCGGGGCGGTGCCGAAGGCGACGTTGAACCGGTCGCACCAGATCACGACGCTCACCAGACCGCCGAGGTCGGCGTCGGCGGGGATCTCGTAGTTCTGGTTGCCGTGGGTGGCCTTGAGGTCGCCGAGCTTCACGTAGCGGCCGTCGTCGTAGGAGCCCCAGTCGCCGCCGCTCGGCTGGTCGGTGATCCAGACGTGCAGGTCGGGGCCGTCGGAGGAGGCGAGGCCCTCGAGCCGCACGAACCGGGTGCCGTCGGCCAGCTCGAGCACGCGGGCGCGGCCGGTGGTGTCGTGCTCGGCGTCCTCGAAGGTGCCGGCGGCGAGCTCGACGATCTCCGGCTTCGGCTCGTCGGACGGCGGCGTCTCGCCCGGGGTGCGGGTGGGCACCGAGCTCGGCACCTCGCCGTCAGCCGTGGGCAGGCCCTCGTCGACCCGGCTCTCGGTGAACAGCCGCCACGGCTCGAACAGCACCACGCCGACGACGAGCACGACGACCGCCACGGCCGCGATCGACAGGACGATCTTGCGCATGCTCCGACGGTACTCGCCCGGTCGGGTCAGGTCAGGTCAGGAGGAGCGCGTCGAGGCGACGTCGGACGATCGCCAGGCCGATCAGGCCCATCGCGAGCAGGTAGGCCACCGAGATCAGCGAGTCGACGGTGACGGCGCCGGTGGTGAGCTCGCGGCAGAGCACCACCCCGCGGTAGAGCGGCGTGCACTCGACGACGACGCGCAGCCACGGGTCGAAGGCGCTGAGCGGGAAGAAGGTGGCCGAGAAGAGGAACATCGGCAGCTGGACCATCGTGACCTTGTCGAAGTCCTGCCACGACTTCATGTACGTGGTCAGCGCCATGCAGATCGAGCTGAACGCGAACCCGATGAGCAGCGCGGCCGGCAGCGCCAGCACCGCCCACCACGAGTCGACCAACCCCATCGCCACCATCACGAGCAGGAACGCCGCGGAGTAGGAGCCGCCACGGAGCTGGCCCCACACGATCTCGCCGCGGGCGACGTCGCCGGTGGTGAGCGGGGTGGCCAGCATCTGGTCGTACAGCTTGAGGAACTTCAGCTTGAAGAAGACGTTGAAGGTGGAGTCGAGCAGCGCGCCGTTGAAGGCGGACGCCGCGAGCATGCCGGGCGCCACGAACTCGGCGTACGGCACCGTCTGGCCGTTGAACTCGAAGCTCTCGATGAGCTGGCCGACGCCGATGCCGATCGACAGCAGGTAGAACACCGGCTCGAGGAAGCCGGTGAGGAACAGCTTCCAGGCGTCGCGGTAGACGATGTAGTTGCGCAGCACGAGCAGCGCCGTCGCGCGGGACGGCGACAGCGGCGGCGGCACCCGCTCGTCGAGGCTCATCACGTCACCATCCGCTGCTGGAGCCCGCGGACCGACCACCCGATGCCGAACGCGAGCAGCGCGAGGAGCACGGCGGCGTTGACGGCGGCGGTGGACCAGTCGACGGCGTCGACGCAGAACATGCGCGACAGGCTGACTCCGTGCCACAGCGGCGTCAGCCGGGCGAGCCAGGCGCCGACGTCGCCGAGGTTGGTGACCGGGAAGAACGCGCCGCTGAAGAGGAACAGCGGGAAGACGCCGAGCCGGTAGAGGACGCCGTAGCCCTCCTCGTTCCGCATCCGGGCACTGATGCCGTAGACGATCGAGCCGAACACCAGGCCGACGAGCACCTGGGAGAGGTAGGCGAGCAGCGGCCCCCACCAGGTGGCGAAGACGCCGAACGGCGCCACCACGAGCATGAACACCGCGCACGTGGTGGCCACCCGGAACAGCACGAAGCCGAGGTGGGCGACCACGATGTGGGGCACCTCGAGCGGCGAGGCGAGCATCGACTCGTAGATGCGCTGCCACTTGATGCACGACATCACCGGGTAGGTGGTCTCGCCGACCGCCGTCATCATCGCCTGGGCCGCGATCAGCCCCGGCACCACGAACGCGAGGTACGACGTGGCGCCCTCCAGCTTGTCGGGGTCGCCGGCGATGAAGCCGCCGAGCAGGACACCCATCGCGAGCACGTAGAACAGCGGCGAGAGGAAGGACGACGCGACCGACGCCTTCCACGTGCGCTGGTAGGCGATCGCCCAGAAGTCGGCGAGCCGGCCGACGCCGTCGCGCAGCGGGAGGCCGGTGCTCATCAGTCGACCAGGGTGCGGCCGGTGAGGCGGAGGAAGACGTCCTCCAGCGTGGAGCGGCGCACCAGCGTGGCGACCGGCTCGAAGCCGCGCTCGTGGGTCTTGGCGACGACCTCGTCGCCGTCGTCGGTGTAGACGAGCAGCCGGTCGGGCAGCGCCTCGACCCGGTCGCCGAGGTCGGCCAGCTTCTCCGCCATCCGCTCGTGGGTGTCGTCCTCGTCGCCGAGCCGGAACCGCAGCTCGGCGACCTCGCGGGTGGAGTGGGCGACGATGAGGTCGCGGGGCGAGCCCTCGGCCGCGATCAGCCCCTTGTCCATGACGACGAGCCGGTCGCACAGCTGCTCGGCCTCGTCCATGTAGTGGGTGGTGATGACGAGGGTGACGCCGGCCTGCTTGAGCCGGAACAGCCGGTCCCACAGGATGTGGCGCGCCTGCGGGTCGAGCCCGGTGGTGGGCTCGTCGAGCAGCAGCAGGTCGGGGCGGTTGATGAGACTGCGGGCGATGGTGAGCCGGCGCTTCATGCCGCCGGACAGGTCGTCGACCTTGGCCCGCCGCTTGTCGGTGAGCTGCACGAACTCGAGCAGCTCGTCGACCCGCTCACGCACGGTGGCCTTGTCGATGCCGAAGTAGCGGCCGTAGACGTAGAGGTTGTCGGCCACGTTGAGCTCGGTGTCGAGGGTGTCCTCCTGCGGGCAGACGCCGAGCCGGGCCCGGATGGCGGGGCCGTCGACGGCGGGGTCGCGGCCGAGGATCCGCAGCTCTCCCCCGCTGATCGGCGACACCGCGGCGACCATGCGCATGGTGGATGACTTGCCCGCGCCGTTGGGGCCGAGGAAGCCGAACGCCTCGCCGGGGTGGACGTCGAGGTCGATGCCCTTCACGGCCTCGAAGTCACCGAACGACTTGCGCAGGCCCCGCGCCGAGATCATGGGGTCGCTCACGTGGCCCCACGCTAGACGAGCGCACCGACACCGCTCACCTGGTTTCTCCCTCTACGGTGCCGACATGAGCAGTCGTGCCCGCGTCGCCACCGGGTCTCCGTACGAGCAGACCATCGGCTTCAGCCGCGCCGTGCGGGTCGGCGACGTCGTCGCCGTCAGCGGCACCGCGCCGGTGTGGCCGGACGGCAGCGTCGACCCCGACCCCGCCGTCCAGGCCCGGCGCTGCCTCGAGATCGCGCTCGGCGCGCTGGCCGAGCTCGGCGGTCGCGTCGAGGACGTCGTCCGCACCCGGCAGTACGTCGTGTCGGCCGACGACGCCGACGCGGTCGGCGCGGTGCACGGCGAGGTGTTCGGCGAGGTGCGCCCGGCGTCCACGATGGTGGTGGTGGCCGGGCTGCTCGACCCGCGGTGGCGCTACGAGGTCGAGGTGGACGCCGTGGTGTCCAGTAGCACCGGCACGTCGGCGTAGGAGCGCGAGTACACGAAGCCCAGGGTCCGGTTGGCGGCGAGGATCGGATCGTTGCCGCCCATGTTCTGGGTGACGAGCCGTTCGACGCCGGCGTCGACCATCGCCAGCGCCTGGTGGCACTTGAGCGCCGTCGCCACGCCCCGGCCTCGCGCGGACGGCGCCACCCCGGTGAAGAACGTGTTGCACGCCAGATCGTCACCGGGACGCGACGTCACGAAGGTGATGCCGGCGAGCTCGCCGTCGATGCGGGCCACGGCCATCGTCCAGGGCTCGCCGACCGTGCTCCGGAACACCTCGTACGGCAGCAGGCCACCGCCGTCGGCGGAGTCGGGCGCCTCCCGGAACCGGTCCTGCACGAACGCGTGCAGGTCGTGCCAGTCGGCGTCGTCGTAGGTGTCGAGCGCCGGCGTCTCGACCTCGACGCCGTCGGCGTGGGACCGCCGCTCGAAGTCGTCGCGGTCGATCGCGGTGAGGTCGAGCACGGACTCGCGGTGCTCACCCGTCGTCGTGAGTCCCCAGGCGTCGAGCGCCGCCCGTGCCTCGTCGTCGCCCACCAGGACGGAGTAGACCACCCCCGGCACCACGCCCGTGGCGAGCTCCTCGAGCTCACGGCGGAGCACGCCGGCGACGCCGCGCCGCCGGGCGTGAGGCAGCACGCTGAGGAGGGCCGGGCCGTAGCCACCGGCCACCACCGGCATCGGGCACACCGCGCCCAGGGCGACCGGCTCGCCGTCCATCTCGGCCACCCGCCAGTGCATGTCGACGCCGCCGCCGGCGTCGAGCTGCTGCCACCAGACGACCTGCTCGGGCAGCGGCGACCCGGAGTTGATCGCGGCGACGTCGTCGTCCTCCGCGAGGGGGCGGACGGAGACGACGGGAGCACTCATGCCGTCATCGTGCTGGCGATCGCGTCGCCCGTCCGGTGATTGCGCAGTTCGATCTCCTGACTGATCCGTGGGTGGTCCGTTGCTCCTCGGGGTCGGTGGCCGCGCGGTCACCACCTGATGTCACACGGGCACCACCGCACCGCTGTTCAGGTGATTCCTGCTCTTCTCAGCCGAAGTTTCGGCCGAGAAGAACAGGAGTCCCCGGTTCACCGGGGATTCCTACACCCCGCGGCTGAGCACCTCAGGCCCAGGCGGCGACCTGGGCGCGGGTGGGGTGCCAGGGCTCGATCCGGAGGTGCATCCCGGCCTCGGCGGGCGTGCGGTTGCCCTTGCGCTCGTTGCACGAGCCGCACGCCGCCACGGTGTTGAGCCACGTCCAGGTGCCGCCGCGCGAGCGCGGCACCAGGTGGTCGATCGTGGTGGCGCGCGCACCGCAGTAGACGCAGCGGTGCCGGTCGCGGGCGAGGACGCCGTGGCGGGTGTAGCCGGCCGGCCGGTAGAGCCACTTGGTGGCGACGTACCGCACCAGCCGCAGCGCCACCGGCCAGCGGTAGGGCCCGATCATCTGCTCGCCGTGCGCCTCGTGCACGACGGCGACCTCGCGCACCAGCATCTTCACGGCGTGCTTGAAGGTGACCCTCCCGAGGGGCTCGTAGGAGGCGTTGTAGAGCAGCACGGGGCCGTGCTGGATGCTGACGGCGCTGCTCACGATGCCTCCTCTCGGGCTGCCTCCCGGGATCGGTTGGATGAATCGTCCGTGATCAGGGCGTCGCTGGGAAGCCCCTCGGGCGACGACGTGGTGACGATCGGCGCTCAACGGTAGGCAGCGCGCGTCGCCCGGGCATCTGATTTAGATCCCGGCGCGGTCGAGCCACCAGGCCAGGGCGGAGTCGTCGCCGTACGCCGCGCACATCGCCTCGGCACAGGCCTGGAGCGCCTTCGGGCGGTGCTCGTCGGCGGCGAGATGGGCCGCGCGGGCGTGCTCGGCGGCCTCGTCCCAGGCCTCGGTGTCGGTGGGCAGTGGCAGCGTCGCCACCTGACCGGCCGCGAGCTTGAGCGCGGTCACCGACAGGGCCGTCCCCGCGTAGCGCGCCGCGGCGTGGGCCACGACAGGAGGTGCCGTCAGCACACCCACAACTCGATACAGCAGCGCCGGCGACGCCACCACGGTCACCACGGGCACCGAGGGCAGCCAGGCGCCGCGCTCGTCCGCCACCGCCTCGAGCACCCGGCCCTGGGTGGCCACCAGCACCTTGGGCACGAGGCGGGCGCGGGCCCACCGGGCGAGCCGCTCGTCCGGCCCGTCGGCCAGGGCGTCCAGGTCGACGACGGGCGCGGTCCACGACGTCTTCGCGAACCGGGTGGGCGCGCGGCCCCACCGGCTGGTCGCGGGGTCGACCAGCCCGGAGGTCACGAGCGGCGCGGTGCGCACGCCGTCGGGCACCTCGGCCGCCTCGCGCACGTACGGCACCAGGCCGTAGTACTGGTCGCGGAAGTCGGCGGTGCACGTCGCGAGGTCGCCGATCACGCCGGCGGTGCGCGGCCGGACCGGTGGCACACCGAGCGTCGGCGCCACGAGCGGGCCCCACTCGCCGTCGGGCATCGGCACCCGCGGGCCCGCGGCGAGGTCCGGGCCGTGCCACGTCGGTACGTCGTCCTGGCGGGCGGCGCGCTCGACGACGGGCACGCAGGTGGCGACGTCGGTGCCGGTGAACACCGGCGTGGTCGAGGCCCAGAACGCGGTGACGGCGCCGGCCTCGGCGACGGCCTGCCGCACCGGGGTGGCGTCGCGCGCGGCGAGCAGCGACCAGGGCTGCACCAGCGCCACGGTGCCGCCCGGCCGGACCCGGTCGAGCGCACGGCGCAGGAACAGCGCGCTGGTGTCGGTGTAGGCCGCCGGTCCGGCGCCGGCGGTCGCCCGCGCGGTGCGCCGGCGCAGCTGGCCGAGGAAGGGCGGGTTGCCGACGACGGCGTCGAACGGCTCGTCGTCCGCCCCGTCGTCCACCGGAGCCAGCCCATCGGCCACGCGGACGTTCGCCGCCACCACCGCGGGGTCGACGCCGGGCGCGGCGATGCGCAGCAGCAGCCGGGTGATGGCGACCGCCACCGGGTCGAGGTCGGTGCCGTGGATGCCGGCGACGACGTCCTCGGGCGGCCGTCCGGTCAGCGCTGCGAGCCGGTGCACGGCCGGCACCAGGAACGCGCCCGCGCCGCAGGCGGGGTCGAGCACCCGCCGGGTGTCCGGCCGCAGCGCCCGGTCGAGCACCCAGCCCACCAGCCGGGTCGGCGTGTAGTAGGTGCCGGAGCCGTGCCGGCCCGCGACGGTGCTCTCGTGCACCGCGCCGAGGTGGGCGGCCGCGTCCGGGTCGCGCCAGGCCGCGGCGGCCGGGTGGCGGGGGTCGTCGCCGAGCCCGTGGGCGGCGGCGACGGTGGCGAGCACGACGTCCCAGCCGGCGTCGAGCACGCCGCGGCGGAGCCGTTCCACGCGCCGAGCGTCGCACGCCCGAGCCGCCAGACGCGGGATCTGTCATAGTCAGTGTGACTATTGACGAGGAGGGTCGATGCCCGTCTCCCCCGGTCTGCTCACCGACCGCTACGAGCTCACCATGCTCGCCTCATTCGTGCAGGACGGCACCGTCGACCACCCGAGCGTGTTCGAGGCCTTCGCCCGCCGGCTCCCCGAGGGCCGCCGGTACGGGATGCTCGCGGGCCTCGGCCGGCTGCTCCCCCTGATCCGCGACTTCGGCTTTCACCCCGACGAGGTGGCGTGGTTGCAGCGGGCCGGCGTGGTCGACGACGCGACGGCCGACTACCTGCACGACTTCCGGTTCACCGGCGACGTCGACGGCTACCGCGAAGGTGACCTCTACTTCCCGGGCAGTCCGATCCTCACCGTGAGCGGCACCCTCGGCGAGTGCGTGGTGCTGGAGACGCTCGTGCTCAGCGTGCTCAACCACGACAGCGCGATCGCGAGCGCGGCGGCCCGGATGGTCACCGCGGCCGGCGGACGCGAGGGCCGGCCCCTGGTGGAGATGGGCGGACGCCGTACCCATGAGGAGGCCGCGATCGCAGCCGCCCGGGCGGCCTATGTGGCCGGGTTCGCGTCGACGTCCAACCTGGCCGCCGGACTCCTGCACGGCGTGCCGACGGTGGGCACGGCGGCGCACGCCTTCGTGCTCGCCCACCGCAGCGAGCTCGAGGCCTTCCGCAGCCAGGTGGCGGCGATGGGCAAGGGCACCACGCTGCTGGTCGACACCTACGACACACCGCAAGGCATCCGGAACGCCGTCGAGGCGGCCGGACCCGAGCTGGGCGCGATCCGCATCGACTCCGGTGACCTCACCGACGAGGCGCACGCCGCACGTGCCCTGCTCGACGAGCTGGGCGCCACCGGCACCCGGATCATCGCCACCAGCGACCTCGACGAGTTCGTGATCACCGCGCTCGCCGATGCTCCGATCGACGGGTACGGCGTCGGCACCCGCGTCGTCACCGGCTCCGGTCACCCGACCGCGCAGATGGTCTACAAGCTGGTCGCAGTGGCCGTCTCCCCCGACGGCGCACTGCGGCCGGTGGCCAAGAAGTCCCACGACAAGATCTCGGTGGGCGGCCGCAAGACGCCGTACCGCCGCTACGACGGCGACGTGCTCCTCGCCGAGGCCTACCGCACCGACGGCGTGGTGCCGGCCGGCGCCGTGCCGGTGAACGTGCCGCTCGTCCGCGGCGGCGAGCTCGTGCACACGCCGTCCCTCGACGAGATCCGCGACCACGCCGCCGCGGCGCTCGCCTCGCTCCCGGCCCCGGCGCACGCCGTCGCGGCCGGTCCCGCCTACCTGATCGCCACCCACGAGGAAGGGGAGCAGAAATGACCCGTGCGCTGATCATCGTCGACGTGCAGAACGACTTCGTGGAGGGAGGCTCGCTCGGCGTGACCGGCGGCCGCGCCGTCGCCACCCGCATCAGCGAGCACCTGGCCGCGCACGCCGACGACTACGCCGCCGTCGTCGCCTCCCGCGACTGGCACCACGCCCACCACTCCAACGGCGGCCACTTCGCCGAGCCCGGCACCGAGCCCGACTTCAGCACCACCTGGCCGGTCCACTGCGTGTCGACCACCGACGGCTCCGACTACGCCCCCGAGCTCGACACCAGCCTGGTCACCCACCACGTGCGCAAGGGCATGGGCGTTCCGGCCTACAGCGCCTTCGAGGGCGTCACCGACGACGGCTCCGACCTCGCCACCGTGCTGCGCGACCTGGGCGTCACCGAGGTCGACGTCACCGGCATCGCCACCGACTACTGCGTGAGGGCCTCGGTGCTCGACGCCCGGCGCCACGGGCTCGCCGTCCACGTGCTCGACGGCCTGCACGCCGGCGTCGCCTCGGAGACGAGCGAGGCCGCGGTGGCGGAGATGACCGAGGCCGGCGCTCGGGTCGGCTCGTGAGCGAGCACCCGCCGTTCGCCGTCACCGTCGACCTGGCGGTGTTCACCGTCCGCGACGGTGCGCTCGCCGTGCTGCTCGTCGAGCGCGGCGCCGACCCGTACGCCGGGCACTGGGCGCTGCCCGGCGGCTTCGTCGAGCCCGACGAGGACGCCGAGACCGCCGCCTGGCGCGAGCTGCGGGAGGAGACCGGCGTCGAGCGGTTCGGCGACGACGGCGGCCACCTCGAGCAGCTGCGCACCTACTCCGCGCCCGACCGCGACCCGCGGATGCGCGTCGTCTCGGTGGCCCACGTGGCGCTGGCGCCCGACCTGCCCGAGCCCGAGGCCGGCTCCGACGCCGCCGGCGCGCGGTGGTGGGCCGTCGAGGACCTGCTCGGTGAGACCGCGGGCGAGGACCGGCCCGTGCTCGCCTTCGACCACGCCGAGATCCTCGAGGACGCCGTCGAGCGGGTCCGCGCCAAGCTCGAGTACACGACCCTCGCGCTCGAGTTCGTCTCCGAGCCGTTCACGCTGGCCGAGCTGCGCCGGGTCTACGCCGCCGTGTGGGGCGTGCCGCCCGACCTCGGCAACTTCCGCCGCAAGGTGCTCGGCACCGACGGCTTCGTCGTCCGCACCGGCGCGAAGGGAGCCGGCGGCCGCCCCGCCCTCCTCTACCGCCGCGGCCCCGCCACCGCCATCCAGCCCCCGATGCTCCGCACCTCGTCGGTCCTGCCCGACTGACCCCGACGTCGGATCCGGGCCCACACGTTCGTCGAGCCTGTCGAGACGCCGGAACCGCTCTCGCCCACTGACCCCGACCTCGCGTCGGAGTCCACCTCCCGGCGTCTCGACAAGCTCGACGAACGTCCGCGGTCGGGTCGGAGTCCACCTCCCGGCGTCTCGACAAGCTCGACGAACGTCCGCGGTCGTGTCGGAGTCCACCTCCGGCGTCTCGACAAGCTCGACGAGCGTCCGCGGTCGCGTCGGAGTCCACCTCCCGGCGTCTCGACAAGCTCGACGAGCGTCCGCGTCGCGTCGGAGTCCACCTCCCGGCGTCTCGACAAGCTCGACGAGCGTCCGCAGTCGCGTCGGAGTCCACCTCCCGGCGTCTCGACAAGCTCGACGAGCGTCCGCAGTCGCGTCGGATTCCAGCTCCCGGCGTCTCGACGAGCTCGACGAACGATCGGCCGGGGGAAGCAGGGTGTCGGTGGGCTGAGGAAGACTGGACCGCGTGTCCGAGCATTCCGCGCTGAGTCGCTTCAGCGCGCCCACGCGCGCGTGGTTCGCGGCGGCGTTCGCGGCGCCGACGCCGGCGCAGGCGGGCGCGTGGGAGGCGATCGGCGCGGGCCGGCACGCGCTGGTGGTGGCGCCCACCGGGTCGGGCAAGACGCTGAGCGCGTTCCTCTGGTCGATCGACCGGCTCCTCACGAGCGAGCCGCCGGCCGACCGCGCGCACCGCACCCGGGTGCTCTACATCAGTCCGCTCAAGGCGCTCGGCGTCGACGTCGAGCGCAACCTCCGGGCGCCGCTCACCGGCATCCGGCACACCGCCGAGCGGCTGGGCACGCAGGTGCCGGAGCTGCAGGTCGGGGTGCGCTCGGGTGACACCTCGGCCGGCGACCGGCGCCGACTCACCACCCGGCCGCCCGACGTGCTCATCACCACGCCCGAGTCGCTGTTCCTCATGCTCACCAGCCAGGCGCGCGAGTCGCTGCGCGGCGTCGAGACCGTGATCGTCGACGAGGTGCATGCGGTGGCGGGCAGCAAGCGCGGCGCCCACCTCGCGCTGTCGCTGGAGCGGCTCGACGCGCTGCTCGACAAGCCGGCGCAGCGGATCGGGTTGTCGGCCACGGTGCGGCCGCTGGAGGAGGTCGCCCGGTTCCTCGGCGGCAGCGCGCCGGTCGAGATCGTCGCGCCGCCGGCCGAGAAGAAGTGGGACCTCTCGGTCGTCGTCCCGGTCGAGGACATGACGGCGCCGGCCGAGTTCGACGAGGACGACACGAACGACCGCAACGGTGACAGGCGGGGCGGCATCTGGCCCCACGTCGAGGAGAGCGTCGCCGACCTCATCGGCCAGCACACCTCCACCATCGTCTTCGCCAACTCCCGCCGGCTCGCCGAGCGGCTGACGGCGCGGCTCAACGAGATCGCCACCCGGCGCGCGGAGGAGGAGCTGGAGGGTTTCGAGGCTCGCTCCGCTCGCACCTCAACCACCGACGGCCGGTCGCCGGCGGAGGTGATGGCGCAGTCCGGCGCGAGCCTCGGCGCCGCCCAGGTGATCGCCAAGGCCCATCACGGCTCGGTGAGCAAGGAGCAGCGCGCGCTCATCGAGGACGACCTCAAGCGCGGCCGGCTGCCGGCGGTCGTGGCCACGAGCAGCCTCGAGCTCGGCATCGACATGGGCGCGGTCGACCTCGTGGTGCAGATCGAGTCGCCGCCCAGCGTGGCCAGCGCGCTGCAGCGGGTGGGCCGCGCCGGCCACCAGGTCGGCGAGACGTCGCGCGGCGTGCTCTACCCGAAGCACCGCGGCGACCTCGCCCCGACGGCGGTCGCCGTCGAACGGATGCGCACCGGCGGCATCGAGGCGCTCCGCGTGCCCACCAACCCGCTCGACGTGCTCGCCCAGCAGGTGGTGGCGATGACCGCCCTCGACGAGGTCGACGTCGACGACCTGTTCGAGCTCGTCAAGCGCAGCGCCCCCTTCGCCCAGCTCCCGCGCTCGGCATTCGACGCCGTGCTCGACCTGCTGAGCGGCCGCTACCCCAGCGACGAGTTCGCCGAGCTGCGGCCCCGGATCGTCTGGGACCGGGTCACCGGCACCCTCACCGGCCGCCCGGGCAGCCAGCGGCTCGCCGTCACCAGCGGCGGCACCATCCCCGACCGCGGCCTGTTCGGCGTCTTCCTCGTCGGTGCCGAGGGCCCGGGCAAGCGGGTCGGCGAGCTCGACGAGGAGATGGTCTACGAGTCGCGGGTCGGCGACGTGTTCGCGCTCGGCGCCACCAGCTGGCGGATCGAGGACATCACCCACGACCGGGTGCTGGTCTCCCCCGCCCCCGGGCTGCCCGGGCGGCTCCCGTTCTGGAAGGGCGACACCCTCGGCCGGCCCGCCGAGCTCGGCGCCGCCGTCGGCGCGTTCACCCGCGAGCTCGGTGCGCTCCCGCGCGACAAGGCCGTGCAGCGGGCCCGCGACGCCGGACTCGATGCCTGGGCGGCCGGCAACCTGGTCGGCTACCTGCACGACCAGCTCGAGGCCACCCAGGTGCTGCCGAGCGACACCACGATCCTCGTCGAGCGGTTCCGCGACGAGCTCGGCGACTGGCGGCTCGTCGTCCACTCGCCCTACGGCGTGCCGGTGCACGCGCCGTGGGCGCTGGCGATCAACGCCCGGCTCCGCGAGCGCTACGGCGTCGACGGCCAGGCGGTCGCCTCCGACGACGGCATCGTCGTCCGGGTGCCCGACACCGAGGCCGAGCCGCCCACCGGCGAGATCGTGGTGTTCGAGGCCGACGAGATCGAGCAGCTCGTCACCCAGGAGGTCGGCGGGTCCGCCCTGTTCGCCGCCCGGTTCCGCGAGTGCGCCGCCCGTGCGCTGCTGCTCCCGCGCCGCGACCCCGGCCGCCGTTCCCCGCTGTGGCAGCAGCGGCAGCGCGCCGCGTCGCTGCTCGACGTCGCCTCGAAGTACCCGTCGTTCCCGATCGTGCTCGAGGCGGTCCGTGAGTGCCTCCAGGACGTCTACGACCTGCCCGCGCTGCTGGCGCTGATGCGGTCGGTCGACCGCCGCGAGGTCACCGTCACCGACGTCACCACCACCAGCCCGTCGCCGTTCGCCGGCAGCCTGCTGTTCGGCTACGTCGCTCAGTTCGTCTACGAGGGCGACTCCCCCATCGCCGAGCGCCGCGCCGCCGCGCTCTCGCTCGACCAGGGGCTGCTCGCCGAGCTGCTCGGTCGCGCCGAGCTGCGCGAGCTGCTCGACCCCGAGGTGCTCGCCGAGGTGGAGGCCGAGCTGCAGCGGCTCGCCCCCGACCGCCGCGCCCGCGACGCCGAGGGGCTGGTCGACCTGCTCCGGCTGCTCGGCCCGCTCGACGTCGCCGAGGTGCGCGAGCGCAGCATCGACGGCGCCGACACCGACGGCTGGCTCTCCTCGCTCGTCGACACCCGCCGGGTGGTGCAGGTGCGGATGGCGGGTGTGGAGCGGTGGGCCGTCGTCGAGGACGTCGCCCGGCTGCGCGACGGACTCGGCGTGCCGGTGCCACCGGGCACGCCGGAGGTGTTCGCCGAGCCGGTCGACGACCCGCTGGCCGACCTCGTCGCGCGCTACGCCCGCACCCACGGCCCGTTCACCATCGCGCAGGTGGCCGAGCGGCTCGGCCTCGGCGCCGCCGTCGCCCGGCACACCCTGGAGCGGCTGGCCGGCCAGGGCCGGGTGCTCGACGGCGAGTTCCGCCCCGCCGGGTCCGGCACCGAGTGGTGCGACGCCGAGGTGCTCCGCCGGCTGCGGCGCCGCTCGCTGGCGCGGCTGCGGCAGGAGGTCGAGCCGGTCGAGCCGGCCGCACTCGGGCGGTTTCTCGGGGCCTGGCAGCACGTGCACGGCCGCGGGCTGCGTGGCGTCGACGGCGTCGTCACCGCGGTCGAGCAGCTGGCCGGCTGCCCGGTGCCGGCGAGTGCGCTGGAGCCGTTGGTGCTCGGCTCGCGGGTCCGCGACTACACGTCGTCCTACCTCGACGAGCTCACCACCGCCGGCGAGGTGATCTGGGCCGGGCACGGGCCGCTGCCCGGCTCCGACGGCTGGGTGAGCCTGCACCTCGCCGACCAGGCGCACCTGACGCTGCCCGAGCCGCAGCCCCTGGAGCTGACCGACCTGCACCGGGCGCTGGTCGACGCCCTCGAGCCAGGCGGCGCGTGGTTCTTCCACCAGCTCGCTGAAGCCGCTCGCCGCGCCACCGACAGCAGCCGCACCACCGACGCCACCATCAGCGCCGCACTGTGGGAGCTCGTGTGGGCTGGCCGGGTCGGCAACGACAGCCTCGCCCCGCTCCGGGCGCTCACCCGCGCCGGCCGGCCGAGCCACCGATCCCGGCGTCCCCCGCCACGCCCCGGCCGGGTCGCCCGCTCCGGACCCCCCGAGACGGCGGGCCGCTGGACGCTGCTGCCCGACCTCGACACCGACCCCACCCGCCGCGCCCACGCCACCGCCGAGCGGCTGCTCGACCGGCACGGCGTGGTGATCCGCGGCGCGGTCGTGAGCGAGCGGGTGCCGGGCGGGTTCGCCGGCGTCTACAAGGTGCTCGCGGCGTTCGAGGACTCCGGCCGGTGCCGGCGCGGCTACTTCGTCGAGGGCCTCGGCGCGGCGCAGTTCGGCACCTCGGGCGCTATCGACCGGCTGCGCACCTTCGCCGACGTCCCGGACGACAGCAAGCCCACCGCCACCGCCCTCGCCGCCACCGACCCCGCCAACCCCTACGGCGCGGCGCTGCCGTGGCCCGACTCCGGTGGCGGCCACCGGCCGGGCCGCAAGGCGGGCGCCGTCGTCGTGCTGGTCGACGGCGTGCTCACGCTCTACGTCGAGCGCGGCGGCCGCACCCTGCTCACCTGGCACGACGACGTCGACGTGCTCACCACCGCCACCACCGCGCTCGCCGAGACGGTGCAGCGCGGCTCGCTCGGCCGGCTCACCGTCGAGAAGGCCGACGGCGCGCAGCTGCTCGGCGGCGGCTCCACCCCGCTGCGCGAGGCACTCGACGCCGCCGGGTTCGTGGCGACGCCCCAGGGGCTGCGGCTCGCGCTCCGCGAGCTGACGAGACGTACGTCGGCTGACGATCCGACGTACGTCGAGCTTGTCGAGACGCCCCGACCCGGTCTCGTCGACCCGACCCCGCTCAGGGTGGCGAGATCGGTTGCGGCGTCTCGACAGGCTCGACGTACGTGGCGGCGCGGTCCGATTCTGACGGTCGTCGAGCTTGTCGAGACGCCCCGACCCGATCTCGTCGACCCGACCCCGCTCAGGGTGGCGAGATCGGTTGCGGCGTCTCGACAGGCTCGACGTACCTGGCGGCGCGGGTCCGGTTCTGACGGAGGATCATGCAGCAGGAGCG
Source organism: uncultured Actinomycetota bacterium (assembly GCA_963780355.1). Classification (GTDB taxonomy): domain Bacteria; phylum Actinomycetota; class Actinomycetes; order Propionibacteriales; family Nocardioidaceae; genus Nocardioides. The sequence goes on from CAWABT010000002.1 coordinate 56,164, forward strand.
ACGGCGTCGGCCGGGACCGGGCCGATGCGCGGGGTGAGGGCCGCGACCTCCTGCAGGGCGACGGCGTCGGAGACGTCGCGCAGGACCGCGGACAGCGGGGTGTCGAGGGCGCCGCAGAGCGACGACAGCAGCTCGGAGGACGCCTCCTTCTGCCCGCGCTCGATCTCGGAGATGTAGCCGAGGCTCACCCGCGCCTGCGCCGAGACCTCGCGCAGCGTGAGGCCCAGCTCGCGACGGCGCTCGCGCAGGACGTCACCGAGCAGCTGACGGAACAGCGGCATGTCGACGTCCTCTCGCTGGTGGACTGGCAGGCGGGATTGGATGAACGCTAGTGGACCCCGGGTTGTTCCGGGTCACCTGCCGATCATGTCAGACACCGCCGACGCCGCGGAGCGAATAGTCGCCGGACGCGCCGAGGCGGCCGCCGAGCGTGGGCTCGACGACCGCCTCGGTCGTGCTGCGACGGGCCGGCTAGCGACGACCTGGATCGGTCGCTGCCCGTACACGGTAGTGAGGAGGGCGTTGCCGTTGTAGCGCGCCCGAGACCGTGTAGGTCCCGGGCTGCGCTGCACGGGCAGCCGCACCGAGACCTGGCCGTTGCGCAGCGTCCACGTGTACTGCTTCCCACGGAACCCGATGGTCACGGTGCCGGTGGGCTGAGCCCGGTGGCACGGACGCGCACGGTCACCGTCGGCGCCGTACCCTACGCGGATCGACGCCGGAGCCGACACCGTGATCGTCGGCGACTGCTTGACGACGTTCACGGTCACGGTGTCCTGCGAGGTCTCGGCGGTACCGCTGCCGAGGTACCGGACCGTCAGGGTGTGGACCGCACGCCCCGCAGCGGCTCGAGCAGGATGCTCGCCCGGCCGTCGTCGTTCAGCGACCCCGTGCCCACGACGCTGCCTGCCGTCGAAGACCCGGACGGTGCCACCCGGCTCGATACCCCTCGGCCGAGACGTCCGCGATGACGCGGGCCCGGTCCTGGTGGGTCTCGAGCCGGGTCGGCGACGGCCGTAGCCGTGGTGGTCGGGCCGCCTTGGTGACGGTCACGGTCACCGTGCCGGTGCTCGCCGCGTGGTCGGCGTCACCGGAGTAGTCGAGGTCGAGCATGTGCGTGCCCACCGGGGTGAGCGGATGCCGGGATCTCGATCGCGCCTGCGCCGTCGGTCAGCGTCGTGCTCGCCGAGCTCGGTGCGTCCCCGGTGTCAGGGTCACCGTGCCCCTGGACGGTGCTGCCGGTCGTCGGCGCACCGGTCGACGTCGACCGAGCCGGCCTCGTTGTAGGCGTGCGGCTCGGCTCGCCGGTCACCGTGGTGGCGGTCGCCGGGACGTCCTGGACGGTGATCGGGACCTTGACGCTGGTGCCCGCTGGTGGCCCGGTGAGCACCAGGTCGTGCGCACCGTTGGGAGCGTCGTCCGGCAGGGTGGCGACCACCGTGGCGGTGCCGACCTCGTCGAAGCCCGGGTAGGCGGTCTGGACGTGGTGGTCACCGGGAAGGACCCGATGCTCGCCGTCGAGCTTGACGTCACGATGGTGTCGTGGCGTCACCCGGGCCGGTCATCGAGAACGACGAGACGTCGAAGGTGACGTCGGCGCCGCGGCTCGTACGTCGCCGGGGCGCTCTCGGGGAAGGTGACCCCGACCGCGCGCTGGCTGTAGTCGACCGGCAGCGGGTCGTCGCCCTCCCCGGTGTTGGCGAACTCGTCGAAGTAGTCCACCTGGGCCTGCAGGTCGGTCTTGCCCGTGTCCTGCTTGCCCGCACCCGAGTTCAGGGTCGGTGAAGTTGTCACCACCCGAGGCGAGGAACGAGTTGACCGTCACCGAGTACACCCCGGCGTCGGTCGATCGGCGTGCCGTTGAGCCACATCCCCGTGACCTCACCGCTTGGTGCCCGGCGGTGGGCGTGGCGGAGTCGAGGTGTAGGTGTAGGTGAAGCCCTCCGAGATGCCCAGCTTCAGGAACGGCCGCGACGCGACCGCCGGCTGCCACTGCTGCTCGAGCACCGACTCGATCTGCGCACCGGTGAGGTCCATGTTCACCAAGGTGTTGGCGAACGGCTGCACCTCCGCGGCCTGCCGGTAGGTCACGACCCGGTTCGGGTTGGAGCCGTTGCCGAGCAGGTCGGCCCGCAGACCACCCGGGTTCATGAACGCGATCTGCGCCGAGCCCGCGGTCGGGGTCGACGTCGCCCACCGCTGGATCTCCGCCACCAGGTTGCCCAGCGTCGACTCGCCACCACGGTTCTCTGGTGCCGTTGCTGCAGCTTGGCCCGGTTGAACGGAGCCGGCGATCTGGCCCAGCTCCTGCGGCGCCGAGCGTGGCGCCTCGGTTGATCGCGTCCTGCACGATCGCGGCGGTGGCCGGGTCGGACGGGTAGTTCGGCGTCGCCGGGGCACTCTTCAGCCGCAGCACCGACTGCGCCTTGCTCTGCACCGTGCCCGTCGACCGGGTCGACGACGAAGTTGAGCTTGTTCAGCGCGATGCCGTACTGACCGGCGGAGACCACCGGACGCTCAGTGACCGGACGACCGGTCCAGCCGGCGACCGGGAACGAGCAGTTGTACTCCAGGTGGGTGTGACCCGACACGATCGCGTCGACGTTGTCGTTGACGCCGGTGATGATGCTGCCGAAGGCCGACGTCGGGTCGTCGTCCATCGTCGTGCAGGCCGTGCCCGGAGCACCCTCGTGCACCAGCAGCACGATCAGGTCCGCACCGCCCGCCTTGAGCGCGTTCGCCTCGGCGTTCGTCGGCCGCCACGATGTCGGTGACGGTCACACCCTCGATCCCGGCCGGCGACACCAGCGACGGCAGGTCCTCGGTCACCGCGCCCACGAAGCCGACCGTCACGCCGTCGATCTCCTTGGTCCACGACTCCGCCAGGTCATCACGACCCGCCGGCTCCTCCACGTTGGCGGCGATGTACTCCCAGTCCGCACGCTCCTGCACCCGGCCCACCAGGTCCTCATAACCCTGGTCGAACTCGTGGTTACCAGCAGCCGAGACCTCCAGACCCGCCTCGTTCAGCGCGTCGATGGTCGGCTCGTCGTGCTGGATGAACGACTCGAACGTCGAGGCGCCGATCAGGTCACCCGCGGCCGCGAACACCGTGTTCGGGTTCTCGCTCCGCAGCTGCTTCACCGCACCGCTCAGGATCGCCGGCACCCGCCTCGAGGACCACCAGCGGTGTTGCTCGCCGGCTGACCCGGCGCACCCGGCGCGTTGTTCAGCAGACGACCGTGGAAGTCGTTCGTGCCCAGGATCTGCACGTTGACCGGGTCAGGGCCATCGACGGTGACGGGCACCGTGACGGTGGTGCCGGTGGTGGCACCGGTGAGCACCAGGTCGTGCTGCCGTCCGCGAGGTCGTCGGGCAGGGTGAAGGCGACAGACGCGGTGCCGGCCTCGTCGAAGCCGGGCAGCGCGGTCTGGACGTGGTGGTCACCGGGTAGGAGCCGAGCGTCTCGCCGTCGAGCGTGGCGGTCACGACGCTGTCGTGAGTGTCACCCGGGCCGGTCATCGAGAACGACGACACGTCGAAGGTCACGTTGCGCGCCGCGCTCGTACGTCGCCGGGGCGCCGGCGGGGAAGGTGACCCCGACCGCACGCTGGCTGTAGTCGACCGGCAGCGGGTCGTCGCCCTCCTCGGTGTTGGCGAACTCGTCGAAGTAGTCCACCTGGGCCTGCAGGTCGGTCTTGCCGGTGTCCTGCTTGCCCGCACCCGAGTTCAGGGTCGAGAACCCGTCGCCACCGGAGGCGAGGAACGAGTTGACCGTCACCGAGTAGACCCCGGCATCGGTGATCGGGGTGCCGTTGAGCCACATCCCGGTCACCTCACCGCGGGTGGCGGTCACCGCCGGGTCGGGGTTGGAGTCGAAGGTGTAATAGGTGTAGGTGAAGCCCTCCGACGCGCCCAGCTTCAAGAACGGGCGAGTCAGCCCCGGCTGCCACTGCTGCTCGAGCGTCGACTCGAGCTGGGCACCGGTGAGGTCCATGTTCACCAAGGTGTTGGCGAACGGCTGCACCTCCGCGGCCTGCCGATAGGTCACCACCCGGCTCGGGTTGGAACCGTTGCCGAGCAGGTCAGTCCGCAGACCACCCGGGTTCATGAACGCGATCTGCGCCGAGCCCGCCGTCGGGGTCGACGTCGCCCACCGCTGAATCTCCGCCACCAGGTTCCCCAGCGTCGACTCACCACCACGGTTCTCGGTGCCGTTGACCAGCTTCGCCCGGTTGAACGGAGCGGCGATCTGGCCCAGCTCCGCGGCACCCAGCATGGCCGCCTCATCGATCGCGTCCTGCACGATCGCGGTGGTGGTCGGGTCGGCCGGATAGTTCGGCGTCGCCGGGGCACTCTTCAGCCGCAGCACCGACTGCGCCTTGCTCTGCACCGTGCCCGTCACCGGGTCGACGACGAAGTTGAGCTTGTTCAGCGCGATGCCGTACTGACCAGCCGAGACCACCGGACGCTCAGTGACCGGACGGCCAGACCAGCCGGCGACCGGGAACGAGCAGTTGTACTCGAGGTGGGTGTGACCCGACACGATCGCGTCGACGTTGTCGTTCACACCGGTGACGATGCTGCCGAAGGCCGACGTCGGGTCGTCGTCCATCGGCGCACAGGCGGTGCCCGGAGCACCCTCGTGCACCAGCAGCACGATCAGGTCCGCACCGCCCGCCTTGAGCGCGTTCGCCTCGGCGTTCGTCGCCGCCACGATGTCGGTGACGGTCACGCCGGTCATCCCGGCCGGGCTCACCAGCGTCGGCAGGTCCTCGGTCACCGCGCCCACGAAGCCGACGGTCACGCCGTCGATCTCCTTGGTCCACGACTCCGCCAGGTCATCACGACCCGCCGGCTCCTCGCACGTTGGCCGCGATGTACTCCCAGTCCGCACGCTCCTGCACCCGGCCCACCAGGTCCTCATAACCCTGGTCGAACTCGTGGTTACCAGCAGCCGAGACCTCCAGACCCGCCTCGTTCAGCGCGTCGATGGTCGGCTCGTCGTGCTGGATGAACGACTCGAACGTCGAGGCACCGATCAGGTCACCCGCGGCCGCGAACACCGTGTTCGGGTTCTCGCTCCGCAGCTGCTTCACCGCACCGCTCAGGATCGCGGCACCCGCCTCAGGACCACCAGCGGTGTTGCTCGCCGGCTGACCCGGCGCACCCGCGCATTGTTCAGCAGACGACCGTGGAAGTCGTTCGTGCCCAAGATCTGCACGGACACGGGGTCGGCGGCGCTGGTGGTGGAGTCGAGCCCGACGATCTCCGGGTTGTGGTCGGACGACGACCACGGAGTGCCACCGGCGAAGTAGATCTCGCCGTGGTAGTTGTAGCGCGAGTACTGGTAGGCCAGCGACTCGTTGGCGTTGATCTCCCAGATGTCGCTGCCGGTCACCGTGTCGCGAGCGGCGGCGTTCCCGAGCACGTGGTCCAGCGAGCCCGCGAGGCCGTCGAAGCTGTAGGAGGTATCGGTCTCGTCATCGGACTCGACGTTGGCGTAGCCGGCGTCGTAGAGGACCTGCATCGGGTCCTCCTGCGAGTAGCTGTTGAAGTCACCGACGAGGAACATCTTGGACAGGCCCCGGTCGGTCTTGAAGCCGTTCGCGAAGGTCACCAGGGCGTTGGCCTGGCGGATGCGGTCCGGGTTGGCGTTGCCCTGGCCGGTGCCGTCGTCGACGCCGGAGCCCTTCGACTTGAAGTGGTTCACGATGACGCCGAAGGCGGTCGAGAGCGGGGCGCCCTTCTTGCGGAAGGCCTGGGCCAGTGGCTCGCGGCCGTTGTGGAAGGCACCCACATTGTCGACGCTCTCCGTCGTCAGCACCCGCGAGCCGCCGATCAGGTCGACGGTGGCGGGGTTGTAGATGAACGCCGTGCGGATGACGTCCTCCTGCGCGACCGTCGGCAGCTGGCTGGCCGGCGGCGACGGCGCGTAGGCCCAGCGGGTCTCGCCGGCAGCAGCGTTGAGCGCGGTCACCAGCGCTTGCACGCCGTTGTCGCGGTTCGGGTTGCCCGGCATCTTCACCGAGTTCTCGATCTCCTCGAGGGAGACGACGTCGGCGTCGATGGCGTTGATCGCGTTCACGATCTTGGCCTGCTGCCGCTCGAAGCTGGCGGTGGTCGCCGCGCCGCGGGGCCCGTTCGGGTTGCAGCTGTTGTTGGCGATCCGGTTGCCCTCGCGGTCGAGGAAGTAGGTGCACGTGCCGCCTGCGGCGACGAACGCCTCGCCCGTGGTCGGGAAGTAGTTGAGCACGTTGAAGGTCGACAGCTTGAGGTCGCCACCGACGTCCTCGGGGGCGAGGTTGTCGGCGCGGTCGGTGCCGAACGTTGCCGTGCCGGCGCCGTTGCCCGTGATCCGCTGGGTGGGCTGGAACTTCCAGAGGCTGTTGCGGAACTCGAGGATGACCGGCGCGGTGAACGTGACCGGCGCACCCACCCGCGGCGGGTTGGCGTTGTCGGTGATCCACGGCAGCGGGAGGCTCTGGTTCGAGGCCGTCATGTAGTTGGCGCTGGCGCCGTCGTCGAGGGCAACCCCACGCGCCGCGTTGTCGGCAGCGATCTCACCGGGGTTGCCGGTCTGGGCGTCGCGGACGTCGGTCGGCACACGCAGCGGCGTGGTGCCAGTGGCCAGGCCGATCTCGGCGAACCCGTTGGCCCCGCCGGTGACGTTGAAGACGTTGCTGACCGTGAACGGACCGGTCGGCGCGAGCAGCTCACCCTCGTGGGCCTCGCGCCCGGCGTCGGTGGCCGGGTAGGCGATGGCGGCCGGGGTCACCGCGTCGAGCGCGGGGGTGACCTCGGTGACGCCGCCGGCGCTCGGGGTGATCTGGGTGGAGCTGGCGAACTCCGAGACGGTGCCGGTGACCTCGACGGAGTCGCCGATGTCGGTGAGGCCGGCCGGCTGGGCCTGGCTGCCGAACACGAAGATCGCGTCGGAGGCGCCCGGGGTGGCGTCGGTGCCGCCGCCGGTGCCGCCGGTCTGGACGTAGATGCCGTTGAAGTTGCCCGAGGCCGTTCCGTACTTGGCGGTCACGACACCGCGGACGGTGACGACCTGGCCGTTGTACGGGCTGGTGGCGGTGTCGGTGCCCTGCACGTCGGCGATCTGCGCGGACGATGCCCGGCGCGCCGCTGACGGTGAGGTTGAAGGTGGTCTGGGCGGTGGCCGGGGTCGGGGTGGCCGAGTCGGTGACGGTCGCGGTGATCGCGGAGACGCCGGACTCGGTCGGGGTGCCGCTCACGTGCCGTTCGGGGCGACGAGATGCCGGCCGGCGTGCCGGTGGCGCCCAGGAGTACGGGCGAGGTGCCGCCGGAGGCTGCAGGGTGAAGGAGGTGATCGGGGTGTCGACGGTGCCGGTCTTGTCGCCCGGGTTGGTCGCGGCGAGCCCGGCCGGGACCGCCGTCGCCGGTCTCGGGGTCGGGGCCAGCGTGTTGGTGAAGTCGGCCACGTTGACGTCGGTGTCGCCGCCGGAGCGCGTCATCGACTTGGTGTTGTCGAGCCGGCGCGGCCGCGGCGGCGCCCTCGAAGGTGGTGCGACGTCCCGTAACCGACGATGTCGATGACGTCGAGTTGTTCACAGCCGAGTTGGCCGGTGGCTCGTGAGCGCGGCGGTCTGGTTGGCCAGGAACACTGGCCGCGCGGAGCCGCTCATGGTCCACGCGCAGTGGCGGTGACGGTTCGGTGTCACGGCAGTGCCGCACCTGGTCGCACCGGTCGCCAGCGCGATCAGGTAGCTGACCGTCTGCGGGCACCGACCCGGTGAGCGGGACGACACCTGACGGGTTCGCCGGCCGGTCGCGGAGCGGTACTGAACCGACAGGCGCCGAGCGGGATCGATGACGCCGTCGGGTTGTAGAGCTCGACGAAGTCCTGCGTTGTAGGCGGCGCTGGCGTTGCCACCCCCGCCGTAGACCTCGTTGATCACGAGGTCCGGTGCTCGGCCGCCTGCGCGGGCGCGGAGGTGAAGAGGAGCGTGAAGACAGAGGCGAGCATCGCCAGCGACGGCCGGAGCGACCACCGCGCGACGCCAGGAGGCGTTATTGAACACCGACAGGAAACCCTTCGAAGAGGACACACCGAGACAAGACATGAGTGGGTAGAGCGCCGGGGAAGCGGGAGGACCGTAACCCGGCGATCCGGCATTCGGACAAAAACGGTGGAATCTCGCCCGAAAGTTAGGGAGTCGACACCTGTCGGGCGTGGCGCTGCCGCCAGAACTCGCGGAAGAACTCGTAGCCGGACCAGATCGTCAGGGCGACGGCGACCGCGAGCGAGGCCTGGCCCAGGTAGAAGACGACGTCGCCGGGGACGTCGAGCGAGCCGTCCAGCTGCCGCAGGGGCAGGGTCAGCAGGGAGAGGGCGATCGCCTGGCTCGTCGTCTTCCACTTGCCGCTCGCCGCGGCGGCGATCACGACGGTCTTCGCGACCGAGAGCCGCAGCAGCGTGACCGCCCACTCGCGGACGAGCACGAGGATCGTGACCCACCACCAGACGTCGCCCATGATCGAGAGCGCGACGAGCGCCATCCCGGTGAGTGCCTTGTCGGCGATGGGGTCGGCGATCTTGCCGAAGTCGGTGATGAGGTTGCGGGCGCGGGCGATGTCGCCGTCGATCTTGTCGGTGATCATCGCGACCACGAACACGCCGAAGGCGAGGGTGCGCCAGAGCACGGAGTCGTGGTCGTGGCCGAGCAGCATCCAGCCGTAGAGCGGCACGAGCAGGATGCGGAGTGTCGTGAGGGCGTTCGGGATGTTCCAGTTGCTGGTCTTCTCGGGCTGCGACTCGGTCATAGCGCACTCCCGGTGGGTCGGGCGATCAGGTCGGCGCCGTCCGTGCCCACGACGACGGCGGGCACGAGGTCGCCGATCCGCCACTCGCCCTCGGTGAGGCGGGTGGTGCCGTCGACCTCCGGGCCCTGGTGGTCGGCACGCCCCTCGACGCCGTCGGTCAGGTCCTCCACCAGCACGACGACGTGCTCGCCGAGCCGCTCCTCCGCGCGCTGGGCGGTGAGCTCCTCGACGAGGGCGGTCACGTGCTGGGCGCGCGCCCACACCTCGTCGGCGTCCAGCTTCTGGTCCTCGGCGAACGACGCCGCCTCGGTGCCGTCCTCGTCGGAGTAGCCGAACACGCCGGTCACGTCGAGCCGCGCCGCCTCGAGGAAGGAGCAGAGCGTGGCGAGGTCGTCCTCGGTCTCGCCGGGGAAGCCGACGATCACGTTCGAGCGGACGCCGGCCTCGGGGGCCAGGGCGCGGACCTGCTCGAGCAGGCCGAGGAAGGCCTCGGGGTCGCCGAACCGGCGCATCCGGCGGAGCACGGTGGGGCTGGCGTGCTGGAAGGAGAGGTCGAAGTACGGCACGACGCCGTCGGTGGTGGCGATCGCCTCGAGCAGGCCGGGCCGGATCTCGGCCGGCTGGAGGTAGGAGACGCGGACCCGCTCGACGCCGTCGACGGCCGCCACCTCGGGCAGCAGCGTCTCGAGCAGCCGGAGGTCGCCGAGGTCCTTGCCGTAGGAGGTGGTGTTCTCGCTGACGAGGAACAGCTCGCGCACCCCCTCGCCGGCCAGCCAGCGGGCCTCGGCCAGGACGTCGGAGGGGCGGCGGCTCACGAACGCGCCGCGGAACGTCGGGATCGCGCAGAAGGAGCAGCGGCGGTCGCAGCCCGAGGCGAGCTTGAGCGGCGCGAGCGGACCGTCCTCGAGCCGCTGCCGGGGAGAGACCTCGGGCGCGGTGCGGTCGGCCGGGCTGATCGGCAGCAGCCGGCGCCGGTCCTGCGGCGTGTGCGGGTGCAGCGACTCCCCCGCCAGCACCGACCGCAGCCGGGCCGCGATGTCGGGGTAGTCGTCGAAGCCGAGCACGGCGTCCGCCTCGGGCAGGCTCTCGGCCAGGTCGGCGCCGTACCGCTCGGCCAGGCAGCCGACCGCGACGACGGCCCGCGCCTTGCCGTCCTGCTTGAGGTCGGAGGCCTCGAGCAGCGCGTCGACCGAGTCCTTCTTGGCCGCCTCCACGAACCCGCAGGTGTTCACCACCACGGTGTCGGCGTCGGCGGCGTCGGCCACCAGCCGGAACCCGTCGGCGGCCAGCCGCCCGGCGAGCTCCTCGGAGTCCACCTCGTTGCGCGCACACCCGAGGGTCAGCAGGGCCACCGAGAGCGGGTTCGCGGCACTCTCAGCGGTCGCGGCGTCGGTCGTCATGTCCTGGCGAGGATAGTCGTGACGCGGTGTCCGCCCCGAAATGACGCTGACCCGCCCGAAACTTTCGGGCGGGTCAGCGAGCCGCCCAAAAGTTTCGGGCGGGTCGGCGTCAGTTGCGCACCACGAAGACGTTCTGCGCATCGGCACCGGTCTCGCCGAGGGCGCCGCGGTCGTCGCCGTCGACGGTGACGCGGAGGCCGCCGTCGGTGGAGCTGATGCGGACCGGCGGGACGACGTCGACCTCGGCGGTCTGCATGAACGGGAGGGTCTCGTCGAAGACGACCTCCTGGTTGCCGTCGCGCACGATCACCCGGGCGCCGCCGGTGGCGGCGGTGAACGTGACCGGCACCTTCTTCGACTTCGCGCCGGTGAGCGAGGCCTGGCCGCCGGGCGAGCCGTCGAGCACGGGCCGGTCGGCGAGGGGCACGGGGGCGTCCATCACCAGCCGCGCCACCGCCCACACCAGGACGACGGCCATGACGGCGGCGACCAGGACCGACCAGTTGAGGCCGCCCTTGGTGTCGCGGATCGAGCCCGTGCCGGTGGCGAGCTCGGCCTCGAACACCGTGCGCGGGTTGATCGGCGCGTCGGCGTACTTCTCGTCGTAGACGGCGAGCAGCGGCACGACGTCGACGCCGAGCACGCGGGCGAGGGTGCGGAGGTGGCCGCGCGCGTAGAAGTCGCCGCCGCACGGTCCGAAGTCGTCGACCTCGATCGCCTCGATCACGTGCGGCCGGATCCGGGTGCGGTCGGCGAGCTGGTCGACGCTGAGGCCGATCCGGCGGCGGGCGGCCGCCAGCGGCGGGCCGACCACCGGGTCGGCGACGCCCTCGCGGAGGCCCGGGTCGTCGATCACCATCGTGACGGTGTGCTCACCGGTGTCGGTCTCGGGAGCGACCACCACCGGGGCGACGACCGGCGCGGGGTCGCGGCGAACCTCGACCCGGCGGCCCTCGTCGAGGTCGCGGTCGGGCTCGGGAACGTCGTCCGGCACCTCGTCGGAGGGCTCGGCCAGCACCACCTGCTCGACCGGCGTCTCCTCGATCTCGCCGTCGACCAGCTCGTGCACCTCGGTGCGGCCGTCGGCCAGCTCGACCATCGCCTCGGTGAGCTGGTGCCAGTCGGCACCCACCAGCCGCGTCGACAGCGACAGCCGGACGCCGGAGCGCCGGTCGCCCTCGACACCAGTGACGAAGTCCAGCCGGCCGTCGCGCAGCATCGAGGTGCGCGGCCGGTGCTCCACGTGGTCGAGGTCGCCCCAGGCGAGGCCCTCCCACCGGCGACCGCGCCGCAGCCGGACTCCGTGCCCGTCGGCCACCACCAGCGGCACGCGGGCGTCGAGGGCGAAGACCAGGTGCACGGCGGCGACGACGCCGAGCGCCGCACACAACGCCCAGTCCACCAGCTCGCCGGTGCCGACCGCGCGCTGCAGCCACGCCACGGCCACGCCGGCGGCACCCAGCCCGATCACGCCGGCGAGCGCGCCGTCGCGGCGCACCTCCAGCACCTGGGGCTCGGCGACCACCTCGACGGCGGTGCCCGGAACGACCTCGGTCTGCGGCCCGGTCTGCGGCTCGGTGTCGGTGCTCATCACTGCTCTCCCTGGATCGTCGCGATCACGGAGTCGACCTCGTCGGGCTTGACCAGGACGTCTCGGGCCTTCGACCCCTCGCTCGGCCCGACGACGCCGCGGCTCTCGAGGATGTCCATCAGTCGGCCCGCCTTGGCGAAGCCGACCCGCAGCTTGCGCTGCAGCATCGACGTCGACCCGAACTGCGTGGAGACGACCAGCTCGATCGCCTGCACCACCAGGTCGAGGTCGTCGCCGATGTCGTCGTCGAGCTCGCGGGTGGCCTGCGCCGGCGCGGTGACGTCGTCGCGGTAGCTGGGCTGCAGCTGCTTCTTGCAGTGCTTGACCACCTGGTGGATCTCGGCCTCGGTGACCCACGACCCCTGCACGCGGACCGCCTTCGAGGCGCCCATCGGCAGGAACAGGCCGTCGCCCTGGCCGACCAGCTTCTCGGCGCCCGGCTGGTCGAGGATGACCCGGCTGTCGGCGAGCGAGGAGGTGGCGAACGCCAGTCGCGACGGCACGTTCGCCTTGATGAGGCCGGTGACGACGTCGACCGAGGGCCGCTGCGTCGCGAGCACCAGGTGGATGCCGGCGGCCCGCGCCAGCTGGGTGATGCGGACGACGGCGTCCTCGACGTCGCGCGGCGCCACCATCATCAGGTCGGCGAGCTCGTCGACGATCACCAGCAGGTACGGGTACGGCGCGAGCTTCCGCTCGCTCCCCTCCGGCACCGTCACCTTGCCGGCCCGCACCGCCTTGTTGAAGTCGTCGATGTGGCGGTACCCGAAGTTGGCGAGGTCGTCGTAGCGCAGGTCCATCTCGCGCACGACCCAGGCGAGCGCCTCGGCCGCCTTCTTCGGGTTGGTGATGATCGGCGTGATCAGGTGCGGCACGCCCTCGTAGGCGTTCAGCTCGACCCGCTTCGGGTCGACCATGATCATCCGCACCTCGTCGGGCGTCGCCCGCATCAGCACCGAGGTGATCATCGAGTTGATGAAGCTCGACTTGCCGGAGCCGGTGGCGCCGGCCACCAGCAGGTGCGGCATCTTCGCGAGGTTCGCGACGACGAAGCCGCCCTCGACGTCCTTGCCGAGCCCGGCCACCATCGGGTGGTGGTCACCGCGCGCGGTGTTCGACCGCAGCACGTCGCCGAGCGACACGATCTCCTTGTCGAGGTTGGGGATCTCGATGCCGATGGCGGACTTGCCCGGGATCGGGCTGAGGATCCGCACGTCGGCCGAGGCCACCGCGTAGGAGATGTTCTTCGACAGTGCGGTGACCTTCTCCACCTTCACCGCCGAGCCGAGCTCGACCTCGTAGCGGGTGACGGTGGGACCACGGGTGTAGCCGGTCACCTGGGCGTCGATGCCGAACTGCTCCATCACCTCGGTGAGCCGGTCGACGATGTCGTCGCTGGCCCGCGAGCGCGCCTTGTGCGGCGAGCCCGGCTTGAGCACCTCGTTGCCGGGCAGCGTGTAGACGACGTCGCCGGCGAGCTCGAGCTGCTCCATCCGCTGCTCGATCGGCGTGTGCGGCGGCGGCTCCAGCTCGCCGGTGGCCTCCGGGTCGGCGGTGCCGTCCGCGTCGGCGGCGGCTGCCGCCATCGCCACGGTGTCGTCGCCGGCGTCGGGCTCGTGCAGGTCGACGTCGACCTGCTCCGGCTCGCGGTCGGCCCTGCGGCCGCGCCGCCGGCGCGGGGCCGGGTCCTCGACCACCGGGGTGTCGTAGGCCGGGTCGCCGCGGTGGAAGTCGCTGGTGTCGTCGTCGGCATGGTCGACGGGGTCGGCGTCGCCGGCGGGCACGCGGCCGAGCGCGGAGTCGCGCAGGCCGCGCAGCTTCTCGGGCACCTTGTAGACCGGGGTGGCGGTGACGACGAGGACGCCGAAGAACGCCACGAGCAGCAGCACCGGCACCACCACGTAGGCCGACTGCAGCAGGTCGAGCAGCAGCGAGGCCACCACGTAGCCGACGGCGCCGCCGCCCTCGCGCAGCGGCGAGGTGTCGCCGGCCACGGGCTGCGGGTTGTCGGCGGCGATGTGCACGATGCCGAGCGAGCCGAGCGCCAGGGCGCTCCAGCCGATGGCCTGCCGGCCGGCCGGGCCGTTGCCCACCGGGTCGCGCATCAGCCGCCAGCCCGCCCACACCAGGGCGAGCGGCACCAGCCAGCCGACCTTGCCGACGGTGCCGGTGACGGCGGTGCGGGCGAGGTCCATGACGCCGCCGGGCACCTCGAACCACACCGCCGCGGAGACGACGACGGCGGTGGCGACCAGCGCCAGTCCGGCGCCGTCGCGACGGTGCTCGGGCTCGAGGTCGCGGGCGCTGCGGCCGACGCCGCGTGCCCCGGCACCGAGGGCGTGGGCGATCCCGAGCCACACCAGGGCGAGCCCGCGGAACAGCGCCTGGAACGTCCGGGCGACCGGCCCGGTGCCCGAGCGCACCGCGCGCGGTGCCGGGCGCTTCTTCGAGGCCGGCGCACGGGTGGACCGGGAGGCCGGCTTCCGGGTGCTCGGCTTGGGCTTGGAGGAGGACTTCCCGCCACTCCGACTTCGCGTGCCCGACCCTCCGGTCCGCCCCGACCCAGTGCGGCTGGTGCCGCTCCTGGTGCGTGACGAGGAGGAACTCTTGCTCCGCGAACCCGGCGGGGAAGACGTACGGGTCGCCATGACACCAAACCTAGGTGCTCGTCACACCAGCCACACGGACCACACGAGAGCGTGTCGTCCCCAGTGACCCGATGGGGTGACTGTCGGCGGGGATGCTGGAAGTGACGCGGGTCACTGCTTAAGGTGTCGCGGTCCGGCCCCACCCCCCGGCCGGCGTTCATCTCTCGGATCTGAAGGGTTTCCGCCGTGAAACTTCCTGTCCACGGCCGACCGCTCCTGGTCGGCCTCCTGTCCGCTGCCCTGACGGTGTCGGTGAGCACGCTCGCCGGTCCCGCCGGTGCCACCCCGTCGGCCGACCCCGGCGGTAGCCCGTCCGCGAAGGACGTGCCGGGCCGCGACACACTCGGCCAGCACGACCGCGAGCTGCTCGCCGACGCCCTGAGCGCCGGCAAGAAGCGGGTCACCCTCATGGTCGTCACCAGCAAGGGCGACACCGACGCCGTCGTCGACGGTCTCGAGGACCTCGGCGGTGCGGTGGTCAACCGCTTCGACCAGGTCGGCTACGTCAGCGTCAGCATGCCCACCAAGGCCGTCACCAAGGCCGCGGCGCTGTCCGACGTCCAGCGGGTCGACCTCGACGAGGTCGTCGAGAACCCGGCTCCCAGCGCGAGCACCCGGGCCGGCGCGGCCGCGGCGGCCCAGCAGGGTCCGGGCGCCGGCACGCCGAACGACAACCCGTTCATGCCGACCCGCGACACCGGCGCGATCGCGTTCAAGCAGAAGTTCCGGACCGCCGACGGCCGCGGCACCACGATCGGCATCCTCGACTCCGGCGTCGACCTCGACCACCCGGCCCTGGCGCGGACGTCCACCGGCGAGCGCAAGATCGTCGACTGGGTCACCGCCACCAGCCCGTACGAGGACGCCACCTGGCGCGGCATGGTCACCCAGGTCAGCGGACCCACGTTCACCGCCTCGTCCCAGCAGTGGACCGCGCCGGCGGGCACCTACCGCTTCAACCGGTTCAACGAGGCCATCACGGCGGCCAGCGAGCCCGGCGGCGACGTGAACCGTGACGGTGACACCCAGGACCTGTTCGGCGTCCTGTACGACACCGAGAGCCACGACATCTGGGTCGACGTGAACCAGGACAGGACGTTCGCCAGCAGCGAGCGCATGCGTCCGTACAACGAGAACTTCCAGATCGGTCACTTCGGCACCGACAACCCGGCCACCGAGGTGGTCGAGAGCATGCCGTTCGTCGTCGAGTACCGCGAGGACGTGAGCCTGGCTCCCTACGGTCTGCCCGGTACGGCCGACTTCGTGAACGTCGGCATCCCGGAGGACGCCCACGGCTCGCACGTCGCCGGCATCACGGCCGCCCGCTCGATGTTCGGCGGCAAGATGGACGGCGCGGCCCCCGGCGCGAAGCTCGTCTCGGCACGGGCCTGCTCCTGGGGCGGTGGCTGCACGGCGGTCGCGCTGACCGACGGCATGGCCGACCTCGTGCTCAACCGCGGCGTCGACGTCGTCAACATGTCGATCGGCGGCCTGCCCGCCCTCAACGACGGCAACAACGCGCGGGCCGAGCTCTACAACCGCCTGATCGAGCAGTCCGGTGTGCAGATCTTCCTTTCGGCCGGCAACAGCGGCCCGGGCCTCAACACCGTCGGTGACCCGTCGGTGTCGAGCAGCCCGGTGAGCGTCGCCTCGTCGATCACGAAGGCGACCTGGAAGTCGAACTACGGCGCGGACGTCTCCTCGGCGGAGAACCTGCACAACTACTCGTCGCGCGGCCCGCGTGAGGACGGCGGCCTCAAGCCCGACCTGATGGCACCCGGCTCCGCGATCTCCACCGTGCCGCGGTGGCTGAAGCAGCCCGGCGTCGTCGAGGCCGGCTACACGTTGCCGATCGGCTACGCCATGTTCAACGGCACCTCGATGGCCTCGCCGCAGGCGGCCGGAGCGGCGGCGCTGCTGCTGTCGCGCGCCGGCCAGGCCGGCGTCGACGTGACGCCGAAGCAGCTGCGCGAGTCGCTGTTCAGCACGGCCGACTTCCGTGCCGGAATCCCGGCCGCGGGCCAGGGTCGGGGCCAGATCGACCTGATGCAGGCGTGGTCGCTGCTCCAGCGGGAGCCCAGGATCGACACCTTCACGGTGAGCGCCCCTGTGTGCACCGAGCTCGACGACTTCCTCGCGACGCCGCAGCGCGGCGAGGGCGTCTACAACCGGTGCGCCCCGGGCCAGGGTGGTCAGACCCCGGGCTCCGAGCGCCGCTACGTCGTCGAGGTCACCCGGACCAGCGGTCCGGGAGGCAACGCTCCGTACGCGGTCTCGCTCCAGGGCAACGACGGCACCTACTCGGTCACCGACCGTGTGGTGCTGCCGCTCAACCGCACCGTGCAGGTCGTCGTGACCTCGCGGCCCCGGTCCGCCGGGCTCCACTCGGCGCTCCTGCGCATCGACCGGCCGGGCACCGCGCTGCTCGACAAGAGCATCGCGCTCAACGTCGTGGCCAGCACCGCGCCGACGGCGCCGGCCTACTCGGCCACCCAGTCCGGGTCGGTGGAGCGCAACCTGACCACGAGCCTGTTCGTGCCGGTGCCGGAGGACGCGACCTCGCTGCAGGTCAACCTCGACGGCATCGCCGCGGGCAACCAGGTCCGGTTCATCGCGATCGACCCGTACGGCGTCCCGGTGGAGAGCACCTCCTCGCTGGTGTGCTTCACGAACTTCAGCGACGCCGAGCAGTGCGACCCGAACTCGCGCGCCTACGAGGACCCGCTGCCGGGCGTGTGGGAGATCGAGGTCGAGGCCCGACGCACGACGAACAGCCTCGCCAACCCGTACCGCCTCACCGCCGCGCTCCAGGGCGTCACGGTCGATCCGGAGACGGTCACCCTTCCGTCGGTCGAGGCCGGCACGCCGGAGCCGGTGGAGTGGGACGTGACCAACAACTTCGGTCCGGTCACGCTGCACGGCGAGGGCGGCCCGCTGGGCAGCTCGTTCGGCGACCGCCCGACGATCGCCGACGGGGCCGTCGCGGAGTACGAGGTCGAGGTGCCCGAGGGCGCCTCCAGCCTCGACGTCGCGATCGGAAACACCTCCGACCTCGGCGCCGACCTCGACCTCTACGTCTACTTCGACGGCGAGGAGGTGGGCTCGGACGCCGACGGCGACTCCGAGGAGTCGGTGAGCATCCCGGAGCCCGAGGCCGGCACCTACACGGTGGAGATCGACGGGTACGCGGTGCCGTCCGGGTCCACCGAGTACGACTACCTCGACGTCTTCTACTCGCCGGCGCTGGGTGAGCTCGCGGTCGACCCGACCGAGACCACCCTCGCCAACGGCGCGACGACGACGATCGAGGGCACGGTGACGGCCAACGAGGCCCCGGCCGAGGGGCGTCAGCTCTTCGGTGAGCTCCAGGTCCTCAGCGACCAGGACGCCGTCCTCGGCACCGGCGCCGTCGTGATCGAGGAGGTCACCGAGCCGGTCGGCTGACCCGGCTCAGCAACACCCCGAACGGGGCCCTCCGGTTCGCCGGAGGGCCCCGTCTCGCGTGCGGCGGCGAGAACCCTTCCGGCGTCTCGACAAGCTCGACGCACGTCCCCCGACGGTCGTCGAGCTTGTCGAGACGCCGCTCAGCGCGGCGGGATGACCTCGAGGGACGTGACCTGGAGCGGGGTGCCCTGCTGGCAGGTGGTCATGACGTCGGGGGCGGTGGTGCCGGTGACGCGGACGCCGTCGCCCTCCTTCACGGACTGCACCTCGGCACCGCCGAGGAGCAGGTAGAGCCGGCCGTTGCCCTCGAGCAGCGTGCAGCCGGGCTCGACGCCGAGCGAGATGCGGCCGCTGACGGTGACGGTCTCGCCGTCGTCCTTCGGGACGTCGGGGGGCAGCGGGCCGGTGTTCGTGGGGCTCGGCGTCGGGGACGACGTGGTGGGGGTCGGGTCGTCGGCGACGTCGTCGTCCCCTCCTCCCCCGCAGGCACCGAGGGTGAGCGCCAGGCCGGCGACGAGCACGAGGGCGAGGGTCCGAGACATCACGTCAGTCTGACGCACCGCGACTGAGGACGGTTCCCGTCTAGGCCTCGATCACGACCGGGATGATCATCGGACGGCGGCGGTAGGTGTTGCTGACCCAGCGGCCGACGACCCGGCGGACGGTCTGCTGCAGCTGGTAGGCGTCGGTGCTGCCGTCGCCGATCGCGGCGTCGAGCGCGTCGATGATCGGCTGCTTGATCTCGTCGAAGGTGGTGTCGTCCTCGGCGAAGCCGCGGGCGTGGATCTCGGGGCCGCCGGCCACCTTGCCGCTCACCGAGTCGACCACCACGATCACCGAGATGAAGCCCTCCTCGCCGAGGATCCGGCGGTCCTTGAGGTCGGCCTCGGTGATGTCGCCGACCGAGGTGCCGTCGACGAACACGTAGCCGCAGTCGACCTTGCCGCTCACCGCCGCGACGCCGTCGACCAGGTCGACCACGACGCCGTCCTCGGCGATCACGACGTTCTCGACGCCGGTGGCCCGGGCCAGCTCGGCGTTGGCGAGCATGTGCCGGATCTCGCCGTGCACCGGCAGCACGTTGCGCGGCTTGACGATGTTGTAGCAGTAGAGGAGCTCGCCGGCGCTGGCGTGGCCGCTCACGTGCACGAGCGCGTTGCCCTTGTGCACGACGCGCGCGCCCCAGCGGGCCAGGCCGTTGATCACCCGGTAGACGGCGTTCTCGTTGCCGGGGATCAGGCTCGAGGCGAGCAGGACGGTGTCGCCCTCCTCGATGTGCACGAAGTTGTGGTTGCGCTGGGCGATCCGGCTCAGCGCGCTCATCGGCTCACCCTGGGAGCCGGTGGAGATGAGCACCTGGCGCTCCGGCGGCAGGTCGGCGAGCTGCTTGGCGTCGACCATGACCCCCTCCGGCACCCTCAGGTAGCCGAGGTCGCGGGCGATGGCCATGTTGCGCACCATCGAGCGGCCGACGTAGGCCACCTTGCGGTTGTGCGCGACGGCGGCGTCCATCACCTGCTGCACGCGGTGCACGTGGGAGGCGAAGCAGGCCACGATGACCCGCTGCTTCGAGTCGCGGAACACCTGGTCGATCACCGGGGTGATCGACTTCTCGGCCGGCGTGAAGCCCGGCGTCTCGGCGTTCGTGGAGTCGGTGAGGAAGAGGTCGACGCCCTCCTCGCCGAGCCGCGCGAAGGCGCGCAGGTCGGTGATCCGGCCGTCCAGCGGCAGCTGGTCCATCTTGAAGTCGCCGGTGTGGAGCACCAGGCCCGCCGGCGTGCGGATGGCGACGGCGAGCGCGTCGGGGATGGAGTGGTTGACCGCGATGAACTCGAGGTCGAACGGTCCCATCGCGAGCGTCTCGCCCTCGGTGACCGGGTAGTGCACGGTCTCCTTGAGCCGGTGCTCCTGCAGCTTGCTGCGCAGCAGCGCCAGGGTGAGCGCGGAGCCCACCAGCGGGATGTCGCCGCGCTCGCGCAGCAGGTAGGGCACGGCGCCGATGTGGTCCTCGTGGCCGTGGGTCAGCACCAGCGCGACGACGTCGTCGAGGCGGTCCCGGATGGGTGCGAAGTCCGGGAGGATCAGGTCGACGCCGGGGTGGTGGTCCTCGGGGAACAGCACGCCGCAGTCGACGATCAGCAGCTTCCCGTCGAACTCGAAGACGGTCATGTTGCGGCCGACCTCGCCGAGCCCGCCCAGCGGGACGACGCGCAGGCCGCCCTTCGGGAGCTCGGGCGGCGCGGTCAGCTCGGGGTGGGGATGGCTCACGGTTTCCTGTCGGGTCGGGGAGGCGGGAGGTTCAGAGGAGGCCGGACGCGGCCAGGCCGGCGCGCAGCGCCTCGACCTCGTTGTCGTCCAGCGGCACGAGCGGGCCGCGCACGTGGCGGTTGTCGAGCACGCCGAGCAGCTGGAGCGCGGCCTTGGCGGTGGTGGCGCCGTAGTTGGACGGCCCCATCACGGCGTCGATGGCGGGCACGATCCCGGCGAACACCTCGCGAGCGCGGACGGCGTCGCCGGCGTCCCAGGCCTCGACCATCTCCCGCAGCTGGTCGCCGGCCGCGTGGCCGACGACGCTCACGAAGCCCGCGGCGCCGTGCGCCAGCCAGCCGAGGTTGGCGACGTCGTCGCCGGAGTAGACGGCGTAGCCGAGATCGATCAGCCGCAGCCCGCGCACGAAGTCGCCGACGGCGTCCTTGACGGCGACGACGGTGTCCCACTGCGCGGCCTCGGCGTAGGTGTCGAGGGTGATCTGGGTGGCGGTGCGACCGGGCACGTCGTAGAGCATCACCGGGGTGTCGGTGGCCTCGACGACGGTGCGGAAGTGATGCAGGACGCCGGCCGGACCGGGCTTGTTGTAGTACGGCGTCACGAGCAGCAGCCCGTGGGCGCCGGTCTTCTCGGCCTGCCGCGCCAGCTCGACGGAGTGGGCGGTGCTGTTGGTGCCGACGCCGGCCACCACGCTGGCGCGGTCGCCGACCGCGTCGACGACGGCGGCGAGGATCTCGCCGTCCTCGGCGACCGAGGTGGTGGGCGACTCGCCGGTGGTGCCGGACACCACCACGCCGTCGTGGCCGTGGTCGACGAGGTGTCGCGCGATGCGGGCGCAGCCGTCGAGGTCGACCGAGCCGTCCTCGTGGAACGCGGTGGCCATCGCGGTGAGCACGCGACCGAACGGTGCAGCGGGAGCGGCCATGTGGTTCAGGCTATCGCTGCCGGCATCAGGTCCGACGCGACCAGCCGGAGGTGGTCGAGGTCGGCGAGGTCGAGGGTCTGGAGGAACAGCCGGTCGGTGCCGGCGTCGCGGTAGCGGCGGACCTTGTCGACGACCTCCTCGACGGTGCCGCCGAGGTGGTCGCGGCGCAGCTCGGCCGGGTCGTGGCCGAGGGTCTCGGCGCGGCGCAGGAACTCCCGCTCGTCGGTGCCGACACAGAGCACGAGGGCGCTGGAGAACCGCATCGACGCCGGGTCGCGGCCGGCGTCCTCGCACGCCTGCCGGACCCGCTCGTTCTGCGCCAG
Organism: uncultured Actinomycetota bacterium; assembly: GCA_963780355.1. Taxonomy (GTDB): domain Bacteria; phylum Actinomycetota; class Actinomycetes; order Propionibacteriales; family Nocardioidaceae; genus Nocardioides. Next base: position 77,556 of record CAWABT010000002.1, read on the forward strand.
CGCGACGTCCAGCGGCGCGAACGGCACGTTGAACTCCTCTGCGTAGGTGGCCGCCAGCCGCGGGGTGCGCCTCTTGCCGTGGCCGCCGACGATCACCCGCGGCTTGGCCTGGTGCGGCTTCGGCAGGGCGGGGCTGTCGGTGAGCGTGTAGTGCTTCCCGGCGAAGCTGAAGGTCTCCCCCACCGGCGTGGCCCACAGCCCGGTGACGATCGCGAACTGCTCCTCGAGCCGGTCGAACCGCTCCTTGGTGTCGGGGAACGGGATCCCGTAGGCGCTGTGCTCGGCCTCGAACCAGCCGGCGCCGAGGCCGAGCTCGACGCGGCCGCCGCTCATCGCGTCGACGTTGGCCACCGTGACGGCGAGCGGGCCGGGCAGCCGGAACGTGCCGCTGGTGACCAGCGTGCCGAGGTTGATGGTGGTGGTGTCGCGGGCGAGGCCGGCGAGCGTCGTCCAGGCGTCGCTCGGCCCGGGCATCGGGTCGAGGTCGCCCATGAACAGGTAGTGGTCCGAACGGAAGAAGGCCCCGAAGCCGAGTCGCTCGGCCTCGAGGGCGACGGCCAGCAGGTCGTCGTAGGTGGCGCCCTGCTGCGGCTCGGTGAAGACGGCGAACTCCATGACGCCACACACTGCCAGTCGCTTGCAGAGCCGGGTCGTTCGGGCGAGATTGTGGCCCGTGGGAAATCTCGACCTCCCGACCGCGGTCGCGATCGCCGGGGGCGCGGTCGACGGCCACGTGCTGCGCGAGCTGCGTGACCGCGGCTTCACCGGACTCCGGCCCCGCCACGGCTACGTCGTCCAGCGGCTCGTGTTCGGACCCGACACGGCCAGCTCGATGGCGCGCGACCTCGGCGTGTCCCCGCAGGTGGTCGCCAAGATCGTCCGCGAGCTGGTGGCGCTCGGCTACGCCGAGCACGTCACCGCAGACCTCGACAAGCGCGGCCGGCCGGTGGCCCTGACCGCGCGCGGGCACGACGCCGTCCGCGCCACCACCCTGGCCTGGTCTCGGCTCGATCACCGGCTGCGCGACGCCGTCGGCGCACCCGGGGCCGAGTCTGCCGTCGAGGCGCTGCTGGCGCTGATGCGGCTGCTCGACGTGCCCGTCGACGACCGCAAGGTGCAGCTCCCGGACGACCGGTCCTAGGCCCGCACCAGCCGGACGATGGTGAAGCCGTCGCGCTCGTCGCGGTCGGTCTCGGTCCACTCGGTGCGGTCGAAGTCGGGGTAGTGGGTGTCGCCGTCCGGGCTCTGGTGGACCTCGCTGAGCACCTGCTCGTCGGCGTACGGCAGGGCCGCCGCGTAGACCCCGGCGCCACCGCCGACCATCACGTCGCCGGGCAGGTCGTGCTCGTCTGCGAGCGCCATCGCGTCCTCGAAGGTGCGGGCGGTCAGCACGCCGTCCATCGACCACGTCTCGTCGCTGGTGAGCACCACGCTGGTGCGGTCGGGCAGCGGGCGGCCGATCCCCTCCTGCGTGGTGCGGCCCATCACCAGCGTGTGGCCGGAGGTGAACGCCTTGAAGTGCTTCCAGTCCTCCGCCAGCTTCCACGGGATCTCGCCGTCGCGGCCGATGACGCCGTTCTCCGCCACCGCCGCCACGAGGACGACGCGCCTTCCGCCCGGCGTCATACCGCGATCGGGGCCTTGATGCCGGGGTGCGGGTCGTAACCGGTGATCTCGACGTGCTCGAGGTCGAACTGGTCGAGCGCGGTGACGTTCGGGTCGAGGTGGAGCGTGGGCAGCGGCCGGGGCTCGCGGGTGAGCTGGAGGCGGGCCTGCTCGTGGTGGTTCAGGTAGAGGTGGGCGTCGCCGAGCGTGTGCACGAAGTCGCCGACGCCGAGCCCGGTCACCTGGGCGACCATGTGGGTGAGCAGCGCGTAGCTCGCGATGTTGAACGGGACGCCGAGGAACACGTCGGCGGAGCGCTGGTAGAGCTGGCAGCTGAGCGTCCCGTCCGCGACGTAGAACTGGAACATCGTGTGGCACGGCGCGAGCGCCATCTGCGGGATGTCGGCGACGTTCCAGGCGCTGACGATGTGACGCCGGCTGTCGGGGTCGGTCCTGATCTGCTCGACGATCTTCGCGATCTGGTCGACGTGCCCGCCGTCCGGCGTCGGCCAGCTGCGCCACTGGTAGCCGTAGACCGGCCCCAGGTCGCCGTTCTCGTCGGCCCACTCGTCCCAGATCGAGACCCCGCGGTCCTGCAGCCACTTGACGTTGGTGTCGCCGCGCAGGAACCACAGCAGCTCGGCGAACACCGAGCGGGTGTGGATCTTCTTCGTCGTCACCAGCGGGAACCCGGCGGTGAGGTCGAACCGCATCTGGTGCCCGAACACCGAGCGGGTGCCCGTGCCGGTCCGGTCCCCCTTCTCGACCCCCTCGTCGAGGATCCGCGTCAGGAGGTCGAGGTACTGCTGCACGGTCCGAACCTACCCCCGTCGGCCCCTCCGGTCGGGTAGTCCCATCGGAGAGCCGTCGCCCACGTTCGTCGAGCCTGTCGAGACGCCGGAAGGGATCTCGGAACCTGACCCCGCGAGCGTCGGCGAGACCGGGTCGGGGCGTCTCGACAAGCTCGACGAGCGTCGTCAGGACCCCAGTGTTGCCGTACCGGACAGCACGGTGGTGGTGGCGCCGCCGACCCAGACCTCGCCGTCGACGACGTCGACGTGGACCCGGCCGCGGCGGTTGAGGGCGGTGCCCTGGGAGGCGACGTAGGAGGTGGGGAGGCGGGTGCCGGCGAGCCACTGGGCGAGGCCGGCGTTGAGGCTGCCGGTCACCGGGTCCTCCACGACGCCGTGGCCGGGGCAGAACGCGCGCACCTCGACGTCGGCGTCCGACGAGCCGTCGGCGTACGGGCCGATGAGGCCCACGTCGAGATCGCCGAAGGCCGCCCAGTCGGGCTGAACGGCGAGCACCGCAGCGGCGTCGGAGAGGAGGACGCCGACCCAGCCCGGGCCGTTGTCGACCCAGGCGGCGTCGAGGATGTCGCCCTCGTCGAGCGCCAGCGCGCGGGCGACGCGGGCGAGGTCGTCGACGTCGACCGGTCCCGACCGCATCAGCGGCGGCGCGGCGAAGGCGAGCCGGCCGGCGTCGCGGCGGACCGTGACGAGCCCGGCGCCGCACTCCTGGACGACGGCGTCGCCGGAGCGGGCCGCTCCCCCGGCCTCCAGCCAGGCGTGGGCCGAGCCGAGGGTCGGGTGGCCGGCGAACGGCAGCTCGCCGCCCGGCGTCCAGATGCGCAGTCGGTAGTCGGCGGCCGGATCGGAGGGCGCGAGCAGGAACGTCGTCACGGAGAGGTTCGTCCAGCGCGCGAACGCCGCCATCTGCGACTCGTCGAGGTCGTCGGCGTCGTGGACGACGGCCACCGGGTTGCCGAGCAGCGGGTCCTCGGAGAAGACGTCGACCTGGCGGAAGGGCCGCGTCATGCGTGCAGCGACATCGGGCCGTAGACCTCGCGCTCGTGCTCGAGCAGCACGACGGCGTCGACCCCGGCCTCGGCGAGCTGCGCCCAGATCTCCCCGACCCACGACTCGGCGTCCGCCTGGCTGGCGAACCGCTGGTCGGCCAGGTCGCCGTCGAGGGTGACCTCGGCGCCGGCGGCGTCCTGCAGCCGCCACCACCAGGGCCGCTCGGCCTGGGTCGGACGCCGGAACGTGGCCGGCTGCTCGGGGAGGTTCACGAGCGCACCGAGGTGTCGACGAAGGGGACCTTGGTGATCTGGAACATCTCGCGGCGGCCGCGGACGTCGACGCCGACCTGCGCCTCCGGGTTCACCACGGTCGAGAGCAGCGCCAATGCGATGCCCTGCTTCAGCGTCGGCGAGAAGGTACCGGAGGTGATCTCGCCGAGCAGGACGTCGGGGGTGAGGCTCACCGACATGTGCGGTCGCGGGATCGCCCGGCCGGTGGACACCAGGCCGACCAGCCGGCGTCGCGGACCCTCCTCCTTCTCGGCCACGAGCGCGTCCTTGCCCCAGAACGCGTCCTTGGTCCACCCGACCGCCCAGCCGAGCCGGGCCTGGTTGGGAGTGACGTCGAGGCTGATGTCCTGGCCGTGCAGCGGGTAGCCCATCTCGGTGCGGAGCGTGTCGCGGGCGCCGAGCCCGCAGGGCCGGATGCCGTACGGCTCCCCGGCCTCGAGCAGCGCGTCCCACAGCGGCTGCGCGGCGTCGGCGGCCACGATGAGCTCGTAGCCCCGCTCGCCGGTGTAGCCGGTGCGGCACACCACCACGCCGACGCCGTCCGCGCCGGGCGACTCGGCCTCGACGAAGCTCATGTAGTCGTGCCCGGCGGGCAGACCGACCGCCTCGAGGGTCTCGTCGGACTTCGGACCCTGGACGGCGAGCACCGCGTAGTCGCGGTGGTGGTCGAGCACCTCGACGCCGTCCGGCGCCGCCTCCTGCAGCCGGCGCACGACCTCGGCGGTGTTGGCGGCGTTGGGCACGAGCAGCACGTGCTCGTCGTCGCGGTAGTAGGCGATGAGGTCGTCGACGATCCCGCCGGTCTCGTCGTCGCAGCACAGCGTGTACTGCGCCTGCCCCGGCGCGATCCGGCCGAGGTCGTTGCTCAGGGTGGCGTTCACGTGGTCGGCGGCGCCCGGCCCGGCGACCATCGCCTTGCCGAGGTGGCTGACGTCGAAGATCCCGACGCCGGTGCGGACGGCGGTGTGCTCGGCCACCACCCCACCGCCGGCGTACTCCAGCGGCATCGACCAGCCGCCGAAGTCGGCGAACTTCGCGCCGGCGGCGGCGTGACGCTCGTGGAGCGGTGACAGAAGGGGCTGCTCCGACATGGCGCGAACCTATCGCGGCTGCTGGCTACCCTCGCGACGTGACGTCCTTCGCGCTGTCCGGCGCCAGTCCTGCCAAGTCGCGCGCCGACGCCGTCGTCGTGGGAGTGCTCAAGAAGCAGGGCCGGGGCTCCGGGAAGGAGTCGACGCCGGTCCTCGCGCCCGGCGCCGAGGACGTCGTCAAGGCCTACGGCCGCAAGCTGTCGCCGCTTCTGGCCACGCTCGGCGTCACCGGCAAGCCCGGCGAGACCGTGAAGGTGCCCACCGGCGGCACCGTGACGACTCCTCTTCTTGTGTTGGTCGGTCTCGGCACCGACGTCGACACCCGCTCGGTGCGCAAGGCCGCCGGCGCCGCCGCCCGCGCCGTCACCAACGCCGCCTCGGTGGCGCTCGCGCTCCCCGCCGACTCCCCCGAGCTGGTCGGCGCCGCCGTCGAGGGCTACCTGCTCGGCGGCTACACCTTCGACGCCTACAAGCCGCCGGCCCGCGCCGACGAGCCGCCGGCCGAGGTGGTGCTGCTCGGCCCCGGCGCCCGCAAGAAGGCCCACGCCGCGGCGGTCGACGAGGCGCAGGTGGTGGCCCGGGCCGTCGCGACCACCCGCGACTGGGTCAACCGCGCCCCCAACGACCTCACCCCGCCGGTGTTCGCCGACGCCGTCGCCGACGCGGTCAAGGGCCGCGGCCGCGGCAAGCCCAAGGTCAGCGTGACCGTGCGCGACGACGTCGAGCTGCGGACGATGGGCTGCGGCGGCGTGCTCGCCGTCGGCGACTCCTCGGCCGCCCCGCCCCGGATGGTCGAGCTGCGCTACGCGCCGCGCGGCGCGGCGAAGCACCTCGCGCTGGTGGGCAAGGGCATCACGTTCGACTCCGGCGGCTACACGATCAAACCGCCCGCGAGCATGCCGGAGATGAAGTCCGACATGGCCGGCGCCGCAGCGGTCGTGCAGGCCACGCTCGCGATCGCCGCGCTCCGGCTGCCGCTCAAGGTCACCACCTTCGCCGCGCTCGCGGAGAACATGGTGTCCGGCTCGGCGATGCGGCCGGGCGACGTGATCACGATGGTCGACGGCACCACGGTCGAGATCAGCAACACCGACGCCGAGGGCCGGCTGCTGCTGGGCGACGCGATGCACCTCGCCGCGCAGGACGAGCCCGACGTGCTGCTCGACGTCGCCACGCTCACCGGCCACATGGTCGTCGCGCTCGGCGACAAGGTGGGCGGCGTGATGGGCGACGACGACGTCGTCCGCGACGTGCTCGCCGCCGCCGAGGCCATGGGCGAGGACATGTGGCCGATGCCGATCCCGGAGGCGATGTCGGAGCGCATCCGCAGCAGCAAGATCGCCGACCTCGCCCAGCACGACTGGATCCGCTGGGGCGGCGGCCTGTTCGCCGCCGCGTTCCTGCGCGAGTTCAACGGCGGCCGGCCGTGGGGCCACCTCGACATCGCCGGGCCGGCCTTCAACTCCGGCGGCCCGAGCGGTCACCTCACCAGCGGTGGCACCGGCGTCGCCGTCAGCACGCTCGTGGAGTTCGCCCGGCGGCTGTCCTCCGGGGATTGACCGTCCTGCGGGGACTGTCAGGTGCGCCCGCGCGCGTATCCGACCGGCGTCTCGCCGTCAAGGGTCTCCGCTTCGCTCGCGGTCGCTTCGCGGCGGCCTTCGGCCGTCCTTGACCGCGGGCCTCGTCCGGTCGTGTTCCACGGCGCACAATCGGCCGGGCTCCGCCGCGCCGTCCTGCGCAGGCGCGGCACCTCACCAGCTGTCACTTCGGCTACTAGTGGCCGTACGAACCTGGACATCACCAGCCGGTTTCCGGCCCCGCGATGTCCAGGTTCTACGCCCACTGGTAGCGAAGTGGCACCCGATGAAGGCTGGTGCGCCCGCGCATGCGCGGCGGCGCGGGCGGAGCCCGTGCCGTTTGCGCGCCGTCGGAACACGACCGGCCGAGGACCCGCGGTCAAGGACGGCCGAAGGCCGTCGCGAAGCGACCGGAGCGAAGCGGAGATCCTTGACGGCGGGATGCCGGTCGTATTACGCGCGCGGGCGCCCCACAGTCACCGCAGCACAGTCAGAGCTGGCGGCGCTGCTGCTGCTTCTGCCGGCGGTTCCAGTCGCGCATCCGCTGCGGGATGCCGACGACGGCGGCGTCGTAGGACGGGATCTGGTGCTTGTTGGCGAAGTCGTGCGCCCACTTCACCGACGGCACCCGGCGCCGGGTCCACTCGCCGTCGTGCGCCACGAGGAGCAGGGTCACCTCGCTGACCGCCGTCCGCGGCTCGACGAACCCCTCGACGCCGCGACGGGCCTGCACCCACTCACGCAGGTGCTGCTCGTCGACCTTGTCCGAGGCGCGCACCCGCGTGGAGCCGGTGCGCGAGCCGCCGGTCGGCCCGCTCTGCTTCTGTCCGGAGCGACGGAACCGGTCGAGGAATCCCATGGCCTCTAGTCTGCCCTGTGCCTCCGCGTAGATCCGGCGAACGTGGCTGGTGTTAAGTAGGACGCGCCGTCCGGGGAGAGCCGGACCGAACCGCAGATCGTGAGGAGCAGCGTGGCCGACGCCGACGTCGACGTACTCGTCCTGGGGGCCGGATCGGGCGGCTATGCGTGCGCGCTGCGCGCGGCCCAGCTCGGCCTGTCGGTCGGCCTGGTCGAGAAGGGCAAGCTCGGCGGCACCTGCCTGCACGTCGGGTGCATCCCCACCAAGGCGCTGCTGCACGCCGCCGAGGTGGCCGACAGCGCCCGCGAGGCCGACCAGTTCGGCGTGCAGGCCACGCTCGAGGGCATCGACGTGCCGGCGGTCAACGCCTACCGCGACGGCGTCGTCTCCCGGCTGTACAAGGGCCTGACCGGCCTCATCAAGGGTCGCGGCATCCAGGTGATCGAGGGCGAGGGCAGGGTCACCGGTCCGCGGCAGGTCACCGTGGGCGACCGCACCTACACCGGCCGTCACCTCGTGCTCGCCTCCGGCTCCTACCCGCGCACGCTGCCGGGCCTCGACCTCGACGGCGAGCGGGTCATCAGCTCCGACGACGCGCTGGAGCTCGAGATCGTGCCGCGGTCGGTCGTGGTGCTCGGCGGCGGCGTGATCGGCTGCGAGTTCGCCAGCGTGTGGCGCAGCTTCGGCGCCGAGGTCACCATCGTGGAGGCGCTGCCCCGGCTCGTGCCGGCCGAGGACGAGGCGTGCTCGAAGGCGCTGGAGCGGGCGTTCCGCAAGCGCGGCATCGCGTTCCGCACCGGCACCCCGTTCCAGAGCGTGAAGTCGACCGACGACGGCGTCGCGGTCACCCTCGAGGGCGGCGACGTGCTCGAGGCCGAGCTGATGCTCGTGGCGGTCGGCCGGGGGCCGACCACCGACGGGCTCGGCTTCGAGGAGGCCGGCGTCGCCATGGAGCGCGGCTTCGTGCTGGCCGACGAGCGGTGCCGCACCAACGTCGAGGGCGTCTACGCCGTCGGCGACATCGTGCCGGGCCTGCAGCTGGCCCACCGCGGGTTCGCGCAGGGCATCTTCGTGGCCGAGGAGATCGCCGGCCTCGACCCCCAGCCCGTCGACGAGCGGGCGATCCCGCGGGTCACCTACTGCCGCCCCGAGGTGGCCTCGGTGGGGCTCGACGAGGCCGCCGCGCGGGCCGAGTACGGCGACGACGCCGTCGAGACGCTCACCTACGACCTCGGCGGCAACGGCAAGAGCCAGATCCTCAAGACCCAGGGGTTCGTGAAGCTGGTGCGCCGCACCGACGGACCCGTCGTCGGCGTCCACCTCGTCGGCGACCGGGTCGGCGAGCTCATCGGCGAGGCCCAGCTCATCTACGGCTGGGAGGCCCACGCCGAGGACGTCGCGCCGCTGGTGCACGCCCACCCCACCCAGCACGAGGCGCTCGGCGAGGCTCACCTCGCCCTCGCCGGCAAGCCGCTCCACGCCCACTCCTGACCGACACCGCCTGACCGTTCGACAGCGAAGGAACCCCCATGGCCACCGAAGTCAACCTCCCCGCACTCGGCGAGTCCGTGACCGAGGGCACCGTCACCCGCTGGCTGAAGTCGGTGGGCGACACGGTCGCCGTCGACGAGCCGCTGCTCGAGGTGTCCACCGACAAGGTCGACACCGAGATCCCCTCCCCCGTCGCCGGCACGCTGCTGGAGATCAAGGCGGAGGAGGACGAGACGGTCGAGGTCGGTGCGGTGCTGGCGCTCATCGGTGACGAGGGCGAGTCGTCCGGCGACGACGGCGGGTCCGACGACGCCGAGCAGGAGTCCGAGCCGGAGCCGGAGCCAGCGAGGAGTCGTCGTCCGACGAGGCCGAGGAGTCCGAGGAGTCCGAGGAGTCCGAGGAGTCCGAGGAGTCCGAGGAGTCCGAGGAGTCCGAGGAGTCCGAGCCGGAGCAGTCCGAGCCCGAGCCCGAGCCCGAGCCGGAGCCCGAGGAGGAGAAGCCGGCGGCGCAGGAGTCCGGCGGCGGTGGCGGCGGTGGCGGTGGTGGCGGCGGCGGGACGCCGGTGACCCTGCCCGCGCTGGGTGAGTCGGTGACCGAGGGCACCGTGACCCGGTGGCTGAAGAAGGTGGGCGACGAGGTCGCCGTCGACGAGCCGCTGCTCGAGGTGTCCACCGACAAGGTCGACACCGAGATCCCCTCGCCGGTCGCCGGCACGCTCCAGGAGATCAAGGTCGAGGAGGACGAGACCGTCGAGGTGGGCGCCGAGCTCGCGATCATCGGCGACGGTTCGGCCGCGCCCGCGAACGAGAAGGCCGAGGAGCCCGAGGAGCCCGAGGAGAAGTCGGAGCCGGAGCCCGAGCCCGAGCCCGACCAGAGCCCGAGCCCGAGCCGAAGGACGAGGAGCCCGAGAAGGAGCCCGAAAAGGAGCCCGAGCCGGAGCCGGAGCCCGAGCCCGAGGCGAAGGACGAGGAGCCCGAGCCCACAAAGGAGCCGAAGCAGGAGACCGGCGGCGAGCAGCAGCAGGACCCGCCGTCCGGTGGCGACGGCGGCGGCGCCGGCTACGTGACGCCGCTGGTGCGCAAGCTGGCCGCGCAGCACAACGTCGACCTGGCCTCGGTGACCGGGTCGGGCGTGGGCGGCCGGATCCGCAAGCAGGACGTGCTCGAGGCCGCGCGCTCGCAGGAGACCCAGGCCGCGCCGGCGGCGTCGGCGGGCACCCAGGCGCCGCAGGCGGCGTCCGGCGAGGGCACGCCGCCGAGCGTGACGCCGGACCCGAAGCGCGGCACCACGGAGAAGATGACCCGGCTGCGCAAGATCATCGCCGAGCGGATGGTGGAGTCGCTGCGCGTGGCGGCCCAGCTCACCACGGTGGTCGAGGTCGACGTCACCGCGATCGCCCGGCTGCGGGCCGGAGCGAAGGACGAGTTCGCCAAGCGCGAGGGCGTGAAGCTGTCGTTCATGCCGTTCTTCGCGAAGGCGGCCATCGACGCCCTCAAGCAGCACCCGTCGCTCAACGCCGGCGTCGACATCGAGAAGGGCGAGATCACCTACTACGACCGCGAGAACCTCGCGATCGCCGTCGACACCGAGAAGGGCCTGCTCACGCCGGTCATCAAGGACGCCGGCGACCTGTCGATCTCGGGCCTGGCCCGCAAGATCGCTGACATCGCCGACCGCACCCGCGGCAACAAGATCGGCCCGGACGAGCTGTCCGGCGGCACGTTCACGCTCACCAACACCGGGAGCCGCGGCGCGCTGTTCGACACCCCGATCATCAACCAGCCGCAGGTGGCGATCCTCGGCACCGGCAGCGTGGTGAAGCGGGCCGTCGTCATCGACGACCCGAAGCTCGGCGAGACCATCGCGGTGCGCAACATGGTCTACCTGGCCCTCACCTACGACCACCGCGTCGTCGACGGCGCCGACGCCGCCCGGTTCCTCACCGAGGTCAAGCAGCGGCTGGAGTCGGGCGTCTTCGACCTCTGACCCGCGCACGGGTGAGGCCTCCCGGCCGACAGGCTGGGAGGCTCGGCCCATGGCCGACTCCCTGACCGTGGTCGTGGCCGGCGCGTCCGGCTTCCTCGGCAGCCACCTGCGGACGACGCTGCAGCGGCACGGGCACCGGGTGGTGTCGCTGACCCGTGGCGAGCCCGCCGGTGACGACCAGTCGCGCTGGGACCCGTACGAGGACGAGGTCGACCGCACGCTGGTGCGCACCGCCGACGTCGTCGTCAACGTCGCCGGCTCGCCGACGCTCGGCAACCCGCACTCCGAGGCGTGGGCGACGAAGCTCCGGGAGAGCCGGGTGACCACGACGCGCGTGCTGGCCGAGGCGATCGCCGGCGCCACGGACCCGAAGCCCGCGTTCCTCGCCGGCAACGGCATCTCCTACTACGGCGACCACGGAGACGCCGCGCTCACCGAGGCCTCCGACACCCGCGGTCATGCCCTGCTCACCGACGTCACGCGGGCCTGGGAGGCCGCCACGCAACCGGCGGTCGACGCCGGCGCCCGGGTCTGCGTGCTGCGCACCAGCCCGGTGATGGACCGCCGCGCCGCCCCGCTCAAGCAGCTCAGACTGCTGTTCACGGCGGGCCTCGGCGGCCGGCTCGGGAACGGGCGGCAGGTGATGCCGATGATCTCGCTGCGTGACTGGGTCGGTGCGGTCGTGCACCTCGCCGAGCACCCGACGGCGTCCGGACCGTTCAACCTCACCGCCCCCGAGCTGCCCACCAACGCGGAGTTCACCCGGGCGCTGGCGCGGGCGGTGCGCCGGCCCGCGTTCGCCCGCGTTCCCGGCCCGGTCCTGAACCTCGCGGCGGGCAAGATGGCGCCCGAGCTGCTCGGCTCGGTCGACGCCCGGCCCGCCGCCCTCGTCGGCGCGGGCTACACGTTCCGCGACCGCGACGTCGACGCCGTGCTCGCCGCCGGTCTGGCCGCGCTCGACGCCTGACGGCGAGGCCGAACGGGTCTAGCATCGAAGGTCCCCCTGCACCGGAGGTCCGCGATGGGACTCGTGACCGACGTACGACTCCGCCAGCCCGCGCGGCACGACCTGGTGGGCGACCGGTTCCTCGTCGCCGGCATCGGGTCGGGCTTCGAGGGCACGATCGGGATCCGGGTGCTCGGCCCGGGCGGCCGCGTGCTCGCCGAGGACTCCGCCCAGTCCGCCGCCGGCGGCATCGGGATCGGCGAGTTCTCCGCGCGCGTCCGGCTCGCCCGCGCGCCGCGGCCCGGCACCCGGCTGACCGTCCAGGTGTTCGGCGACAACCCCGGCCTGCCCGACGAGGGTCCGAGGCCCGGCTTCGACACCCGCGAGGTCGAGGTCATCTGCTTCCCCGGCTCGCGCGGCTACCTGCTCTACCGCGTCACCCGCGGCGACACGCTCACCGGGATCGTCCGCGACGTCCGCGACCTCACCCGCACCACCGTGGCGCAGATCGTGGCCGCCAACCCCCGCATCGAGGACCCCGACGTCATCAACGTCGGCCAGCGGCTCCGGATCCCGCTGAAGTAGCGAGATCCCTCCCGGCGTCTCGACAAGCTCGACGAACGTCTCACCGCTCCGGTGGTCGAGCCGGGACGAGCGCAGCGAGGCCCGTGTCGAGACCCCCGGAGCTACCGGGTGACGGCGAGCAGGCGGTCGTCGTCGTCCGCAGGGTCGCCGCGGCCGTCGGTGTTGGACGTCGCGACGATCAGCCTGTCGCCGTCCGGGGCGACGACGACGTTGCGCAGCCGGCCGTACTCGCCGCGCAGGTGCGGGATCGGGTCGCCGGCCTCGGCGCCGTCGAGCGGGATCTCCCACAGCGTCTCGCCGGCCAGGGCGCTCATCCAGAGCGAGCCGTCCCAGAACGCCAGGCCGGACGGCGAGGCGTCGGAGGTGTCCCAGACGACCTGCGGGTCGGTGAACTCGTCGCCGCCGCCGGTGCCCTCCACCGCGGGCCAGCCGTAGTTGTCGCCGGGCTCGATCAGGTTGAGCTCGTCCCAGGTGTTCTGCCCGAACTCCGAGGCCCACAGCCGCCCGGCCTCGTCGAAGGCGAGCCCCTGCACGTTGCGGTGACCCCAGCTGTAGACGGCGTCGTCGAACGGGTTGCCGGGCGCCGGGTCGCCGTCGAGCGTGTAGCGCAGCACCTTGCCCGAGAGCGAGTCGCGGTCCTGGGCGGAGTCGGGGGCGCCGTTGTCGCCGGTGGAGACGTAGAGCAGGTCGTCCGGGCCGACCGTCAGCCCGCCGCCCTGGTGGAACACCTCACCGCCGGGGATGCCCTCGACCACGACCTCCGGCTCGCCGAGCGACGAGCCGTCCCACGCCATCGACACGACCCGGCTGTCGGACTCGGTCGTGTAGTACGCCAGCACCTCCGACTGGTCCGGCGTGACCGTGAGCCCGAGCAGCCCGGACTCCCCCTGGGCCCGGACGTCGAGCGACCCGACCACCTCGGAGTCGCCGGCGTCGCCGGACCCCGAGAACGCGCGGATCTCGCCCGAGTCGCGCGAGCCGAACAACAGCGTGCCGTCGTCGAGCACGACCATCCCCCAGGGCGTCTCCAGGTCGGTCGCGAGGTCCTCGACGCTCACCCCGCCGGCCGCCCCGGCGTCCGGGTCGGCGGTGGCGGTGTCGGGGTTGGGCTCGTTGTCGGGGTCGTCGGAGCAGCCGACGAGCAGCGCCGCGACGAGCGCGGTGGCGACGGCGGTCCTCACCACGCCAGCGTGGCAGCCTCCCCAAGCCGCACCGTGGTCACCGAGGCCATCCGCCACTCACCGGTGAGGCGCCGGAGCACCACCTCCCGGGTGTCCCACCGGTCGCGCGGCAGCGCCACCGGCGCCGCGCCCGGCCGGACGGCGACCCCGCCCGCCACCCGGTCGGCCACCAGCAGCACCAGCGACCGCGGCGTCTCCCGGACGACGCGCAGCGCCCCCACCTGCGTGCGCATCCCCTCGACCCGCCACCCGCGCTCCCGCCACGCCCGCAGCCGGGCGACGTCGCGCCGGCCGGCCACCGAGCCCGGCAGATAGACCGCGGCGAGCGCCTGGAGGTCACCGGCCGCCCACGCCGCCGCCCGCCGTGCGTCCCAGGTGCGCAGCACCTCCCGTGGGTGGGAGGCGTGCGGTGCCGCGACCGGCTCGGCCCGGGCGGGAGCCGGTGCGGCGTCGCGGTCGACCACCAGCGCGACGCCGAGCACCACCGCGGCCAGGGCGAGCGCCACCAGCGAGCGGCCGAGGAACGAGGACGGGAGCAGGCACATCCCTCGAGGCAACCCCAGAACGCGCGGGAGCGCATCCGGCTCTCCACAGGCTGCTCGGAGCCGCGGCGTAGGCTCGCGGACGTGACCAGCCTCGACGTCCGGATCGCCGGTCTCGGCGACGACGCCGTCGACTACCTCGCCGCCTGGGACCTCCAGCGCGAGGTCCACGAGCAGGTCGTCTCGGGTGAGCGGCCGGACACCGTGCTGCTGCTCGAGCACCCGCCGGTGTTCACCGCCGGCAAGCGCACCGAGCCGTTCGAGCGGCCGGCCGACCCCGGCGGCGCCGCCGTCATCGACGTCGACCGCGGCGGCAAGATCACCTTCCACGGCCCCGGCCAGCTGGTGGGCTACCCGATCGTCACGCTGCCCGACCACGTGAAGGTCGTCGACTACGTGCGCCGGGTCGAGGAGGCGCTGATCCGCGTGTGCGCCGACCTCGGCGTCACCACGGCCCGCGTGCCCGGCCGCAGCGGCGTCTGGCTGCGCGCCGACGACCGCGGTCCCGAGCGGAAGATCGCCGCCCTCGGCATCCGGGTCAGCCGCGGGGTGACCATGCACGGCTTCGCGCTCAACTGCGACGTCGACCTCGGCTGGTACGACCGGTTCGTGCCGTGCGGCATCGCCGATGCCGGCGTCACCAGCCTCACCGCCGAGCTCGGCCGCCAGGTCTCCACCACCGACGTGCTGCCGCTCATCGAGCGCCACCTCGCCACCTACCTCGCCTGGCAGCCCTACGAGGCCACGCCCGACTACGAACCGCGCCCCGACCCCGCGCGTGTCCCGCGCATCGAGCTGCTGACCCCGTGATGGTGTGAGCCGGTGCACGACACCGGCTCGCTCGTCATCGAGACCGACGGTCTCCGCAAGGAGTTCCGAGGGCGCCGCGGGGTCCGCGTCGCCGTCCGCGACCTCGACCTGGCCGTCCCCGCCGGCGGCGTCCACGGCTTCCTCGGGCCGAACGGCTCCGGCAAGACGACGACGATCCGGATGCTCCTCGGTCTCGCCCGCGCCACCGGCGGCCGGATGCGGCTGTTCGGGCAGGAGGTGCCGCAGCACCTGCCGGCGGTGATCGACCGGGTCGGCGCGGTGGTGGAGTCGCCGAAGTTCTCCCCCAACCTCAGCGGACGCCGCAACCTGCTGCTGCTCTCGCGCAGCATCGGGGCCCCGACGGCGCGGGTGGACGCCGCCGTCGAGACCGTCGGCCTCACCGGGCGCGACCGCGACCGCTACCGGTCCTACTCGCTCGGCATGAAGCAGCGGCTGGCGATCGCCGCCACGCTGCTCAAGGACCCGCAGCTCCTGATCCTCGACGAGCCCACCAACGGCCTCGACCCGGCCGGCATCCGCGAGATCCGCGACACCATCCGCAGCCTCGGCGAGGCCGGGGTGACCGTGCTGCTCAGCTCGCACATCCTCGCCGAGGTGCAGCAGGTGTGCACCTCGGCCACGATCATCGGCAACGGCCGGATGCTGGCCTCGGGACGGGTCGACGACCTGCTCGACGGCGGCGCCGCCGCCCACGACGTCGTCGTGCCGAACACCGCCGCCGCGATCGCCGTCCTCACCGCCATCGGGCTGGAGGCCCACCGGCTCGGCGACGGTCTGGTGCGGGTCGAGACCGCCGACCCGGCCCGGGTCACGCAGGCGCTCGGCGAGGCCGGGATCTGGCTGACCGGGCTCACCGCCGTCCGCCGCGACCTGGAGTCGGTGTTCCTCGAGCTCACCGCGAGCGACACGCTCGGCCACGAGGGCGGCGTCCGGTGAGGCGACTCGTCACGGTCGAGCTGACCCGGCTGCGGTGGCGCCGGGCCGTGGTGTTCCTGCTCGCCGCCATGGTGGCGCTGCCCGTGCTGATCGCGGTCGTCACCGTGCTGCAGAAGGACCTGCCGAGCAAGGACCTGATGGCCGAGGGCGAGCGACTCGCCGCCGAGCAGCTCGAGCAGTGCCTGGCCGACCCCGAGAACTTCTTCGGTGAGCTGCCGCCCGGCGAGGACGTCCGCACACTCTGCGAGGAGAACAGCCGGCCCGAGTACTTCGTCGACATCTACAGCCAGCTCGACCTGGCGCGCGAGCGCGAGGAGGGCTCCGGCTTCGGGGTCGCCATCATCGTCGGGCTGCTCGCCATGCTCGCCGGCACCACCTTCGTCGGCCACGACTGGAACACCGGGTCGATGGGCAACCAGCTGCTCTTCGTGCCGCGCCGGGTGCAGGTGTGGCTCGCCAAGGCGCTCGCCGTCGGCGCCGCCTGCCTGACGGCCGCCGCGATCGGCACCACCGCCTTCTGGCTGGTCCTGGCCGCGCGGTTCTGGACCGGGGGCGCCGACCTCCCCGACGGCGTCCTGCTCGACGGGCTCCAGCAGGGCTGGCGCGGCGCCGGGGTGGCCGCGGCTGCCGGCGTGGCCGGCTACGCCATCACGATGCTGTCGCGCAGCACCGTGTTCACGCTCGGGCTGCTGTTCGGCGTCTCGGTGGCCGGCGGCATCATCATCGGCGTCTTCGTCGACGACCCCGGCTGGGTCGACCCCACGGTGAACATCTCCGCCGTCATCAAGGACGGCGCCACCTACTACATCGACGTCCCCGAGGCCTGCTACGCGGGCGAGGTCGTCGGCGACGCGTGCAACTCCGAGCGGCACCGCGACCTCGGGGAGGGCCTGATCTACCTCGGAGCGCTCGGCGCCGTGATCGTGACCGGGTCCACCCTGTCGTTCCGCAGGCGGGACGTACCCTAGAGCGAGTGACCACCACCTCCCCCGCTCCCGAGGGGCGCAAGCTGCTGCGCCTCGAGGTCCGCAACGCCGAGACGCCCATCGAGCGCAAGCCGGAGTGGATCAAGACCCGGGCGAAGATGGGGCCCGCCTACACCGAGCTCCAGAGCCTGGTGAAGGGCGAGGGCCTGCACACCGTGTGCCAGGAGGCGGGCTGCCCCAACATCTTCGAGTGCTGGGAGGACCGCGAGGCCACGTTCCTCATCGGCGGCGACCAGTGCACCCGCCGCTGCGACTTCTGCCAGATCGACACCGGCAAGCCGCAGCCCCTCGACAGGGACGAGCCGCGCCGGGTCGCGGAGTCGGTGCAGAAGATGGAGCTGCGCTACGCCACCATCACCGGCGTCGCCCGTGACGACCTCCCCGACGGCGGCGCGTGGCTGTACGCCGAGACGGTGCGCGCCATCCACGAGCTGAACCCCGACACCGGCGTCGAGAACCTCATCCCCGACTTCAACGGCAAGCCCGAGCTGCTCCAGGAGGTGTTCGAGTCGCGGCCCGAGGTGCTCGCCCACAACGTCGAGACCGTGCCGCGGATCTTCAAGCGGATCCGGCCGGCGTTCCGCTACGACCGCTCCCTCGACGTGCTCACGCAGGCGCGGGACTTCGGGCTGGTCACCAAGTCGAACCTGATCCTCGGCATGGGCGAGACCCGCGAGGAGGTCTCCCAGGCGCTGCGCGACCTGCACGACGCCGGCTGCGAGCTCGTCACGATCACGCAGTACCTGCGCCCCTCGGTGCGGCACCACCCGGTCGAGCGCTGGGTGAAGCCGGAGGAGTTCGTCGAGCTCGCCGCGGAGGCCGAGGAGATCGGGTTCGCCGGCGTCATGTCGGGCCCGCTCGTGCGTTCGTCGTACCGCGCCGGGCGGTTGTACCGTCAGGCGATGGACGCCCGCGCCGCCGCGCCGGTCGCGGCGTCCTGACTCCCGAGCAGGGCACGAGCACGAAAGCAGGCAGACGCACGCGCATGGCCAGGAAGCCCAAGGAACCGAAGCAGGCCACCACCGACCCGTCCGAGATGGGTCGCACCCGGCAGATCATCGAGACCTACCGGATGTCGAAGGAGACCGACCCGCGCATCGGCGCGGCGATGCTCCTCGCGTTCGTCGTCGCGGGCGCCGTCGGCTTCGGGCTGTTCTGGCTGCTGCCCCCCAAGAGCGGGATCCTCCACTGGGTCATGCCGGTCATCGGCGCGCTGCTGCTCGGCCTGCTCGCCGCGATGATCGTCTTCAGCCGACGGGCACAGAAGGCCGCCTACAAGCGGCTCGACGGCCAGCCCGGTGGCGCCGCGCGTGCGCTCACCATGCTGCGTCGCGGCTGGAAGACCGACGAGGTCATCGGGTTCACCAAGCAGCAGGACCTGCTCCACCGCGTGGTCGGCCCGCCGGGGATCGTCCTGGTCGGCGAGGGCAACCCCCACCGGCTGCGGCAGCTGATGACCAGCGAGCGCCGCAAGCACGAGCGGGTGGCCGCCGACTTCCCGATCCACGAGATCATCGTGGGCAACGACGAGGGTCAGGTGCCGCTGCCGAAGCTGGTGCGGCACGTGCAGAAGCTCGGCCGCGAGGTCAAGGGCCAGCAGATGACCGACATCCTCAACCGGCTCAAGGCGCTCGACGCGCAGCGGCCGAAGGCGCCGATCCCGCGCGGCCCGGTGCCCACGAGCATGAAGGGGATGCGGTCCCAGATGCGGGGCCGCTGACCGCCGACGAACGCCTGCGCTTGTCGAGACGCCCCGGTGGATCTCGACAAGCTCGATCAACGACCGGGGGTGTGGGCGAACCAGCCGAAGTCCCCGAAGTCCCTCACGTCCCCGCGTGGTGCGGTGATCCGCACCGGCTCGCCCTGGTCGCGCAGCGAGACCTCGACGGTGCCAGGCCCGCCCAGGTCGACGACCAGCGCGTCGAGCCGGTCGCCGGTGAAGGTGGCCGTGACGACGACCTCGGCCGGCGCCTTCCGCGCGTGGTCGCCCATCCCGGCGAGGAGCTTCGCCGGGTCGACGGTGGCGCGCCACACCTCCTCGCCGGTGTCGCCCGAGATCTCGACGTCCGACAGGCTGCGACCGAGGACGCGCTCGATCTCACCGAGGTCGATCGCGGACAGGTCGAACGGCAGCATCGAGAGCAGCACGTCGAGGTCGGCCTTCACCCACTGCCCGTCCAGCTCCGCGTAGCCGACGCCGTCGACCAGGCGCACCTCGCCGACTCCGAACAGCGGGCGCTCGGGCGTGAGCTGCACCGACGGCGGGTCGGTGGTGAGGTCGGCCGCGCCGGTGGCGCGCGCCTCGAGGTCGCCGGTGAGCCGCACGTCGAACCGGGTGGTGGTGAGCTGCTCGACCGCGGTGCGGAGCTTCTCCACGAACGCCGCGCCGTCCGCCTCGCGCGACACCGTCCGGACGACGGGCTTGTCGTCGGCGACGCGGTCGGCCGACGTCGTGTCGGCGGCGCCGCAGCCGGCCAGCAGCGGCAGCGCGAGCGCCAGGCCGGCGAGGCGGGTCACGTGGGTCACGTGGGTCACGCCGCCCACGGTACGTGTCAGCCCCGCACGACGGTGCGGGTTCCGGCGAGCAGGTCGTGCAGCCCGCGGCCGTCGTCGCTGCGGAACACCAGCGGCGGGATCACCACGGCGACCAGCACCTGCCGCGCGAGCAGCAGCAGCGGGTTGAGCGGCCGCGGCGGGCCGTCGGCCGGCACCAGCCGCAGCCCGGTGGCGAGCTTGCCGAACGAGCCGCCGAGCAGCCACGAGAACAAGGCCGACTCCACGACGTACACGCCGAGCACGTAGAGCGGGCCGGGGCTGCCGGTCTCGGCGTACCGGTCGAGGCCCATGAACGAGATGACGACGAGCGTGCTGGCCACCCAGTCGACGAACAGCGCGAGGATGCGCCGCGGCCACGATGCGCTGCGAAACTGTCCTCGGTCTGTCACGCGACGAGCCTAGTAACCACCTCGGAAACCATCGGGGAGCACCTGTTACATGGGCGAAACAATGTCGATACGGTCGAGCAACGGCGCGTTCGTACGTTGCGGACAGCCGCGGCGCACCGGAGCGCCGCGCCCCATCAGGACTGTGTCGGTCGGCCGCTGCCGACCAAGGAGGACGAATGTTCCAGAACAGCGATGAGCTGCTCGCGTACATCAAGGACGAGGGCGTCGAGATGGTCGACGTCCGCTTCTGCGACCTGCCCGGATTGATGCAGCACTTCACGGTGCCGGTCTCGTCGTTCGACCAGTCGGTGTTCGACGACGGCCTGAACTTCGACGGCTCCTCCATCCGCGGCTTCCAGGCCATCAACGAGTCCGACATGTCGCTGTTCCCGGACCCGACCACGGCCTACATCGACCCGTTCCGCACGGCCAAGACGCTCAACGTCAACTTCTTCATCCACGACCCGATCACCGGTGAGGCGTACTCCCGCGACCCGCGCAACATCGCGAAGAAGGCGCTGGCCTACCTCGAGAACACCGGCATCGGCGACACCGCGTACTTCGCCCCCGAGGCGGAGTTCTACATCTTCGACAACGTCCGCTACTCCACCAGCGAGAACGAGGGGTACTACCACATCGACTCGCAGGAGGGCTGGTGGAACTCGGGCCAGGCCACCGCGGACAACCGGGGCTACAAGACCCGCTACAAGGGTGGCTACTTCCCCGTCGAGCCGTACGACCACTACAGCGACCTGCGCGCGGAGATGGTGAAGAACCTCGAGCTCTGCGGGCTCCATGTCGAGCGCGCCCACCACGAGGTCGGCACCGCCGGGCAGGCGGAGATCAACTACCGCTTCGACACCCTGCTCAAGGCCGCCGACGACGTGATGAAGTTCAAGTACCTCATCAAGAACACCGCGTGGGCGGCCGGCAAGACGGTCACCTTCATGCCCAAGCCGATCTTCGGTGACAACGGCTCCGGCATGCACGTGCACCAGTCGATCTGGAACGACGGCGAGCCGCTGTTCTACGACGAGACCGGCTACGGCGGGCTCTCCGACCTCGCGCGCTGGTACATCGGCGGCATCCTCAAGCACGCCCCGTCACTGCTGGCGTTCACCAACCCGACGGTGAACTCCTTCCACCGGCTGGTGCCCGGCTTCGAGGCGCCGATCTCGCTGGTCTACTCCTCGCGCAACCGCTCGGCGTCCGTGCGCATCCCGATCACCGGCGCGAACCCGAAGGCCAAGCGCATCGAGACCCGGTTCCCCGACCCGTCGGCGAACCCCTACCTCGCGTTCTCCGCGCTGCTGCTCGCCGGCCTCGACGGCATCCAGAACAAGACCGAGCCGGCCGCGCCGATCGACAAGGACATCTACGAGCTCCCGCCGGACGAGATGGCCGACATCGACCAGGTGCCGACCTCGCTGGGCGCCGTCCTCGACTCGCTCGAGGCCGACCACGAGTTCCTCACCCGCGGCAACGTCTTCACCCCCGACCTCATCGAGACGTGGATCGACTACAAGCGCACCGAGGAGATCGCGCCCGTGCAGCTGCGCCCGCACCCGCACGAGTTCGAGCTGTACTACGACATTTAGTCACGTAGCCGTCCGCCCCGGCGGGAGCCAGTTCAGCGCGGATCTGCTTCAGCGCCTCGTGCGCGTCCGCGAGCTCCTGGGCAGTCAGCTCGAAGTAGTCGCTCACCTCAGAGCTCGACTGCGCGCAACCTGCCCGAGACGTACCTGCCAATCTCCCGCCGGGGTTTCCGGGTGCCTTGATCACCGCGGCCGCGTCACAGCTCGGCCCCGTACGTCTGGGGCGGCGGCGACTTCAACGGTCCCACCGGCGGCGGGTTCGACTGCTCCGGTCAGGCCGGTGACCTGATCGTCTTCAGCTATCCCGGCGCCGGCGGGCCGCACCACGTCGCGCGCCACAGACCGGCGACGTCGTCCGCTACGGCACCATCGGCGCGTTCGCCGGTGAGGTCATGACCGTGCGCCGCCTCGCCTGACGACAGATGCAACAGGCTCAGCTGCTGGCGACGGGCAGACAGACGCTCTCGGTCGGTCGGATGTCGACATCGGCGATCCCACCGTGCCCGTCGAGGCTGACCTGGCAGCAGTGGGTGATCTCCGCGCGCAGAAGCCGGCGGCCGCGCTGGACCCGCGACTTCATACCTGAGGTGCTGAGCCCGAACTCGGCGGCGGCCTGCTCCTGGGTGAGGTCGCCTAGGTCGGTCAGTTCGAGCGCCTGCCGGTAGCCGTCGGGCACGCGCCCGAGCAGGGTTCGTAGGCAGGCGGTGAGGAGAGCGTCCGCAGGCTCCTCCGCCTCATCAACGACGTCGACAATGTCGGTGTCGCTGGTGTCGACCGGCACCGGTCGACGTTGGCCCGAACGGTGGTGGTCGGCGATGGCGTTTCGGGCGATGCGGTACATCCAGCCGTCGAACGCGCCGACGTCACGCAGCTCTTCGACGTTCCGGTAGAGGCGCAGCAGCGCCTCCTGTGTGATGTCCTCGGCGTCCTGAGGGTGCGTGACCCGGCGGCGGACGAACGCGCGGACTGCCGCGGCGACCGTCTCCGCGTCGGTGTAGCAGCGGCACCCCTCACTGGGTCCCTGACCGCAACAGTCGTCCATCCCGACTCCTCGTCCTCAGCAGCATTGTCCGTTCCTCATACGGACGTGGCCAGAGCCCGGGTGGACGCAGATCCGACCGCCGTCGGGTCGCTGCTCTGACTCGACCGCCCGGATCTGCGTCCCTCGGCCGGGTTGCGCGTCCTCCTCTGTGCCCGACCCCGCCGGGGTCATCACGAGGAGGAGATGGCGCCCATGCCCTCGGACAAAGCACAGACCACGGACCCGACCACCACGGTCCCGCTGGTCCTGGAGCTGTACGCGCTCGACACGACCAGCTGCGGTCCGTGCGTGTCGGCGCTAGGAAGCATGCACGCCGCCGCGGCCGTCCTCAGCCGGGAACTGACCGGGCGGGGCTACGTCGTCGCCACCCGAGTGGTTCGGCTGGAGGACGCCGACCACGCCCGAGCGCTCGGCGTCCTCAGCTCCCCCACGGTCCGCGTCAACGGCGTCGACATCGCGCTCGACGTCGACGAGAGCGTATGCCCGAGCTGCACCGCCCTTGCGAGCGCCGCGGTCGAGTGCCGGACCTACCGGTGGGCGGGCAGGTCCTACGACCACCCTCCGGCCGCCCTGATCGCCGCTGCGGTCCGAGCCCACATCGCAACCGGTGCGCCACGAACGTCCCCGGTCTCGCCGCGAGCGGCGGATCGCGGCACCTCCAGCGTCGAGCGGTTCTTCACTGCCCGCGGGAACGCACGCGGCTGAGTCCCGGCCACGTCCCCGACGCCACGAAACCACTACCCGCGTCACCACCATTCACGAAGGAGAGTTACCGATGTTGTTCATCAGATCCGGTTCACGACTGCTGGTCGGTCTGCTGACCGTCGCGGTCGTCCTCACCGGCCTGCTCGCGTCACCCGCCCAGGCCCGCGCCGACAGGATGTCCATGGCCGGGATCGGCACCGCCGTCGTCCCCACCGACGGGGCCGCGACCTTCGACGGCACGCTCAACGGGTCCCCGCTTTCGGGGCCGTTCACCGGGACCCTGACCCCGGCCGACGGGACATTGCCGACGGTCGGCAGCTGCGAGGACGCCGCTGCTCGACTGCAGGTCACCGATGAGCGCGGCCGGTTCGTCGAGCTCATCGCCGCCGCCGGCAAGGTGTGCGCGGTCTGGCTGCCGCTGGGCATCATGCAGGCCTTCGACGGCCAGTTCACGGTCGCCGCGACCAGTGAGCGGCGGCTGCGCCGAGTCGTCGGGGCGATGCAGGTGCGGCTGCTGGGCGACCAGAGCGACGTGTACGCGGTCGGGGGCTGAGTGATGACCGAGCTCGCCATCCGCCGCCCCGCCCCGCGACTGATCTCGCCGACCTCGCCGGACTGGGACGCCATCCGGGCCACCTTCAATCTCCTCGACGACCTCGACCCGGCCGTCATTGCGCTGCCGGAGACAGCCGAGGAGGTGGCGACTGCGATCGCCGAGGCCCGCCGCCTCGGTCTGGAGGTCGTGGTGCAGGCCACCGGCCACAACGCCAGCGCCTTCGGCTCGATCAGAAATGCGATGCTGATCAACACCTCCCGGCTGACCGGGTGGCACGTCGACGCCGACACCCGCCGGGTCCGGGTGGGCGCCGCCACCAAGTGGGAAGTCGTCACCCCCGCCCTGTCCGACCTCGGGCTGGCCGGCCTGCACGGGTCCTCACCTGATGTCGGCATCGTCGGCTACTCCCTCGGTGGCGGCATCGGCTGGCTCGCTCGCAAGCACGGCATGCAGACCAACGCCGTAACCGCGATCGAGGTCGTTACCGCTGACGGGCAGCTGCACCGCGTCGACCACGACAACGAGCCGGACCTGTTCTGGGCGCTGCGCGGGGGCAACGGCAACTTCGGGGTCGTCACCGCGGTCGAGTTCGACGTCTTCCCCGTCGAGGAGCTCTACTCCGGTGCCCTGTTCTTCCCCGTCGAACGCACCCGGGAGGTCCTGGACACCTGGATCCAGGCCATCCCGGAACTGCCGGAGGAGACGACAACCTGGGTCAGCGTCTTTCACTTCCCGCCGGATCCCGCACTTCCGGACTTCGCCCGCGGCCAGTCCCTGGTCGCGGTGATGGCAGCCCACCTCGGGGACGAGGCAGGCGGCCGGGCACTGCTCGCGCCGTTCCGCCAGCTGGGCCCACAGGTCGACACGTTCGCCATGCAGCCGACCATCGCTCTGGGGGACCTGGCGATGGACCCGGTCGACCCGCTGCCGTACCTGTCCACCACCGCGCTCCTCGACGAGCTCACACCCGAGGCCATCGTGGGGCTGGCCGAGGTGATGGTCGGCGGCTCGGACCTCGCACTGATGCAGCTACGTCACGGCGGCGGCGCACTGTCCCGGGCGGCCGAGGGAGCCGGGGCGCGGGCAACGCTGCCCGGGGAGGTTGTCCTCTTCGCGCTCGGTGTCGTCATGGACCCCGGGTCGGCGTCGCAGGTCGACGGGGCGCTGGAACGCATCGACGCCGTGGTCGCACCCAACCGGGTCGGCTGGTACCCCAACTTCGTCGAGCACCCCGCCGAGACCCGCAAGTTCTTCGACGGGGCGACCTGGACGCGTCTGCAGGCGGTCAAGGCCGCCTACGACCCCGACGGCGTCTTCCGCGGCAACCACCCGCTGTGGCAGCCCCGCACCGCCAGCTGACAACCAGGGCTGGGCGGCCCGCAACCGGGTCGCCCAGCCCAACCCACAGATGGACTGCTCGTCACCACGCTCACCGCGCGCTGTCACAGTGCACCTATAGCCCATGAGCGGACTTGGCCCGGGTGCAAATAGGGTTGGCCCCGACACCGCTCAGAAGGCGAAGCGATCGTCTGGTAGCCCTCCTTGTCGGGAGGCAAAGTACGACACCGGCGCCTCGGCATGGATGAGCACCACCGCCGACGAGTCGGTCAGTCGCTCACATGTCATACGAGCCCATGATGGTTAGGGTGCGATGTCGTGGACACCCTCGCGCGGCATCACGTCTCCCTCTCGGGTCCGGAGAACGGCCAACCGATGATGTTCGCCCACGGCTTCGGGTGCGACCAGACCATGTGGCGGCATGTAGCACCAGCCTTCGCCGAACGGTACCGAGTTGTCACCTTTGATCACATCGGTGCCGGCGGCTCGGACCCCCTCGCCTACGACCCCGCGAAGTATGCAGAACTCGGTGGCTATGCGGCTGATGTCGTCGACCTCGTCGGGGCCCTAGATCTGCACGACGTCGTGCTCGTCGGACATTCTGTCTCTGCCATGATCGGCGCCCTCGCCGTCATCGAGGCGCCAGAACGGTTCGATTCGCTCGTGATGGTCGGCCCCTCGCCGCGCTACATCAACGACGGCGACTACACCGGCGGCTTCACTCGGGAGGAGATCGACGAACTCCTGGAGGCCCTCGGAAGCAACTTCCTTGGCTGGTCCTCAGCGATGGCGCCCGTGATCGTGGGCAATTCCGAGCGGCCCGAGCTGGGAGAGGAGCTCACGGCGAGCTTCTGCCGCATGGATCCCGACATCGCCCGTCGATTCGCGGCAGCAACCTTCTTGTCCGACAACCGTGAGGACCTTCCCAAAGTCAGAGTCCCCACCTTGGTTCTGCAGTGCAGAGACGACGTGATCGCATCGTCCGTCGTTGGACACTATGTGGCGGACGCTGTTCCGGATGCGACGCTGGTGGAGCTGGCGGCGACGGGCCATTGCCCGAATCTCAGCGCCCCCGAGGAGACCATCGCAGCGATTGAAGACTTCTTGCGGCGGCGAGAGACGGCGTAGACATGTCGTTGGAGCAAGCAGCCGATGCCTTTCAGCAGGCACTGCTCGAGGACGATCCGGCACTCCTGTACGACCAAGCTCCATGCGGCTATCTGTCGACCACGCCCGATGGTCGCATCGTCAAGGTGAACGCCACGTTCTGCACCTGGCTAGGCCTGAGACCAGTCGATCTAGTTGGCCGACGACTGACGGAACTGCTGACCCCAGGGGGTCAGATCTACCATGAGACGCACTACGCGCCCATGCTGCGGATGCAGGGCTTCGTTCGCGAGATCGCTGTCGACGTCGTACGAGCCAACGGAAACCGACTGCCCGTCCTACTGAACGCTTCCCTAGTCCGGTCGCCGGACGGCGATCCGCACATCGTGCGGATAGCGGTCTTCGACGCGACCGAGCGGCGTTCCTACGAACGCGAGCTGGTTCGCGCACGCGACGCCGCCTTGGCCGCGGAGGCGCAGGCCGAATCCCTCGCACGCACCCTTCAGAGCAGCTTCATTCCCCCGGTTCCCCCTGTCGTGCCTGGACTGGAGATAGCAACGGCGTACCGCCCAGCCGGGGACGGTACCGAGGTCGGTGGCGACTTCTACGACGTGTTCCCGGCCGGGCATCAAGACTGGGTCGCGGCACTCGGAGACGTGAGCGGAAAGGGTGTCGAAGCCGCGGTCGTGACCTCGGTGGCACGCAACACCGTGCGCGCACTCACCGTCCTCGGCCACGAACTGATCGAGGTCCTTGCCGGGCTCAACCACGTTCTGACTCAGCACGAGACCGACAAGTTCTGCACCCTCGCTGTTGTCCGCATGCGCCGAGAGGAAGGTCAGTGGCGAACCACGATCGCCGTCGGGGGTCACCCCCCTCCCCTACTACTCAGACCAGATTCGGAACCACTCATCGTCGACGCCACGGGTCCTCTCATCGGCCTTCTCGATGAGGTCAGCTTCACCGAACAACGGATCGACCTGACTCCCGGCGACACCTTGCTCATGTACACCGACGGAGTCACGGAGGCCCGAGGCCATGACGACGACTACTTCGGGGACGATCGACTGCGCGAGTGGGCCCGGGGGCAGCCGATGAGCGATCCCACGACCCTGGTCGAGGCACTGCTCGCCGAGGTCCTCCGATACCAGGATGGGCAGGCCCGCGACGACATCGCCCTCCTGGCCATTCGCCATCCCTGACGACGCCGTCCCACAAGTTGCCCGCTGCCAGCGGGTCAGGACGTCCCCCCGTGAGCCACACCAGGCCGTCTCGGGGAGGAACGCCCGGACGACGCCCGGTCCGGCGCCGCGATGGATCCGGGCCAGGTCCCAGAACTCGACCGGACCGCCGAGATCGGGTCCCACGACCACCCGCATTCGCGCCGATCTGGTCCGGCTGGGGGATGGTGATGCTGCGCGGGGTATGTGAGGGTGAGGGGCCTTCCGGACCACACCACGCCCGGGTGCGTCGCGTCACACCAGATTCGGGGTGTTAGGAAGTCCGCGACCCGGGGTTTCAAGGCCCCGGGTCGCGGTTTCTCGGGTCCGTCTCTGTGCCCCCAGGGTCCGGAGCGACGCCGAATGCCGCCGCGGTAGACCTCCACGCTCACCGGACCAGCATCACAGGAGCGGCCTGGTCGTGGTTCGGTAGCCGTGTGAACCAGGCGGACGAGGTTCTGGCCGCCGCCCACGAGCGGGCGGTGGCGCTGCGGGCCGGCGAGGCGGACCGGCTGAGACGGCTGCTCCACCCCGAGTTCAGGTGGACCACGCACACCGGCGTCCACTTCGACCGCGAGGGCTACATCGGGTCCAACACCGGTGCCCGGGCGACGGTGCGGTGGGTGCGACAGCGGCTCGACGACCCCGATGTCACGGTGGTCGGCGACGTCGCCGTGCTCGTGTGCACCGTGGTCGACACCGTCGTGCCGGCCGACGGCGCCGACGAGGTGACCAAGCGGATGCCGATGACGCAGGTGTGGGTGCGCGCCCACAAGGGCTGGCAGCTGCTCGCAGGACACGCGGGCCCGCTCCAGGACGGCTGAGCGGAAACCCACCCCTGGCGGGGTGGTTCGCGGCGCCCGCTCGGGGTGACGGTGGAGGAGCGTCCCGTCACCACGAGGAGGTTCCCCATGCCTACCGGCGCGTACATCGACTCCTGCCCCGACTGCGGCGAGCACATGACACCCGTGCTCGACCCGACGCCGACTCCCCCGGAGTCCGGGCCGCTGCCGCACGACAGTCCGGTGCACCTGCGCTGCCCGCGCTGCAGCGGCGCCAACACGTGAGCCGGGCCACGCACCCGATCTGACCGTTTCGGTCACGGACCCGCCCGCCGCTTCTATCCTGGCGTCTCTTCCGCCACGCACAGATCGGGCTGTGACCATGTTCGAAGTGACGCACCGCGACGCGGCTGCGCCTCCCCTCCGGCTGGCCGCCGTCGGCGACCTCGACGTCTTCGCGGCGAGCAACCTGCGTGAGGCCGTGCGCCGGCTGATGTCCGAGCGGACCGACCACGTGGTGCTCGACCTCTCCGGCGTCACCTGGGTGAACGCCTCCGGACTGCGCCACCTCGCGCAGACGCGGAGCGCGCTCACCGCCGCGGGCGTGCCCGTGACGGTCAGCCGGCCGAGCGCTCCCGTCACCACGATGAGCCGCCGGGCGCAGCTGACCGGGGCCTGGGGTCGCGGGCTGCGTGACGGCGGTCAGTCGGACGCCAGCGCCCCCGACAGGTCGGTGAGGTAGCCGCTGAACCCGCCCGGGGTTCGGCCGTGCAGCCGTCCCGAGGTGATGACCGCGTGCGTGCCGTGGGCCCACGACGCCCCGGCTCGCAGCGCATTACGCACGAGCATCACGTCCTCGTGCTCGGCGACCGCCGGGAACCCGCCGGCGGCGTCGTGCAGCGACAGCCGGAGTCCGAGGCTCGCGCCGTAGACCCGGAGGTCGATGCTCCGGTGCAGCGCCTGCCACTCGGTCATCACCAGGGCCGGCAGGTCGGCCGGGTCGGGGGTGACGGTGCCGAGCACGAGGTCGACGCTGTCCGCGGCCAGCTCGAGCTGCTGGGCCAGCCACGCCGGCGGCACCCGGGAGTCGGCGTCCGTGGTGGCGAGCCAGACGCGTCGCGGGTCGAGCCCGGAGTGTCGACGCGCGTGCGCGACCCCGGCAGCACGTGCCGCGCCGGCCGATCCTGCGTCCACCTCGATCACCTCGATCTCGTCCGAGAGACCCCCCGCGACGTCGAGACTGCCGTCGCTGCAGCGGTCGAGCACGACCACCACCCGCACGGTCGTGCCGGGGTGGGCTCGGCGCGCGACGTCGACCGCCGTCCGCAGCGCGTCCAGGCAGCTCGGCAGCCGCTCGGCCTCGTCGTGCGCGGGCACCACCACCCACGCCGCCCGAACGGCGGTCATCGGCCCGCCGCCGGACGCGGCAGCGTGCCGGGGTCGCCGAGCACGAGCAGCTCGAAGTCCGGCTCGGTGTGCCGCACCAACACGGGCAGCCCGAGACCGGCGGTGAGCCGGTCGTGCGCCGCGGGTCCGTCGAGTGGCCAGCCGGCGACCGGGTGGCGCCAATGCAGGAGCACGACCGTGGCGTCGGGGGCGAGCGCGCCGCGCACGACGTCGACGAAGGCGTCGAGGGCCACCGGGCTGAGGAAGTAGGCGAGCTCGGAGACGACCACGAGGTCGAACGGGTCGCCGGTCCACGGCTCGGTGGCGTCGCGCCGCTCGAGCCGCACCCGGTCCGGAAGCCGACGCCGGGCCGCCTCGAGGGCCGTCCCGCTCGAGTCGGTGCCGGTGAGGTCGTCGCACCGATCGGCCAGCGCGGCGGTGAGCGCGCCCTCCGAGCAGCCGGGCTCCCAGCCCCGCAGATATCGCTCACGGGGCAGCGCGGCCAGCAGCACCTCGCGCTTGCGCCACTCGTACCAGGAGGCCGCGCCCCACGGGTCGGGCTGCTCGCGGTGGAGCCGGTCGAGCGCGTCGTCCTCGACCGGGAGCGCCAGCAGCACCTCGGCGTCGGCGAAGTGCGCCAGGATGTCGGCCGGCAGCACCGGCGCGTCAGCCGGATCCGGCGACAGCGGGGCCACCTGCGACGCGTGGGCCGCCACCGCGCGCGCCTTGGCCGCCCGCTCGTCGGGGTCGAGGTCGAGCCGCGCGGCGTGCTCCCAGGGCAGGTCGTCGGTCGACCGCCAGTGCCACGACCACACCGGGAACTCGCGCAGCCGGCTGCCGGTGCGGGCGGCCACGGTGACGGCAGCCCGGCCGACGGCGTCGTGGTCGGGGTGGCCGTCCTCGCGCCAGGGCGCCACCAGCAGGGTGCCGCGGCCGTCGCCGATCTCGGTCACCAGCAGGTCGACCAGCTCGTCCTCGTGACCGGCCACCCCGCCGTCGGCGAGTCCGAGGATCCGCGGCACGACGGCCGGGTCGGTGAGCTCGGCCAGGGCCGCCGCGGCCTCGTCGCGACGGCGGCGCGCCAGCTCGTCGGGCGTGACCGTCGGCGACCCGGGGTGGCTCGCCTCGCCCGCCGTCGCCGTCAGCACCCGCACCTCGATCCCCTGTGCGGCAGCACGCCGCACCAGCCCCGCGGCGCCGAGCACCTCGTCGTCGGGGTGGGCGGCGAGGACGACGAGCCGGTGCACGCCGTCGAGCACCGGCGCGGCGTCCGGGAGGGCCGCCCAGGAGGCGGTGGCGCGCCATGCGGCGGCCGGGGTGCCGCTGCGGTCGTGGGTGAAGCTCGCGGCCCTCACCAGTCCTCGCCGATCCGGTCGCCGAGCAGCGCGCCGAGCGCGGCGGCGTCCCGCTCGCCGTGGTGCTGACGCAGGTAGATCCTCAGGTCGGCCACGCGGGCGGCGTGGTCCTCCTCGGCGGTCAGGGGCGCGGGCCCGAGCGCGCGGTCGGCGCGGGCCAGCACCTCCTCGGCGGCGCGGGCGACCACGAGCCGGACCCGGGCGGCCAGCCGCCGGCCCTCGGCCCCGACGGCGTGGCCACGGTCGATCTGGACGGCGGAGTCCGCGAGCACCGCGCGCGCCGCGTGCAGGGTGGCGTCCACCTCGCCGCGGTGGAGGTTCGCCACCTGGTCGAGCGGTCGCGACGACGGGCGGGCCAGCCGTCGGGCCACGCCGACCGCTCCCCCGAACCACACCGCGGCCACTCCCACCCCGCCGTAGGCGAAGCCGGCGCGCTCGAGGTACCAGTCCGGTCCACCGACGGCGACCGCCGGCACGTCGTCGAGGCGTACGCCGGCGCTACGCACGTCCGGCAGCCCCCGCGACACCCACGGCGCCGGGTCGAAGGAGACGCCGTCGTGGTCGAGGTCGACGGCGAACAGACCACGCCGGGTGTCGTCGAGCCAGGCGGTGACGAGGGCGTGGCTCACCCGGCCGGCGAGCGAGCACCACGGCTTGGGGCCGCGCAGCGCCCAGCCCGTGCCGGTGCGCCTCGCGCGCAGTCGGCCGTCCGGTCCCTCGGCGGCCCACACGCCCCAGGTCGAACCGGCCGGCGCGAGGTCGCCGTGGTCGGCCTCGGCGAGGATCGCGAGCGCGTCGACGTGCGGCTCGACCACCCGGGCCAGCTGGACGTCGACCTCCGCGACCGAGGCCAGCAGCTGCCAACGGACCGCCGTCGACCCGTGGCCCGGGACCGGGAACGCCCCACCGTGCACGGCGGCGAACGACAGCGCAGCGGCGACATCTCGGGGGTCGTCCGGCACGCCGTCGAGCACCGCCGAGGCGGACGGCGCCAGGTCGGCGTGACCGAGGGTCACCGGACGGACGGAGCGCATGCTCGCCAGTCTCGTGGCCGCCCGCCGCCACGTCGCGACCCCTACAGGTGAGGGTGACGCCCGGCCCGCGTCCTAGGTTCGGTGGCATGACCACCGGACCGAACGACCCCGAGACCGAGGAGGTCGAGGCGGACGAGACCGCCGAGGCCGACGTCGAGCCGGACACCGAGTCCGACCCCGCCCTCGACGACAGCACCACCACCGAGTGGGCCGGCGAGGGCGGCGCTGCGAACGAGGGACCGGCCACCGACACCGACGAGTAGAACGCCATGACCGATCGCGACGACCCGGGGGAGCGCAAGCGCCTCGACCGCAACTGGGACGAGCTGCTGCAGGAGCTGCGGGACGACAGGTCACGGTCTACCTCGCCGTGCTGAGCGGCGCGGTGCTCACCACCGGCTTCGTGGTGGCACCGGTCGCCTTCCACCGGGTGCTGTTCCGGTAGGCAGCACCGGTCCTGGCTGGTGAGCACCGCCAACCGCAGCGCCCGGATGGGACTGGTCCTGCTCGCGCTCACCAGCTCCGGAGTGCTGCTGCTCGTCTTCGACATCGCCCTCGGCACACTGGCCGGAGTCCTCGCGTTCGCCGCGACCCTCACGGTGCTGATAGCCCTCTGGGGAGTGCCGCCACTCGGCAAGCGGCGCGAGCCTCGGACCTGATCCCGCGCCTTCCGTCAGTTGCGCCCGTCGAGTGAACACTCGTGGCAGACTGCGCGCCGTGACGGCAGAGGAGGAGGAGCGACGCGCGCTCGTCGTCGAGGACGACGAGGATGTGCGCTCCCTGATCGAGTTCACGCTCAGCACCCAGGGCTTCGACGTGCACGCCGTCGACAGCGGGTTGGCCGCCGTCGAGGAGATCCGCACCTTCGACCCCGACCTGGTCACGCTCGACCTGGGGCTGCCGGGCATCGACGGCATCGAGACCTGCCGCCGGATCCGCGAGCTCAGCGACGTCTACATCGTGATGATCACGGCGCGTGACGACGAGATCGACCGGCTGCTCGGACTCGAGACCGGCGCCGACGACTTCCTGTCGAAGCCGTTCAGCGTGCGCGAGCTCAAGGCCCGGGTGAACGCACTGTTCCGGCGGCCGCGCCGCGGGGCCGGCAGCATGGCCGACGCCGCCGCCACCGAGGAGCCGCCGCCCCCGCTCGCGTCGGTGCCCGACCACGAGATGCTCGAGCACGGCCCGCTGCGGCTCGACGTCGACGGCCGCCGCGCGTTCAACGCCGCCGAGGAGCTCAGCCTCACCCGTACCGAGTTCGACCTGCTCACCGAGCTCATGCGCACCCCCGCCCGGGTCTGGACCCGCGAGGCGCTGCTGCGCTCGGTGTGGGGCACCGACTGGGCCAGCGACACCCACCTCGTCGAGGTCCACATCGGCAACCTGCGCCGCAAGGTCGACGCCGCCGGCGGTCAGGGCTTCATCAAGACGGTGCGCGGCGTCGGCTACCGCATGGAGTCGCTCGACAGCTGAGCCGTGATGGTCCGGGGGTCTCGACACGCGGCGCGCCAGGGCGCCCCGCGGCTCGACCACCGGACCGGCCGGTGGTCGAGCCGGGCGAGCGTCAGCGAGCCCGCGTCGAGACCCCCGGCCTCGAAACCACTCAGGCGCTGGTGGCCAGGTAGGCGCTGAGCGCCCGGTCGGCGTGGGCGGCGGCGCGGGGCAGCCGGGCGACCTCCTCGCGGGCGCGGCCGATGTCGCCGGAGCGGATCGACTCCTCGATCGTGCCGGCCATGGTGGCGAGGTCCTCGACGCCGGTCATCGCCGAGGAGACCTTGAGGCTGAGGACGGCGTCGAGACTGTCGACGAGGTCGACGTGCGGCGCCCGGCCCACAGCGGCGACGACCCGGGACACCCGCTGGCCGAGCAGGCGCTGGTAGGTGCGTGCCAGGTGGAGGGCGAACGGCTGCGCGTCCTCGTCATCGACGAGGTCCAGCAGCGTGTTCGGGTCGAACACGGCCATGTGGCGCCTCCGAGTGGACATCAGGTCTCCAGGGTCTCCGGGTAAGACCATTTTGGCCCGTTCGGATCAAGCAGCCCAGAGGCGAACCTCAAGCAACCCGCAAGTTCTGGCAACACCGGGCACAAGATGACATGCCGGGTATCGCTACTCCCAGAAGAGCCGCTCGACCACACCGCGGGCCAGCCGGGTGGCCCGGAGGTAGTCGTTGACCATCGCGTCGGTGCTGCCCGAGGGGTAGCCGAGGATGGCGGCCACCGCGGCCCGCTCGCGGGCGTCGCTGGGCATCTGGTCCGACGGCTTGCCGCGGGCGAGCGTGACCGCGTTGCGCACCCGGCTCACGGTGCGCCAGCCGTCGCCGAGCACCCGGGCGTCGTCGGCGCCGACCAGGCCGGCCTCGCGGGCCGCGGCGAGCGCCGCGAGAGTGTGCGGCGTGCGCAGCCCGGGCACCTTCGCCGCGTGCCGCATCTGGAGCAGCTGCACGGTCCACTCGATGTCGGCCAGTCCGCCACGGCCGAGCTTGAGGTGGAGTTGAGGATCGGCGCCCTTCGGCAGCCGTTCCCGGTCGACCCGCGCCTTGATCCGGCGGATCTCGACGACGTCGTCGTCGCTGAGCCCGGACTCGGGGAACCGCAGCCCGTCGATCAGCTCGGTGAAGTCCCGGCGCAGGTCCACGTCGCCTACCACCGCGTCGGCCCGCAGCAGCGCCTGCGCCTCCCACACGTGCGACCACCGGTCGTAGTAGGCGGCGTAGGAGTCGAGGGTGCGCACCAGCGGCCCCTGCCGGCCCTCGGGGCGCAGGTCGGCGTCGACCTCCAGCGGCGGGTCGCCGCCGGGGAGCGCGAGCAGCCGGCGCAGCTCGTTCGCCACCGCCTGCGCGTACGACGCCGCCTGCTGGGCGTCGGCGCCCTCGATCGGGCGGTGCACGAACAGCACGTCGGCGTCGCTGCCGTACGACAGCTCGAAGCCGCCGTAGCGGCCCATCGCCACGATCGCCATCCGGGTGGGGGCCTCGTCGAGCGACTTCTCCCGCCGCACCGCCCGCCCGGCCACACCCAGGGTGGCCTCGAGGATGGCGTCGGTGAGCCGGGAGAGCCCCATCCCGACGTCGGCGACGTCGGTGAGCCCGAAGACGTCGCCGGCACCGATCCGCAGCAGCTCGCGTCGCCGCACCGCCCGTACCGCGCGGACCGCCTTCTCGGGGTCGTCCTGCCGGCCCCCGGTCGACTGCATCTCGTCGGTGAGCTGCTCCGACGACAGCGGCGTGAGGTCGTCGCCGAGCAGCTGCACACCGCGCGGCTCCCGCTCGAGCAGGTCGGTGAGGTAACGCGAGGTCGAGAGCAGGACGGCGAGCCGCTCGGCCACCTGGCCCTCGTCGCGCAGCGTCTTGAGGTACCAGGGCGTGCTGCCGAGGTTCTCGCTCAGCCGCCGGAAGCCGGCGAGGCCGGCGTCCGGGTTGGCGCCGTCGGCGAACCAGCCGAGCAGCGCCGGCAGCAGCGCCCGCTGGATCGTGGCGGTGCGGGTGACGCCGCTGGTGAGCGCCTCGAGGTGGCGCAGCGCGGCCACCGGGTCGTCGTAGCCGAGCGCCCCGAGCCGCGCCTCGGCCGCCTCCGGCGACATCCGGACGCCGGCGCCCGGCAGCTGGGCGACCGCCTCCAGCAGCGGCCGGTAGAACAGCTTCTCGTGCAGCCGGCGCACCTCGCGGCGGTGGTGCTGCCAGACCTGGTCGAGGGTGGCGGCCGGCTCCTTGGCG
Source organism: uncultured Actinomycetota bacterium (assembly GCA_963780355.1). Lineage (GTDB taxonomy): Bacteria > Actinomycetota > Actinomycetes > Propionibacteriales > Nocardioidaceae > Nocardioides. Next base: position 113,045 of record CAWABT010000002.1, read on the forward strand.
AACCCCAGGCTGCGGCCGAGCCGGCGCAGCGCCACCGGGTCGTCGGGCACCACGTGCAGCCGCTGCAGGCGATGCAGCTGGAGCCGGTGCTCGAGCGTGCGGAGGAACGAGTACGCCTCGTGCAGCGCCTCGCCGTCGTCGCGGCCGACGTAGCCGCCGGCGGTGAGCGCGGCCAGCGCGCTGAGGGTGGTGGCCGGCCGGATCCGCTCGTCGCCGCGGCCGTGCACGAGCTGCAGCAGCTGGACGGCGAACTCGACGTCGCGGAGCCCGCCCTCCCCCAGCTTGAGCTGCCGGTCGGCCTCGCGGGCCGGGATGTGCTCGACCACCCGGCGTCGCATCGCCCGGGTCTCGGCGACGAAGCCATCCTTCTCGGCCACCCGCCACACCATCGGGTCGACCATCGCCACGAACTCCCGGCCCAGCGCCAGGTCGCCCGCCACCGCCCGCGTCTTGAGCAGGGCCTGGAACTCCCACGGCTCGGCCCACCGCTCGTAGTAGCCCTCGTGGCTGGCCAGCGTGCGGCTCAGCGGGCCCGCCTTGCCCTCGGGACGCAGCGCGGCGTCGACCGGCCAGATCGTGCCCTCAGCGGTCTGCTCCGAGCACACCCGCATCAGCTGCGCCGCCAGCCGGCTCGCGGTGCGGACCGTGGCCGAGGCGTCGGCCTCGGGGTCGGTGGGCTCGTGCACGAAGATCACGTCGACGTCGGAGACGTAGTTCAGCTCGTGGCCGCCGCACTTGCCCATCGCGACGACGGCGAGCCGCACCGCCGCGGCGTCGTCGCCCACCCGCTGCCGGGCCACCGCCAGAGCGGCGTCGAGCACGCCGGCGGCGAGGTCGGAGAGCTCGGCGGCGGTGTCGTCGACCCCGAGGTCGTGGGCCAGGTCGCGGGCGGCCAGCCGCAGCAGCACCCGACGGTGCTCCACCCGCAGCGCGTCGACGGCGTCACCGTCCGGCCGGGTCGCCACCGGCGTCGGGTCCTCCGGGTCGGCGCCGACGGCGGCCAGCAGCCCGGCGCGGATCGCGAACGCCGCGGGCCGCGTCGAGCCGAGGGTCGGGTCGCGCAGCTCGCGCCAGTGCTCGGGGTGCCGCACCAGGTGGTCGGCGAGCGCCTCGCTGGCGCCGAGCACCGAGAGCAGCCGCATCGCGGTGCCCTCGTCGTCGGCCACCGCACCCACGAGCTCCTCGCCGTCGTCGGCCGCCTCGACCAGCCGCACCAGCGCGGCCAGAGCGGCGTCAGGGTCGGCGGTGCGGCCGAGGTAGGCGACGAGCGTCTCGCCGGGGTCGCCGAGCGCGGCCAGCCCGGCGAGCGCGGCCTCGGCGTCCTCGAACCCGACCCGCAGCAGCTGGCCCTTGCTGGTGGCGGCCCGGTTCATGCCGGCACCCCCGCCAGCGCGGCGAACCGGACGGCGAGCGCCCGCTCCGCGGCCACGAGCTCGCCCCGCGCGGCCGCGACGTCGCGCAGCACCTGCGCCTGGTCGATGCCACGCTGGGTCTGTCGGCGCACGTCCTCCTCCGCCCACGACCGCGGGACGCCGGTGACGATCTCGGGGTGCCACTGCACGCCCCACACGCCCGGTGCGAAGGCCGCCGCCTGCACCTCGCCGAACGAGTCGCGGGCGAGCACGTGCGTGCCGTCCGGCACCCGGGTGACGACGTCGTCGTTCCAGAACACCGCGCGGCGCGGCGCGCCGTCGTCCAGTGCGGGCACCGGGCCGTGATGCGGACCCCGCTCGGTGAGGCCGAGCTCGTAGAGGCCGACGTACTGCCCGTGCGGGCTGCGCCCCACCTCGCCGCCGAAGGCGAGCGCGCAGATCTGGTGACCCAGGCAGACGCCGAGCGTCGGCACCTCCTGCTCGGCGGCCCGCCGCACCAGGTCGACGACGGGGAGCCGCTCCGGGTCGGCCGCCGAGCCCGAGCCGCCCAGCACGAGCAGGGCGTCGTACGGCGCCGGCTCCGGCAGCGCGTCACCCTCGTACGGGCGCACCACGGTCAGCGCGCAGCCGGCCTCGGTGAGCCAGTCGCCGAGCAGCGCGGGTGGGCAGTCGGCCTGGTGCTCCACGACGAGCACCCGCGGGGACACGCCTAGATCACCGGCAGCATCTGGTCGCGCTCGTAGGCCGACACCTGGCCGCGGTAGTCGTCCCACTCGGCGCGCTTGTTGCGCAGGAAGAAGTCGAAGACCGTCTCCCCCAGCGTCTCGGCGAGCAGCTCGGAGGACTCCGCGACCTGGATCGCCTCGTTGAGGTTGCGCGGCAGCGGCTCGATCCCGAGCGCCTGCCGCTCCCGCTCGCTGAGCGCCCACACGTCGTCCTCGGCCTCGCGCGGCAGCTCGTACTCCTCCTCGATGCCCTTCATGCCCGCGGCGAGCAGCGCGGCGAAGGCGAGGTAGGGGTTGCACGCGGCGTCGATGCTGCGCACCTCGACGCGGGTCGACGCGCCCTTGAGCGGCTTGTACATCGGCACCCGGATCATCGCCGAGCGGTTGTTGTGGCCCCAGCAGATGTACGACGGCGCCTCGCCGCCGAACATCATCCGCTTGTAGGAGTTGACCCACTGGTTGGTGACGACGCTGATCTCGTTGGCGTGCCTGAGCACGCCGGCGATGAACCGGCGCCCGGTCTGGGAGAGCTGGTACTCGGCGCCGGCCTCGTAGAAGGCGTTCTGGTCGCCCTCGAACAGCGAGACGTGGGTGTGCATGCCGGAGCCGGGATGGGTGGTGAACGGCTTGGGCATGAAGGAGGCCCAGATGCCCTGGCTCAGCGCCACCTCGCGGATCACGGTGCGGAACGTCATCACGTTGTCGGCGGTGCTGAGGGCGTCGGCGTAGCGCAGGTCGATCTCCTGCTGGCCCGGCCCGCCCTCGTGGTGGCTGAACTCCACCGAGATGCCCATCGACTCGAGCATCGTGATCGCCTCACGACGGAAGTCGGCGCCCTTGGACTGCGCGGTGTGGTCGAAGTAGCCGCTGCGGTCGACCGGCACCGGCTCGACGCCGGCCTGCGGGGTGTCCTTGAACAGGTAGAACTCGATCTCCGGGTGCGTGTAGAAGGTGAACCCCTTCTCAGCCGCCCGGGCCAGGGTGCGCTTGAGCACGTGTCGCGGGTCGGCGAACGACGGCGAGCCGTCCGGCATCACGATGTCGCAGAACATCCGCGCGGTGGAGGGGTCCTCGCTGCGCCACGGCAGCAGCTGGAACGTCGTCGGGTCGGGCTTGGCGAGCATGTCGGCCTCGTAGACCCGCGCGAACCCCTCGATCGCCGAGCCGTCGAACCCGATGCCCTCCGAGAACGCGCCCTCCAGCTCGGCCGGAGCCACCGCCACCGACTTCAGGAAGCCCAGCACGTCGGTGAACCACAGCCGCACGAACCGGACGTCGCGCTCCTCCAGAGCGCGGATGACGAAGTCCTCCTGCTTGCCCATGGGCGCCACTATCGCGCATGACGTCACGGCCGACCTCGACCCCCGCCGTCGTACGTCGAGCTTGTCGAGACGCCCGGGCCGACCTCGACCCCGGCCGTCGTACGTCGAGCTTGTCGAGACGCCCGGCCGACCTCGACCCGCCGTCGTACGTCGAGCTTGTCGAGACGCCCGGGCCGACCTCGACCCCCGGCCGTCGTACGTCGAGCCTGTCGAGACGCCCGGGCCGACCTCGACCCCCGCCGTCGTACGTCGAGCTTGTCGAGACGCCCGGGCCGACCTCGACCCCGGCCGTCGTACGTCGAGCTTGTCGAGACGCCCGGGCCGACCTCGACCCCCGGCCGTCGTACGTCGAGCTTGTCGAGACGCCCGGGCCGACCTCGACCCCCGGGCCGTCGTACGTCGAGCTTGTCGAGACGCCCGGGCCGACCTCGACCCCCGGGCCGTCGTACGTCGAGCTTGTCGAGACGCCCGGGCCGACCTCGACACCCGACCCCGTCGCCCACCTCGACGACAGCACTCACGTCGTCTCGACAAGCTCGACGAACGTAGGGGTTACGTCTCCCGCACCACGTCGAGCTTGTCGAGACGCCCGGGCCGACCTCGACACCCGGCCCCGTCGCCCACCTCGACGACAGCGCTCGCGTCGTCTCGACAAGCTCGACGAACGTAGGGGTTACGTCTCCCGGACGACGAGCAGCGCGGCGACGTCGTCGTCGCGGGTGGGGTCGCGGACCTCCTCGACGAGGGTCGAGAGGTTGTCGTGCAGGGAGCCGAGCCGGTCGGCGCGGAGCGCGCCGAGCAGCCGGGCGGTGCCGACGTCGGCGTCCTCGTGGCGGCGCTCGATGAGCCCGTCGGTGTAGAGCAGCACCCGGTCCCCCCGGACCAGGTCGGTCTCGAGGACGGCACGGTCGCCGCCGCCGACGCCCAGCAGCAGCGTGCTCGGGTGCTCGAGCACCAGGGCGACGCCGTCGGGCCGCAGCACGATCGGCGGCGGGTGGCCGGCGTTGATGACCGCGAGCCGGTCGGTGTTCGGGTCGGCGACGGCGTAGACCATCGTGACGAGCTGGTCGAGCTGAAGGCCGTCGAAGACCCGGTCCATGCCGGCCATCACGGCGCTCGGCGCCGGGTCGAGGGCCACCAGCGTGCGGATCGCCGAGCGCATCTGCGCCATCACCGAGGCGGCCTGGACACCGCGGCCCATGACGTCGCCGACGAACATCGCGACCCGGCCGTCGGAGAGCGCGACCACGTCGTAGAAGTCGCCGCCGGCGTCGGTGCGGCCGGCGGGGCGGTAGGCCACCGCGGTCTGCCAGCCCGGCAGGTCGGGGAGCCGTTCCGGCAGCACCGCCTTCTGGAGCTCGAGCGCGGAGTCGCGGAGCTGGGTGTGCAGCTGCGCGGTGTCGATGGCGATCGCGGCCCGGCGCGCGAGGTCCTCGCCGAACGCGAGGTCGGCCTCGGTGAACCGCCGGCCGTGCTCGCCGGCGATCCAGGTGATGACGCCGAAGGTGCTGTCGCCCACCTTCAGGGCGCACGACATGCCGCTGCGCAGCTCGAGCATCCGCATCAGCCGCAGGTGCTCCTCGTCCTGGGCGCTCATCTCGAGCAGCTCGTCGGTGATCTCGGGGGCGAACTCGCTCACCCCGGTGCGGAGCACCTGGTAGCTGCCGCGCGGCTGGTTCGGGTCGGTGGGCCACCGCTCCTGCAGCTCGCGCACCAGCTCGACGTGCTCGGGGTGGTTGTGGGCGACGGCGATCGTGCGCAGGACGCCGTCCTCGTCGAGCGCGATCGCGCACCAGTCGGCGAACCACGGCACGGCGGCCTCGGCGACGGCGCTCAGCGTCGCCTCGTAGTCGAGGGCCCCGGCCAGGGTGGCGCTGGTCTCGGCGAGGAAGGCGAGCTTGGCCTCGCGGTCGGCGGCCGCGCGCTGGGCCTCGATCCGGTCGAGGGTCATCGCACACGTGTCGGCCAGCATCCGAAAGAAGGCGTGCTCGGCCGTGGAGAGCTCCCGTTGCTCCGGGAACGAGAGGTTGATCGCCCCCAGGACCCGCCCTCCGACCGCCAGGGGCAGGGTGAGCACGCGTCGATCGGGCGTCACCTGACCCCGGAGAACCGGGTACCGATCGACGACCTCGGCCGCGGTCAGGAAGAGGGGCTCCCCGGTGCGGACGGTCTCGGCGGTGGGGTTGTCGCCGGCGAGTGGGTAGGTCGCCCAGCGATTCGCGACGCCCGGCATGCCGCCTCGGATCGCCACCAGAGCGAGGGTCTCCGCGTCGACGAGCAGAGACATCGCGGCGACCACCGCCCCCGCCGCGTCCATCACGTGCTCGGTGACGACGTCACATACCGCCTTGACCGAGTCGGCGGTGAGCAGCTCGGTGGTCACGGCCGCCAGTGCTTGGAGCCGCGCGTCCGGATGCCCCGGGTCGTCGGGGCGCTCCAGCGAAGCGACTGGCGAGTCCGGCGGCATCGTCAGATGCTGTCATGCCGAGCGGGCCGACCGACACCGAATCGACGACCCGCCGGCGGGCCATTTTGTCCTGGCCCGATCGGGCGTCCCTACCCCACGACCGGTGAGCGCGCCACCACCGGCAGCCGCTCGTAGCCCCGCAGCACCCGCGTGCCGCGCCGGACGGGCGGGCCCGCGGCGTCGAGGTCGGGGAACCGCTCGTACAGGCTGCGCAGCCCCACCTCCGCCTCGCGCCGGGCCAAACTCGCGCCCAGGCAGTAGTGGACGCCGGAGGAGAAGGCGAGGTGGGCGCCGGCGTTCGGGCGGGCGACGTCGAAGCGGTGCGGGTCGTCGAACACGGCGGGGTCGCGGTTGGCCCCGCCGAGCATCACGAGCACCGGCCGGTCCTTCGGGACGGCGTGGCCCTGGATCTCGACGTCGCGGTACGCCGTCCGCAGCGTGAGCTGCACCGGCGACTCGAACCGCAGCACCTCGTCGACCGCGTTGCCCCACAGGTCGGGGTCGGCCCGCAGCACCTCGCGCTGGTCGGGGTGGGTGGCGAGCACGTGCACGGCGTTGCCGATGAGGTTCACCGTGGTCTCGAAGCCGGCCCCGAGCACCAGCAGCCCGGTGGCGTGCAGCTCGACGTCGGTGAGTGCGTCGTCGCCCTCGAGCACGGCGAGCTGGCTGAGCAGGTCCTCGCCGGGGTCGGCGCGGAGCGCCCGGATGTGGTCGCCGAACCAGGCGTGCAGGCTGCGCACCCCGGTGAGCGCGGCGCGGTACTGCTTCCAGGTGAGCGCGGGGTCGAGCGTCGAGGCGGCGTCGTTGGCCCACCGCAGCAGGTCGGGACGGGTGCGCTCGGGGACGCCGAGCAGGTCGGCGATCACGGCCACCGGCAGCTGCGCGGCGTACGTGCTCACCAGGTCGACCTCGCGGCCGCCGTCGAAGCGCCGCTCGAGGTCGTCGAGCAACCGGTGGGCGGTGGTCTCGATGCTCGTCTCGAGCCGGGCCACCTGCTTGGCGGTGAAGGTGCGCGACACCAGCCGGCGGTAGCGGGTGTGGTCGGGCGGGTCGACGGCCAGCATCGACGGCGGCTCGACCGGTCCGGAGTCGAAGGGGTCGGCGACCCGCTCGTGCAGCCGCCGCAGCGGACCGGGCAGCTCGCCGTGGCCGCCGGCGACGCCGAAGCCGTCGCCGCGCAGGATCTCGGTGGCCACGGCGTGGTCGGCGGTCGCGGAGATCACCGCGCCGTCCACCAGCGGCCCGCGCTCGCGCAGCTCGTCGTAGCCGGGGAACGGGTCCTCGCGCAGTTGCGGGTCGATCTCGAGCCGGGCGATCAGGTCGCCGCGCCGGGCGGCGAGCACGATCGCGGTGCGCGTGACGCCGTACCCGAGCACCCAGGTGAGGAGCGACCGCCCGGGGAAGCGGCGCCGCTCGGCCGGCGACTGCAGGGGCCTCATGTGCCGGTCAGGGCCGGATGATCCGCTCGAGGATCCGGCCGATGATCAGGTAGACGACGGCGCCGAGGCCGTAGTTGAGCAGGGCCTCCTTGGTCGGGCCGTTCTCGCCGCCGAACTCCTTGATCGGGTTCGCCAGGTCGAAGACGCCGAGGTCGACGGTGTCGGCGAGGTCGAGGACGAACTTCACGATCGAGTTGTCCGGGTTCGCCTCGAGGGCGATGCACAGCGCGGCGAGCGCGAGCGCCAGGGCCAGCAGGAGGAACACCAGGCCGACCAGGCGGGCGAGCTGCACCCGGATGTGCTGGCCGTCGACCTTGGACCCGCGGCGCTTCGGGCCGGCGCCGTCCGGCACCACCTTGGAGTCCGGCGGCGACTTCTTGTCCGACTTGTCCGACTTGTCCGACGTGTCGGACTTGTCGGACGTCGCGGTCTTCTCGGCCTTGTCGGCCTTGTCGGCCTTGTCCGCCACGGTCACTTCCCTTCGAACTCGGCCTTGCCAGGCCCGTTGTCGATGAAGGATCGCATACCCGTGGTCTGGTCGTCCGTGGCCCAGAGCGCCGTGAACGCCTGGGTCTCCAGCGCGAGGCCGGTGTCGAGGTCGACGTCGAGCCCGCGGTCGATCGCCTCCTTGGCCGCGCGGAGCGCGACCGAGGCGGCGCCGGCGAACTGCGCGGCCCACGCGACCGCCTCGGCGTACACCTGGTCGGCGGGCACGAGCCGGTCGACCAGACCGATCGCCAGGGCCTCGTCCGCCTTCACGAAGCGGCCGGTGAAGATCAGGTCCTTGGCCCGGCTCGGTCCGACCAGCCGGGTCAGCCGCTGGGTGCCGCCGGCGCCCGGGATGATCCCGAGCAGCACCTCGGGCTGGCCGAGCGTGGCGTCGTCGGCGGCGATCCGGATGTCGGCGCAGAGCGCGAGCTCGCAGCCGCCGCCGAGCGCGTAGCCGTTGACGGCGGCGACCACCGGCTTGGGGATGCCGGCCACGGCGCGGAACGCGTCCTGGAGGTCGCCGGCGAAGTCGATCATCTCGGTGTAGGACCGCGACGCCATCTGCTTGATGTCGGCGCCGGCCGCGAACACCCGCTCGCCGCCCCAGATCACGACCGCCTTGACGTCGTCGCGCCGGGTCGCCTCCTCGGCGGCCGCGCGGATGCCGTCGCGCACCTCGGCGTCGATCGCGTTCATCTTCGGCCGGTCCAGCCGGATGGTGCCGACGCCGTCGGCCACCTCGAGCCGCACCGTGGTCGCGTCTGGGTCAGTCATGTCTCTCCCGTCGAGTTGGCTGCGGTAGCTGATCCCTATCATTGCCGCTCGTGGGTCCCGGCCTCTGGCGCAGTCTCGGCGAGAGCGCGGCCGTGTGGCCCGGTCGGATGGAGCCGCTCGGCGCCACCTGGCGGCCGGAGGCCACCAACTTCGCGTTCCACGCCCCGGGCGCCACCGAGGGCTGGGTCTGCCTGTTCGACGACGACGGCGTCGAGACCCGGCACCGGCTCACCGAGAAGACCCTCGGCACCTGGCACGGCGCCGTCCCGGACGTCGCGCCCGGCACCCGCTACGGGTTCCGCGCCGACGGGCCGTGGGACCCCGACGCCGGCCAGCGGTTCAACCAGCACAAGCTGCTGCTCGACCCGTTCGCCAAGGCGGTGTGCGGCACCTTCGAGCCGCACCGGGCCGTGTACGGGTTCGACGTCGACGACCCGGCCCGCGCCAGCACCCTCGACTCGGCGCCGTACGTGCCGCGCGGCGTCGTCACCGCGCCCGACGGGTTCGACTGGGGCGACGACGCCCCGCGCCGGCAGCGGTGGCGCGACACCGTGGTCTACGAGCTGCACGTCAAGGGCATGACCGCGCTGCACGACCGGGTGCCCGAGCACCTGCGCGGCACCTACGCCGGCCTCGCCACCCCGGCCGTCGTCGACTACCTGCGCGACCTCGGCGTCACCGCGGTCGAGCTGCTGCCGGTCCAGCAGTTCGTCTCCGAGCCGGCCGTGCTGGGCCGGGGCCTGGTCAACTACTGGGGCTACAACACGATCGGCTTCTTCGCTCCGCACGCGGCGTACTCCTCCTCCGGCGACCGCGGCGAGCAGATCACCGAGTTCAAGGCGATGGTGAGGTCGTTCCACGAGGCGGGGATCGAGGTGTACCTCGACGTCGTCTACAACCACACCGCCGAGGCCGGCGCCGACGGCCCGACGCTGGCGTTCCGCGGCTACGACGACGGCCTCTACACCCGCGAGGCGGACGACGTCGACGACTACTGGGACATCACCGGCTGCGGCAACACCGTCGACGCCTCCGACCCGTTCGGGCTGCGGCTGATCCTCGACTCGCTGCGCTACTGGGTCACCGAGATGCACGTCGACGGGTTCCGCTTCGACCTGCTCTCGGCGCTGACCCGGCGCGACCGCAAGCTCGACATGCGCTGCGACCTGATGACCTCGATCGGCCAGGACCCGGTGCTGCGTGGCGTGAAGCTGATCGCCGAGCCGTGGGACGCGTCGATGGACGGCTACACCGTGGGCGCCTGCCCGCCACCGTGGGTGGAGTGGAACGACCAGTACCGCGACGAGATCCGCGACCTGTGGCGCGGCGAGACGGCGGGCATGCGCACCGTCGCCACCCGGCTGGCCGGCTCCTCCGACCTCTACGCCGACGACGGCCGCTCGCCGTACGCCTCGGTCAACTTCGTCACCGCGCACGACGGCTTCACCGTGCGCGACCTGGTGAGCTACGAGACCAAGCACAACGAGGCGAACGGCGAGGGCAACCGGGACGGCTCCGACAACAACCGCTCCGACAATCATGGCGTGGAGGGCGAGACCGACGACGTCGCGATCCTCGCCGCCCGCCGTCGCACCGCCGCCAACCTGATGGCCACGCTGTGCCTGTCGAACGGCGTCCCGATGCTGGTGGCCGGCGACGAGCGTGGCCGCACCCAGGGCGGCAACAACAACGCCTACTGCCTCGACGACGAGACCTCGTGGGTCGACTGGCGCGCCGACGACGCCTGGCTCGACGTCTACGAGATCACCAAGGCGGCGCTCGCGTTGCGCCGTGCCCACCCGGCGCTGCGGCAGCGGCACTGGTTCGAGGGCCGGCCGACGATCGAGGGCGGCCCGAAGGACCTGGCCTGGCTCCACCCCGAGGGTCGCGAGATGACCACCGACGACTGGCACGACGAGGACCTCACGACGCTCGGCATGTTCGTGCTCGGCGCGCCGCTCCGCTCCCCCGGCCCGCGCGGCGAACAGCAGCACGACGCCTCGTTCTGCCTGTGGTTCCACGCCGGCCGCGAGGCCCAGGACGTCGAGCTCATGGCCAACCCGTGGTTCGACGCCGGCGAGGTCGTGCTCTCGACCGACCCGGATCTGGTCGCCGGCACGTCGGTCGCGGGTGGCACGACGCTGGCGCTGTCCGGGCCGTGCGTGGTCGTGCTGCGCGGAGCGTGACTGTCCCTGGGTGAACTGTGGGGCGCCCGCGCGCGTATCCGACCGGCACCCGCCGTCAAGGGCCTCCGCTTCGCTCCGGTCGCTGCGCGACGGCCTGCGGCCGCCCTTGACCGCGGGTCCCGGCCGGTCGGATCCACGGCGCGCAGTCGGCACGGGCTCCGCCCGCGCCGCCCGCATGCGCGGGCGCCCCACCTCTCGGTGTCACCGCTACAGTGGCACAACGGACATTGGGCCGAAACGTCGTTGTGCCAATCGACGCGCAGTGGTGGCCGCGCCTGCGCGGACGGCGTGGCGGAGCCCGCCGTTCGTGCGCCGTCGGAACACGCCGGACGAGGCTCGCGGTCAAGGACGCGCCGAAGGCGCGCCGCGAAGCGGGCGCGAAGCGAGTCCTTGACGGCGAGACCCGGCGTGTTACGCGCGCGGCCACCAACCCAGCAGGACAGCTACGCGGTCGCCACCAGCCCCAGCTCGGCGACGGACGACAGGTTCGGGTTGAGCGGGATGACGCGGACGGTGTAGCCGAACGAGCCGGAGCGGTCGAGGCGGACCTCGCCGTCGAAGCGGTAGCGGCCGCCGTCGAACGCCTCGCCCACCTGCAGCGGGGCGGTGGTGGAGTCGGAGATGAGGTCCTCGGCGTCGGCGCGGCCGTGGACGACCTGCACCTGCACGTCGTCGGGGCTGAGCGTGCCGAGGCTCACGAACGCGTGCACCGACAGCGCGGCGCCGAGCTCCGGGGCGTCGCCCACGCCGGTGCTGTCGACGTGCTCGACGCGGACGGCGTCCCAGCCGTCCTTGACCCGCTGCTTCCAGTCGGCGAGCTCGCGGGCGCCGTGGAAGTCGGCGTTCATCGCGCGGCCGGTGGTGGCGGCGGGGGCGTAGAGCTGGCGGGTGTAGTCGCGCACCATGCGGGTCGCGAGCACCTTCGGGCCGAGCGAGGTGAGCGTGTGCCGCAGCATCTCCACCCAGCGCACCGGGACCCCCTCGGCGTCCAGGTCGTAGAACCGCGGCGCCACCTCCCGCTCGAGCAGGTCGTAGAGCGCGGCGGCCTCGAGGTCGTCGCGCTTGTCGGGGTCGTCGACGCCGTCGGCGGACGGGATCGCCCAGCCGTTGTCGCCGTCGAACCACTCGTCCCACCAACCGTCGAGGATCGACAGGTTGAGCCCGCCGTTGAGGGCGGCCTTCATGCCGGAGGTGCCGCACGCCTCGTAGGGGCGCAGCGGGTTGTTGAGCCAGACGTCGCAGCCCGGGTAGAGCGGCTGCGCCATCGCGATGTCGTAGTTGGGCAGGAACACGATGCGGTGCCGGACCTCGGGGTCGTCGGCGAACCGCACGATCTCCTGGATCAGCCGCTTGCCGCCCTCGTCGGCCGGGTGCGACTTGCCGGCGATCACCAGCTGCACCGGGCGCTCGGGGTCGAGCAGGATCCGCTTGAGCCGCTCCGGCTCGCGCAGCATCAGGGTCAGCCGCTTGTACGACGGCACCCGGCGCGCGAACCCGATGGTGAGCACGTCGGGGTCGAGCGCCTCGTCGATCCAGCCGAGCTCGGCCAAGGCCTTGCCACGCTTCTGCCACGACCGGGTGAGCCGGCGCCGGGCGTCCTTCACGAGCCGTTCGCGCAGCTGCCGCTTGACCGACCAGATGTCGGCCGACGGGATCTTCTCGACGGCGGCCCAGTACGAGTCCGCGTCGACGTCGTCGGCGCCGTGGTCGCGCGCGAGCTCGAAGACCTCGCGGGCCACCCAGGTGGGCGCGTGCACGCCGTTGGTGATCGACCCGATCGGCACCTCGGCCTCGTCGAAGGCCGGCCAGAGGCCGTTGAACATGTCGCGGCTGACGTGGCCGTGCAGCAGCGAGACGCCGTTGGCGCGCTGGGCGAGCCGGAAGCCCATCACCGCCATGTTGAAGACGCCGGGGTCGCCGCCCTCGTAGTCCTCGGCGCCCAGCGCGAGGATCCGGTCGGTGGGGACGCCGGGCGTCGCGCCGCCGTCGTCGTTGAGGTACTGCTCGACGAGCGTGCGCGGGAACCGGTCGATGCCCGCGGGCACCGGGGTGTGGGTGGTGAACACCGTGGAGGCGCGGCCGACCTCGAGCGCGGTGTCGAAGTCGAGGCCGGGGCCGCCCTCGCCGACGGTGAGCTCGCGGATCCGCTCGATGCCGAGGAATCCGGCGTGGCCCTCGTTGGTGTGGAACACCTCGGGCTCGGGGTGGCCGGTGAGCCGGCAGTAGGCGCGCAGCGCCCGCACGCCGCCGACGCCGAGCAGCAGCTCCTGGCGCAACCGGTGCTCGGTGGTGCCGCCGTAGAGCCGGTCGGTGACGTCGCGGTAGTGGTCGGGGTTGCCCTCGACGTCGGTGTCGAGCATGAGCAGCGGCACCCGGCCGACGCTCGCGACCCAGACCCGCGCGAGCAGCGGCGGGCCCTCTGGCAGCTCGATGGTCACGACGGCGCGCGAGCCGTCGGCCTCGCGCAGCAGCGAGATCGGGAGGCCGTCCGGGTCGAGCACGGGGTAGGTCTCCTGCTGCCAGCCCTCGGCCGAGAGCGACTGCTTGAAGTAGCCCTGCTGGTAGAGCAGGCCGACGCCGATGATCGGCACGCCGAGGTCGCTGGCGGCCTTGAGGTGGTCGCCGGCGAGGATGCCGAGACCGCCGGAGTACTGCGGCAGCACCGCGGTGATGCCGAACTCGGGCGAGAAGTAGCCGATCGCCCGCGGGCCGCCGTCGCCGGCCACCTTCTGCTGGTACCAGCGGTCCTCGGTGAGGTAGCGCTCGAGGTCGGCGCGGGCCGCGCCCAGCCGGCCGAGGAACCCCTCGTCGGTGGCCAGCTCGTCGAACCGCTCGGTGCGCACCAGGCCGAGCAGCTTGACGGGGTCGTGGCCGCTGACCTCCCAGCACTCGGCGTCGACCTCGACGAAGACATCCTGCGTCGGCGGGTGCCACGACCAGCGCAGGTTGCCGGCGAGCTCGCCGAGCGCGGTGAGCGCCGAGGGGAGGACCGGGCGGACGGTGAAACGTCGGATCGCACGCACGGGTTGACGCTAACGCCATTCTTGGATCGTTCCAAGTGGTCGGTTCCCCCGGTCTGGTCATCACCCGGATACCCCCCGGCCATAACCGCGCCACCACGGGCGCGTTGAGGGGGTTCATGACCCTCCCTCTCGGGCGCCGCCGCTACCAGGCCGCGTTCTTGGCCCTCGTGACCGTGATCCTGGTCCCCGGGCTCAACCAACTCCCCGCCATCGCCGAGTCCGATCCCGGCGACTCCCTCGGTGCGGGCCGCGAGCAGGACCTGCTCGACGGCGGCGCACCCGGCGGCACCCTCGGCGACCCCGTCGCCGGGCTTGCGGACGTCGACACCCGCGGCGTCACCCGTCCCAGCGCCGCCCAGCGGAGCGCGGCCGCCCGGCTCGACGCCGTCTCGCTGCGCTGGAACGACTTCGGCACGCCCTCCTCGATCCTCCCGGCCGACGGCAGCCTCGGCCGCGCCACCTCGAGCAACGCGGTGACGGCCGCCCGGTCGTGGCTGGTCGCGAACGCCGCGACCTTCGGCCTGGAGCCCTCGCAACTGCAGCCGCAGGCGCTCGAGCTGGTCGACGACCACCGGATGCCCGGCTCGCCCGGTCATGCCGTCCTGTTCCGGCAGGTCTTCGACGGGCTGCGGCCAGCGCTCGGCAGCATGGTCACCGTGGGCGTCGCGCGCGGCGAGATCGCCTACGTGTCCTCCTCGTTGACCAGGACCACCGAGGACCCGCCGGCCGCCGAGCTCGACCCGCTGGCGGGCTGGCTGCGCGCCGCCGAGGACGTCGGCCTCGACCTGTCGGCGTCCGACGTCGACTCGATCGGCGTGCGGGAGCGCGACGGCTTCACCTGGCTGACCGTCCCGGGGCTGGCCCAGCGGCAGCAGGCTCGGCTTCGCGCCCTGGCCTTCGCCGATGGCAGCGTGCGGCCGGTGATCGAGGCCAACGTGGTGCAGGTGTCGCGGGGCAGCGCGCAGGCCTACACGGTGATGGTCGACGCCGTGACCGGCGACGTCCTCCACCGTGAGAACAAGGTCGAGAACAGCAGCGACGTGTTCCCCTTCACCGGCGCCACCACGGCCACCGAGTGCGGGCCGCTCCACCAGTTCCAGACCACCGACGGCAACACGAAGTCCATCGCAGTGGTCGCCAACGCAGCCAACCCCGTCAACGACATCGTGATCAAGCTGTTCGACGCCGACGGCCAGCTGCTCGCCACCGGCGACCTCGGGACCAGCCCGGAGCAGCTCGTCTACATGCCCGACGGACCCATCCCGGCGGGCACCTACGGGGCCCAGGTGTGCCCGTTCGACGACCCCATGGTGCCGATGCTGGCGCCCTTCGAGTACGCGATGAGCGTCATCACGAGCGACGTCAAGGGAGGGGCCGGTTCGAGCCCCTACGACCCCAAGTGGCGCTTCTTCCCGGCCAACCCGACCCTGGACTCCGCCACCCAGACCCCGCGCAACTCGCGCGTCGGGTGCTGGTTCTCGCAAGGCCCGGTGTGCACCCTCCCCACCGGGAAGCTGCGCAACGTGCAGGCCTTCGGGCCCTGGGACACCCTGCCGGCCACCGGCGCCTCGACCTTCACCACGTCGGGCAACAACGCCCAGACCCGCGAGGCGTGGGCGAGCCCGTTGACCCCGGGCGGCGGGGGCCAGGCACCGTTCTCGGCGACCGGCACCTACACCGAGTCCTTCACCGACGCCTGGAACAACAGCAAGTGCGACCCCGCCCAGCTGCGCCCGGGCGGCAACGACATCAACTTCTCGGTGCAGAACCTGTTCAGCACCCACAACCGGATGCACGACTTCTCCTACTACCTGGGCTTCACCGAGCGCCGCTACAACATGCAGGTCGACAACGTCGCCCGCGGCGGGCTCGACAACGATCCCGAGATCGGCAACGCGCAGGCCGGAGCGACCACCGGTGGGCAGCCGTCCTACCTCGGCCGCGACAACGCCAACCAGATCACCCTGCAGGACGGCGTGCCCGGCATCACCAACCAGTACCTGTTCCAGCCGATCGCGGGCGCGTTCTACGCGCCCTGCACCGACGGCGGCCTGGACATGGGGATCGTCGGCCACGAGTACACCCACGCGATCAGCAACCGCATGGTCGGCGGCCCCGACGAGGGGCTGACCTCCGAGCAGGGCGCGGCCATGGGTGAGTCGTGGAGCGATCAGGTGGCCGCGGAGTACCAGTTCGAGCACGGCTACCGCAACGACGGCAACATCTGGGCCGTCGGCGTCTACGCCACCGGCAACCGGTCGCGAGCGATCCGGGACTACGCGATCAACCACAACCCGCTCAACTACAGCAACTACGGGTTCGACTCGACCGGTCCGGAGGTCCACGCGGACGGCGAGATCTGGAACGGCGTCGCGTGGGAGGTCCGGCAGGCGCTCGTCAACAAGTTCAACCGGACCTACCCCTACAGCGACGCCCAGCTGCAGCTGCGCTGCGGTCAGGCGGGCACCACCAACGGGGTCCGGCAGCCCTACCTGTGCCCGGGCAACCGGCGCTGGATCCAGATCATGTTCGACGCCTTCGGCCTCCAGCAGGGTGCGACGTCCTTCCTCGACGCCCGGGACGCCTACATCGCGGCCGACCGGATGCGCTTCGACGGCAACAACCGCAAGCTGCTCTGGGACGCCTTCGCCCGCCGTGGCATGGGCTACTACGCCCGGACGCCGGACGCCGACTCGGAGTTCGTGACCGGCAGCTGGGCCTCGCCGACCACCCGCAACACCCGCGTCACGTTCCGGACCACGGCGCCGGGCCGCATCTACATCGGTGACTACGAGGCCCGCACCACGCCGGTCGCCGACACGATCGCCGGCACCAAGCTCGGCAGCGGGGCGTCGTTCACGCCCGGCACCTACAACGCGCTGCTGGTCAGCCCGCGTCACGGTGCCCGGCGGTTCCGCTTCACCGTCACCGGTGAGCGGGCGCGCACGGTGACGCTCCGCACCACGCCCAACCTGGCGGCCCGCGCCTCGGGTGGCCAGGTGATCGGGTCGACCCCCGGGTCGCGGAACCCGCAGTCGCTCATCGACGGCACCGAGGGCACCAACTGGGGCGGCGTCACCGCCGTCAACGTGGACACCAGCCGCCCGCGGGTCAGCGTCGACCTGGCCGGTGGCATCCACACCATCCGCACGGTCAACGTGAGCGCGATGCTCAACCCGGCCATCGCCTCCGACGAGGACTCCGGCTCGCGGTTCACCGCGCTCCGCTCGTTCGCGCTGGAGGCCTGCGTCGCCCGGTGCAGCCTGCCCACGGCGACCTGGCGCCGGTTCTACACCTCGCGCGCCAACGCGTTCCCCGCGGTCCGGCCCCGCCCGACGGCGCCGAACCTGAACCTGCGCACCTTCTCGGTCCGCCCGACCCGCGCCGCGGCGCTGCGGCTGGTCGTGCTCGAGAACCAGTGCACGGGCTTCGCGGGGTACGCGGGTGAGCAGGACAACGACCCGACGAACGCCACCGACTGCAAGACCGCCTCCGACCGCGGCACGATCGTGCACGTGGCGGAGCTCCAGGCCTTCAGCTCGGCCTTCGTCAACGGCTACAACGGCGGCAGCCGAGGTCTGTTCACCGTCCAGCGGTAAGCGCTCGCCCGGCTCGACCACCGGCCCACTGCCGGTGGTCGAGCCGCGGCGCGTGCTGGCGCGCCGCGTGTCGAGGCCACCGGCCCGTCTCGCTACACCCCGGCGGTGAGTTGCCATCCCGTGGCCGGGTTCGCTTGTGTAGACGGATGGTCGGCCGCATCCCTGTCATCGACGTCATGCCGCTGGTGGACCAAGGACGGCTGCCCGCGAAGGCGACCGTCGGCGAGCCGTTCCCCGTCTCGGCCACCGTGTTCCGCGAGGGGCACGACAAGCTCGGTGCCGACGTCGTGCTCATCGGCCCGGACAAGAAGGCGCGACCGCCGGTCCGGATGGTCAAGCAGGACAGCCCGGTCGACCGGCACCTCGCCTGGGTGACGCCGGACGCACCGGGCACCTGGACCTTCGAGATCCGCGCCTGGTCCGACCCCGTGGCGACCTGGCAGCACGCCGCCGGGCTGAAGATCCCGGCCGGCGTCGACGTCGACCTGATGTTCCTCGAGGGAACGCTGCTGCTGGAGCGGGTGCGCAAGCAGCTGCCCCGCGGCACCGCCGCCGAGAAGGCCGTCGTCGACGCCGCGCTCAAGGCCGCCAAGGACGCCAAGCGGCCGGTGGAGGCGCGGCTCGCGCAGCTCCAGTCCGAGGAGCTCACCACCGTGCTCGCCGCCCACCCGGTGCGCGACATGGTGTCGAGCTACGGCCCGTTCCCGGTGTACGCCGACCGCGAGCTGGCGCTGTTCGGCAGCTGGTACGAGTTCTTCCCGCGCTCCGAGGGCGCCACCGCCGACCCGGAGACCGGCACGGTCACCACCGGCACCTTCCGCACGGCCGCCGAGCGGCTGCCCGCCGTGAAGGCGATGGGCTTCGACATCATCTACCTGCCGCCGATCCACCCGATCGGCGAGGTGAACCGCAAGGGCCCCAACAACACCCTCACGCCCGGCCCCGACGACACCGGGTCGCCGTGGGCGATCGGCAGCAAGGACGGCGGCCACGACGCCGTCCACCCCGACCTCGGCACCATCGACGACTTCGACCACTTCGTCGCCCGCGCGAACGAGCTCGGCCTCGAGGTCGCCCTCGACCTCGCGCTCCAGGCGGCGCCCGACCACCCCTGGGTCACCAGCCACCCCGAGTGGTTCACCACGCGCGCCGACGGCACCATCGCCTACGCCGAGAACCCGCCGAAGAAGTACCAGGACATCTACCCGGTCAACTTCGACAACGACCCCACCGGCATCTGCCGCGAGGTGCTGCGGGTGGTGCGGCACTGGATGAAGCACGGCGTGCGGGTGTTCCGCGTCGACAACCCGCACACCAAGCCGGTGGCGTTCTGGCAGTGGCTGCTGGGTGAGGTGCGGCGCACCGACCCCGACGTCATCTTCCTGTCCGAGGCGTTCACCAAGCCGCCGATGATGCACACCCTCGGCGCGGTGGGCTTCCACCAGAGCTACACCTACTTCACCTGGCGCACCGCCCGGTGGGAGATCGAGGACTACCTGCGCGAGGTGAGCTCGCAGTCCGACCACCTCATGCGGCCGAACTTCTTCGTCAACACCCCCGACATCCTCCACGAGTACCTCCAGTACGGCGGCCCGGCGGCGTTCAAGGTGCGCGCCGCGATCGCCGCGACGTCGGTGCCGAGCTGGGGCGTGTACGCCGGCTACGAGCTGTTCGAGCACGTGGCGGTGAAGCCGGGCAGCGAGGAGTACCTCGACTCGGAGAAGTACCAGATCCGCATCCGCGACTGGGCCGGCGCCGAGGCCGAGGGCCGCTCGCTGGCGCCGTACCTCACGAGGCTGAACGAGGTCAGGCGCGCCCACCCCGCGCTGCAGCGGCTGCGCAACATCACCATCCACGGCGCCGACGACGAGAACATCCTCGTCTTCTCCAAGCGGGCCGACGACGACGTCGTCGTCGTCGTGGTGAACCTCGACCCGCACGCGGCGCGGGAGACCACCATCCACCTGAACATGCCGGCGCTCGGGCTCGACTGGCACGACAGCTTCGCCGTCCACGACGAGATCACCGGCGCGGACTGGCTGTGGACCGAGCACGACTACGTCCGGCTCGACCCCGGCTACGAGCCCGCCCACGTGCTGACCATCGCCAGGAGGAACGGGTGACGCAAGAGATCCATGTCGTCGAGGACGTCAGCCCGGCGACCACCGGGGAGCCCGTCGAGCAGCCGGTCGGCCCGTCCTCCCCCGGCGACCCGGTCAACCAGACCCCCGACTGGTTCAAGAGCGCCGTGTTCTACGAGGTGCTCGTCCGCAGCTTCCGCGACTCCAACGGCGACGGCACCGGCGACTTCCAGGGCCTCATCGAGAAGCTCGACTACCTGCAGTGGCTCGGTGTCGACTGCCTGTGGATCCCGCCGTTCTTCACCTCACCGCTGCGCGACGGCGGCTACGACGTCGCCAGCTACACCGACGTCCTGCCCGAGGTCGGCAACGTCGAGGACTTCCACCATTTCCTCGACGCCGCCCACGAGCGTGGCATCCGCGTGATCATCGACTTCGTCATGAACCACACGAGTGACGCCCACCCGTGGTTCCAGGCCAGCCGCTCCGACCCGGACGGCCCCTACGGCGACTTCTACGTCTGGTCCGACACCGACGAGCTCTACCAGGACGCGCGGATCATCTTCGTCGACACCGAGCCGTCGAACTGGACGTGGGACCCGGTGCGCCAGCAGTACTACTGGCACCGGTTCTTCTCCCACCAGCCCGACCTCAACTTCGACAACCCGGACGTGCACGACGCGATCCTCGACGCCGTCAGCTTCTGGTTCGACATGGGCCTCGACGGGTTCCGGCTCGACGCCGTGCCCTACCTCTACGAGCGGCCCGGCACCAACGGTGAGAACCTCCCGGAGACCCACGAGTTCCTGCGGAAGGTGCGCCGGTTCGTCGACGACAAGTACCCGGGCAAGGTGCTGCTCGCCGAGGCCAACCAGTGGCCGTCCGACGTCGTCGACTACTTCGGCGACTTCGAGTCCGGCGGCGACGAGTGCCACATGTGCTTCCACTTCCCGGTGATGCCGCGCATCTTCATGGCGGTCCGGCGGGAGTCGCGGTTCCCGATCTCGGAGATCCTCGAGCAGACGCCGCCGATCCCCCACCACTGCCAGTGGGGCATCTTCCTGCGGAACCACGACGAGCTGACCCTCGAGATGGTCACCGACGAGGACCGCGACTACATGTGGAACGAGTACGCCAAGGACCCGCGGATGAAGGCGAACATCGGCATCCGCCGCCGGTTGGCCCCGCTCCTCGACAACGACGTCAACCAGATCGAGCTGTTCACCGCCATCCTGCTGTCGTTGCCCGGCTCGCCGGTCCTCTACTACGGCGACGAGATCGGCATGGGCGACAACATCTGGCTGGGCGACCGCGACGGCGTCCGCACCCCGATGCAGTGGACGCCGGACCGCAACGCAGGCTTCTCGAACGCCACGCCCGGCAAGCTGCACCTGCCGGCGATCCAGGACCCGGTCTACGGCTACCAGTCGGTGAACGTCGAGGCGCAGCTGGAGAACCCCTCCTCGCTGCTGCACTGGACCCGCCGGATGATCCATGCCCGCCGGCAGCACCCGGCGTTCGGCATCGGCTCGTTCCACGACCTCGGCGGCTCCAACTCGACGGTGCTGTCGTACACCCGGGAGCTCTCGACCGGCCACGACCACGACGACGTGATCCTCTGCGTCAACAACCTCTCTCGCTTCCCGCAGCCGGTCGAGCTCGACCTGCGCCGGTTCGAGGGGATGGTGCCGGTGGAGATGCTCGGCGGCGTCCGGTTCCCGGCGATCGGCGAGCTGCCCTACCTGCTCACGCTCAGCGGGTACGGCTTCTACTGGTTCCGGCTGGTGCCACGCGACCGCGCCTCGGAGGACGGACACCTGTTATGAGCACCCCAAGACGTTCTTCGTCTCCCCCGCTCCGCTCCTCCGCCGAACAACGCCCCGGGGACCCCGCATGACGGACACCCTCACCCACCTCGACCCGCAGGTCCTCGCCGACTACCTGGTGCGGACCCGGTGGTTCGGCGGCAAGGGACGGCCGTTCTCCGTCACCGGGGTGCGGCGGCTGGGAGAGCTCGGCGACGACCGGCAGGTCGACGTGCTGCTCGTCGAGCTCCGCTACGCCGACGGCGCGGGCGGGTCCGACGCCGACGTCGAGCTGTACCAGGTGCCGCTCAGCTACTACACCGAGCCGGAGCACCGGCTCGACCACGCCTTCGTGGGCTGGTGGGAGGACCCCGACCGCGGCTGGGTGCACGCCTACGACGCCCTGCACGACCGGGCGGCCACCGCCTGGTGGCTGCAGGCGTTCGGGACGCCCAGCACCGTCGGCGGACTCGAGTTCCATCGCGTGCCCGGCCACGACCTCGACCTCGACGCCGTCGGTTCGCTGTTCACCGGTGAGCAGTCGAACTCCTCGGTGGCCTTCGGCGAGGACTCGGTGCTCAAGCTCTTCCGCAAGCTCACGCGGGGCGCCAACCCCGACATCACCACCCACGAGGTGCTCACCCGCGTCGGCTCCGAGCACGTGGCCTCGCTGTACGGCTGGGTCGAGCAGACCGTCGGCGACGAGACCCTGCACCTCGGGATGCTCCAGCAGTTCCTGCGCACCGCCACCGACGGCTGGGAGCTCGCGCTCACCAGCATCCGCAACCTCTTCGCCGACCCCGAGCTCTCCGCCCGCGACGCCGGCGGCGACTTCGCCGGCGAGGCTGCCCGGCTCGGCGAGGCGCTGCGCGAGGTGCACGACGTGCTGCGCCGCGAGATCGAGGTGTCCCCCGACCTCGTGCCCACCCCGGCCGCGATCGCCGGCGCCATGAGCGCCCGGCTCGACGCCGCCCTGCTCGTGGTGCCCGGCCTCGACGCGCACGCCGACCGGCTCCGCGCGGCCTACGCCGCGCTCGGCGACCTGCCCGAGGTGCCGGTGCAGCAGGTGCACGGCGACCTCCACCTCGGCCAGACGCTGCGCACCTCGCTCGGCTGGAAGATCGTCGACTTCGAGGGCGAGCCCGCCAAGCCGCTGGCCGACCGGCTGCTGCCCGACTCGCCGTGGCGCGACGTCGCCGGGATGCTGCGCTCCTTCGACTACGCCCCGCCCGTCGTCGAGCGCGACCTGCTCGAGCACGACGACCCCGAGCGGGCCGAGCTGCGCATCCGCGGCGACGAGTGGTCCCAACGCAACCAGCGCTACTTCCTCCAGGCCTACGCCGGCGGCGACCTCACCGCCGAGCAGCACCTGCTGGTGCACGCCTACCTCGCCGACAAGGCCGTCTACGAGTCCGTCTACGAGACCCGCAACCGACCCCTGTGGGTGGACATCCCACTCGCAGGACTAGCCCGAATTTCTGGGCAAGAGATCGGAACCTGATGCCCACCTCCCGCACCCCTGTCCCTCATCCCGTCAACCGCGGCGAGCTCGACCAGATCGTCCGCGGCGACCACGGCCACCCGCACGCGATCCTCGGGCCTCACGAGCACGACGGCGTGGTGACCGTGCGGGTACTCAAGCCGCTGGCCCGGGCGGTCACGGTGCGGGTCGGCGACGTCGACCACCCGCTCGAGCACGAGCACGGCGGCGTCTGGGCCGGCGTCGTGGCCACCGACGGGCACATCCCCGGCTACCGCGTGGTGGTCGACTACGGCCTGGGCGACGTCGTCGTCGACGACCCCTACCGGTTCCTCCCCACCCTCGGCGAGATCGACCTGCACCTGGTCAACGAGGGGCGCCACGAGAACCTGTGGCAGGTGCTCGGTGCCCGGGTGCACCACTACGAGGAGCCGCTCGGCGGCACCGTCAGCGGCACGTCGTTCGCCGTCTGGGCGCCGTCGGCGCGGGCGGTGCGGGTGCGCGGCGACTTCAACGACTGGGACGGCCGCGAGCACCCGATGCGACAGCTCGGCGAGTCCGGCGTCTGGGAGCTGTTCGTGCCCGGGGCCGGCGCGGGTGCGGCCTACAAGTACGCCGTCCTCGGTGCCGACGACGTGTGGCGCGAGAAGGCCGACCCCATGGCGTTCCACGCCGAGATCGCGCCCGACACCGCGTCGCGGGTCTTCGAGTCCACCCACACCTGGAGCGACCAGGAGTGGATGACCGCCCGCGCCTCCACGGCGCCCGTCGAGGAGCCGATGTCGGTCTACGAGGTGCACCTCGCCTCGTGGAAGCGGCACCCCGGCGGCGGCATCTGGACCTACGACGAGCTCGTCGCCGACCTCGTGCCCTACGTCGCCGAGCTCGGGTTCACCCACGTCGAGCTGATGCCGGTGATGCAGCACCCGTTCGGCGGCTCGTGGGGCTACCACGTCACGTCGTACTTCGCGCCGGACTCGCGGCTCGGCGACCCCGACGGCTTCCGCCGGCTCGTCGACGCGTTCCACCGCGCCGGCATCGGCGTGATCCTCGACTGGGTGCCCGGTCACTTCGCCACCGACGAGTGGGCGCTCGTCCGCTTCGACGGCACCCCGCTCTACGAGGACCCCAACCCGCAGCGCGGCTGGCACCAGGAGTGGGGCTCCCACATCTTCAACTTCGGGCGCCGCGAGGTCCGCAACTTCCTCTACGCGAACGCCCTGTACTGGCTCGAGGAGTTCCACGCCGACGGGCTGCGGGTCGACGGCGTCGCCTCGATGCTCTACCTCGACTACGCCCGCGACGAGGGCGAGTGGACGCCGAACGTGCACGGCGGCCGGGAGAACCTCGAGGCGGTGCAGTTCCTCCAGGAGATGAACGCGACCGTCTACAAGCGGGTGCCCGGCGTCTGCACGATCGCCGAGGAGTCGACGTCGTGGCCGGGGGTCACCCGCGCCACCTCGGGGTCGGGGCTCGGCTTCGGCTTCAAGTGGAACATGGGCTGGATGCACGACACGCTCGACTACCTCGCGCGCGAGCCCGTGCACCGGCAGTGGCACCACCACGACCTCACCTTCGCGATCACGTACGCCTGGACCGAGAACTTCGTGCTGCCGCTCTCGCACGACGAGGTCGTGCACGGCAAGGGCTCGCTCTTGCGCAAGATGCCCGGTGACCGGTGGCAGCAGCTCGCCACGCTCCGCGCCTACTACGGCTTCATGTGGGCCCACCCGGGCAAGCAGCTGCTGTTCATGGGCTGCGAGCTCGGCCAGGAGTCGGAGTGGGCCGAGTCCCGCGAGCTCGACTGGTGGCTGCTCGCGCACCCCGAGCACCGCGGCCTCCACGACGCCGTCCGCGACCTCAACGCCACCTACCGCGCCACCCCGGCGCTGTGGGCCACCGACGTCAGCGAGGCCGGCTTCTCCTGGATCGACGCCGACGACGCCGGCCGCAACGTCTACTCGTTCGTGCGCTCCACCCCGGGGCAGCCCGACCTGGTGTGCGTCACCAACTTCGCGTCCGTGCCGCACAACGGCTACCGGCTCGGTCTGCCCGCCGCCGGCCTCTGGGAGGAGGTCGTCAACACCGACGCCCACGCCTACGGCGGCTCCGGCGTCGGCAACTTCGGCGCCGTCACCGCCGTCGCCGACGGCCACGCCGGCCAACCGGCCTCCGCCGAGCTCGTCCTCCCCCCGCTCGCCACCGTGTGGCTGCGAGCGAGCAGTGACCGAGCGAGGGACGAGCTCGGTCACGTGGCGAGCGAAGGTTGAGCAACGGCCCGCGGGTGAGCTGGCGAACCCGCGGTGCCGGAGTCGAAACCACTGAGCCGATCCGCCCAACGGTGGTGCTCTCAGTAGGGTTTGCCGGGTGACCTCCCCGGACGTCGAGACCGTCGCCGACGGCGTGGCGCGGATCCGGTGGGTCGAGGGCGAGAACGTCGACGTGGTGCGGCGCGAGGTGGCCTCGGCGCTCGAGTCGCACCCGCGGGTCGAGGCGCACGTCGGGGTGAACGACGTCGTCGGGCAGCGC
This sequence comes from uncultured Actinomycetota bacterium, assembly GCA_963780355.1. Lineage (GTDB taxonomy): Bacteria > Actinomycetota > Actinomycetes > Propionibacteriales > Nocardioidaceae > Nocardioides. The sequence continues at coordinate 138,337 of CAWABT010000002.1, forward strand.
ACCGCCACCTGGTCGGGGATGCGTCGCGAGGGTGTGATGCGCGGGGTCGAGGGCGACGTCGTCGTCTACGCGCGGCTCACCACCGACACCCCGGTCAACGAGCCCGGCGGGTTCCGGGCGCTGCTCAACTCGTTCCTGCCGCGCAAGCGCGCGATCGGGCAGATGCTGATCCGCGACGGCGACGGTGAGGACACCCGCGTTCTGATGTGCCGACTCACCTACAAGCAGGACTGGGACCTACCCGGCGGCGTGGTCGAGGTGGGCGAGTCGCCGCAGGCCGCCGTCGGCCGCGAGGTGCAGGAGGAGCTCGCCCTCACCATCCCGGCCGGCCGGCTGCTGCTCACCGACTGGCTGCCGCCCTGGGGCGGCTGGGACGACGCGCTCTGCCTGGTGTTCGACGGCGGCGTCCACGCGCCCTCGCTGGTCGACGGGATCGTGCCGCAGGCCCGCGAGATCCGGGAGGCGGCGTTCTGCACCTGGGCCGAGGTCGAGGAGCGGGCGGCCGACTTCACCGCGCGCCGGATCGCCGCTGCCCTCGCCAACGTGGCCGGCGACGGCCCGGCCTACACCGAGTCCGGCAGGTAGCTCTCGACGCCGTCCGGCGTCGCATCGAGCACGTCGCGCACCAGCATCGTCGCCCCGGCGATCGCGGCGGGCATCACGAGCACGCCGCCGAGCGGGATGAAGAAGCAGAGCTGGGTGGCACAGCCGAACCCGAGCGTGCGCCGCTGGTACGGCGCCAGCAGGTCCCGCTGCGCCCGGTCGTCGAGGCCGCGCGGCGCGAGGGCGCGGCCGGCCAGCTCGCGCCCGAGCAGCCGCCCCGACAGCAGGACGCCGAACACGGTGCCCGCGACCGGTCCGACCACCGGCACCACCCCGCTGCCGAGCACCAGCACCGACGACATCACGCCCATCGCGGCCAGCCGGACGCCGTCACGCACCGACTGCAGGAACCCGACGTCGCCGTCCGGCACCGGCCCGCCCAGCGCCGCCTCGGTCTCGCGCCAGATCCGCTCGTAGAACGGGTCGCCGACGGCGAGCGTCAGCCCCACGAACACCGAGGTGCACAGCAGGAACGCGCCGACGAGCACGGCGAGGGCGAGCAGTACCCGGGTGAGCCCGCGCAGGCCGTCGGGCCAGTCGTCGGCGAACGGCGTCGCCCACGACACGAGGTCGCCGACGAACACCGCGAGGGTCACGAACGCGGCACCGAGCAGCAGGAACACGAGGAGCGCGGGCAGCGCGCCGAGCAGCAGCAGCTTCGGCCGGGAGCGGACGAACCGGAAGCCCCGCCCCAGATAGGAGGCGCCGTGCCCGAACTCGTGCACCGGGAGCCTAGAAGAGCGCGGACGCGAGGTTCTGGCGGCCCTTGAGCACCCGCGGGTCGTCGTTGCCGACCGCCGCGAACAGCCCGAGCAGGTGCTCGCGCGCCTGGGTGCGGTCGGCGTCGGCGGTACGCCGCACGACCTCGACCAGCCGCGCGAACGCCTCGTCGACCCGCCCGGCGAGCAGGTCGAGGTCGGCGGCGAGGGTCTGGGCGTCGACGTCGTCGGGGCTCGCCTCGGCGGCGGCGAGCGCCGCAGCGGGGTCGGCGCCATGCGCGCGCTGGAGCACCTTCGCCATGGCCAGCCCGGCGGCGGCCTCGGCGTCGGCGGGGTTGGCGTCGACCAGCTTCTGGTACTCCGCCACGGCGCCGTCGACGTCGTCGCGGGCCAGCGCGTCCTGCGCGGCGGCGTAGCGCGGGTCGGCCTGCGGGTCGGCGTCCTCCTCGTCAGCGGCCGGTGCCGCCGAGCGCGGCTGGTGCCGGCCGCTCACGCCCTGCGCGGTGAGCTGCTGGCCGAGCTGCTGGAGCAGCGTGCTCACCTCGTCGGCGGCGAGAACGCCGGGGATCGGCTGGGTGGCCGGGCGGCCGTCGAGGAGCACGAGCAGCAGCGGCACCTGGGTGACCTGGAGCGCCTGCCCGATCTGCGGGTTCGCGTCGAGGTCGACCAGCGCGGCCAGGAACCGGCCCTCGTACTGCTCGACCACGGCGGCGACGTCGTCGGCGTAGGTGGTGCTCTCCGGCGAGCGGGACGGCGAGTGGACGACGAGCAGCACCGGCGCCGTCATCGACTGCTCGAGCACCGACTGGAAGTTCTCGGTGCTCACCTCGACCGTGTACGAGCCCGCGGCCCCGCCGGTGGACGCGCCGGCCGGGACCCCCTCCGCGGATGCGGCGGGCCGCTTCAGCCCGGAGAGGTCGACGGCGCCCGGACGAGTGAACGGCTGCTGCGACATGGCGCCCATCCTAGGGAGAGATGTTCACCCGCCATCCCTCGGCCGTACCGGCTCGGCATGGCAGGGTGGCGACCATGACGTCCCTGTCTCGGGCGCGTGTCGCTGCCCCCACCCTGCTCACCCTGATCGCCCTCGCCGCCGCCCTGCTGGTGGCCCCGCCGTCCGAGGCCCGCCCACGGCACGACGGCCACCATGCGCACGACCGCACGGTCCGGTTCCAGACCTTCAACGCCTCGCTCAACCGGAGCCGTGCCGGCCAGCTGGTGCAGGACCTGTCGACGCCGGACAACGCGCAGGCCGCCACCGTCGCCGAGATCATCCAGCGCACCCGGCCCGACGTGCTGCTGCTCAACGAGTTCGACTACGTGCCCGGCGGCGAGGCGGTCGACCTGTTCCGCGAGAACTACCTCGAGGTCGCGCACAACGGCGCCGCCCCGATCACCTACCGCTACGCCTACGTGGCGCCGTCCAACACCGGGATCCCGACCGGCTACGACCTCGACAACAACGGCACCGTCGGCGGCGGCAACGACGCCTACGGGTTCGGCGAGTTCGAGGGCCAGTTCGGCATGGCCGTGCTGAGCCGCTACCCGATCGACACGAAGCGGATCCGCACCTTCCAGAAGTTCCGGTGGGCCGACATGCCCGGCAACCTGATGCCCACCGAGTTCTACTCGCCCGAGGAGCAGGCGATCCTGCGCCTCTCGAGCAAGTCGCACTGGGACGTGCCGGTACGCACTCCCCGCGGTCCCGTGCACTTCCTCGTCTCGCACCCGACTCCCCCGACCTTCGACGGTCCCGAGGACCGCAACGGCCGCCGCAACCACGACGAGATCCGGTTCTGGGCCGACTACGTGTCCGGCGCTCGCTACCTGTACGACGACCGCGGCCGCCGCGGTGGGCTCGCCCGCGGCGCCTCGTTCGTGATCGCCGGCGACCAGAACGCCGACCCGCTCGACGGCGACTCGGTGGCGGCCGCCATCGACCAGCTGCTCGACCACCCGCGGGTCCACGACCCGCTGCCCACCTCGGCCGGCGGCCCGGACGCGGCCGCCCGCCAGGGTGGCGCGAACACCACCCACCGCGGCGACCCCGCCTACGACACCGCCGACTTCAACGACAACCCCGCGCCCGGCAACCTGCGCGCCGACTACGTGCTCCCGTCACGGAACGGACTGCGCGTCGTCGACGCCGGCGTGTTCTGGCCCACGAAGGCCGACCCGCTCTTCCGGCTGGTCGGCGACTTCCCGTTCCCGTCGTCGGATCACCGCTCGGTCTGGGTCGACCTCCGGCTCCACCGGTAGACCTGCCCGTCCCGCACCTCGACCGCGGTCGGCGGTCGAGGTGTCGGGTGGTCGGCGAGGTGGCGGAGCACCTTCGTGCGGCCGCGCAGCGCTACGTCGCCGTCCTCGAAGTGCAGGTAGGGGTGCAGCAGCGGCCGCAGCTCACCCCACTCCTGCTGCTCGGCGAGGTGCCACGCGCGCGCCGCCGGGGCGGGGAGGTCGGGCAGGTCGTGGAGCATCTTCGGCACGCACATCCGCCAGGCGTCGGTGACCAGCTCGCGCATCTCGTCGTCCGCCAGCCGGCCGACGTGCGCGCACACCCACTGGTAGCGCAGGTCGGACGTGCCCGGCAGGAAGAACGTGCCGGGGTCGGATTCGACCAGCGCGTCCCGCTCGACCTTCGGGAACCCGAACCCCATCTCGGTCTCGTCGCGCGAGAACGCCGCGAACACGATCTGACCCACCCGGAACTTCGCCCGCCCGCGCACCTCGGCCTCGTAGGCCCGCGGCAGCCCGAGCGCCGCCGCGCGGACGGCGTCGGGCGTGCTCACGCGGTCAGCCTGCCGCAGCCCACCGACAAGTGCCCGGGGGTCTCGACACGGGCTCGCTGGCGCTCGCCCGGCTCGACCACCGGGCCGGGCCGGTGGTCGAGCCGCAGGTCGCGCTAGCGAGCTGCGTGTCGAGACCCCCGGCCCTCAGGCCTCCCCGACCAGCCGGTCGGCGGCGGCGTAGGGGTCCAGGTCGCGGGCGACGACGGCGGCGAGGGCCGGGCCGGTGGTCGAGCCGCAGGTCGCGCTAGCGAGCTGCGTGTCGAGACCCCCGGCCCTCAGGCCTCCCCGACCAGCCGGTCGGCGGCGGCGTAGGGGTCCAGGTCGCCGGCGACGACGGCGGCGGCGAGGCCGTCGAGGTCGGTGCCGGCGAGGTGGTCCCAGCGCGACCGGAGCGCGGCCACGGCGAGCGCCTCGATCTCGGCGCGGGCGCGGCGCGCGCGGCGGCGGTCGAGCTCGCCCGACGACGCCAGCCAGTCGTGGTGGTCGTCGATCGCGGCGACCACCTCGGGCACGCCCTCGCCGGACTGGGCCGTGGTGCGCAGCACCGGCGGCTTCCACGCGCCCTCGGCCCGCTCCGACATCGCGAGCATCGAGCGCAGCTCGCGGGAGACCTCGCGGGCGCCGTCGCGGTCGGCCTTGTTGACGACGTAGACGTCGCCGACCTCGAGCAGCCCGGCCTTGGCGGCCTGGATGCCGTCGCCCATGCCCGGTGCGAGGAGCACGACGGTGGTGTCGGCCAGCCCGGCCACCTCCACCTCGGACTGCCCCACGCCCACGGTCTCGACCACCACGACGTCGAAGCCGGCGGCGTCGAGCACCCGCATCGCCTGCGGGGTCGACCACGCCAGCCCGCCGAGGTGGCCGCGGGCGGCCATCGAGCGGATGAAGACGCCGTCGTCGCCGGCGTGGTCGCCCATCCGCACCCGGTCGCCGAGCAGCGCGCCGCCGGAGAACGGCGACGACGGGTCGACGGCGAGCACGCCGACCGTGCGGCCGGCCTCGCGGAGCGCCCGCACCAGCGCGTTGGTGGAGGTGGACTTGCCGACGCCGGGCGCCCCGGTGAGCCCGAGGACGCGGGCCCGCCCGGTGTGGGGCGCCAGCGCCGCCGTCACCTCACGCAGCGACGGCGACTCCTCCTCGACGAGCGAGATCAGCCGCGCGACGGCCCGGGCCTCACCGGCCCGGGCCCGCGCGACGAGATCCGGGACGTCAGCTCGACGGGACACGCACGATCAGCGCGTCGCCCTGCCCGCCGCCTCCACAGAGGGCGGCCGCGCCGACACCGCCGCCGCGGCGCTTGAGCTCCAGCGCGAGGTGCAGCACCACCCGCGCGCCGGACATGCCGACGGGGTGGCCCAGGGCGATCGCGCCGCCGTTGACGTTGACCTTGTCGTTGGTGAGGCCGAGCTGCCGGGCCGAAGAGATGCCGACGGCGGCGAACGCCTCGTTGAACTCCACGAGGTCGAGGTCGCTCGGGGCGATGCCCTCCTTCTCGCACGCCTTCGCGGTGGCGTTGGCGGGCTGGGCCTGCAGCGTGGAGTCGGGGCCGGCCACCATGCCGTGGGCGCCGATCTCCGCGAGCCAGGTGAGGCCGAGCTCCTCCGCCTTGGCCTTGCTCATCACGACGACGGCACACGCGCCGTCGGAGATCTGGGACGACGTGCCGGCGGTGATCGTGCCGTCCTTGCTGAACGCGGGCCGCAGCTTGCCGAGGGAATCGGCGGTGGTGTCGCCGCGCACGCCCTCGTCGGTGTCGACGACGACCGGGTCACCCTTGCGCTGCGGGATCTCGACCGGCACGACCTCGTCGTCGAAGACGCCGTTCTTCCAGGCCACGGCTGCCTTCTGGTGCGACTGAGCCGCGAACTCGTCCTGCTCCTCACGGGTCAGGTTGGCCGAGGCGACGTTCGCCTCCTCAGTGAGCAGACCCATCGCCTGGGAGGTGACCTGGTCGAACAGCGCGTCGTACGCCATGGAGTCGACGAGGGCGGTGTCGCCGTACTTGAAGCCCTCGCGCGACTTCGGCAGCAGGTGCGGGGCGTTGGTCATCGACTCCATGCCGCCGGCCACGACGATCTCGCACTCGCCGGCGCGGATCATCTGGTCGGCCGTGGCGATGGCGTTGAGGCCGGACAAGCAGACCTTGTTGATGGTGATCGACGGGACGTCCATCGGGATGCCACCGGCGACCGCGGCGCCCCGGGCGGGATTCTGACCGGCGCCGGCCAGGATGACCTGGCCCATGATCACGTAGTCGACCTGGTCTCCGGCGACGCCGGCCTTCTCCAGGGCGCCCTTGATCGCGACGCCGCCCAGGTCGGCGGCCGACAGGCTCTTGAGGCCGCCCAGGAGGCGGCCGATCGGGGTGCGAGCCCCGGCGACGATGACGGACGGACCTGCGGACATGTGGGCGCCTCCAAGCGTGAGTGTGAACCCTTGCGACCATACCGACATGACGACGTCATCCGGCATCCCGTCCGAGCTCTTCACGGCCATCGACCACGTCGGCATGGCCGTGCCCGACCTCGACGAGGCGATCGCCTTCTACCGCGACACCTTCGGCATGACGCTGGCGCACGAGGAGGTCAACGAGGAGCAGGGCGTTCGCGAGGCGATGATGGCCGTGGGCGACTCCGGCTCGCACGTGCAGCTGCTCGCTCCGCTGAGCGACGAGTCCACGATCGCCAAGTTCCTCGGCCGCTCCGGGCCCGGCATCCAGCAGGTCGCCTACCGCGTCACCGACGTCGAGCAGGTGAGCACGGTGCTGCGCGAGCGCGGCGTCCGGCTGCTCTACGACGCCCCGCGCCGCGGCACGTCCGACTCGCGGATCAACTTCGTGCACCCCAAGGACGCCGGCGGCGTGCTCGTCGAGCTCGTCGAGCCCGCCGCCGCGCACTGAGACGTCCCCCACAGGTACCTCGCCACCGAAGTGACCCGCCGGTAACCTCCGGCGCAGCCGTCCCCGACGACCAGGAGCCCGACCCGTGCAGCACATCCTCGACGCCGTCCTCGCCGGCGACACCAGCAGCGACGACTTCGCCGCCCTGGAGATCCCCGAGTCCTACCGTGCCGCCCTCGTGCGCAAGGACGAGACCGACATGTTCGAGGGGGTGGCGAGCAAGGAGAAGGACCCGCGCAAGTCGCTCCACATCGAGGACGTGCCGGTGCCCGAGCTCGGTCCGGGCGAGGCGCTGGTGGCCGTGATGGCCTCCGCCATCAACTACAACACCGTGTGGACGTCGATCTTCGAGCCGGTGTCGACCTTCGGCTTCCTGGAGCGCTACGGCCGGATCTCGCCGCTCACCAAGCGCCACGACCTGCCCTACCACGTGGTCGGCTCCGACCTGTCCGGGGTCGTGCTGCGCACCGGTCCCGGCGTCACCAAGTGGAAGCCCGGACAGGAGGTCGTGGCGCACTGCCTCAGCGTCGAGCTCGAGGACCCGATGGGCCACGACGACACGATGCTCGACCCGCAGCAGCGCATCTGGGGCTTCGAGACCAACTTCGGCGGCCTGGCCGACGTCGCACTGGTGAAGGCCAACCAGCTGATGCCGAAGCCCGACCACCTCACCTGGGAGGAGGCCGCCTCCCCCGGGCTCGTGAACTGCACGGCGTACCGCCAGCTGGTCAGCCACAACGGCGGCCAGATGAAGCAGGGCGACAACGTGCTGATCTGGGGCGCCAGCGGCGGCCTCGGTGGCTTCGCCACCCAGTACGCCCTCAACGGCGGTGCCACCCCGGTGTGCGTGGTGTCCAGCGACGACAAGGCCGACATCGCCCGCTCGATGGGCGCCGAGCTGGTGATCAACCGCTCCGAGGAGGGCTACAAGTTCTGGAAGGACGAGCACACCCAGGACCCCAAGGAATGGAAGCGCTTCGGGGCCCGGATCCGCGAGCTCACCGGCGGCGAGGACATCGACATCGTGTTCGAGCACCCGGGCCGCGAGACCTTCGGTGCGTCGGTCTACGTCACCCGCAAGGGCGGCACGATCACCACCTGCGCGTCGACGTCGGGCTACATGCACGAGTACGACAACCGCTACCTGTGGATGAACCTCAAGCGGATCATCTCCTCCCACTTCGCCAACTACCGCGAGTCGTGGGAGGCGAACCGGCTGGTCGCCAAGGGCAAGATCCACCCGACGCTGTCGCGCAGCTACCCGCTCGACGAGGTCGGCCAGGCGGCCCTCGACGTCCACCAGAACGCCCACCAGGGCAAGGTCGGCGTGCTCTGCCTCGCTCCCGAGGAGGGTCTCGGCGTGCGTGACGAAGACCTGCGCGACGAGCACCGTGAGGCGATTCACCGGTTCCGAGGGGTCTGACCCCCCTAAGTTCGCCGCTGCCCCCGCCGGACGGGCATCATGGGGGTCATCTTCCCCCTCCCCCCAGAAACCCTCCGAGACGACCGACGGTGAGGACCGCTTGATGAGCGACCAGCGCGACCAGGGACTGTCCATCTTCGACGACGTGGAGGCAGACGACGTCGACACCCCGGACGACGCCACCACCGAGACCCCCACGTCCGACGCCGACGCCGAGGCCACCCAGGTGCTGCCCGTGCAGGACCCCCAGGCCGCACGACCCGCGTCCGCGTCACCCGCGGCACCGGCCGCGAACCGGCCCCCGCTGCCGCCCCCGCCGGGCGGCGGTGCGTCGGCCACCACGGCCGCGGTGAGCACCTTCCCCGTGGTGCGGCGCGGCGGCTACGACAAGAGCTCGGTCGACGCCCGCGTCCGCCAGCTGTCCAGTGAGAAGGCCGGGCTCAGCGCGAGCCTGTCGGAGTCCGAGCAGCGGGTGCTGCAGCTCGAGAAGGACCTCGACGACCTGCGCACCCAGCTCGCCGAGCACAAGTCGCCGTCGTACGCCGGCCTCGGCGGCCGCGCCAGCACGATGCTGCGGCTGGCCGAGGAGGAGGCCGACGAGATCCGCGAGGCCGCCCAGCGCGACGCCGGCGAGATCCGTGCGCAGGCCGAGCGCGACGGCCAGGCCATCCGCGCCGACGCCCAGCGCGAGATCGACGACATGAAGGCGGTGCAGCTCCAGGAGCTCGACGAGAGCCGCAACCGTGCCACCACCGACCTCGAGCAGGAGCGCTCGCTCGCGATGGCCGAGGCCGCCGACCTGGTGGCCGCCGCGAAGCGCGAGGCCGACCAGCTGCGGCTCGCGGCGCAGCAGGAGACCGGCGAGATGCGCACCGGGGCCCAGCGCGAGGTCGAGCAGCAGCGCGCCGCCGCCGACCGCGAGGTGCAGGAGGCCCGCCGCACGCTGGCCGTGGAGAAGGAGCGGCTGGCCCGCGAGGCCAACGACCACCACACCACCGCGGTGGCCGAGACCAAGCGGCTGGTCGAGGAGGCCGAGCAGCGCGCGGTCGCCGCCGAGCAGCGCTCCACCGACGCCACCCGGCAGGCATCCGAGCACCGCAGCGCCGTCCAGAAGGAGGCCGACGGCCTGCTGACCCGCGCCCGCCGCGAGGCCGAGCAGATCGTCGCGGCGGCCCGGAGCAAGGCCGACGCGGTCGCCGCCACCGGCGACGAGGCCGGCGAGCGCAAGATCGCGGCCACCAAGGCCGAGCTCGAACGGCTCACCCGGCGTCGCGACGCGATCACCGCGCAGCTCGCCCAGCTGCGCGACGTCGTCTCCGCGTTCGGCACCGACGAGCCGGAGAAGGGCGACGCCGACGGGGACGAGGACAAGAGTTGAGCCAGGGCCCGGACGGCGCCGCTGACCCGGCGCTGGCCGAGACCGCCCAGGAGGCGGCCGAGCACGCGGAGCAGTCCGCCGTCCGGGCCGAGCAGGCGGCCGAGCGCGCCACCGAGGCGGCCGAGCATCTCGAGCTGGCCGAGGAGCGCGTCGAGCACGAGCTCGGTGAGCCCGGTCAGCCGTTCGCGCGGCGCAACCCCTTCTACATCGGGTTCGTGGGCGCGTTCGGCGCCCTGGTCGCCTACTTCCTCTTCAACGCGCTCACCTCGATCGGCTCCACCCTGCTGCTCGTCGTTGTCGCGTTCTTCCTGGCCGCGGGCCTCAACCCGTCGGTCGAGTTCCTCCAGCGGCACGGGCTGCGCCGGCCGTGGGCCGTGACCGTGGTGATCCTCAGCGCGCTGGTGGCCGTCGCCTTGTTCGTCGTGGCGATCGTGCCGGTGATCACCGACCAGGTGCGCTCGCTCACCGACCGCGTGCCCGACTGGGTCGAACAGCTCCAGCGCAACGAGCGCGTGCAGGAGTTCAACGACGAGTACGGCGTCCTGGAGAAGGCGCAGGACTACGTGACGGGCGGCGACTTCGCCAGCAGCCTCTTCGGCGGGGCGGTCGGCATCGGCCTCGCCGTCCTGTCAGCGCTCTTCAACGCCTTCATCGTGCTCGTCCTGACGCTGTACTTCCTGTCGTCGCTCGACCAGACCAAGAACGCCTTCTACCGGCTGGCGCCCGCCTCGCGGCGCTCGCGGGTGGCGGCACTGGGCGACCGGATCATCCAGAACATCGGCGGCTACGTGTCCGGCGCGTTCATCGTCGCGCTGTGCGCCGGCGTCTCGTCGCTGATCTTCCTGTTCGCCGTCGGACTCGGCGAGTACGCGGTGGCGCTCGCCTTCGTGGTGGCGCTCCTCGACGTGATCCCGATGATCGGCGCGACCATCGGCGCGGTGATCGTCACCGCGATCGCGCTGGCCACCGACGTGAAGATCGGCATCGCGTGCGCGATCTTCTACCTGATCTACCAGCAGGTCGAGAACTACGTGATCTATCCGCGGGTGATGAAGCGGTCGGTCGACGTGCCCGGCTCGGTCACCGTCGTGGCCGCGCTCGTCGGCGCCGGCCTGCTCGGCGTCGTCGGCGCCCTGCTGGCCATCCCCACCGCCGCCGCGATCCTGCTGATCATGCGCGAGGTCGTGGTCAAACGTCAGGACCAACGCTAGCGGCGGCAGTTTCACCGGCCGGCCGGTGAAACTGGACGCCCCAGGGCCTCAGAACAGGTGATCGTGTCCAGTTTTCTCGGCCAGGGTCACGCCGGGGCCGGTTGGTCGGCGTCGGGCAGCTCGACCAGGCCGGACTCGACCGACCGCTCCCCCAGCTTCACGACGACGACGCCGCCCACGACGATCAGGCCACCGAGCAGCTGCAGCGCGGCCGGCAGCTCGCCGAGCAGCGCCCAGGCCCACAGCACGCCGGCGAGCACCTCGCTGAGCGCCACGAACGACGAGAGCCGCGAGCCGAGCCGGCGGCTGGCCGCGATGCCGGTGACGTAGGAGACGGCGGCGGTGACCAGGCCCAGCAGCACCAGCGGCACCAACGGGCCGACGTCGAGCCCGGCGTAGGAGACGTCGGCGTCGGTGGCGCGCATCGGCAGCAGCCCGACGAGGCCGGCCAGGCCGAGCGCGGCGGCGCCGACGACGAGCCCGCCGGCGGCCAGTGACAGCGGCGGCAGCCCGGTGGTGTCGTCGGCGTTGATGATGAAGTAGGTGGCGCAGCCGACCATGGCGCCGAGCGCCCACAGCACGCCGGCGACGCTGAGGTCGGCGCCGGAGAGCAGGTCGAGCACGAGCACCAGCCCGAGCACGCAGAGCCCTGCCCCGGCGAGGGTGACCGGGCCGGGGCGCTCGCCGTGGCGCAGCCACAGCCACACCACGACGGCGGCGGGCGCGGTGTACTCGATGAGCAGCGCCGGGCCGACCTGCATGTGGGCGACGGCCGAGAAGTAGCAGAACTGCGCGCCGGCGACGGCCAGCATGCCGTAGAGCAGCACGAGCTTCAGGTTGGTGCGGATCAGGTGCCAGCGGCCGCGCAGCGCGCGCAGCCCGAACGGGACGACGATGAGGGCGCCCAGCGCGATCCGGGCGAGCACGACGGCGCCCGGCGTCCAGCCGGCGTCGAGCAGCGGCCGGGCGAGCGGGCCGGACAGCCCGAACGAGGCGGCCGACACCAGGGCGAGCACGAGTCCGGTACCGGCGCGGGTGGCCGGCGCCGAGGGCGCGTCATGGGTCATCGTGCTCATGGCACATGACGCTCTCACGCCATCCGGTAACCTGTCAATGTGGTATTCACCCATGACACGGAGGTCTCGCTGCAGACCGCCGTCCAGCTGGCGAACTCGGCGCTCGATCCGGACACGCTCGAGTCGGTCGCCGACCTCGACGCGGTGTTCGACCAGTTCGAGTTCAGCGGCCGCCACGACCGCGACCGGGCCGAGCTCGACGCGGTCCGCGCCGTTCGCGGCCGGCTCCACGACCTGCTCACCGCGAGCCGCGACGACGCCGTCACGATCGTCAACGCGATGCTCGCCGACGCCGACGCACTCCCCCAGCTGGTCCGCCACGACCACTTCGACTGGCACATCCACGCGATCTCGCAGGACGCCCCGCTCGACCAGCGCATCATCGTCGAGACCGCGATGGCGATGGTCGACGTGATCCGCGCCGACGAGCTCTCCCGGCTCGGGTTGTGCGCCGACGACGACTGCGAGGGCATCGTTCTCGACCTCTCCCGCAACCGCTCCCGCCGGTTCTGCTCCACCACCTGCGGCAACCGCAACGCCGTCGCTGCGTATCGCGCGCGACAGTCAGCAGGCTGACAGCCCGGGGGTCTCGACACGCGGCCCGCTAGAGCGGCCCGCGGCTCGACCACCGGGCGCGCCGGTGGTCGAGCCGGGCGAGCGTCAGCGAGCCCGTGTCGAGACCCCCGGCCCTCAGCCGCGCGGCTCGGGAACCTCGACGTCCTTGAACGCCGCCAGGTTGCGCGCACTGTAGGCGGAGGTGTCGGCGGTCTCCATCGGGCCGTCCCACTCCCGCGGCAGCGGGAGGTCGACGTCGGGCGCGATCCGGCGCACGACCTCGTCGAGCACCCGCTCGGCGTCGCCGACCCACAGGTGCTTGCTGCCCTCGAACGGCACCACCTCGGCCTGCGGGACCGCGGCGAACCGCTCGCGGGCCTCGGCCGGCTGGAGGTAGTCGTCGTGCTCGGGCACGAAGGCGTGCACCGGCTTCCCGGACTCGGCCCAGGCGGCCAGGTGCTCGGGCTTGCTGAACCGCAGCGGCGGGCTCAGCAGGATCGCGCCGCGGACGGCGGGGTCGAGGCCGTGCATCAGTGCCAGGTCGGTGCCGAACGACCAGCCCAGCAGCCAGATGTCGGGCAGGTCGGCGAACTCCGCCTGCTCGATGGCGGCGGCGACGTCGTACCGCTCCCCCTCGGCGTGGTCGAACTCCCCCTCGCTGGTGCCCTGCTCGCTCCAGGTGCCGCGGGTGTTGAACCGCAGCACGGCGACGCCGGCCAGCGCCGGCAGCCGGAACGCCGCCTTGCGGAACACGTGGCTGTCCATCATCCCGCCGTGGGTCGGGAGCGGGTGCAGGCAGACGAGGGTGGCGACGGGGTCGCGGTCGGCCGGCCGCGCGATCTCCCCCACCAGCGACAGCCCGTCGGCGGTGTGGAGCGTCAGCGGCTCACGGTCGGCGGGGAGCACCGAGTTGGCGCGGATCGGCTGGGCCACCGCCACAGCCTAGGAGTCAGCAGTACCGAGGTGAGTACCGCGGGCTCAACGCGAGGTCGCGCAGCACGATCGCGTGGGTCTCGCCGTAGTTCTCGCACGCCCGCCGGAAGTCCCGCGCGCGGTACTCGACCATCACCACCTGGTCGCCGAAGTGGTCGACGTAGCGGAAGCACTCGCCCCACCGCGCGCACTCCTCGGCGACGGCGAAGTCGAACCCCAGCACGGTGCCGTCGAGGTCCGCGGCGTTCTTCTGCCCGGCGGAGAGCCCGGCGCCGTGCGCCGCCCGCGTCAGCAGCCGGGCGAACGCGAGCGCCTGCCGGCGGGTGAGCAGCCGGTGGCTGCGGGTGTAGGAGTCGAGGTTGTCGTACTCGACGGCCTCGAAGCCGTCGGCCGCACAGGTGCGGGTCCAGCTGCCGACGATGCGGGCCAGGGCCTGCCGCTTGGCCGTCGTCCGGACGTCGAGCAGCCACTCCCCCCACGCCTCGTCGACCACGGCCCGACCGCGGCGGTCCTTCAGCACCAGGTTCCAGTGGTGGCGCCGCCAGAACCGCCGCTCGTCCGGCTGGGTCTGGAATCCGTTCACGTAGCAGATGTCGTAGACGCCGGCCGGGCGCGCGAGCCGGTCGCGGGCGATGATCCCGACGTGTGCCGGACGCCGGACCGGTCCGCCGAGCTGGTAGTCGACGTCGGTGCCGGTAGGGAGCGGCTCCGGCTCGGCCGCGGCGCTCGCCGGCACGAGGACCGCCAGCAGGCCGAGGGCCACGACCGCCCGGGCGAGGACGCGGACTGGACCGGTGCGCACCCGCCAACGGTAGGCGTAACCCCGCCCCATGGTGGGGCGTTTGAGGTGTGACCCCATCCGAAGGGAACACCCATGTCCATGCGTCGCACGACGGCCGCCCTCACCTGCGTGGCAGCCCTCGTCGGCACGGGCGCCGGACTCACCGGTCCGACCGCCTCCGCCGCCCCGTCCCGCGAAGCCTCCCTCTCCGCCCTCCGCCTCACCCACCCCGGCCTCGACCGGCTCCTCGACGAGGGCGCGAGCCGCGCCATCGTGCGGCTTGACGGCGTCCCCTCGGCCGCCGACGTCGCCGCGCTCGAGGGCCTCGGCCTCACCGTGCAGCCGATGAAGCGGCTGCCGCTGGCGCTGGTGGAGGGTCGCACCGCCGCCCTCGTCGACAGCGTCACCGACGGCCTCGCGCTCGACGTCTACCCGGACGAGCGGCTCCAGTACCTCGACACCGCGTCCAGCAACGTGATGTCGTCCTCGGCCTCGGCCGCCCGGTCGCTGCGCACCCGCGGCTTCACGGGCAAGGGCGTCACCGTCGGCATCATCGACTCCGGCTGCGACGGCACCCACCCCGACCTCGCCGACCACATCACCCACAACGTCACGCTGCTCAGCCCCGAGTACGCGAACCAGGGCTCCGACCCGACGATCGTCGTGCCGGTCGACCAGGGCCCGTACAACAACACCGACCTCGGCAGCGGCCACGGCACCCACGTCGCCGGCATCATCGCCGCCGACGGCACCACCGGGAAGGACCACCTCGGAGTCGCCCCCGACGCCAAGCTCGCGTGCTTCGCGATCGGCGCGGTGATCACCACCACCGCCGTCGTCACGGCCTTCGACTACATCCTGGCCCAGCCCGGCCAGCTCGGCATCGACGTCATCAACAACTCGTGGGGCAACAGCTTCCGCCAGTACGACCCGGCCGACCCGGTCAACGTGGCCACCAAGGCGGTGGCCAACAAGGGCATCGTCACCGTGTTCTCGGCCGGCAACTCCGGCAGCGAGGAGGCCGAGGCGAGCGTCTCACCGTTCAACCAGGCGCCGTGGGTGCTCTCGGTGGCCGCCGGCGACCTGTCCCGCAAGCGCGGCGAGTTCTCGTCCAACGGGCTCGCCCTCGACAACGGCGCGCCGGCGGCGATCGGCCGCGGCGGGCACACCGTGTTCACCGGCGACCGGATCGGCAACACGCAGCCCGACGTGATGGCGCCCGGCGTCAAGATCTCCTCCTCCTGCGACACCACCGGCACCGTGATCGGCCCCTGCCCCCCGGGTGAGAACGACACCGCGAGCGGCACCTCGATGTCCTCTCCGCACGTCGCCGGCGCCGCGGCGGTGCTGCTCCAGGCCAACCGCAACCTCACCTGGCGCCAGGTGCAGATGGCGCTCACCGCCACCTCGACGCCGGTGCGGGCCGGCAGCCGGGTGCTGCCCTCCTCGCAGGTGGGCTACGGCCACGTGAACCTCGACCGCGCCGTCACCCTGGTGCGCTCCGCGGGCTGGCGGGCCAACCTGGCCGCGGCCCAGCAGCGGGCGAACCGGCGACTGCTGGCGCAGGACGCCTGGCGCGTCGTCCGCTCGGACCTGTGGCAGGACGACGCCCCGCCGGTCTCGCTGGGCGGCAGCTACTCGGCCACCCGCAAGGTCACCGTGCTGCGCGGAGTCTCGGCGCTGAAGATCGCGCTGGTCTACCCGACGCCCGGCACCGCGGCGAACCTCGCCAGCTTCACCGCGACCGTGAAGGACCGCACCGGCAAGGTCGTCGGCACCACCACGACGAACATGCTCTACGCGACCGGCATCGCCACCGCGCTGGTGCGCGGCGTGAAGCCGGGCGCCTACACCGTCGAGATCACCGGGGACTACGCGGTCTCCGACCCCGACACCCTCGACAGCGACTCGGTCAACGGCCGGGTCGTGTTCCTCCAGGCCGCGCAGCTCGGGCGGCGCTGACGAGGGGCCGGCGAGCTTGCGAGCAGGTGCCCTCGTCGATGGTGGTCGAGCAAGCGTCACTGTCTGAGGAACGAAGACAGTGAGAGCGCGTCGAGACCTCGGGAGGGCTGTACCCAAGCCACGCTAGGCCCCGGGGATCTCGACACGGGTCTCGCTGCGCTCGCCCCGGCTCGATCACCGGGGCAGGTCAGACGGCCGCCACCGCGCCGTCCTTGGTGCGGTGGACCAGGCCGTCGGCCACGGCGAGAGCGAGGGCCCGGTCGAACCGGCCCTCCTCCCACCATCGGGCGCCGACGAGGTCCCGCAGCTGCTCCGGGGGTTGCGGGCCCTCGGCCTCGAGGGCGCGCACCAGCTGACCCATCTCGTGGAAGACCTGACGGTCGCGGGGACCCTCGGTCGTCGCCTTGGGGGGTGGCATGGGCATGAGCGTGTCCCTTCTTCCTAGGCGTTCGCGGACTCGGCGGTGAGGGGCTGGGCGATGCTCTCGAGCGACTGACCCTCTGCCTTGACGCCGAGGAACGCCTCGACGATGCCACCGCCGATCATCAGCACCGCACCGATGAAGTACCCGATCGCGATGCCGGTGATGTCCTTGTCGGCGGAGGCGTTCTCGATCAGGTAGCCGAACAGCAGCGGGCCGGAGATGCCGCCGGCCGCGGTGCCGATCGCGTAGAAGAACGCGATGCACAGCGCGCGGGTCTCCATCGGGAAGATCTCGCTCGCCGTCAGGTAGGCCGCGCTCGCGCCGGCCGAGGCCATGAAGAAGATGATGACGCCGAACACGGTCAGCGTCGTCGCGTTCAGCGAGCCCAGCATGACCCCGGCCACGGCGAGCAGCACGCCCGACGCGACGTAGGTGAACGTGATCATCTTGACCCGGCCGATCGTGTCGAACAGCCGGCTCAGCAACAGGGCGCCGAGGAAGTTGCTGAGCGCGAAGATCGCGAGATACCAGCCCACCTGCTTGACGCCGAAGAACGTCGTCAGTGTGTCGCCGTAGGTGAAGAAGAAGGCGTTGTAGAGGAACGCCTGGCCCACGAACAGCGAGAAGCAGAGCACGGTGCGTTTCGGGTAGAGCGTGAACACGGTGCGCGCGATCTCGGGCAGGCTGATCGTGCGTCGCTGCCGGATGGTGATCGTCTCGTCGACGTCGTGCAGCTGCTTGCCGCTCTCCTCGCTGACCGCGCGCTCGATGTCGCGGACGATCTCCTCCGCCTCCTGCTCGCGGCCGTGGATGAACAGCCAGCGCGGGCTCTCCGGCACGTTGCGGCGCACCAGCAGGATGCCGACGGCCAGGATGGCGCCGAGCCCGAACGCGAGCCGCCAGCCCCAGGCGGGGTCGACCTTGGTGGGGTCGAGCAGCGGGATGGTCAGCAGCGAGCCGCCGGCGGCGCCGATCCAGAACGAGCCGTTGATGGCGATGTCCACGCGGCCGCGGTAGGCCGCCGGGATCAGCTCGTCGATCGCGGAGTTGATCGCGGCGTACTCGCCGCCGATGCCGGTGCCGGTGAGGAACCGGGCGGCGAAGTACCAGGCCGGGTTCGGTGCGAACGCCGTCAGCACGGTCGCGACGGTGTAGACGCCGAGCGTGATGAGGAACAGCTTCTTCCGGCCGAACCGGTCGGTGAGCTGACCGAAGAACAACGCGCCCACGCAGGCGCCGGCCACGTAGGCCGCCCCGGCGAAGCCGATGTCGCCGCTGCTCAGCCCGAGGCCGGTGCCCTCGGGCTTCAGCGCCTCTGACATCGAGCCGACGATGGTGACCTCGAGACCGTCGAGGATCCACACCGTGCCGAGGCCGATGACCACCATCCAGTGCCATCGGGCCCAGGGCAGTCGGTCCATACGGGCGGGGATGTCGGTGGTGATCCGACCTGTTTCCACACTGCTCATGGCCCGTTCGTACTCCTGTGACGACGGACAC
This sequence comes from uncultured Actinomycetota bacterium, assembly GCA_963780355.1. Lineage (GTDB taxonomy): Bacteria > Actinomycetota > Actinomycetes > Propionibacteriales > Nocardioidaceae > Nocardioides. The sequence goes on from CAWABT010000002.1 coordinate 156,590, forward strand.
GGCTCCACCCCTGACGGTGGGGCAGGGTGGTGGTCGTGATCGACAACCGCATCGAGACCGCCCGCACGCTGTCGTCCCCGCCCGCCGAGGTGTTCGCCCTGTTGTGCGACCCGCAGGGCCACGTGGCCATCGACTCCTCCGGGATGCTCCAGGACGCCGACGGAGACCCGGTCACGGGCGCCGGCGACTCGTTCGTCGTCCACATGGACCGCGAGTCCCTCAACGACTACCCGGAGATGGGCCGGTACGACGTCACCGTCACGATCGCCGAGTACGAGCAGGACCGGCACATCTCCTGGACCATCCTGGGCCGGGTACGCCCGCAGATCGGCCACGTCTTCGGCTATCGCCTCGAGCCTGATCCCGAGACCGGCGGCAGCCTGGTGACGTCGTACTACGACTGGAGCGACATCCACCCCGACTGGGCAGCGATGGGCATCTTCCCGGTGCTGTCGGAGGATGCGCTGCGCGCCACCCTCGGCATCCTCGACCGGACGGTCCGGCGCGGCTACGTGCGCTGACGACGTCCGGTCGAGCTTGTCGAGACGCCGGGAGGGATCTCGCCGACTGACCCACGCGGGTCGGCGAGATCGGCCCGGGCGGCTCGACAGGCTCGACAGGCTCGACGAACGAAGGATCAGCGGCTGTAGTCGCGGAACCCGCGCTTGGTCTTGCGGCCGAGGTAACCGGCGGTGACGAGGTGCTCCAGCAGCGGGGCCGGGGCGAAGCCGGGCTCGCGGAACTCCAGGTAGAGCTCGCGCTGGATCGCGAGCGAGACGTCGTTGCCGACGACGTCGAGGAGCTCGAACGGGCCCATCGGGAGTGCGCACCCCTGCTTCATCGCCAGGTCGATGTCGTCGGCGGTGGCGTAGTGCGCCTGGAGCATCTTCACCGCGTCGTTGAGGTAGGGGAACAGCAGCGCGTTGACGATGAAGCCGGCGCGGTCGACGCACGCGACCGGCACCTTGCCGAGCTTCGCGCACAGCGCCCGGGCGGTCTCGGCGACGTCGGCGTCGGTGGAGACGGTGGAGACGACCTCGACGAGCTTCATCACCGGTGCCGGGTTGAAGAAGTGGAGGCCGACGACGTCGCGCGGCCGCGAGGTGGCGGTGGCGCAGGAGATGATCGGCAGCGAGGACGTGGTGGTGGCCAGGATCGCGCCGTCCTTGCAGATCTCGTCGAGGTTCTCGAAGAGCGTGGTCTTGATGCCGAGGTCCTCGGCGATCGCCTCCACCACGATGTCGACGTCGGCGAGGTCGTCGAGCGCGGTGGTGCCGGTGACCCGGGCGAGCACCGCAGCCTTGTCGTCCTCGGTGGCCCGGCCGCGCTGGATCTGCTTGTCGAAGTTCTTGGTGATCGCGGCGCTGACGCCGTCGACCTTGTTCTGACTGCGGCCCACGACCAGCACGTCGAAGCCGCCCTTGGCGAACACCTCGACGATGCCCGAGGCCATCGTGCCCGTGCCCACGACGCCGACCTTGCGGATGTCGTGCTTGAGCTCGGGCGCCTCGTCGGCGGACGGCGTGCGGTCGTCGGCCACGACGACCGGGCTGTCCGGACCCTCGTAGGTGTAGAAGCCGCGGCCGGACTTCCGGCCGAGCATGCCCGCGGTGACCATCTGCTTGAGCACCGGCGTCGGCGCGTGCAGCCGGTCGCGGCCCTGCCGGTACATCGTCTCGAGGATCTCGTAGGCGGTGTCGAGGCCGATGAGGTCGAGCAGCGCGAGCGGGCCCATCGGGTAGCCGCAGCCGAACCGCATCGCCGCGTCGATGTCCTCGCGGGTGGCGTAGCGGCTCTCGAACATCGACGCCGCGTGGTTGAGGTAGCCGAACAGCAGCGTGTTGGCGATGAAGCCGGCCTTGTCGCCGCACACCACCGGGCTCTTGCCGAGCTTGCGGACGAGCGCGGTGACGTCGTCGAGCACCTCGGGCTCGGTGACCACGGTGGCCACGACCTCGACGAGGTTCTGCACCGGCGCCGGGTTGAAGAAGTGGACGCCGACCACCCGGCCCGGCCGGGCGTTGGCGGTGGAGATCTCGGTGACCGACAGCGAGGAGGTGTTGGTGGCGAGGATCGCCTCGGGCGACACGATCGCGTCCAGCTCGGCGATGATCGACTTCTTCAGCTCGAGCGACTCCACGACGGCCTCGACCACGAGGTCGGCGTCGGTGAGGTCCTTGAGCGAGGTGGTGAAGGTGATCCGGCCCAGCAGCTCGGCCTGCTCGGCCTCGGTGATCTTCTCGCGCTTCACCGCGCGGGCCGTGGAGTGCTCGAGGTGCTGGCGGCCGCGCTCGAGACCCTCGTCGTCGCGCTCGACACCCACCACGGTGTAGCCCTCGCGGGCGAACACCTCCGCGATGCCGGCACCCATGGTGCCCAGGCCCACGATGCCGATCGTGGTGAAGCTGCGGGCGGTCTCGTTCTGCGTGGCCGTCTCGGTCATGGGGGGCATGATGGCACGCCCCTTCCGCTCACCGACCGGGGTCCAGCGCGACCTCCATCACGCTCCGCGCGCCCGCCTCGTCGAGCCCCAGCTCACGCTCGTGGGAGCGCAGCCGCTCCTGGAACGGCTCCAACCGCTGCCGCTCGGTGAACCCGAGCCGGGCGTAGAACGGACCGTTCCACGGCAGGTCGCGGTAGGTGCACAGCGAGAGCCGGTCGTGGCCGGCCCAGCGCGCCTCCTCCATCGCCGCGCGCACCAGCGCCGAACCGATCCCCTGCCGGCGGTGGGAGGCCAGCACGTCGAGCTGCTCGAGGTGGGCGAACCCGTCCGGGAACGTCAGGTGCGCGAAGCCGACCACGACGCCGTCCGCCTCGGCGACCAGCAGGGTGCCGGCGAGCTGCCGGTCGACGCCGGAGGGCGGCGGCGTCCGGAACGCGGCCGGCAGTGCGTCGCCGAAGTGGTCCGCGAAGGGCCCGACGCCGTCCGCCTCGATCGCAGCGAGGTGGCGCAGGTCGGAGGGACGGGCCAGGCGGATGCGCACCGCCCAAGGGTAGGTTTACGCCCCGTGAGACTCGTCGTCGCGCGCTGCCAGGTCGACTACGCCGGACGGCTCACCGCCCACCTGCCGATGGCCACCCGGGTGCTGATGATCAAGGCCGACGGCTCGGTGCTCGTGCACTCCGACGGCGGCTCCTACAAGCCGCTGAACTGGATGTCGCCGCCCTGCAAGGTCAGCGAGGGCGTCACCGACGACGGCCAGGTGGAGTGGACCGTCACCGGCAAGGACGACGACACCCTGCGCATCCTCATCGAGGACGTGCGGCACGACTCCAGCCACGACCTCGGCGTCGACCCCGGCCTGCAGAAGGACGGCGTCGAGAAGCACCTCCAGGAGCTGCTCGCCGAGCACCCGGCCACGCTGGCCGAGGGGCTCACGCTGGTGCGCCGCGAGTTCCCCACCGCGATCGGCCCGGTCGACCTCATGTGCCGCGACGCCGAGGGACTCAGCGTCGCCGTCGAGATCAAGCGGCGCGGCGAGATCGACGGCGTCGAGCAGCTCACCCGCTACCTCGACCTCCTCAACCGCGACCCGCTGCTCTCGGCCAAGGGACCGGTGCGCGGCATCTTCGCGGCCCAGCTCATCAAGCCCCAGGCCCGCGTGCTCGCCGAGGACCGCGGGATCGCCTGCGCCGTCGTCGACTACGACGGGCTGCGCGGCATGGACGACGCCGAGCACCGGCTCTTCTGACGTGCGGATCTTCCACCTCGCCACCCGAGCCGACTGGGAGGCGGCACAGGCCTCCGGCCGCTACACCACCTCCACCTACGGCCGCACGCTGGCCGAGGAGGGCTACATCCACGCCAGCCGCGCCGACCAGTGGCAGGGCGTCCGCGACCGGTTCTACGCCGACGTCACCGAGCCGCTGGTGCTGCTCGTGATCGACACCGAGCGCCTCGACGCACCGGTGGTCGAGGAGGAGCCGGTGCCGGGCGCCGGCGAGACCTTCCCGCACATCTACGGGGCGATCGCGCCGGACGCCGTGGTGCAGGTGATCCCGCTCGAGAAAGGCGGCCCGACGCCGGGCGCGCAGCCGGGAGAGTCGTTCAGCCGGTTGTTCCTCGGCGAGGTGATGCACCAGGCGGTGCTCGCCTCGGTGGTGCTCGTCGTCGTGGTGGCCGCCACGCTGGCGGGCCGGGCCACCGGCTCCGACTGGGGCCCGCTCGGCGGCGCGCTGGTCGGCCTGGTGGTCGGCTCCGTGATCGCGTGGTTCCTCCACCGCCGCCGCGAGGGCCGGGCTACCGTGCGGTGGTGATGGGCCTGCCCGCCGTCCTCGCGCTGCTGGCGGCGTCGGTGGTGCTCACCGGGTGCGCCGAGGAGGCGAACGACGTCACCTGCGGCGAGTTCGCCGGCATGTCCACCGACCAGCGCCGGATCGTGGTGCGCGACATCGCGAAGGAGAACGACACCGAGGGCGAGCTCGACAAGCTCGGCGAGGGCGACCGCGGCGTCGACCTGGCCGCGCAGGGCATCGCCCAGCGGTGCGCCGGCGAGGACGACGGGGCGACCCTCAGCGAGGTGTTCGCGCCGGAGGCCCCACCGACGCCGACGGGAACGCCGTAGGGCTCAGAACGCCCTAGAGCTCAGCCGCCGGCCTGGCGGGGCGCGGTCGGGTCGTCGTCGCCGCCGCCCTGCTCGCGCGCGACGTACTCCTCGATGTCCTCGATGTCGTCGGCGTTGCGGGTGACGACGGCGAGCAGGTCGGTCATCGTGGCGACCTCCTCGACCTGCTCCTTGATGAACCACTGCATGAACTGCTCGGAGGCGTAGTCGTCCTCGGTGCGGGCGATGCGCAGCAGGCCGTTGATCTGCTCGGTGACCCGCTTCTCCTGCTCCAGGGCCAGCCGCACCGGCTCGACGACGTCGGTGAACGTCGGCACCGGCGCCTCGACCCCGGGGATGACGACGTCGGCGTCGGTGTCGAGGAGGTACTGCACCATCATCATCGCGTGGTCGCGCTCCTCGAGCGCCTGGCCGTAGAAGAACGCCGCCATCTGCGGCATCGTCAGCGCGTCGTAGTGGACGGCGATCGCGAGGTACTGGTTGTGCGCGGCCAGCTCGTTGCCGATCTGCACGTTGAGCTGGTCGACGAACTTCGCTGCGGGCATGGGGATCAGGCCACCTTCGTGAGCTTCTTCTTGGTGACCTTCTTACCGTCGAGGCGCACCAGCTTGCGGCGCTTGACGGTATACCCGGAGGGCAGCGTGCCCTCCTTCAGCATCCGGACCGGGCAGCGCGCGCAGCGCTTGCGCGACTCGCAGCACTCGATCTTGGGCAGCCTGACGACGGTGCCCTGCTTGCCCTTCTTCTTGCCCACGCTCCGACGCTACCAGAGGAGTTAGGGAAGGCTTACTTGACCACCCACCCCGTGGGCTCGCGCTCGAGCACGAGGTGGCCGCCGCCCGGAAGCACGAAGTCCCGGGCGGTCTCCCGGGGCAGTCCGGTGAGCGTCGGGACGGTGACCATCGTGACGCCGCCGTGGGTCACCACGAGCGCCGGGCCGTCCAGGCCGTCCGGGCCGCTCGCCGCGGCGACCTCCTCGAGCACCACCGTCATCCGCTCCGCCAGCCCCGCCACGCGCTCCCCACCGGGGATCGTGGCGGTGTCGTCACCGGCCCCCCACGCCTCGAACGCCGGCAGCAGCAGCGCTGCCTCCTCGCCGTCCGGACGGCCCGCGGCCGCGCCGACGCCGTACTCGCGCAGCCCCTCCCGCACCGTCACGTGGGTCACGCCGGCGATGGCGGCCGCGATCTCGGCGGTCTGGACGGCGCGCGAGCGCGGGCTGCACCACACGGCGGTGACGCCGGCCTCCTGGGCTACGGCGCCGAGGGCGCGCGCCTGGGCACGCCCCTCGACCGACAGCGAGCCGCCGTCGTCGGTGATGAGGTCGGTCTCGTAGTCGGCCAGTCCGTGCCGGGCGAGCAGGATGCGGGTCACCCGTCCAGTCAACCCCCTCAGTCGAGGTCGTGGGCCTTCCGGATGACGTCGACGATGCCGTCCATGATCTCGGTGAGGCCGAAGTCCTTGGGCGTGTAGACCGCGGCCACGCCGCTCTCGACGAGCCGCTTGCCGTCGCCGTCCGGGATGATCCCGCCGACGATCACCGGCACGTCGTCGAGTCCGGCCTCCTTCAGCCCGTCGAGGACGGCGGGCACCAGCTCCATGTGGGAGCCGGAGAGGATCGAGAGGCCGACGCAGTGCACGTCCTCGGCCACCGCGGCCGACACGATCTGCTCGGGCGTGAGCCGGATGCCCTGGTAGATCACCTCGAAGCCGGCGTCGCGGGCCCGGACGGCGACCTGCTCGGCGCCGTTGGAATGCCCGTCGAGGCCCGGCTTGCCGACGAGCAGCCGCAGCCGGCCTCCCAGCTCGTCGCCGGTGGCCTTGACCCGGTCGCGGACGGCGGTGAGCTCGGCCCCCGCCTCGCCCACCGCGCGGCCGACGGCCCCGCCGACGCCGGTGGGGGCGCGGAACTCGCCGAACACCTCGCGCAGCGTGCCGGCCCACTCCCCCGTCGTCGCGCCGGCCCGGGCGGCGGCGAGGGTGGCGGTCATCAGGTTGACGTCGGTCTTGGCGTCGTCGGCCAGCCGCTTGAGCGCGGCCTCCACCTCGGCCTCGTCGCGCTGCGCCTTCCACTCCGTCACGGAGTCGAGCGCGGACTGCTCGGCCTGCGGGTCGGCGGCCATGATCGCGGCGTCGAGGTCGGCGGTGAGCGGCGACGGCTCGGTGGTCTCGTACTTGTTGACGCCGACGATCACCTCCTCGCCGTTCTCGATCCGGGCCCGGCGGGAGGCGTGGGCCGACACCAGCTCCTGCTTCATGTAGCCCGACTCGACGGCGGCGATCGCGCCACCCAGAGCCTGCACCCGGTCCATCTCCTCGCGGGCACCGTCGACCAGCTCGGCCACCTTGGCCTCGACCACGTGGGACCCCTCGAACAGGTCGTCGTACTCGAGCAGGTCGGACTCGAAGGCCAGCACCTGCTGGAGCCGCAGGCTCCACTGCTGGTCCCAGGGCCGCGGCAGGCCGAGCGCCTCGTTCCAGGCGGGCAGCTGGACGGCGCGGGCGCGGGCGTCCTTCGACAGCGTGACCCCGAGCATCTCCAGCACGATGCGCTGCACGTTGTTCTCGGGCTGCGCCTCGGTGAGGCCGAGGCTGTTCACCTGCACGCCGTAGCGGAACCGCCGCATCTTGGCGTCCTGGACGCCGTACCGCTCGCGGGTGATCTCGTCCCAGAGCTGCACGAAGGCGCGCATCTTGCACATCTCCTCGACGAACCGCACGCCGGCGTTCACGAAGAAGGAGATGCGGCCGACGACCTTCTCGAAGTCGTCCTCGGAGACCTGGCCCGAGGCCTTCACCTGGTCGAGCACGGCGATCGCGGTGCACAGCGCGTAGGCGAGCTCCTGCCTCGGCGTCGCACCCGCCTCCTGCAGGTGGTAGCTGCAGATGTTGATCGGGTTCCACTTCGGGATCTCGTGGACCGTGTAGGCGATGAGGTCGCTGATGAGCCGCAGCGAGTGCTGCGGCGGGAACACGTAGGTGCCCCGCGACAGGTACTCCTTGATGATGTCGTTCTGGGTGGTGCCGGCCAGCTGGTGCGCCACCTCGGACGGCTCCAGCTCGGGGTTCTGCTCCTCGGCGACGACCTGGTACATCGCCAGCAGCCACATCGCGGTGGCGTTGATCGTCATCGAGGTGTTCATCTCGGTGAGCGGGATGTCGTCGAAGAGCCGCCGCATCTCGCCGAGGTGCGGCACCGGCACGCCGACCTTGCCGACCTCGCCGCGGCTGAGCGGGCTGTCGGGGTCGTAGCCGGTCTGCGTCGGCAGGTCGAAGGCCACCGAGAGGCCGGTCTGGCCCTTCGCCAGGTTGCCGCGGTAGAGCGCGTTCGACGCCGTCGCCGTGGAGTGCCCGGCGTAGGTGCGCATCACCCAGGGTCGGTCCTTCTGCGGACGCGGTGCTTCGGCGTCGGTCATGGGGCCGAGAGTAAGGCCAGGTGACCTGCCGGTAACCGCGCTGTTAGGTACTCCACAGCCGTTGGTCCGGCCCGCGGACGCACTGCGTGTGCACTGCGTCCGCGGGCCGGCGTCTCGGGTGTCAGCCGGCGACGAGCTCCCGCTCGACGTCGACCGCACGGATCAGGTGGGTGAGGTGCAGCAGCCGCCGCACGGCACCGTTGCAGCCGCGCAGCGTGACGTGCCGGCCGCGGTCGAGCGCGAAGTGGGACGCGGCCGCGAGCACCCGCAGCGCGGTGACGTCGACGGTGGTGACGTCGGTGAGGTCGACCACGACGTCGTCGTGCTCGGCGAGACGGTCGTAGAGCGCAGTGCGGACCTCCATGGTGCAGCGCACGTCGAAGTCACCGGCGAGGGCGAGCATCGGCCCGTCGATCGTGATGTCCATCCGTGCCTCCCGAGATCGTCGCGTGCAGCTTCTCAACCAATAGGACGCTCCGACGCTGCCCGAGGTTGCGTCGACACGCCATCCTTTTTCGGTTCGAGGGCGACCCACGCCGTTCCCGCCCCGACGAGCGCCATGCCGAGCACGCCGACCGGGGCGAAGATGTGGTCGGTATGGACAAGCCAGGCTCCCAAGACCAGCACGGCGGCCGGGGTTCCGAACCACCCACACCGGCGAACCGCGTCGACGGTGAGGGCGAGCCCGGCGGCGACCAGGCACCACGACCCGACGTCGCCGAGCGGGGCCCCGATGCGGAACAGCAGGCGCACCTCGTCGTCCCGCACGTAGCCAGGACCCATCTCGCGGGTCACGTAGCCGGCAGCGATACCGCTGATCACGTCGAGTGCGGAGTAGAAGGTGGCGTACCCGTAGGCCGCCAGCCGGACGAGCCACGCCAGCGGGTCACGGCGGCCCCTCACCAGCCACGCGAGGGCGGCACCGACCAGTGGGAACACGAGCAGGCCCGCGATGTGCAGCCCGAACCACCGACCCGCGGTGTCGTAGGTGAGGTGGTGCGGGTGGAGGAGCCCCGCAGCCGCTAGCGCGAGACCGGGCGCCGCCAGCAGCAACGGTGTCCCGAGGCGTCGTTCCATGCTCGCTACCCTGCCCGCATGGTCAACCTCACCCGTATCTACACGCGCACCGGGGACGGCGGGGAGACCCGGCTCGGCGACATGAGCGTCACGACCAAGGGCGACCTCCGGCTCGCCGCCTACGCCGACGTCGACGAATCGAACGCCCACCTCGGCGTCGCGCTGGCCACCGGCGGCCTCGACGACGACGTGGTCGCGGTGCTCACCCACGTGCAGAACGACCTGTTCGACGTCGGCGCCGACCTGTGCACGCCGATGGTGCCCGACCCCGAGTACCCGCCACTGCGCATCGAGCAGGCCTACGTCGACCGGCTCGAGGGCTGGTGCGACCACTACAACGAGGGCCTGCCCAAGCTGCGGTCGTTCATCCTCAACGGCGGCACGCCGGCCGCCGCCCACCTGCACGTCACCCGCACCGTCGTCCGCCGGGCCGAGCGCTCGGCCTGGGCGGCCTTCGGCGTGCACGGCGGCACGATGAACCAGCTCGCGATCACCTACCTCAACCGGCTCAGCGACCTCGTCTTCATCCTCGCCCGCTACGCCAACCGCGAGCAGGGCGACGTGCTCTGGGTGCCCGGGGGTGAGAGAGCGAGCGAGCAGTGACCGGGTGAGGAACGAACCCGGTCACGTGGCGAGCGAAGATTGAGCGACCGCCCGCGAGTGAGGAACGAGCTCGCGGAGTGGGAGTCGAAATCACGGAGCCGGTCAACCCATCGCGAGGCTGTTCAGCCGCGCTGCGGCTCTCTCACCGCGGGCAACGCCAGCACGGCCGGCACGAGCAGCACCGCGACGGCGAGCAGGGCGCGCAGCGTGCCGACCTGGTCGCCGAGTGCGCCGAGCAGCGGCGGGCCGGCGAGGAACGCGGCGTAGCCGATCGTCGAGACCACCGACACCCGCGCGGCGGCCCGGCGGGAGTCGTCGGCCGCGGCGCTCATCCCGACCGGGAAGCCGAGCGAGGCACCGAGGCCCCACAGCAGGATGGCGGGCGCCACGACCGCCCCGGTGCCGAACACCAGGCCGAGGAGCCCGACGGCCGACAGCACCGCGGTCGCGCGCAGCACCGCGACCCGGCCGAACCGGTCGAGGAGCACGGTCCCGGCCAGCCGGCCCGCGGTCATCGCCGTCACGAACGCCGCGAACCCGGCCACGCCCACCCAGCGCGGGGTGTCGTGACCGTCGACCAGCGCGAGCGCGAGCCAGTCGTTGGCGGACCCCTCGGTCACCGCGAAGACCAGCACCACGAGCCCGATGAGCAGGGTGCGCGGCTCGGTCCAGGCGCGGGCCGCGGAGGTGGTGGTGTCGGCGGGCTCCACCGGCAGGAACGACCGGATCGCCCAGGTGACCACGACGGCGGCGAGCGCGCCGGCCACCGGCAGGTGGACGGCGAGCGGCACGTCGGAGGCCACGACCACGACGCCGAGCAGCGCACCGGAGACGGTGCCGAGGCTGAACCCGGCGTGGAACCGCGGCATGATCGTCCGCCGGAGCTGACGCTCGACCTCCGCGCCCTCCACGTTCATCGCCACGTCCCAGGAGCCCGTGCCGACGCCGTACAGCGCGAGGCCGGCGGCCACCACCGGCAGGCTGCCGATGGCGTCGGTGCCGAGGCCCGCCAGCGCTTGGCCGAGGGCCGCGAGCACCGCGGTGGTGCCGACCACCCGGGCCGAGCCGAACCGCGCCACCATCGCGCCGGTGAGCGGCAGCGAGACCAGCGAGCCCAGCGCGATGGTGAGCAGCAGCAGCCCCAGGCCGGCGTTGTTGAGGTCGAGCCCGGCCCGCAGATCGGGCACCCGCGAGACCAGCGAGGCGAACAGGAGGCCGTTGAGGAAGAACACGACGCCCACCGAGGTGCGGGCGGCGAGGACCGGCTCGGTCATCGGTTCCAATCGGTGCCGGGCGGACTCGCCTCCAGCCACGACTGGAAGCCGGTCAGCGACCCGGCGCTCATGGCCAGGTCGACCTGGCCGTCGTCGGTCATGCAGTGGATCACCAAGTGGTCCGGGTAGAGCGAGGTCTGCTCGGCGCCGAGCGGCTCGCGGCTGCCGTCGTAGCTCAGCCCGTCGCGCTGCCACACCCGCTTGGGGCGTGGCGAGACCGAGAAGATCCGGAACCACTCCAGCCGCTCGCCGGAGTAGCGCCCCAGCCCCAGCACCCAGCCGCGGCCGTCGACGGCCTCGCCCATCCGGTGGGAGAGCTCGAAGGTGCCGCCGTGCCGCCCGAGCATCCGGCGCCGGAGCACCAGGTAGAACCCGTAGACCAGGAGGAGGAGCAGCAGGACACCGGCAGTGTCAACGACCCACTGCCACCACGCCATACGGCCCCCTTCTCGGACGCGGTCAGACTAGGGCATGACGGGGAGCCGCTCGCCGGGCGTCAGGACGACGACGAGTCCGGGTCCTTCTCCACGACGCGGATCCGCGCCTCCGCCATCCGGATCCGCCGCTCGGTCTCGTCGCCGTCACGGAAGTGACCCGACTTGGCGTCCTCGAGCAGCGCCCGCGCCTCGTCGACGTCGACCTCGGTGGAGAGCTCGGCGTGCTCGGACAGGATCGAGACCCGGTCGTTGGCCACCGAGAGGAAGCCGCCGTCGGCGACGGCGAACGTGGTGTGTCCGTCGTCGTCGACGATCTCGACGACCGCCTCGGTGAGCAGCGACAGCACCGGTGCGTGACCGCGGAGGACGCCGATGTCGCCCTCCACGGTCCGGGCGATCACCATCGTGGCCTCGCCCGACCAGACCACGCGGTCGGCCGCGACGAGCTCCACGGTGAGTACGTCTGCCATGTCAGTGCTGTCCGATCAGAGGTTCTTCTGGATTTCGTCCCACTTGCGCTCGACGTCGTCCAGACCGCCGCACATGAAGAACGCCTGCTCGGCCACGTGGTCGTAGTCGCCGTCCGCGATCTTGTTGAACGCCTCGACCGTCTCCGACACGGGGACCGTCGAGCCCTCGAGGCCGGTGAACTGCTTGGCCACGTAGGTGTTCTGCGAGAGGAACCGCTGGAGGCGGCGCGCCCGCGAGACGATGATCTTGTCCTCCTCGGACAGCTCGTCGACACCCAGGATCGCGATGATGTCCTGCAGCTCCTTGTTGCGCTGGAGGATCTGCTTGATCCGGATCGCGCAGTCGTAGTGCTCCTGACCGATGAACTCGGCGGAGAGGATCCGCGAGGTGGAGGTCAGCGGGTCGACCGCCGGGTAGATGCCGAGCGAGGCGATCTCACGCGACAGCTCGGTGGTGGCGTCGAGGTGCGCGAACGTCGCGGCGGGAGCCGGGTCGGTGTAGTCGTCGGCGGGCACGTAGATCGCCTGCATCGAGGTGATCGAGTGACCACGAGTCGAGGTGATCCGCTCCTGCAGCGTGCCCATCTCGTCGGCCAGGTTGGGCTGGTAGCCCACCGCGGACGGCATCCGGCCCAGCAGGGTCGACACCTCCGAGCCGGCCTGGGTGAACCGGAAGATGTTGTCGATGAAGAGCAGCACGTCCTGGTTCTGCACGTCGCGGAAGTACTCCGCCATCGTCAGGGCGGACAGCGCGACGCGCAGCCGGGTGCCCGGCGGCTCGTCCATCTGGCCGAAGACGAGGGCGGTCTGACCGATGACGCCGGCCTCCTCCATCTCCACGATGAGGTCGTTGCCCTCACGGGTGCGCTCGCCGACGCCGGCGAACACCGACACACCGCCGTGGTCCTTGGCGACGCGGGCGATCATCTCCTGGATCAGCACGGTCTTGCCGACGCCGGCACCACCGAACAGGCCGATCTTGCCGCCGGTGACGTACGGGGCCAGCAGGTCGATGACCTTGATGCCGGTCTCGAACATCTCGGTCTTGGCCTCGAGCTGGTCGAAGGCAGGCGCCCGGCGGTGGATGCTCCAGCGCTCGTGCTCGCCGAGCTCCTCGCCGTCCTCCAGGTTGAGCGGCTCGCCCAGCATGTTGAAGACGCGACCCTTGGTGACGTCGCCGACCGGAACCTTGATGGGCTCGCCGGTGTCGCGCACCTGGGCGCCGCGCACCAGGCCGTCGGTCGGCTGCAGCGAGATGGCGCGGACCATGCCGTCGCCGATGTGCTGCGCCACCTCCATGGAGAGCACACGCGACTCGCCGCCGAGCTCGAGGTCGCACTCGAGCTTGTTGTAGATGTCCGGCATGGCGTCGATGGGGTACTCCACGTCGACGACCGGGCCGATCACCCGGGCGATGCGGCCGGTGGTGCCGCCCGCGGTCTCCTTGGTCTCCTCGACCGTTGCAGTCATGTCTCTTCTCTCCCTTGACTCAAGCTTCTGCCTGGGCGTCCGCCAGGGCGTTCACGCCGCCGACGATCTCGCTGATCTCCTGGGTGATGCCGGCCTGACGGGCCTGGTTGGCCACCCGGGTGTACTTCTTGATGAGCTCGTCGGCGTTGTCGGTCGCCGACTTCATGGCCTTCTGGCGCGCCGCCAGCTCGGAGGCCGCCGCCTGGAGCAACGTGAAGAAGATCCGGCTCTGCACGTACTGCGGCAGCAGTCCGTCCAGCACGGCCTCGGCGGACGGCTCGAACTCGTAGAGCGGCAGCGGACCGTCGGACTCGCCCGACTTGTCGTCGTCCTCGTCGGCCTCGACGACCTCGAGCGGGAGCAGCCGGATCGCGGTCGGCTCCTGCGTGAGCATCGACTTGAACCGGGTGTAGACGACGTGGACCTCGTCGACGTCGCCCTCCTCCCCCGGGTCCTTGATGAAGGAGTCGATGAGGGTGCGCCCGATCTCCGCGGCCACGTCGTAGGACGGCTGGTCGGAGAAACCGGTCCACGACTGCACGATGTCGCGCTGGCGGAACCGGTAGTACGCCTCGCCCTTGCGGCCGCAGATGTAGGTGTCGATCTCCTTGCCCTCCTCACGGAGCCGCTCGCCGAGCCGCTCCGCCTCCTTGAGGACGCTCGAGGAGTAGGCGCCGGCCAGGCCGCGGTCGCTGGTCACGATCAGGACGGCGGCCCGCGTCGGGTCCTCCTCCTCCTTGGTCAGGGGGTGGTCGACGTTCGAGAACGTCGCCACCGCCGAGACCGCTCGGGTCAGCTCCCGGGCGTACGGCGCGGCGGCCTGCGCCCGCTGCTGCGCCTTGATGATGCGCGACGCAGCGATGAGCTCCATGGCGCGCGTGATCTTCTTCATCGACTCCGTCGACTTGATCCGCGCGCGGTACTCCCGCAGCGAGACAGCCATCCGTTACGACCTCTTCTGCTTCTTGATCTGCTCCTGCTCGAGCTCGTCGTCCTCCATGGCGTCCTCGTGCACCTGGTCACCGACCTTGATCGAGTGGCCGTCGGACGTCTCGAACTGCTCGAGGAAGGAGTCGTAGGCGTCCTCGACGGACGACTCGGTGTCGTCCTCGAACTTCTGCGACTCCCGGATCGTGCTCAGGATGCCGTCGTGGTTGCGGCGCAGGTGGTCGAGGAACTCATTCTCGAACCGGGCGACGTCGTCGGTCGGCACCTTGTCGAGCCGGCCGGTCGTGCCCAGCCACAGCGAGACGGTCATCTCCTCCAGCGGGTACGGCGAGTACGCCGGCTGCTTGAGGAGCGCCATCAGCCGCTGGCCGCGGTCGAGCTGCTGGCGCGAGGCCGCGTCGAGGTCGGAGGCGAACATCGCGAACGCCTCCATCGCGCGGAACTGCGCCAGGTCGACCTTGAGCGAGCCGGTGACCGACTTCATCGCCTTGGTCATCGCCGCACCACCCACGCGCGACACCGAGATGCCGACGTCGATGGCGGGCCGCTGGTTGGCGGCGAACAGGTCCGACTGCAGGAAGATCTGACCGTCGGTGATCGAGATGACGTTGGTGGGGATGTAGGCCGACACGTCGTTGGCCTTGGTCTCGATGATCGGCAGACCGGTCATCGAGCCCGAGCCGAGGTCGTCGGACAGCTTCGCGCAGCGCTCGAGGAGCCGGCTGTGCAGGTAGAACACGTCACCCGGGTACGCCTCGCGACCCGGCGGGCGGCGCAGCAGCAGCGACACCGCGCGGTAGGCCTCGGCCTGCTTGGTGAGGTCGTCGAAGATGATGAGGACGTGCTTGCCGTCGTACATCCAGTGCTGGCCGATGGCCGAGCCGGTGTAGGGCGCGAGGTACTTGAAGCCCGCCGAGTCCGACGCGGGTGACGCCACGATCGTGGTGTACTCCAGCGCGCCGGCCTCCTCGAGGGCGCCGCGCACCGAGGCGATGGTGGAGCCCTTCTGGCCGATCGCCACGTAGATGCAGCGCACCTGCTTGTCCGGGTCACCGGACTCCCAGTTCTGCTTCTGGTTGATGATCGTGTCGATCGCGATCGTGGTCTTGCCGGTCGCGCGGTCGCCGATGATCAGCTGGCGCTGACCGCGGCCGATCGGGGTCATCGAGTCGATGGCCTTGATGCCGGTGGCGAGCGGCTCGCTCACCGACTGGCGCATCATCACGCCCGGAGCCTGGAGCTCGAGCGCGCGGCGGTCGGAGGACTCGATGTCGCCCAGGCCGTCGATCGGCGTGCCGAGCGGGTCGATGACCCGTCCCATGAAGCCGTCGCCGACCGGCACCGAGAGGATCTCGCCGGTGCGGCGCACCGTCTGGCCCTCCTCGATCCCGGCGAACTCACCGAGGATCACGACACCGATCTCGCGGGTGTCGAGGTTCAGCGCGATGCCGAGCGTGCCGTCCTCGAACTCGAGCAGCTCGTTGGCCATCGCCGAAGGCAGACCGGACACGCGGGCGATGCCGTCACCCGCCTGAGCGACGGTGCCGACCTCCTCCTTCGCGGCCGCGGACGGCTTGTAGTCGTCGACGTACTTCTGGAGCGCGTCCCGGATTTCCTCCGGGCGGATGGACAGCTCCGTCATTTCTCTGCCTCTTCCCTCTGATGTCTTCTGAGTAGGTCTGTGTTGGCGGGTCAGCCGGCGAGCCGGCGGCGGGCGTCGTCGAGCCTGCTGACGACGGTGCCGTCGATCACGTCGGCGCCGGTCTCGACCCGCAGGCCGCCGACCAGCGACGGGTCGACCACGACATGCAGCTGCATCTCGCGCCCGTACTGCCGGGTGAGGGCGGCGGCGAGCCGCTGCTGCTCCTCGGCGGTGAGCTCGCGCGCGGTGTGCACGGTGGCCACCGACTCCTCCAGCGCGGCCGCGGCCAGCTCGAGGTACTGGTCCAGCGCCGCCTCCACCGTGCCGCGGGCCCGGGTGACCGCCTGGCCGACGAGCACCGTGGTGGCCGGGAGCGTCTGGTCACCGAGGATGCCGAGCAGCAGCCCGCTGCGGTCCTCGACCGGGCGGGAGGTGTCGGCGAGCGCGCCGCGCAGCGACGGGTTCTCGTGGATCAGCCGCCGGACGGCGAAGAGCTCGTCGCCCACCCGGTCGCCCTTGGCTCCCGCCGAGCGCACGGTGGCGACGACCGCCAGCCGCTCGAGCGCGTCGGGCAGGTCGAGGCCGGAGATCCAGCGCCGAGCCACGGCGTCCGCGACGAGGTCGAGCGCCGCGTCGTCGAGCGCCTTGCCGAACACCGCGCGGGCCAGGCCCGCCTTGTGCTCGCCCTCCACCGAGGCGTCGGTGAGCGCGCGCCGCAGGGCGACGTCGTGGCTCACGACCTCGGCGACCCCGAACAGCTGGGTGCCGAGGGTCGCCGCCTCGTCGAGGGTGCGGGTGCGCCCGGTGCGCTCGGTGAGCTCGGCCAGGGCGTCCGCGGAGGCTCCACGCAGCATCAGGACGGCGCCCCGTTCCGGGCACTCTTGCTGGTCTCGAGCGTCTCGAGGTCGGCGAGGAACCGGTCGACGACGCGCGCGCTGCGCTCGTCGTCCTCGAGGCTCTCGCCCACGATCCGGCCCGCCAGCGAGGTGGCCAGCGAACCGACCTCCGCGCGCAGTGTGGTGAGCGCCTGCTGGCGCTCGGCCGCGATCTGGGCCTGGGCGTGCTCGACGATCCGGCTCGCCTCGGACTGCGCCTGCTCCCGCATCTCGGCGATGATCTGGGCGCCCTCCTCGCGAGCGTGCTCGCGGATCTTGGCGGCCTCCTTGCGCGCGTCGGCGATCTGGGCCTTGAACTCCGCCTCGGCGTCGTTCGCGTTCTTCTTGGCCTCCTCGGCCTCGGCGAACTCCTTGCGAATGGCCTCCTGCCGTGCCGTCATCGCCTTGTTGATGGGCGGGATGACGTACTTGGCCAGCAGGAAGAACATGATCGCGAACGCGACCAGCTCGACGAAGAACGTCGCGTTCGGCACGAGGAAGTTGCTCGCCATGGCGTTCGGCGCCACGAGCTGTCCTGCCATCGTCGTTTCCTTTGGTTGGCGGTGCTGGTCCTGAGCTGCGGGTGGTGAGTCAGGCGGCGAGGACGAAGACGAACAGCGCCATGAAGGCGAGGTTGATGAAGAACACCGCCTCGCAGAGACCGACCGTCAGGAAGAAGATCGTCTGCAGGCGACCCTGCGCCTCGGGCTGGCGGGCCACACCCTGGATGTAGGACGAACCGGCCAGACCGTCACCGATGCCGGTACCGATCGCGCCACCGGCGAGAGCGAGGCCGCCGCCGACGAAGGCACCGGCCAGCTCGATCGAACCTTCTACTGCCATGGGATTTCTCTCCTCTATCTAGCGTCGCGAGGGCGACGCATCGGGTTACCTCTTGTCGCGTCCGACCGTGTGGTCAGGCCGCGGGAACGGGTTCCTTCCGGTCCTTCGGCGCCTTCTCGTCGTGCTCCTCGTGGTCGTCGTCGCCGTGTCCGGCGCCGGCCATCGCGAAGTAGAGGACCGTCAGCAGCGCGAAGATGAAGGCCTGGATGGCGCCGATGAACATCTCGAACAACTTCCAGACGATGTTGGGGCCCCACAGGATGTAGAGGGGCATGAGCGCGATCAGCGACAGCATGATGCCGCCGGCGAAGATGTTGCCGAACAGCCGCAGCGCCAGGGTGAGCGGCTTGATGAGCTCCTCGAGCACGTTGAGCGGGGCCAGGAACGGGTACGGCTCGACGAAGTGCTTGAAGTAGCCCTTCACGCCCTTCTCGCGGATGCCGTAGGTCCACACACTGATGATCACCAGCAGCGCCAGCGCGTAGGTGAGGTTGACGTCGGCGGTCGGTGGCGCCGTGACGTGCAGGTCCTCGTTCAGCTTGGTCGGGAGCAGTTCGAACCAGTTGCAGAACAGGATGAAGAAGAACAGCGAGATCGCCAGCGGCGCCACGAACGGGTGCACCTTGCCGAGGTTGTCCTCGACCTGCCGGTTCACCTCGCCGACCACCGACTCCCACATCAGCTGGATCTTGGTGGGCACGTGGTCGGCGTTGTCCCGGGTGAGCGCGCGGCGGGCGACAAAGCCCAGCACGAGCACGATGCCGGCGGCCAGCAGGGTGTTCCAGATCGTGTCGAGGTGGAAGGTGAACGACCCGATCTCGACGGTGTTGTGGTGACCGATCTCGATGGCGGGCTCTTCCTCGCCGCCCTCGGCGGCCCTGGGAAGGACGACGGCGCTCAGCAGGCTCACTCGCTCTTCAGCTCCTTCAACAAGGTCATGCTGGTCATCGCCAGCGCCAGCAGACGGAAGATGGCTAGGCCGATCAGGACGCCGATCCCACCGGGCCACATCAACACGCACAGCGCGACCGCGACCACCACGAGGACGGTCAGCCGGCCGATGGTGGACCGGATCAACGAGGCGCGGCTCGGGTTGCCGTCGGTGGTGATGATCCGCAGCAGCCAGTACTCCGTGGCCAGGTGGTTGAACAGGCCGAGCCCGACGCCGACGGCCAGCGCTCCGGCGAGCTGCCACTCGCCGAGCTGGCCGACGATCCAGAACGAGGCGATCGCAAGGCCGAGGGCCAGGAAGATCGTCTTGCGCTGGTCCTTGACGACGGTCAGGACCGACGCCTTCTGCGGCCGGGCCGCCCCGGCGGCAGGGGTCTCAGGGGTCACGTCGGTGCTTGTCGTCTCGTTCATCGTGTCACCTCACCGCATCGCAGCGCGGACGCGGAGGGCGAAGCCGACCGCGCCGGCGACCATGCCGACGAAGACGCCGACGATCGTGAGGACGGGTGTCGTGCCGGCTGCGCGGTCGAGGACGATGCCGAGGACCGTGCCGGCCACGACGGCGCCCACGAGGAGTCCGCCGAGCCCGATGAGGTCGCGGCCTCGCAGGCCGGCGTCATCGCTCGGCTCTTCGGCCATACAGCACGGTCGCTCTCGAAGCTGGGGGTGAACCGGGGGGTCTGGACGCCGACGGGCTGTCCGCTCCGAGACGGGCGGAGGTGCGGCGACGCGGCGAAGTTACCACGACGCACCGGTCCCTCGATCCGGGGGAGCGGGGCAGTCGTCATCGGTGGCGGCCGTCCTGTTCGCGGGCGGTTTTCGGGTGCTTGTGAAAGTTAGCACAAGCGTCGGTCCGGGTCGGAACCGGGGGTCCCGACCACCATGTCAGCCCTCGTCCGCGCCCTGCAACCGGGGCTTCCGCAGCACGGGCAGCAGGAAGGTGAGGACGAGCGTCACGAGAAAGGCGACACCGAGTGAGATCCACACCGGCGGGCCGGTGTAGAGGCCGGAGATCACGGTGGCGAAGGCGATGAGGCCCGCCCACGCCCACATGATGAGGACGGCGCGGCGGTGCGAGTGCCCGATCTCCAGCAGCCGGTGGTGCAGGTGCTGCTTGTCGGGCGCGAACGGCGAGCGGCCGGCTCTGGTGCGGCGCAGCACGGCGAGCGCGAGGTCGGCCATCGGCACGACCAGGATCAGCACCGGGAGCGCCACCGGGAGCAACAGCGCCAGCGTGCTCGGACCGTTGCTGTCCTCGGCCCGGCTCAGGTCCTGGAAGGAGAACTGCCGGGTCGCGGTGATCGCGGTCGCCGACAGCACGAGCCCGAGGAGCATCGACCCGCTGTCGCCCATGAACAGCCGGGCCGGGTGGAAGTTGTGCACGAGGAACCCCGCGCACGCGCCGGCGAGCGCGGCCCCGAGCAGGGCGCCGGTGGTGGCCCGGTCGACGTCGTTGAGGCGCGAGAGCTGGTAGCAGTAGAGGAAGAACGCGGCGGCGCCGATGCCGACCACCCCCGCGGCGAGGCCGTCGAGGCCGTCGACGAAGTTCACCGCGTTGACGGTCGCCAGCACGATGAGCGCCGTCAGCAGGGCCGCCTGTCGCTCGTCGAGGGAGAACTGAACGTCGCCCGGCGTGGTGATGTAGTAGTACTGGATGCCGGAGTAGACCAGCAGCCCCACCGCCAGCACCTGGCCGCCGAACTTGGTGAGGGCGTCGAGGTCGAAGATGTCGTCGAGCACCCCGACGGCACAGATGAGGCCGCCCGCCACGAGCACCGCCCGGGCGTCCTCGAACACGAACGGCTGGCTGTTGCCCAGCAGCGGGAGCTCGCGGGCGACCAGGTAGGCCGCCACCAGCCCGCCGAGCATCGCGATGCCGCCGAGGTACGGGATCGGCTCGGCGTGCACGTCGCGGTCCCGCACCCGGGCCACGGCGCCGGTGCGGATCGCGAGCTCGCGGGCGACCACCGTGAGCAGGTAGGTGATCGCGGCGGCGACCAGGAAGACGACGAGGTACTCGCGCACTAGGGCGTGTCCCCCACCTCGTCGTCGGTGAGGGTGGCGCCGAGGGGCTCGAGGACGTCGTTCAGCTGCTCCAACGACAGCGCGCCGCGCCGCAGCACCCGCCCCTGGTCGCCGGTGGCGTCGACGATCGTGGACGCCTTCCCGCCGGGCGAGGTGCCGTCGTCGACGATGACGGCGACGGCCTCACTCAGCATCTCCTCGGCCTGGTCGGCGTCGGTGGCCGCCGGCGAGCCGGTGAGGTTCGCCGAGCTGACCGCGAGCGGGCCGGTGCGGTCGAGGATCTCGCGGGTGAGCTCGTGGTCCGGCATCCGCACGGCGACCGTGCCGCGGGTGTCGCCGAGGTCCCACTGCAGCGACTTCTGCTGCCGGCACACCAGCGTGAGCGGGCCCGGCCAGAACTCCTCGATGAGCGCGCGGGCGTAGCCCGGCACCTCCGAGGCCAGCGCGTCGACGGTGGTGGCGGTGCTCACGAGCACCGGCGGCGGCATCTCCCGGCCCCGGCCCTTGGCGGCGAGCAGCGACGCCACGGCGTCCGGGTCGAAGGCGTCGGCGGCGATGCCGTAGACGGTGTCGGTGGGCAGCACCACGAGGTCGCCCTGCTGCACCGCCATCGTGGCCGCCTCGATGGCCGCCTCCCGCTCCTCGGACGAGGTGGTCGGGTAGCGCTCCGCAGTCACGGGGGAACCCTACGGCCGTCCTGCCGGTGACTGTGGGGCGCCCGCGCGCGTATCCGACCGGCACCCGCCGTCAAGGATCGCTGCGCGCCCGCTTCGCGGCGCGCTTCGCGCGTCCTTGACTGCGGGTCCCGGCCGGTCGGATCCACGGCGCGCAGTCGGCACGGGCTCCGCCCGCGCCGCCCGCATGCGCGGGCGCCCCACCATTCGCCAGGTGTCACTTCGCTACCAGTGGGCGTACGAACCTGGACATCACCGGCCCGGAAACCGAGGTGTTGTGTCCAGTTTCTTCGGCCGAGTAGCCCCGGAACAGCTGGTGGCCGCGCCTGCGCGGACGGCGTGGCGGAGCCCGCCGTTCGTGCGCCGTCGGAACACGCCGGACGAGGCTCGCAGTCAAGGACGCGCCGAAGGCGCGCCGCGAAGCGGGCGAGCGAAGCGAGATCCTTGACGGCGAGACCCGGCGTGTTACGCGCGCGGCCACCAACCACGCAGCACAGTCACGCCAGTCGCGCGGTCACGAACCGGGGCCGCCCGGCGAGGTCGCGGTGGTCGCGGACGTCGCGCCATCGGCCGGTGGCGGTGAGGACGGCGGGAGCGGACTCCCCCTGCACGTCGGCGTGCTCGATGCCCACCACTCCCCCGGGGCGCAGCAGCCGGGCGGCGCGGGTCTCGAGGGCGCGGATCGCGTCGAGGCCGTCGTCGCCGGAGAACAGGGCGAGGTGGGGGTCGTGGTCGCGCGCCTCGGGCGCCACCGACTCCCAGGCCTCGAGCGGCACGTAGGGCGGGTTGGAGACGACGACGTCGACGGTGCCGTCGAGCTCGGACAGCGCGTCGGCCAGCGACCCCTCGTGCAGCTCGACGCCGGTGCCCGCAAGGTTGCGCTCCGCCCATACCAGCGCCTCCGGCGACAGCTCCACGGCGACCACGCGGGCGTGCGGCACCTCGTCGGCCACGGCCTTGGCGATCGCGCCGGAGCCGGTCGCCAGGTCGACGACGAGCGGGGCGGCCAGCGGGGTCGCCTGCTCGACCGCCCAGCCGGCGAGCAGCTCGGTCTCCGGCCGCGGCACGAACACCCCCGGACCGACCACGAGGTCGACGTGACGGAACGAGGTGACCCCGGTGAGGTGCTGGAGCGGCTCGCGGGCCGCCCGCCGCACCACCAGCGCCTCGAAGCCCGCGACAGCGTCGGCCGGCACGTCGTCGACCAGCGGCAGCCGGCTCCGGGGCACGCCGAGCACGTGCGCGAGGAGCACCGCGGCGTCGTGGTCGGGGCTGGCCACGCCCGCGGCCGCGAGCCGCTCGCCCGCCTCGCGCAGCAGTGCCCGGGGGGTCACGTCTCGATCGCGGCGAGCCGGGCCTCGAGGTCGGCGTCGACCGCGGACTCCAGCACCGGGCCGAGATCGCCGTCGAGCACCTGGTCGAGGTTGTGCGACTTGTAGCCGGTGCGGTGGTCGGAGATCCGGTTCTCCGGGAAGTTGTAGGTGCGGATCCGCTCGGATCGGTCGACCGTGCGCACCTGGCTGCGCCGCGCCTCCCCTGCCGCCGCGTCGGCCTCCTCCTGCGCCGCCGCCAGCAGCCGGGCGCGCAGGATGCGGAGCGCCTGCTCCTTGTTCTGCAGCTGGCTCTTCTCGTTCTGGCAGCTGACGACGATGCCGGTCGGCACGTGGGTGATCCGGACGGCGGAGTCGGTGGTGTTGACGCTCTGCCCGCCGGGGCCGCTGCTGCGGAAGACGTCGATGCGCAGGTCGTTCTCGTCGAGGGTCACGTCGACCTGCTCGGCCTCCGGCAGCACGAGGACCCCGGCGGCGCTCGTGTGCACCCGGCCCTGCGACTCGGTGACCGGCACCCGCTGCACGCGGTGCACGCCGCCCTCGAACTTGAGCAGCCCGAACGGCGCCTGGCCCGGCTCGGTGGCGCCCTTGGCCTTCACCGCGACGGTGACCGACTTGTAGCCGCCGAGGTCGGACTCGGTGGCGTCGAGGACCTCGACCGACCAGCCCTTCTGCTCGGCGAAGCGCGTGTACATGCGCAGCAGGTCGCCGGCGAACAGCGCGGACTCCTCGCCGCCCTCCCCCGACTTCACCTCGAGCAGGGCGTCCTTGTCGTCGACCGGGTCACGCGGCACCAGCAGCCGGCGCAGCCGCTCCTCGGCGTCCGCGAGGCGAGCGGCGATCGCCTCGACCTCCTCGGCGAAGGTCGGGTCCTCCGCGGCGAGCTCGCGGGCCGCGACCAGGTCCTCGCCGAGGGACTGCCAGTCGCGCCAGGCGCCGAGGATCGAGCTCAGCTCGGCGTAGCGCTGGTTGAGCCGCTTGGCGAGCCGGGCGTCGGCGTGGGTCTCGGGCTCGGCGAGCCGACCCTCGAGGTCGCGGTGCTCCGCGACGAGACCCTCGACCGCCTCGAACACCAGACCTCCTCCAGAGCTTCCTCGCAACACACGACGGCACCGGTCCGTCGTTGCGGACCGGTGCCGTGGTGGGAGCTACTTGCTGTCGGCGGTCTTCTTCGCGTACCGCTTCTCGAAGCGGGCGACGCGGCCACCGGTGTCGAGGATCTTCTGCTTGCCCGTGTAGAACGGGTGGCACTGCGAGCACACGTCGGCGCGGATGGCGCCACCCTGGGCGGTGCTGCGGGTCGTGAACTGCGCGCCGCAGGTGCAGGTGACCTGCGTCTCGACGTAGTCGGGGTGGATGTCCTTCTTCATGACAGTGGTGTCCTCTCCGTCTGTCCCGGGTCGCCGCGCGGCGCGCAGCGTGAACCGGAACCGGCTGCCGATGATAGAGAACGCCCGCCAGCCCCCGCTAATTCCGACTGAGCAGCGTCCCCGCGAGGCACGAGCGGGGACGCGCGGCGAAGGAGGATCGAGCAAGCCCTCCGGCTGAGGAACGAAGCCGGAACGGGCGCGTCGAGATCACCGCAGCCGATCCCGGGAACGGTGGCGAGATCGGTCCCGGCGTCTCGACAAGCTCGACGAACGTGGTCCGCGAGATCGGTCCCGGCGTCTCGACAAGCTCGACGAACGTGGTCCGCAAGATCGGTCCCGGCGTCTCGACAAGCTCGACGAACGTGGTCCGCGAGATCGGTCCCGGCGTCTCGACAAGCTCGACGAACGTGGTCCGCAAGATCGGTCCCGGCGTCTCGACAAGCTCGACGAACGTGGTCCGCGAGATCGGTCCCGGCGTCTCGACAAGCTCGACGAACGTGGTCCGCGAGATCGGTACCGGCGTCTCGACAAGCTCGACGAACGTGGTGGCGAGATCGGTCCCGGCGTCTCGACAAGCTCGACGAACGTGGTCCGCAGATCGGTCCCGGCGTCTCGACAAGCTCGACGAACGTCAGACGGTGAGGTCCGTGTCCGAGTCGGCCTCGGTGGCGGTCTCGGGCCGGCCGCGGCGGGTGACGGGGAGGCGGACGTAGACGGTGGTGCCCTCCCCCTCGGCGGACTCGATGACGACGTCGCCGGCGTGCTTGTCGATGATCGTCTGCACGATCCGCAGGCCGAGACCGGTGCCGGCGATCTCGTTGCTGGTGGCGTTGGACGCGCGGAAGAAGCGGGTGCCGAGGCGGTCGAGGTCGTCACGCGGGATCCCGATGCCGCGGTCGCGGACGGCGATCTCGACCCGCTCGCCGACCCGCCGCACGTCGACCTGCACGACGCCGTCGTCGTGGCTGAACTTCACGGCGTTGCTGAGCAGGTTGAGGAACGCGCGGTAGAGCATCGGCCGGTCGCAGATCACGAACAGCGGCTCCTCGGAGCCGGCGACGTCGATGGCGATCCCATGCCGCGCCGCCGACATCCGGACGTCGGACACGGCGTCGACCAGGACGGCGCTGACGTCGGAGGGCTCGAGCTCGGTGGGCCGGTGCTCGGCCGAGGAGAGCGCGAGCAGGTCGTCGATGAGCGCCCGCAGCCGGACGACGTTGCGGCGGGTCGCGTCGAGCATCCGCTCGTGTCGGGGCTCGAGGACGCCCTCGAACTCCTCGCTCACCAGCTCGAGGTAGCCGTTGATCGTGGTGAGCGGCGTGCGCAGCTCGTGGGAGACGTTGGAGACGAAGTCGTCCTTCGCGCTGTCGAGCACGTGCAGCTCGTCCTGGATCCGACCCTCGACGGCCCGGGCCCGCAACTGCGCGTCGGCGAAGTCGTTGAGCGCCCGGGCGACCGCGCGCACCTCCTTCGGCCCGTGCTCGGCGTCGGCGCGCCCCTCCGGGTCGTTCCTCGCCATCCGGTGTACGACCCGCTCCAGCGCGAGCAGCGGCTCGGACAGCTCCAGGAGGAGCCGGCCGCGGGCGCGGGCGATGAGGATCCACGACAGCGCCACCAGCAGGACGGCGGCCGCCACCGTGAGCCGGAACCGCAGGATCGCGGCGTCCGCGGCGGAGTCGCGGCGGTCGGCGACGGCGTCCTCGACGGCCGCCCCGGAGGTCGCCACCGGAACGTGCAGGTCCTGCCCGAGCGCCACCGTCTCGGGCGGGACGCCTTCGGGGCCGCCGGGGCCGGCCATCACCGGGTCGGCGTACTCCTCGACCCAGCGCGCCACGGCGTCCAGCTCGGCGGCCACCGGGTCCTCGAGCCCCTCGACGCCTGCGGCCTCGGTCCGCAGCCGGGCCGCCGAGGCGGCGTAGTCGCCGCGCGCCTCGGCGTAGGCGACGCGCAGCTGCGGGTCGTCGCGACCCGAGAAGGCCAGGACGTCGGCGCCCATCCGGTCGATGTTCCTCTCGACGCTCTCGTGGGACCGGCCGACCGGGTCGACCTCGTCGGCGAGGTCCTGCACGGCCTGGGTGGCGAGCACGATGCCCACGACGCAGATCGCCGCCATCAGCACGACGAGCGCGCCGATGCGCCAGATCACCGGGGCGACGAGCCGGGAGACCGGCTGTCCGGGGTCGCTCGACGGGGTCGTCACGGCACCACCCCCCAGGTACGACGCACTCCGAGCTCCAGGACCAGATCGTCGGCGCGAGCCTAAGCCCGCATCACGCGCCCCACCGGACTCTTGGGGTGATCTTGCGGGTGTTCTGAGGAACGGGTCAGGAACCCGGCTTGCCGAGCAGCGCCTCGACCCGCGATCCGAGCTCGCGGGGGCTGAACGGCTTGGTGACGTAGTCGTCGGCGCCCGAGTCGAAGCCGGTCTCGACGTCGGACTCCTGGGCGCGGGCGGTGAGCAGGATGACCGGGATGTCGACGAGCGACTCGTCGGCGCGCATCACGCGGATCGCCTCGAGCCCGGACATGCCCGGCATCATCACGTCGAGCACCGCGAGGTCGGGCTTCTGCGCCCGGCAGGCCTCGATGGCGGCCGCGCCGTCACCGACGGTGACGACGTCGTGGCCCATCGTCGAGAGCTTGAACTCCACGAGCTCCCGGATGTCCACGTCGTCGTCCGCCACCACGATCCGTGCCATTCCCTCAGCCCTCTCGCTGGACCTGCGTCAGAAGCTCGACGTTCGTCTGGCTGCGCCGCAGCCGGGTGAGCAGTCTCTCGTGAGACTCCTCCGGTCGGGCGTCAGCCGCGACTGCGCGTCGCAGCCGACGGACCAGGTCGCGCTCGCCGTCGCCGAGCAGGTGCTCGTCGTGGCGGGTGCTGGACCCGACGACGTCGACCGCCGGGAAGAGCTGCTTCTCGGCGAGCTCGCCGCTGAGCCGGAGCTCGGAGTTCCCGGTGCCCTGGAGCTCCTCGAAGATCGTCTCGTCGGTCTCCGAGCCGGTGTCGACGGCCGCGGTGGCGAGGATGGTGAGCGACCCGCCGTTCTCGATGTTGCGCGCCGCGCCGAGGAACCGCTTGGTCGGGTAGAGGGCCGCCGGGTCGACGGCGCCGGCCAGCGTGCGGCCGGACCCGGTGGAGGCCAGGTTGTAGGCGCGGGCGAGCCGGGTGATGCCGTCGAGCAGCACCACGACGTCGTGACCGAGCTCGACCAGCCGCTTGGCGCGCTCGATCGCGAGCTCGGCGGCGGTGGCGTGGTCGGCCGGCGCCCGGTCGAAGGTGGACGCGACGACCTCGCCCTTCACCGAGCGCTCGAAGTCGGTGACCTCCTCGGGCCGCTCGTCGACGAGCACGACCATCAGGTGGCACTCGGGGTTGTTGCGAGTGACGGCGCGCGCCACGGCGTGCAGCAGCGTGGTCTTGCCGGCGCCCGCGGGCGAGACGATGAGGCCGCGCTGGCCCTTGCCGACCGGCGCCACCAGGTCGACGATCCGGCCGAGCAGCTGGTCGCCGTCGGTCTCGAGCCGCAGCCGCTCGGCGGGGTGGAGCGGGGTGAGCTTCTCGAACTCGGCGCGGGTGCGGGAGGCGTCGGGGTCGGCGCCGTTGACGTTGTCGATGCGCACCATCGGGTTGAACTTCTCGCGGCGCTCGCCCTCGCGGGGCTGGCGCACCTGGCCGACGAGCGCGTCGCCGCGGCGCAGGCCGTACTTCCGCACCATCGACAGCGACAGGTAGACGTCGTCCGGGCCGGCGAGGTAGCCGCTGGTGCGCACGAACGCGTAGTTGTCGAGGACGTCGAGGATGCCGGCAGCCGGCACGAGGACGTCGTCCTCCATGATCGAGGTGTCGGGCTCGTTGCGCCCGCCGCCGCCCTGGCCGCCGCCCTGGCCGCCGCCCTGGCCGCCGGGCGGGCCGCCCTGGGCGCCGCCGGCGCGGTTGCGGTCACGGCCGCGGCGGCGTCGGTTGCGGCGTCCGCCCTCGCCGTCCTGCTGACCGTCCTGGTCCTGCTGCTTGTCCTGCTGGTTCTGGCCCTGCTTGGTGTCCTGCTTGGTGTCCTGCTTGGTGTCCTGCTTGGTGTCCTGCTTGTGTCCTGCTTGTCCTGCCTGTCCTGCTGGTCCTGCTGGTTCTGCTTGCCCTGCGGGGGCTGGACCTGCTTGTCCCTCGGCTGGCCGCCCTGCTTCTTCTCCTCCGGCGCGGCCTGCTTCTTCTCCTCCGGCGCGGCCTGCTTCTTCTCAGGCTCGGAGTCCTGCTGCCTGGCCCGCGGGGACTGGCCTCCGGACTGGGCGGCCTTGATGGCCTCGACCAGCTGGGCCTTCTTCATGCCGCCGGCGCCGGCGATGCCGAGGCCGCCGGCCATCTGCTTGAGGTCGGCCAGGAGCATGGTGCTCAGCCCGCCGCGCTTCTTGGCCTGGGAGGTGGCAGAGCCGGACTCGGTGGTTTCCGTCAACGTTGGTCCTTGAGAGACGTCGCCGCTCGGCGGAACTGGTGCGGAGGCGGGTGCCATCCATCGCCGAGGGGATGGGGTGCTCGCGGAGATCCGCGGGCCACGCCGGGTCACCCGGCGCGGCCGTCACTCTAGCAGCAGCGCTGCCTCACCCGGTGCGGACGCCGGACCGGGCCACGGCCAGGGTGTGCGCCGTCCAGCCGGCCGGGCATCGGGTCGCCACGTCGACCCCGGCGGCCACCCCGGACTCGTCGGTGAACGCGAGGACGGTCGGGCCGGCGCCCGACACGACGGCCGGCACGCCGTCGGCTCGCAGCCCCGCCACGAGATCGAGCGTCGCCGGCATCGCGGGCCGCCGGTAGGACTGGTGCAGCAGGTCGTGGGTGGCGCGCAGCAGCTGGTCGGGACGGTCGGCGAGGGCGGTGACGAGCAGCGCGGTGCGGCCGCTGTTGGCGGCGGCGTCGGCGTGGGGCACGACGTCGGGCAGCAGCCCGCGCGCCACCGCGGTCTCGACGCCGTCGGGCGGCACCAGCACCACGGCGGACAGCCCGGGCGCTACCGCCGCCGGCACCGCCCAGAACCCGGCGTCGTCGTGACCGGAGACCACGAAGCCGCCGAACACGGCCGGCGCCACGTTGTCGGGGTGGCCCTCGAGCCCGGCCGCGAGCGCGAACAGTGCGTCGTCGTCGAGCCGCTCGGCGCCGTCGTCGACCAATGCCCGGGCGAGCGCGAGCCCGCCGACGATCGCCGCGGACGACGACCCGAGGCCCCGGGCGTGCGGCACCACGTTGCGGCAGTGCAGCCGCAGGCCGGTCACGGTCTCGCCGAGGGCGTCGAGCCCGGCGCGGAGCGCTCGGACGACGAGGTGGGTCTCGTCGAGGGGCACGGTGTCGGAGCCCGCGCCCTCGATCTCGATCACGAGACCCTCGGGCCGCACCTCGGCCTCGAGCTCGTCGCGCAGGTCGAGGGCGAGGCCGAGCGCGTCGTAGCCGGGCCCGAGGTTCGCCGAGGTGGCGGGCACGCTGACCCGCACCGGGCGGTCGACCAACGTCATCGTCGGCTCACGCGAGCCCGGCTGCCGCCGCGGCGGCTTCGACGTCGGCGTCGACCACGACGTCGACCAGCGGGCCGACGCCGTCGAGCGCGGTGGCGGTGTCCTTGAGGCCGTGGCCGGTGACGGTGATCGCCACGGTGCTGCCGTCGAACGACTCGCCCGCGGCCACCGCCTGCAGCAGGCCGGCGATGCCGGCGGCCGAGGCCGGCTCGACGAACACGCCCTCCTTCGACGCGAGGTCGCGCTGGGCGGCGAGGATCTGGTCGTCGCTGACGGCGGCGAACCCGCCGCCGGACTCCTCGGCCGCGGCCTCGGCGAGCTTCCACGACGCCGGGTTGCCGACCCGGATCGCGGTGGCGCGGGTCTCGGGGTCGGGGAACGGCTCGCCGGTGACCAGCGGCGCCGCGCCCTCGGCCTGGAACCCCCGCATCCGCGGCCGCTTGGTGGCGAGCCCGAGGTCGAAGTACTGCTGGTAGCCCCGCCAGTACGCCGAGATGTTGCCGGCGTTGCCCACCGGGAGCAGGTGGACGTCAGGGGCGTCGCCGAGCCGGTCGACCACCTCGAACGACGCCGTCTTCTGGCCCTCGAGCCGCACCGGGTTCACCGAGTTCACCAACGCCACCGGGTAGTTCCAGGCGAGCTCGCGGGCGATCCTCAGGCAGTGGTCGAAGTTGCCGCGCACCATGATGATCTGCGCCCCGTGCAGCACCGCCTGCGCCATCTTGCCGGCGGCGATCTTGCCCTCGGGCACGAGCACGAGCGGCTTGAGCCCGGCCTTGGCGGCGTAGGCGGCCATCGACGCGGAGGTGTTGCCGGTGGAGGCGCACACCACCGCCTGCTGGCCCTCGGCCTTGGCCACCGAGATCGCGGCGGTCATGCCGCGGTCCTTGAACGAGGCGGTGGGGTTGTCGCCCTCGACCTTGAGCCACACCTCGGCACCGGTGACGCCACTCAGCCATCTCGAACTGACGAGCGGTGTACCGCCCTCGCCGAGCGTGACGGCGGGGACGCCGTCGGGGATCTCGAGCAGGTCGCGGTACTCCTCGATCACGCCCCGCCACTGGTGCACGTGGGTGCGGGTGGTGCTCATCTTTCGGGGTCCCCGCGGCGTTGTTCGGCGGAGGAGCGCAGCGGGGGAGGCGAAGAACGTCGTGGGGTGTTCATTCCTCCATGCCCTCCACGCGCATCACCGAGGTGACCTCGCGGACGATGTCCATACTGCGCAGCGACTCGACGGTGGCGCTCAGCGCGGCGTCGGTGGCCTCGTGCGACACGACCACGAGCTGGGCGTCGTCGTCGCGACCCTCCTGGCGCACGGTCTGGATCGACACGTCGTGCTCGGCGAACGCCAGCGCCACCGCGGCGAGCACGCCCGCGCGGTCGTCGACGTCGAGCGCCACGTGGTAGCGGGTGCGGGCCTCGCCCATCGGCAGCACCGGGTGGTCGGCGTAGGCCGACTCCCCCGCGCCGCGAGTGCCGGTGACGTGGTGGCGGGCGACGGTGACGAGGTCGCCGAGCACGGCGCTCGCCGTCGGGGCGCCGCCGGCGCCGGGGCCGTAGAACATGAGCTGGCCGGCGGCGTCGGACTCGACGAAGACCGCGTTGAACGCCTCGCGCACGCTGGCCAGCGGGTGCGACCGCGGGATCATCGCCGGGTGCACGCGCACGCTGACGGCGGAGGCGTCGTCGCCGTCCGACCCGAGTTCCGCGATCGCGAGCAGCTTGACGACGCTCCCCATCTCGCGGGCCGAGGCGACGTCCGCCGCGGTGACCTCGGAGATGCCCTCGCGGTGCACGTCGGCGGCGGTGACGCGGGTGTGGAAGGCGAGGCTGGCGAGGATCGCGGCCTTGGCGGCGGCGTCGAAGCCCTCGATGTCGGCGGTGGGGTCGGCCTCGGCGTAGCCGAGCTCCTGCGCCTCCTCCAGCGCCTCGGCGAAGCCGCTGCCCTGGGTGTCCATCTTGTCGAGGATGAAGTTGGTGGTGCCGTTGACGATGCCGAGCACCCGGGTGACCCGGTCGCCGGCCAGCGACTCGCGCAGCGGGCGCAGGATCGGGATCGCGCCGGCGACGGCGGCCTCGTAGTAGAGGTCGCGGTCGGCCTTCTCGGCGGCCTCGAAGAGCGTGGGGCCGTCCTCGGCCAGCAGCGCCTTGTTGGCGGTGACGACGCTCGCGCCGTTCTCCAGCGCCGACAGGATCAGCGAGCGGGCGGGCTCGATGCCGCCGATCACCTCCACCACCACGTCGACGTCGTCGCGGGCCACGAGGCCGGCGGCGTCGGTGGTGAGCAGGCCGTCGGGCACCTCGACCTCACGCGGCGCCTCGAGCCGGCGGACGGCGACGCCCGCGAGCTCGACCCGGCGGCCGACCCGTGCGGTGAGGTCGTCGGCCTGCTCGGTGAGCAGCCGCACGACCTGCGAGCCCACCGACCCGCAGCCCAGCACGGCCACCTTCAGCGGCTCGCTCATCCCACACCCACATCCGTCGCCAGCAGGTCGTCCTCGGTCTCGCGCCGCAGGATGACACGCGCCTCGCCGTCGCGCACGGCGACCACGGGCGGTCTCAGAGCGTGGTTGTAGTTGGAGGCCATCGAGCGGCAGTAGGCGCCGGTGCCCGGGACGGCGAGCAGGTCGCCGGGCCGGACGTCGCCCGGCAGGAACTCGTCACGGACGACGATGTCGCCGGCCTCGCAGTGCTTGCCGACCACGCGGGCGAGCACCGGCGGCGCGTCGGACTCGCGGTTCGCGAGCGTGCAGGAGTAGTCGGCGTCGTAGAGCGCGGTGCGGATGTTGTCGCTCATGCCGCCGTCGACGCTCACGTAGGTGCGCACCGCGCCGCCGTCGAGCGTGACCGGCTTGACCGTGCCGACGGTGTAGAGCGTGCACATCGCCGGGCCGACGATCGCGCGGCCGGGCTCGATCGAGAGCCGCGGCACCGCGACGCCGAGGGCGCGGCACTCGTGCTCGACGATCTTGGTCATGTCGGTGGCGAGCTGCGCAGGGTCGGACGGGTCGTCCTGGGTGGTGTAGGCGATGCCGAAGCCACCGCCGAGGTCGAGCTCCGGAGCGGTGACCCCGAGCTCGTCGCTCACCCGGGCGTGCAGGGCGAGCACCCGGCGGGCCGCGACCTCGAAGCCGCTGGCGTCGAAGATCTGGCTCCCGATGTGGGAGTGGAGGCCGAGCAGGTCGAGCCCCGGCGCGTCCAGCACCCGGCGGACGGCGTCGATCGCCTCGTCGGTGGCCATCGCGAACCCGAACTTCTGGTCCTCGTGAGCGGTGGCGATGTACTCGTGCGTGTGGGCCTCGACGCCGGGGTTCACCCGCACCATCACCGGCTGGCGTCGGACGTTCGTCGAGCCTGTCGGGACGCCGCCGCGTGTGATCCGATCCAGCCGCTCGATCTCGGCGAAGCTGTCGAGGATCACCCGGCCGACGCCGGCGTCGACCGCACGGCGCAGCTCGGGCTCGGTCTTGTTGTTGCCGTGGTAGCCGATCCGTCTCGGGTCGAAGCCGGCGTGGAGCGCGACGGTGAGCTCACCGGGCGAGCAGACGTCGAGGCACAGCCCCTCCTCGGCCACCCATCCCGCCACCGTGGTGCAGAGGAACGCCTTGCCGGCGTAGTAGACGTCGTAGTCGGCGAACGCATCCCGGAACGCGGCCGCCCGCGACCGGAAGTCGGCCTCGTCGAGCACGTAGGCCGGGGTGTTCACGTTCGCGGCGAGGTCGGGCAGCCGCACGCCGCCGACCACGAGGTCGCCGTCCTGCTTGTGCGCGGTGCCGCTCCACAGCAGCGGCACGAGGGCGTTCGGGTCGGCCGGCGGGCGCAGCCAGGACGGGCCGCGCAGCGCGCCGGATGCGTGGGCCCAGCCGGCCTCGTGGGTGGTGCTCACTACATCCGCTCGGGCGCGGAGACGCCGAGCAGCCGGAGGCCGTTGGCGATGACGGTGCGGGCCGCCACCACGAGCAGCAGCCGGGCCAGGTTGGCGGGGCCGACCGGCTCGTCGCCCTTCGGGAGCATCCGGCACTCGTCGGTGTCGTACCACTTGTTGAACACCGACGCGGTGTCCTCCAGGTACCGCGCCACCCGGTGCGGCTCGCGCAGCTCGGCCGCGCTGGCCACCACCTTCGGGAAGTCGGCGAGCGCGCGGAGCAGCTCGCCGTCGCGCGGGTGGTCGAGCAGCGACGGGTCGAAGGTGTCGGCGTCCGGCGGCGTCATGCCGAGGTCGGTGGCGTTCGCCATCATCCGGCAGGTCCGGGCGTGGGCGTACTGCACGTAGTAGACGGGGTTCTCGCTGGTGGCCTTGGTCCAGAGGTCGAGGTCGATGTCGATCGGGCTGTCGGAGTGGTAGCGGGCCAGTGCGTACCGGCTGGCGTCGACGCCGATCGCCTCGACCAGGTCGTCGATGGTGACGACGGTGCCCGCCCGCTTCGACATCCGCAGCGGTCTGCCGTCCTTGACCAGGTTGACCATCTGGCCGATGAGGATCTCGAGGTTGACGTGCGGGGTGTCGCCGAAGGCGGCGCACATCGCCATCATCCGGCCGACGTACCCGTGGTGGTCGGCGCCGAGCATGATGAAGCAGCGGTCGAAGCCGCGCTCCCGCTTGTCGAGGTAGTAGGCGAGGTCGCCCGACAGGTAGGACCCTGCGCCGTCGGACTTGATGACCACCCGGTCCTTGTCGTCGCCGAACTGCTCGGTGGCGAGCCAGAGCGCGCCGTCCTTCTCGTAGGTGTTGCCGATCGCGGTGAGCCTCTCGACGGCCCGGGCCACCGCGCCGCTCCTGTGGAGGTCGTCCTCGTGGAAGTAGACGTCGAAGTCGACGCCGAAGTCGTGCAGGCTCTGCTTGATCTCGGTGAACATCAGGTCGACGCCCTCGGCCCGGAACACCTCCTGCGCCTTCTCGTCACCGAGACCGAGGACGTCCGGGTGCGCGGCGACCGCCTGACTCGCGATCTCACCGATGTAGGCGCCGCCGTAGCCGTCCTCGGGGGCCGGCTCGCCCTTGGCCGCGGCCAGCAGCGACCGGCTGAAGCGGTCGATCTGGGCGCCGTGGTCGTTGAAGTAGTACTCGCGGGTGACGTCGGCGCCGGCCATCGTGAACACCCGGCCGAGCGCATCACCCACCGCCGCCCAGCGGACGCCGCCGAGGTGCAGCGGCCCGGTGGGGTTGGCGCTCACGAACTCGAGGTTGATCTTCTCGCCCGCGAGCAGGTCCGAGGCGCCGTACCGCTCGCCCGCCGTCGCCACCTGCAGGGCCACGACGCCCTGGGCACCGGCTCCGACCGAGATGTTGAGGAAGCCCGGACCGGCCACCTCGACGTCGTCGATCCCGTCGACCGTCCGCAGCCGCTCGGCGAGCAGCTCGCCGAGGGCGCGCGGGTTGGTGCCGGCCTTCTTGGCCAGCTGCATGGCCACGTTGGTGGCGTAGTCGCCGTGCCCCTTCTGCCGCGGCCGCTCCACCGTCACCGCCGACGGCACGCCGTCGGGCAGGGCGAGCGCGCCGTCGTCGACGAGGGCCTGGAGGGCCCCGACGACGGCTGCGGACAGATCGGCAGGAGTCACCGCGCAAGGGTATCGACGGCCGCCGGTTGAGCTCGCCCGGATATCAGCCGGTAGTGTTCGGCCCCGGCCCCGTGGGGGCCGATGCCTCCGTAGCTCAGGGGATAGAGCACTGGTTTCCGGTACCAGGTGCCGCAGGTTCGAATCCTGCCGGAGGCGCCCGAACAGCAGTAACGCGGTGCAGTTTCGGCCGTTGAACACGGCATGAGCGCTCGGCGTCTCCTCGTCCTCGTGGTCGGCCTCCTGGCCGTGCTCGTGACCCCCGTCACGCCGGCGTCCTCGGTGTCGCGTCCCGACCTGCTTCCGGACTGCGTCTACGGGACGGCGTCGCGCGGACTCCAGGGGTTCGAGGCCCGGGTGCAGCGCGACGCCTGGGCCTACGCCGACAGGCTGACGGGTGTGACGGCCCAGGAGCGGCTCCGGCTGGCCCGCACCTACGCCGCCGCCGAGGCCGCCTACGTGTACGGCGTCCCGCTGGTGAAGGTGCACGACACGGTGCGGAAGTTCCGGTTCCGCAACACGATCGTCAGCGTCGCGGCCCTCACCGACCCCGAGACCAAGGCCGTGGTGTCGCCCAACGTCGACACCGCCTACACGGTCGGCTGGTTCAGCCTCACCAACGGGCCGATCGTCGTCGACGTGCCGAACACCCGTGGTCGCTTCTACACGTTCCAGTTCATGGACGGGTACAGCAACTCCTTCGCCTACCTCGGCAGCGGGTCGACCGGTACCCGCGCCGGTTCCTACGCGCTGGTGCCGCCGGGGTGGACCGGCGAGGTGCCCGACGGCGTCCGCGTGGTGAAGAGCCCGACCCGCACGGTGTGGCTGCTCGGTCGCACGTTGGTCGACGACGCCGCGGACATGGAGCGGGTCAAGCCGATCCTGCAGAAGTACGTCGCCACGCCGCTCGCCCTCTGGGAGAACGGGGCGCGCGGCCGCTCGGTCGTGCTCGACCGGCAGCCGAACCAGCCGCCGTCGGAGACCCCGACCGGCACCGACTTCATCGCCACCCTCAACCAGGAGCTCACGATCGACCCGCCGCCGCGCCGCCAGCTCTGCGTGCTCCGCGCCCTGGCGCCCGCCGGGGTGGAGGTGCCGGACGACTCCCCCGCCGCCGTCCAGGCCGCCGACGCCGCGAACGCCGTCGGCAACCCGCCGGGGTCGGCCCTGCCGACGCCCGAGAACGACGCCGTGACCGCCGGCACCCGCGACGCGAAGCGGCTGGTCGCGAACGCCTCGGCGCGGTTCGCCGACGTGACCTCCGCCGGCAACCGCGGCTGGAGCGTGATGACCCAGCCGTGGATCGGCGACTTCGGCACCCACTTCCTCGGCCGGGCGGTCATCGCGACCGACCTGCTGGGGGCGAACGTGCGGCGGATCGCCGTCTACCCGACCAGCTACGCCGACGGCCGCGGCCGAGCGCTGAACGGCCGGCACCGCTACACGATCACCTTCCCGCGCGGCGGGCTCCCGCCGGTGCGCGCGTTCTGGTCGATGACGATGTACCAGCGCGACAACTTCCTCTACGACAACCAGATCGACCGGTACGCGGTCGGTGACCGCGAGCCTGGGCTGCGCCGGAACGCGGACGGCTCGCTGACGATCTACGTGCAGCACCGCCGTCCGACGAGCCCGAAGGCCCGCGCCAACTGGCTGCCGGCCCCGGCGGGCGCCTTCCACCTGATCATGCGGCTCTACCTGCCGAAGACCTCGATGTTCAGCGGCGACTACCGCATCCCGCCGTTCGTGCGGCGCTGACCCGGCGGCGTCGCGGCGAGAGCGAGCAGCGCGGCCGCGGCGCCGAAACCGGCCAGCGCCAGGCACATCAGGTCGTAGCCGCCGAGGCCGGCGGCGAGGGCGGCGCCGCCCCAGGGCCCGAGCGCGAGGGCGAGGCCGGCTGGCGCCGTCAGCAGGCCGCTGAGCCGGCCGTAGTCGGCGGTGCCCCAGCGGTCGGTGACCGCCGTGGCCTGCACGAGCGTGAAGATGCCGCGGCCCATGCCGGCGACCACGGCGATCGTGACCAGCGCCCAGGCGGCGTCGACGAGGCCGAGCGCGGCTGCGGTGACCGCGACGACCGCGAGCACGGCCACCGTGCGGCTGGTGACGGAGGTGTGGCGGTCGAGCCGGGTGTAGCCGAGCCGCCCGACCACCTGCCCCACGCCGCCGAGCGCCAGCGCGACGGCGGCCACGCCGGCACCCACGCCGTGGCTCGCGAACACGGGCACGAGGTTGACCAGCACCGCGAACGAGGAGAAGGCGGCGAGCGCCAGGGCGAGGGTGAGCGCCACGAAGGCACGGCTCCGCACCACGTCGCCGACCGCACCCGTCGTCGCCATGTCGGGCTCGGGCGCCGGCGGCCACGCGGCCCGCAGCCCCCACACGTGCGCGGGCACGGTGACGGCGGCGAGCACCACGGCGAGCACGAGGTACGTGTCGCGCCAGTCGAGGTGGGCGGCGAGGACGACGGTGAGCGGGGCGAACACGGTGCTCGCCAGACCCCCGGCCAGGGTGAGGATCGTCAGCGCGGCGACCCGGCGCTCGCCGCCCCACCGCGTGAGGGCCGCGAACGCCGGCGGGTAGAGCACCGCCCCCATCGCGACGCCGGTGAGGCCCCAGGCGGCGAAGAACCACGGCAGGCTCGGTGCGCTCGCCACCGCGACCACGCCGACGACGGCCACCACCGACCCGATGCTCATGACCGGTCGGGGCCCGTGCCGGTCGAGCCACCGGCCGACGGCGATCCCGACGACCGCGGCCACCACCTGCGCTGCGGAGAACGCGGCCGTGATCCGTGGGGCCGACCAGCCGGTGTCGGCGCTGATGTGCGAGGCCAGCACGGCGAACGCGTAGTACAGGATCCCCCAGCCGGTGACCTGGCTGACGCAGAGCACGGCGAGGACCCGGCGCAGCCGCGCCGGGTCCAGGCCTGTCTGCAGCTCGGTCAGGAGGTCGTGCCGATCGTCAGCAGCTCGGGCTCGGCGGAGCTGCCGCAGCAGCCGCCGTCCGGCTCGTCGAACCGGCCGGACCCGCCGCACACCCCGGTGTCGGGCAGCACGAGCTCGACGCGCGCGGCGGACTCGTGGTCGCCCGCGATCTCGGCGACGACGCTGCGGGTCTGCTCGTAGCCGGTGAGGGTGAGGAACGACGGCGCGCGACCGTAGGACTTCATGCCGACGAGGTAGAGGTCGCCCTCCGGCTGCCGCAGCAGGTTCGCGCCGTGCGGCGAGACCGAGCCGCAGGAGTGG
The DNA here is from genome assembly GCA_963780355.1 of uncultured Actinomycetota bacterium. Lineage (GTDB taxonomy): Bacteria > Actinomycetota > Actinomycetes > Propionibacteriales > Nocardioidaceae > Nocardioides. The sequence continues at coordinate 194,858 of CAWABT010000002.1, forward strand.
AACGCCGGGTGGATCTCCGGCGCCAGCGCCGCCGGGGCGGAGAGCTCGCCGTCGAGGTCGAGGTGCACCTCGGAGAGCCAGGAGTGGTCGGGTCGGAAGCCGGTGACGACCACGACCTCGTCGACGTCGTCGACGCGCTGCCCGTCGACCGACACCAGCGTGAGCGGACCGCCCGGCGCGCCGTCGACGCGAGCGGTGCGGAAGCCGGTGACCGTGGTGACCGGGCCGGCCTCGACCACCTCGCGGGCGCGGTCGCCGAGGGCACCGCGCTGCTCGAGCTCGTCGTTGTCGCCTCCGCCGAACGCGGCGGCGGTGTCGTGCCGGCGCACCAGCCACGAGACCCGCGTGCCCGGGTGCTGCTCGGCGAGGCGTGCCAGCGCCACGAGTGCGTTCTGCGCCGACGCGCCGCGGCCGGCGACGACGACGTGCCTGCCGGCGTACCGGGCGGCGACGTCCGGCCGGCCGACGTCGGGGATGCCGTAGCGGATCCGGTCGGCGTGCTCGGTCTCGCCGGCGGCGGGGTAGCCGTCGGCACCGAGCGGGTTCGGCGACCCCCAGGTGCCCGAGGCGTCGATCACGGCGCACGCTGTCAGCGTCTCGCGGCCCTCCGGGGTGGCCACATGGACGGCGAACGACACCTCGTCGCGGCCCACCGCCACCAGCCGGTCGCGACCCTGCCGCGCCACGCCGACGACGCGGTGGCCGTAGCGCACCTCGACGTCCGGGAGGCCCGCGAGCAGGTCGGCGAGCGGTCGCAGGTAGTGCTCGACCCACTCGGCGCCGGTGGGGTAGCCGCCCGGATCCGGCGCCGTCCAACCGCTCGAGGTGAGCAGCCGCACCGCCACCGGCTCGACCAGCTCCGACCAGGGCGAGAAGAGCCGCACGTGCCCCCACTCGAGGACGGCGGTGCCGGCGGTCGCGCCGGCCTCGAGGACGACGGTGGCGAGGCCGCGCTCGTGGGCCTGGGCCGCGGCGGCGAGCCCGGCCGGGCCGGCGCCGACCACCACCACGGGGGCGTCGGGGTGCCGCTCGACGGCGGGGCTGGTCGGGACGGGGACGGTCATGGTCGGCTCGCTTTCATCGATGTCGGTCGATGGTGACGATAATCGATCGGCGTCGATGAATCAACCATCGACGTTCATCGATTATGATGGCTCCCGTGACGCTCCTGACCACCGCCCCCGCGCTCGACGACGGCGCCGCCGGCACCTACGCCGGCTGGTTCTCCGTGCTCTCCGACCCCACCCGGGTCCGGCTGCTGCACGCCGTCTCGACGGCGCCGACCGGCTCGCTCCGGGTCGGCGACCTCGCCACCGCCCTCGGCATCAGCCAGTCGACGTGCTCTCACCACGTGCGCAAGCTCGCCGACGTCGGCTTCGTGACGGTCGACCGGGTCGGCACCACCAGCGTGGTCTCGGTGAACCCCGCCTGCTGCACCGGCCTCCCCCACGCCGCCGACGTCGTGATGGGCACCCTGGCGGCGCCCCCGTGCTGCCCCGAGGACCTGCCGGCCGACGTCTCCACCCGGGCGCTGCGTGACGACGACCTCGACGTCGTCCGCCGCATCTACGCCGAGGGCATCGCCACCCGCAACGCCACCTTCGAGACCGAGGTGCCGCCGGCCGAGGAGCTGCTCGCGACGTGGCTGCCCGGCCAGCGGTGGGTCGCCGAGCGCGGCGGCGAGGTGGTCGGGTGGACCGCCGTCTCCCCGGTGTCGCGGCGGGCCTGCTACGCCGGCGTCGGCGAGACCAGCGTCTACGTCACCGAGGCCGCCCGCGGTCGCGGCGTCGGCAAGGCGCTGCTGTGGCGCCAGGTCAACGAGGCCGACCAGGGCGGCCTGTGGACGCTGCAGACCTCGGTGTTCCCCGAGAACCGCGCCTCGATCGCGTTGCACCACCAGGCCGGCTACCAGACCCTCGCGGTGCGCTCGCGGATCGCCCGGCTCGACGGCGAGTGGCGCGACACGGTGCTGCTCGAGCGCCGCCGCGCCGACTGAGACGCGACGTCTTCGGGCGAGAAACAGTCGTGCACGGAGAATTTCCGCCGGTTCGACTGTTCCCCCGGCAAGCATCCTGCGCCTAGGCTCCGCCCGATCGCTCATTGCGGTCCTTATCCCGCCGGGCCGGGTCTCGGCGGTCAGGAGTCCAGATGAAGTTGCGCCGTCCCCTCCTCGCAGTCCTGGCCCTCGCCACCTCGGTCGCGGTGGTCCTGCCACTGGCCTCCACCGCGTCCCCGCCGTCGGCCGCCTCACGTGATCGGTTGAGCGTCGCCGAGACGCTGAACACCTACGAGATCGAGGCCACCCCCGACAACCTCAAGGCCCTGGCGGCGGGCGGCTACGACGTCACCGAGGGCCGGCGGCTCGACGAGGGCACGGTCGAGGTCGTCGGCTACGAGGCCGACCTCGCCAAGTTCGACGCGAAGCGGCTCTCCTCCTACCGCTCCGAGGAGCCGGTCGCCCGGCGGGCACCGACCGACGGCGCCGACGACTCGGCCTACACCGTCTGGACCAAGTACGACGCGGTGGCCGGCGACGACAAGGAGCAGTACACCGAGACCTACGACCGGGTCCTGGCCGACTACCCGGCCATCGCCGAGCGCCGCGACCTCGGCGCCACCTACGGCGGCCGCCAGATCACGGCGATCCAGATCACCCGCGGCGCCACCGGCGCCGACATCCCGCGCCGTCCGGCCGTGCTCTACAACTCCATGCAGCACGCGCGGGAGTGGCTCGCAGGTGAGACCTGCCGCCGCACCCTCGACTACGTGACGTCGAACTACGGCACGACGACGAGCGCCGGCCGCGAGGTCACCCGGCTGGTGAACACCACCGAGCTCTGGTTCGTCTGCGTCAACAACCCCGACGGCTACGAGTACACCTTCACCCCGGGCAACCGGCTGTGGCGCAAGAACCTGCGCGACAACAACACCGACGGCAGCATCACCATCGGCGACGGCGTCGACCCGAACCGCAACTTCCCCAAGAACTGGGGCCGCGACGAGGAGGGCAGCGCGTCCGACCCGGCCGACGACACCTACCGGGGCCCCTCCGCTGCTTCGGAGCCCGAGACCAAGGCGATGCAGCGGTTGTTCAACGAGATCCACCCGGTCTTCCACAAGAACGACCACACCGCGGCCGAGCTGCTGCTCTACCCGCAGGGCTTCCAGCAGGACACCCCCACCGCCGACCACGAGATCTTCACCGCGCTCGCCGGCGACGTGTTCAAGCCCGCCATCCCGGGCTTCGTGCCCGAGCTCTCGGCCGGGCTCTACATCACCAACGGCGACTTCAGCGACTGGGCCTACGGCCGCCGCGCGCTGTCGTTCACGCCTGAGGGGACCGCCCCTGAGGAGGGGTCGGTGTTCGTCTACCCGGACTCCCCGCTCCAGGTGCGCCAGGAGTTCCAGCGGCACCTGCCGTTCGTCCTCGACCTCGCCAACTCGGCCCTCCACCCGGACCGGCCGTCGTCGCACCTCGACAACACCGCGCGGGACTTCGTCGTCGACTCGTTCACCGAGTCCTACGGCAACCCGCAGCCCGTCGGCGCGACCGTGAAGCGCTCGCTCGGTGCGGTGAAGATGCACTTCCGCATCAACAACCGGCGCCAGGTGATCGTGCCCACGCGCAACTACCGCGGCGGCCAGCGCTACAACATCGACCCGGGGGTCTACTACCGGCGGGTGCGCGGCACGGTCTACGGCACCAAGCCGGGTGACCGCGTCACGGTGTGGTTCACCGGCGGCGGCAAGGGCTCGCGCGGCTTCACCTACCGGGTCCGCTCCGACAGCGGCCGGTCGGTCCTGCTGCTGGCCGACGAGAACTGGTCGGGCGTGCAGCCGAACCCGACGCCGGCCAGCGGTCCGTCGTACCTCGGCAAGTACGGGACCGCACTGCGCGACAACCGCGTGAAGTACGACGTCTACGACATCGACGCCCACAACCGGGTGGCCCCGGACCCGCTCGGCATCCTGAGCCACTACTCGCACGTGGTCTGGTACACCGGCGACGACTACGTGCCCCGGGAGCCCGACGCCCCCGGTGGCTCCGGCATCACCAAGCGCGCCGTGGAGACGCAGAACAACGTCCGCGACTTCATCAACGACGGCGGCAAGGTGTTCTACAGCGGCCAGAACGCGGGCCGGGTGTTCGCCGAGGGCTACTCCTACAACCCGTTCCAGGACGAGGAGGACACCTACTGCCAGGGCGGCAACCCCGTCTGCATCATCGTGCAGGACGACTTCCTCCAGTACTGGCTGGGCGCCTACACCTATGTCGCGGGCGGCGGTCAGGACCCCGACAGCGGCGATGTCTTCCCCGTCCAGGGCACGGCCGGGGAGTTCGACGGGCTCGACCTCACGGTCAACGGCCCGGGCTCGGCGGACAACGCGGGCAACGCGCCGTCCCTGCTGGTCACCTCCTCGGTGCTCGACCCGGTGCAGTTCCCCGAGTTCGCGGACTCGGCGAAGGTGGCGGGCTACGACCGGCCGTTCGCCTCGCCGTACGAGCCGATCGACGGCGACTGGTTCGTCAGCGCCGGCTCCGACAACCAGGCGTACAAGCGGTTCGCCCGCCAGGTGGCCATCCCCGCCGGCGGGGGCAAGCTGAACATGAGCACGTCGTTCGACCTGGAGTCCGACTACGACTACCTGTTCGTCGAGATCCACACCGTCGGCCAGGACGACTGGACGACGCTCGAGGACACCAACGGGCACACCTCGGATGACGTCGGGCTGTCGTGCCCGAGCACCGGTGACGGCTCCGACTGGCAGTCCCTGCACCCGTTCCTGGCGCACTACCAGACCAAGATCGACGGTGGCGACGACTGCACGCCGACCGGCTCCAGCGGTGAGTGGAACGCGGCGACCGGCAACTCGTCGGGCTGGCAGGACTGGAGCATGCCGATCCCGGCGGCGTACAACGGCGAGAACGTCGAGATCTCCATCACCGTGGCCTCCGACCCCGCCACCCTCGGCCTCGGGACGTGGATCGACAAGGTCCAGGTGGTCGACAGCGCCGATGCGCCCATCGGCAGCACGGACCCGTCCTTCGAGTCCGGGCTCGACGGCTGGGCCCCGGCTCCCCCGCCGGCCAACACCGCCTCGCAGCTGACCGGCTGGGAGCGGGCGATGTCCACGGACTTCGTGGAGGGCTCGATCATCTCGACCGACGACACCGTCTACTCCGGCATCGGGGTCGAGTCGGTGGCCGGACGCTCGGCCCGCGCGGACTACATGCAGTCCGCGCTCGCCGAGCTCGGCCTCGACTAGTCGCGACGCCGGGACGTCAGCATCGCTTGATGGTGGCGTCCCGGCGGGCGTCGCGCGCGTAGCGCCGGGCCTGGTCGAGGAACGGCGTCACCACGCTGGCACCGCCGATGTTGGCGAACCCGCCGCGGACCACGCAGCCCGTGATCCGCTTCGGGTTCACCTGGGCGATGGCCTGGGCGATCCGGAACAGCTCGGCGGGCGGGACGCTGGTGGACATGTGCCGGAGCACCGAGACGACGCCCTTCTCGATGAAGCCGGGGCGGTCGGCGCGGGCGGCGACGCGGGCCTGGATGCCGCGCAGCACCCGCTGCTGATTGGCGGAGCGGTCGAAGTCGCCGCCGGGCAGGCTCTTGCGGACCCGGGCGAACGACAGCGCGATGACGCCGCCGAGCCGGATCTTCCCCTTCTTGAAGCCCTCCGGCTTGATGTAGGGGTCGCTGAAGGCGCGCGGGTTGCGGACGTAGATGCCGCCGATGTCGTTGATCATCTGCTCGAAGAACCGGAACCGGGTGACCATCACGTAGTCCGGCCGCAGGTTGAGCATGTTGCCGACGGTCGCGCCGAGCAGCTTCGGGCCGCCGTAGAACATCGCGGCGTTCACGCGGTCCGAGCCGTGGCCGGGGATGCGGACGTAGGAGTCGCGCGGGATGCCGATCGCCGTCGCGGCGCCGGTGCGGGTGTTGATGCCCACCATCTGGAGGGCGTCGGCCCGGGTGCTCGTCATCCGCTGGCCGGGACGGGCGTCGGAGCCGACGGCGAGGATCCAGATGGTCTCGCTGTCGAGCGAGACGCTCGAGCCGTCCATCTTCACCAGCTCGACCTCGGTGGAGGCGACGGTGCTGTTGGGGACCACGAGTGCTACCAGCGACAGCACCGCGGCGAGCAGCACGAACCGGACCGAGCGCCGGCGTGGGGTGTTCACTTCATCATCTCCCGTCGGAGGTCGTAGCCGAAGACGCGCCACTGCCCCTTCTTCCTGGTGAGCAGCAGCCGCCCGGAGATCCGGTCGCGGCGGTCGAGGCCCTTCCCGGTGAGCTGCATCAGCAGCGTCACGCGCGCGGTGGCGGCGACCGGCTGCCGGTTCACGGACAGCAGGTCGACGACGACCCGGCGGTTCACCGCCTCGACGCCGGTGAGCCGGCGACCGATGGCCACGTTGCTCAGCAGGTTCTGGTCACCGCGGGCGCGCCGCTGGGCAGGGGCGGTGAAGCCCACGAACGCGTCGCCGACCTTGGTGCGGGGGAAGTCGCCGACGTACGCCCGTTGCCACCAGACGTCGATCAGGTCGGCGATGTCACGTCTGGCCTTCTGCTTGCCCGTCGCCGGCAGCCGGCCGACCACGGCGCCGACCTTCGACTCGGTCCTCACCTGGGGCTCGGACGGCTTCGAGCCGGACGAGCTCGTCGTGTCGCCGCCGGACGGCTCGCCCTTGTCGTCGTCTCCGGAGCATCCGGACAACGGCACGAGGAGTGCGACCGCGAGGGCCGCCGCTCCGGCGCGAACGGCGGTCCGGCGCCGGCGGAGCACGGGCAGGCGTCGAGACATGGCCACCAGGGTGCCCCACGCGACACCTCCGGGCGGACATCGGGTTGCCGGTGGGTCTAGCCTGAACACCGTGTTCTGGGGGTGATCCCGGAACGCCGTTCCCACCCACCGCACGCACATCGGAAGAGGCGAACTCAGCCGTGCCGCAGTCGTCAGGTCCCAGCAGCTCCACCCCGACCCACACCGAACCTGACGGGAGCGACTTCGGAGCCAACGAGTGGCTCGTGGAGGCGATGCGCGAGCAGTACGACGCGGACCCCGGCAGCGTCGACCCCGCGTGGAAGCGGTACTTCGAGAACGGCGACGGCGGGAACGGCGCCGCGGCGTCCCCGAAGCACGCCGAGACGGCCCCCGAGAAGAAGCCCGAGCCGGCGAAGGCCGAGGCGAAGGCCGAGCCCAAGCACGCCAAGGAGCCGGAGCCGGCGACGTCCGAGTCGAAGCCCGAGTCGAAGCCAGAGTCGAAGCCCGAGGCCAAGACCGAGTCGAAGCCCGAGGCCAAGACCGAGTCCAAGACGGAGTCGAAGGCGACGCCGCGTGCGGTGCCGCGCCCGGAGTCGGAGGCCGCCGAGCCGGCCAAGGCCACCAAGAACCCGACGCCGAAGGACACCGCGCCCGCCGAGCCGGCCGCGGCCACCGACGAGCCCACCTACACGGTGCTGCGCGGCGCACCGGCCCGCACGGCGCAGAACATGGACGCCTCGCTGGAGGTGCCGACGGCCACCTCGGTGCGCTCGGTGCCGGTGAAGCTGCTCTGGGACAACCGCACGGTCATCAACAACCACCTCGCCCGGGCCCGCGGCGGCAAGGTGTCGTTCACCCACCTCATCGGCTACGCGCTGGTGAAGGCGCTGCGGACGATGCCCACGATGAACGTCGGCTTCGAGGTCCGCGACGGCAAGCCGAACCTGGTCACGCCCGCCCACATCAACCTGGGCCTGGCCATCGACGTCCCGAAGTCCGACGGCACCCGCACGTTGCTGGTGCCGTCGATCAAGGCCGCCGAGACGATGGACTTCGCGGGCTTCTGGACCGCCTACGAGGACATCGTGCGCAAGGCCCGCGACGGCAAGCTGGCCATCGGGGACTTCCAGGGCACCACGATCTCGCTCACCAACCCGGGCGGCATCGGCACCGTGCACTCGGTGCCGCGGCTGATGAAGGGCCAGGGCACGATCGTCGGCGTCGGCGCGATGGAGTACCCGGCCGAGTGGCAGGGCGCCTCGGAGGAGGCGATCGCCCGCAACGCGATCTCCAAGACGATGACGCTCACCTCCACCTACGACCACCGGGTCATCCAGGGCGCCCAGTCGGGCGAGTTCCTCAAGCGCGTCCACCAGCTGCTGCTGGGCGAGGACGGCTTCTACGACGAGATCTTCCGCTCGCTCCGGATCCCCTACGAGCCGATCCGCTGGGCTTCCGACATCGCGACGTCGCACGACGACGAGATCAGCAAGCAGGCCCGGATCCTCGAGCTCATCCACGCCTACCGGGTGCGCGGCCACATGATGGCCGACACCGACCCGCTGGAGTACCGCCAGCGCAGCCACCCCGACCTCGAGGTGGAGTCGCACGGCCTCACGCTGTGGGACCTCGACCGTGAGTTCGCCACCGGGTCGTTCGGCGGCGAGGGCCGGCGGTTCATGAAGCTGCGGTCGATCCTCGGCATCCTGCGCGACTCGTACTGCCGCACCACCGGCATCGAGTACATGCACATCATGGACCCGGAGCAGCGCCGCTGGATCCAGCAGCGGGTGGAGCAGCCGCACAGCAAGCCGCCCCGCGAGGAGCAGCTGCGGATCCTGCTGAAGCTCAACCAGGCCGAGGCGTTCGAGACCTTCCTGCAGACCAAGTTCGTCGGCCAGAAGCGGTTCAGCCTCGAGGGCGGCGAGACCACGGTGCCGGTGCTCGACGAGATCTGCGAGGCGGCCGCCGAGCTGGGCCTCGACGAGGTCACCATCGGCATGGCGCACCGCGGCCGGCTCAACGTGCTCGCCAACATCGTCGGCAAGAAGTACTCCCAGATCTTCCGGGAGTTCGAGGGCAACATCGACCCGCGCACCGTGCAGGGCTCGGGCGACGTGAAGTACCACCTCGGCGCCGAGGGCGAGTTCGAGTCGGAGAAGGGCGACACCATCAAGGTGTCGCTGGCCGCGAACCCCTCGCACCTCGAGGCGGTCGACCCCGTGCTCGAGGGCATCGTCCGCGCCAAGCAGGACGTGCTCGACCGCGGCATCGAGTACCCCGTGCTGCCGCTGCTCGTGCACGGCGACGCCGCGTTCGCCGGCCAGGGCGTCGTCGCGGAGACGCTCAACCTCTCCCAGCTCCGCGGCTACCGCACCGGCGGCACGATCCACGTCGTCGTCAACAACCAGGTCGGGTTCACCACCTCCCCCGGTTCGTCGCGCTCCTCGCTGTACTGCACGGACGTCGCGCGGATGGTGCAGGCGCCGATCTTCCACGTGAACGGCGACGACCCCGAGGCGTGCATCCGGGTCGCGCGGCTGGCCTTCGAGTACCGGCAGGCGTTCAACAAGGACGTCGTCATCGACCTCGTCTGCTACCGCCGTCGCGGCCACAACGAGGGCGACGACCCGTCGTTCACCCAGCCGCTCATGTACGACCTCATCGAGCAGAAGCGCTCGGTGCGCAAGCTCTACACCGAGTCGCTCATCGGTCGTGGCGACATCACGATCGAGGAGGCCGAGCAGGTCCTGAGCGACTACCAGCAGCAGCTGGAGCGGGTCTTCACCGAGGTCAAGGACGCCTCCGGACAGCCGTCGGAGTGGACGACGGTGCCCGACTACCCCGACAAGCCGGTCAGCGAGACCCGGACGGCGATCTCGCGGGAGACTCTGAAGCGGATCTCGGACGCCTACGTGACGCCGCCCGAGGGGTTCACCGTGCACCCGAAGGTGATGCCGCAGCTGCAGCGTCGGGCGGCGGCGATCACCGACGGTCCGATCGACTGGGGCACCGGCGAGGTGCTCGCCCTCGGCTCGCTGCTCATGGACGGCCGCCCGGTGCGGCTGGCCGGGCAGGACTCGCGCCGCGGCACGTTCGTCTCCCGGTTCGGCACGATCATCGACCGGGTCAACGCCGACGAGTGGACGCCGCTGTCGGCGCTCACCGAGGACCAGGCGAAGTTCTACCTGTACGACTCGCTGCTCTCGGAGTACGCAGCGCTCGGCTTCGAGTACGGCTACTCGGTGGCGCGACCGGAGGCGCTGACGATATGGGAGGCGCAGTTCGGCGACTTCGTCAACGGCGCCCAGACGGTGATCGACGAGTTCATCACCGCCGGCGAGACCAAGTGGGGTCAGCAGTCGGGTGTCGTCATGCTCCTTCCGCACGGCTACGAGGGCCAGGGGCCCGACCACTCCTCGGCGCGCATCGAGCGCTTCCTCACCATGGCTGCCGACGACGCCTTCGTGGTGGCGCAGCCGTCCACGCCTGCCTCGTACTTCCACCTGCTGCGCAAGCACTCGCTCAGCGAGCGCCACCGCCCGCTCATCGTCTTCACGCCGAAGTCGATGCTGCGGCGCAAGGAGGCGGCCTCGCAGCCCGACGACTTCACCGACGGCACGTTCCGGCCCTTCCTGGGCGACGTCGACGCGGACCATGACCAGGTCGACACGCTGCTGCTGTGCTCGGGCCGGGTCACCTGGGACCTCATGGTGGAGCGCGCCAAGCGTGACGACGCCTCGCGGTTCGCGATCGCCCGGGTGGAGCAGCTGTACCCGCGGCCGGCCGACGAGATCAAGGCCGAGATCGCCCGCTTCCCGAAGCTGAGGACGGTCCGCTGGGTGCAGGACGAGCCCCGCAACATGGGTCCGTGGCCGCACTACAAGCTCAACGTGTGGGACGAGGTCGACGCCACCGTCGAGCCCATCACCCGCCAGGCCTCCTCCTCCCCCTCGGTGGGCACCGCCAAGCGCCACCTGTCCGAGCAGAAGGAGCTCGTCGCGGCCGCCTTCGCCTGAGCAGGCATCTCGGACCGGGCGTCTCGACAGGCTCGACGTACGTTCGTCGAGCCGGTCGAGACGCTGCGAGAATGGCGGCATGTACTTCACCGACCGGGGTGTCGAGGAGCTGGTCTCGCGGCGGGGTGACGAGGAGGTCACCCTCGGCTGGGTGGCCGAGCAGCTGCAGACGTTCACCGACACCCACCCGGAGTTCGAGACGGCGGTCGAGCGGCTCGCTACCTGGCTGGCGCGGCTCGACGACCCCGAGGACTGACGCCGTTCAGCCCGTGCTTCGCACCCGCACCGGGAACGGCGCGGAGACCAGCCCGTGCTCCTCGTCGACCGCCCGCACCAGCACCCGCCCGGTGCCGCGGGTCTGCACGAACGCCGTCCACTCCCCTCCGTTGCTGAACGCGGCGGCCGACAGGTCTCGCCACCGGTCGCGGTGGAGCTCCTGGATCGTGATGCGGGTGCCGTCGGCGCCGCCGTAGAAGCCGCGCAGCTCGAACTGGTCGAAGCGCCCCACCGACACCGGCCCGACGTTCACGCTGAGCGCCGAGTCGCCGGGCGCGAGGGTGGTGGGCGCCGGCGTCGACGGCGTGGGGGCCGGTGAGCTCGCCGTCGCGGACGGCGGCGTGGTCGGATCGGACCCCGCGGCCGGCTCGTCGTCACCGCGGGAGCCGAGGAGCACAGCAGTGAGCACGCCGACGGCGAGCACCGCGGCCACTGCGGCGGCGACCACCCACCTGGCGCGCCGGCGGCGGCGTCCGGAGCCGCTCACCGACGTCTTCTGCGGCGGAGTGACCGGCGTCGGGTCCGGTGGCGATGCCTGCAGCGACTCCTGCGGCCCGAAGCGGGCGGCCACCTCGCGGGCGTCGGCGGCGAGCGCGGCGGCCGAGGGGTGCCGGTCGCCGGGCTGCTTGGCCATCGCGGTGGCGAGCAGCCGGTTGAGGTCGCGCTCGGCGTCGGTGGCGGCCGCGAGCTGCCGCACCGGGCCGTAGAGGTGGCCCATCGCCACCCGCGCGTCGGTGCCGACGTACGGCGCCCGCCCCACCAGCAGCGCCCAGAGCAGGCAGCCGACCGAGTAGACGTCGGAGGCCTCGGTGGCCGGGGCGCCGTCGTGCCGCTCCGGCGCCATGTAGCCGAGCGTGCCGGCGACGCCGGCCGTGGTCTGGGTGTTCACGTCGACGAGCTGGGAGATGCCGAGGTCGCACAGCACGGCCTCGCCGGTGCCGTCGTCGGAGCGCCGGAGCAGCACGTTCGAGGGCTTGATGTCGCGGTGCAGGACTCCCGCCGCGTGGGCGGCGGCGAGCCCGTCGGCCACCTGCGCCGCGAGCCGGAGCGCGATCAGCGGACGGGCGGGGCCGGACGACGCGAGCTGCTTCTCGAGGTCGCCGCCGCGCACCAGCTCGGTGGCGATGAAGAGCATCCCGTCCTGCTCACCGGCGTCGTGCACGGCGACGACGTGCGGCGAGCTCAACCGGCCGAGGGCCTGCGCCTCGCGCTCGAAGCGGCGCCGGTGCTCGGCGTCGTCGGCCAGGTGGGGCGACAGCAGCTTGAGCGCCACCTCGCGCTGCAGGTCGCGGTGCCGGGCGGCGTGCACGACGCCCATGCCGCCGCGGCCGAGCACCTCGCCGACGTCGTAGCGGCCGAACCGCTCGCCGCGCCTGGGGTACCCGGTCATCGCCGTCATGGTACGAAGAGGCGTGCCCGAGGAGCCCGACGAGTACGTCGACTACCCCGCGTGGGGCACGGCGTTCTTCACCACCGCCGTCACCACCGAGCGCGTGCTCGCCGGCGTGGGGGTGCTCGCCGGCCAGCCGATCGACGTCGGCCCGCTCGGCGTCGGGCCGGGCCGGCTGGTGAAGGTCACGGCCACCGGCCGCATCGGCGAGGCCAGCGCGGTCCGCACCGGCGACCTGCCGGTCACCTTCGACGTGCAGCTGCCGGTCGACCTCGAGTTCGTGCTCGACCTCGGCATGGACAAGCACCGGTTCGCCGCCGACATCGTCGTGCCGCTGGCGCTGACGGCCCGGGCCCGCCGTGACCTCGCGATCGTGCTCGACGTCGTGCCGCCGCGGGCGTCGGAGATCGACCTGCGGCTGCGGGCACGGGGGCTGCGGGCCTCGATCACCCAGCACGCGGCCGGGGTGGAGGGCGAGGTGCGCCGGTTCGTGGCGAACTACGTCGCCCGCGAGCTGGACAAGCCCTACGTGCTCGCCGCCCGGGTCATCGACGTCGCCGGGCTCATCGATCGGGCGATGGGGGCCGGGGGTGCCGCACCCGCAGTAACCTCGCGCGCATGACGGCTCCGCTCCCGTACGAGAAGGTCACCTACCCCGCCGCCCCGTGGGACATGGTCGGGTCGCTCTGGCTGACGCTGTTCAAGCTGGGCGAGGACGGCACCGGCTCGACCGAGGCGCTCGACGGCGTCCGGCCGGCCGGCGTCTACGGCGCGGCCTTCGTGTCCTACGACGAGGGCAGCCCGCTCACCTACTCCGAGCTGCTCGTGGCCCGGCCGGTCGAGGCGCCGGCCGGCGGCAAGGGCCGGCGGGTGAGCATCACCGACATCTGGGTCGACTCCCCCGCCTCCGTGGCCGGCGGCCGCGAGCTGTGGGCGATCCCCAAGGGGCTCGCCGACTTCACGTTGGAGTCCGAGCACCGCGGCCCGTTCAGCACCACCGAGTGGTCGGCGTCGATCGAGCGCCGGCCGGTGGCCTCGGCCTCGTTCCGCGACGTGTCGCGGGCCGCGCCGCGGCTGCCGTTCAAGGGCGGCACCTGGCAGCCCGGGCTGCCCGAGGGCGGCGGCGAGAAGACCGCCGTCCTGCGCGGCTCGTCGAAGTCGCTGCCGGCCCGTGCCCACTGGGACTTCGACCCCGACGGCCCGCTCGCCTTCCTCCGTCCGGCGCGGCAGCTGGCGTCGTTCCGGATGGCCAAGTTCCGGATGAGCTTTGGCTGAGGCTCCGACGGTCGTCGAGCCTGTCGAGACGACGGAACCGGTCTCGCCGACATGAGTGGATCGGGTCACCGAGAGCAGGTCGGGGCGTCTCGACAAGCTCGACGAACGTGCGAGGTCGCCGGTGGCTGACGTTCGTCGAGCCTGTCGAGACGACGGAACCGGTCTCGCCGACATGAGTGGATCGGGTCACCGAGAGCAGGTCAGGGCGTCTCGACAAGCTCGACGAACGTGCGAGGTCGCCGGTGGCTGACGTTCGTCGAGCCTGTCGAGACGACGGAACCGGTCTCGCCGACATGAGTGGATCGGGTCACCGAGAGCAGGTCAGGGCGTCTCGACAAGCTCGACGAACGTGTGAGGTCGCCAGCGTCTCGACAAGCTCGACGAACGTGTGAGGTCGCCGGTGGCTGAGCGGCGTCCGGAGCCACCGGAGGAGTACGTCCTCCGGGTCGGTGCCGTGGCACGGGGCCTGCCGGACGCCGTCGAGGAGGAGGCGTGGACCGGCCTGCGCTGGCGGATTCGCGGCCAGACCTTCGCGCACGTGATGGTGCCGCGGGCCGAGCACCTCGAGCAGATGGGCGGACCGCGCGAGCTGCTCCCGACGCTGCGGGTCCGCTCGGCCGGCGAGGAGTTCGAGACGCTGCGCCACCTCGGCCTGCCCTACCTGGTGCACCCGGCGCAGCAGAACCTCGTCCTGCTGCTGCTCGGCGACCACACCGACTGGGGCGAGGTCGCCGAGCTGGTGGTGGAGAGCTACCGGCTGATGGCGCCGCAGAAGCTGGCGCGGCTCCTGGAGCCCTGAGCCAGGGCTCAGTCCTCGTGGTCCTCGGAGGCCTTGCGGGCGGTCTCGCCGATCTCGAACACCTCGGTGGCGAACCCGCCGATGGCGCCGGCGACGTCCTTCACCGCGGCGGTGATGATCGTGGCCACCTCGCCGACGGTGCGGGCGGCGGCCTCGGCGGTCGACTGCACGGCGTCCTTGCGGATCTCGGCGCGGCTGAACCGGTCCGGGCCCGGCTCGGAGGGGCGGTCGCTCATGGCACCAGTGTGCGACGTCGGGCTCATGCGGCCAACGGCGTCTCGGCCGCCGCGTCCGGCTTCGGCGCGCGGTCGGGCAGTGCGAGCCGGCAGATCTTGCGGACGACGCTGCCGACCTGCTTGCTGAGCCGGCCGGTGTTGTAGGGCAGGCCGTACCGCTCGCAGATCTCACGCACCTCGTCGGCGATCAGCGGGTAGCGGCGCGCGGGCAGGTCGGGGAACAGGTGGTGCTCGATCTGGTGCGACAGGTTGCCGCTCATGAGGTGGAACAGCCGGCCGCCGGTGATGTTGGCCGAGCCGAGCACCTGGCGGTAGTACCAGTGGCCGCGCGACTCGTCCTCGCACTCCTCCTGGGTGAACGTCTCGACGCCGGCCGGGAAGTGGCCGCAGAAGATGATGTTGAACGCCCACACGTTGCGCACCAGGTTGGCGATCGCGTTGCCCGCGAGGGTGGCGGGGAACAACGGGCCGGTGAGCGCGGGGAACAGCACGTAGTCCTTGAGCGCCTGGCGCCGGATCTTGCGCAGCAGGCCGGGGTGGAGCGGCTTGTTGTCCTCCAGCGAGCGGGTGCCGTTGACGATGTTCTCGACCTCGAGGTCGTGCAGCGCGACGCCCCACTCGAAGAACATCATCAGCAGGAACGCGTAGGCCGGGTTGCCCAGGTAGTAGGGGTGCCACTTCTGGTCCTCGTCCATGCGGAGGATCCCGTAGCCGATGTCGCGGTCCTTGCCGAGGATGTTGGTGAACGTGTGGTGGATGTAGTTGTGGCTGTACTTCCACTGCGAGCTGGGGCACACGGTGTCCCACTCGAACATCCGGGAGCTGAGGCCGGGGTCGCCCATCCAGTCGTACTGGCCGTGCATCACGTTGTGGCCGATCTCCATGTTGTCGAGGATCTTCGACACGCTGAGGGCGGCGACGGCGAGCGGCCAGGCGGGCGGCAGGTAGAACAGCGCGCGGCCCGCGACCTCGAAGCCGCGCTGCGCCTTCACGACGTTGCGGATGTAGGTGGCGTCCTCCTCACCGAGGTCGTCGATGAGGCGGCGGCGCAGTGCGTCGAGCTCCTCGCCGAGGGAGTCGAGCTGGTCGGAGGTGAGCTTCGTGGTCATGGTGGTTCCTTCCTAGATCTCGATGACGCAGTCGCCCTCGGGGGCGCTCACGCAGATCCGGATGTCTTCGTCGGGCAGGGCGGAGGTCTCACCGGTGCGGACGTTGCGCACGGTGCCCTCGGACTTGCGGGCGGTGCAGGTGAAGCAGATGCCCATGCGGCAGCCGAACTCGGGCGTCAGCCCCAGCGCCTCGGCCTGCTCGAGCAGGGTGGCGCCGGAGTTGGCGGCCTCGCGGCCCGACGTCGCGAACACGACGTCGCCCTCGGCGCTGCCGCCGGTCGGGGCGGGGGCCAGCTTGAACTGCTCGCGGCGCAGCGTCGGCGAGCCGTCGTAGGCCTGCTCGACGGCGGCCATGAAGCCGGCCGGTCCGCAGACCCAGGTGTCGAGGTCACGGAAGCCGGGCGCAACGCGCTGCAGCTCCAGCTCGGACACCAGCGGGTCGCCGGCGTCGGCGTGCCGCAGGTGCACGGTGACGTCGTTGTCGGCGGCGGCGATCGCGGCCAGCTCGTCGGCGTAGATCTGGTCGGCGGCCGACTGGGCGTAGTGCAGGAACGTCACCCGCCGTCCGGCGCGGCCGTCGTACCCGTCACGCAGCAGCGTGCGCAGGATCGACATGGCCGGGGTGATGCCGGAGCCGGCGGTGACGAACAGCAGGTTGCTGTTGGTCGGGGTGGCCGGGCTCTCGTCGAGCGTGAAGTCACCCTCGGCCCGGCCGAGGTGCAGCATCTGGCCGGGGCGGGCCTCGGTGGCGAGGAACCGCGAGACCTGGCCCTCGTCGTGGCCGCGCACGGTGAGCGTGATCCGCTCCCCCGGCGCCGACGCCGCGGACGAGACGGTGAAGCAGCGGGTCAGCCGCTGGGCCGAGCCGGGCAGGTCGACGCCGACCTGCACGTACTGGCCGGCGCGGTGGCCGCGCCAGGTGCTGGTGGGCTGGAGGGTCAGCGTGGTGACCGGGGCGGCGTCGCTGCCGGGGTTCTCCCGGTGGACGTCGACGACCCGGGCGCGCACCTCGGTGGCGGCCCACATCGGGTTGACCAGCTCGAGGTAGCGGTCGACGCCGTGGGGCGAGGCGAGCGCCGCGAGCACCCGGGACCGGAGCAGGGCCTGCACGGGGGCGGCCATGGGATCTCCTCGGGTTGAGTGAACGAACGTACACTCAACTGTCGCCCGTCGAGCGCGGCACCGTCAACGGGTTCGGCGGGTGAGCGTGCCCACATAGACTCGACCGGTGGCCGAGACCCGGGTGGAGCGCAAGGAGCGCACCCGCCAGACGATCCTCGACGCGGCCCTGCGGCTCTGCGAGGACAGCAGCCTCATCGCCCTGTCGCTGCGGCAGGTGGCCAAGGAGGTCGGCATCGTGCCGACCGGCTTCTACCGCCACTTCGAGTCGATCGAGGACCTCGGCCGGGCGCTCGTCGACGACTCGTTCGTGAGCCTGCGGGCGATGCTGCGCGACGTCCGCCGCGACGACCCCAGCTACCGCGACATCGTCGACCGCTCGGTCGCCGTCCTGCACGAGCACGTGCGCCGTCAGCAGCGCCACTTCCTGTTCATCGCCCGCGAGCGCAGCGCCGGCCCGCCGTCGGTGCGCGCCGCGATCCGTCACGAGATCGAGCTGTGCGAGCAGGACCTCGCCGCCGACCTCGCCCGGCTCCCCGGCACCGACGCCTGGAGCGCGGCCGACCTGCGCACCGTCTCGCAGCTCATCGTCACCGCCATGGTCGCCACCGCCGAGGACTTCGTGCACGCCGGCGACGACTCCGCCGCCGAGCAGCAGGTCGCCGACACCGCCCGCACCCAGCTGCGGATGATCCTCATCGGGGCGCTCAACTGGAGGTCGCAGCGAGGCAGCGAGGAACGAGCTGTCTCGCGTGGCGATCGAAGGTCGAGCAAGCCCTCCGACTGAGGGACGAAGTCGGAACGGCGCGTCGAGACCACCGGTGGTCAACGGCCACCTGAGCCCGGCAGTTCTGGCGGGACGGCCCGGGGGTCTCGACACGGGCTCGCTGGCGCTCGCCCGGCTCGACCACCGGGCCAGCGACCTCCACAGAACCTCCACGTCGTCTCCCCGCCTCCCGACCGGCCGCAGCCCTACGGTCGGCGTCATGACGCGCTCCCGGACGTACTACCTGCTCGGCCTCGCGGTGGCGGCGTTCACCGCGCTGTTCCTCGTGTGGGCGGTGGGCGCCCTCGGGATCGTGGGCGACGGCGGGCCGGCCGACCTGCTCTACCTCGGCGCGCTGGCGGTGGCCGTGGTCGGCGCCCTGGCAGCCCGGCTGCGGGCGGGTGGGATGGCGCGGGCGTTCGCGGCGGCGGCCGTCGTCACGCTGCTCGCCCCGTTCGCGGTCGTCGTCGGTGACCTGCTCGACGGCGCCTCCGCGCTCGACCTGCTCGGTCTCACCGCGATGTACGCCGGCCTGTTCGGCGCCGCGGCCTGGCTGTTCCACCGGGCGGCGATCACGGCGTCGCCGAGCCGGGCCTGAACTCCCGGCTACCTTGGCCGAGGAAACTGGACACGAGAGCCCTCGATCCGGGCCTTCCGTGTCCAGTTTCACCGGCCGGCCGGTGAAACTGGACACCCCCGGCCGGCTCCGAGCGCCCTAGGCTCCGGCTCGTGGACTACAGCGAGTACAGCAAGCACGACGCCGTCGGCCTGGCCGCCCTGGTGCGCGCCGGGGACGTGAAGCCCGACGAGCTCCTCAGCGTGGCCCGGGAGCGTGCCGAGGAGGTGAACGGCCGGATCAACGCGATCGTGCGTGAGCTCGAGCCGCCCGCGGCCGGTGGTGAGGACGCGCCGTTCCACGGTGTCCCGTTCCTCGTGAAGGACCTCTACCAGGACATCGCGGGCCAGGTCACCAGCAACGGGTCGAGGGCCTACGGCACCCACCGCGCGGTCGAGACGTCGGCCACGGTGCAGCGCTGGCTCGACGCCGGCCTGCAGGTGTTCGGGCAGACCAACACCCCCGAGTTCGGCGCCAAGGGCATCACCGAGTCGTGGCAGCTCGGCCCGGCCCGCAACCCGTGGGACACCGACCACACGCCCGGCGGCTCGTCCGGCGGCGCGGCCTCCGCGGTGGCGGCCGGCATCGTGCCCTGCGCCGGAGCCAGCGACGGCGGCGGCTCGATCCGCATCCCGGCCTCGGCCTGCGGCCTGTTCGGCCTCAAGGCCACCCGCGGCCTGGTGCCGTCCGGCCCCGCGAAGGGCGAGCCGCTCGCCGGCTCGTCCACGGACGGCGTGATCTCGCGCAGCGTGCGCGACTCCGCCGCGATGCTCGACGTGATCGCGGGCCCGACGCCGGAGTCGCCGTGGCTGTCCGCCGTCGCCGGGCCCTACGCCGACGAGGTCGGCCGCGACCCCGGCCGGCTGCGGATCGGCGTCAGCACCGCCAGCCCGATCAAGGACCCCGACCCCGAGGCCGTCGCGGCCGCCACGGACGCCGCCGAGCTGCTCGCGAGCCTCGGGCACGACGTCGTCGAGCTCGACGAGCAGCCGTTCGACGCCGCGGTGCTCGCCAAGGAGTTCCTCACCACGTGGTTCACCTTCCTCGCCTACCAGGTGGCCGAGGCCAAGCGCGTGACCGGCAGCGGCGACGGCGGATTCGAGGACGACACCCGGCTGATGGCGGCGCTCGGCCGGGCGACGCCGGCGGTCGACTACGTGGCGGCGATCGAGGGCCGGCACCAGCACGTGCGCCGGCTGGCCGAGTTCCACCGGGACTACGACCTGCTGCTCACCCCGAGCACCGCGACGCCGCCGCCCCGGGTCGGCGCGTTCGACGTCCCGAAGGCGCTCCAGGTCGCGCAGAAGGCGCTGCTCACCGCCCGCGCTTCCAGCGTGCTGCGGTTCACGCCGATCGTCGACCAGCTGATCACCGAGAACCTCGGCTGGGTGCCCTACACCCAGCTCGCCAACCTCACCGGCCGGCCGGCGGTCTCCGTGCCGCTGCACTGGACGGCGGACGGCCTGCCGATCGGCACCCAGCTCGTCGGCGCGCTCGGCTCCGACGGCCTGCTCCTGCGGGTCGCCGCGCAGCTCGAGGAGGCCCGGCCCTGGGCCGACAAGCGGGCGCCGCTGTAGTCAGGGGTTGCCCCCGCCTCGCGACCGGGAGTAGGCAGGTGCGCGTGCCGCGCTGTCAGGTCCTGCTCGCCTCGCTCGCTGCCGCCGTCCTGCTGCCCTGGTCGGCGGTCTCACCCGCGACCGCCGCTCCCGCAGCACCCGCCGCCGCGCCGTGCTTCGACACCTCGACGCCGCAGACGGTCGAGCAGGCACGCCTCTCGCGACCGGCGCCGCGCGCGATCCTGCGGCGCAGCGGCGCCGCCGACCGGGTCTCGCGGTTCGCCACCGCCCTGTGCCGCGCCGACTCGCGGCGTGAGGCGCGCGGCGTGGTCGAGCGGCACGGCCACGGGCTGTGGGAGTGGGCCACCGGCCGCGCCCAGGGCCGCATCCGGGTCGCCGGCGACCTGCCGGGCGGCGACGACCGGCCGCTCTACTGGGCCCGGGTCGCGATGACGCGGGTGCTCGCCCGGTGGCAGGGCGACGCCGCGGGGCTGCTCGGTCTTCTCGAGACGACGTCGCGCGGCCAGGACACGGTGGACTTCGGACGCGCGACCCGCCGCGTGCTCGTCACCGGCTTCGACCCGTTCACGCTCGACGTCGACACCCGCATCGGCAACCCGTCCGGCGCCGCCGCCCTCGCGTTCGACGGCCGATGGGTCAGCACGGCGGCCGGGCCGGCGCGGGTCGAGACGGCCATGTTCCCGGTGCGGTGGGACGACTTCCGCGGCGGCGAGGTCGAGCGCACCCTCAGCCCCTTCATCCGCCGCGGCGGCGGGGCTCTCGCCGCACTGGTGACCGTGAGCCAGGGACGCCCCGACCAGTTCGACCTCGAGGTCTGGAACGGCGCCCGCCGCGGCGGCTTCGCCGACAACGCGAACCGCGAGCGCACGGGCACCATCCCGATCCCCCGCGGTTTCCCGACGGTGCGCCCGCAGCCGCAGTTCACGCGCACCTCGCTACCGCTGGTCGCGATGCGCGACGGCGGCACCGGCGACTACCCGGTGCTCATCAACCGCGAGATCACCGAGCGGAACCCGGCGACCGACGAGGTGCGCACCCATACCGACGGCCCCACCCCGGGCTGGGTCGCGGTGTCGGGGGGCCCGGGCGACTACCTCTCCAACGAGATCGCCTACCGCGCCACGCTGCTCCGCGACGCGATCGGGGCCCATCACCCGGGCGGCCACGTGCACACCCCGGTGCTCGGCCTGCCGGGCGGCGACGCGCTGACCGGCCCGGGCTACGAGGGCCGTCGCGACGCGATCGTGGCGCAGACGCGAGCGCTCGTGCGGCTCGCCGTCCGAGGTTAGTCCGGTCGGAACCTACGGCTGACGGGTCGAGCACTCCTCGCCGGCCTCGTCCTCGAGCCGGGCGAGCTCGGCGTCCAGGTCGTCGGCGTCGGCCGCGGGGTCGAGCGCCTCGGCCGGCATCGCGTGCGGGTCCTGGGCGGGGCGGCTCGGCAGCATGACGGCGAGCACCACCACGATGATCGCCAGCACGGCGGTCACGAGGAACGCCGTCCGCATGCCGTCGACGGTGGCGGTGAGCGGGTCGACCCCGGCCAGTGCGCGGTCCTCGGCGCGGGTGGTCATCACGGTGATGACCAGGGCGGTGCCGAACGCGCCGGCGACCTGCTGGATCGTGCCCAGCGTCGAGCTGCCGTGCGAGTACAGGTGCATCGGCACGTCGCCCAGGCCCAGCGTGAACACCGGCGTGAACAGCGCCGCCAGGCTCACCATCATCAGCACGTGCAGGCCGAGGATCAGCCAGTACGACGTCGTGGTGGTGATCTGGCTGAGCCCGAACAGGGTCGCCACCATCACCACGGAGCCGGGGATCACCAGCGGGCGGCCGCCGAAGCGGTCGAACGCGGCACCGACCCGCGGGCCGAGCAGGCCCATCGCGAGACCACCGGGCATCACGAGCAGGCCGGTCTCGAGCGGCGACAGGCCGCGGACCTCCTGCAGGTAGAGCGGCAGCAGGATCATCGCGCCGAGCATCGACAGGAACGCGACCGACATGAGGATCAGCGAGAGCCGGTAGGTGCGGTGGGTGAGCACCCGCAGGTCGAGCAGCGGCGTGCCCGTGCGGATCAGCTGGAGCTGGCGCAGCACGAACACCGTGATGGCCACGGCGCCGCCCACGATCAGGAGGGCCGGGCGCAGCCGGTCGCCGGTGGCGAACTCGCTGAGGCCGTAGACCAGGCTTCCGAAGCCGACGGCGGCGGCCGCGGCGCTGAACCAGTCGATGTCACCGGCCTTCGGCTCGCCGACGTCCTGGAGCTTGCGGAGCGCCGCCCAGGTGACGCCGACGGCGATCGGCAGCACGGTCGCGAAGATCAGCCGCCAGGAGCCGAGCTGCAGCAGGATCCCCGAGACGGCGGGGCCGAGCGCCGGGGCCACCGACATCGCGAGGGTCACGTTGCCCATCACCCGGCCGCGGTCGGACGGCGGCACGACGGTCATCAGCGTGGTCATCAGCAGCGGCATCATCACCGCGGTGCCGCTGGCCTGGATGATCCGGGCCAGGAGCAGCACCCAGAACGTCGGGGCGATCAGCGCGAGCGTGGTGCCGGCGATGAACGTGACCATCGCGACGGTGAAGGCGGCGCGGGTGGTGACCCGCTGCAGGAACCAGCCCGTGACCGGGATGACCGAGGCCATCGTGAGCAGGAACGCGGTCGAGAGCCACTGCGCGGCGTTCACCGTGACGTCGAAGTCCTCGGCCAGCCGCGGGATGGCGTTGATCATGATCGTCTCGTTGAGGATCACGGTGAACGTGGCGGCGACGAGCCAGGTGATCACGGCGGGCGTGCGCCCGGTGGGGGCGGCGTCGGCGGCGGTGGCCGGGACGTGCGCAGACATGGGGAGTCCTATCGGGCTGGGGGTTGTGCGGCTACCGAGACAGACCGGAGAAGGCCCGTGAACTCAGCGCTCGTGAGGTAACCCATCATCCCGACAGGTGATTCCCTCCGCCAAACCGTTATTGCTCGGACTCGTTCGTCGAGCTCGTCGAGACGCCGCCGAACACGTTCGTCGAGCTTGTCGAGACGCCCCGACCCGGTCTCGCACGTTCGTCGAGCTTGTCGAGACGCCCCGACCCGGTCTCGCACGTTCGTCGAGCTTGTCGAGACGCCCCGACCCGGTCTCGCCGACCCGACCCCACTCCGGCACCGAGAACCGTCCCGGCGTCTCGACAGGCTCGACGACCGTCCTTCCCGCGTCTCGACAGGCTCGACGACCGTCCTTCCCGCGTCTCGACAGGCTCGACGACCGTCCTTCCCGCGTCTCGACAGGCTCGACGACCGTCCTTCCCGCCGTCTCGACAGGCTCGACGACCGGGCTTCCGGCGTCTCGACAGGCTCGACGTACGTCAGGTGCGCGGCACGACCGGCCGCACGGTGACCTCCGGGATCGTGGCGTCGGCGGGGAGGTCGAGCACGTGGAGGATCGTGTCGACGACGGTGGCCGGGCTGATCCAGCGCGACGCGTCGTAGGTGCGGCCCTCCTGCTCGTGCACCTTCTGCTGCATCGGGGTCGCGGTGCGGCTCGGGAACACCGTGGTCACCCGGACGCCGTGGTCGACCTCCTCGCCCCGCAGCGCGTCGGCGAGGGCCCGGAGCCCGAACTTCGAGGCGGCGTACGCCGACCAGGTGGGGCTCGCCGTCAAACCGGCCGAGGAGTTCACGAACAGGTGCAGCCCGCGCGCCCGCCGGACAGCCGGCACGACGAGCCGGGTGAGCAGCGCGGGCGCCACCAGGTTCACCTCGATCTGCTCGCGCACCTGGGCGGGGTCGGCCTCGGCCGCCGGGGCGAGGTCGACGACGCCGGCCACGTGATGCACCGAGTCGAGCTCGTCGGGCAGCCCGTCGAGCGCGGCGACGGCGTCCAGGTCGGCCAGGTCGACGACGAGCACGAGCGCATCGTCGTACCGCGACCGCAGCTCCTCGGCCCGCGAGTCCGAGCGGGCGAGCAGCACCAGGTGGTCGCCGCGCGCGTGCAGTCGGTCGGCGAGCTCGGCCCCGATGCCGGAGCCGGCGCCGGTGACCAGGTGGGTGGCCATCAGCGGGTGAAGACGATCTTGCCGAACTGCTCGCCCTCGGCCATCGCGGCGAAGCCGTCCCGCGCCTGGTCCATCGGCACGGTGCGGTCGACCAGCGGCTTGGTGCCGGTGGCGTCGAGCAGCGAGACCAGGGAGGCCAGCTCGTCGCGGGTGCCCATCGTGGAGCCGACGACGGACAGCTGGAGGAAGAAGATCCGGGTGAGCTCGGCGTCGTCGACGTCGGGCCCGGAGGTGGTGCCGGAGACGACGATCCGGCCGCCCGGCTTGAGCGAGCGGGCCGAGTGCGACCAGGTGGCCTTGCCGACCGTCTCCATCACGGCGTCGACCTTCACCGGCAGCCGGGCGCCGGACTCGAACACGTCGTGCGCGCCGATCTCGAGCGCGCGGGACCGCTTGGCCTCGTCGCGGCTGGTGGCGAGCACCCGCAGGCCGGCGGCCCGGCCCAGGATGATCGCCGCGGTGGCCACGCCACCGCCCGCGCCCTGCACGAGCACGGTGTCGCCGGGCTTGAGCTCGCCGCGGGTGAAGAGCATCCGGTAGGCGGTGAGCCAGGCGGTCGGCAGGCAGGCGGCCTCCTCGAAGGAGAGCGACGCCGGCTTGGGCACCACGTTGCGCCGCGGCACCGCCACCTGGTCGGCGAACGTGCCGGGGTGCTTCTCCGAGAGCAGCGTGCGCTTCGGGTCGAAGGTCTCGTCGCCCAGCCACGACGGGTCCGAGACCACTGCGTGCACGACGACCTCGTTGCCGTCCTCGTCGACGCCGGCCGCGTCGCAGCCGAGGATCATCGGCAGCGCCTCCTCGCGCAGCCCGACGCCGCGCAGCGACCACAGGTCGTGGTGGTTGAGGGACGCCGCCTTCACGGTCACCGTCGTCCAGCCGTCCGGCACCTCGGGGTCCGGCTGCTCCCCCACCACCAGGCCGGCCAGCGGGTCGGACTTGTCGAAGGACTCGGCGTAGACGGCGAACATGCTTCCCGACACTACTGAGGTGACCTGCGCGTCATGCCGGAGGTCTAACGTCGGAGACATGGCGGAAGACCACCCTCACGTCGTCGTCCTCTTCGGGGCCACCGGCGACCTCGCCAAGCGCAAGCTGCTGCCCGGGCTGCTGCGGCTCTTCGAGGCCAAGCTGGTGCCGGACGTGCACATCATCGGCACCTCCCTGGAGGAGATGGACTCCGCGGCGTTCGACACGCTCGCCCGCGCGGCGTGCGAGGAGTTCGGCAAGGGCGACGTCACCGACGCGCGCTGGGCACCGTTCTCGAAGCGGCTGCGCTACGTGCCGACGTCGGAGGGCCCGGACGCGCTCGCCCGGCTCGTGAAGGAGTGCGAGGACGAGCTCACCGCGACGACCGGCCAGGAGACCCGCCGCCTCCACTACCTGAGCGTCCCGCCCAAGGCCGCGCTCGACGTCGTGCACGAGCTCGAGGAGGCCGGCCTGGTCGAGCGGTCCCGGATCGTGATGGAGAAGCCGTTCGGCACCGACCTGGAGTCGGCCCAGAAGCTCAACGCCGAGCTGCACCAGGTGTTCGCCGAGGAGCAGATCTTCCGGATCGACCACTTCCTCGGCAAGGAGGCGGCGCAGAACATCCTCGCCTTCCGGTTCGCCAACGGCCTGTTCGAGCCGATCTGGAACCGCAACTTCATCGACCACGTGCAGATCGACGTCCCCGAGACCCTCGGCCTCGAGGGCCGCACCAGGTTCTACGAGTCCACCGGCGCCTACCGCGACATGGTCGTCACCCACCTCATGCAGGTGCTGGCGTTCATGGCGATGGAGCCGCCGACCAACCTGGCGCCCGGGCCGATCGGCGAGGAGAAGCTCAAGGTCTTCCGCTCGATGCGGCCGATCGAACCACACGCCGTCGTCCGCGGGCAGTACGCCGGCTACCGCGGCAAGGAGGACGTCGCCGACGACTCCGACACCGAGACCTTCGTGGCGCTCAAGGTCGAGATCGACAACTGGCGGTGGGCCGGCGTGCCGTTCTTCCTGCGCACCGGCAAGAAGCTGGCCGAGGGCGCGCGGATCATCTCGATCGCGTTCAAGGAGCCGCCGCTCACGATGTTCCCGTCCGGGTCGAACGCCGGCACCCAGGGTCCGGACCACCTCACCTTCGACCTCGCCGACCAGTCCCGGATGTCGCTGTCGTTCTACGGCAAGCGGCCCGGGCCGGGCATGAAGCTCGAGAAGCTGTCGATGCAGTTCGCCACCGTCGACACCGGCACCTCGAGCTCGGTGCTCGAGGCCTACGAGCGCCTCATCCTCGACGCGATGCGCGGCGACCACACGCTCTTCACCTCGGCCGAGGGCATCGAGACGCTGTGGGCGAAGTCCGAGCAGCTGCTGCAGAACCCGCCGCCGGTGCGGCACTACGACCCGGGGTCGTGGGGCCCGAACGCCATCCACCAGCTCATCGCGCCGCACGCCTGGCGGCTGCCGTTCGAGCGGGTCTGGCGCAAGCCGAACACGGTCGGCGAGTAGGTCAGGCCAACACCTCGCGCAGCTTCGCCGCGAACGCCTCGGGCTCGCCCGGGTAGGGGCCCTCGGCCGCGGTGAAGCCGGCGTGGTGGCTGGGGAACACGTCGACCTCGCGGCCGATCCGGGCGGCCAGGCCGTGGCCGCCGCGGGCGGCGACCTCCTGGCCGGAGCCGGCGCCGACCGCCACGCGCACCCGGTCGCCCATCGCACGCAGCGCGTCGTAGTCCGGCACGTACTCGTTGACGGGCGGCATGTTGCGGATCAGCGGGCTGGTGCGCTCGCCGTCGTCGTCGGGGCTCATGCCGAACTGGGCGGGGTCGGGCGCCGGCCGGTCGAGGTAGTCGGCGGGCAGCGGCCCGGGCTGCATCACCAGCGCGATGAACTTGGCCATCGCCGGGCCGTCGCCGGCGCGCTGGTAGGTGTCACGGATGTCCTGGCAGGCGGCGAGCACGGTCGGGCCGTCCTCGAGCACGTCGACGAACGGCGGCTCGTGCACGACGGCCCGGCGGACGTCGTCCGGGTGCGCGTCGAGCAGCGCCAGCAGGCAGACCGCGCCACCGCTCGAGCCGAACGCGTCGACCGGTCCCACGCCGAGCGCCTCGACCACCCGGTGCAGGTCGGCGGCGTGCTGCTCGGGAGTCATCGGGCTCGTGCCGGTCGGGTTGCGACCCGACCCGCGCGGGTCGATCGTCACCACGGGGCGGTCGGTGATCTCCGCGGCCAGCGCGTCGAACGCCGCGGCCTCCATCGGGTTGGCGAAGGTGAGGAGCGCGGGCCGCTCGGGCGTCGCGGTGGCGAGGTCGCCCTTG
Organism: uncultured Actinomycetota bacterium; assembly: GCA_963780355.1. Lineage (GTDB taxonomy): Bacteria > Actinomycetota > Actinomycetes > Propionibacteriales > Nocardioidaceae > Nocardioides. Next base: position 222,142 of record CAWABT010000002.1, read on the forward strand.
ACGTCGTAGTGGATCGTGTCGTCGCCGTCACCGACGGTGTGGGTCGTGGTCATGCCGCTGGAGACCGTCGCCGGTCCCCGAACTCATCGCTTCGCAACGCCGTCCGCCCGCGCCGCGGCCGCGACCGCCGCCGCCACCGCCGGCCCGACCCGAGGGTCGAAGGGTGACGGGATCACGAGGTCCTCGGCGAGCGCGTCGCCGACGAGCTCGGCGAGCGCTGTGGCGGCGGCGACCTTCATGCCCTCGGTGATCGCCGAGGCGCCGACGTCGAAGGCGCCGCGGAAGATGCCGGGGAAGGCGAGCACGTTGTTGATCTGGTTCGGGAAGTCCGAGCGGCCGGTGGCCACCACGCGCGCGTACTTGTGCGCGATGTCGGGGTGCACCTCGGGCGTCGGGTTCGCCATCGCGAAGATGATCGCCTCGGGCGCCATCCGCGCGACGTCCTCCTCGGGGATCGTGCCGCCGGAGACGCCGAGGTAGACGTCGGCGCCGTCCAGTGCATCGGCGAGGATGCCGCTGCGGCCGGTGCGGTCGGCGGTCATCTCGGCCAGTGCCCGCTTCACCGGGGTGAGGTCGTGGCGACCCGAGTGCACGATGCCCTTGCGATCGGTGACGGCGATGTCGCGGATGCCCGCCTCGAGCAGGATCTTGGCGATCGCGACACCAGCGGCGCCCGCGCCGGAGATCACCACGCGGGTCGACTCCTTGGCGCGACCCGTGAGCACCAGCGCGTTCTCCAGCGCCGCGAGGGCGACGACGGCGGTGCCGTGCTGGTCGTCGTGGAACACCGGGATGTCGAGCCGCTGCTTGAGCCGTTCCTCGATCTCGAAGCAGCGCGGCGCGGAGATGTCCTCGAGGTTGATGCCGCCGAAGCTCGGCGCCAGCCGCACGACGGTCTCGACGATCTCGTCGACGTCGGTGGTGTCGAGGCAGATCGGCACCGAGTCGACGCCGCCGAACTGCTTGAAGAGCACCGCCTTGCCCTCCATCACCGGCATCGCGGCGGCCGGGCCGATGTCGCCCAGGCCGAGCACTGCGGTGCCGTCGGTGACGACGGCGACCGTGTTGGGCACCCACGTGTAGTGCTGCGTCAGCGTCGGGTCGGCCGCGATCGCCTCGCACACCAGCGCGACGCCGGGGGTGTAGGCGAGCGAGAGGTCGTCGCGTCCCTCGAGCGGCACCGTCGACACGATCGCCATCTTCCCGCCGACGTGGAGGTCGAAGACAGGTTCGCCGGAACGCGGGTGGGACACGGCCAGCGAGTCTGGCACACCGGTTTCGGCGGCCTCAGACTCGTCCGGGCCGAGGCCAGACCCGCAGCCGCGCGACGCCCAGCACGGCGGCGTCCGGCACCGCGCCGCGGTGGCGCGAGTCGGTGCCCTCGGGGTTGTCGCCGAGCAGCCACCACCCGCGCGTCCCGTCGCTCCGCGACCCGCTTGACCGCCAGGGTGCCGTCGGCGAACCGGGCCAGCACGACGTCGCCCGGGCGGGGCCGACGGCGGTAGTCGACGAGCAGCCGGTCGCCGTCCCGCAAGGCCGGGAGCATGGACCTGCCTCGCACCCGTGCGAACCCGTACCGAGGGGTGGTCGGGGGTCCGGGCACGCGGAGTAGTGTCGCAACCGCTCAGGAATCCCGTGACGAGAGGACCCGCATGTTCGCGCGACTGTTCGCACCCACCGTCGAGGCCTCGGCCCACTGCGACCTGCCCTGCGGTGTCTACGACCCCGCCCAGGCACGCATCGAGGCGGAGTCCGTGAAGGCCATCATCCAGAAGGTCGCCGACAACGACGACCCCGACTTCCGCACCCGCGCCATCCTCATCAAGGAGCAGCGCTCGGAGCTCGTGAAGCACCACCTCTGGGTGCTCTGGACCGACTACTTCAAGCCCCCGCACTTCGAGAAGTACCCGCAGCTGCACACCCTGGTGAACGAGGCCACCAAGCTGGCCGGCGCCACCGGCACCAAGGGCGAGCTCGACGCCGGCAAGGCCGACGAGCTGCTCGCCAAGATCGACGAGATCGCCGAGATCTTCTGGGAGACCAAGAAGGGCTGAGCCCTCCTACTCCTCACGGCCGTCGTCCTCCTCGAGGACGGCGGCCGTCATCGTCTCCAGCCTTCCCGGTGTTCGAACACACGTTCTAAACTGATGCGATGCTGCCCCGGGCCGAGCACGTCTGGGTGACCGACGTGCGGATGTGGGACGACCGGGGCGCGCCCGGGCTCCTGCTCGGCTGGCGGCGCGCCCGCGACGGCAGCTGGGAGGGGTGGTGCATCGTCGCCCACCTCGGCAGCGCCGCCCGCGACGGCGGCCCGTACGTGCGGCAGGGGTGGGTGCGCGCCGAGTCGATCCGGGCGCACTCGTGATCCGACCTGGGTACGAACGTCAGGACGCGGCGTCCTCCGGCTCGAACACGAACCACACCGTCGTGCCGACCTGGTCGACCTCCGAGCCCCAGCGGGCGGTGAGGGCGTCGACGAGCTCGAGGCCGCGGCCGTGCACGCGGAGCGGGTCGTTGTCGACCGGGCCGGCGGTGTAGCCGATGCCCCGGTCGCGGACCGTGACGGTGAGCACGCCCTCCTCGAGCAGGGCCCGCACCTCGGAGGTCTGGCCGGTGTGCACGACCGCGTTCGTGACCACCTCGGAGAGGCAGAGGACGGCGGAGTCGGCGGTGTCGTCGTCGATGTCCCACTCGGCGAGGGTGCGGCGGAGGAAGCGGCGCGCATCGCCGACGGCGCGGGGCTCGGCCACGACCTCGGTGCTCGCCACCTGCGCCTCGGGGCCCGCGTCGGCGGCCAGCGGCTCGCCGAGGCGGGGCTCGTTCGTGCGGGCCTCGCGCCAGGCGTCGGCGACGGCCTCGGCCCGGGCGGCGAGCGCGCGGTGGTGTGCGGCGTCGAACACCTGGGGCTGGTCGTAGAACAGCACCAGGCCGCCGACCGGCGAGCCGCTGCCGGGCAGCGGGATGGCGGCGAGCGCGGCCACCGACTCCGAGCGCTGCCGCGCGACCACGCCCGGGAACCGGTCCTCGAGCTCGTCGAGGCTGCCGGCCACCGGCTCGCCGGTGCGCACCACCTCGGTGAGCGGCACGTCGTCGTAGGCGTCGATGTGGCACCAGTCGACGGTCTCGCCGGAGCGGTCGCGCGCGGTGAACCGCAGCCGGCGTCCCCCGCCCTCGGTGATCGCGAGGCCGGCGCGGACGACGTCGGGCAGGCCGAGGGCGTCGTCCAGTGCGGCGCCCGCCAACCTGTCGATCTCGGCGGCCGCCCCCAGCCTTCCGTACACGGGTCACACGATACTGGTCAGAACGGGTGGTGTCGGGCAGTTGGTCAGATGGCTCAGGTGGGCTAGACGCCCTGGGTTGAGCGGGATTCGTGTCTAGACCAGACCGGGCGTGGCGACCGTGATCAGGACCGCTCCGCCTTCGCGATCGCTTCCTCCACCAGCGAGTTGAGCCGGGCGCCGTGCGGCCAGCCGCCGTAGTGGCTGACCATGATCACGATCTCCCGCAGCGCGTCGGCGTCGAGCTCGCCGGCGGTGAGCGCGGCCGGCACCTGGATGCCGAGCACGTCGTGCTGGCCGGTGCCCGCGAGCATCCCGATGAGCAGGAGCCGGCGGTCGCGGTCGGAGAGGCCGGGCCGCTGCCAGATGTCGCCGAAGAGGTGCTCGACGGTGTAGCGGAAGAAGTCGCCCTCGGCGTCCGACATGTCGAACCCGTAGACCTGCTGCATCTTCTCCAGGCCGCGACGGCGGGCCTCGGGGAGGTCGTCGAACTTGCCCATCTACAGTCCCAATCCGTTCCTGAGCCGCTGCTCCGCGAGTGCGGCCAGCGGGGTGTCGACGCCGAGCTCGTCGGCGAGGGCGAGCGCGAAGCGAAGGTCCTTCTCCCCCAGCGTGGCCACATGGTCGAGGACGCCGTGCCAGAAGTCGTCCTCGGCGATCGGCGCGGTGGTCTCGCGGTGCATGATCGCGCCGACGCCCCCGGTGATCGCGTCGGTGTGGCGCACGACCTCGCCGAGCTCCTTGAGGTCGAGGCCGGCCGCCTCGGCCAGCCGCTGCGCCTCGGTGGCGGCGGTGAACGCGGTGAAGTGGATGAGGTTGCGCGCCAGCTTGAACCGGGTGCCCGCGCCGATCGGCCCCGCGTGCACCACCTTGCTGCCGACCGACTCCAGCACCGGCAGCGCCGTCGCGAACGCCGCCTCGTCACCGCCCACCATCACGGCGAGCGAGCCGTCGGCCGCGCCCATCGGCCCGCCGCTCACGGGGGCGTCGAGCACCCGGAGCCCCCGCGCCGCCAGCTCGGCCGGGGTGCCGGGGGCCACGGTGGAGTGCACCACCAGCACCGGGTCGCTGCCCGAGACCTGGTCCGCCACCGAGCGCACCTGCTCGTCGTCGCGCACCATCACGCACAGCACCTCGACGCCGGCCGCGAGCTCGGCCACGCTCGCGGCCGCCGTCGCCCCTGCCGACACCAGCTCGGCCACCGGCGCCTCGGCGACGTCGAACACCGTCAGCTCGTGCTCGCTCGCCGCCAGCCGCAGCGCCATCGGCTTGCCGATGTTGCCGAGCCCGACGAAGCCGACACGCGTCATGACGGACCCCTACGTTCGTCGAGCTTGTCGAGACGCCGCAAGCGATCTCGCCACTCACGGCGTCTCGACAGGCTCGACGTACGTCTGGCCGTCATGCGCGGAACGTCTGGCCGCCGTCGACGGCGATGATCTGGCCGGTGACCCACGACGACTCGTCGGAGAGCAGGAACAGGCAGGCGCCGACCAGGTCGTCGGGCTGGCCCATCCGCTTGAGCGCGAGCCCCTTCACCAGCTCCTTGGCGGCGTCGCCGGCCTGGGTGCGGGTGGCCGGGGTGTCGGTGGGGCCGGGGGCGATCGCATTGACGCGGATGCCCATGCCGCCGAGCTCGTGGGCCAGCTGCTGGGTCAGCCCGTTCACGCCGACCTTCGCGAGCCCGTAGAAGCCCGAGTAGAGGTACGCCGCCGTCGAGCTCTGGTTGACGATCGAGCCGCCGCCGCGCTTCTGGAGCTCGGGGTAGACGGCGCGGGTCATCACCAGCGCGCCGTCCATGTTCACCGCCATGAACTTGCGGTAGTAGTCCCAGTCGACCGAGATCAGCAGGTCGAACTGCATGTCGCCGTAGATCGCGGCGTTGTTCACCAGCCCGTCGATGCCGCCGTACGCCTCGACGGTCGCGGCCACCAGCGCGGCGGCGGACTCGTGGGACGACACGTCGGTGTGCACGAACAGGCCGCCGACGTCGGCGGCGACCTTCTCCCCCGCCTCGTCGTTGAGGTCGGCGACGACGACGTGCGCGCCCTCGGCGGCGAGCGCGCGGGCGTAGGCCTCGCCGATGCCCTGCGCCGCCCCGGTGACGACGACGACCTTGTCCTGGAATCTCATGCCGGCTCCGCCACCGTCTTCGTCTCGAGGTACTCCTCGAACCCGGCCACGCCCATCTCGCGCCCCAGGCCCGACTGCTTGTAGCCCCCGAATGGGGCATCCGGACTGAACCACACCCCGCCGTTGACGGCGATCGTGCCGGTGCGGATCCGCGCGGCCACGGCCTTGGCGCGCTCCAGCGAGCCGGACTCCACCGATCCCGACAGCCCGTACGGCGACTCGTTGGCGATGCGGACGGCGTCGTCGTCGCCGTCGTGCGGGATCACGACGAGCACCGGCCCGAAGATCTCCTCCTGCGCCAGCCGCGAGGTGTTGTCGAGGCCGGCGACGACGGTGGGCTGCACCCAGTAGCCGTCCCGCTCGATCACCGCGCCGCCGGTGGCGAACGTGCCGCCCTCCTCGACGGCGAGCCGCAGGTACGACTCCACGCGGTCGCGCTGCGCGGCGGAGATCACCGGACCGCAGATCGCCGAGCCGTCGGCGGGGTCGGCCACGCCGATCGACTCCATGGTGTGCGCGGCCACCTGCACGGCCTCGTCGTACCTCTCCCGGGGGACGACGAGCCGGGTGGTGAGCGCGCAGCCCTGGCCGGCGTGGATGCAGGCGGCGAAGGCGGTGGCGCCGGCCGCGTTCGCGATGTCGGCGTCGTCGAGCACGATCGCGGCCGACTTGCCGCCGAGCTCGAGGAACACCTTCTTCAGCGTCGGCGCGGCGGCGGCCATGATCGCGCGGCCGGTGCCGGTGGAGCCGGTGAACGACACCATGTCGACCCGCGGGTCGGTGGTGAGCAGCGCGGCCACGTCGTTCGAGCGCGGCGTCACCACGTTGAGGACGCCGGCCGGCAGGTCGGTGCGCTCGGCGGCCAGCCGGCCGAGCTCGCACGCGAGCCAGGGGGTGTCCGGCGCCGGCTTGAGCACCACGGTGCAGCCGGCGGCCAGCGCCGGCCCGACCTTCGCCAGGTTGATCTGGGTGGGCACGTTCCACGGGGTGATCGCCGCAACCACGCCCACCGGCTCGCGCCGCACCGTGCGCCGCGACGGGATGCCCATCGGCTCGGCCACGCCGAGGTCGGTCTCGAAGTCATAGCCCTCGAGCAGGTCGGTGACCCACCGCAGCCCGTCGACCGGCACGTCGAACCCGGCGGCGCCCATCATGAAGCCGGGGATGCCGACCTCGGCCGTCGTCAGCGCCTTGAACTCCTCGGCCACCTCGAGCAGCGCGTCGTGCAGCTGCCGCAGGCAGCGGACCCGCAGGTCGCGGTCGGTGGCCCACGTCGACTCGTCGAACGCGCGCCGGGCGGCGGCGATCGCGGCGTCGACGTCGGCGGCGGTCGAGTCCGGCGCCTGCCCGATCTCCTGGCCGGTGGCGGGGTTTAGGATCGGGTAGCTGGCGCCGTCGGACGCCGGGCCGAGCTTGCCGTCGACCAGCTGCTGGGGCGGGGGCGGCAACGTCATGCCTGCCCCACGGTGGTCGAGCTTGTCGAGACCTCCTGAGTGACGTACCGACCTTCCTCCACCGGCGGCGGCCACAGCGTCGAGGGCATCTCGTCGTACGTGTAGTGGCCGGGCTGGCTCCTGCCGTCGACCTTCATCCGGTCCAGCAGCCCCTGCGGCGCCTTGCCGGACCCGGCGATCGCCAGGAAGGTCGTCGCCGTCGAGCCGAGGTCGAACCAGTCGCGCTGCCAGGCGAACTTGAGCTCGCCGTCCGGCTGCCGCTCGACGCCGAACCAGGAGCCGCCGATGCCGAGGATCTCGTACTCCCGGCCGGTGGCGTCGTCGGTGATGCCGCTCCTCTGCTTCCAGAACCCGAGCACCATGCCCTTGGCCTCGTCGACCATCGTGCACTGGTAGTCGTAGTGCCAGCCGTCGAGCCCGGCCATCTCCTGGCCGATCGCGAGGTCGCGGATCTCCTCGCGGCCGACGGCCATGAAGTGCTCGTCGGGGGTGTACATCCAGCCGTAGGTGGCGTCCTCGGCGTACCAGTCGGCCATGATCGTCCAGTCGCCGCTGCGCTCGGCCTCGCGGTTCACCTCCAGCCAGGTGTCCCAGAACTCCTCGATCTCCGCACGGTTGAGCGACATTCAGTCCTCCTCGATCGCCAAGCGCCATGGCCGGGCAGTAGGCGACCGCGTTCTCCACCTGCGGTCGCAGCGTCTCGTCGGGGTGCTCCTGCAGCACCGTCACCCGGTCGGCCTCCGCGTCGAACCCGAAGACGTCGGGCGCCTCGCCCTGGCACATCTGGTGCCCCTGGCAGAGGTCGAGGTCGGCGACGACCTTCATGACAGGGCTCCGGGGGTCTCGACACGGCCTCGCTGGCGCTCGGCCGGCTCGACCACCGGAGCGGCCGGCCGGTGGTCGAGCCGCGCGAGCGCCAGCAGCGCGTGTCGAGACCCCCGGCCCTCACGCCGACCTCCGTCGGTACTTCACCCGGCACGGCTGCTCGAGCTGGATGACCATCTTCGACACGTCGTCGCGGTAGGAGTCCAATGGTTGAGCGGGTTCGAACTCGTAGTCGCGCAGGATCACGGAGAAGATCGCCTTGAGCTGCATCATCGCGAACGCGTTGCCGACGCAGCGGTGCTTGCCGGCGCCGAACGGGATCCAGGTCCAGCGGTTCACGAGGTCGGCCTGCTCGCCGTCGAGGTAGCGGCCGGGGTCGAACCGGTCGGGGTCAGGGAAGTCCTCGGCGATCCGGTTCGAGACCCGCGGCGAGGCGGCCACCATCGTGCCCGGCGGGATCGTGTGGCCGGCGAGCTCCATCTCCTCCTGCGCCACCCGCAGCAGGATCACCAGCGGCGGGTGGAGCCGCAGCGTCTCCTTGAGCGCCGCCTCCAGCCGCGGGATCGACCGCAGCGCCTGGAACGAGATCTCCGACCCGTCGGCGTACAGGTCGTCGAGCTCGGCGACGACGTCCTTCATCGTCTCGGGGTGCCGGAGCAGCTCGATGAGCGTCCAGGCCGCGGTGCCGGACGACGTGTGGTGGCCGGCGAACATCATCGAGATGAAGATGCCGGTCACGTAGTCGGCGTCATGTCGAGCGAGATCAGCACATCGAGCAGATCCCGCTCCCGTTGGTCGAGCTCGTCGAGACCCGGCGGTCGATGATCCCCTGCACCAGCGCCACCAGGTGCTCGCGCGCCCGGTCGCGGATCGCGAACGACTCGACGCCCTCCATGTACGGATCGACGTACGCCAGCGCGTCGGTGCCGCGCTCGAGGTCGTGGTAGTGCCGGGCGAAGGAGGAGTCGAGCTCCTCGCGGAACGGCTTGCCGATGAGGCACGACGACGTCGTGTAGATCGTCAGCTCGGCGAACCAGTCGAGCAGGTCGATCTCGCCCTCTTCACCCCAGTCGTCGACCATCCGGCGGATCTCGGCCTCGATGGTGGACGGCGTGGCCGCGCATCATGTCGCCGCGCAGCGCCTGGTTCTTGAGCATCTGCTGCCGCTCCTCGGGCGAGGCGTCGAACACCACGCCCTGGCCGAAGATCGGCGTCATGAACGGGTAGGCGGCGGCCTGGTCGAGCGTGGTGTCGGGCGCCCGGAAGAACTGCTCGTTGGCCTCGGCGCCCGACACGAGCACGACGTCGCGGTCGGCCAGCCGGAACCGGCCGATGTCGCCGCACTCGGCGCGCACCCGTTCGAACAGCCCGATCGGGTCGACCCGCATCTCGGCGAGGTGGCCGTACCCGTCGTCCGGCACGACGTAGCTGACCTCGCGGATGTCGCTCACGAGTCCGCCACCGGCGCCTCGGGGGTGACCTCCACCAGGTTGAGGTGCACGCCGCGCGGCGCGTCGACGACGGTGGCGATCGCGTCGGCCACCGCCATCGGCTTGAGGAAGTGCGGGTGCCGGGCCAGCCCGAAGTGCGCCCACTGGTCAGCACGAAGACGGCGTCGTCGGCCTCCCAGTCGTCGCCCATCTCGCTCAAGGTGGGGCCGGGCCGCACCACGCTGGCGCGGACGCCGGTGCCCTCGAGCTCCAGCTGCAGCGAGGCGACCATGCCCTCCAGCCCCCACTTGCCGGCGGAGTAGGCGGCCATGAACGGCCGCGGCCGTACCGCGCAGTCCGACGACACGAACACGACGTCGCCGCGCCGCCGCGCCAACCATCTCGGGCACGAACGCCCGCACCAGCCGGTGGGCGCCGACGACGGTCAGGTCGAGCTCGCGGGTGAACCGCTCGGGATCGACCTCGACGATCCTCCCGGGCGCCACCGCGCCGGCGTTGCTTACCACCACCTCGACGTCGCCGAGGTCGGCGGTGACCGCCTTGGCGAAGGTCGTCACCGAGCTGTCGTCGGTGAGGTCGAGCGGATGCACGACCGCCTCGCCGCCCTCGGCGCGGATCTTCTCCGCGACGTCGTTCAGCCGGTCGGTGCGACGGGCGCCGAGCGCCACCGGGTAGCCGGCCGTGCCGAGCCGCAGCGCGATCGCGGCGCCGATGCCGGAGGACGCACCGGTGACCACGGCGGGACGGCGCTCGGGCCGCTCGTACTTCTCGCTCATCGCAGCGTCACCGTCACGGGGAGGGAGGCGAACCCACGGACGCTCACGGAGTGCACCCGGCGGGCGCGCTCGGCGTGCACCTCGAAGGTGCGCACCCGGCGCACGAGCTCCTCGAGGACGACCCGCGCCTCGAGCCGCGCCAGGTTGGCGCCGAGGCAGAAGTGCCGGCCACCGCCGAACGAGACGCTCTGCGACAGCTCGTCCTTGGGGCGGTGGACGTCGTAGCGGGTCGGGTCGGTGAATACGGCCTCGTCGCGGTTGGCCGAGCCGAGCAGGAGCAGCAGCTTCGACCCCGCCGGCGCGACGACGCCGTCCACCTCGACGTCGGCGCGGAGGTGCCGGGCCAGCATCTGGGTGGACGTGTCGAATCGCAGCGTCTCCTCGATCCACGGCGTCACGAGGTCCTGGTCGTCGAACACCGCCGACTGCTGCTCGGGGTGCTGCGCCAGGTGGAACAGCGCGTTGCCGAGCAGCTTGGTGGTGGTCTCGTTGCCGGCCACGACCATGAGGAACAGGAACGCGATGATCTCGTGGTCGTCGAGCCGGTCGCCGTCCACCTCGACGGCCAGCAGCGCCGAGGTGAGGTCCTCGGTGGGCCGCCGGCGTCGCTGGGCGAGCATGTCGGCGTAGTAGGTGGTGAGCCACAAGCCACGCGTCGCCGGCGGCCGGCGGCACGTCCCGCAGGCCTTCCTCGCGGTGCACGAGCAGGTCGGCCTGCCGGCGTACCTCGAACCGGTCGGCCGCGGGCACGCCCATCATCTCGGAGATCACGTCCATCGGGAGCCGGCCGGCGACCTCGTCGATCCAGTCGTGCTCCTCGCCGTCCCGCAGCGCGAGCGCGAAGTACTTCTCGGTGAGCCCCTGCACCTGCGGCGTCAGCTCCCGCACCCGCCGCGGCGTGAACGCCCGCGACACCAGCGACCGGATCCGCTGCTGCCGCGCGCCGTCGAGCGCCAGGAACGACATCACCCGGTGCGCGTCCGGCGACCACGCGCTCTTGTCGATCGTCACGCCCATCTCGTTGGAGTAGGTGGCGTCGTCCCGGAAGGCGGCGGCGACGTCGGCATGCCGCGACAGCGCCCAGAAGTCCTGCTCGGCGTTGTAGTAGAGCGGCGCCTCCGCCCGCAGCCGGGCGTAGGTGGGGTACGGGTCCTCCTGGAACGCGTAGTCGTACGGGTCCAGGACGACCGGGTCGGTGACGGTCGTGATCATCGCGCTCCCTCGCAGGATGACGGCCACGACGCCGTGCAGCCGCTCCCCCATCTCGGTGTAGGTCATGATGCCCATCCCGACCTGCAGCAGGGCCCCGAAGAACGCGAGCAGCAGCCCGTCGAGCACCACCGTGTCGCCGTCCTCGCCGAGCGCCGCCTCGAACCGCCGCGCGAACTCCGCCCCGATCTTCAACCGCAACCGCTCGACGTCGGGGTCGGAGCTCAACAGCGCCGGCGTGACGGCGGCCGCCAGCTCCGGCGCCGCCGCCAACCGCTCCGCCATCCGCCGCGTCACGCTCCGCACCCGCGCCACGGCGTCTCGGCCCTTCGGCTTGTGGTTGTCCTCGACCAGGTACGCCAGGAACAGCTCGGCGAACAGGTGGTTCTTCGACGCCAGGT
>CAWABT010000003.1:0-24838 GCA_963780355.1 uncultured Actinomycetota bacterium
TGGGTTCGAACCAGTGACCTCTTCGGTGTGAACGAAGCGCGCTACCACTGCGCCAATCGCCCGTTGCGGGCGCGACTCTAACGCACAGCCGAGCCGCGTCCGGCATTCAGGGGCCGGCCCGCCGGTCGCGGATCTCCTCGATGATCGCGGGCACGATCTCGTGCATGTCGCCGATGACGGCGTAGTGCGCCTGGGTGACCATCGGCGCCTCGGCGTCGGTGTTGACCGCCACGATCGTCTTGGCGCCGGAGCAGCCGGCCCAGTGCTGGATCGCCCCGGAGATGCCGCAGGCGAGGTAGAGGTCGGGGGTGATCCGGCTGCCGGTCTGGCCGACCTGCTCGTGGTGCGGCCGCCAGCCGTTGCCGGTGACGACGCGCGAGACGCCGAGGGTGCCGCCGAGCAGCTCGGCGAGCTCGAGGACGCCGTCGAAGCCGTCGGGTCCGCCGGCACCGCGACCGGCGCCGACGACGACCTTGGCCGACTTCAGCGCGCCGGAGAGGTCGGGCGGAGGGGGCTCGCGGGAGACGACGCGGGCGACGAGGTCGGCCGCGGCGATCTCCGGCTCGAACGCGGTGACCCGGCAGGCCGACAGCGAGCCGGCCGACTTCGCCTCGACGGCGTGCCCGGCGACGCTGAAGATCGCCGGCCGTGTGCCGAGGCTCATCTCCTCCAGGGCCGCACCGCCCACGACCTGGCGGACGACCACGAACGGCGACAGACCGTGGAACGACAGCACGTTGGCGCCCATCGGCACGTCGAGCCGGGCGGCCACGTGGGCGAGGATCTCGTTCCCGCGCGGGGTGCCCGAGCCCATCACGACCACGGCGCCGGACTTCTCGCGGGCGGCGATCAGGGCCGAGGCCCAGGCGGCAGCGGCGTAGGCGTCGAACGCGTCGCCGACGGCGTGGTGCAGCTCGCGGACGCCGCACTGGCCGAGCTGCTCGGCCACGCCGTCGCGCAGCTCGCCGGCCAGGAACGCGTCGACGGCCACTCCCCCGCCGGCGGCGGCGAGCCCGCGGGCGAAGGTGACCGCCTCGCGGGAGAGCTCGACGACGCCGTTCTCGTCGGTCTCGACCAGCACGATGATCACGTGGAGATCACCCCCAGTCGCTCGAACAGGTCGACGACGGCGGGCGCAGCCGCGGCACCCTGGCCGAGGATCTCGACGTCGCTGCGCACCGGCGGCGGCAGCACCAGCCTCACCCGGCTCGGCCCCGCCGGCTCTGCGGTGAGCTCGCGCTCCTCGACCGGCACCTTCTTGGCCTTCATCCGGCCGGGCACCGACGGGTAGCGCGGGTCGACGCCGCCCTCGAGGATCGTGACGACGGCGGGCGTCGGCAGCCGGAACGTCTCGTGCCCCTCGGGCCCTTCGCCGCGCGCGACGACGTCGCTGCCCTCCATCTCCACGGTGAGCACGCCGTTCACCACCGGGCGACCGAGCAGGTGGGCGAGCCGGATGCCGACCTGGAAGTCGCCGGAGTCGGCGGCGTCGTTGCCGAGCAGCACCACGTCATGGCCGCGGCCCTCGGCCTCGTGGTCGTGGACGACGGCCGCGATCTCGCGCGCGACGTCGGCCGGGCCCAGCCGGACCGGGTCGGCCACCACATGGGTGGCGGCGGTGCAGCCGACGGCGAGCGCGTTGCGCAGCTGCTCCACCGCCTCCTCGGCGCCGAGGGTGAGCACGGTGGCGGTGCCGCCGGTCTCGGCGGCGACCCGCACCGCGAGCTCGACGGCGCACGCCTCGTGGTCGCTCACCGTGAACCCGAGCTGCCGGGCGTCGACGGCCTGCCCGTCGTCGGTGAGCGACACCTCGCCCCCGACGTCGGGCACCCGCTTCACGCAGACGAGGACGTTCGTCACGGATTCACCGCATCCGCTCGTTCGCCGGGTCGAAGGCCGGCGTCGCGTCGACGGAGACGACGGTGACCGGGTAGAGCTCCTCCATGTAGGAGACGGCGAGCTCGTTGCCGATCGTGGCCTCGGCCGGCGGCAGGTAGGCCAGCAGCACGTGCTTGCCGAGCGACGGCGCGGAGCCGGCGCTGGTGGCGTACGGGTGGTGGCCGTGACCGTCGGTGAGCGTGCCGCCGTCGCGGGTGAGGATCGGCTCGCCGCCGAGCATGTAGCGCTTCACGCCGGACGTCGAGGTGTGGTCGTCGACGGTGAGCGTGCAGAGCACGGTGGCCGGGTCTCCCCCAGAATCCAGTACGCCCGCTGGGCCAGGTACTTCTCGCGACCGGTGAAGTCGGCGGCCTTGACCTTCGGCCGCTGCATCCCGGCCTCGACGATGGTGCGCTCGCCGTCGAGCTCGAAGCCGTAGGCGCGGTAGCCCTTCTCGAGCCGGCCGGTGGTGCCGTAGACGCCGATGCCGACCGGCCGGGTGCCGTGGCTGTCGCCGGTGTCGAGCAGCGCCTCCCAGACCCGGGCGGCGTCGTCGAACGACACGTAGAGCTCCCAGCCGAGCTCGCCGACGTAGGAGATCCGTGAGGCGAGCACGGGCACGCCGGCCACCTCGATCTCGCGGCAGGTGAGCATGCCGAAGCCCTCGTGCGAGGTGTCGGCGTCGGTGAGCGAGGCCAGCACGTCGCGGGCGTTCGGGCCCCACAGGCCGATGGTCGCCACCTCGTCCGTGACGTCGGTGAGCGAGGCGCCGTCGACCAGGTGGTCGGCGAACCACTTGCGGTCGGCCGGGCCGTGCGCGCCGCCGGTGACGACGCGGAACCGGTCCTCGCCGAGCCGCATCACCGTGAGGTCGGAGCGGAAGCCGCCGTTGGCGTCGAGCACCGGCGTGTAGATCACCTTGCCGACGGCGACGTCGCACTGCGCCACGCAGGTGCGCTGCACGCTGTCGAGCGCGCCCGCGCCCTCGATGTCGAAGACCTGGAACGCGGTGAGGTCGATGACGCCGGCCGCCTCGCGCATCCGCAGGTGCTCGGCGTTGATCACCGGGCTCCACCAGCGCGAGTCCCACTCGTGCTCGCGCGGCATGACGGCGTCGCCGTACTGCTCGACGAGGTCGCTGTTGGACTCGTACCAGTGCGGCCGCTCCCAGCCCGCCGTCTCGAAGAAGAACGCGCCGAGCTTCTCCTGGGACTCGAACATCGGCGACTTCCGCCGGCCGCGGTCGGACTCGTACTGCTCGGCCGGGTGGATGATCCCGTAGGTCTTGATGAACGACTCGGTGGTGCGCAGCCGGGTGTGCTCGCGCGGCTTCTGGTGCTCGTGGAAGCGGGCGATGTCGCTGTGGCTGACGTCGATCTCGCTGTAGCCGTGGGTCATCCACTCGGCCACCGCGCGGCCGACGCCGGGCCCCTCCTTGATCCAGACGGCGGCCGCCGTCCAGAGGCCCTTGACCTCGCTCTCGCCGAGGATCGGCAGGCCGTCGCAGGTGAGCGAGAGCAGCCCGTTGATGGCGTAGCGGATCTCGGCGCCCTCGGCGCCGAGCAGGTCGGGCATCAGCTCGTAGGCCTGCTCGAGCTGGGTGTCGAAGTCGTCCTCGGTGAACGGCAGCTCGGTGGGCGAGAGCTTGCTCGCCTCGATCGAGGGGATGTCCTCCGGCGCCATCAGGATCGCCCGGTGCGCGTAGGAGCCGACCTCCATGTCGGCGCCGTGCTGGCGCTCGTAGCAGAACGTGTCCATGTCACGCACGATCGGGAAGGTGATCTCGCCCTCGGTGCCGGTGAGCTGCGGGCACGGGCCGACGCTGATCATCTGGTGCACGGCGGGGGTCAGCGGCAGGCTGACGCCGGCCAGGTCGGCGATCTTCGGGCTCCAGACGCCGCAGGCGATGACGACGTAGTCGGTCGCGATGTCGCCGCCGTCGGTGCACACGGTGGTCACGCGACCGTCCTCGACGACGAGGTCGGTGACCTCGACGTTCGGCACCGACGTCAGCACGCCCTTGGCCTGGGCGCTCTCGCGCATGATCGTGCCGGCGCGCAGCGAGTCGACGACGCCGACGCCGGGCTGCCAGAAGGCGCCGATGATCGGGTCGGTCTCGATGAAGGGCACCTTCTCCTTCACGAAGGCGGGGTCGACCATCTCGGCCTCGATGCCCCATGCCTTGGCCGACGACATCCGCCGGCGCAGCTCCTCCATCCGTTCCTCGGTGCGCGCCACCTCGAAGCCGCCGGACTGCGTGAAGACCCCCATCGCCTTGTACTGCTCGACCGAGTCGAGCGTGAGATCGGTGATCTCGCGCGAGTGGTCGGTGAGGAAGATGAAGTTCGACGCGTGGCCGGTGGAGCCGCCCGGGTTGGGCAGCGGGCCCTTGTCGATCTGCACGATGTCGGTCCAGCCGAGCTCGGCGAGGTGGTGGACGAGGCTGTTGCCGACGATGCCGGCGCCGATGACGACGACACGGGCGGTGGCGGGGACGGTGGCCATGCGCTTGCTCCAGACTGTTGTTGCGCTATTCGCAACTCAATGCGTGATACGAGACAAGGGTACGAGCACGCCCGGCCGGGGGCAATCCCCTGGCCAGGTGTAGGCGGGGGTTTCGAGGCTCGTCGCTGGCGCTCCTCGCACCTCAACCACCGTCTTCCAGCGGTGGTTGAGGTGCGAGCGGAGCGAGCCTCGAAACCTCCGCAATCCTCAGGTCAGCTCAGCCACTCGTCGACCTTGTCCGGGTTGTCCTCGACCCACTGGGCCGCGGCGTCCTCGGGCGCCATGCCGTCCTCGGAGATGTACTTCGCCACGAGGTTCTGGTCCTCGTTGGTCCACTCGAAGCTCTCCACCAGGCCGACCGCCGCGGTGTCCTCCTCCACCCACGAGGTCGAGACGATCTTCTTCAGCTCGGTCTCCGGGTAGTCGCAGTCGACCTTGGCCGGGTCGTCCTGGCAGCCGTCCTCGTACGGCGGCAGCGTCACCTTCTGGAGCTCCAGCTCGGCGAACAGCCACTGCGGCTCGTAGAAGTAGCCGATCATGAACTCCTTGTTCTTCTCGGCCTGCTGGAAGGCGGTGATGCTGGCCGCCTCGCTGCCGGAGAACACGACCTTGAAGTCCAGGCCCAGGTTCTCGATGATCGACTCGTCGAACTGGACGTACGACGGGTCGGCGCCGAGGAACTGGCCCTTGCCACCGGTCTCCGAGGTCGCGAACTCGTCCGCGAAGTCGTTGAGGTTCTCGTAGTCGAGGATCTCCGGGTGCTCCTCGGCCAGCCACGGCGGCACGTACCAGCCGATGATGCCGACGTTGCCGTTCGGGCCCATGTCCATCGCGCTGCCGTCGCCGGAGCCCTCGAAGAACTGCTTCTCGAGGTCGGGGTGGCCCCAGTCCTCGATCACGACGTCCACCTCGCCGGTGCCGAAGCCCTGCCAGGAGACGTCCTCCTTGAGCTCCTTGTAGGTGACCTTGCAGCCCAGCTCCTGCTCGGCGATGGTGCCGACGACGTACGCGCTGGCCTCGTAGCCGACCCACGGGTTCACCGCCATGTTGAGGTCACCGCAGTCGCCCTGCTCCGCGGCGCGCTCCTCGTTGGCCTTGGTGTCCTCGTCGATGGAGCTGTCGCCGCAGCCGGCGATGACCAGGGCCAGCGACCCGATCGCCACTGCGCTGAGCAGGCGGGCACCCCGCTTGCTGTTGTTCCTCATGCTTCCTCCAGGTTGTGGTGCTGCTGCCCACCGGGACGCGTGCCCGGGGTGGGTTCGGGACGGGGAGACGGGGTCATCGCACGGACCGCCGCATCAGGGCCGGCGAGCGGCGCGGAGTGCCGGGCTGGAACTCGGCCGCGGCCCGCGTGATGCGGTCGATCATGATGCCGAGCAGGACGATCGTGAGACCGGCGCAGGCGCCGCGACCCCACTCCTCCGAGCGCGAGAAGCCGAGCACGACGTCGTAGCCGAGGGCACCTGCGCCCACCAGGCCGCCGATCACGACCATGGCCAGCACGTAGAGCAGGCCCTGGTTGGCGGCGAGCACGATCGAGCCGCGCGCCATCGGCAGCTGCACCTTGGTGATCTCCTGCCAGGTGGTGGCGCCGGAGGAGCGGGACGCCTCGACGGTGGTGGGCGAGACGCTCTTGACGCCGTCGGCCACCAGCTTGATGGCGGCCGGGGCCGCGTAGACGATCGCGGCCACGATCGCGGTGAACCTGCTGGCGCCGAACAGCGCGAGCACCGGGATCAGGTAGACGAACGGCGGGATGGTCTGGCCGGCGTCGAGCAGCGGTCGCATCAGGAAGTCGGCGCGGCGGCTGCGGGCCATCCAGACGCCGAACACGAGCGCCAGCACCATCACCATCAGCGTCGCGACGAGGGTCATGGTGAGGGTGACCATCGCGTCGTGCCACAGGTCGAGGAACAGGATGCCGGCCAGGCAGATCGCCGTGGACACCAGAGCCTTGGTGCGACCGAACACATAGGCGAGGGCCAGGAGGCCGAGCGCGGCGACGTACCAGGGCGACTCGGCGAGCAGCTCCTGCAGCGGGTTGAGCAGGGCCCGGGTGATGAGGTCGCGGACGCCGTCGGTGAACCCGCCGAAGGTGTCGACCACCCAGGTGGAGAAGTCGTTCACCTTGTCGGCGACGGTGCGGCCCCAGTCCCGCTCGGGGAACTCCGCGGCCCACAGCTGCTGGCGCGACAGGTAGATCGCCACCACGGCGATGACGCCGCCCAGACCCAGCTCGATCTTCCGCTGAGTCGGGTTGCCACCACCGCCGCGCGCCACCCGCTCGGCCCGCTGGCTGGCCGCCGTGGTGGTGCGGTCGAGCATGATCGCCATGAGGACGATCAGCATGCCGGGCACGAACGCGCCGCCGATGTCGAGCCGGATCAGCGCGCTGAACACCGGGTCACCGAGCCCGGGGCCGTCGACGTAGGCCGCCAGGGTGGCCATCGCGAGCGCGGCCATGATCGTCTGGTTGAGGCCGACCACGATCGTGCTCCGCGCCATCGGCAGCTGCACCTTGAACAGCCGCTGCGAGAACGTCTGACCTGCCGAGTCGGTGGCCTCGATGGTGGTCGGCGAGACGGTGCGGATGCCGAACCCGGCGATGCGGATCAGCGGCGGCAAGGAGTAGACCAGCGTGCACACCACCGCGGCCGAGGCGCCGATGCCGAAGAACAGGACGATCGGCAGCAGGTAGACGAACGTCGGCATCGTCTGCATCAGGTCGAGGACGACCGTGACCGCGCGTTCGGCGCGTCTGCTCGAGGCGATCCACACCGCCAGCGGCATGCCCACGATGATCGTGATGGCCACGGCCACGAACGTGACGATCAGCAGGTCCATCGCGTCGGACCAGTAGCCGAGCGCTGCGAACGCGACGAACGACACCGAGATGAGTGCCGCGATGCGCGGACCCGCCACGGCGAGGCCGATCCAGACGGCGACGGCGGTGACGCCGAGCCAGCCGATCTCGGGCACCGGGCGCGGGAAGTTCGCCACCGAGATCATCCGCTGCAGCCAGTCGACGGCGTCCACGAAGGTGCCGCCGATCCAGTAGGTGAGCTGGATGATCGGGTTGGAGTCGCGGCCCGCGATCACGTCGTTGCGGAAGCCGGTGAAGTCGTCCATCAACCCGGTCCGCTCGCGGACCGGGCGGGCCAGGGTGTCCTCGCCCTTGAGCGCCAGCCAGGCGATGACCCACAGCCCGAGCACACCGAGCGCGAGCAGGCCGCGCGGAGCGTCGGTGCGCCCGTCCCGCTTCGGGGCCGGCTCGTCGGGCTCGGCGTCCGGCGCCCGCTCGAGGGTGGCGGTCACCGGGCGCCTGCCAGGTCGGGCACCTCGCCGGGCGTCTCCTCGGCGACCACGACCCGCAGGATCGCGTCGTCGTCGACGATGCCGATGACCCGCTCCTGGTCGTCGATCACCCGCACCGGGTGGTCGGAGGCCAGCGCCGCCTGGGCCGCCTTGCGCACGATGGTGTCGGCCGGCATGACCGGGCCCTCCATCGAGTCGCCGGGCTTCGGCTCCCGCATCACCCACTTCAGCGTCAGCACGTGCGAGCGCGGGACGTCGGAGACGAAGTCGCGCACGTACTCGTCGGCCGGGGCGCCGACCACCTCGTCGGGCGCCCCGATCTGCACGATCGCGCCGTCGCGCATGATGAGGATCCGGTCGCCCAGCTTG
This sequence comes from uncultured Actinomycetota bacterium, assembly GCA_963780355.1. Taxonomy (GTDB): domain Bacteria; phylum Actinomycetota; class Actinomycetes; order Propionibacteriales; family Nocardioidaceae; genus Nocardioides. The sequence continues at coordinate 8,068 of CAWABT010000003.1, forward strand.
AGCGCCTCGGCGAGGTCATGGGTGATGAACACCATCGTCTTGCCGAGCTCGCGGTGCAGGCGGATCACCTCGTTCTGCATGTCGCGGCGGATCAGCGGGTCCAGCGCGGAGAACGGCTCGTCGAACAGCAGGATGTCGGGGTCGCCGGCCAGCGCGCGGGCCAGGCCGACCCGCTGCTGCATGCCGCCGGAGAGCTGGTCGGGGTAGGAGTGCTCGTAGCCCGTCAGGCCCACCAGGTCGACGATCTCGCCGGCCGTCGCGCGGCGCTCCTTCTTCGAGATGCCGCGGATCTCGAGGCCGTAGGCCACGTTGTCGATCACCTGCTTGTGCGGCAGCAGCCCGAAGTGCTGGAACACCATCGACACCCGCTTGCGGCGCAGCTCGCGCAGCTCGGACTCGCTCGCGCCGGTGACCTCGGTGTCGAGGATCGACACCCGGCCCGCCGTCGGCTCGATGAGCCGGGTCAGGCACCGCACCAGCGTGGACTTGCCGGAGCCCGACAGGCCCATCACCACGAACACCTCGCCCGGCGCGACCTCGAAGCTGACGTCCTTGACGCCCACCACGCAGTCGGTCTTGGTCTTCAGCTCGGCCCGCGAGAGCTCCGCGTCGGGGGTTCCGATGATCTGGTCGGCCTTGGGGCCGAAGATCTTCCAGAGGTTCTCAACCGTCAGAGCCGCGGTCATCGGCCCACCTCACTCTCGTCGTTGCGCTGGTTGCGCGGATCGCCGGGCGGGTGGAGGGGAGCCCCGTCCCGATACCGGTAGTAAGCCACGTCCGCTGGCGCCAGGGGCGTGTTTCCGAGGATCAGGTCGGCCGCCTTCTCGGCGACCATCATCACCGGCGCGTAGATGTTGCCGTTGGTGACGTAGGGGAAGACCGAGGCGTCGACGACGCGCAGTCCCTCGACGCCGTGCACCCGCATCGACGACGGGTCGACGACGGCGTCGGCGCCGGTGCCCATCTTCGTGGTGCACGAGGGGTGCAGCGCGGTCTCGGCGTCCTTCCGCACCCATTCGAGGATCTGCTCGTCGGTGTCGACCTCGGGGCCGGGCGAGAGCTCGCCGTCGTTGTAGGGGGCGAAGGCCGGCTGGTTGAGGATGTCGCGGGCCACCCGGATCGCCTCCACCCACTCCTTGCGGTCGGTGGGCGTCGACAGGTAGTTGAAGAGCATCGACGGGTGCTGGCGCGGGTCGCGGCTCCTGATGCGCACGTGGCCGCGGGTGTCGGCGTACATCGGGCCGATGTGCACCTGGTAGCCGTGGCCCTCGGTGGGCGCCGAGCCGTCGTAGCGGATGGCCACCGGCAGGAAGTGGAACATCAGGTTCGGGTAGTCGACGTCGTCGTTGCTGCGCGCGAACCCGCCGCCCTCGAAGTGGTTGGTGGCGCCGAGGCCCCGGCGGTGGAACAGCCAGTTGTAGGCGATGCCCGGGCGAGCCCGCCAGCGCAGTCCGGGGGCGATCGACACCGGCTGCTTGGAGGCGTACTGGATGTAGACCTCGAGGTGGTCCTGGAGGTTCTCCCCCACCCCCGGCAGGTGGTGCACGACGGGGACGCCGTGCTGCTTCAGCAGCGCCTCGTCGCCGACGCCGGAGAGCTGGAGCAGCTGCGGGCTGTTGATCGCGCCACCGCACAGGATGACCTCGCCGGCGTCGACGCTGCGGTGCCGCCGTCCGGCCCGCTCGTAGTCGACGCCGACGGCGCGCTTGCCGTCGAACCGCACGCCGGTGACGAGCGCGTAGGTCTCGACCGAGAGGTTCTTCCGGTGCTTGACCGGGTGCAGGTAGGCGCGCGCGGCGGAGAGCCGGCGGCCGCGGTGCACGTTGCGGTCGAACTTGGCGAAGCCCTCCTGGCGGTAGCCGTTGACGTCGTCGGTGAGCGGGTAGCCGGCCTCCTGCGCCGCCGCGAAGAACGCCGTGAACAGCGGGTTCTCGGCCGGGCCGCGCTCGAGCACCAGCGGGCCGTCGCCGCCGCGCCAGTCGTCCGCGCCGGCGACGCAGGTCTCCATCCGCTTGAAGTAGGGCAGGCAGTGCAGGTAGTCCCACTGCTCCATGCCGGGGTCGGCCGCCCAGCGCTGGTAGTCCATCGGGTTGCCGCGCTGGAAGATCATCCCGTTGATCGACGACGACCCGCCGAGCACCTTGCCGCGGGCGTGGAACACCTTGCGGCCGCCCAGGTGCGGCTCGGGGTCGGTCTCGTAGCGCCAGTCGTAGAACCGGCTGCCGATCGGGAACGGCAGCGCCGCCGGCATGTGGATGAACGGGTCGATCCTGTAGTCGGAGCGGCCGGCCTCGAGCACCAGCACGGACGTCGACGGGTCGGCCGAGAGCCGGTTGGCCAGCGCGCAGCCCGCCGAGCCGCCGCCGACGATCACGAAGTCGTACCGGTCCCCCATCGGTCCGTCCTATCCCTTGAACCAGCGTTGCTCGGCCGGCCGGATGTTGTGCCACACGTGCTTGGTCTCGCGGTACTCCTCGAGCCCCGCCTGCCCGAGCTCGCGGCCGATGCCGGACTGCTTGTAGCCGCCCCACTCGGCCTGGGCGACGTACGGGTGGTAGTCGTTCACCCACACCGTCCCCATCCGCAGTCCGGCCGCCACGCGCTGCGCCCTGCCGGCGTCCTGGGTCCACACCGCGCCGGCCAGGCCGTAGATGCTGTCGTTGGCGAGCGCGACGGCGTCGTCCTCGCTGGTGAAGGTCTCGACGGTGAGCACCGGGCCGAACGACTCGTCCTGGGTCACCGACATCTGCGAGGTGCAGCCGTCGAGGATCGTCGGGAGGTAGTAGAAGCCGTCGGCGAGCGCGGGGTCGTCCGGACGCGCGCCGCCGCACCGCAGCACCGCACCCTCGGCGAGCCCGCGGGCGACGTACGCCTCGACCTTGTCGCGGTGGGCGGCGCTGGTGAGCGGGCCGGTCTCGGCCTTGTCGTCGAACGGGCCGCCGAGCCGGATCCGCTGCGCCCGCTCGACGAGCTCGTCGACGAACGCGTCGTGCAGCGACTCCTCCACCAGCAGCCGGGCGCCGGCCGAGCACACCTGGCCGGAGTGCAGGAACACGGCGGTGAGCGCGTAGTCGAGGGCGACCGGCACGTCGGCGTCGGCGAAGACGAGGTTGGGGTTCTTGCCGCCGAGCTCGAGCGCGATGCGCTTCACGGTGCCGGCGGCCGCCGCCATGATCCGCTTGCCGGTCTCGAGGCCGCCGGTGAACGACACCAGGTCGACGCGCGGGTCGGTGGCGAGCGGCGCCCCGGCCTCGGCCCCGGCGCCGAGCACCAGGTTGCCGACGCCGGCGGGTAGCCCGGCCTCCTCGAGCAGCCGCATCAGGTGGATCGAGGTGTGCGGCGTGAGCTCGCTCGGCTTGAGCACGAAGGTGTTGCCGGCGGCGAGGCAGGGCGCGACCTTCCACGACGCCTGCAGCAGCGGGTAGTTCCACGGCGCGATGAGCCCGCAGACGCCGACCGGCTCGTGCTCGATCCGGCTGACGACGTCGGGGTTGCCGGTGTCGACCACGCGGCCGGCGTCCTCGGCGGCCACCCGGCCGAAGTGGCGGAACACCGACACGATGTCGTCGACGTCGTACTCGGACTCGACGAACCGCTTGCCGGTGTCGAGGCTCTCGGCCCGGGCGACGTCGGCCTTGTCGCGCTCGAGCAGGTCGGCCACCCGGAGCAGCAGGTCGCCCCGCTCGCGCGCCGGGGTGCGGGGCCACGGGCCCTCGTGGAACGCGGTGTGGGCGGCAGCGATGGCGCGCTCGGTGTCGACCGCCGTCGCCTCGTCGACCTCGGCCACGAGCTCGCCGTCGGCCGGGCACCGGATCTCACGACGCCCACCGTCGGCGGCGCCCTCCCAGGCGCCGCCGACGTACAGGGTCGGTGTCGCGTTCAGCTCACGGTCCGTCCGGGAATCGCTGCGAGTGCTCCACCGCGCGGCGGACGCGGCTCGGCAGCGTGGACTCGAACGTCTCCTCGCGCAGCGCCTTCATCAGCGAGAAGCACATGCCGATCAGGATCAGCATGAACGGCGCAGCCACGAGGATCACCAATGTCTGCAAGGCACTGAGACCGTTGCCGTCGCCGGCCCACAGCAGCACCGCGGCCACGCTGCCGGTGGCGACACCCCAGAACACGATCAGCCAGCGCTTCGGCTCCTCGGTGCCGTTCTGGCTCAGCATGCCCATCACGATGGACGCGGCGTCCGCCCCGGTGACGAAGAAGATGGCGATGAGGAACACCGCGACCGCCACCGTGATCGCCCCGAGCGGGTACTCGCGCAGCACCGCGAAGAGCGAGCCCTGGCTGTCGACCGCCCCGTCGATGGTGGGCGGGTCCCAGCCCTCGTTGAGCTGCAGGTTGATCGCCGAGCCACCCAGGATCGCGAACCACACGAATGACACCAGGCTCGGCACCAGGATCACGTAGATCACGAACTGCCGGATGGTGCGGCCCTTGGAGATGCGCGCGATGAACATGCCGACGAACGGCGTCCACGACATCCACCAGGCCCAGTAGAAGATCGTCCAGCCACCCAGCCAGCTCTGCGCCTCGCTGTCGTAGACGCCGGTGTTGAACGCCATCGACGGCAGCTGGGTGAGGTAGTCGCCCATCGTGGTGGTGAAGGTGCCCATGATGAACACCGTCGGGCCCACCACGAACAGGAAGAACACCAGCAGCGCGGCGGCGATCGCGTTGGCGTTGGAGAGGTACTTGATGCCCTTCTCGACGCCGGAGACGGCCGACAGCACGAAGCAGAGCGTCAGCACCGCGATCACCGCGACGGCGAGCGTCTCGCTGCCGGCGCCGCGGTCGAAGACGTCATCGATGCCACCGGTGATCTGGAGGGCGCCGAGGCCGAGCGAGGTGGCCGAGCCGAACAGCGTCGCGAAGATCGCGATCACGTCGATGGCCTTGCCCGGACCGGTGGAGGCACGGTGTCCGAGCAGCGGCCGGAAGGTCGCCGAGATCGTGTTGCCGTAGTTCCTGCGGTAGGCGAAGTAGCCGATGGCCAGACCGATCACGGCGTACATGGCCCAGGGGTGGAAGCCCCAGTGGAAGTAGGAGTACTGCATCGCCATCTCGGCCGACCCGGCGGTGGCGGGCTCGCCCTCACCCAACGGCGGGGCGTTCATGTGGGTGAGCGGCTCGGCGACGCCCCAGAACATGAGGCCGATGCCCATGCCGGTGGCGAACATCATCGAGACCCACGAGAACGTGCTGAACTCGGGCTTGCTGTCGTCGGGACCTAGCTTGATGTTGCCGTAGCGCGTGACCGCGAGGTAGGCGGAGAACACGAGGAACGCCGCGCTGGTGAGGACGAACAACCAGCCGAAGTTCGTGGTGACCCAGCCGAGCGCCTCGCCGGTCTCCCTCAGCAGGTCCTCGGGCCAGATGACCCCGGCGGCCACGAAGGCCACCGAGAGTGCTGCCGAGACGCCGAAGACCACCGTGTTGATCGGCACGTGCTCCCGCTGGTGCAGCGGAGTCTCGTCCGCCGGGGCTACCGGCTCCTGGATGTCGGTCATCGTCCGCACCTCCGAAAGACGTGTTGCGCATCACGCACCGGCGGTGCTTGTAGCACAACTCGCTGATATGAATATGTGCGATCGTGATCCGACCGTCAAGCACTCTCGTGTTGCGTGTCGATGACGATCGGCGGTGGTCTAGCGGTGGCCCCAGCCCAGCCGGTGCGACACCTCGACCGCCGCCTCCACGAGCACCGGCACGATCTCCTCGATCCGCTTCTCGGGCATGCGGAACGTCGGCCCCGACACGCTCATCGAGGCGATCACGTCGCCGTGCGCGTTCCGGATCGGCGCGGCGACGGCGGCCAGCCCCACCTCGAGCTCGTCGACGGCGACGGCGTACCCCTGCGCGCACACCCGCGCGAGCTCCTCGCGCAGCGCCTTCGCGGTGGTCACGGTCTGCTGGGTGAACTGCTGCAGCTTCCCGGTCATCTCGGTGCGGCGGTCGTCGTCGAGGTCGCAGATGAGCACCTTGCCGTTGGCGGTGGCGTGCAGCGGGATGTGCTGCCCCACCCAGTTGTGCGACTGCAGCGCCGAGCTGCCGGCCACCTGGTCGAGGTAGAGCGCCGACCGGTCGGCCAGCACCGCCACGTTCACCGTCTCACCGGTGTCGGCGGCCAGCTTCCGCGAGATCGGCCGGGCCTCCTGCACGACGTCGAGCCGCGCCGTCGTGGCGCCGGCCAGCCGCAGCAGCCCGACCCCGAGCCGGTACTTCCCGCGCCCGTCCACCTGCTCCACGAGCCCGTGCGACTCGAGCGTCGCCACCAGCCGGAACGCCGTCGACTTGTGCACCCCCAGCGACCCGGCCAGCTCGGTCACCCCCGCCTCCCCCGCCCGCGCCAACGCCTCGAGAATGGAGAGCGCCCGGTCCACCGACTGCACGCTCGACGTCGCGTTGCTCATGACGCAACCGTAATGCACATCGTGGTTGAGTGGCGTCGCCCTCGGGGCCGGTGTTTCCGCGCAATTGCGCCGTTCTGACAGGTTCCGAGGCCCTGAACCTTCCACATCCGCGCAATTGCGCGGAAACGGTCAGCGGAACACAACGGTCCGATGCCCGTTGAGCAGCACCCGCGACTCGGCGTGCCAGCGGACGGCGCGGGAGAGCACCTGCGCCTCGACGTCGCGGCCGGCGCGGACGAGCTGGTCCTGGGTGTAGGAGTGGTCGACGCGGATGACGTCCTGCTCGATGATCGGGCCCTCGTCGAGGTCGGCGGTCACGTAGTGGGCGGTGGCGCCGACGAGCTTCACGCCGCGGTCGAAGGCCTGGTGGTAGGGCTTGGCGCCCTTGAAGCTCGGCAGGAACGAGTGGTGGATGTTGATGACCCGCCCCGACAGCTCACGGCACAGGTCGTCGGAGAGCACCTGCATGTAGCGCGCGAGCACCACCAGGTGCACGCCGTGCTCCTCCACCAGCGCGAGCAGCTTGCCCTCGGCCTCGGCCTTGGTGTCGGGCGTGACGGGCAGGTGCACGAAGTCGAGCCCGTAGGAGCGCACCAGCGGCTCGGCGTCCGGGTGGTTCGACACCACGGCCGGCACGTCGATCTGGACGGCGCCGGTGCTGGCCCGGAACAGCAGGTCGTTGAGGCAGTGCAGCTGCTTCGACGCCATGATCAGCGTCCGGTACGGCGCCCGCGCGTCCCACAGCTCGTACTCCATGCCGAAGCTCCCCGCCACCGTCGACGAACTCCGAGCGCAGCGTCTCCGCCGTCGTCGAGCCGGCCACCGTGAAGTCGACCCGCATGAAGAACCGGTGGGTGAGCACGTCGTTGAACTGCTGGCTCTCGACGATGTTGCCGCCGCGCTCCAGCAGGAACCCGGAGACGGCGTGCACGATGCCGGGCCGGTCGGGGCACCACAGCGTGAGCACGAAGTCGCCGGACGGCGCGGACGCGGGCTCGGTCATCGAGGTCAGTCTCCCAGCTCGGCGCGACGCCGGACCACGTACTCCTCGAGCTCGAGCCGGATCGCGTCGTCCAGCGGCGGCTGCTCGTACTCCTCCAGCTTCTGCTGGTAGATCTTCGTGGCCCGGGCGGTCGCGTCGGCGCCGCCGTTGCGCATCCAGCGCTCGTAGTTCTCGGAGGAGGACAGCAGCGGCCGGTAGAAGCAGGTGCGGAACCGCTCCATCGTGTGCATCGCGCCGAGGAAGTGCCCGCCGTGGCCGACCTCCTCGTGCGCGCCGAACGCCATCGAGTCCTCGTCGATCTCCAGCGGCGTGAACTCGGCCTGCAGCATCTGCAGGATCTCGACGTCGACGATGAACTTCTCGAAGCCGGCCACGAGCCCGCCCTCGAGCCAGCCGGCGGAGTGCATCACCCAGTTCGTGCCGGCGAGGAACGTCGGCAGCATCGTCATCAGCGCCTCGTAGCCCGCCTGCGCGTCGGAGGTCTGCGACGACGTCATGCCGCCGCCGGTGCGGAACGGCAGCCCGAAGTGCCGCGCGATCTGCCCGGTGCACAGCAGCCCGATGCCGGACTCCGGCGTCCCGAACGTCGGCGACCCCGACTGCATGTCGATGTTGGAGAGGAACGACCCGAAGATCACCGGCGTGCCCGGCCGGATCAGCTGCGAGAGCGCGATGCCCGAGAGCGCCTCGACGATCTGCTGCACCAGCGCGGCCGGGATCGTCACCGGCGACATCGCGCCCATGAGGATGAACGGCGTCAGGACGACGGGCTGGCCGGCGGCGGAGTACTCGAACTGCGCCTCCAGCATCCGGTCGTCCCACCGCAGCGGGCTGTTGCAGTTGATGAGCGAGATCGAGACCGGCGTCTCCTCGATCGCCTCCCGCGACCCGAACAGGATCTCCCCCATCCGGATCGTGTCGGCGGCGTTCACACCCGACACCACGTTGCCCATGTAGACCTTGTCGGTCAGCGTCTGCAGCGCGTAGGTCATGTCGAGGTGGCGGCTGTCGAGCGGGGTGTCGTTCGGCTCGCAGACCACGCCGCCGGCGGAGTCGAGCACCTCGAAGCTCTGAGCCAGCTTGGTGAAGCGCTGGTAGTCGTCCATCGTCGCGTCGCGGCGCACCTCGCCCTCGCGCACGAACGGCGGGCCGTACACGGCGCCGAACGCCATCGCGTCGCCGCCGATGTGGATGTTGTTCGCGGGGTTGCGCGCCTGGACGTCGAACTCCCGCGGCGCCTTCGCCACCTGCTCGAGCACGAAGTCGGGGTCGAGGAACACGGTGTTCTCCTCGACCCGCTGCCCGGCCGCCGCGAACAGGTCCAGCGCGCGCTGGTCCATGAACTCGACGCCGATCTCGGTCATGAGCCGACGCCAACCCTTGTCGAGGGTGGCCATCGCCTCCTCGCTCAGGATCTCGTAGCGCGGCATCCGGTTGCGGAACATGCGTGGCTCCTTGACCTCGGCCCTCGACGGACCTCATGATGTGGAACTAGTGGTCCCACATCATGGGACCGAGTTCGGAGGCGGGTCAAGCATGAGCGGCACCCAGGCGGTCGACCGGGCAGCACTGCTCGTCGCCACCGTCGTCCGCGCGCCCGAGCCGGTCCCGTTCGCCGACCTCGTCGAGGTCTGCGACCTCCCCAAGTCGACGGCGTCGCGCATCCTCACCGCGCTCGAGCGCACCGAGCTCGTCGTCCGGCACCAGGCCGGCGGCTACGTGGCCGGCCCGCTGTTCTCCGAGTACGCCACCAAGCACGACCCGTGGGAGGCGCTCGGCGAGCTCGCCCGCCCGGTGCTCGCCGCGATCGGCGACGAGACCGGCGAGACGGTGAACCTCGGCGTGCCTCGAGGCGACCGGGTGCGCCACGTCGCGCAGGTCGACGCCCGCTACCTCCTCGGCACCCGCGACTGGACCCTCGTCGAGGTGCCGCCCCACGCCTCCGCGCTCGGCAAGGTGCTCTACGCCCACGGCGTGCTCACGGTGCCGCCCGGCCCGCTGGCCGCCGTCACCGACCACACGGTCACCGACACCCAGGTCTTCGCCGCCCAGCTCGCCACCATCCGCCGTCGCGGCGTCGCCTCCACCGTCGACGAGCTCGAGGTCGGCCTCACCGGCATCGCGGTCCCGGTGCGCGACGCCGACGGCGACGTCGTCGCGGCACTCGGCATCTCCGGGCCCACCGCCCGGCTCGCCGACGAGCTCGCCCCCATCGGCCGGCTGCTCACCACGCAGTCCCAACGCATCACCGCACTCCTAGGAAAGGTCGGAGCGGCATGAACGAACAGGAGATCCTCCAGGGCCTCTACGACGAGACCCTGGTCGGCAACGCGCCGCGGGTGCTCGAGCTGACCCACGAGGCCCTCGGCATGAGCATGGAGCCGCAGTCGCTGCTGTTCGACGCGCTCATCCCCTCGCTGGAGGAGGTCGGCGCCCGCTTCGAGCGCGGCGACTTCTTCGTGCCGGAGATGCTGATCGCCGGCCGGGCGATGGCCGGCGCGATGGAGGTGCTGCGGCCGCTGCTCGCCGAGACCGGCGTCCAGACGGTCGGCAAGTTCCTCATGGGCACGGTGAAGGGCGACGTGCACGACATCGGCAAGAACCTCGTCAACATCATGCTCGAGGGCGCCGGCTTCGAGGTGATCGACCTCGGCGTCCAGGTGGCGCCGGAGAAGTTCGTGGCCGCCATCGAGGAGCACCAGCCCGACATCGTCGGCTTCTCGGCGTTCCTCACCACCACGATGCCGATGTTCAAGGCCAACATGAACGCGCTGCAGAAGGCCGGCATCCGCGACTCCGTGATCGTCATGGTCGGCGGCGCCCCGGTCACCCAGGAGTACGCCGACGCCGTCGGCGCCGACGGCTACGCGGCCGACGCCTCCGCCTGCGTCAAGCGCGCCAAGAGCCTGCTGCACGAGAAGCGCGCGAAGGTGCCGGCATGACGGCGCCGATCCGCCACACCGTCATCCGCTCGGCCACGAAGGAGGTCACGCTCGGCCGCGACCAGCCGTTCTGCGTGATCGGCGAGCGCATCAACCCCACCGGCCGCCGGATCTTCCAGGAGCAGCTGCGCGCCGGCGACCTGTCGGCCATCGAGCGCGACGTGAAGGCCCAGGTGGAGGGCGGCGCCGACGTGCTCGACGTCAACATGGGCGTGCCGCTCACCGACGAGGCCGAGCTGCTCGCCAAGGCGATCACGATGATCCAGGAGCTCACCGACCTGCCGATCTGCATCGACTCCTCGGTCGTCGAGGCGCTCGAGGCGGGGCTGTCGGCCTACCAGGGCCGGGCGCTGGTCAACTCGATCACCGCCGAGGACGAGCGGATGGAGCAGATCCTCCCGCTGGTGAAGAAGTACGACGCCGCCGTCATCGCCCTCCCCAACGACGAGGAGGAGATCCCGATGGAGCCGGAGAAGCGGCTCGAGCTCGTCGACAAGATCGTCCGCGTCGCCACCGAGGAGTACGGCATCGCGCTCGACGACATCGTGATCGACCCGCTCGCCATGCCGATCGGCGCCGACGTCACCACCGCGTTCAACACGATGGAGACCATGCGCGGCGTCCGCGACAAGCACGGCCTCAACATGACCTGCGGCGGCTCCAACGTCTCCTTCGGCATGCCCGGCCGCCACGTCATCAACGGCACCTTCCTCCCGATGGCGATGACCGCCGGCCTCACCAGCGCGATCATGGACGCCCGCACGCCGTCCGTCGTCGAGTCGGTGCGCGCCGCCGACCTGCTGCTGGGCAACGACGAGTGGGGCATGGCCTGGATCGCCGCACACCGGGCCAAGCAGCAGACGTGACGTGAGGGTGGTTTCGAGGCTCGGCCGCGGGCGGCCTCGCACCTCAACCACCGTCCCCGCACGGTGGTTGAGGTGCGAGCGAAGCGAGCCTCGAAACCACCTGACCGCCATGGGACCGACCGTGACTGCAGACCGAGCCGGAGATCACCAACCTCGCGCCGCGAGGGGCTGATCACCCCACGGGGCGGCGCCGACGTCGAGCACGACGGCACCGGCCGGGTCGACCTCGCCTTCACGGTCGAGGCCAAGGACGGCCCGTCGTCGAACCGGACGGTGCGGGTGCCGCCCGGCGTCACGGTCTTCGACTCCGCATCGTGGAACGGCATCGCCATCGACTCCACCTGCGGCGGCCACGGCACCTGCCACAAGTGCAAGGTGCTGGTCTCCCCCGCCGCACCCGTGACGCGGCACGACGAGCGCACCTTCTCGCCCACCCAGCTGGACGGCGGCTGGCGGCTCGCCTGCCTGGTGCAGGCCACCACCGACCTCGCCGTCCACGTGCCACCGTTGCTCACCCGGCCCAAGGCGGCCACCGTCGGCGTCGGGCGGCAGGTGATCCTGCGGCCGGCGATCCAGAAGCGGCACGTGAAGCTCGACGAGCCGACGCTGTCCGACCAGCGCACCGACCTGCAGCGGCTGCTCGACGCGATCGACGACCTCGAGCTCACCGTCGACCTGCCGGTGCTGCGACGGCTGCCCGTGGTGCTGCGCGAGGCCGACTTCGACGTCACCGCCGTCGTCGTCGACGAGGCGCTGGTCGACGTCGAGCCGGGCGACACCACCGCCGTCCAGCACGCGATCGCCTTCGACCTCGGCACCACCACCGTCGTGGCCACGCTGCTCGACGTCACCACCGGCACCCCGCTCGCGGTGGCGTCGATGCTCAACAAGCAGCAGCCGTACGGCGGCGACGTCATCACCCGCATCAGCGCCACGATGATGGACCCCGAGACCCTCCCGCGGCTCCAGGAGGCCGCGGCCGCCACGCTGCGCGAGCTGGCCGAGCAGGTGTGCGACGAGGCCGGCGTCGACCCGCTCACCGTCTACGAGGTGGCGGTGGCCGGCAACGCCACCATGACCGCGCTGATCCTGGGCATCGACCCCGAGCCGCTCGGCGTCGCGCCGTTCGTGATGTCCACCGCCACGCCGCCCACCGTGCTCGCCGCCGACCTCGGCCTCGCCGTCCACCCGCGTGCCCGCGCCGCGCTGTTCCCCGCCCTCGGCGCCTACGTGGGCGGCGACATCGTCGCCGGCATGCTCGCCACGGGCATGGACCGCGACAAGCGCACCCGGCTCTTCATCGACGTCGGCACCAACTGCGAGATCGTGCTCTCCGACGGCGACACCATCGTCTCCACCGCCGCCCCCGCCGGCCCCGCCTTCGAGGGCGGCGCCATCCGCTGCGGCATGCGCGCCGCCGACGGCGCGATCGAGGTGGTGAAGCTCGGCCGCGACGTCGAGCTCGGCGTGATCGGCGACGTCGAGCCGCGCGGCCTGTGCGGCTCCGGCCTCGTCGACATCGTCTCCGAGCTGGTGCGGGTCGGGCTGCTCGACGCCACCGGCCGGTTCCTCGCCGACGACCTCGCCGCCGACGCCGTCCCCCACCTGGCCCCGCGGCTGTCGCGGATCGGCGAGGAGCGGGTGTTCTACCTCTCCGACGACGTCTACCTCTCCCAGCGCGACGTGCGCGAGCTGCAGTTCGCCAAGGCCGCCATCTCCACCGGCTGGACCCTGCTGCTCGAGCAGCTCGGCCTCGGCCACGACGACGTCCAGCAGGTGCTCCTCGCCGGCTCCTTCGGCTCCTACCTCTCCCCCGCCTCCGCCGTCCGCATCGGCCTGGTGCCGAAGCTCCCCGTGCTGCGCATCGTCTCCGCCGGCAACGTGGCCGGCGAGGGCGCGAAGATGGCACTGCTGTCGGTGCGCGAGCGCGCCGGCGCGGCCACGCTGCTGAAGGAGGTGGAGTATGTCGAGCTCTCCGACCGCACCGACTTCAACGACCGCTTCGTCGAGCAGCTCTCCTTCTGACGGACGTACGTCGAGCTGTCCCCCACGTACGTCGAGCTTGTCGAGACGCCGCAACCGACGCTCCCCAACGCCCCCGACGGACGTCGCCCCCGTCGAGACGCCGCAACCCACGGTCGTCGAGCTTGTCGAGACGCCGGAAGGGATCTCGCCAACTGACCTCATCGCCTGCGGCGCCTGGTCCCAGCCCGCGATGGAGATCATCGAACGTCACGGCTGGCCGGTCACCGTCCACCCACTGCCCCCACTCCTCCACAACCAACCCCACCTGATCGCCGGCGAGGTACGCACCCTGGCCACGCGGCTGCAGGCAGAGGGACGCCGCGTCGTCGTCGGCTACGCCGACTGCGGCACCTACGGCGCCCTCGACGACGTCTGCCGCGACCTCGGCCTCGAGCGCCTCCCCGGCCTCCACTGCTACGACGTCTACGCCGGCGCCTCCCGCGTCGCGGGGTTCTTCGAGCAGCAGCCCGGCACCTACCTCCTCACCGACTTCCTCGCCCGCTCGTTCCACCGCACGGTGATCCGCGAGCTCGGCCTCGACCGCCACCCCGAGCTCCGCGACGCCTACTTCGGCCAGTACACCCGCGTCGTCTGGCTCGCCCAGGAGCCGACCGCCGAGCTGCGTGAGCTGGCCGAGCAGGCGGCGGCCTCCATCGGCCTCCCCCTCACCGTCATCGGCACCGGCCACACCGGGTTGGAGGAGGCGTTGGAGAGACTCCTGCGGTGACCTCCGCCGTGGTGCTCGACCTGGGCAACGTCGCTCATCCGCTGGGACCCGCGCGCCGCCCTCGTCGCCGGCGTCGGCGCCGCCGAGGCCGACGCCTTCCTCGCCGGCTTCGACTTCAACGCCTGGAACCACGAGCAGGACGCCGGCCGCTCCTGGGACGACGCCGCCACCTGGCTCGACCAGCACGCGCCGCAGTGGGCCGACCACGGCCGCGCCTACCGCGCCCACTTCGCCGCCAGCCTGGTCGGCGAGGTCGACGGCACCGGCGCCGTCGTCCGGGCGCTGCACGCGGCGGGCGTGCCCACCTTCGCCCTCACCAACTTCGCCGCCGACACCTTCGGCCACGCCCTCGACCGGTTCCCGGTGCTGCGCCTGTTCGACGACGTCGTCGTCTCGGGCGAGGTCGGCGTCGCCAAGCCCGACCCGCGGATCTTCGACCTCACCGCCCGCCGCATCGGCCACGACCCGGCGTCGATCTACTTCACCGACGACTCCCCCACCAACGTCGCGGCGGCCCTCGAGGCCGGCTGGGACGCCGAGCTCTTCACCGGCGCCGAGGCGCTGACGGACGCCCTGTCGACACGCGGCCTGCTCCCGCCCGGTGGTCGAGCCGGGCGAGCGCCAGCGAGCCCGTGTCGAGACCCCCGGCCGCTACTCGCTGAAGCCGCCGCAGCCAGTCCTGCCGCCACGCCTCGGTCTCGGCGACGGCGTTGAACGTGTAGACGTGCAGCCCGGTCACCCGCGCCTCCGCCTCGCCGACCGTCGGCGCGCACTTGGCGATGAACGACTCGCCGGTGAACCCGCCGGGCGCGATGAGCCGCGTCATGAGCCCCTTCTGCTTCGACAGGAACCGCGTGGAGTCGCCGACGCCGATCTTGGTGGCGACGTTGAGCAGCTTGGTCCGGTCGATCGGGCCGGGGACGCCCAGGAGCAGCGGCAGCGTGATGCCGCGCAGTCGCATCCGGTGCACCCAGTCGCGGATCACCTTGGCGTCGAAGGTCAGGTTGCTCACCACGTAGGTGGCGTGCTTCCGCTTGTCCCACATCGACTGCACCGTCAGGTCGTCGTGGATCGTCGGGTGGCTCTCCGGGTAGCCGGCCACGCCGACGTCCTTGAACGGGCTGCCGAGCGCCGTCAGGTCCTCGAGCATCGACAGCGCGTCCGGGTAGTCGCCGACGGGGTCCGCGTCACCGCCCGGCACGAACACGCCGGTGATGCCCGCCTCCCCCAGCCGCGCCACCAGCTCCTCGAGCTGGGCGCGCCCGCTGACCATCTTGGCGGCCAGGTGCGGCACCACCTCGTAGCCCTGGCGCGGCGAGGCTCTCGGCCAGCTCGAGGCCCTTATCGAGGCCCATCGACGGCGACGACGTGATCGTCACCGGCACGTCGGTCGGCACCCACTCGACGACCTTCGCCTCGATGCTCGCCGTCGGCAGCACCTCATAGCGGGCGTTGCTCAGCAGCCGCGTGACCGTCGCCTTGTCCTTGTTGCGCATGATGCAGCCCTGTTTCGTGATGCGCTTCGACAGGCTAGAGCCTATCGCCCCGGACGCTGGTTGAGTAGCGGCCCGCGAGGAACGAGCGGACCGCGTATCGAAACCCCGGAGCCGATCCCGCCGACTCGACCCGCTAACGCCCCAGCAGCTCGGGCTCCCGCCGCTTCCAGGTCGCCCGCGCCTCGGCCGTCACCGGCCCCGCCTCGAGCTCCCGATCGTCCCACCGGGTCACCGCCTGGACGTCGCGCGTGGTCGACGCCAGGAAGATCTCGCTCGCCCGCTCCACCACCCCGATCGGCTCGTCGACCTCCCGGCCGCCGTACCACTCGAGCAGCAGCGCCCGCGTCACGCCGGCCAGGCAGCCGCTCGCCAGCGACGGCGTCCGCAGCTCGCCGTCCACCACGTAGAAGACGTTCGACCCCGTGCCCTCGCACAGGTGACCCGCGAGGTTCGCGAAGATCGCCTCGCTCGCCCCCCTCTTCTTGCGCCAGCGCCAGGGCGACGACGTTCTCGCCGTACGACGTCGTCTTCAGCCCCGCCAGCGCCCCCCGCTCGTTGCGCGGCCACGGCACCGTCGCCACCGCGGTCTCGGTGGGCGCCGGGTCCATGGGCGCCGCGACGACGGCGACCGTCGGCGGGTGCTCCCCCCGCCCGGACCCGAGCGGCGCCGGCCCCCCGGTCACCGTGATCCGGACCCGCCCCAGCGCGAGGTGCTCGGCGTCCAGCACCGCGTCGATGCCCTGCCGGACGGCGACCACGTCCACCTCCGGCAGCCCCATCCCCTCCGCCGAGACGACCAGCCGGTCCAGGTGCCGCTCCAGCGCGAACGGCTCGCCGTCCACCACCTTGAGCGCCTCGAACACCCCGTCCCCGACCGTGAACCCGTGGTCCGCGACCCGCACCGCCGGCGCGTCCGCATCCTCCAGAAGCCGCCCGTCCACCCATGCCCTCACGCCCGACACCCTAGGGAGCCAACCGGTTTTGGAGGCCCCCAGGGCGTGGGCTAAGGTTCTGCACGCACTCGAACCGGGAAGCCGGATCGGGCCGCAAGCGGACGTAGCTCAGTTGGTAGAGCGCAACCTTGCCAAGGTTGAGGTCGCGAGTTCGAGCCTCGTCGTCCGCTCGGAGAGGTCTCTCCCTGGTTTGGCCTCCACGGTGGGTTGGCCGAGAGGCGAGGCAACGGACTGCAAATCCGTCTACACGGGTTCAAATCCCGTACCCACCTCACACCCACCACAACTCAACACCACGGGCGATTGGCGCAGCGGTAGCGCGCTTCCTTGACACGGAAGA
>CAWABT010000004.1:0-139979 GCA_963780355.1 uncultured Actinomycetota bacterium
GGCGATCTCGGAGCAGGACCAGCGGATCATCCAGGCCGTCCGCGAGGCGGGCCGGGCCCTGGTGATCGCGTTCAACAAAGTGGGACCTCGTCATGATAGGAGCGCCAGTACTACCTCGACCGCGAGATCGAGCGCGAGCTCGTCCAGGTGACAGTGGGCCCCCCGGATCAACGTCACCGCACGCACCGGCTGGCACGTCGACCGGCTGGTGCCGGCGCTCGACAAGGCTCTGGGGGGCTGGGAGACCCGGGTCTCCACCGGCTCTTTCAACGCGTTCCTGGGCCGGCTGGTGGCCGAGCACCCGCACCCGGTGCGCGGCGGGAAGCAGCCGAACACCTACGTTCCTCGACCCCCAGCCGTCGACCGCGCCGCCGGTCTTCGTGCTGTTCACCAGCGGCAAGCTCGACGTGTCCTACGAGCGATTCATCGAGCGGCGGCTGCGCGAGGAGTTCGGCTTCGTCGGCACGCCGATGGTGCTGCAGCAGCGGGTCCGGGAGAAGCGCCGCCGCTGACCCGGCCGGGCGCTAGATTCGTGGGATGCGCGCTCTCGTCGTGACCCTGTCGGTCGTCGCGGTGACGGCTGGGGCCGGCGCCGCTCCCGCCGTGTCTCGCCCTGCGGCCGAAGCCACGGCCAAGCCGGTCGCCGGCACGAAGTGCTCCGAGTTCCCGGCCGACAACTGGTGGCACGCTGACATCCGCCACCTGCCCGTGCACGCCCGAAGCACTGCCTGGCTCTCGCACATGTCGACCGACGTGGACCTGCACCCGGACTTCGGCCCGTCCTACGGCGACGGCCCCAACTACGGCATCCCGATCACGGTGGTCGGCAAGAAGCACGCGAAGGTCAAGGTCGGCTTCGACTACCCTCGGAGAGCGACCGCGTGCGCTACCCGCTCGGCAACGACACCAAGATCGAGGGTGGCCGCAGCAGCGACGGCGACCGGCACGCGATCATCGTCGACAAGGACAAGTGCAAGCTCTACGAGACCTACGCGACCCGGGTGGAGAACGGCAGGTGGCGGGCCGGGTCGGGTGCGGTGTGGTCGCTGAGGAAGAACAAGCTGCGGCCGGACGGCTGGACCTCGGCCGACGCCGCCGGCCTGCCGATCCTGCCCGGGCTGCTGCGCTGGAACGAGGTCAAGAAGGACCGGATCGACCACGCCATCCGCTTCACCACCGACGAGACCTCCGCGGCCCACCTGTGGCCGGCGCGGCACGACGCCAGCTCCAACACGTCACTCGACTACCCGCCGATGGGCGCCCGCTTCCGGCTGTCGCCGTCCTACGACGCGTCCGGGCTGTCGCCGTACGCCCAGCACGTTGTCGCCGCGATGAAGAAGTACGGCCTGGTGCTCGCCGACAACGGCTCGCCGTGGTTCTTCCAGGGCGAGCAGAACGCCGCGTGGCCCGACCAGCTGATCGAGGACCTCAAGACGATCCCGGCCTCGGCGTTCGTCGCGGTCGACACCTCCTCGCTGCAGGTCTCGCCAGCTCCGCCCAGGTGCGCTGACTGACCGGCTCAGGTCGCGGCGTCGAGCCCGGTGACCCGCCAAGCAGGCACCGGGTGGCCTCGACGACCGTGCCGCGCTCGTAGGTGAGCGCGTACTCGAACATCCGGTCCAGGTCCGGCCCCGTGTCACCCAGGTCGCGCGCCAGCAGCGCCGTGCTGAAGTGCGGGCTGAGCACTGTCACGTCCCACTCGCCGCGCACGGGGTCGTCGTCGCGCAGGGTGGCGCCTCGTACGCCGGCAGCGGCTCCTCCGGCAGGCCCTCGCCGAGCGCGCAGACGAACCCCGTCCGCTCGGCGAGCTCGCGGTAGCGGGTCTTGGTGGCCGGCGTGAAGTGCCGAGCCTCCTGGAACGCGGCGGTGATCACGCAGGTCTCGCCGATGCGGGCGGCCTCACGCTCCAGCTGCTTGCTGAGCTCGATGAGCAGGCGCTTCGGCGAGCGCAGGATGCGGGTCCCGGGCGGCAGCAGCTGGAACGGTGACTGGGAGCGCCCGGCTCAGCCCGGGGGTGTCGCCGCCGGCCAGCTCGAGCCCCGCTGGGTGGTCGGCACGGGTTCCGTCGCCGGCTTCCCGTACATCCAGCCCTGGCCGAGGGTCGCTCCGAGCGCGCGCGCCGCGGTCAGGTGCGCCTCGGTCTCGATGCCTTCGGCCAGCACCCAGGCGCCACTGCGCTCGGCGTGGGCGTTGACGGCGTGCATGACCTCGGCGGTGGCCCTCGTGGGGACGCCCTGGACCAGGTCGAGGTCGAGCTTGATGACGTCGGGCAGCAGGAATGGCATGAAGGCGAGGGACGCCGAGTCGGCGCCCACGTCGTCGAGGGCGAAGCCCCAGCCGAGCTCGCGGACCCGCGCGACCGTGGTCAAGAGCTCCGCGGGGCGCGCCGCAACTGCTCTCTCGGTCACCTCGAGGACGACCCGGACCCCGAGGTCGCGCCGGCGGCGCTCGCGAGCGCAGCGACGGAGGAGAAGTCCAGCACCTCCGGCTCCACGTTGACGAAGACCATCGCGGGCGCTCGAACGCGTGACCGCAGCCTATCGCAGCGCCGCGGTGAGCAGGCCCGGTCCAGCTCGGCCAGCAGCCCGGCGCGCCGGGCCGCGCCGAACAGGGCGGCCGGACTCTGCAGTGGACCCTCCGGCCCTCGGGCCAGGGCCTCGTGCGCCACCACCTCGCCGGTGACCAGGTCCACGATGGGCTGGAAGACGGTCCGAACGGCCTCGTCGCGGATCACGTCGGCCACGCTGGTCGGCGGCTCGGCATGCTGTCGATCCGGCGGGGCGGTGGTCGTCATGCGTCTCCGCACTCCCTGCGGCCTTGATGTGGCGATGTCTCGTGGTGTCGAGACCGTCTCGGTCCAACCTAGGCAGCGGATCGACTGCCCGCTCGGTTTCCACACAACTGCCTGCGAGCAGATGTCTCGGCCCCGGATTCCAGCGCGGCCACCTGGGTCCGGTAACCTGCTCGCTGGTCTCCTGCGGGAGACTTTCGGGCTGTGGCGACTTACGCAAAACCGGCTCTGAACTGCGGAAACGCTTGGTCTGAGCCGGTTCTGCGTTTGAACCCGAAGGCGCTATTCCCCACTTGATACCCGAAAGTATTCGGGCGGCGCTCCCCATCAGCCCCCGACAGCTCCTCGAGGACGTGCGCGACGTCGGCGGCGATTGCCGGCTTGGAGATGTAGAACTCGAGGGCAATGGCGGGGGGAGTGGCCGAGGGTGACCCAGTCGAGGCCGGCGGCCTTGCGGACCGGCCGCCAACGACGCTCAACGTTGTTGACCTGTTGCCAGGTGCCGTTCCGTGTCGGGAACACCGCGTCGTTCAGGCCATCCCGCGCTGGAGTCCGACTTCGGGCTCGGCCTTCCGATCAGCGCCCTCGAGGAGATGACGCTGGCTCAGCACATCCAGGAGCCAGGCCTCGGTGGCACCCGCACTTCCACGTGGTGTGACCCGCGGCCCCGCAACCTGAAGAACACACGGCCCCGACATCAGTCGGGGTCCCTCAGATGGTGAGCGGAAGCGTCCGGGAGACGGTGATGCTGTTCCGGGTGGTGACGTAGCCGAGGTGTTCGTTGAGGCGCAGCATCGGCGCGTTGCCGGCCTGCGTCCAGGTGTAGATCTCTTCCAGTCCGTTGAGAGCAGCCCAGTGCAGGGTTCGGCGCTTGAGGTGTGAGGCGATGCCACGGCCGCGCCAGGTGCGGCGGACTGCGGTCAGCGCGTTCTCGGCGCGTTCGGGCCGGTCGGTGTCGCGGTTGAGACCAGCGCAGCCGATCACCTCGCCGTCGTACAGGGCCAGGAACATCGGGTCGCCGCACCACGTCGTGTTCCACTGCTCGGCGCTGATCTCCAGCGGCGTGTACAGGGCGAAGTCGGCGAGCACCTCCTTGCCGAACGTCTCGAAACAGGCGGCCCACAGGTCGGGGCGTTGGCGCGCCTCGATCACCTCGACGCCGGCCGGCAGACCCGTCGGAGCCGGTTCGTCGCCCACCGCGCGTACCTGTTCGACCTCGCGGTCGACCTCGACGAACCCGTAGCGCTCGGCGAACGCCAGGGACCCCTCATCGTCGACACTGGTCACGACCGTGGGCAGGCCCAGGCCGCTGCAGTGCTCGGCCAGGGCTCGCAGGAGCGCCGACCCCACACCCATGCGACGATGCCCGGACAGGACGCGCGGGGCGACGAACCCGCCCCGGCGGTATCGGACCGATCGGCGATGCCGGAGCCCACCACGTCGCCGTCCTTGACTGCGAGCAGCAGCAGTCGGTCTGGCGAGTCCTGCCGCACGCATCTCCTCGACGGTGTGGCAACGCTCCTCTGGCACGACGGCGAGCCGGACAGCTCGCCACGCTTCGTACTCGTCGTCGGTGACACAGACGGACAACTCCATGAACCGCAATGTAGTCGGTGGTTCCACCGATTTTTGGGTGAAGACCGACACGTACTCATCCCGGCTCATCTGGCTGTTCCCGTGATAGGAACCGCGATCGGCACCTCAGGGGACATCCTTGACGAAGGCCTTCTGGAGCATCGGCGTCAGCAGGCGTCCTTGACGGTCTTCCGCGGCCGTCCTCCACGTGCAGGACCGCGGATCAGCTCGGCCTGGTAGTAGCCGTTCACGGTCTCGTTGAGAGCGTGATTCGAATCTATGCATGCCGCCGCGGTCGCATCGACCACGCGAAGCTTGACCAATGGATCGGCACCGACCTGGTGTCGTCCTCGGTGGACGAGTGGTTCCTGCGGGGACGGTCGAGATGGTGACCCACCTGCGCGACCTGCTCCTTGAGCGCGGCACCGAGTTGGACCGCGTCCACGTGGAACTCTTTCACGGGTTCCAGAAGCCCAACGTCGCCGACGACTTCACCCCGGCGACAGTCAAGGTCCGCCTACGTGGCGAACAGCACGAGGTCCGGCTGGTTGCCGGGGACACCGTCCTGGAATTCGCACCCAAGGCCGGGCTGGATGCCGCCTATGCCTGCATGGGCGGGGCTTGCGGGACGTGCAAAGCGAAGGTGCTGCGGGGATCGGTCGCGATGGAACAGAACTTGGCCCTGTCGCAGACCGTCGTCGATGCGGGTACGTGGTCACCTGCCAGTCGCATCCGACCACGCCCTCGGTTGCCGTCGACTATGACGTCTGAATCGTGATCCTTGAACTCGGCGCACTTGCGGCGGCTCGATGCGGGTCGGCCCGCGCCCTCATCGCAGATGCGGACGCATCTGGCTAGGACGTGGACCCCTCCAAAGGTCTCACTCATCACGTGTTGATGAGTGAGGCTCTCGAATCGGAGGACCCATGGACACGCTGCACGAGCGGATGGCGGAGTCTGGCGAACGAGGCACCGACGGGAGGTGCGCCCGCGGCCGAGCTCTGGGCCCGCGGGAAACGCGACCCAACGTCTGCGGGCCGCGGCAGTCACGGCCACCGTGTTGGTGGTGGGCGCCGTGGGCACGAGCATCGGCGTTCGCCTCGCCGGTGGCGATGGCCGTGATGGCTTCGACCCTGCGCCGGCGGTGATCGTCGACATTTCGCTGCCGATCGAGTACCCCGCTGGGCAGGAACTGCCGGATCTCGGGGACGCTCCCGGTCCGTTGGCGGCGATCTGGGTGGCGCCTCGTGCGGGCGATGGCGCCGCTGAAGTGGTCGGCCTCGTCGCGGAGACCGGGACGTTCGGGACACTCCCGATCGACGTGCTCGGCAACGCGTACGCAGCCGCTGACCCGGGGATCGCGCTGTCGCCCGACGGGCGCAGGATCGCCTACCTCACCCCGAACGATGAGCTGGTCGTCCACGATCTGGTGAGTGGCGAGAAGGAGTCGCCCGCGATCGAGAACAGAGGGCTCGCGCCGTGTACGGCTGGATCGATGCCACCCACCTCGTCGGCCACGCCAGTCTGCCGTCCGGAGGATGGACCGACGCCGGCGGATGGGTCTGGGAGCCGGGCACGGCGCCGAAGCTGGTCAACCTCGCGGAATACCCGGGCCAGCCCTACCTCGGATACGGCTGGCCCTACGTAGGGACGGACCTGATGGTCCCGACGAGGATCGGAGGTTGTGCAGGTCGCCGCAGCCTGCTGGAGGCGTCGGCCGAAGAACCGAACCGAACACCGTTCGAGGTGCCGGTGCTGTGCGACGTCGTGGGCGTCGTCGGTTCCGAGATCCTGCTCGGCCATTGGAATCCCGACCGATCTGCTGGTGACTCGAACGACCCGAACTACGCCAACGGGACGGTCGTCGCCCTGGACATCCACGACGCCGACCGGCCGTACCTGGACCCTGCCCTGGGTGGTCCCACGCCGACCATGCGTTCGAAGACCCCGCCCTGCGCACCGTGGTCGTGACCGCAGGAGCGCCTCACCGGGTCACGTTCGCCGCCGATCTGATCGCGCAAGCCCTCGACGCCGAAGGCGGTGCGTCATGACCGGGTACGCCTACTTCGAGGAGTTCGTGGTCGCGCGCAGAGACGCGCTGCTGCGTACGGCGTACCTGCTCACCGGCGACCATCACGACGCCGAGGATCTCGTTCAGTCAGCGCTGATCAAGGTGGTGCCGAAATGGGCGCGGATCCAGGACCGCCCGGAGCCGTACGTCCGGCGGGTGCTGGCGCGGGAGTCGGTGAACCGATGGCGCGGCCGGCGCTGGCGAGAGGTAACCACCGACGTGGTCCCGGAGACGACGTATCACGACAGCACCGACCGGATCGCCTTGCTCGAGGACCTGCGCAGGCTCTCGCCGCGGCAGCGCGCGGTGCTGGTGCTGCGCTACTTCGACGACCTCACCGAGGCCGACACGGCTTCGGCTCTCGGCATCTCCGTGGGAACTGTCAAGTCGCATGTTCGCGACGCGCTGGCGCGTCTGCGCGACAAGCAGTCGGACGAGGAGCGGACTGGGGCTGCGACATGACCAGTCCGTGCGGTCACGGGACCTCGGGGATGCGGGCGGTGGCAGCCGTGGCCCTCTCCCTCTCCTTCGTCTTGGCCGCTTGCGGCTCTCAGCCCGATGGAGACCGCGAGCCGCCGTCCGTTACGGCGCCGGCCGCCGTCCGGCACGAGCCGCCCGCGGACCTCTCCGCCGCGGTGAGCGACACCCGCGAGGATTCCGTCCACCCGGAGTTCGGCGACCCTCTGGTCGACGCCCTTCACTACGACCTCGCGCTGGCCTGGACCCCGGAGTCCGACCACCTGGAGGCCATCGAGCGGCTGACGTTCCGCGCGACTGCGGATGCGCGGGAGATCCGGCTCGACTTCCACGACGCGCTCACGATCGACAGCCTCACCGTCGACGGCGAGGATGCCGAGTTCCGACAGGCGGAGAAGGATCTCACCATCGCGCACGAGGTCACCGCGGACACGCGGCACCTCATCGAGCTCACCTACTCCGGCACCCCCGAGAGCTACCCCGGGCCATACGAGGTCCCCGACTTCGCCAATGGCCTCGGCTGGGTCGTCACTCCCGAGCACGAGACGTACACACTGCCGGCGCCCGGCGCCTTCACGTGGTTCGCGGTCAACGACCAGCCCGCCGACAAGGCGTTCTACGACTTCACGCTCACCGTCCCCGAGCCGTGGACCGGCGTCGCGAGCGGCGAGCTGATCGACACTACTGATCGCGACGGGCTGCGCACGACCGAGTGGCACGTGGCCGAGCCTGCGCATCTAGTCACCATGACGTTCGGCGACTACTCCGCCAAGAAGCTGGAGTCCGCCAGCGGCGTGCCGATCACGGTGTGGTTCCCCAGCGATGACCCGGCCGCGATCGGTGAGGCCACCTACGCGCCAGAGGCTATGGCCTGGCTTGAGCGATACCTCGGCCCGTATCCGTTCGACACGCTCGGGATCGTGATCTTCGGCACCGATATCGGCATCGAGACCCACACCATGGTCACCCTCGGCGAGAACACCACGTCGCGAGCGTTGGTCGTGCACGAGCTCGCCCACGCCTGGTACGGCGACACGGTCAGTCCGGCCGACCGGCGCGACGCCTGGATGGACGAGGGCTGGGCGACGTACTTCCACACGATGTGGGAGGCGGAGAATATAGGCGTCTCGCTCGACGCGAGGATGGACCAGTTGGCCGCCGAAGAGAGGGTCGAGCGTCTCCGCGACGGGCCGCCCGGCGACCCCGACGGCACCATCTACTTCGGCCCGGCGCTGATGTGGCAGGAGTTGCGCGAGGACATCGGCGACGACGCGTTCTTCGACCTGGTGCGCAAGTGGCCGGAGCAGAAGCGGAACGGGACTGCCGACCGCGATGAGTACTGGGCCTGGCTGGAGCAGGAGACCGGGCTCGAGCTCACCGCGTTCTTCGATGCCTGGCTGCTCGGCCAACGCACGCCTGACCGCCGGGACTAGTGGGTATCGCCCACCCGTAGCGGCCCGAACAGGTAGGCCGATCAGGCCGCAGTTCCAGGTTTGCGCAAGGTAGTGCGGAAGCACTCACCTCAGCCGGCGGGCGGGCCGACCATCTCGACATGAAGGTGTTTCTCGTCCTCGTCGCGATCGTCGTGATCGCGGCGGCGGTCGCGGGCGGCGCCATGGCGATACAAGCGCGCGACAAGCTGCACGACGCGAACGAGTGCACCGAGTCGCAGTGGGTCGACGACGCCGTTACCGACTGCTAGCCGCGTGCCCGACCCGTCCGTACCCCGCAGCACCGGGTCCAAAGGATTCCCGGACGGTTCCGGAAGGGGCGGCGCCTAGCGTCCGCTCAGGACCTGCCTCCTCCGAACCACACGAAGGTGCCCCGTGACTCCGCTCGGCGTCCTGACCACCACGGTGAAGCTCGACAGCACCGTTACCTGACCACGCCGGGGGGAGGACGGCGTTCGCGGGGAAACCCGCGGGCGCCGTCCGCGTGGTGCTCGTTACGATCGCCAGCGTGTCCGAGATCAAGATCGCCCGTGTCCACGCCGACGTGCGCGAGGACCGGACCGTCACGACGGGCACCAAGGCCTGGGAGCTGTTCGCCGACGACACCGACGTGATCGCAGCCCGGGTCAGTGGCGATCTCAAGGACCTCTCCTACGAGCTCGCCGACGGCGACGAGGTCGAGGGTGTCGCGATCGACAGCCAGGACGGCCACGACATCCTGCGCCACTCCACCGCGCACGTGATGGCGCAGGCCGTGCAGGACCTCTACCCGGACGCGAAGCTCGGCATCGGGCCGCCGGTCGAGAACGGCTTCTACTACGACTTCGACGTCGAGACCCCGTTCGTGCCCGAGGACCTCGAGAAGATCGAGACCCGGATGCGGAAGATCATCAAGGAGGGCCAGCGGTTCTCCCGCCGGGTCACCTCCGACGCCGACGCGCTGGCCGAGCTGAAGGACGAGCCGTACAAGATCGAGCTCATCGGCCTCAAGGGCGGTCTCGACAAGCTCGACCAACGTGGCGATGGCGTCGAGGGCGCCACCGTCGAGGTGGGCGCCGGCGAGCTCACCATCTACGACAACATCCGCCGCGACGGCGAGGTGGCGTGGAGTGACCTGTGCCGCGGCCCGCACCTGCCCACCACCAAGCGGATCCCGGCGTTCAAGCTGATGCGCTCGGCGGCGGCGTACTGGCGGGGCGACGAGAAGAACAAGATGCTCCAGCGCATCTACGGCACCGCGTGGGAGTCGAAGGAGGCGCTGGCCGAGCACCTCCACCGCATCGAGGAGGCCGAGCGCCGCGACCACCGCAAGATCGGGCGCGACCTCGACCTGTTCAGCTTCCCCGACGAGCTCGGCTCCGGCCTGGCGGTCTTCCACCCCAAGGGCGGCGTCATCAAGCGAGTGATGGAGGACTACGTCCGCCAGCGCCACATCGAGGCGGGCTTCGAGTACGTCGGCACCCCGCACATCACCAAGGAGGGGCTCTTCCACACCTCCGGGCACCTGCCGTACTTCGAGGACACCATGTTCCCGCCCATGGAGCTGGAGAACAGCCGGTACTTCCTCAAGGCGATGAACTGCCCGATGCACAACCTGATCTACCGCGCCCGCGGGCGTTCCTACCGGGAGCTTCCCCTGCGGCTGTTCGAGTTCGGCGCCGTGTACCGGTTCGAGAAGTCCGGTGTCGTGCACGGCCTGACCCGCGTGCGCGGCATGACCCAGGACGACTCGCACTCCTACTGCATGCCTGAGCAGGCGGCCGACGAGATCAAGCACCTGCTGAACTTCTGCCTCGGTCTCTTCCGCGACTTCGGCCTCGACGACTTCTACCTCGAGCTGTCGACCCGCGACGAGTCCAAGGACAAGTTCATGGGCAGCGACGACCAGTGGGTGACCGCCACCCGCATCCTGGAGGAGGCGGCCACCGACACCGGGCTCGAGCTCACCCCCGACCCCGGCGGCGCGGCGTTCTACGGCCCCAAGATCTCGGTTCAGGCGCGCGACGCGATCGGCCGCACCTGGCAGCTCTCGACCATCCAGTACGACTTCAACCAGCCGGCCGGCTTCGGGCTGGAGTACCAGGCGCCGGACGGTTCGCGGCAGCAGCCGATCATGATCCACTCGGCCAAGTTCGGGTCGCTCGAGCGGTTCTACGGCGTCCTCGTGGAGCACTACGCCGGTGCGTTCCCCCCGTGGCTCTCGCCGGTGCAGGTGCAGGGCATCCCGATCGCCGAGCGGCACCACGACTACCTGCGCGACATCGCCGCCCGGATGACGGCGCAGGGGCTGCGCGTCGAGGTCGACGACTCCGACGACCGGATGCAGAAGAAGATCCGCAACGCGCAGCTGCAGAAGGTGCCGTTCATGGTGATCGCCGGCGACGACGACGTCGCCGCCGGGGCCGTCTCGTTCCGCTACCGCGACGGGCACCAGGAGAACGGCGTCCCGATCGACGACGCGATCGCGCGGGTCACTGCTGCCGTGGCCTCACGTGAGCAGGTCTGAGCTCCCGGACTTCTTCGGCGCCGACGTCGCGCCGCACTACGACGACGACACGGATCCTCGGTTCACCGCCGAGCACCTGGCGCTGGAGAGCGGGTTCCTCGCCGACCTGGCCGGACCCGGCGGCCGTGCGCTCGAGCTCGCGATCGGCACCGGCCGGGTCGCCTTGCCGCTGGCCGAGCGCGGTGTCGAGGTCGTCGGCATCGACCTGTCGGAGGCGATGCTGGCCGAGCTGCGCGCCAAGCCCGGCGGGGCCGAGATCCCGGTCGTGCTGGGGGACTTCGCCACCACCCGGGTCGACGGCGAGTTCGACGTCGTCTACCTGGTCTTCAACACGCTCGGGAACGTCACCACCCAGGACGCCCAGGTCGACACCTTCGCCAACGCCGCCCGCCACCTGCGACCGGGCGGGGCGTTCGTCGTCGAGATCGGGGTGCCGGCGGTGCTGCGCTCCGGAGGTGAACGGTTCGTCGTCTTCCACCACGGCGAAGCGCACACCGGCGTCGACGAGTTCGACGTCGCGACGCAGGCGATGTGGTCGCACCACTACTCGCGGCGCGACGACGGGTCGTGGCGCCGCGCCTCGGTGCCGTTCCGCTACGTGTGGCCCGCCGAGCTCGACCTGATGGCCCGGCTCGCGGGGATGCGGCTGAGCGAGCGGTGGGAGTGGTGGGACCGCACGCCCTACACGAGCGACAGCACCCGGCACGTGAGCGTCTGGGTGAAGCCGACCGCTTGAGCGGTGTGCTGGGCTGGCGGCATGCCCCGCCGTATCGCCACCGCTGACGCCGTCGACCGCGACGCCCTCCTCGACTTCGCCCGGGAGCGGCACCACTACGTGCTGCTGACCCGCCGGCGGGACGGCAGCCCGCAGGTCAGTCCGGTCACCGGCGGCGTGGACGACGAGGGGCGGTTGGTCATCTCCACGTATCCCGAGCGGGCCAAGACGAACAACGCGCGGCGCGACGCCGTGGTGTCGGTGCTCGTGCTGAGCGACGACTTCGACGGCGCCTGGGTGCAGGTCGACGGCACCGCCGAGGTGATCGACCCGCCCGACTCCGTCGAGCCGCTCGTCGACTACTTCCGCGCGGTCGCGGGGGAGCACCCGGACTGGGAGGAGTACCGGCAGGCGATGCGCGACCAGGGCAAGTCGCTGATCCGCGTGACCCCGCTCCGGTGGGGTCCGATCGCCACCGGCGGCTTCCCGCCGCGGCTCGCCGACGACTGACGTTCACCGGGTCAGGTGGAGCGCCCGCCACCGGATACCCGGTAGTAACGGAGGCGATGACCTTCGAGGGGACCCAGATCGCCGGCCGCTACACCGTCGAGCGCGAGGTGGGACGTGGCGCCACCGGCAGCGTATGGCTGTGCCGCGACGACCTCCTCGGACGGCAGGTGGCGGTCAAGCAAGTGGGGAACCTGCCCGGCGAGTCGGCCACCGACCTCGACCGCGCGCTCCGCGAGGCACGCTCGGCCGCCGGGCTCCACCACCCCCATGTCGTGGCGGTCTTCGACGCCGTCGAGGAGGACGGGCGCACCTGGCTCGTCATGGAGTACGTGCCGTCGCGCACGCTCGCCGAGATCCTCGCCGCCGAGGGCCCGCTCGAGCCCCGCCGTGTCGCCCACCTCGGTTCCCAGGCCGCCGAGGGCCTGGCCGCGGCGCACGCCGGCGGCGTCGTGCACCGCGACGTCAAGCCCGGCAACCTCCTGGTCACCGAGGACGACCGCGTCAAGATCACCGACTTCGGGATCGCCCTCATCACCGGTGACCCGCGCCTGACCCAGTCCGGGCTGGTGGTCGGGACGCCGTCGTACTTCTCCCCGGAGGCGGCCCGCGGCGGCGAGCCGGACCCGTCCGGCGACGTCTGGTCGCTGGGCGCGTCGCTCTACGAGGCGGTGGAGGGCCACGCCCCGTACGCCGGCCGCGGCGGCGGCAATCCGCTCGCGCTGCTCGTCGCGATCGCCGGCGAGGAGGCCCCGCCGCCCGAGCGGGCCGGCCCGCTCGCCGGTGCGATCGCCGCGATGATGGCCCGCGACCCCGCGGAGCGCTGGACGATGCCCGAGGTCGCCGGCGAGCTCCGAGGCATCGCGGCGGGCGACGTCGACCCGGGAGCGACGGCGGTCCTCGGCGTCCCGCCGGTCGAGGGCGATACGCCGCCCGAGCCGATGCCGGTACCCGAGCCGGTACCCGAGCCGGAGCCGGAGCCGGAGCCGGAGCCGGAGCCGGAGCCGGAGCCCGTGCCGGTCGCGTCGCCCGTGCCCGCCGGCCCGTTCGACGACGGGCGACGGCGCCGCCGCGCGGTCGTGCCGCTGGTGGTGGCGGTGGTGCTGCTCGTGGCGCTCGCTGCAGCCGGCATCGCCTTCGCCACGCGTGGTGACGACGCACCCTCGGCCGACGCGCCGACGACGGGCGGCAACGACCGCAGCCAGCGCTCGGAGCCGACCGACGAGTCCACCAGCGAGCCGACCACCGAGACGTCCGAGCCGGATGGCCAGGAGTCGTCGGCACCGCCGCCGGCGCCCGAGCCCACCACCGAGGAGCCGGACGGCAGCGGACAGACGGGCGATCCCACCGCGTTCGCGGAGACCTACTACGGCTACCTCCCCGACGACACCGGGTCGGCGTACCAGCTGCTGTCGCGCGACTACCAGGCCCAGACGTCCCAGGAGGACTACGAGGCGTTCTGGAACACGATCGAGTCGGTGCGGGTCAGCGGCGTCGAGGCCGTCGACGACACCACCGTCGACGTCTCGTTGACCTACGTGACCGCCGACGGCAGCGAGCCCGAGACGCGGCGTCTCTACCTCGCCGAGTCCGGCGACGGCTGGGTCATCGTGGACGACGAGGCGGTCTGACCGCCCGGCGAAGTGTCAGGCCGCGTGGACAGGTGGCGTGAGGACACTCCTTCACGCCTAGGTGCCGGGACGACGCTGGCGCGATCCGGGGAGAGCATAGGCAATGAGGATTCCCAAGATCGTCATGACAGCGGTCCCGCCGACCAACAGGACCGCGGCCGACAGCGCCACTCCCGCGTCGACGACGCTGCCCTGCAGTGGCGGCGCGCCGTCGAGGACGAGCGCGAGAGCCGTGCCAACGATCGCCGCACCAACGGCGGTCACCGCAGGCCAGCGCATGTCTTCGAGCTCGATGCGCGCTGACGAGACCGGTGCAATCTCTTGAGGCGATTCGAGCGCCACGACCACGGCAGCCGCCAGGGCCGACCAGAAGCCGACCACCATGAAGGCCGCGATCGAGTCGCCCGCGCGGTGCCAGCCGGCGGACATCGTGGCCAGGGCGACCGCCACCGAAGCAGCGCTGCCCGTGAGCGCGACGAGTCTGCGCCAGGGTCGAGGGAGGACAAGCATCAGGGCGGCCACCGCCGAGAAGACGGCGGTGGTGTGCCCGCTCGGCATGCTATTGAGGGTGGCCGGCGTGACCTCGTCGAAGCCGAGGTCTGGCCGCGACAGCGTGGCCTTGAGCAGCCACGTGGTGGCGTTGGCCGCAAGGGCGAGTCCGATGGCGGCCACGCCCGCGAGCCGGTCGAGCCGTACGAGGGCGATCGCGGCCACCAGGGCGATCGCCCCGAACAGCGATGCCGCCGACACCACGTCCAGGACCGTGTCGACCGTCGCGGCGACCGCGCGGTTGGTCAGCAGAGCCCCCCGAAGCGAGCTGTCGCCGAAACGGCGCCCGGACGCGGTGCGGACGGTGACGTAGTACGCCAGACAGAACGCCGCGACATACCCCGTCGATAGCATCGCCAACGCCAGCAGCGCTCGATGACGAGGGGCGATGCTATCCATGCGCACCGTCCTATCGTCACTCACCCACAGTCATCGGATGCGAGGGTGCCGAAAAACGCCCTGTGCCACTCCGGTCCGGGTCCCGAACCGCACCGGCTGGTGCGCTACGGCGTCGCGCCCGACCACCCGCACACCCGGCGGGTGCAGCGGCTGTTCGGCCACATCGAGCGGCAGCCCGGGTTCCGCTACCGGCTCGGCGTCGAGGTCGGCCGGGACACGAGCCTCGGCCGGCTCCGGCAGGACCACGACGCCGTCGTCTACGCGGTCGGCGCCGCGTTCACGCTGCCCGAGCTGATCGGCCTGGCCGGTCTGGTGGACGACGGCCGGCTCGACGTCGTCGTCGATACCGGCGGTGGTCCGGTCGTGGGCGACGGTGCGCGGGTCGACCTGCTGCGCGGCCTGGCCGCCTGGACCCGCGACCCGGGCTCCGGCGGGTGGTGCTGCGGTTCGGCACCCGGCCGGTGCGGATCCTCGGGAGCGACCGGGTGACCGGCGCCGAGGTCGAGCGCGACGCGAGACGCTGGCGACCGGGCTGGTGGTGCGCGCCATCGGCACCAACAAGGCCTGCGCCCAGGAGACCGTCGGCACGCTGCTCGACGACCTCGACCGATCCTCGGTCACTGCGCCGATACGCTTCGACGACAGGACCGGCTCGATCAGATGAGGTGACATGGCCCAGGCGACCGCGGCGGGTGACGGCCGTCAGGCGCGCTGGGAGCGTCACAACCGCGAGCGCCGGCTGCACATCCTCGAGGCCGCGCTCGCCGTGCTCGAGGCGACGCCGCCGGGTGCGGAGTTCCACGTGCAGCAGATCGCCGAGCAGGCCGGGCTGAACCGCACCGTCGTCTACCGGCACTTCGTCGACCGCGCCGACCTCGACCGCGCCGTCCGCAGCCACATCCTCGACGGCCTCGCCGCCGAGCTGCTGCCGCACATCACGCTCGACGGCACGGTGCGCGAGATCATCCGCCGGGTCGTCTCCACCTACGTCGACTGGGTGGTGGCGCACCCGTCGCTGCACCGGTTCGCCGACCAGGAGGGCGCCGGGCCGCTGCAGCACGGCATCGCCCAGATCGCCACCACGCTGGCGCAGCTGCTCGAGGCGGCGATCGACCTCCTCGGCGTCGACCTCGACGACGGCGACCGCGCCGCCCTCGACCCGCTCGCCCACGGCCTGGTGGGCGCGGTGCTCGGCGCCGTCCGGCCGTGGATCGCGCGCGAGGAGCGGGTGCCCAGCGCCGCGCAGCTGAGCCAGCTGCTGAGCGAGTCGGTCTGGTTCATCCTCGACGGCCACGCCCAGCGGCTCGGCCTCCACATCGACCCCGACAAGCCGCTCGCGGAGCTGGTCACGTGAGCGTGTCGCAGGACGGCGTCGGCGAGCCCGACGACCTGGACCGGCTGTGGACGCCGCACCGGATGGCCTACATCCGCGGCGAGAACAAGCCGGTGGACGGGACGGCGGGGGAGTGCCCGTTCTGCCGGGTCCCCGACCTCGACGACGCCGAGGGGCTGGTCGTCCGGCGCGGCCGGGTGGCGTACGCCGTCCTCAACCTCTACCCGTACGCGCCGGGGCACCTGATGGTCTGTCCCTACCGGCACGTGGCCGACTACACCGACGTCACCGACGAGGAGGTCACCGAGATCGCCGGCATGACGCGCGAGGCGATGCGCACGATCCGGCTGGTCTCCGGCGCGGGCGGCTTCAACCTGGGCATGAACCAGGGCCACATCGCCGGCGCCGGCATCGCGGCCCACCTGCACCAGCACGTCGTGCCCCGGTGGCCCGGCGACCAGAACTTCATGCCGATCATCGGACGCACCAAGACCCTCCCCGAGCTGCTCACCGAGACCCGGGCCCTCCTCGCGGAGAAGTGGGTCGGCTGAGCGTCAGGACGTTCGTCGAGCTTGTCGAGACGACCTGACCCGGTCTCGCCGACGGGAGGGGCCGACGTCGTCGAGATCGACGAGCTCGAGGAGCGTCAGGACGTACGTCGAGCTTGTCGAGACGACCTGACCCGGTCTCGCCGACGGGAGGGGCCGACGTCGTCGAGATCGACGAGCTCGAGGAGCGTCAGGTCGTACGTCGAGCTTGTCGAGACGACCTGACCCGGTCTCGTCGACGGGAGGGGCCGACGTCGGCGAGATCCCTTCCGGCGTCTCGACAAGCTCGACGAGCGTCAGGACGTACGTCGAGCTTGTCGAGACGACCCGACCCGGTCTCGTCGACGGGAGGGGCTGACGTCGTCGAGATCCCTTCCGGCGTCTCGACAAGCTCGACGAGCGTCAGGACGTACGTCGAGCTTGTCGAGACGACCCGACCCGACGTCGTCGAGATCGACGAGCTCGAGGAGCGTCAGGACGTACGTCGAGCTTGTCGAGACGACCCGACCCGGTCTCGCCGACGGGAGGGGCTGACGTCGGCGAGATCCCTTCCGGCGTCTCGACAAGCTCGACGAACGTGTGGCCCCGTCACCTGACGCCGTACAGGTGCTCGAGGGCCAGCTGGTCGAGGTGCTCGAAGGCCATGCCGCGCTCACCGGCGGCGTCGACGTCGAAGGTCTCGGCTCGAAGTGAGTCGAGCGTCTCGCCGTCGCCCAGCGTCGGGACGCCGAGCTGGTCGACCCGGGCGGCGCGGAGGGCCTCCTGCACCTCCGGGTCGGCGCGGAAGGCGCGGACCTTGGCGCGCAGGATGAGGTAGTTGCGCATGCAGCCGGCGGCGGAGGCCCACACGCCGTCGAGGTCCTCGGTGCGAGGCGGCTTGTAGTCGAAGTGCCGCGGCCCGTCGTAGCCGTAGGTCTCGAGCACGTCGACGGTCCAGAACGCGCCCCGGGCGTTGCCGGCGCCGAACCGCAGGTCCTGGTCGAAGCGCGGGCCGGTCTGGCCGTTGAGGTCGACGTGGAAGAGCTTGCCCTGCCACAGCGCCTGGGCGATGCCGTGGGCGAAGTTGAGCCCCGCCATCTCCTCGTGGCCGACCTCGGGGTTCACGCCGACGAGCTCGGGGTGGGCCAGCTCGCCGATGAAGGCGAGGGCGTGGCCGACGGTGGGCAGCAGGATGTCGCCACGGGGCTCGTTGGGCTTGGGCTCGAGGGCGAAGCGGAGGTCGTAGCCCTGGTCGAGCACGTACTGACCGAGCACGTCGAAGGCCTCGCGGTAGCGGTCGAGCGCCGTGCGCACGTCCTTCGCGGCACCCGACTCCGCGCCCTCGCGGCCGCCCCAGGCCACGAACACCGAGGCCCCGAGCTCGGCGGCCAGGTCGATGTTGGCGAGGGTCTTGCGCAGCGCGAACCGGCGCACGTCGCGGTCGTTGTTGGTGAAGCCGCCGTCGCGGAACACCGGGTGCGAGAAGAGGTTGGTGGTGACCATCGGGATGGTCAGCCCGGTGTCGGCCACCGCCTGACGCAGCTCGCCGAGCAGCCGGTCGCGCTCGCCGGCGCTCGACCCGAAGGGCACGACGTCGTCGTCGTGGAAGGTGATGCCGCCGGCGCCGAGCTCGGCCAGCTTCTCGACGGCGAGCCGGGCCGGCAGCGGCGGGCGGACCGCGCCGCCGAACACGTCGACGCCCTGCCAGCCGACGGTCCAGAGCCCGAAGGTGAAACGGTCCTGCCGGGTCGGTGTGTAGTCGTCCACCGCTGACTCCTCGCTGTGAAGGTCTTGTGTGCGTAACCAACAAACCCGGCCCGATCTGACTATTGCCACGCGGGGGTCACGTCTCTATGTTGTGGCAAGCAACATATAGGTGACGGTCATCACACGACAACCGGAACCGGCAGCAACTGAATGAGCCCAGCCAACGGACGAAGGAGAACGGGCGCATGACGAGGTCTAGGTGGAGCGGTGTGGCGCGGACGGCGTCGCTGGCCGCAGTGGGGGTGCTGGCGACCGCGATGCTCGCGGCCTGCGGCGACGACCCGGGTAGCGGGGGCGGCGAGGGCGAGGGCGGTGGTTCGGTCGGAGTGATCCTGCCCGACGCGGAGACGTCCCCCCGGTGGGAGAACAACGACCGGCCGAGCCTGCAGAAGGCGTTCGACGACGCCGGCATCGAGGCCGACATCCAGAACGCCCAGGGCGACACCGGGACGTTCGGCCAGATCTGCGACAGCATGATCAACAACGGCGTCAACGTGCTGATCATCGTCAACCTCGACTCCGACTCCGGCGGCGCGTGCCTCAAGAAGGCCGCCGACGCCGGCATCCAGAGCATCGACTACGACCGCCTCACCCTCGGTGGCGGCGCGTCGTACTACGTGTCCTTCGACAACGTGCTGGTCGGCGAGCTCATGGGTCAGGGCCTCATCGACTGCCTCGACGCCAAGAGCAAGCCGAAGGCCAACATCGTCTACGTGAACGGTGCGGCCACCGACAACAACGCGGCCCTGTTCAAGGAGGGCTACGAGAAGGCGCTCGCCGCCAAGATCGACGGCGGCGACTACACGCTGGTCGGCGACCAGAGCGGTGAGTGGGACGCCACCCGCGCCGGCACCGTCTTCGAGCAGATGTACACCGAGAACGACGGCAAGATCGACGGCGTCGTCTCCGCCAACGACACGATGGCCGGCGGCGTCATCGCCCGGCTGCGCGCCCAGAAGCTGAACGGTGAGGTGCCCGTCACCGGCCAGGACGCCTCGATCGAGGGCCTGCAGAACATCCTGTCCGGCGACCAGTGCATGACGGTCTACAAGAACACCAACCTCGAGGCCGACCTGGTCTCGAAGCTGGCGATCGCGCTGATCAACGGCGACAAGGACGAGGCCGACTCCCTCGTCACCGGCTCGGTGCCCGACACCGAGACCGGCGAGGACGTGCCCTCGGCCCTGGCCGAGCCGGAGACCATCACGCTGGACAACATCTCCACGCCGGTCGACGACGGCTTCGCCGACGCCGGCGAGCTGTGCGCGGACGACTTCGCCACGCTGTGCGAGGAGAACGGCATCACGCCGTAACCACCCCCGGCTGAGCCCTCCCTCGGGCTCATCCCGCTCCCGGTCGGGTCGCGGCGCCCCCGCGGCCCGGCCGGGTCACCACGCACACTGCACCGAACCCGAACGACTCCGAGGAGACCCCCGTGTCCGTCGACGCACCCGAGTCCGCGCCGCCCACGCCGGCCGCCGACGACGAGATCGCGCCGCTCCTGAGCCTGCGCGGCGTGCAGAAGAGCTTCGGTCCCGTCCACGTGCTGAAGGGCGTCGACCTCGACGTCCGCCCCGGGCGGGTCACCGCCCTCGTCGGCGACAACGGCGCCGGCAAGAGCACCCTGATCAAGGGCATCGCCGGCATCCACGCCTTCGACGCCGGCGGCTACACCTTCGAGGGCCGCCCGGTCACGGTGCACGGCCCGCGTGACGCCAGCGCCCTCGGCATCGAGGTCGTCTACCAGGACCTCGCGTTGTGCGACAACCTCGACGTCGTCGACAACATGTTCCTCGGCCGCGAGCTCAAGAGCCGCGGCACCCTCGACAACGACTCGATGGAGGAGCGGGCGCGCGAGACCCTCGACGGCCTGTCGGTCCGCACCCTCCAGTCGGTGCGGACGCCGGTCGCGGCGCTCTCCGGCGGCCAGCGGCAGACGGTCGCGATCGCCCGCGCCGTGCTCTGGAACTCCCGCATCGTCATCCTCGACGAGCCCACCGCCGCCCTCGGCGTCGCGCAGACCGAGCAGGTGCTCGCGCTCGTGCGCCGGCTCGCCGACAAGGGCCTCGGTGTGGTGCTCATCAGCCACAACCTCAACGAGGTCTTCGAGGTCGCCGACGACATCGCGGTGCTCTACCTCGGCCGGATGGTCGCGCAGGTGGACGTCGAGTCGGTCACCCGCAACCAGGCCGTCGAGCTGATCACCGCCGGCCACTCCGGCGACCTCGGCATCTCGCCGGCCGCAGCCCAGGACGGAGACGCGCTGTGAGCACCACGACCACCCCGCCGGACACGCCGTCCAACCCGGCCGAGGCGATCGCCGCGGCCCAGTCGCAGTCGGCCGGCCTGGGCGACGTCGCCCGCGCCTACCTCGTCAAGCTGCGCGGCGGCGACGTCGGCTCGCTGCCGGCGATCCTCGGCCTCATCACGCTCATCATCGTCTTCTCGAGCCTGCGCCCCCAGAGCTTCACCAACTCGTTCAACTTCGCGAACCTCATCAACCAGTCCGCCGGCGTCGTGGTGCTGGCGATGGGCCTGGTGTTCGTGCTGCTCCTCGGCGAGATCGACCTCTCGGCAGGCTTCGCGGGCGGGACGTCGGCAGCAGTGCTCGGCTTCGCCTTGACGAAGCAGGGGGTGTCACTCCCCTCCAGCATCATCCTCGGTCTCACGGTGGGCGCCGCGATCGGCCTGGCCATCGGCCTGCTCGTGGCCAAGCTCGGCATCCCGTCGTTCGTGGTCACGCTCGCGGCGTTCCTCGCCCTCAAGGGCGTGCTGCTGAAGGTGGTCGGCGAGGGCAAGACGATCAGCTACCGCAACGACAAGATCCTCGCCCTCAACAACGACACGCTCCCGGTGTGGCTCGGCTGGACCCTCGCCGTCGTCGGCATCCTGGCCTTCGCCGGCTTCACCCTGGTCCGCAACCTGCGCCGCCGGCACCGCGGCCTGGTGGCCGAGCCGATGCTGCTGTGGGTCATCAAGACAGTCGTGCTGTCGGCGATCGTGCTCGCCGCCGTCGGCTACCTCTCGGTCGAGCGCAGCCGCAACCCGGCGTTCTCGTCCCTCAAGGGCGTCCCGCTCGTGCTGCTCGTGATCGTGATCCTCGCGCTCGTGCTGACGATCCTGCTCTCCGCGACCTCGTGGGGCCGCCACGTGTACGCCGTCGGCGGCAACACCGAGGCGGCCCGCCGGGCCGGCATCAACGTCACCTGGATCAAGCTCAGCTGCTTCATCATCTGCAGCATGACGGCGGCCCTGGCCGGCGTGCTCATCGCCAGCCGCGACAACGGCGTGAACGGCGACACCGGCGGCGAGCAGACGCTGCTGTTCGCGGTCGGCGCGGCGGTGATCGGCGGCACCAGCCTCTTCGGCGGCAAGGGCCGGGTCACCGACGCGATCATCGGCGGGCTCGTGATCGCCGTCATCGACAACGGCATGGGCCTGCTGCAGCAGCCGCCGAGCAACGTGCAGATCGTCACCGGCCTGGTGCTGCTCCTGGCGGCCAGCGTCGACGCGATCAGCCGGCGCCGGAGCAAAGCCCAGGGATTGGGCTAGCTAGTGGCTCGTCGTGACTAATTCACGGGCGTGGCGACGCCCAGGCACGCACCTCGCGGCGTTGCCGGCGCTCGCTGGACGGTCAAGTACGGCGTCGCTTCGGCGCCTTGCGATGCACGCACCTGGACGCCGCCACATCCCGTCCTTTAGCCACGACAAGCCACTAGGCCCGCCATGACCACCCGCCCGGCCGGCGTCGCCTCGGACGGGCTCCGGCGCACCAACCTGCGGGCGATCCTGCAGGCGGTGCACCACCGGGGTCCCACCACGCGCGCCGTCCTCACCCGGCAGCTGGGCCTCAACCGCAGCACCATCGGCGACCTGGTGGCCGAGCTCCAGGCGCTCG
Organism: uncultured Actinomycetota bacterium; assembly: GCA_963780355.1. Taxonomy (GTDB): domain Bacteria; phylum Actinomycetota; class Actinomycetes; order Propionibacteriales; family Nocardioidaceae; genus Nocardioides. Next base: position 22,198 of record CAWABT010000004.1, read on the forward strand.
GCCTGGTGAGCGAGGGCACCGGCCCGGTCGGCGGTCCCGGCCGGCCCTCCCACGTGGTGTCGCCCTGCCCGGAGAACGCCGTGGTCGCCGTCGACGTCGGCGTCGACCGGATCTCGGCCGCGGTGGTCGGCCTCGGCGGTGGTGTGAGCGAGCGCCGCACCCGGCCGCACCACCGCGGCGAGCACGACGTGGCGCACGTCGTCGAGTCGGCGGCGCAGATGGTCGAGGACCTCGTGGCCGCCACCCCCGGCGCACGCCACCTCGGCGTCGGCGTGGCGGTGCCCGGTGCGGTACGGGCGGCCGACGGCCTGGTGCAGTTCGCGCCCAACCTGGGCTGGACCCGGGCGCCGTTCACCGCGCTGCTCGCCGAGCGGCTCGCGCTCCCGGTCAACGCCGGCAACGACGCCGACCTCGGCGTGCTGGCCGAGCACGTGCGCGGCGCCGCCGTCGGGTTCACCCACCCCGCCTACCTCAACGGCTCGGTCGGCATCGGTGGCGGCTTCCTCGTCGACGGCGTCCCGCTGCGCGGTGCCCACGGCTACGCGGGCGAGGTCGGCCACCTCCAGGTCGACACCACCGGTCCGCAATGCCGGTGCGGGGCCGTCGGCTGCTGGGAGAGCCGGGCGGGGGAGAACCGGCTGCTGCAGCTCGCCGGCCGGTTGCCCGGCGGCGGCCCGGAGGCCGTCGCCGAGGTGATGGCGGCGGCCCGCAACGGCGAGGCGCGCGCCACCGATGCGTTCGCCGAGGTGGCCGGCTGGGTCGGCGTCGGGCTGCGCGCGGTGATCAACGTGTTCAACCCCGACGTCATCGTGCTCGGCGGCAGCCTCGCCCAGATCTGGGACGTCGCCGCGGACGCCGTCGACGCCGCCGTCCAGCAGGGCGCCCCGCTCGCGCCGCGCGACGAGTTGACCATCACCGCGGCCCGGCTCGGGCTCGACAGCCCGCTGGTCGGCGCCGCGGAGCTCGCCTTCGCGCGGCTCCTCGACGACCCGCAGGGCGTGGCCGGAGCGCTCACCGGTTCCGCCTGAGCGCCGCGGCTGCTCTACCCTCCTCGGCGTGCTGCAGACGAGCGTGCTCGACCGATTCAAGGGTTTCTGGCAGGGCGTGGTGCTGCGGCCCTTCATCCGGCTGTTCCTCCGGATGGGCATCGGGCCGGACGCCGTCACGCTGGTGGGCACCATCGGCGTGTGCGCCGGCGCGCTGATCTTCTTCCCGCGGGGGGAGCTGCTCATCGGCGTCCTGGTGATCACCGCCTTCGTGTTCAGCGACCTGATCGACGGTGCGATGGCGCGCGAGCTCGGCCGCGACTCCACGTTCGGAGCGTTCTGGGACTCCACCCTCGACCGGTTCGGCGACGGCGCCGTGTTCGCCGGCCTCGCGCTCTACTTCGCCCGCGACGGCGACAGCTTCCTCTACCTGTGCGTGGCGCTGTACTGCCTCGTCACCGGGTCGGTGACCTCCTACGCCCGCGCCAAGGCCGAGTCGCTCGGCATGGACGCCCGCGGCGGGATCGCCGAGCGCGCGGACCGGCTGGTGCTGATCCTCGTGCTCACCGGCTTCTCCGACATCTTCGACACCCCCGAGCTGCTCTACGGCGCGCTGTGGGTGCTGGCCGCGGCCAGCACGGCCACCGTCGTCGTCCGCGTGCTCAAGGTCCGCCGTCAGGCACTCGCCCTCGACGCCGCCAAGTCGGCTCCGGACACCTCTCAGCCGTAGGCTGGGGACATGGCTGACAGCACCACCCCGAACCACCCCGAGACCGGCACCACCCGCGTGAAGCGGGGCATGGCCGAGATGCTGAAGGGCGGCGTCATCATGGACGTCGTCACGCCCGAGCAGGCGAAGATCGCGGAGGAGGCGGGCGCCGTCGCGGTCATGGCGCTCGAGCGGGTGCCGGCCGACATCCGGGCCCAGGGCGGCGTCAGCCGGATGAGCGACCCGGACATGATCGACGAGATCATCGCCACCGTCTCGATCCCGGTGATGGCCAAGGCGCGCATCGGCCACTTCGCCGAGGCGCAGGTGCTGCAGAGCCTCGGCGTCGACTACGTCGACGAGTCCGAGGTGCTCACCCCGGCCGACTACGCCCACCACATCGACAAGTGGCGGTTCACCGTGCCGTTCGTGTGCGGCGCCACCAACCTGGGCGAGGCGCTCCGCCGCATCTCCGAGGGCGCGGCGATGATCCGCTCCAAGGGCGAGGCCGGCACCGGCGACGTCTCGAACGCCGTCACCCACATGCGCACGATCCGGCAGGAGATCCGCCGGCTCGGCAGCCTCCCGGAGGACGAGCTGTTCGTCGCCGCCAAGGAGCTCCAGGCGCCCCACGACCTCGTCGCCGAGGTGGCGCGCACCGGCAGCCTGCCCGTCGTCCTGTTCACCGCGGGCGGCATCGCCACCCCGGCCGACGCCGCGATGATGATGCAGCTCGGCGCCGAGGGCGTGTTCGTGGGCTCGGGCATCTTCAAGTCCGGCAACCCGGCGCAGCGCGCCGAGGCGATCGTCAAGGCCACCACGTTCCACGACGACCCGGCGATGGTCGCCAAGGTCTCGCGCGGCCTCGGCGAGGCCATGGTCGGCATCAACGTCGAGGACCTCGCGCAGCCGCACCGGCTCGCCGAGCGCGGCTGGTAGGTCAGCCGCCGCCGGCGGCGCAGCGGCGGCCGACGGCCTCGACCCGCGCGCTGAGCTCGGGCGACGCCTCGTCGGACTGCAGCTCTTCGACGCTGAGCTCCTCGACGACGCCCAACGCGTAGCAGCGGGCGAGGTCGTCGGGGATGCCCTGGGTGAGGACCTCGTCGAGCAGCTGGGTGCGCGAGAGCGGGAACGAGATCACCGCCTCGTCGGCCGGGTCCTTCCTGCCGACGCCTTGGGGGTCGCAGGAGTCGAAGGTGAGGGCCTGGCGGCCGCGGTCGACGGTGGCGTCCGACGGGCCGGCCGCCGCCCACGCGTCGAGCGCGTCCGCCAGCTCGCGGGTGTCGCGCGCCGTGTCGCCGCGGTAGGCGACCCGCATGCAGCTGCGGCCCCGCTCCTCGTAACCGACGTAGGCGTCGCCGCCCCAGCCGTCGCTGGCCCGGATCGAGGTCTTGGGGTCGAGTCGCTGCGCCAGCATGAAGTAGAGCGCGAACGCGCCGAACGTCCCGGAGTCGAACTCCTTCTCGCGGCGGCCGAGCGCCGGGTTCTCGACGTCGAGCACGTCGGTGCGGTTCGGCTCGCGCAGGAGGAGCCACGGGTCGAGCACCGCCTCCTCCGAGACCGGCGGCGCGCGCAGCAGGTCGTCGACGGCGTCGTCCCCGTCGAGCGTGACGGCGAGCTTCAGCATCTGCTCGCCCAGCACGTAGGGCGCAGCGCTGAAGCCCACCAGGGCGCGGGGGAGCCGCGCGACCCGCCGCTCGGTGCGGCGCTGGTCCTGCCGCTCGGCCCGGGTGCTGCGACCACCGCCGTGCGTCTTCTCGTACCGCGTGGCGACGCGCGAGGCGTCCCCTTCGGTGACCACCTGCAGCATCTGGGAAGCGGTGCCGTCCTCGTCCTTCGAGAGGTCCTCGAACCGGCTGCCGATGTCGAAGTGCTGGTCCTGGAGCGCGTGGGTGAGCTCGTGCACCAGGGTCTTGCGCACCTCCGTCGTGAGTCGCGTCCCGCGCACCCGGATCGTCTCGTCGTCGAACGCGTAGAAGCCCACGGTGCCGGCCTGCGCCAGCGTGCGCGTCACCGCACCCAGGTCGACGCCGTCGGCGAGCAGCCCGACCGCCCGGAACAGCCCGGCGTACTGCTCGAGCTCCTTCTCGTCCTCGGCGGTGCCCTCGTTCTTTCCGCTGACGAGCGCCTTCTCGAACGCGGCCGGCTTCAGGTAGCGCACGTAGACCGGGTGCTCGAAGGTGAGGCCGCGCTCCTTCTCGACGAAGGCCACGAGCGGCGCGACCCGGCGGTCCCACTGGTCCGGGTGCGGCGGTCCCTCGGCGGCAGGCTCGTCCCGGGCGATGTAGGTGCGGTACCCGTACCAGCCGCCAGCGGCCACGAGGGCGAGCGCGACGACGACCACCAGCACCCGCGGGGCGGTGCCCGAGAGCAGCCGGCGACGCCGGCTCGGGGCGTCGAGGGAGAGGTCCGGGGGCCAGCCGCGTCGCACCAGCGCACGATAAACGCCGGTCCAGCGCACCGGCGGCGTCCGCAGTAGCACCTAGGGGTGAATCCGCTACGTCACTCCCGTCACATGCGTACCTTGAGTAGTCCTTGAGGATTCCCTGTGGCTTCGGCGCGGGTGACCTTGACCTTGGGGTCGTGGAATACGTGCAACGCATTCCTCCCCACGGATCCCCTAAGGACGCGACATGACCACCACTCGCACCACCACCTCCCCGACCAGGCGCAAGCGCAAGGTCGCCATCGTCGCCGCCGCGCTCGTCGGTGCCGCCTCCGTCGGCGCCTTCGCCTTCTGGAGCAGCACCGGCGCCGGCACCGGCTCGGCCGCCACCGGCGACGTCGCCGCGATCACGGTCGTCCAGACCAGCACCGTCTCCGGTCTGGCTCCCGGCCTCGCCGCCGAGACCCTGTCGGGCAACTTCGACAACCCGAACTCCGGCCCGGTCTACATCACGTCGGTGACCGCGAGCATCGACAGCGTCACCAAGGCCGGCGGCGCCCCCGCGGGCACCTGCGACGCCACCGACTACACGCTCTCCAACGCCGTCATGGCCGTGGGCGCCGAGGTCCCCTCGGGCACCGCGCAGGGCGCCTGGACCGGTGCCACCATCGCCTTCAACAACAAGGCCGGCGTGAACCAGGACGCCTGCAAGGGCGCCACCGTCAACCTGGCGTACTCCGCCAGCTGAGCTGGCTGCGGAGGCCGCCTGCTGGGGGGCGGCGGCCTCCGCGCCGATTGTGTCGACTGACATGGACAGCGCAGCACCAGCCACGGCGCGGACCCGGGCCAAGGCGCTCAGCGGACTCCTGCTCCTGGTCGTCCTGCTGGTCGGGACGCTCCGGGCCGACGCAGGCACCGCCGGGCTCCCGTCCGAGTCGAGTCGCAGCGGCCACGCGGTCGCCAAGGTCGGCATCCGCGGCATCGCGACCGGACGGCTCACGCCCGGCCGGATGACCACGGTGCGGATCCAGCTGCGGAACAGGACCACGTACCCGGTCTACGTCAGCAGGATCCGGATCCGGATCACCAAGGTCGTCGCACCGCGAGCCACGGCCCTCCGGCCGTGCACCACGAAGGACTTCCGGATCCGCCAGATCAAGTCGAACGTCCGGATCCGCGTCGCACCCCGACGCGGGGCCTGGGTTCCGAAGGCCAAGCGGCCGGCGATCGGCATCGTCAACCGGCGGGTCAACCAGGACGGCTGCAAGGGCGCCGTCGTCCGGCTGAAGTACACCGCCTACCGGGTCCAGCGAGCTCCGCGCCGCTGAGCCGGAACCACGAAACCACGAGAAGCACGAGAGAGGAGGTGAGCACGATGGCAGCACGACTGCGTCGGCTCACCTCCGCTCGCGTTCTCAAGCCCCTCGCGGGTCTGGCGGTCGTGATCCTCGTCGTCGTCGGCGGCCCGGCCGCCGGCTGGTGGACCGCCGCCGGCGCCGGCACCGCGACCGGCAGCACCGGGACCACCGTGGACCTCACGCTCGACCCCGGCACCGCGTCGGCGCAGCTCTACCCCGGCGGTGCCGGCGACGTCGTGCTCACGATCACCAACCCCAACGGCTCGCCCGTGCGGGTCGGCAGCCTGGACCTCGCCAGCGCCCAGGGCACCGGCGGCTATTCCGTCGATGGCGCCCATTCCGCGTGCGGCGTCGGTAGCCTGACCTACACCCCCCAGACCAACGGCGGCGCCGGCTGGACCGTGCCGGCGAACGGGTCGACGAACGTCACGCTCACCGGAGCGCTGGCGATGTCCGTCTCCGCCGCCAACGCCTGCCAGGGCGCCACCTTCACCGTCTACCTGCAGGCTGCCCCGTGAACCGTCGTCGCACCTTCGTCACCGCCGTCGTCGCGCTCGCGCTGACGGCGTCGGTGGCGTACGGCTTCTGGAGCGGCGGCTCGACGCCGGGTGGCGGCGGCAGCTCGAAGGCGCAGACCGTCCCGCAGGGCGGCGTGCCGACCCCGTCGGTCGCCGGCCGCGCGGTCACCCTGACCTGGAGCGCCGTCAACCTGCCCGGTGGGCAGCCGGTGGCCGGCTACCAGGTCGGCCGCTACGACGAGGCCAGCTCGGCCCCGCAGACCGTGCTCTCGGGCTGCACCGGCACCGTCGCCGGGCTGACCTGCACCGAGAGCAACGTGCCCGACGGCCACTGGCGCTACGGGATCATCCCGCGGATCGGCACCAACTGGCAGGGACCCGAGAGCGCCCTCAGCACCACCGCCCTCGTCGACCAGACCGCGCCGGTCAACGACCTCAGCCTCTCGTCGGTGTCGGGTGGCGCCGCGCTCGTCGGCACGACGGCGTACTACCGGGGGAGCGCGTCCGGCGGCTTCCGGATCACCAACGCGCTCACCGACGCCACCTCCGGCCCCGCCCGCAGCACGACATCCGGGCTCTCCGGACCGGCCGGCGGCCTCAGTCACTCCGGCCTCGCCGTCACCACGCCGGCCGGCGGCCCGTACGTGTCCAACCCGTTCACCTGGACGAGCGGCACGACGGCCTCCCCGACGTTCACCGTCACCGGTCGGGACGTCGCCGGCAACACCGCCCCCGTCACGCTGACCCTGACCAACGACTCGGCCGCACCCAGCGCCGGCTCCATCAGCTACCAGGACGGCGCCCTGCCCGGCCGGTCGGTGAGCGTCACCTTCGCCGCCGGCACCGACGCCGGCTCGGGCGTGGCGGTCCGGCGGCTGCAGCGGTCCTCAGCGCCGGTCTCCGGCGGGTCCTGCGGCTCGTTCACCGCGTACGTCGACATCGCCACCGACCCGACGTCGCCCTACGTCGACGCGAACCGCGGACGCGGCTGCTACCGCTACCGGCTCCTGGTCCGCGACCGGGTCGGCAACCAGACCACCGCCACCGGCACCAGCACCGCCCAGGTCGGCTACGCCGGCGCGGTCGCCGCCACCACCGGCACGAAGGGGGTCTGGCGGCTCGGCGAGTCCGGCCCGCTCACCTCCGACTCCTTCACCGGCACCGTGGGCGCGACGCTCCAGTCCCGCACGGGCGAGGTCGGCGCCGGCTGGACCAACGCCGGGTTCTCCGACTCGCAGCTCACCGGTGTCACCGGTCGCATCTTCAAGAGCGGCCTCCTCACCGCCGGCTCCCTCTACTACTCCTCGGCCACGCCGGGCAGTCCCGACTACTCGGTGAGCGCCGACGTCGTCGCCGTCACCCCCGTCGCGAACGACGCTGCCGGCGTCGTCGGCCGGCTCGCCACCGGCTCCACCACGTTCTACGCCGCGCGGTACGACCGGGCTACCGGCGCCTGGGTGCTGAGCAAGGTCGTCAACGGCACCTCGACCTCGCTCGGCTCGTGGGCGCAGGCCTTCACCATCGGCACCCAGCGGGTCACGCTGGCCATGGACGGCACCTCGATCCGGCTCCTCGTGAACGGCGTCGAGCGGGTCGCGGCCACCGACAGCAGCATCACGGCGGCCGGACGTGGCGGCACGCAGCTCGGGTACGTCGCCACCGGCTCGCCGACCACCATCACTACGCTCACCACCGGCCTCCAGCTCGACAACGTGCTGGTCACGCCGGCCGTCGTCGACGGTGCCGGCACCAACCACGGCGCCTACGGCCGCGTTCCGACCCTCGGGGTCGCCGGCGCCCTCACCGGTGACGCCGACACCGCCGCAACCTTCGACGGCGTCGACGACTACGCGAGCGTGCGGCGCGCGGTCTCCGACGACCTGACCGTCGAGTTCTGGTTCAGGTCGACCGGCGGCACGGGCACCGGCTCGCAGTGGTACCAGGCCATGCCGCTGGTCGACTCCGACGCCGCGGGCGTGGCGAACGACTTCGGCGTCGGGCTCCGCTCGGACGGCAAGGTCGTCGCCGGCGTCGGCAACGGCGCCAGCGAGACCTCGGTCGTCTCCACCGCCACCGGCCTCAACAACGGCGCGTGGCACCACGTCGCCGCCACCCGGGTGCGCTCCACCGGCCTGCTCACCGTCTACGTGGACGGCGCCGCGTCGGGCAGCGTCACCGCCGGCACCACCTCCCTCACCGGCTCCCCGATGGTGTTCTTCGGCGCCTCCGCCGACCTCACCCGGTTCCTGACCGGCAGCCTCGACGAGGTCGCCGTCTACGACCAGGCGCTGGGCGGCGCCGTCGTCGCCGACCACTACGCGCTCGGCTCGGCGCCGGTCGCCGACCTGGCCGGACCGACGGGCGGCTCGGTGGACGCGACCGGCCTCGTCGGCACCGGCTCGCGGTACTCGACCAGCACCACACTCAACTTGGCGCTCTCCGCCGGCTCCGACCCCAGCGGGCTCGACAGCGCGACCGCCCGGCTCGACCGCGCCACGGCGCCGCTCACCGGCGGTAGCTGCGGCACCTACGGCGAAGCCGAGACCATCGCCACCGCTCCCACCTCACCGCGCACCGACGTGGTCGACGACGGCCTCTGCTACCGCTACGAGTACGTCGTGAGCGACACCCAGGGCAACGGCACCACCTACACCAGCGGCGACATCAAGGTCGACACCACCGCGCCCGGTGCGGTCGCCCTGACCCCCACCAGCGGGTCCGGGTCGTACGTCTCCGGCAGCCAGGTCTACTACCGTCCCGCCGCCGCCACCCGCACGTTCACCGTCACGGCCAACGTCACGGAGAACGAGTCCGGCATCGCGAGCTACGGCTTCCCGACGATCGGCGCCGGGTGGAGCGCGACCGGGACCGGCAACTCCCGCCAGTACACCTGGCCCACGACCTCCACCGTCTCGGGCGCGCAGACCGTCACCGCGACCAGCAACGCCGGCGTCGCGGCCTCGCCCAGCGGAAGCTTCACCGTCACCCCCGACAGCACCGCGCCGACCACGAGCGTCACCTACACCGGCGGCATCGCGAACGCCCCGGCAGTGTCGGTCACGACGGCGGCGTCCGACGCCGGCTCCGGCCTCGCCTCCGTGACCCTCGAGAGGGGTGCGGCCACCCTGACCGGCGCCAGCACCTGCGGTGCCTTCACGTGGAGCCTGCTCGCCACCAACCCCGCCGCGTCGTACGCCGACACGCTGCCGAGCACCGGGTGCTACCAGTACCGACTGACCGCCACCGACCAGGTGGGCAACACGTTCACCACGGCGACCGGCGCGACCGTCATCAACGCCGGGCTCTACGAGAACCGGGTCACCAACACCACCGGCCTGGTGAACTACTGGCGCCTCGGTGAGGCGTCCGGCACCGCAGCCGCGGACGCCACCGGCGGAGCGAACGGCACCTACACCTCGTCGACGCTGAACCAGGCCGGTGCGCTGAACGGCGACACGAGCACCTCGGTCACCTTCAACGGCACGAGCAGCTTCGTGAGCGCACCCCGCCAGATCGGTAACAGCTTCTCGATCGAGCTCTGGTTCAAGTCCACCCAGAACGTCACCGCAGGCAACAAGTGGCGGGTCGGCGCCGCGCTGTTCGACTCCGACGGCAACGGCAACGGCGCCGACTTCGGGTTCTCGCTCGACGGGAGCCAGATCTCCGCGGGCGTGGCCAACATCAACCCGGTCACCGGCGGCACCGGCCTCAACAACGGCCAGTGGCACCAGGTGGTGTTCACCCGCAACCAGACCAGCGGCGCCCTGGTCCTGTACGTGGACGGGGCCCAGGTGGCCACGGGCACCGGACCGACGACGGCCCTGACGGCGTCCGCGGTCGTCAACATCGGCCGGTCCACCCAGGCCGCGCGCTACTTCAACGGCACGATCGACGAGGTGTCGACCTACAGCACGGTGCTGCCGGCAGCCACGGTGCTCGACCACTTCAACAACCGCTGATCCGCCGCCCTACGCTTTCGGGGTGGCCCTGAGGATCGGAGTGCTCGCCCTGCAGGGCGACGTGCGCGAGCACGTCGCCGCGCTCGGCCGGCTCGGGGTCAGCGCGACGACGGTGCGTCGCCCGGCCGAGCTCGACGCCGTCGACGCACTCGTCCTGCCGGGCGGTGAGTCCACGACGATGGCCAAGCTCGCCCGCACCTTCGACCTGCTCGAGCCGCTGCGGCTGCGGGTCAAGGAGGGGATGCCGGCCTTCGGCACCTGCGCCGGGATGATCCTGCTCGCCGACCGGGTGCTCGACGGCGTGCCCGGGCCAGGAGACGATCGGCGGGCTCGACGTCACCGTCCGCCGCAACGCCTTCGGCCGCCAGGTCGACTCGTTCGAGGGGCCGCTCCGGATCGCCGGCATCGCCGACCCGGTGCCCGGGGTGTTCATCCGCGCGCCCTGGGTGGAGTCGACCGGACCCGGCGTCGAGGTGCTCGGCCGGGTGGAGGAGGGTGAGGCGGCCGGTAGGATCGTGGCGGTCCGGCAGGGCCCGCTGATGGCGACGTCGTTCCACCCCGAGATGGGTCACGACCCCCGCGTGCACGCCCTGTTCGTCGACCTGATCCGCTGAGTCGTAGAGAAGAGAAGGCATGTCCGGGCACAGCAAGTGGGCGACCACGAAGCACAAGAAGGCCGTCATCGACGCCAAGCGCGGCAAGATGTTCGCCAAGCTCATCAAGAACATCGAGGTCGCCGCGCGCACCGGTGGCGGCGACCCGTCCGGCAACCCGACGCTCTACGACGCCATCCAGAAGGCCAAGAAGAGCTCGGTCCCGAACGACAACATCGACCGCGCGGTCAAGCGCGGCTCCGGTGACGACACCGGCGGCGCCGACTACCAGACGATCATGTACGAGGGCTACGGCCCGGCCGGCGTCGCGCTGCTCATCGAGTGCCTCACCGACAACAAGAACCGCGCGGCCATGGAGGTCCGCATGGCGATGACCCGCAACGGCGGCTCGCTCGCCGACCCCGGCTCGGTCTCCTTCCTCTTCAACCGCAAGGGCGTCGTGCTCGTGCCCGTCGCGCAGGAGGGCCGCACGGTCACCGAGGACGACATCCTCGAGGCCACCCTCGAGGCCGGCGCCGACGACGTGCAGAGCCTCGGCGACTCCTTCGAGGTCGTCTCGGAGGCCACCGACCTGGTCGCCGTCCGCACCTCGCTCCAGGCCGCCGGCATCGACTACGACTCCGCCGAGGCCTCGTTCGTGCCCGACAACAAGGTCGAGCTCGACAAGGACGCCGCCGGCAAGCTGTTCCGCCTCGTCGACGCCCTCGAGGACCTCGACGACGTGCAGGACATCTACGCCAACTACGACGTCAGCGACGCCGTCATGGAGCAGCTCGCCGACGCCTGACTGTCCTGCGGGAAGTTCGGGCGCCCGCGCGCGTATCACGACCGGCACCCGCCGTCAAGGGCCTCCGCTTCGCTCCGGTCGCTGCGCGACGGCCTTCGGCCGTCCTTGACTGCGGGTCCCGGCCGGTCGGATCCACGGCGCGCAGACGGCACGGGCTCCGCCCGCGCCGTCCGCGCATGCGCGGGCGCCCCACCTTCACCTGGTGTCACTTCGCTACCAGTGGGCGTACGAACCTGGACATCTCAGGCGCGGGAATCCGGGGCTGTGATGTCCAGTTTCTTACGCCGTGGTAGCGAAGTGAGCCCCAGGTGACAGGCTGGTGCGCCGCGCCTGCGCGGACGGCGTGGCGGAGCCCGCCGTTCGTGCGCCGTCGGAACACGCCGGACGAGGACTCGCAGTCAAGGACGCGCCGAAGGCGCACCGCGCAGCGGCCGGAGCGAAGCGAGGTCCTTGACGGCGAGGCGCCGGCGTGATACGCGCGCGGGCGCACGCAACCCCGACGGACAGTAGGCGTGTCGCGGCACGGCCCCACGCGGTCGGTCACCTACGGTTGCGAACACACGTTCGACCGAGGGAGGCGACAGGTGCGCGTGCTGGGGATCGACCCGGGGCTGACCCGGTGCGGGCTGGGGGTGGTCGACGGCGACGTCGGCCGGCCGCTGCGGCTCGTCGACGTCGGCGTCCTGCGCACCTCCGCCGACCTGCCGGTCGCCGAGCGGCTGGTCACGATCGAGCGCGGCGTGGAGGCGTGGCTCGAGGAGCACCGGCCGGACGCCGTCGCGATCGAGCGGGTGTTCGCGCGCTCCGACGTCAGCACGGTGATGGGCACCGCCCAGGCCAGCGGCGTGGCGATGGTGGTCGCGGCCCGGCGCGGGCTGCCGATCGCGCTGCACACGCCGAGCGAGGTGAAGGCCGCCGTGTCCGGCAACGGCCGTGCGGACAAGAAGCAGGTCGCCCAGATGATCGTGCGCATCCTGCGGCTCGACGTCGCCCCGAAGCCGGCCGACGCCGCCGACGCGCTCGCGCTGGCCATCACCCACATCTGGCGCGGGGGAGCGCAGGCCCGGATCGACGCCGCGCTCGCCGGATCTCGACAGGCTCGATCAACGGAGGGGTCATGATCGCGTTCGTGCGCGGCGAGGTCGCCGCTCTCAGCCTCGACAGCGCCGTGGTGGAGGTCGGCGGGGTCGGGCTCCAGGTGCAGTGCACCCCCGGCACGCTCGCCGGCCTGCGCACCGGGCAGCGCGCCACGCTGCCCACGAGCATGGTGGTGCGCGAGGACTCGCTCACCCTCTACGGCTTCGCCGACGAGGAGGAGAAGGTGATCTTCGAGCTCGTGCAGACCGCCTCCGGCGTCGGCCCGAAGGTCGCCCAGGCGATCACGGCGGTGCTCGGCCCCGACGACGTCCGCCGCGCCATCGCCACCGACGACACCAAGACGCTCACCCAGGTGCCGGGCATCGGCCAGAAGGGTGCGCAGCGGATCATCCTCGAGCTCAAGGACCGCATCGGCCCGCCCACCGGCGGCTCGGTCGGCAACGGCGCCGCGCCGGCCGCCGTCGACCCGTGGCGCGACCAGGTCGCGCAGGGTCTGGTCGGGCTCGGCTGGTCCACCAAGGACGCCGACCGCGCGGTCGACTCGGTGGCCGACGAGGCCGGCGACCAGCCCGACGTCGGCGCCCTGCTCCGCGCGGCGCTGCGCTCCCTGAGCAAGGCCTGACGGAGACTGCAGTGATGCGCGACGACGAGCTGGGGCTGGCCGAGGATGAGCACCTGCGCTCGCTCACGGCCGCCGAGGCCGACGGCGACGAGCGGGTCGTCGAGGCCGCGCTGCGGCCCCGCACCCTGGCCGAGGTGGTCGGTCAGCACCGGGTACGCGAGCAGCTCGGGCTGGTGCTCGAGGCCGCCCGGCGCCGCGGCCGGGCGCCCGACCACGTGCTGCTGTCCGGGCCGCCGGGGCTCGGCAAGACCACGCTCGCGATGATCATCGCGGCCGAGATGAGCGCCCCGCTGCGGCTCACCAGCGGCCCCGCGATCACCCACGCCGGCGACCTCGCCGCGATCCTGTCGGGCCTCAACGAGGGCGACGTGCTCTTCGTCGACGAGATCCACCGGATGTCGCGCCCCGCCGAGGAGATGCTCTACCTCGCGATGGAGGACTTCCGGGTCGACGTCGTGATCGGCAAGGGCCCCGGCGCCACGGCGATCCCGCTCGAGATCCCGCCGTTCACCCTCGTCGGCGCCACCACCCGCGCCGGCCTGCTGCCCGGCCCGCTGCGCGACCGGTTCGGGTTCACCGGCCACCTCGAGTTCTACGACGCCGCCGAGCTCGACGAGATCGTGCGCCGCTCGGCCCGGCTGCTCGACGTCTCCGTCACCCGCGACGGCGCCGCCGAGATCGCCTCCCGCTCCCGCGGCACCCCCCGCATCGCCAACCGGCTGCTGCGCCGGGTGCGCGACTACGCCCAGGTGCGCGCCGACGGCGTCGTCACGCTCGACGTCGCCCACGCCACCCTCGACCTCTACGAGGTCGACCGGCTCGGGCTCGACCGCCTCGACCGCGCCGTGCTCGACGCGCTGTGCCGCCGGTTCAGCGGTGGGCCGGTCGGGCTCTCCACCCTCGCGGTGGCCGTGGGGGAGGAGCGGGAGACCGTCGAGGAGGTCGCCGAGCCGTTCCTCGTGCGCAGCGGGTTCCTCGCCCGCACCTCGCGGGGGCGGGTCGCCACGCCGTCCGCCTGGCACCACCTCGGCCTCCGGGCCCCGGCCGCCGGGCCGGACGCCGGGCCGGACGTCGCCCTGTTCGACGACTGAGTTTCGAGGCTCGCTCCGCTCGCACCTCAACCACCGGGCGAGCGGGGGAACCCGGCAGCCGTGCCGGTCGTTGGGGGTCTCGGGGATTCGCCGACGGCCGGAACCTCACCGTTACACTGGCCCGTCGGCCGTCCTGCGCCCCGTGAGGCGCGTGCCGCTTGCTCCCGCATTCGATCGCTGAGAGGTCTCTGTTCGTGGATGGGCTCATCGGGGTGCTGCCCCTCATCGGGATCGCGCTCGTCTTCTGGCTCCTGATCATCCGGCCGGCTTCGCGCCGCAACAAGGACATGCGCGCGATGCAGTCCTCGCTGTCGGTGGGCGACGAGGTGATGCTCACCTCCGGATTCTTCGGCACGGTGCGTGCGCTGCACGACGACCGGCTCGAGGTCGAGCTGGCGCCGGGCACCGTCGTCACGGTGGCCAAGGGCGCCGTCGGCAACGTCGTGCCCCGGCCGGGCGACGACGTGATCCCGTCCCGCGACGACGAGCCGACCGACCCCGAGGAGCGCTGAGGTGGCGAAGAAGCCGGCCCGCCCGGGACGCACCCTCGTCCTGTTCCTCCTCGGCACGTCGCTCCTGTACGGGCTGGTGGCTCTGGCCGGCAGCTGGACGCCGGAGCTCGGTCTCGACCTGCGCGGCGGCACCCGGATCACCCTGAACGCCAAGGGCGACCCCAGCCAGACCAGCCTCGACGAGGCCCGCTCGATCATCGACCAGCGCGTCAACGGCTCCGGAGTCACCGAGGCCGAGGTCACCACCCAGGGCGGCAACGTGATCGCCGTCGAGATCCCCGGCGAGCGGCGCCGCGACCTCATCGAGACCGTCCAGCGGCAGGCGCAGCTGCGGTTCCGGCTGGTGGCGTGCTCGGACAGCCGGCCGTGCTCGAGCCCGACGCCCGCGGCGCCGACCGACCCGACCGCACCCACCGGTCCGGCGGCCCCCGAGACGACGGCCGCCCCGCCGGCCGGCACCGAGACCCCGGGCGGCGCCGCCAACCGGCCGCCCACCGGCTACGCCGCCGACGGCACGACCACCCCGACCCCCACCCCGTCGCCCACCGGCGAGCCCACCGAGGACCCCTCGGCCTCGCCGGGTGCCGACCCCACCTCGACGCCGGCTCCCGGTGACGTGAAGGACGAGTCGGCGGTGGCCGACCTCGACACCGAGTACCAGTGGAGCAAGGCCCCCGACGAGGCGGCGATCGCGAAGTTCAACCAGTACGCCTGCGACGCCGAAGGCAACCTCACCAAGGCCGACGGCTCGCCGCTCGGTGTGGCCGACGCCGTCGTCGACGACCCGCTGCAGCCGCTGGTCGCGTGCTCGCCGCCGGAGGGCGACCCCGACGACGAGGAGTACCGCCCGGCGGAGAAGTTCCTGCTGTCGAAGGCGATCATCTCGGGCACCGACCTCGAGGGCGCCGACTTCGGCATCCCGCAGAGCGAGGTGCAGTACGTCGTCACGCTGGAGATGGGCGGCAAGGGCAGGGACGTCTTCACCAAGGCGTCCGAGACCCTGCAGACCGACGTCGACCAGTTCGCGATCGTGCTCGACGGGCAGGTGCTGTCGGCCCCGACGTTCCAGGGCCGCATCCCCGACGGCAACGCGCAGATCAGCGGCAACTTCACCGAGGCCACGGCGTCCTCGCTGGCCACCAGCCTGCGCTACGGCGCGCTCCCGATCTCGTTCGAGGAGCCCTCGGTCCAGACCATCGGCCCCTCGCTCGCCGGCGACCAGCTGCGCGCGGGCCTCACCGCCGGGGCCTTCGGCCTCGGCCTGGTGCTGATCTACTGCCTCTTCTACTACCGAGGCCTCGGCCTGGTGGTGGTGAGCTCGCTGCTCGCCGCCGCGGCCACCACGTACGCGCTCGTGCTGCTGCTGAGTGAGACGGCGGGCTTCACGCTCACCCTGCCCGGCATCGCGGGTCTCATCATCGCGGTGGGTGTCACCGCCGACTCCTTCATCATCTTCTTCGAACGCATCAGAGACGAGATGCGCGAGGGCAAGTCGATGCGGGTCGCGGTCGAGACCGGCTGGAAGCGCGCGAAGGTGACGCGACTGGCCGCCCAGGTCGTGTCGCTGCTCTCGGCGCTGGTGCTCTACATCTTCGCCACCGGCGCGGTGAAGGGCTTCGGCTTCGCGCTCGGCCTCACCACGATCGTCGACCTCGCGATCCTGTTCTGGTTCACCAAGCCGATGGTGTCGTGGCTGGCCCGCTTCAGGTTCTTCAACAGCGGCCACCGGCTCTCCGGCCTCAGCAAGGGGACCCTCGGGCTCGACGAGCCGAGGAAGAAGCCGGTCGCGGCGACCGCGGGAGGGAGGGCCTGATGGGCAAGTTCTCGCGGCTGGGCAACCAGCTCTACAACGGCCGGAAGTCGATCGACTTCATCCACCGCCGTCCGCTCTGGTACGCGATCACGAGCGTGTTCGTGATCGCGGCGATCGCGGCGATCGTGCTGCGCGGCCTGAACTTCGGCATCGAGTTCACCGGCGGCACGCAGTACTCGGTGCCGGCCTCCGACATCTCGCAGGACACCGCCGACCGGCTCCGCGAGGTCACCCAGGACTCCGGCCTCCCCGAGGCCGAGTCGCCGATCGTCACCACGGCGGGCAACTCGATCCTCATCCAGGTCGAGGAGATGTCCACCGAAGACACCGACCAGCTCGCCGAGGAGCTGTCGCAGGCCTCGGGGGTGCCGTCGGACGACATCACGATCTCCGAGATCGGGGCCAGCTGGGGCAAGGACGTCGCCCAGCGCGCCGTGCTCGGCGTCATCGTCTTCCTGATCCTCGTCCTCATCTTCATCGGGTTCTACTTCCGAGAATGGAAGATGTCGCTCGCCGCGCTCGTGGCGCTCGTGCACGACGTCGTGATCACGATCGGCGTCTACGCCCTGTCCGGGTTCCCGGTCACACCCTCGGCCGTCACCGGCATCCTGGCGATCCTGGGCTTCTCGCTGTACGACACCGTCGTCGTCTTCGACAAGGTGCGGGAGAACACCCACGAGATGCGCGAAAAGCGGCACACCTACGCCCAGGCCGCCAACCTGGCCGTCAACCAGACCCTGGTGCGCTCGATCAACACCGGCATCGTGGCCCTCATCCCGATCGGCGCGATCCTCTGGGTCGCGGCGATCCAGCTGGGTGCCAGCTCGCTGCAGGACCTCGCGCTGTCGCAGTTCGTCGGCATGGCGGTCGGCGTCTACTCCTCGATCTTCCTGGCGCCGCGCGTGCTCGTGCACCTCAAGTCGAACGAGAACGAGGTCGTGCTCGCCGAGCGCCGTGCCAAGGCGCGCGAGAAGGCCCGGGCCGACAAGTACGCCGCGGTGCCGGCGTTCACCGACGACCTGCCGGTCCGTGACGAGCCCGACGTCGAGCCGGACGACGACTACGCCGCCTACGAGACCCGGCGCTGCCGGTGACGAGCCCGCGCCGCGGGAGCCGGCCACGCCGGCGGCCTCCGGTCGCGGTCGCACCGTGCCGGAGACGCGGCGGCCGATGGGCGACAGCCGCGCGTCCGGGCGGCAGCAGCCGTCGCGCAAGCCCAAGTCGCAGCGCGGCAAGTGAGCACGTGAGACTGCCCGACGCCGCGGCGGAGGTCATCCGGCTCACGGTCGACGTCCCGGACTTCCCCGAGCCGGGGGTTGTGTTCAAGGACCTCACACCGGTCTTCGCCGACCACCAGGCGCTCAGCGCCGTGGTGGCAGCGCTGGCCGCGTCCGGGCTCGACGACGACGGCACGGTCGCCGTCGACAAGGTGGCCGGGATCGAGGCACGCGGCTTCGCGCTCGGCGCCCCGGTGGCGCTGGCGCTCGGTGTCGGCTTCGTCCCGGTGCGCAAGGCCGGCAAGCTGCCCCGCGAGACCCACACCGTGTCCTACGAGCTGGAGTACGGCGAGGCCGCCGTCGAGGTGCACCGCGACGCGTTCGCGGCGGGGGAGCGGGTGCTGCTCGTCGACGACGTGCTGGCCACCGGCGGCACCATGGCCGCCGCCCGCGACCTCGTGCTCGCCTGTGAGGCGGTGCCGGTCGCGGCCGCCGTCGTGCTGGAGCTGTCGTTCCTCCCGGGCCGCGCCACCGTGGGTCACCTTCCGGTCACGTCGATCGTGACGGTCTGACCGCACCGCGGTCCGCTCCTAGACTGTTGACATGACGGAGGACCGCACGGAGCCGGCAGCGCCGGAGCGTGCGCCCGAGCCCGCTCGCCCGACGTCGGACCGGCCCGTTCCGGACGTCCCCACCACCGGCCGCAGCATGCGCTCCCGGCTGGCCCGGATGGGCACGCGCAGCCAGCCCACCAACCCGGTGCTGGAGCCGCTGTTCCGCGCGGTGCGCGCGAACCATCCCAAGGCCGACCTGGCGCTGCTCGAGCGGGCCTACCTCACCGCCGAGACCATGCACGGCACCCAGATGCGCAAGAGCGGCGACCGGTACATCACCCACCCGCTCGCCGTCACCACGATCCTCGCCGGCATCGGCATGACCGAGCCCACGCTCGTCGCCGCGCTGCTGCACGACACCGTCGAGGACACGCCCTACACCCTCGAACGGTGCCGCGAGGAGTTCGGCGAGGAGGTGGCGCAGATGGTCGACGGCGTCACCAAGCTCGACAAGGTCCAGTACGGCGACTCCGCGCAGGCGGAGACCATCCGCAAGATGATCGTCGCGATGTCGCGCGACATCCGGGTGCTCGTCATCAAGCTCGCCGACCGGCTGCACAACATGCGCACGCTGCGGTACGTGCCGCTCCGCAGCCAGGAGCGCACCGCCCGCGAGACCCTCGACATCTACGCCCCGCTGGCCCACCGGCTCGGCATGAACACCATCAAGTGGGAGCTGGAGGACCTCGCGTTCGCCACCCTGCACCCGAAGATCTACGACGAGATCGTGCGAATGGTGGCCGAGCGGGCGCCGTCGCGCGACCAGTTCCTCGCCGAGGTGATCACCCAGGTCGAGCAGGACCTGCGCGAGGCGAAGGTCACCGCCACGGTCACCGGCCGGCCGAAGCACTACTACTCGATCTACCAGAAGATGATCGTCGGCGGCCGCGAGTTCGACGACATCCACGACCTGGTCGGCATCCGCATCCTGGTCGAGCAGGACCGCGACTGCTACTCGGTGCTCGGCGTCCTTCACTCCCGCTGGAACCCGGTGCTGGGGCGATTCAAGGACTACGTCGCGATGCCGAAGTTCAACATGTACCAGTCGCTGCACACGACGGTGATGGGCCCGACGGGCAAGCCGGTCGAGATGCAGATCCGCACCTTCGCGATGCACCGCCGCGCCGAGTACGGCGTCGCGGCGCACTGGAAGTACAAGGACGACTCTCGCGCGGGCCGCGACACCGACAAGCGCGGCGACGCCGTGCCGACCCAGGGCGACATGACCTGGGTGCGCCAGCTGCTCGACTGGCAGAGCGAGGTCGACGACCCCGGCGAGTTCCTGGAGTCGCTGCGCTTCGAGATCAACCGCGCCGAGGTCTACGTCTTCACGCCGCGCGGCGACGTGATCTCGCTGCCCGCCGGCGCCACCCCGGTCGACTTCGCCTACGCCGTCCACACCGAGGTCGGCCACCACACCATCGGCGCCCGGGTGAACGGCCGGCTGGTGCCGCTGGAGTCCACGCTCGACAACGGCGACGTCGTCGAGGTGTTCACGTCCAAGAACGCCAACGCCGGCCCGTCGCGCGACTGGCTCGGCTTCGTGAGGTCGCCGCGGGCGCGCTCCAAGATCCGGCAGTGGTTCACCAAGGAGCGCCGCGAGGAGGCGATCGAGCGGGGCAAGGACCAGATCGCCAAGCTCATGCGCAAGGAGGGCCTGCCGATCAAGCGGCTGCTCTCCCACGACTCGCTCACCCAGGTCGCCGCCAGCTTCCGGATCGCCGACGTCTCGGCCCTCTACGCCGCCGTCGGCGAGGGCAACCTCGGCGCCCCCACGGTGGTGCGCAAGGTCATCGAGCTGCTCGGTGGCGAGGACGGCGTCCAGGAGGACCTGGCCGAGGCCGTCACGCTCACCGGACGCCGCGGCCGGCCACGGATCACCGGCAGCACCGAGGCCGGCGTCATCGTGAAGGGCGCCCCCGATGTGTGGGTGAAGCTCGCGAAGTGCTGCACGCCGGTGCCCCCCGACGGGATCCTCGGCTTCGTCACCAAGGGCGGCGGCGTCTCGGTGCACCGCCACGACTGCACCAACGCCGCCGAGCTCCGCACCCAGCCGGAGAAGTTGCTCGAGGTCGAGTGGGCCCCCACCGCGCAGTCGTCGTTCCTCGTCAACATCCAGGTCGAGGCCCTCGACCGGGCCCGGCTGCTCTCCGACATCACGATGGCGCTCTCCGACGCCCACGTGAACATCCTCAGCGCCAACCTCACCACCACCCGCGACCGCGTCGCCAAGACCCGCTTCACCTTCGAGATGGCCGACGCCATGCACCTCGACACGGTGCTCAAGAACGTGAGGTCGGTGCCGGGCGTCTTCGACGCCTACCGCGTGACGCAGTGACCGTCCTGCGTGGTTGGTGGCCGCGCGCGTAACACGCCGGGTCTCGCCGTCAAGGACTCGCTTCGCTGCGGCCGCTGCGCGGCGCGCTTCGCGCATCCTTGACCGCGAGCCTCGTCCGGCGTGTTCCGACGGCGCACGAACGGCGGGCTCCGCCACGCCGTCCGCGCAGGCGCGGCCACCAGCTGCAATCGCGGGCTACTTGGCCGACGAAACTGGACACCTGGACCCGGTTTCCGGGCCTGTGATGTCCAGGTTCGTACGCCCACTGGTAGCGAAGTGACACCAGGTGAAGGTGGGGCGCCCGCGCATGCGGGCGGCGCGGGCGGAGCCCGTGCCGACTGCGCGCCGTGGATCCGACCGGCCGGGACCCGCAGTCAAGGGCGGCCGAAGGCCGTCGCGCAGCGACCGGAGCGAAGCGGAGGCCCTTGACGGCGGGTGCCGGTCGGATACGCGCGCGGGCGCCCCACAGTCACCCGCAGGACAGTCACGAGAACTCGGCGGCCGCCTGCTTCGCCATGTCGAGGAACGACTGCCGCGAGGCGAGGTTCTCCTCGAGCTCCTTGACCTTGCGGTCGTCACCGGCGGCGCGGGCCTTCTCCAGGTCGGTCTCGATGCCGGCGATGGCGGTCTCGAGCTTGCCGACCATGTCGTCGGCGCGGCGGGTCTTCTCCGGGTCGGAGCGACGCCACTGCTCGTCCTCCAGGGCTCGGATCGCCTGCTCCACCTTGCGGATCCGGCCCTCGAGCTCCTTGATCCGGTCGCGGGGGACCTTGCCGGCGGCGTCCCAGCGGTCGGCGATGTCGCGGAACGCCTTCTTGGCGGCGTCGAGGTCGGTGACCGGGAGCAGCGCCTCGGCCTCGACGATGAGACCGTCCTTCACCTCGGCGTTCGCGGCGAACTCCGCGTCGAGGGCGGCGTTGGCGGCGTCGCGGGCCCCGAAGAAGGTGTCCTGCGCGCCGCGGAACTTCGCCCACAGCTCGTCGTCGACACCCTTGGGCGCCGGGCCGGCGGCCTTCCACTGCCGCATCAGGTCGCGGTACTTGCCGGCGGTCGGCCCCCAGTCGGTGGACGACGCCAGACCCTCGGCCTCCTTCACCAGCCGCAGCTTCACGACCCGCGCCGACTCGCGCTTCTCGTCCTGCTGCGCGAAGTGCACCTTGCGGGCCTTCGTGTAGGCGGTGCGGGCCGCGGAGAACCGCTTCCACAGCGCGTCGTCGGACGCGCGGTCGAGCCGGGGGAGCCCCTTCCAGGTCTCGAGGAGCTCGCGGAGCCGGTGCGCGCCGTGCCGCCAGTCGGTCCCGGCGGCGATCGCCTCGGCCTCACCGACCAGCTTCTCCTTGTCCTCGCGCGCCTGCTCGACCTTCTGCGCCCGCTCGACCTTGCGGGCCTCGCGCTGGGAGGCGATGAGCGGGCCGAGCGCGTCGAGCCGGGCCGACAGCGCCGCGAGGTCGCCGACCGCGTTGGCGTCGGTCACCTGGGCGCGCACGCCCTTGACCGTCTCGTGCGCCTCCTCCGGCGTCATCTTCGCCGCCCGGACCCGCTGCTCGAGCAGCTCGACCTCGGAGGCCAGCGCGTCGTAGCGGGCGGTGTAGAACGCCAGGGCGTCCTCGGGGGATCCGGCGGCGTACTGACCCACCGACCGCTCGCCGTCGGCGATCCGCACGTAGACCGTGCCGTCGTCGTCGACGCGACCCCATTCGCTGCTCGTCACCACAGTTCCTTCTCCTCGCCGTCCCGGAAGCGCCCATGTTAGGGGCACCGCGCCGTGGGGCCTGGGTGGCACGGCTGCGGTGGTTTCGACTCCGGGCACCGCGGGTTCGTTCCTCACCCGCGGGCCGTCGCTCGACCTCGCTCGCGGCGCGACCGACCCGTCCTCGGCGGCACTGCGGCCTCGCTACGCTGACGCGGTGTTGATCGCCGGCTTCCCCGCGGGTCCATGGGGCACGAACTGCTACGTGGCCGCCACCGGCCCGGGCACCGAGTGCGTCGTCGTCGATCCCGGTATGAACGCCGCCGACGGCGTCGCCGAGGTGGTGCGGCAGCACAACCTCAAGCCGGTGGCGGTGCTCGTCACCCACGGCCACGTCGACCACATGTGGTCGGTCGCGCCGGTCGCCGGCACCTATGACGCCACCGCGTGGATCCACCCGCGCGACCGGCACCTGCTGGCCGACCCGATGGCCGGCATGTCGCCCGAGACGGCGCGGATGATGCTCGGCCAGGACGTCACGTTCGCCGAGCCGGACGACGTCCGCGAGCTCACCGACACCCAGGTGCTCGAGCTCGCCGGCCTGACCTTCGTGGTCGACCACACGCCTGGCCACACCGAGGGCTCGGTCACGTTCCGCTCGCCGTACGACGACACCGACGAGGTCTCCGAGGTGCTGTTCTCCGGTGACCTGCTCTTCGCCGGCTCCATCGGCCGCACCGACCTGCCCGGCGGCGACCACCCGACGATGCTCGACAGCCTGCGCCACAAGGTGCTCACGCTCGCCGACGACGTCGCGGTGCTGCCCGGCCACGGCGAGCAGACCTCGATCGGCGTCGAGCGCGCCACCAACCCCTACCTGCTCGAGCTGCAGGACGACCACGTCGCCCGGCGCCGCTGACATGGCCCGAGTCACCCCGCTCAGCGGGTTCCCCGAGCTGCTGCCCGCGCAGCGCGTCGTCGAGCGCGAGGTCGTCGCGTCGCTGGCGCGCACCTTCGCGCTGCACGGCTTCGCCGACATCGAGACCCGGGTGGTCGAGCCGCTGGACCGGCTGGCCAAGGGCGGCGAGGTCGACAAGGAGATCTACGTGCTGCGTCGGCTCCAGGCCGCCGACGACGACCCCGGCGACACCGGACTGGGTCTGCACTTCGACCTCACGGTGCCGTTCGCCCGCTACGTGCTCGAGCACGCCGGCCACCTCGAGTTCCCGTTCCGGCGCTTCCAGATCCAGCCCGCGTGGCGCGGGGAGCGGCCGCAGATCGGCCGCTACCGCCAGTTCACCCAGGCCGACGTCGACGTCGTCGGCCGCGACGTGCTGCCGTTCCACCACGACGTCGAGGTGATGCGGGTGATGGTGGAGGCGCTCGACGAGCTGCCGCTGCCGGCGCTGAGCTTCCAGTTCAACAACCGCAAGCTGATCCAGGGCTTCTACCGCGGCCTCGGGATCCCCGACCTCGTGGCCGCGATCCGCACCGTCGACAAGCTCGACAAGCTGCCACCAGAAGCCGTCGCCCAGCAGTTGACGGAGAGCGGGGCCACGGTCGAGCAAGCAGAGCAATGCCTGACGCTCGCCACGATCCGCACCTCCGACGCCTCGTTCGTCGACCAGGTGCGGGCGCTCGGGGTGCAGGACGACCTGCTCGACGAGGGCCTGGCCGAGCTCGCCGCCGTCGTCGAGGGCTGCGGCGCGGGAGAGCGGCGCAACGTCACCGTCGAGGCGAACCTGCGCATCGCGCGTGGCCTCGACTACTACACCGGCACCGTGGTCGAGATCTTCATGGCCGGCTACGAGCACCTGAAGTCGGTCGGCGGCGGCGGCCGCTACGACGCCCTCGCCAGCGACGGGAAGACGACGTACCCCGGCGTCGGCGTCTCGTTCGGCGTCTCCCGCACCCTGGTGCCGCTCATCTCCGACGGCGTCCTCTCCGGCTCGCGACCGGTGCCGAGCGCCGTCCTCGTCGCCGTCGTCGACGACGACAGCCGGGCCGCGAGCGACGCCGTCGCGGCCGCCCTGCGGGCTCGCGGCATCCCGTGCGAGGTCGCGGCGGCGGCCCAGAAGTTCGGCAAGCAGATCCGCACCGCGGAGCGCCGTGGCATCCCGTTCGTCTGGTTCCCGCAGGCCGACGGCAGCCACGAGGTGAAGGACATCCGCTCCGGCGACCAGGAGCCGGTCGATCCCGATTCCTGGCGGCCGCCGGAGGCCGACCTGCACCCCACCATCGTCCAGAAGGAAGAGACCCAGTGATCCGCACCCACGACGCCGGCACCCTGCGTGCCGAGCATGTCGGCCAGACCGTGACCCTCGCCGGGTGGGTGGCCTCCCGGCGCGACCACGGTGGGGTGGTCTTCCTCGATGTGCGCGACGCCAGCGGCGTCGTGCAGGTGGTGGTGCGGGAGGAGGACGCCGCCCACGCGCTGCGCAGCGAGTTCTGCATCAAGGTCACCGGCGAGGTGGTCGCCCGCGAGCCCCACAACGTCAACCCCGACCTCGCCACCGGCGAGGTGGAGGTCGTCGCCGCCGCACTCGACGTGCTGAGCCCCGCCGCCACGCTGCCGTTCCCCATCGACGAGCACGTCACGGTGGGGGAGGAGGCGCGGCTGCGCCACCGCTACCTCGACCTGCGGCGCAGCGGCCCGGCGAACGCCATCCGGCTGCGAAGCAAGGTCAACCGTGCGGCTCGTGACGTGCTCGACCAGCACGGCTTCGTCGAGGTCGAGACGCCGACCCTGACCCGCAGCACCCCCGAGGGCGCACGCGACTTCCTGGTGCCGGCCCGGCTCCAGCCCGGCAGCTGGTACGCCCTGCCGCAGAGCCCGCAGCTGTTCAAGCAGCTGCTCATGGTCGGCGGCCTCGAGCGGTACTACCAGATCGCCCGCTGCTACCGCGACGAGGACTTCCGCGCCGACCGGCAGCCGGAGTTCACCCAGCTCGACATCGAGATGAGCTTCGTCGAGCAGGACGACGTCATCACGCTCTCCGAGGAGATCCTGGTCGCGCTGTGGTCGCTCATCGGCTACGACGTGCCCACCCCGATCCAGCGGATGACCTACGCCGAGGCGATGGCCCGGTTCGGCACCGACAAGCCCGACCTGCGGATGGGCCTCGAGCTCGTCGACTGCACCGACTACTTCACCGACACCCCGTTCCGGGTCTTCCAGGCGCCGTACGTCGGCGCCGTGGTGATGCCCGGCGGCGCGAGCCAGCCCCGCAAGCAGCTCGACGCCTGGCAGGACTGGGCCAAGCAGCGCGGGGCCCGCGGCCTCGCCTACGTGCTCTACGGCGAGGACGGCGAGCTCGGCGGCCCGGTGGCCAAGAACCTGTCGGAGGAGGAGCGCGCCGGGCTGATGGCCCACGTGGGTGCCGAGCCCGGCGACTGCGTGTTCTTCGGCGCGGGCGCGGTGAAGTCCACGCGAGCCCTGCTGGGCGCCGCGCGGCTCGAGATCGGCCGCCGCGGCGCGCTGCTCGACGAGAGCGCCTGGAGCTTCCTGTGGGTCGTCGACGCGCCGCTGTTCGAGCCGGCCGACGAGGCCACGGCCGCCGGCGACGTCGCGGTCGGGGACGGCGCCTGGACCGCCGTGCACCACGCCTTCACCAGCCCGCAGGACCCCGACGGCTTCGAGCAGGACCCGGGCGGCGCACTGGCCTGGGCCTACGACATCGTCTGCAACGGCAACGAGATCGGCGGCGGGTCGATCCGTATCCACCGCCGCGACGTCCAGCAGCGGGTGTTCGGCGTGATGGGTCTCGACGAGGCCGAGGCGCAGGAGAAGTTCGGCTTCCTCCTCGACGCCTTCCAGTACGGCGCTCCGCCGCACGGCGGCATCGCCTTCGGCTGGGACCGGGTGGTGGCGCTGCTGGCCGGCACCGAGTCGATCCGCGACGTCATCGCGTTCCCCAAGTCCGGCGGGGGGATCGACCCGCTCACCGATGCCCCGGCCCCCATCAGTGCGGAGCAGCGGAAGGAAGCGGGCGTCGACGCCGTCCCGTCGGACGAAACGCCGGACTCCGACTGATCCGACGTAACAATCGGGCTGTCGGTCGAGACCACATCGTTACCGATGTGTGCTTGCCGAGGCGAGGCCCAGGTCACATAGAGTCCACTGCGGCTGACCGGGCGATCCCCGCTCGACCACGGCTGGAAACGCTCGAGATCCCGAGGAGATGGTGACCAGGTGACGCTGACCGCTTCGAACCTGGAGTCCCACGGCGACGACCACTTCGACGGCGACGCCACCGAGGGTGACGACACCGGCGGTCGCGACGTCAAGGGTCGTTCCCCGCTCCGGTTGGCGGTCTCGCGGTTCCGCAAGGACAAGCTGTCGATGGTGGCGTTCGTCATCACGGCGGTGTTCTTCGTGGCGGCGATCGCCAGCCCGATCCTGGTGAAGCTCGGCGTGCTGGATCCCAACGGGTTCAACCAGGAGCTGCTCGACTACACCAGGGGCGGCATCCCGACGGGCGCGGGGGGAGGCATCAGCTGGAGCCATCCGCTGGGGGTCGAGCCCACCACCGGCCGCGACGTCCTCTCCCGGCTCATGCTGGGCACCACGCTCTCGCTCACCATCGCGCTGACGGCGGCACTCCTCACTGTCATGTTCGGCACCGCGATGGGCATCATCGCCGGCTTCAGCGGCGGTTTCCTCGACAGCGCCATCGGCCGGTCGATCGACCTCGTGCTGTCGTTCCCGAGCACGCTGATGCTGATCGCACTCTCCGGCGTCGTGACCGACCGGATGGGCGACATCGGCATCCCGAAGGGTCCCAACGGCGCCTTCATCGACGGCTCCTACGTCGTGATCGTGCTCGCCTTCTTCGGGTGGCCGCCGGTCGCGCGGCTGATCCGGGGTCAGGTGCTGTCGATCCGCGAGCGCGAGTTCGTCGACGCGGCGATCCTCATGGGCGCCTCCCGGTGGCGGATCTACTTCAAGGAGATCCTGCCCAACCTGTGGGCCCCGATCCTCGTCTACTTCACGCTGCTCATGCCGGCCTACGTGTCGGCCGAGGCGGCCCTCAAGTTCCTCGGCGTCGGCATCAACAACCCGACGCCCACGCTCGGCAACGTGCTCCAAGGGGCGCTCGGCTACTCGCAGACGGACTTCGTGTTCTTCTTCGTGCCGGCCGCGATCATCGCCAGCATCGTCATCTCGTTCAACCTCCTGGGCGACGGCGCACGCGACGCCCTCGACCCGCGGGCGGCGCGGTAGCAGGTCGTCAACCCGTCCCACCTCACAGACTTTCCATAGGAAAGAACCCGCCGGCGTCTCGGCGGTGATACCCCTCGAAGGAGAAAACATGGGCAGGAAGCGCAAGCAGCTGATCGCTGTTGCCGCGTCCACCGTGCTGGCGGCCACCTTGGCCGCCTGCGGTGGCGACGACGGCGGCGGCGGTGGCAAGGGCGAGGAGCAGGAGCGCACGACCGCCGAGAAGGGCGGCACGATCAACTACATGCAGACCGCGGTCACCGAGCACCTGGACCCGCAGCGCGTGTACGTCGGCCGTGACATCTCGAACCTGGGCCGCCTGGTCTACCGCGGACTGCTGACGTTCCCCGCGGGCGAGACCGACCCGGCCAAGGGCACCACTCCGGTCCCCGACATCGCGACCGACACCGGTACCTCCAACGAGGACGCCACCGAGTGGCAGTTCACGATCAAGGACGGCGTCAAGTGGGAGGACGGCGAGGACGTCAAGTGTGAGGACTTCGCCTACGGCGTGTCCCGCAACTTCGCCACCACCGTGATCGACGGCGGTCCGAACTTCTACCCGCGCGACTTCCTCGACGTCCCCTCGGGTGATGACGGCGAGTCGGTCTACAAGGGTCCCTACACCGGTGAGGGCCAGGCCGAGTTCGACAAGGCCGTGTCGTGCGACGGCAGCACCATCACCTACAAGTTCCGCAAGCCCTTCCCGGACCTCCCGCTGGCGATCGCTGCGCTGCACGCGTTCGCGCCGTACCGCGAGGACCTCGACAAGGGTGACAAGAACAACCTGGTCGTCATCTCCAACGGTCCCTACAAGCTCGACGGGGACTGGAACGAGGACTCCGGCGGCACGTTCGTCCGCAACGACCAGTGGGACGGCGACGAGGACGAGAACCGCGAGGCCAACTTCGACTCGATCACCTTCGAGATCGGCATCGAGCCCGAGGTCCAGATCGACCGCCTGATCGCTGCCGACGGGGGCGACGACGCCAACACGATCGCCTCGACCAACATCCCGGCCTCGCGCTACGCGCAGATCACCGGTGACGTCCAGAAGCGCTCGATCCGCATCCAGTCGCCGTTCACCAACTACCTGGTGCCCAACTTCAACCGGGTCACCAACCTGAAGGTGCGGCAGGCGCTGGCGCTGGCCACCAACCGTGCGGCCTACATCGGCGCGCTCGGCGGCGAGAACGCCTCGAGCCCCGCGCTCACCATCGTCAGCCCCGACGTTCCCGGCCACACCGAGAACGAGGCGTTCGGCACCCCCGAGGGTGGCGACATCGAGGCTGCGAAGAAGCTCCTCGAGGAGTCCGGTGAGCCGACCCCGTACCCGATCAAGCTCACCTACCCGATCGGCTCGGAGGAGTCCGACAAGGCGTTCGCGGCCCTGAAGGACACCTACGACCAGGCCGGCTTCGAGGTGGAGCTCGAGGGTCTCGACCCGTCGGGTCCGTACTACGACACCATCCAGAAGCCGGACTCGGACAGCGACCTCATCTGGGGTGGCTGGGGTGCCGACTGGCCGTCGATCTCCACGGTGATCCCGCCGCTGTTCGACAGCCGCATCAACCTGACCGCGACCAACAACGGTCAGGACTACGGCAACTACGACAGCGACGAGGCCAACGCCCTCATGGACGAGGCCGGCGCCGAGACCGACCTGGACGCCTCCGCCCAGAAGTGGGCCGAGGTCGACGCCAAGCTGGCCGAGGACGTCGCCTACATCCCGCTCGACACCACCAACTTCTACTACCTGCGTGGTTCCAACATCGCGAACTACGTGAACGCGGTGTCGACGAGCGGCTACCCGGACCTGGGAGTCATCTCCTTGGCCGACCCGAACGAGTGACCTGCCGATACACGCCGATCACTTGATTCACATGCACACAGTCACCAGTTCCACCAGTTCCACCAGCACCACCGGCGCTGAGGCGCCACCGGTCCGCGCGGCCCTACGTTCACACGTGGGGCCGCGCGGCACCGTCCGGGCGTAGGGTCCGGAACAGACACTGAGATCTCCGAGGTGGCAGATGTTCGCGTACACGGTCCGACGGATCTTCGCTGGAGCGATCCTGCTCGTGATCATGAGCATGGTCACCTATGTGCTCTTCTTCGCCAGCTCCGAGCAGCCCGAGCGGTTCGCCTGCGGCCCCAAGTGCACGCAGGCCCAGCTCGAGACGACCAAGAAGTCGCTGGGCTACGACGAGCCGATCTACGTCCAGTGGGGCAAGTTCGCCAAGGGCGTCGTCGTCGGCCGGGAGTTCCCCGACGACCCCGCGCTCAAGAAGAGCGCGCCCGACCTCATCACGGAGTGCCCGGCCCCGTGCATCGGCTACTCCCAGGGCTACAACACGCCGGTCCTCGAGAAGATCAAGGACGCGTTACCGATCTCGGTCTCGCTGGCGATCGTCGCCTTCATCATGTGGATGTCGGGCGGCATCTTCTTCGGGGTCTCAGCAGCATTGATGAAGGGCACCATCATCGACCGCGGCATCGTCGCGCTGTCACTGCTGGCCTTCGCCTTCCCGACGTTCTTCATCGGGCTCCTGCTCTTGCAATTCGTGGCCATCCCGCCGGGATGGCCAGACATCCCGCGCTACACCCCGCTGACCGAGAACCCGTGGGCATGGTTCACCGGGCTCCTCATGCCGTCGTTCGTGCTGGCGCTGGTCTACATGGCCGGCTACATCCGGATGACGCGCGCGTTCGTCCTCGAGACCATGAGCGAGGACTACATCCGCACCGCGCGCGCCAAGGGCCTGCCGAAGCGCAAGGTGGTCGGCAAGCACACCCTGCGCGCCACGCTCACCCCGCTGGTCACGCTCTCCGGGCTCGACCTGGCCGGCCTGCTCGGCGGCGCGCTGATCACCGAGACGGTCTTCAACTTCAACGGTGTCGGTCGGCTCGCCATCCGCTCGATCCAACGATTCGACCTCCCCATCATCGTCGGCATCGTGCTGCTGGTGGCAGCCTTCGTCATCGTGGCCAACATCGTGGTCGACCTGCTCTACGCGGTCATCGACCCGCGCGTCCGTCTCGGCTGACCGGACCGTCCCCCCGACGTCCGAGAAGCCCCGCAGAAGGAGTTCCCATGTCCGCCACCGACGAGGTCACCGCGGCTGCGCCGCGCAGCAGCAAGCCCGCCGACGACGCCCCCCTGCTGGTGGTCGAGGACCTCAAGGTCCACTTCCCCTCCAGTGACGGCGTCGTCAAGGCGGTCGACGGCCTGAGCTACACCGTCGAGCGCGGCCAGACCCTCGGCATCGTGGGCGAGTCGGGCTCGGGCAAGTCCGTGTCGAGCTCGGCCATCATGGGCCTGTTCCACGGCAGCTCGGCCCAGCTGTCCGGCAGCATCCGGCTCAGCGGCCGCGACATCCTCACCCTCGAGGAGCGCGAGATGCGCCGGCTGCGCGGCCAGGACGTCGCGATGATCTTCCAGGACCCGCTCTCGGCCCTGCACCCCTACTACACCGTGGGCGCGCAGATCATCGAGGCCTACCGGGTCCACAACGACGTCTCGAAGCGGGTCGCACGCAAGCGGGCGATCGAGCTGCTCGACCGGGTCGGGATCCCGCAGCCAGACGCCCGCGTCGACTCCTACCCGCACCAGTTCTCCGGCGGCATGCGGCAGCGCGCCATGATCGCGATGGGCCTGGTCAACGACCCCGCGCTGCTCATCGCCGACGAGCCCACCACCGCGCTCGACGTCACGGTGCAGGCCCAGATCCTCGACCTGTTGCAGGACCTGCAGCGCGAGTTCAACTCGGCCGTCATCATCATCACCCACGACCTCGGCGTCGTGGCCGAGATGACCGACGACACCCTGGTGATGTACGCCGGCCGCGCCGTCGAGTACGGCGCGACCAAGGAGATCCTCACCCATCCTGAGATGCCGTACACCTGGGGACTGCTCTCCAGCGTGCCCGACGTCACCGGTGACACCAGCGCCAAGCTGATCCCGATCCCCGGCAACCCGCCGTCGATGCTGAACCCGCCGACGGGTTGCGCGTTCCACCCACGGTGCCTGCACCGCGCCAAGGTGCCCGGCAACCTGTGCACCACCGACATGCCGGAGCTGTTGCCGGGCAGTCGCGGCCCGGGGCACCTGAAGCGGTGCCACCTACCCGACTCCGCGGAGATCTTCCGCGAGGAGATCCTTCCCGAGATCGCACCCGACCTCGTGGTGGAGGAGGAGCGCTGATGTCCGAGACCGGAACCGACCAGCCGACCTGGGACACCCACGACCCCGAGGCCGAGCAGCAGCCGGAGAACGAGGTCGGCGGCGCGGACTTCATCACCGACGCCGGCATCGACCCGACGGCGGCGCACGCGCCCACCGAGGCCCCGGTCGACGCCGAGCCGATCCTCCAGGTCAAGAACCTCACCATGTACTTCCCGGTGAAGTCCTCCGGGATCATCCACCGCACGATCGGCCAGGTGCAGGCCGTCGACGGCGTCTCCTTCGAGGTGCTCGAGGGCGGCTCCCTCGGACTGGTCGGCGAGTCGGGCTGCGGCAAGTCCACCACCGGGCGGCTGATCACCCGGCTCTACGAGCCGACCGGCGGCGAGATCATCTTCCAGGGGCAGAACATCGCCTCCACGCGCGAACGCGACCTCAAGCCGCTGCGCAAAGACATCCAGATGATCTTCCAGGACCCCTACACCTCGCTGAACCCGCGGCACACGGTCGGCACGATCATCGGCACGCCGCTGCGCATCCACAACGTGGTGCCCAACAACAAGGTGCTCGACCGGGTCAAGGAGCTGCTGTCGATCGTCGGTCTCAACCCCGAGCACTACAACCGCTACCCGAACGAGTTCTCCGGCGGCCAGCGCCAGCGCATCGGCATCGCCCGCGCGCTCACGCTGAACCCGAAGCTCCTGGTGGCCGACGAGCCGGTCTCCGCGCTCGACGTCTCCATCCAGGCGCAGGTCGTCAACCTGCTGCAGGACATCCAACGCGAGTTCGGGGTGGCGTTCCTGTTCATCGCCCACGACCTCGCCGTCGTGCGGCACTTCTGCCCCGAGATCGCCGTCATGTACCTCGGCAAGATCGTCGAGATCGGCGACCGGGAGAGCATCTACAACAACGCCCACCACCCCTACACCCAGGCGCTGCTGTCGGCGGTGCCCGACATCAAGCAGGCCGCGATCGGCGGCCGGCGCGACCGGATCCGGCTCGAGGGCGATGTCCCCAGCCCGATCAACCCCCCGTCGGGCTGCCGGTTCCGCACCCGTTGCCCGCTGGCACAGGAGATCTGCGCCAAGCACGAGCCGCCGCTGCTGCAGATCGGCCCGCGGCACAAGGTGGCCTGCCACTTCCCGGGCCGCATCAACCAGCACCCCGACACCCCGATCACCTCGCGGCTGCTCGGCGTCGACGACACCGGCAACCCCGACCCCGGCGCCAGCACGAGCGAGAAGCTCAACACCCACCCCGGGTACGACGACACCTGGTTCGACCTGGACAAGAAGACGTTTGGACGAGCCTGACGCGCTCTTCGACGCGCCTGCCGCGGCCCCCGCGGCGGGCGCCTCGGTGGGTGGCGGCGGCTCGCTGAGCGACTCCGCGCACGCGGCGGCGCCGCTGGCCGTCCGGATGCGCCCGCGCACGCTCGACGAGCTGGCCGGCCAGGAGCAGCTGCGCGCCCCCGGCTCGCCGCTGCACCAGCTGGTGCAGGGCGACCAGTCGCTCTCGCTGCTGCTGTGGGGACCCCCGGGCACCGGCAAGACCACGATCGCCTCGATCGTCAGCCGCACCACCGGCCGCCGGTTCGTCGAGGTGTCGGCGGTGTCGGCCGGCGTCAAGGAGGTGCGCGCCGCCATCGACGCCGCCCGCCGCGAGCTGGTGCGCGGCGGCACCGAGACGGTGCTCTTCGTCGACGAGGTGCACCGCTTCAGCAAGGCCCAGCAGGACGCGCTGCTGCCCGGCGTCGAGAACCGTTGGGTCACCCTCGTCGCCGCCACCACCGAGAACCCGTTCTTCAGCGTCATCTCGCCGCTGCTCTCGCGCAGCCTGCTGCTGCGGCTGGAGCCGCTGAGCGACGACGACGTCCGCGGCGTGCTCGTCGGGGCGCTCACCGACGAGCGCGGCCTGGCAGGAGCCGTCGAGGTCGACGACGAGGCGCTGGACCACCTGGTGCGGCTGGCCGGCGGCGACGCCCGGCGCGGCCTCACCTACCTGGAGGCGGCGGCCGGTGCGGCCGCGTCCCGCGGCACGGAGCGGGTCGACCTCGAGACGGCCGAGACCGCCGTCGACCGGGCCGCGGTGCGCTACGACCGGCAGGGCGACCAGCACTACGACGTCACCAGCGCCTTCATCAAGTCGATCCGCGGCTCCGACGCCGACGCGGCGATGCACTACCTGGCCCGGATGGTGGAGGCGGGGGAGGACCCCCGGTTCATCGCCCGGCGGCTGGTGATCCTCGCCAGCGAGGACATCGGGCTCGCCGACCCGACCGCCCTCACCACCGCCGTCGCGGCCGCGCAGGCGGTGCAGCTGATCGGGATGCCGGAGGCCGGGCTCAACCTCGCGCACGCCGTGATCGCACTGGCCGTGGCGCCGAAGTCGAACGCCGTCACCACTGCGCTCGGTGCCGCCACCGCCGACGTGCGGGCCGGCAAGGTCGGCCCGGTGCCCGCGCACCTGCGCGACGCGCACTACCCGGGCTCGCAGAAGCTCGGGCACGGCACGAGCTACACCTACAGCCACGACGCGCCGTACGGGATCGCCGAGCAGCAGTACGCCCCCGACGTCGTCGCCGACGCCGAGTACTACCGCCCCACCGAGATCGGCGCCGAGGCCGCCGTCAAGGAGCGGTGGGAGCGGGTCCGACGCCTCATCCGCGGCAAGTAACGACGGGGTCCGGCGGCTGATCCGGGGCGATTAAGGACGTTCGTCGAGCCTGTCGAGACGCCGGGACCGATCTCGTCGACCGGCCGGGTCAGGTCGGCGAGATCGGGTCGGGGCGTCTCGACAAGCTCGACGAACGGGGGGTTCGGCGTCGCAGGTGATGGCCTAGGCTCGGTCCCCATGACCGCCGACTGGACCGCGCCGGCCTGGGCCGTCCTCTCCGGGTGCGGCCTCGTGGTCGTCCTGGTGCTCGCACTGGCGCTGTCGCTGGCCCGCTCGCGCCGTCGCACCGCCCGCTCGCTGGCGGCCGCCCGGCGCGACGCCGAGGCGCTGCGCGAGCAGGTCGAGGCGATCGAACGGCGGCTCGCCGAGCCGACGCCGCGGCACCGGGCCGAGGCGCCGGAGCAGAGCGAGTACACGATCACGACGATCGGCCGCGAGGAGCCCGAGCCCGAGCCGGTGCCGATGGTGCCCGGCCCGCTGTTCGCCGACCTGGTGCTGCGCGAGAGCGTCGTGCAGGCCGGCTCGCTCGTGGCCGGCCTGCGGCGCGCGCTCGCGCCGGAGACCCGCAACCGGATCCGCTTCGAGATGCGGCAGGAGGTCAAGCGGGCCCGGAGGCAGCGTCGTGCCGACCTGCGCCAGGCGCGCCGCGAGTTCGAGGCACGTCAGCGGGCCGCCGCATGAGCCGGGCGATCTGGTTCGTCGCCGGCACCGGCGCCGGCGTCTACGCCGCCGTGCGCGCCAAGCGCGTCGCCGAGGCGCTCAGCGTCGACGGTCTCCGCGATCGCGTGAACGCCGCCGTGGTGGGCGCGCGGATCTTCCGCGACGAGGTGGCCCAGGGCCGGGCCGAGGCCGAAACCGGGTTGCGCGAGCGGATGGGCGTCGCGCTCCATGGGGCAGAGCAGCGCCGCGCCCTCGCGGCCGTCGAGCCGCAGCACGAGAAGGAAGAGAGCAGCACCTGATGGAGACCAGCGAGATCCGCCGCCGCTTCCTCGCGCACTTCGAGCGCGCGGAGCACACGGTGGTGCCCTCGGCGTCCCTGCTGCTCGACGACCCGAACCTGCTGTTCGTCAACGCCGGCATGGTGCCGTTCAAGCCGTTCTTCCTCGGTCAGGAGACGCCGCCGTACCGCCGCGCCACCAGCGTGCAGAAGTGCGTGCGCACCCCCGACATCGAGGACGTCGGCAAGACCACCCGGCACGGCACGTTCTTCGAGATGTGCGGCAACTTCTCCTTCGGCGACTACTTCAAGGAGGGCGCCATCGAGCTCGCCTGGGACCTGGTCACCAAGTCCCAGGCCGACGGCGGCTGGGGGCTCGAGGAGAGCCGGCTGTGGCCCTCAATCCTGCAGGGCGACGACGAGGCGCTGGCGCTGTGGATGAAGGTCACCGGGCTGCCCGAGGACCGCATCGTCAAGCTCGGCCCCAAGGAGAACTACTGGTCGATGGGCGTGCCCGGGCCGGGCGGCCCCTGCTCGGAGATCCTCTACGACCGCGGTCCCGCCCACGGGCCGGACGCCGACTGGGCCTCGATGGGCACCGCGATGGACCCGGCGCTCGAGGACCGCTACCTCGAGATCTGGAACCTCGTGTTCATGCAGGAGGAGCTCAGCGCGGTCCGCTCGAAGGAGGACTTCGACGTCGTCGGGCCGCTGCCGGCGAAGAACATCGACACCGGCATGGGCCTGGACCGGGTCGCGTTCCTGCTGCAGGGCGTCGAGAACATGTACGAGATCGACGTGATGCGCCCGGTGATCGACGTGGCGCAGGAGCTCACCGGCCGCCGCTACGGCGCCGACCACGACGACGACGTCCGGTTCCGGGTGGTGGCCGACCACGTGCGCAGCTCGATGATGCTCATCGGTGACGGCGTCACGCCCGGCAACGAGGCGCGCGGCTACGTGCTGCGGCGGCTGCTGCGCCGCGCCGTCCGCTCGATGCGGCTGCTCGGCTGCGACGACCCCGTGCTGCCCGCCCTGATGCCGGTCAGCCGCGACAAGATGGGCGAGACCTACACCGACCTGGTCACCGACTGGGACCGGATCTCGCGGGTCGCGTTCGCCGAGGAGGACGCGTTCCGCAAGACCCTCGCGGCCGGGACGACGATCTTCGACACCGCCGCGGGCGAGGTGAAGGCCGCCGGCGGCACCGAGCTCGGTGGCGACCGCGCGTTCGCGCTGCACGACACCTACGGCTTCCCGATCGACCTCACCCTCGAGATGGCGGCCGAGGCCGGCCTCACCGTCGACGAGACCGGGTTCCGCGGGCTCATGGCCGAGCAGCGCGAGCGCGCCAAGGCCGACGCGCGCGCCAAGCGCGGCCAGCACGCCGACACCGGCGTCTACCGCAACATCCTCGACGAGCACGGCCCCACCGAGTGGCTGGCCTACGAGACCCTCGACACCGAGTCGCGCCCGCTCGCGCTCCTCACCGGCGGCCGGTCCTCCGAGGTGCTCGGCAACGGCGAGGTCGGCGAGCTGGTGCTCGACCGCACCCCGTTCTACGCCGAGTCCGGCGGCCAGGCGGCCGACGCCGGGATCATCGAGTTCGACGGCGGCCGGCTCGAGGTCGTCGACGTGCAGCGGCCCGTCCGCGGCCTGATCGTGCACCAGGTGCGGGTGGTCGACGGCGAGTTCCACCCGAGGGCGGCGTCGTCGCAGCTGCACGCGCGGGTCGACCCCGACTGGCGCACCGGCGCCCGGCAGGCGCACTCCGGCACCCACGTGGTGCACGCGGCGCTGCGGCAGGTGCTCGGCCCCAGCGCGCTTCAGTCCGGCTCCTACAACCGGCCGGGCTACCTGCGCCTCGACTTCGGGTGGACGACGTCGCTCGGACCCGACCAGCTGCGGGAGATCGAGCTGGTGTCGAACGAGGCGCTGCGCGCCGACCTGCCGGTGGCCTGGCAGTACATGAGCCTCGAGGAGGCCAAGGACTGGGGCGCGGTCGCGCTGTTCGGCGAGACCTACGACGCCACCAAGGTGCGCGTGGTCGAGATCGGCGGGCCGTGGTCGCGTGAGCTGTGCGGCGGCACCCACGTCGACCACGCCTCGCAGATCGGCACGGTGGTCGTCACCGGCGAGTCGTCGGTCGGCTCCGGCAGCCGCCGGATCGAGGCGTTCACCGGCGTGGAGGGCTTCGCCTACCTCGCCCGCGAGCGCGACGTCGTCGGCCGGCTCACCGGTCTGCTCAAGACCCAGCCGGACGACCTGGTCGGCCGGGTGGCCGACCTCGTGGACCGGCTGCGCGTGGCCGAGAAGGAGATCGAGAAGGTGCGGGTGCAGCAGCTGCTCGCGGGCGGCGCCGAGCTCGCGGCCGGCGCGCAGGACGTGGCCGGCACGCGGGTCGTGGCGCACCGCGTCGACGGCGCGGGCGGCGGCGACGTGCGCACCCTGACGCTCGACGTCCGCGGCCGGCTGCCGCAGGACGCGCCCGGCGTCGTGGTGATCGTCGGCGTCGTCGACGACAAGGTGTCGGTGGTCGCCGCGTGCAACGACCTGGCTCAACAGAGGGGGATCGCGGCCGGCGACCTGGTGCGCGCGGTCGGCCCGCTGCTCGGCGGCAAGGGTGGTGGCCGGGCCGACGTCGCGCAGGGCGGCGGGTCCGACACGTCCCGCATCGACGACGCGCTCGCGCTGGTCGTCACGGAGGTCGCGAAGGCGTGAGGCTCGGTGTCCGGATCGGCCTCGACCCCGGCGACGCCCGGATCGGGGTCGCCCGGTGCGACCCGTCCGGGATGATCGCCACCCCCGTCGAGACGGTGTCGGCGGGCCAGGGCGCGCTGCGCCGGATCCGGCGGCTGGTCGAGGAGCACGAGGCGGTCGAGGTCGTCGTCGGGCTGCCCCGGTCGCTGTCCGGCGGCGAGGGCCCGGCCGCCGTGAAGGTCCGCGAGTTCGCCGCCCGGCTCGCGGCCGCCGTCGACCCGGTGACGGTGCGGCTGGTCGACGAGCGGCTCACCACGGTGAGCGCGGAGGCTATGCTGCGCGACCGTGGCCGCAAGGGGAGCGGACGGCGAGCCGTGGTCGACCAGGCCGCCGCCGTGCTGATCCTGCAGCACGCCCTCGACAGCGAGCGCACCTCCGGTCGCGCGCCGGGCGAGACCGTGGCCGTACACCCAGACCAGGAGACGCATGACGGAGCGTGACCCGCACGACCCGACCGTGGTGCCCGGCATCGCGCCCGAGCCGGGGGTCCGACGGGCCCCGGGCTCGCGTCGCCGCAAGCGGCGCGGCTCGGGCTGCCTGCCGATCCTCGTGGTGCTGGTGATCATCGGCGCCCTGGGCTACGTCGGCGTCACCCGCGGCATCGACTTCGTGCAGGACCGGCTCGGCGGCGAGGCCGAGGACTACCCGGGCCCGGGCTCTGGGCGTGTGGTGTTCGAGGTGCAGGAGGGCGACTCGGTGGCCGAGGTCGGCCGCAACCTCAAGACGGCCGAGGTGGTGGCGAGCGTCGACGCGTTCACCGAGGCGGTGGGCGGCAGCGCGCTGAACCCCCAGGTCGGCGTCTTCGTGCTCAAGAAGGAGATGAAGGCCACCGACGCGCTCGAGGTGCTCGCCAACCGCGCGAACGACAAGAGCGTCCGGCTCACCCTGCTGCCGGGGAAGACGGTGAAGGAGATCGTCACCCTGCTCGGCAAGGACACCGAGTTCGGCAGGAAGGCGTACGAGAAGGAGCTCGACAACCCGGAGGCGCTCGGGGTGCCCGAGTACGCCGAGGGCGACGTCGAGGGCTTCCTGGCGCCGGGCGCCTACGTGTTCGGCCCGGACGACACCCCACGCACGATCCTCGGTGCGATGGTCGCGCGGTTCGTGGCCGAGGCCGACGCGGCCGGGCTCGAGGCGGGCGCCGAGGAGCTCGGCTACACACCGCTCGAGGTGATGACGGTCGCGAGCATGCTCCAGGTCGAGGGACACGAGGACGACCGCGAGAAGATCGCGCGGGTCGTCTACAACCGGCTGGAGATCGACGGCAACCCGAGCGGTGGCTTCCTCCAGGTCGACGCCACGGTGAACTACGCGCTGGGCCGCAAGGTCGCGCGGCTCACGCTCGACGAGATCGACTCGGTGGCCGACTCGCCCTACAACACCTACACCAACCAGGGGCTGCCGCCCGGCCCGATCGCCACGGTGTCCGGCAGTGCGCTGGAGGCGGCGCTGAAGCCCGCCGACGGGCCGTGGTTCTTCTACGTCACGGTGAACCTCAAGACCGGGCGCACCAAGTTCACCGAGGACCCCGACGAGTTCCAGCGGTTCAAGGCGCAGCTGGACGAGTACTGCGCGACCCAGTCCGACCGCTGCTGAGGGCGGCCTGATGCGTTGCGCGGTCCTGGGCGACCCGATCGCCCACTCGCTCTCGCCGGTGCTGCACCGCGCGGTGTACGCCGACCGCGGGCTCGACTGGACCTACGACGCCGTGCAGGTGCCGGCCGGCAGGCTGCCCGCGTTCCTCGCCGGCCTCGACGACGGGTGGCGCGGCCTGTCGCTGACGATGCCGCTCAAGCGTGAGGTGCTCGCGTCGGGCACCCACCGCAGCGCCGTCGTCGACCTGGCCGGTGCCGCCAACACCGTGGTGCTCGACGGCGCGGGTGGGGTGGCGCTCGACAACACCGACCTGCCGGGGGCCGCGGCCGCCGTCCGGGAGCGGTACGACGGGCCGGTCACCGCCGTCACGATCCTCGGCGGCGGGGCCACCGCCGCCTCGGTGGGTCTCGCGCTGTGCGACCTCGGCGCCCGTGAGGTGCGGCTGCTCGCCCGCTCGCCGGAGCGGGCGGCCGAGACGGTCGCCGCGCTGGCCCGGCATCCCGCGGCGCCCGAGGTGACCGTGGGTGACCTGGCCGCGGACGACGTCGCCGGCGACGTACTGGTGTCGACCGTCCCGTCGGCGGCGCAGGACGCCGGACTCGTGGCGCGGTGCGCCGGCGTGCCGGTGGTGT
Source organism: uncultured Actinomycetota bacterium (assembly GCA_963780355.1). Classification (GTDB taxonomy): domain Bacteria; phylum Actinomycetota; class Actinomycetes; order Propionibacteriales; family Nocardioidaceae; genus Nocardioides. The sequence goes on from CAWABT010000004.1 coordinate 62,515, forward strand.
TCGAGGTGGTCTACGACCCGTGGCCGACGCCGCTCGCCGCCGCGGCCGCCGACCGCACCCTCGTGAGCGGGCTCGACCTGCTGGTGCACCAGGCCGCGCTCCAGCACGCGCTGTTCACCGGCGAGCCGGCCGACCCGGCCGTGGTCGCGGTCATGCGCGAGGCGGGGGAGCGGGCGCTGCGGTGAGCGTCGCCGAGGCCGTGCAGGCCGCCGTCGCGAGCGCGGCGGCATGCGCGCTGGCCGCCGTGCTGGTGGCCCGGCTGGTCGGCCGGCTGCCCGAGCCGGAGCCCGACCCCGAGCTCGAGGCCGCAGAGGGGCCGAAGGAGCCGTACCGGGAGATGGCGGTCGCCCCCGGGTTCGCGGCGTCCGTGGTGTGGGCGGCGGCCGCGGTCGGCGCGGTGGCCGGTGCCTCGCTCGGCTGGGACTGGTACCTCGCCGTCGTGCTGCCCGTGACGCCGCTCGGTGCGGCGCTCGCGGTCGTCGACCTGCGGGCGCGGCTGCTGCCGAGGTGGCTGGTGTACCCCGCGCTGGCGCTCGCCGTCGCCGGGGCGCTCGTCGTGTGGGCGGTCACCGGGGAGCACGACGTCCTGCTGCGCGGCGGGCTCGGCTACCTGATCGCACTGGCGGTCTACGAGCTCCTGTGGCGGATCAGCCCGAACGGGCTGGGGTACGGCGACGTCCGGGCGGCCGCGCTCGCCGGCTTCCTGCTCGCGCCGCTCGGCTGGGAGACCTACGTGGTGGCGCTGTGGCTGTCGTCGGCGCTCCTCGGGGTGCCGGCGCTCGTACGGGCCGTGATGCGGCGGGACCGCGGCCTGCTCCGGGCCCACTACCCGTTCGGCCCGTTCCTCCTCGGCGCGGTGCCCGTCGGTCTCGCCATCCAGCGGCCGCTCACGGCCCTCCTCTCCGGCTAGGGGAGACTTGCCCGCATGCTGCGCTGGTTGACCGCGGGGGAGTCCCACGGTCCGTCCCTGACCGCGATCCTGGAGGGCCTGCCCGCCCACGTCGCGCTCACCACCGACGACCTCGCCGACGCGCTGGCCCGGCGGCGGCTCGGCTACGGCCGCGGCGCGCGGATGAAGTTCGAGCAGGACGCCGTGACGATCACCGGCGGCGTGCGACACGGCCGCACCCAGGGCGGGCCGGTGGCGATCACGATCGGCAACACCGAGTGGCCGAAGTGGGAGACCGTGATGGCGGCCGACCCGGTCGACGCCGACGTGCTCGAGGGGCAGGCCCGCAATGCCGCCCTCACCCGCCCCCGGCCCGGCCACGCCGACCTCGCCGGCATGCAGAAGTACGACTTCGACGAGGCCCGCCCGGTGCTGGAGCGCGCCTCCGCCCGCGAGACCGCGGCCCGCGTGGCGCTCGGCCGGGTCGCCACCAACTTCCTCGACCAGGCGGTCGGCGCGGTCGTGTACTCGCACGTGATCGAGCTCGGCGGCGTGCGCGCCCCGGCCGGCGTCTGGCCGCAGCCCGACGACGACGGCGTGCTCGAGCGGCTCGACGCCGACCCGGTGCGCTGCCTCGACCCGGACGCCTCGGCGGCGATGGTCGCGCGCGTCGACCAGGCGCACGCCGACGGCGACACCCTCGGCGGCGTCGTCGAGGTGGTGGTGCACGGACTGCCGCCGGGCCTCGGCTCGCACGTGCACTGGGACCGCCGGCTCGACTCCCGGCTCGCCGGCGCGCTCATGGGCATCCAGGCGATCAAGGGCGTCGAGGTGGGCGACGGCTTCGAGCTCGCCGCCACCCCGGGCTCGCAGGCCCACGACGAGATCGTGCCGACCGCCGACGGCATCCGCCGCACCTCCGGCCGCTCCGGCGGCACCGAGGGCGGCATGAGCACCGGCGAGGTGCTGCGGGTGCGGGCCGCGATGAAGCCGATCGCCACCGTGCCGCGGGCGCTGCGCACCGTCGACGTCAGCACCGGCGAGGAGGCGGTGGCCCACCACCAGCGCTCCGACGTCTGCGCCGTGCCGGCCGCCGGCATCGTGGCCGAGGCGATGGTGGCGCTGGTGCTGGCCGACGCCGTGCTCGAGAAGTTCGGCGGCGACTCGCTCGGCGAGACCCGCCGCAACGCCGAGTCGTACCTCGCGGCGCTGAGGTACCGGTGAGTCCGCGCGTGGTGCTGGTCGGCCCGATGGGCGCCGGCAAGACCACGGTCGCGGCGATCCTGGCCGAGCGGTTCGGCGTCGCCGCGCGCGACACCGACGCCGACGTCGAGGCCGCCGAGGGCCGCACGGTGTCCGACATCTTCGTCGACTCCGGCGAGGCGCACTTCCGCGCGCTGGAGCGGGCCGCGGTGGCCGAGGCGCTGGCCTCGCACGACGGCGTGCTCGCGCTCGGTGGGGGAGCCGTGCTCGACGAGCAGACCCGCGCCGCGCTCGCCGGCCACCCCGTGGTGTTCCTGCGGGTCGGGCTGTCGGAGGCGGTGAAGCGGGTCGGACTCGGCGTCGGGCGGCCGCTGCTGCTCGGCAACGTGCGCTCGCGCATCAAGGCGCTGCTCGACGAGCGGACCCCGATCTACGAGTCGGTGGCCACCGTCGTCGTCGACACCGACGAGGCCAGCCCCGACGACGTCGCCGACCGGATCCAGGAGGCGTCGTCTGATCCATGGTCCTCAGACCGTGCTGCACGTCGAACGGTGCCGACCCGTACGACGTGGTGGTCGGCCACCACCTCTCCGACCGGCTGCCGGCGATGGTGGGCGACGCGCACCGGGTGGCGATCATCGCGCCCGACCCGCTCGAGCACCTCGTCGACGAGATCGTGCCGCCATTGGCCGAGCGCGACCTGACCGTGCTGATGGTCCCGGACGGCGAGGAGGCCAAGACCGCGGAGGTCGCCAACTCCTGCTGGGAGGCGCTGGGCGAGGAGGGGTTCACCCGCTCCGACGTCGTGGTCACGCTCGGCGGCGGCGCCACCACCGACCTGGGCGGCTTCGTGGCGGCCTCCTGGCTGCGCGGGGTGCGGGTGGTGCATGTGCCCACCACACTGCTCGCGATGGTCGACGCCGCGGTGGGCGGCAAGACGGGCATCAACACCGAGGCCGGCAAGAACCTGGTCGGCGCGTTCCACGAGCCGTCCGGTGTGCTCTGCGACCTCGGACTGCTCGAGTCCCTGCCGCGAGCCGAGCTGGTCTCCGGGCTGGCCGAGGTCGTGAAGTGCGGCTTCATCGCCGACCCCGAGATCCTCCGGATCGTCGAGGAGACCGACCCCGACGCGCTCGTGCCGTCGTCCGCCGAGCTGCGCGAGCTGGTCGAGCGGGCGATCCAGGTGAAGATCGACGTCGTGGTGGCCGACCTCAAGGAGACCGGCGGCAGCGGGGGACACCCGGGCCGGGAGGCGCTCAACTACGGGCACACGCTCGCGCACGCGATCGAGCGGGCCGAGGGCTACACGATCCGGCACGGCGAGGCGGTGGCGATCGGCTGCGTGTACGTCGCCGAGCTCGCCCACCGTGCGGCGGCGCTGTCGAGCGACCTCGTCGAGCGGCACCGGACGGCGTTCGGCCGGGTCGGGTTGCCCACCACCTACGACGCGGCCCCGTTCGACCACCTGCTCGCCACCATGCGGGTCGACAAGAAGGCCCGCGGCGACCGGCTCCGGTTCGTCGTGCTCGACGACGTCGCCCGGCCCACGATCCTCACCGGGCCGTCCGAGGGCGACCTGCGCGATGCCTACCTTGCGATCGGAGGCCGCGGATGACCCGCGTGCTCGTGCTGAACGGCCCGAACCTCGGCCGGCTCGGCCGCCGGCAGCCCGAGATCTACGGCACCACCACCCACGCCGAGCTCGCCCACCTGTGCGTCGAGTGGGGCACCGCGCTCGGGCTCGAGGTCGAGGTGCGGCAGACCAACCACGAGGGCGAGCTGCTCGACTGGCTCAACGACGCCGCCGACGACGGCATGCCCGTCGTCCTCAACGCCGCCGCCTGGACCCACTACTCCTACGCGCTCTTCGATGCCTGTGCGCAGCTCACCGGCCCGCTGGTGGAGGTGCACATCTCGGACCCGTCGCAGCGGCCCGAGGAGTTCCGGCACTCCTCGGTGGTCTCCGAGCACGCCGTCCGCGTCGTCGCCGGGCAGGGGATCGAGGGCTACCGCATCGCCCTCGCGACGATCGCCGAGGGCGTCGCTGGTGCCGGTCAGGCCGAGCCGCTCCCGTAGGGGCGGGTGATGATCTCCAGCCAGTGGCCGTCCGGGCCCTCCCAGTAGAGGCCGCGGCCGCCGTCCTCGTGGTTGATCTCGCCGGGCTGCCGCCGGTGCGGGTCGGCCCACCACGGCCGGCCGCCGTCGCGCAGCCGGCCCCAGATCGCGTCGAAGTCGTCCTCGCCGACGAGGAACGCGTAGTGCTGGGCCTTGATCTCACCGGTGTCCTCGATGAAGTCGAGGGTGGTGCCGTTGTCGAACTGGAGCACGGCGAACGGCCCGTACGGCGCGGGCTCGGCCAGCCCGAGCACGGTGCCGACCTCGCGGGCCGCAGCCCAGATGTCCCGGGCGTGCACGAGGGTGTGGTTGAACTCGATGCTCATGGGTCCCCATGCTCGCACCTCGGCGTGCGCTCACGTCGCGCTTGACCTTGCGTGGTTTCGACGCGCCGTCGCGAGTTCGTTCCTCACTCGCGGGCTTGCTCAACCCTCCGGCGCCCACGCCGCCCCCTCCTCCGTCGGGATCGGCTGCCGTGGTTTCGACGCGCCGTCGCGAGTTCGTTCCTCACTCGCGGGCTTGCTCAACCCTCCGGCGCCCACGCCGCCCCCTCCTCCGTCGGGATCGGCTGCGCCTCCGCCTAGGATCCCGCCCATGGCCACCACCAACGACCTGAAGAACGGCATGGTGCTCGTGCTCGACCGCCAGCTCTGGTCCGTCACCGAGTTCCAGCACGTCAAGCCGGGCAAGGGTCCTGCCTTCGTGCGCACCAAGCTCAAGAACGTCGAGTCCGGCAAGACGGTCGACAAGACCTTCAACGCGGGCACCAAGGTCGAGACCGCCACGGTCGACCGCCGCACGATGCAGTACCTCTACAACGACGGCACGTCGTACGTGTTCATGGACGTCTCCACCTACGACCAGGTCGAGATCCCGCCCGAGGTCGTCGGGAACGCCAGCAACTTCCTGCTCGAGAACCAGGAGGCCGTGGTGGCCTCGAACGACGGCCGGGTGCTGTTCATCGAGATGCCCGCGTCGGTGGAGCTCGAGATCACCTTCACCGAGCCCGGCGTCGCCGGCGACTCGGCCACCGGCCGCACCAAGCCCGCCACCCTCGAGACCGGCCACGAGATCCAGGTCCCGCTGTTCGTCACCCAGGGCGAGAAGGTCAAGGTCGACACCCGCGACTCCTCCTACCTGGGTCGCGTCAAGTCGTGACGGGGCTCTGATGGCGGCTCGCTCCAAGGCGCGCCGGCGGGCGCTCGACCTGCTCTACGCCGCCGACCTGCGCGACGAGCCGGCCACCGACACCCTCGAGCGCGCCGTCGGCGAGGGCACCGGCCCGGCCAACCCGTACACCGAGACCCTGGTGCGCGGCGTCGTCGAGCAGCTGGAGCGCATCGACCGGATCCTCGGCGCGTACTCCGAGGGCTGGACCCTCGACCGGATGCCCGCCGTCGACCGGAACGTGCTGCGGCTCGCCGTCTGGGAGCTGATCTGGGCCGACGACGTGCCCGACACCGTCGCCATCACCGAGGCGATGGCGCTCGTACGTGACCTCTCCACCGACGACTCGCCCCCGTTCGTCAACGGCCTGCTCGCCACCGTCGCCCGCCACCGCGCCACCGACGACCTCCCTGGGTGACGCTGGGGGTGCATGAATCCCCGGTTACCCGGGGATTCATGCTCTTCTCGGCCGAAATTTCGGCTGAGAAGTACCGGAGTCCCCGGGTAACCGGGGATTCCGACGGCGTCCCCGGCGCGACGACCTCCCTGGGTGAACCCACCCGGTTGACGCCGGGTCCATGCTGACCGGATGGCGGAGGGAACCGAGGAGACCGACCTGGTCGTGATCGGGCTCGGGCCCGGCGGGGAGGCGCTGGCCACCGGGGCGGCGCAGGCGGGGCTCAGTGTCGTCGCGGTCGACAAGCACCTGGTCGGCGGCGAGTGCCCCTACTACGGCTGCGTGCCCACCAAGACCATGGTGCGCGGCGCCGAGGTGCTGGGGGAGGCCCGCCGCGTCGCGGGCACGGCCGGCGAGGCGGTGGTGACGCCGTCGTGGACGCCGGTGGCGACCAAGATCGCCGAGCAGGTGACGACGCACTGGGACGACACGATCGCCGTCGAGCGGCTCCAGAAGGCCGGCGCCACGGTGCTGCACGGCCACGGCCGGCTCACCGGCGTCGGTGAGGTCGAGGTGACGCTGCCCGACGGCTCCACCCGCGCGTTCAAGGCCGCCACCGGGATCGCGCTCGACCCCGGCACCCGGCCCGCCACCCCGCCGATCGAGGGTCTCGACGGCACGCCGTACTGGACCAACCGCGAGGTCGTGAAGACCGACGCCGTGCCCGGGTCGCTGGTGGTGCTCGGCGGCGGGCCGATCGGGTGCGAGCTGGCGCAGGTGTTCGCGCGGTTCGGGTCGCGGGTCACGATCGTGCAGCACGGCGACCGGCTGCTCCCCAACGACGAGCCCGAGGCGGCCGAGCTGCTGGCCTCGGTGCTCGCCGAGGAGGGGGTGCGGGTGCTCACCGGCGTCGAGGCCACCCGCGTCGAGCACGCCGACGGCACCTTCACGGTGCACCTCGACACCGACGACACCCTCACCGCCGACCGGCTGCTCGTCGCCGCCGGCCGCCGTCCGAACCACGACGACATCGGGCTCGACGCCGTCGGGCTCGACCCCACCGCGCGGCACGTCGACGTCGACGAGCGGATGCGGGCGGGGGAGAAGCTGTGGGTGATCGGCGACGTCGCCGGGCACGGGGCGTTCACGCACCTGTCGATGTACCAGTCCGCCGTCGCGCTGCGCGACCTCCTCGGCCAGGACGGGCCGCCGGCGTCGTACCACGCCGTCCCACACGTCACCTTCACCGATCCCGAGGTCGGCGGCGTCGGGCTCACCGAGCAGCAGGCCCGCCACGCCGGCCTGAGCGTGCGGGTCGGCAGCACGCCGCTGGAGTACTCGACGCGGGGCTTCACCCACGGCGCCGGCGCCCGCGGACTGGTGAAGGTCGTCGAGGACGCGGACCGCGGGGTGCTCGTGGGGGCGAGCGTCGTCGGGCCGTACGGCGGCGAGATCCTCGGGCTGCTCGCGCTCGCCGTGCACGCCGAGGTCCCGACCGAGACCCTCCGCACGATGATCTACGCCTATCCCACCTTCCACCGGGCGATCGAGTCCGCGATCGGAGACCTCGCATGACGTCGACGCCCTCCAAGCCGAGCATGCCGAGCATGCCGAGTGTCAGACAGGCCCACCAGAGCGACTGGGTCGACCGGCTCGCCGGCTTCGGGCTGGTCTCGTTCGGCGTGGTCCACCTGATCCTCGGCTGGCTCTGCGTGCAGCTGGCGCTCGGTGACCGCGCGGGCTCGCCCTCCACCACCGGCGCCGTCCAGGAGCTCGCCGAGAAGCCGTTCGGTCAGTTCCTCGTGTGGACGGTGGCCGTCGGGCTGGTGGTGCTCGCGGCCTGGCAGGCGCTGGAGGCGGCGATCGGCCACCGCGACGAGGAGGACGGCAAGCGGCTGCGCAAGCGTGCCCTCTCCGCCGGCCGGGCGGTGGTGTACGGCGCCATCGCCGCCGGAGCCATCTCCGTGGCCACCGGCAGCTCGAGCGGCGGTGGGGGCGGCGGCAGCGACACGTACACCGCGAAGCTGATGTCGGCCCCGGGCGGCCAGGTGCTGGTCGGTCTCGTGGCGTTGGGGATCATCGCTGTCGGGATCGGGCTGATCGTCGTCGCCGTGCGGGAGAAGTACCTGAAGTCGCTCAAGGGCAAGGCGACCAGCGGCACCACCGGCACCGTGGTCCGCTGGCTCGGGCGCGTCGGGCACGTCGCCAAGGGCATCGCCCTCGGCGTCGTCGGCGGGCTGTTCCTCTACGCGGCGGTCACCCACGAGCCCGACAAGTCCGGCGGCCTCGACCAGGCGCTGCGCACCGTGCTCGACCAGCCGTTCGGCCCCTTCCTGCTCGGCGCGATGGGGCTCGGCTTCGCCTCGTACGGCGTGTTCTGCCTCGTGAAGGCGCGCTACCTGGACCGGTGAGGCGGTCCAGACCATGTGTGGGGTGACCTCGGACTGGGCAGAGGAGCCGCATGCGTCACTCCCCCCACGGCCGTCCCAGGTCGTCCAGGTTCTCGGGACCGCGTAGGGTCGGCCGAGTCACTCGCACGCTCGGAGGTGCCGCGTGAACCAGCCAGACCACCAGACGGACCACTCGGCGCCGCCCCGGACCGACCACCTGGCCGACCCGCTCTCGGACCCGCTGCCGGACCCGCTCTCCGACGAGATCCCCGAGCCGGTCGACCTGTTCGCCGAGGAGCCCACGGTGGAGGTGCCGACGGCGCCGCCGGTGGAGCCGATCTGGGAGGAGCAGGGCGTGCCGGACGCCGACCACACCCGCATCTCGGCCGCCCGCGCAGTGCCCGACAAGCCCGCGCCGTGGGGCGAGGCGCCCCCGGTGGGGCACCCGGCCCCGCCTGCGAGCCCGCCGCCGTTCGCCCCACCGCCGTCGGCCCAGCCGGCGGCCCCGCCGCCCAGCGCGCCGCCGCCGCCCCCGAGCAGCCCGCCCCCCGCGGCTCCGCCGCCGCAGATCACGCCGGCCGGCCCGCCGCCGGCCGCGCCGCCTGTCGCACCGCCGGTCGCGCCGCCCGCCGATGCGCCGGTGGCCGAGCCCCGCCGCTTCATGACGGCCACCGACTTCCTCGACCGCCGCGACGAGGAGCAGGAGGTCGGGCCGGCCACCTGGGGCTGGCGCGGTCGGATGCGCCGCTGGTCGGGCGGCGCCATCAAGCCCAAGATGGGCCGCAAGGAGGAGGCGTACCAGCGCGACCGCCGGATGATCCAGAAGGACTTCGACGGCCCGCGCACCATCGTCTTCGTCAACCCGAAGGGCGGCGCGGCCAAGACCACCGGCGTGCTCGCCGCGGGCTACACCTTCGGCACCGTCCGCGGTGGCGGCGTCGTCGCGTGGGACAACAACGAGACCCGCGGCACCCTCGGCATCCGCGGCACCCGCAGCGCGCACCGCAACACCACCCGCGAGCTGCTCGAGGACCTCGAGCGGTTCAAGGACGTCTACCAGTCCCGGATCGGCGACCTCGGCGCGTTCGTCCGCAACCAGGGCGACGCCCACTTCGACGTGCTGGCCTCCGACGAGCGGCCCGACGTCACCGGCACCATCAAGGCCGACGACTTCAACGAGGTGCACGACCTGCTGGAGCGCTTCTACCGCGTGATCCTCGTCGACTCCGGCAACAACATGCGCGCCGAGAACTGGCTCGCCGCCGTCGACGCCGCCGACCTGCTGGTGGTCACCAGCACGGTCCGCGAGGACACCGGCTACTCCGGGCTGTGGATGCTCGACGCCCTCCAGGACGCCGGCATGCACGACCTGCGCTACAAGACGGTCACCGTGCTCTCCGACCCCTCCACCAAGGTCGACGAGAAGCTCGCCTCCGACCTGGTCTCGGTCTACCAGCAGCGGACCCGCTCGGTGTTCCGCGTGCCGTACGACCCGGCCCTCGTCGCCGGCTCCGTCGTCCCCTACGAGCAGCTCTCCGACGAGACCCGGATGTCGTGGCTCCGCGCCTGCGCGGGCATGGCCGACGCCCTCTGACGACGCTGACCCGTCCGGCGTAGCGTCGGGGGCATGCGCGCGGTCGTCTACAGCGAGCCCGGTCCGTCGTCGGTGCTGCGGGTCGAGGAGCTCCCCGACCCCACGCCCGGAGCGGGCGAGGTGGTGGTGCGGCTGGAGCGGGCCGGGGTGAACCCGACCGACTGGAAGTTCCGCTCGCAGACGATGCGCGGGTTCGGCGAGGTGGTGCCCGGGCAGGACGGCGCCGGGACGGTCGAGGCCGTCGGCGAGGGCGTCGGGAGCGTGGCGCCCGGCGACCGGGTCTGGCTCACCGTCGCCCAGCACGAGCGGCCCCACGGCACCGCGGCCGAGCTGACGGTGCAGTCCGAGGCGCGGGTGGCACGCCTGCCGGACGACGCCGACGCGGACCTCGGTGCGTCGCTCGGCGTCCCGGCGGTCACCGCCCACCGCGCGCTCACGGCGGGCGACGTCACCCGGCTCGGCCCGGGCGCGCTCGACGGCGCCACCGTGCTGGTGGCCGGAGGAGCCGGCGCGGTCGGCAACGCTGCCATCCAGCTCGCTCGCTGGGCCGGCGCCACCGTGGTGAGCACGGTGAGCAGCGAGGAGAAGGCCGCGCTGGCCCGGGCAGCGGGCGCCCACCACGTCGTGAACTACCGCACCGACGACGTCGTGACGTCGGTCCGCGACGTCGCCCCCGACGGCGTCGACCAGGTGGTCGAGGTGTCGCTGGTCGACAACGTGGCCGCCGACGTCGAGCTGCTCCGCACCCACGGCACGCTCGCCTACTACGCCGACGCCGGCGGCGCCGAGGCAGCGCTGCCCGTGCGCGCCAGCTTCGCCAAGAACCTGCGGCTCCAGGGGTTGATCCTCTACACGCTCGCGCCCGGCCTGATGGCGGCCGCCCAGGAGGACGTCACCGCCGCCGTCGCCGCCGGTGCGCTGCGGGTGGGCGAGGACGCCGGGCTCGCGCTGCACCACTACCCCCTCGCCGAGGCCGCGGCTGCGCACGACGCGGTGGAGCAGGGCACGGTCGGCAAGGTCCTGCTTACGTTCTGAGACTCGCTCCGATCTTGACAGTCACTGTCAGTTTGGACTGACTGTCGGAGTGGAGCAGATCAAGGTCGTCCAGTGGGCCACCGGCGGCGTCGGCCGCGCCGCCATCGAGGGGGTGCTCAGCCACCCCGACCTCGTGCTCGCGGGCGCCTGGGTGCACAGCCCCGACAAGCAGGGCCGCGACGTCGGCGAGGTGCTCGGGCTCGGCGAGGTCGGCGTCACCACCACCGGCAGCCTCGAGGAGGTCTGTGCCCTCGACGCCGACGTCGTCGTCTACGCGCCGCTGGTGCCGAACGACGACGAGGTGGTCGCACTGCTGAGCGCCGGCCTCGATGTCGTGACGCCGGTCGGCTGGATCTACCCGAACCCCGCCAGGGTCGCCGCCATCGAGGAGGCCTGCCGCACCGGCGGGTCGACGCTGCACGGCACCGGCATCCACCCCGGCGGCATCACCGAGCGGTTCCCGCTCATGGTCAGCGGCGTCAGCGCCCGCGTCACCCACGTGCGCGCCGAGGAGTTCTCCGACATCCGCACCTACGGCGCCCCCGACGTGATCCGCCACGTGATGGCGTTCGGCGGCACCCCCGAGGAGGCGCTCGCCAGCCCGATGGCCGCGCTGCTCGGCGGCGGCTTCAAGGCGTCGGTGCGCATGGTGGTCGACGAGCTGGGCTTCGCCGCGGAGCCCAGCATCGAGACGGTGCAGGAGGTCGCCGTCGCCACGAAGCCCATCGACAGCCCGATCGGCCCGATCGAGCCCGGCCTGGTGGCCGCCCGGCGGTTCCACTGGCGCGCCCTGGTGGACGGCGAGCCGGTGGTCACCGCCACCGTCAACTGGCTCATGGGCGAGGAGCACCTCGACCCCGGCTGGAGCTTCGGCCCCGAGGGCGAGCGGTTCGAGGTCGAGGTCACCGGCGACCCGAGCGTGAAGCTCACCATCCACGGGCTGCAGCCCGAGAACGTCGAGGCCGGTCTGGTGCGCAACCCGGGCGTCGTCTCGACGGCGAACCACTGCGTCAACGCCATCCCGTACGTGGCCGCCGCGGAGCCCGGCATCAAGACCTACCTCGACCTGCCGCTGATCGCCGGTCGCGCGGCCCCGCACCTGGGACACGCGCGGTGATCCTCGACCGGTTCCGCCTCGACGGCCGGGTCGCGGTCGTGTGACGCGCGCGGCCACCAACCCGAGGGACGGTCAACGACTCATGGAAGCCTCACCACAGCCCGGCAGGCTCGGCCTGCGTGAGCAGCGTCGCGTCGACCTGAGGGCGCGGACCCGGCGGACGTCGCTGGAGCTGTTCGCCGAACGCGGCTACGACGCGGTGACGATGGAGCAGGTGGCGGCCGCCGTCGGCGTCTCGCTGAGCACGCTGTTCCGGCACGTGGCCGCCAAGGAGGACCTGCTGGTCGGTGTCGTGCGCACCGGTCGCGCCGCCATCGTGCGGAACTTCGCCGAGCGGCCCGCCGACGAGCCGGTCGCCGACGCGCTCACCGCCGCGGTGCTCGCCCGGACGGCGGAGTTCGCCGACGAGACCGCCGTGGTCGGGCTGTGGCGCCGCGCGATGGCCGGCGCGCCGGAGCGACTGCGCCGCGCGTCGCTGCTCGACGCCGCCGAGCGCGACGAGCTCGAGCGGCTGGTCGCGGAGCGGCTCGGCGTCGACCCCGCGGCCGACGTGCGTCCCGGCGCCCTGGTGCGGAGCCGGCTCGCGGCAGCCGAGTACGCCTTCGAGCACTGGCTCACCAGCGACCCGGACCGGTCGCTGCACGACCTGACCCGCGCGGCCCTGGCGAGCGGCTGACTCAGCGGCCGTTGTAGCGCGCGCTGAGCGTCCGCACCCGGACGTTGCCCGCGTTGTCGAACGCCTTGGCGCGGACGATGACCCGGGTGCGCGCCGCGTTGAACCACACCGTGGCGCGGCAGGAGCGGACGCCGGACAGCTCGTCGGTGGCGACGCACCGCACGGCCGGCCGCCGGCTGTGGATGCGCGCCGTGTTGAACCCGGCGACCCGGACCTGCGGCCCGGTGCGGTCGATGGAGACCACCGTGACCGACGACACCGCGTCGCCGTCGGCGGTCCTCACCCACCGGGTGACGGTCTGACGAGCGCCGCTGCGGCTCAGCGTGACCGAGGTCGGGCACGGAGCGGCGAGGGTGCTGCCCCCGGCGTCGCAGGTGTAGGTGATGGTGACCGGTGCGCGGTACCAGCCCGAGGCCGAGCGCCGCAGGGGGCTGGTGACGCGGGCGGTGATGGACGGAGCCGCGGTGTTGACGAGGAACTCCCGCGTCGCCGGAGTGGCGTCGGTGTTGCCGAGGGCGTCGACGGCGCGCACCGAGAACGTGTAGCCGCCCTCGGGCAGGTCGGTGTAGGCGAGGCCGGCGTTGGCGCAGGGGGCGAACCCGGCGGTGCCACCCGGCTCCGCCGGTGCGAGGTCGCACTCGAAGCGGTCGACGTCGCCGTCGGTGCCGGTGTAGGTGAACGCCGGGTCGTTGTCGCCGGTGGTGCCGCTCGGCCCGGTGGACACCAACGTGTCGGGGGCGGTGGTGTCGACGCCGAACGCGCCGGTGGCCGGGGTGGCATCGGCGTTGCCGGCGGCGTCGACGGCGCGCACCGAGAACGTGTAGGCCGCGTCGGGCAGGTTCGCGTACGAGACGCCGGTGCCGTCGCAGGTCTCGTAGCCGGCAGCACCGCCGGGCTCGGCGGGGGAGAGGTCGCACTCGAGGTGGTCGACGTCGCCGCTGCCGGCGTAGGTGAACGCGGCGCCGGTGCTCGTGGAGATGCCGGTGGGACCGGACTCGAGCGAGGTGTCCGGGGCCACGGTGTCGACGGTGAAGGCTCGGCTCGCCACGGGGCTGGATCGGCCATCGTCGTCGACCGCCCGCACCGAGAAGGTGTAGTCGTCATCGGGCAGGTCCAGGTACGAGACGCTGCCGTTGCCACAGGTCCCGTACCCCGCGGGACGTCCGAGGTCGGCCGGCGTCAGCTCACACTCGAAGTGGTCGACCTTGTCAGCGGGGACGGCCCCGTAGGTGAAGACCGGGTCGTTCTGGTTCGTGAGGCCCGAAGGTCCGCTGGTGACGGTCGTGGCGAGGTTGAGCTCGTAGTCCAGCGAGACGAACGGGCCGAAGTCGGTGTAGGTGGTGCCGTTCTGTGTCAGCGACCTGCCGGTGAGCCGGAGGTCGCCGTTGCTCGCGGTGAGCGGCTCGAGGCTGCCGATCATGTAGTGGAGGAGGCTGGCGTCGGTCTGCACCACGCGGACGGCGGACCGGCCGGTGGGGAGGTCGAAGGTGACCGGCACGGGGATCACCTGGCCGGCGAGCCGCGACTGGACGGTGATGTTGCGCCGCTTGGTCCAGCCGGTGTTCGAGCCCTCGTGGCCGACGGCCGACCCGGAACGGGTGTAGATGTCGAGGTTGAGGTTGAACAGACCCAGGACGAGCTGGTCGGAGGCGGTGATCCCGAGCCCGCGCACCCGCACGCCTCCCGGAGCCGCGACGTCGAGGTCGAAGGTGAACGCCTCGGCGACGATGCCGCCGCCGGAGAACCCCGTGCTGATGGTCTGGACGTCGTCGTCGATGGTGGCGGCGGCCGTCGGTGCCGAGGCGACGGAGAGGCCGATCACAGCCAGGGTCGCGGCCAGGGCCGGGACGAGGCGTGTGCGAGGAGACATGGGGCACCTCGGGTGTGTGGGAGCGGGCAAGGTCCATTGCACCGGCTCGGAGCCACCTCAAGCGGGAACTTCTGAGCACCTTGCGGAAACCTTGTCGCCTTGCGGTTTTCTTGAGACAGCGGCCGAGGGTGCCCTCCGGCGGCGGTCCCGCTGCTAGGGTCGCCGTCGAACCGACGTCCTTTAACGAGCCGTCCCGTGAGGCGGAGAAGGAGGTCCGGCCGCACCCGTGTGTGCTCAGCCAGCCCCAGAAGCAGCGCCGCCCCCCGAGGGCCGCGTCGTCCTCGACGCCCGTGACATCGCCCGGGCGCTGACCCGCATCTCGCACGAGATCCTCGAGCGCAACAAGGGGCCGGCCGGTCTCGTGCTGCTCGGGATCCCCACCCGTGGCGTCGGCCTCGCCCGCCGGCTCGCCGAGCGGATCTCCGCCACCGAGGGCGTCACGGTGCCCCACGGCGCGCTCGACGTCACGATGTACCGCGACGACCTGCGCCGGCACCCCGCCCGGGCGCCGCACCCCACCGAGGTGCCGCCGGGCGGCGTCGACGGCCGCACGGTCGTCCTCGTCGACGACGTCCTCTACTCCGGCCGCACCGTGCGGGCCGCGCTCGACGCGATGAACGACCTCGGCCGCCCGGACGTCGTCCGGCTCGCGGTGCTGGTCGACCGCGGCCACCGCGAGCTGCCGATCCGCGCCGACCACGTCGGCAAGAACATCCCGAGCAGCCAGGCCGAGCGCGTGATGGTGCGGCTGGCCGAGAACGACGGCGTCGAGGGAGTGTGGATCAACCCATGAATCACCCCACGACGTTCTTGGCCTCCCCCGCTTCGCTCCTCCGCCCAACAACGCCGCGGGGACCCCGATGAGGAAGCATCTCCTGTCGGTCGACGACCTCACCCCCGACGACGTCACCACCCTGTTCACCACCGCCGCCGAGATGCACGACGTGCAGAAGCGGCAGGTCAAGAAGCTGCCGGCGCTGCGCGGCCGCACCGTCATCAACCTGTTCTTCGAGGACTCCACCCGCACCCGCTCCTCCTTCGAGATCGCGGGCAAGTGGCTCAGCGCCGACACCATCAACATCACCGGCAAGGGCAGCTCGGCGAGCAAGGGCGAGAGCCTGCGCGACACCGTGCGCACCATCACCGCGATGGGCGTCGACGCCCTGGTGATGCGGCACTCCGCCAGCGGCGCCGCGCAGCAGGTGAGCGAGTGGGTCGACGCCGCCGTGGTCAACGCCGGCGACGGCACCCACGAGCACCCCACCCAGGCCCTGCTCGACGCCTACACGCTCCAGCAGCGGCTGGGCAGCCTGGAGGGCCGGCAGGTGGCCGTGGTCGGCGACCTCACCCACAGCCGGGTGTTCCGCAGCAACGTCGGGCTGCTCACGATGCTCGGCGCCCACGTCACCGCCGTCGCGCCGCCGACGCTGATGCCGAGCGGCGTGGCCACCTGGGCCAAGGAGGCGGGGTTCTCCACCTCCTACGACCTCGACGAGGTGCTGCCCACCGCCGACGCGGTGATGATGCTCCGCGTCCAGCGCGAGCGGATGAGCGGCGGCTACTTCCCGAGCGCGCGGGAGTACACCGTCGGATACGGCCTCACCAAGGACCGGCTCCGGGTGCTCGGCCCCGACGTGCCGATCTGCCACCCGGGCCCGATGAACCGCGGCCTCGAGATCGCCGCCGACGCCGCCGACGCGGCTCAGTCGCTGGTGCTCGAGCAGGTCTCGGCCGGCGTCGCGGTGCGGATGTCGATCCTGTACCACCTGCTCGCCGGCGAGGAGAAAGCATGAGCGACCGGATCCTGGTGCGCGGCGCCCGCCTGCTCGGCGACGACGCCGCCGACCTGCTGCTCGCCGACGGCGTCATCGCCGAGATCGGCAGCGTCTCCGACGCCGGTGCGCGCGTCGTCGACGCCGACGGCCTGGTCGCACTGCCCGGCCTCGTCGACCTCCACACCCACCTGCGCGAGCCCGGCCGCGAGGACGCCGAGACGGTGCTCACCGGCTCGCAGGCCGCCGCGGCCGGCGGGTTCACCGCGGTGCTCGCGATGGCCAACACCAGCCCGGTCACCGACACCGCCGAGGCCGCCGAGCGGGTCCACGACCTCGGCCGCGCCGCCGGCCTGGTCGACGTCCAGCCGGTCGGCGCCGTCACCCGCGGCCTCGCCGGCGAGGAGCTCGCCGAGCTCGGCCTCATGCACCGCAGCCGCGCCCGGGTCACGGTGTTCTCCGACGACGGCCGCTGCGTCGCCGACGCCCGCGTGATGCGCCGGGCGCTGGAGTACGTGAAGGCGTTCGGCGGCGTGGTGAGCCAGCACGCCCAGGACCCGGCGCTGGCCGGACCGCAGGCCTGCTGCCACGAGGGCGAGCTCTCCGGCCGGCTCGGGCTGCCGGGCTGGCCCGGTGTCGCCGAGGAGGTCATCGTGGCGCGCGACGTGATGCTGGCCCGCCACACCGGCTCGCGGGTCCACGTGGCCCACGCCTCCACCGCCGGCACCGTGGAGGTACTGCGGTGGGCCAAGGCGCAGGGGATCGCGGTCACCGCCGAGGTGACGCCGCACCACCTGCTGCTCACCACCGACCTGCTCGCCGGCTACGACCCCACCTTCAAGGTCAACCCGCCGCTGCGGCCGCAGGAGGACGTCGAGGCGCTGCGCGAGGCGCTGGCCGACGGCACCATCGACGCCGTCGCCACCGACCACGCCCCGCACGCCCGCCACGACAAGGAGCACGCCTTCGTCGACGCCGCGTTCGGCATGCTCGGCCTCGAGACCGCACTGCCCGTCGTCGCCACGGTGATGGTCGAGTCCGGCCGGATGTCGTGGGCCGACGTCGCCCGCGTGATGTCCACGACGCCGGCCCGGATCGCCGGGCTGGAGGGCCAGGGCGCCCCGCTCGCCGTCGGGCAGCCCGCCAACCTCACGCTCGTCGACCCGGGCACGCCGCTCGTCGTCGATCGCGAGGAGTCGGTGTCGCTGTCGCGCAACAACCCCTGGCACGGCCGCACCCTGGCCGCGTCCGTGCACGCCACGTTCCTGCGCGGCGTCCCCACCGTCCTGGAAGGGAAGCTGGTGTGAGCGAGAAGCGGATCCCGGTGCAGACGCCGTCCGGCACCTTCGAGGTCTGGACCCGGAAGGCCGGCGACCACCAAACGGTCAAGGTGCTGCTGTTGCACGGCGGCCCCGGCGCCACCCACGAGTACCTCCTGCCGCTGGAGGAGCCGCTCGTCGGTGCCGGGTACGAGATCTACTTCTACGACCAGCTCGGCTCGCACCTCTCCGACCAGCCCGACGACCAGTCGCTCTGGGAGATCCCGCGGTTCGTCGACGAGGTCGAGCAGGTGCGCGCCGGGCTCGGGCTCGAGTCGGATGGTGCTCTACGGCCAGTCGTGGGGCGGCGTGCTCGCCATCGAGTACGCCCTCGCACACCCCGACCGGCTGCAGGGGCTGGTGGTCTCCAACATGATGTCGGACGTCTCCGCGTACAACGCCTACGCCGAGCAGGTGCTCAAGCCGGCGATGGACCAGGACGCGCTGGCCGAGATCACGCGGATGGAGGACGCCGGCCAGACCGCCGACCCGGCGTACGAGGCGCTCCTGATCGAGCACTACTACGTCGACCACCTGCTCCGTCGTCCGCCCGAGGAGTGGCCCGACGCGGTCACCAGCACCCTCGCGCACCTCAACCACCAGGTCTACGACCTGCTGAACGGTCCCAGCGAGCTCGGCGCCATCGGCACCCTCAAGCACTGGGACCGCAGCGGCGACCTGGCCGGGATCGACGTGCCCGCCCTGGTGATGGGCGCCCAGCACGACACGATGGACCCCGAGCACCTGCGCTGGATGGCCGACCAGCTGCCCCGCGGCCAGTACCACCACAGTCCCGAGCGGCAGCCACATGGCGCACATCGACGACCACGACACCTATGTGGCCGGGCTGCTCGCCTTCCTGCGCGACCTGGAGGCGACGGATGACCGGCGCGATCCTGGTGCTCGAGGACGGGCGCACCTTCCACGGCGACGCCTACGGTGCGGACGGCGAGACGTTCGGCGAGGCGGTCTTCAACACCGGCATGACCGGCTACCAGGAGACCCTCACCGACCCCAGCTACCACCGGCAGGTGGTGGTGATGACCGCGCCGCACATCGGCAACACCGGCGTCAACGACGAGGACCCCGAGTCCTCGCGGATCTGGGTGGCGGGCTACGTCGTCCGCGACCCGGCCCGGGTGCCGTCGAGCTGGCGCTCGCAGCGCTCGCTGGACGACGAGCTCGGGGCCCACGGCGTCGTGGGCATCTCCGGCATCGACACCCGCGCGCTCACCCGCCACCTGCGCGAGCGCGGCGCGATGCGGGTCGGCATCTCCTCGGTCGAGACCGACCCCACCGCGCTGCTCGAGCGGGTGCGTGACACCGCCGAGATGGCCGGCGCCGAGCTGGCCGGCGAGGTGTCCACGACGGAGGCGTACGTCGTGCCGGCGCTGGGGGAGAAGCGGCTGACCGTCGCCGCCCTCGACCTCGGCATCAAGGCGATGACGCCGAGGCGGCTCGCCGAGCGCGGCGTCGAGACCCACGTGCTGCCGGCCACCGCCACCCTCGACGACCTGCTCGCGGTCTCACCCGACGGGCTCTTCTACTCCAACGGCCCCGGCGACCCGGCCGCCACCACTCACCAGATCGAGGTGCTGCAGCAGGCGCTCGAGCGCGGCGTCCCGTACTTCGGCATCTGCTTCGGCAACCAGCTGTTCGGGCGGGCGCTCGGGCTTCGGCACCTACAAGCTCAAGTACGGCCACCGCGGCATCAACCAGCCGGTGATGGACCGCACCACCGGCAAGGTCGAGGTCACCGCCCACAACCACGGCTTCGCCGTCGACGCCCCGTTGGACCCGCCCACGAGCACGCCGTACGGCGTCGCCACCGTCAGCCACGTGTGCCTGAACGACGACGTCGTCGAGGGCCTCGAGCTGCGCGACGACTCCGGGACGCTCAAGGCGTTCTCCGTGCAGTACCACCCGGAGGCGGCCGCCGGTCCCCACGACGCCGCCTACCTGTTCGACCGCTTCGTCGACCTGATGGCCGGGGGTCTCGACACGCCGCTCGTGACCTCGCGGCGGCTCGACCACCGGCCGGCTCCGGTGGTCGAGCCGGGCGAGCGCCAGCGAGCCCGTGTCGAGACCCCCGGAGAGGACGCCTGATGCCCCGCCGCACCGACATCGAGTCCGTCCTCGTCATCGGCTCCGGCCCGATCGTGATCGGGCAGGCCTGCGAGTTCGACTACTCCGGCACCCAGGCCTGCCGGGTGCTGAAGGAGGAGGGGCTGCGCGTCATCCTCGTGAACTCCAACCCGGCGACGATCATGACCGACCCGGAGTTCGCCGACGCCACCTACGTCGAGCCGATCACGCCGGAGTTCGTGGAGGCGGTGATCGCCCAGGAGCGGCCGGACGCGCTGCTCGCCACCCTCGGCGGCCAGACCGCCCTCAACACCGCGATGGCGCTCGCCGCCGACGGCGTGCTGGAGAAGTACGACGTCGAGCTGATCGGCGCCAGCATCGAGGCGATCGAGAAGGGCGAGAACCGCGAGTCGTTCAAGCGGATCGTCGAGGCGCTGCCGGAGGAGTGGGGCGCCGAGGTCGCACGCAGCGCGATCTGCCACACGATGGCCGAGTGCCTCGACGCCGTCGGCGACCTCGGCTACCCGGTGGTCGTGCGGCCCAGCTTCACCATGGGCGGCGCCGGCTCCGGGCTGGCCTACGACGAGAACGACCTGCACCGGATCGCCGGCGCCGGCCTCGACGCCAGCCCCACCACCGAGGTGCTCCTCGAGGAGTCGATCCTCGGCTGGAAGGAGTACGAGCTCGAGGTCATGCGCGACACCAAGGACAACGTGGTGATCGTGTGCTCGATCGAGAACGTCGACCCGGTCGGCGTGCACACCGGCGACTCGATCACCGTCGCGCCGGCGATGACGCTCACCGACCGCGAGTACCAGCGGCTGCGCGACATCAGCATCGGCGTGATCCGCGAGGTCGGCGTCGACACCGGCGGCTGCAACATCCAGTTCGCCGTCGACCCGCGGAACGGCCGGATCGTCGTCATCGAGATGAACCCGCGCGTCTCCCGCTCCAGCGCGCTGGCGTCGAAGGCCACCGGGTTCCCGATCGCCAAGATCGCGGCCAAGGTCGCCGTCGGCTACACGCTCGACGAGATCCCCAACGACATCACGACCGAGACGCCGGCCAGCTTCGAGCCCACCCTCGACTACGTGGTCGTGAAGGTGCCGCGGTTCGCGTTCGAGAAGTTCCCTGGCGCCGACCCCACCCTCACCACCCACATGAAGTCGGTGGGCGAGGCGATGGCGATCGGCCGCAACTTCACCGAGGCGCTGCAGAAGGCGCTCCGCAGCCTGGAGAAGCCCGACGCCGTCTTCGACTGGGAGCAGGAGTGGGTCGACCTCGACAAGGACGCGCTGCTCGAGGAGATCCGCACCCCCACCGACGGCCGGCTCAAGCTGGTGATGGACGCGATCCGCGCCGGCGCCTCGCTGGACGAGGTGTTCGAGGCCACCGGCATCGATCCCTGGTTCGTCGACCAGCTGGTGCTCATCAACGAGATCGCCGCCGAGGTCACCGCCGCCCCCGAGCTCACCCCCGGGCTGCTGCGCCGGGCCAAGCGGCACGGCTTCTCCGACGCGCAGGTCGGCAAGATCCGGGGCATGACGGCCGACGTCGTGCGCGGCGTCCGGCACGCGCTCGGCGTCCGGCCGGTCTACAAGACCGTCGACACCTGCGCGGCGGAGTTCGCGGCCGCGACGCCGTACCTCTACTCCTCCTACGACGAGGAGACCGAGGTACCGGCGCGAGAGAGGCCCGCGGTGCTGATCCTCGGCTCCGGGCCGAACCGGATCGGCCAGGGCATCGAGTTCGACTACTCCTGCGTGCACGCCTGCCTGGCGCTGAGCGAGGCCGGCTACGAGACCGTGATGGTCAACTGCAACCCGGAGACCGTGTCCACCGACTACGACACCTCCGACCGGCTCTACTTCGAGCCGCTCACGCTGGAGGACGTGCTCGAGGTCGTGCACGCCGAGCTGCAGGCCGGCCCGGTGGCCGGCGTGATCTGCCAGCTCGGCGGCCAGACGCCGCTGGGGCTCGCGCAGGGGCTGGCGGCGAACGGCGTGCCGATCGTCGGCACCTCGCCCGACGCCATCGACCTCGCCGAGGACCGCGGCGCGTTCGGTCGCGTGCTCGCCGAGGCCGGCCTGGTCGCGCCCAAGCACGGCACCGCCACCACCTTCGAGGAGGCGCGCGCGGTCGCGGCCGAGATCGGCTACCCGGTGCTGGTGCGCCCGTCGTACGTGCTCGGCGGCCGCGGCATGGTGATCGTGTACGGGGAGGACACGCTGCGCACCTACCTCGACAAGTACGTCGTGGCCGGGCTGATCGGCCCGAGTGCGCCGGTGCTGGTCGACCGGTTCGTCGACGACGCCGTCGAGGTCGACGTCGACGCGCTCTACGACGGCACCGAGCTGTTCCTCGGCGGCGTGATGGAGCACATCGAGGAGGCCGGCATCCACTCCGGCGACTCCTCCTGCGCGCTGCCGCCGATCACACTCGGCGACCGCGAGGTGGGCCGGATCCGCGAGGCCACCGAGGCGATCGCGCGCGGCGTCGGTGTGCGCGGGCTGCTCAACATCCAGTTCGCGCTGGGCTCCGACATCCTCTACGTGCTCGAGGCGAACCCCCGGGCCTCGCGCACCGTGCCGTTCGTGTCGAAGGCCACGGCCACGCCGCTGGCCAAGGCCGCGGCCCGGGTGATGCTCGGCGAGACCATCGCCGACCTGCGGGTGGCCGGCCTGCTGCCCGCCACCGGCGACGGCGGCAAGCTGCCGGCCGACCAGCCGATCGCCGTCAAGGAGGCGGTGATGCCGTTCAACCGGTTCCGCACCGCCGACGGCTCGCAGGTCGACACCGTGCTCGGCCCGGAGATGAAGTCGACCGGTGAGGTGATGGGCCTCGACCGCGACTTCGGCCGCGCGTTCTCGAAGTCGCAGGCCGCCGCGTTCGGTCCGCTTCCCACGAGCGGTGGCGTGTTCGTGAGCATGGCCAACCGCGACAAGCGGTCGATGATCTTCCCGATCAAGGCGCTGGCCGACCTCGGCTTCGACATCCTCGCCACCCAAGGCACCGCTGAGGTGCTGCGCCGCAACGGCGTGCCCTGCACCGTCGTCCGCAAGCAGCACGAGGGGCCGGGCCCCAACGGCGAGAAGACCACCGTGCAGCTGATCCTCGACGGCGAGATCCAGCTCATCGTCAACACGCCCTACGGCACCGGCACCGGCGGCAACGCCCGGCTCGACGGCTACGAGATCCGCACTGCCGCCGTGCGCGCCAACGTCCCGTGCATCACCACGGTGCAGGGACTCGGCGCCGCGGTGCAGGGCATCGAGGCGCGGATGCGCGGCGACGTCAGCGTGCGCAGCCTGCAGTCGTGGGCGGCCAGGTGACGGCGTATCACCGGCTCTTCGAGCACGGGTTCCGCCGCCTCGACCCCGAGCGCGCCCACCACGTCGGCATGGCCGCCATCCGGACCGCCCGACCCGCGCTCGCCCGGCGCGGCCTCCCTGGCCGACCGGTCCACGCGCTGGGCCTGGAGTTCCCGAACGTGCTCGGCCTCGCCGCCGGGTTCGACAAGAACGCGATGGCGATCGACGCGCTGTCCGGCCTCGGGTTCGGGCACGTCGAGGTCGGCACCGTCACCGGCCGCGCGCAGCCCGGCAACCCGCAGCCGCGGCTGTTCCGGCTGCCCAACGACCGCGCGGTCGTGAACCGGATGGGCTTCAACAACGACGGCGCCGCGGCGGTCGCGGAGCGGCTGGCCTCCCGGTCCCGGCGTCTCGACAAGCTCGACGAACGTCCCGTCCTGGGCGTCAACATCGGCAAGACCAAGGTCGTGCCCGAGGACGACGAGGCCGCCGTGCTCGACGACTACGGTCGCAGCGCGCGACTGCTGGCGCCGCACGCCGACTACCTCGTGGTGAACGTGAGCTCGCCCAACACCCCGGGACTGCGCAGCCTGCAGGCGGTCGACCGGCTCCGGCCGCTGCTCGACCACGTGCGCACCGTGTCCGACCGCGCCGCCGGCCGGGCGGTGCCGCTGCTGGTGAAGATCGCCCCCGACCTCGCCGACGACGACGTGGTGGCGGTCGCCGACCTGGTGCTCGAGGTGGGTCTCGACGGCGTCGTCGCGACCAACACCACGATCAGCCGCGACGGGCTGCGCAGCCACCCCGACCAGGTCGCCGCCATCGGCGCGGGCGGGCTCTCCGGCCGGCCGCTCGCCGGCCGCGCCACCGCGGTCACCCGGCTGCTGCGCGAGCGGCTCGGCCCCGAGCCCACGCTGATCGGCGTCGGGGGCATCTCCACCGTCGACGACGCCCGCGACCGACTCGAGGCCGGAGCCGACCTGCTCCAGGCCTACACGGCGTTCGTCTACGAGGGGCCGGGCTGGCCCCGCAGGATCGTCACCGCCCTCGACCTCCAGGAGATCCACTCGTGAGCTTCGGCGACTACCAGAACGAGCTGTACCTCGGCGCCCTCGGCGGCACCCTGCCGGCGCACCCGATCGCCTACCCCGACCTCGAGGCCGCCGCGCTCGCCGCGCTGCCGCCGGAGCTGAGGACCTACATCGCCGGCGGCAGCGGCACCGAGGCCACCCAGCGCGCCAACGTGTCGGCCTTCGACCAGTGGGCGCTGGTGCCGCGGATGCTGCGGGCCACCCCGGAGCGCGACCTGTCGGTCGAGCTGTTCGGGAAGCGGCTCGAGAGCCCGCTGATGATGGCGCCGGTGGGCGTGCTCGGCCTGGTCACGCACGACCAGCACGGCGACATCCACGCCGCCGAGGCCGCGGCCGCCACCGGCGTCCCGTTCATCGGGTCGACGCTGATGTCCGACCCCCTCGAGCTCGTCGCCCCGCAGACCGGCGACACGCCGGCCTGGTTCCAGCTCTACACGCCGAAGGACCGCGACCTCGCCCAGAGCCTGGTGTCGCGCGCGGAGAAGGCGGGCTACGAGGCGATCGTCGTCACCCTCGACACCTGGCTGCCCGGCTGGCGGCCGCGCGACCTCGCGAGCGGCAACTTCCCGCAGCTGAGGGGGAAGGCGCTCGCCAACTACACCTCCGACCCGGTGTTCCAGGCGATGACCGGGCCCGACCCCGACGTCGGCACCCTCGTGCTCACCTGGGTCGGCCAGTTCGGCGGTCCGCTCACCTGGGACGACCTCGCCTGGCTGCGCTCGCTCACCGACCTGCCGCTGGTGCTCAAGGGCATCTGCCACCCCGACGACGCGCGCCGGGCGCTCGACGAGGGCGTCGACGGCATCTACTGCTCCAACCACGGCGGTCGGCAGGCCAACGGCGGCGGGGGAGCGGTCGACTGGCTGCCCGGCGTCGTCGACGCCGTCCGCGCCGTCAGCGACACCGCCCCGGTGGTGTTCGACTCCGGCGTCCGCAGCGGTGCCGACGTGGTCAAGGCGCTCGCGCTCGGGGCCACCGCGGTCGCCGTCGGCCGGCCCTACGTGTACGCGCTCGCCCTCGGCGGCGTGCCCGGGCTGGTGCACCTGCTGCGCTCGCTCCAGGCCGAGACCGACTTGGTGATGGCGGTCGACGGCTACCCGACCCGCGCCGACCTGGTGCGGGACGCCGTCGTCGACCTGAGGCTGCCCCGATGAGTGAGACCTTCGGGGCTCGCTTCGTCGGGGCCGTCGCCGACCGGGGCCCGTTCTGCGTCGGCATCGACCCGCACTCCGCGCTGCTGCACGAGTGGGGCCTCGACGACGACATCGCCGGTCTCGAGCGGTTCGCGCTCACGGTCGTGGAGGCGGTGGCGCCGCTGTGCGCGCTGGTGAAGCCGCAGTCGGCGTTCTACGAGCGGTTCGGCTCGCGGGGGATCGCGGTGCTGGAGCGGGTGCTGGCCGAGTCGCGCGCGGCCGGCGCGCTCGCGCTGCTCGACGTCAAGCGCGGCGACATCGGGTCAACCTCGCAGGCCTACGCCGACGCCTACCTCGACCCCGCCTCGCCGCTGGCGGCCGACGCCATCACCGTCAGCCCCTACCTGGGGTTCGGCTCGCTCGACCCGTTCGTCGAGACCGCGACCAAGCACGACGCCGGACTGTTCGTGCTCGCCCTCACCTCCAACAAGGAGGGGCCGGAGGTGCAGCACGCCACCGTCGCCGACACCGGCCGCACCGTCGGCGCCACGGTGCTCGACCACCTGCGCGAGCTCAACCGCGACGCCGAGCCGCTCGGCTCGTTCGGCGCCGTCGTCGGCGCCACCATCGGTGACCCCGCCGCCATCGGCGCCGACCTCGCCATCAACGGCCCGATCCTCGCGCCCGGCTTCGGCGCGCAGGGCGGCACCGTGGCCGACATCGGCCGGATCTTCGGGCCCGCCGTCGCCCACACGACGCCGTCGTCGAGCCGCGACGTGCTGCGTGCCGGTCCCGACGTGGCGGCGATGCGCGACGTCGTCCGGGCCACCCAGGAGGCGCTGGCCGGATGACGGTCACGCGGGTCCTCGTCACGCTGGCGGTGCTCACGGTGATCGGCAGCGTCGTCGCGATCATCGTGCAGAACACCGACGGCGCCGACCCCGGGCTGCCCGACGACGAGGACCGGTTCGCCGCCTACTGCGCCGAGGTGCAGACCCAGCAGCAGCCGCTCTCCGAGGCGCTCGCCCAGGGCGAGACCACCGGCCTGCTGACCGCGCTCCCGAGCTTCGAGGCGCTGCGCGAGAAGGCCCCCGACGACATCGAGGACGAGTGGAGCACCGTCGTCCGCCGGATCACCGTGCTGCGCGACGCCCTCGACGACGCGGGTGTCGACCCGGCCACCTACGACCCGAAGAAGCCGCCGGCCGGCGTCACCCGCGACCAGCGCGCCGCCATCGAGGCCGCCGCCACCGCGCTCGCCAGCCGCGAGACCCAGGAGGCGTTCGGGAGCGTGCAGCAACAGGTCCGCGACGTCTGCGGCACGCCGCTGACGCTCTGACGAACGTCGAGATCGTCGAGACGCGGCTCGCACGTTCGTCGAGCTTGTCGAGACGCGGCTCGCACGTTCGTCGAGCTTGTCGAGACGCCGGAACCGATCTCGCCACCTTCCCGAGATCGGTCCGGTGATTTCGACTCGCGCACTGCGGGTTCGTTCCTCACCCGCAGGCGCTCGCTCAATCCTCGCCCGCGACGGAACCGACCTCGTTCCTCGGTCGGTTCCTGCAGCCTCGCCTAGTCCGCCGTTGCCGCCGCTGGGTGGTCTGACTAGATTGACGGCCCTGACCCGTGCTCCCCGTCCCGGGCCTCTCGGTGCTCGATCTGACCTGAAGGACCTGCTTTGGCTCTGCCCCCGCTGACGCCCGAACAGCGCCAGGCGGCGCTCGACAAGGCCGCCGCCTCCCGGCGCGAGCGGGCCGAGGTCAAGAACCGGCTGAAGAACTCCGGCGCCTCCATCCTCGACGTGCTCCACGAGGGCCAGGGCAACGAGGTGATCGGCAAGATGCGCGTAGTCGACCTCCTGCAGGCGGTCCCGGGTCTCGGCAAGGTCCGCGCCCGGCAGGTGATGGAGCGGCTCGGCATCGCCGAGTCCCGCCGCGTCCGCGGCCTCGGCACCAAGCAGATCGCCGCCCTGGAGCGGGAGTTCGCTCCCGAGTGACCTCCCCGAACCGGCTGGTCGTGCTGGCCGGTCCCACCGCGGTCGGCAAGGGCACGGTGGCCGCCGCGGTCCGCGAGCGGCACCCGGCTGTGTGGATCTCGGTCTCCGCGACGACGCGCGCACCGCGCCCCGGCGAGATCGACGGCGTCCACTACCACTTCGTCGACGACGCCGAGTTCGACCGGCTCGTGGCCGACGACGAGCTGCTCGAGTGGGCCGTCGTGCACCGGGCCGCCCGCTACGGCACCCCGCGGCGTCCGGTGGAGGACTCGCTGGCCGCCGGCCGGCCCTCGCTGCTCGAGATCGACCTCCAGGGCGCCCGCCAGGTGCGGGAGACGATGCCCGACGCGATGTTCGTGTTCCTCAAGCCACCCTCGTGGGAGGAGCTGGTTCGGCGGCTGGTCGGCCGGGGCACCGAGACCGAGGCCGAGCGGGAGCGCCGGCTCGCCACCGCGCGCGAGGAGCTGGCCGCCGAGGCGGAGTTCGACGTCACCATCGTGAATCGTGAAGTTCATGACGCCGCGGACGAGTTGGTAGCCTTGATGATGCTCGGTTGACCATCGACTCCGAGCCCCCAATGAACTGATACGAGGCCCACGCGTGTCTGCGCCCGAGATTGCCGCCGTGGGGGTCACCAACCCCCCGATCGACGACCTGCTGTCCAAGACCGACAGCAAGTACCAGCTGGTGCTCTACAGCGCCAAGCGTGCCCGGCAGATCAACGCCTACTACTCCCAGCTGGCCGAGGGCCTGCTCGAGTACGTCGGCCCGCTGGTCGACACCCACGTGCAGGAGAAGCCGCTGTCGATCGCGCTGCGCGAGATCGCCGACGACAAGCTGACCCTCGAGCACGTCGACCCCGCCGAGCTGGCCGAGGAGGAGGCCGCCGCCCAGCAGGCGGCTGCCGACGCCGGCGCTGCCGCCGCCGAGTGACATGACGCCGTCTGAGGGCCGCGCCCTTCGAGACGGCTCGTCCCTCGCCTCCTCAGGAACCGTCGTGCTGGGGGTCGCGGGCGGCATCGCCGCCTACAAGGCGTGCGAGCTGCTGCGCCGGCTCACCGAGTCCGGCCACGACGTCACCGTGGTGCCGACCGAGTCGGCGCTGCGGTTCGTCGGCGCGCCCACCTGGGCCGCGCTGTCCGGCAAGCCCGTGGCCGACGACGTCTGGACGTCGGTGCACGAGGTGCCGCACGTGCGCATCGGCCAGTCCGCCGACCTCGTGGTGGTCGCGCCGGCCACCGCCGACCTGCTCGCGAAGGCGGCGCACGGCCTGGCCGACGACCTGCTCACCAACACCCTGCTCACCGCCCGGTGCCCGGTGGTGATGGCGCCGGCCATGCACACCGAGATGTGGGAGCACGCCGCCACCCAGGCCAACGTCGCCATACTGCGCTCGCGCGGCGTGCTCGTGGTCGAGCCCGCCGAGGGCCGGCTCACCGGCGCCGACACCGGCAAGGGCCGGCTGCCCGAGCCCGACGAGCTGTTCGCGGTGTGCGTCGAGCTGCTCACCGGAGGCGATCGCGGCCAGGATCTCGCCGGCCGCCACGTCGTCGTCACCGCCGGCGGCACCCGCGAGTACCTCGACCCGGTGCGGTTCCTCGGCAACCGCTCCTCCGGGCTCCAGGGCTACGCGCTGGCCCGGGCCGCCGTCGCCCGCGGTGCCGAGGTCACGCTGGTCGCCGCGAACGTCTCGCTGCCCGACCCCGCCGGGGCCAAGGTGATCGCGGTCGAGACCACCGCCCAGCTGCGCGACGAGACCGTCGCCGCCGCCGGCCACGCCGACGCCGTCGTGATGGCCGCCGCTCCCGCCGACTTCCGACCGGCCCAGGTGAGCGGCACCAAGATGAAGAAGTCCGACGACGGCACCGCGCCGCCGCTCGAGCTCACCCAGAACCCCGACGTGCTGCGCGAGCTCGCCACGAACCGTGCCCGGCCGGGCTCGGTGATCGTCGGTTTCGCCGCCGAGACCGGTGACGACGCCGGCTCGGTGCTCGACCACGCCCGCGCCAAGCTGGCCCGCAAGGGCTGCGACCTGCTCGTCGTCAACGACGTCAGCGGGGGAGCGGTCTTCGGGAGCCCCGACAACGAGGCCGTCATCCTCGGGGCCGACGGCTCCGCCGTCGAGGTCCCGCACGGATCGAAGGGTGCGCTGGCCCACGCGATCTGGGACGAGGTCGCGCGTCGATTCGCGCCCTGAGATGCCCGTCTTGCATCCTGGGCATTGCCTAGTCTTCCACTGAACTACTGAACTACTGCACCACTGACGAGAGCGAGAACACTGTGCCTGGACGCCTCTTCACCTCGGAGTCCGTGACCGAGGGGCACCCGGACAAGATCGCCGATCGCATCAGCGACACGGTGCTCGACTACCTGATGGAGCACGACGCCAACAAGGCCGATCTGCGCGTCGCGGTCGAGACCCTGCTGACCACCGGCCTGGTCGTCGTGGCCGGCGAGGTGCGCACGACGGCGTACGCCCCGGTCGCCGACCTCGTGCGCGCCGCTGTCCTCGACATCGGCTACGACTCCTCCGACAAGGGCTTCGACGGCACCACCTGCGGCGTCCAGGTCGCCATCGGTGCGCAGTCCAGCGACATCGCCCAGGGCGTCGACCAGGGCCACGAGGCCCGCGTCGGGTCCTCCACCGACGAGCTCGACCTGCGCGGCGCCGGTGACCAGGGCCTGATGTTCGGCTACGCCTGCGACGACACCGACGTGCTGATGCCGTTGCCGATCGTGATCGCCCAGCGGCTGGCCGAGAAGCTCACCGAGGTGCGCAAGGACGGCACGCTGCCCAACCTGCGCCCGGACGGCAAGACCCAGGTCACCATCGAGTACGACGAGGACGACCGCCCGGTGCGGATCGACACCGTCGTCGTCTCCACCCAGCACTCCGAGGACACCGACCTCGACAAGCTCGAGGCACAGATCCAGGAGCACGTGATCGACCCCGTGCTCAGCTCCTTCGACCTGCCCTCCGACGGGTACCGCCCGCTGGTCAACCCCACCGGCCGCTTCGTCGTCGGCGGCCCGATGGGCGACGCCGGCCTCACCGGCCGCAAGATCATCGTCGACACCTACGGCGGCATGGCCCGCCACGGCGGCGGTGCCTTCTCCGGCAAGGACCCCTCGAAGGTCGACCGGTCCGCCGCCTACGCGATGCGCTGGGTCGCCAAGAACGTCGTCGCTGCGGGCCTGGCGCGCCGCTGCGAGGTGCAGGTGGCCTACGCGATCGGCAAGGCGCAGCCCGTCGGCGTGTTCGTGCAGACCTTCGGCACCGGCGTCGTGCCCGACGAGCAGATCCAGGAGGCCGTGCTCCAGGTGTTCGACCTGCGGCCCGCCGCCATCCTGCGCGACCTCGACCTGCTGCGGCCGATCTACGCCAAGACCTCCGCCTACGGCCACTTCGGCCGCGAGCTGCCCGAGTTCACCTGGGAGCGCACCGACCGCGCCGACGCGCTCAAGGCCGCCGCCGGAGTCTGACCCCTGGGGACGGCCTCGGCGGCCCGTCGGCGTCCGCTGGTAGACAACCGAGCGTGACGGCGCCGCAGGACGAGCAGGGGGAACTCCCCGGGCTGGCGCGCGCCTCGGTGAAGGAGAGCCAGGCCAAGGCGAGGGCCACCCGCGCCCGCAAGGCCGCGGCCGCCGCGATCACCGACGTCGACCCGGTGGCGCGGGTGCTGGTCGACGTGCCCCTGGCGCACCTCGACCGCACCTTCGACTACGCCGTCCCGGCAGCGATGGCGGCCGACGCCCGGCCCGGCGCGCGGGTGAAGGTGCGGTTCGCGGGCCAGGACGTCGACGGCTACCTGCTCGAGCGCCGTGCCGAGAGCGACCACCCCGGCCGGCTCAGCCCGTTGCGGCGGGTGGTGAGCGCCGAGCCGGTGCTCACGACGGCGGTGGCCGCGCTCGCGACCGACGTGGCCACGCGGTACGCGGGCGTGCGGGCCGACGTGCTGCGGCTCGCCGTCCCGCCCCGGCACGCCACCACCGAGAAGGAGCCGTCGCCGCCCGAGGAGCCGCTGTCGTTCGCCGGCGCCCCGGGCTGGGCCGACTACCCCGCGGGGGCCGCGCTGCTGCGCCACGTGGCCGACGGCGGGGCGCCGCGCGCGGTGTGGGCGGCGGCGCCGGGGGAGTCGTGGCCCGACCGGCTGGCCGAGCTCGCCGGCACCGCGCTCGCCGCCGGCCGGGGCGCCCTGCTCTGCGTGCCCGACCGCAAGGACGTCGACCGCGTCGACCGGGCCCTCACCGCCGTCCTCGGTGCCGGTCACCACGTCATGCTCACCGCCGACGCCGGACCGGCGAAGCGCTACCGCGACTTCCTCGCGGTCGCCCGCGGCTCCCGACGGGTCGTCGTCGGCACCCGGGCCGCGGCGTTCGCGCCGGTGCGCGACCTCGGCCTCGTCGTCTGCTGGGACGACGGCGACGACCTGCACGCCGAGCCACGGGCTCCCTACCCGCACACCCGCGAGGTGCTGCTGCTGCGCGCCGAGCGAGAGGGCGCGGCCGCCGTCCTCGGCTCGTTCGCGCGCAGCGTCGAGGCGCAGCACCTGCTCGACACCGGCTGGGCCCACGAGGTGGCGGCCGCTCGCGAGACGGTGCGCGAGCGGGTCACCGTGGCGGTGGCCGGCGCCACGGAGCACGACCTCGAACGCGACCCGCACGCGCTGGTCGCGCGGGTGCCGAAGCAGGCCCACGACGCCATCCGCGACGGTCTCGCCACCGGTCCCGTGCTGGTGCAGACGCCGCGCGCCGGCTACGCGCTGGCCCTGGCCTGCGAGCGGTGCCGCAGCCCGGCCCGGTGTGCGGCGTGCCACGGTCCGCTGGCCCTGGGCTCGCCGACGGCCCCGCCGGCCTGCCGGTGGTGCGCCACCCCGGCGGTCGGGTGGTCCTGCCCGGAGTGCCGCGCCGTCGGCCTCCGGGCGCCGCTGCTCGGCGACGCGCGCACCGCCGAGGAGCTCGGTCGGGCGTTCCCGTCGGTGCGGGTGCGGTCCTCGGCCGGCGACCACGTGCTCGCCGAGGTGGGCGACGAGCCCGCGCTCGTCGTCGCCACGCCGGGGGCCGAGCCGGTGGCGGCGGGCGGCTACGCGGCCGTCGTCCTGCTCGACACCTGGCTGCTGCTCGGCCGTGACGACCTGCGGGCGGCCGAGGAGGCGCTGCGGCGCTGGTCGCTCGCGGTCGCGCTGGCGCGCCCCGGCGGCCGGGCGCTCGTCGTCGGCGACGCGGCCCACCCGGCGGTGCAGGCGCTGGTGCGGTGGGACGCCGCCGGCTTCGCGGCCCGCGAGGCCGCCGACCGGGCGGCCGCGCACCTGCCCCCGGCCTCCCGGGTCGCCACCGTGTCCGGCGAGGCCGGCGCCGTCGACGACGCCCTCACGCTGCTCGACCCGCCGGCCGGCCTCGAGGCGCTCGGTCCGGTGCCGCTCGGCGACGGCGAGGAGCGGCTGGTGCTGCGCGTGCCTCGCGCCCGCGGCACCGACCTCTCCCGCGCGCTGGCCGAGCTGCAGCGGGTGCGCTCGGCCCGCAAGCTCGACGCCGTCCGGGTGCAGGTCGACCCCGTCACGCTCTGATCGCCGCCGCCCGTCCGGGCCAGCCCGATCGGGCCATGGTCGTGGCCGGGGCAACCGACCTAGCGTTTCGCCATGCGCAACCGTCTCGCTCTCCTCGCCTGCCTGCTCGTCGGCGGCCTGCTCGCCGGCGTCGACACGCCCGTGCAGGCCGACCCGCCGCCGTCCCACGACCCGTACTCGGGCTACTGGCCGACCTGCGGTGTGCTGCCGGACGACGACAACCGGTACTGCGTCGTCTCGGTCACCCGCAACGGCGTGCCCGTGGCGCCGCGGGTGAGCGATGAGGAGTACGAGGAGCCGTTCATCGACTCCATCGGCACCGGCACCGTGCGGTTCGGGCTCAACCACTATCCCGCCGGGTCCTTCGACGGCGACTCGAACGCCGACCCGACCGCCACCTGGACCTGGACGGTCAACACGGGGGCGATCCACGGGCGTGAGCTGTACGCCCAGGCCAAGAACGTCGACCTCACGGTGGGCGGCAGCGCGGCCACCGGGTGGAACTTCACGCTCACCCTCCGGCCCGTCCCGATCGCGTGGCGGTTCTACGACCTGGGCTTCGTGTGCGACCCCGGCGGCACCTGCGGGGACGACACCACGACCGCCGACCTGGAGTACCCGGGTTTCGTCACCGGCTACGTGACCGACCTCGTCGAGGGTGGCTTCTACAGCGCGGCGGAGCGCGCCCGACGCACCGGCCTGATCACCGCGTACAGCGCCCAGAACGCCTACTACTTCTACGACTACGACACCAACGCGATCGTCGTCCGACTGGCCAACCCGCACCTCCGCAGCGACGGGGTCACGCCCGTCACCGGCTCGTTCGAGACCTTCATCCCGAACGACGTGCTGTTGATGGACATGGGCGTGCCCGACCCGAGCAGCCTCACCTGGGGACAGCTGTCGGTGACCCGCGCCGGTTCGGGCTCGGCGCCGTTCGCGCTCAGCCACGAGCCCGGCGGCATCCGGATCCGCCTCGCCGGCATCGGCTTCTCGACCCCGCGGTACACCATCCGGCCCAAGCCGAGCCGGCCGGGCCGAACTCGCATCACCGGGGCCGCCAAGGTCGCCCCGAACGTCGCGCGGGTGAACTTCTACCGTCCGGTCGCCGACGGTGGCGCCCGGATCACCGGGTACGTCGCCGCCTGCCGCCAGGGCACCGGCCGCTGGCACTACGCCTCCGGCACGAGCTCGCCGGTGCGCGTCGGCGGGCTGCCGCGTGGCGGCGCCACCTGCATGGTGCGGGCGAAGAACCGCATCGGCCAGGGTCCGTGGTCGCTGGCCCGCCGCACCTGAGCGGGAACCGGAACCGGACGGCGCGCCGGTCCGTCGAAGAGGCATGAACCGACTCGCCGGCGCCGGCCTGCTGGCCCTCGCGCTCCTCCTCACCGGCTGCGCCTCCGACTCCGGCGGCGAAGCCATCACCGACCCCGCCGGCCCCGGCGAGGGTCCGGTCGTCGCCCGGGGCGCCGATGACGTCGTCCTCCGCATCGAGACCGGCGGCGGCTTCGTGCCCGTCGACTACGCCTTCGCCAACGGCCCCACCCTGCTGGTCACCGGCGACGGCGTCGTGCTCCAGCCGGCCCCGCGGGCCGCCGATGCCGGGCAGCCCCGGCTGCAGCCGTACGAGCAGCACACCGTCGACGGCGCCACGCTCGAGGACGTCGTCCGGCTGGCCGAGGAGGCCGGTCTGCTCGCCGAGCCGCCCGACTACTTCGAGGGCGCGCCGCAGGTCACCGACATGCCCAGCACCACCGTCGAGATCACCGCCGACGGCGAGACCTGGACGCACTCCGCCTACGCCCTCGGGTTCGACACCGAGAAGGGCAAGCGCCAGGCGCTCGCGGAGTTCGTGTCGGACGCGCTCGACCGGCTCGGTGCCGGCGAAACCGCCGAGCCCTACCAGCCCGAGGCGATCCGGCTCAGCGCCACCGAGACCACCGGCTCGGCATCCGAGGCCGTGCCGGCGGGCTGGCCGGAGGACGTCGACCTGGCGACCGTCGGCGCGTGCACCGTCGTCGACGACCCCGCGGCCGTGGCCGCCGTCGCCGACGCCCTCGCCGGCGCCGACCAGAGCCAGGTGTTCGCCCAGGCCGGCCGCACCTGGTCGGTCGCCGCGGCCGCCGTGCTGCCGGGGGACGAACGGCCCTGCGCCGACTGGTAGTCCCCGACCCTCCCCGCGGAGCGCACTCCTAGAATCGACCGGCGGAGCGACCGTCCGGTCGCTCCGGGGAGGGGACAGCGCGTGGCCGTGCAGCCGATCCGGCTCTTCGGTGACCCGGTGCTGCGCACCCGCGCGCGCGAGGTCGTCGACTTCGACCAGGAGCTCCGCACCCTCGTCAAGGACCTCACCGACACCATGCTCGAGGCGCCCGGTGCGGGCCTCGCGGCGCCGCAGATCGGCGTCGGGCTGCGGGTGTTCACGTGGTACGTCGACGGCGAGACCGGCTACCTGATCAACCCCGACCTCACGCTGTCGGAGGAGACCCAGGACGGTCCCGAGGGCTGCCTGTCGATCCCCGGCCTCACCTACGACTGCCGCCGCGCGCTGAGCGTCGTGGCCCGCGGGTTCGACGTGCACGGCGAGCCCGTCACCGTCGAGGGCTCGCTGAAGCTGGCCCGCGCGATCCAGCACGAGACCGACCACCTCGACGGCGTCCTGTTCGTCGACCGGCTCGACGCCGAGGCACGCCGGCTCGCGATGCGCGAGATCCGCGATTCCGACTGGTTCGGGCTGGAGCGGCCCACCGTGAAGGTCAGCCCCCACGCCACCCGGGGGCTCGGTCTGTGAGGGTGGTCTTCGCCGGCACCCCCGAGGTGGCGCTCCCGTCGCTGGAAGCCGTCGCCGCGTCCTCGCACGAGCTGGTCGGCGTCGTCACCCGACCCGACGCCGTCGCCGGGCGGGGCCGCACGCTGGTGGCCGGCCCGGTGGCGCAGCGGGCCGAGCAGCTCGGCGTGCCGGTGCTCAAGCCGGGGCACCCGCGGGAGCCGGAGTTCCAGGCCGCGCTGCGCGAGCTCGCGCCCGACTGCTGCCCGGTGGTGGCCTACGGCGCCCTGCTGCCGGCGTCCGCGCTCGACATCCCGCCGCTCGGCTGGGTGAACCTGCACTTCTCGTGCCTGCCCGCCTGGCGCGGCGCGGCCCCGGTGCAGCACGCGATCTGGGCCGGTGACGAGGTCACCGGCGCCACCACGTTCCGCATCGTGAAGGCGATGGACGCCGGCCCGACCTTCGGCGTCATGACCGAGACGATCCGGCCGCGCGACACCGCCGGCGACCTGCTCGGCCGGCTCGCGGAGGGCGGTGCCGGGCTGCTCGTCGCCACCCTCGACGGGCTCGAGGCGGGCGGTCTCGACGCCCGCGAGCAGCCGGCCGACGGCGTCAGCCTGGCGCCCAAGATCACGGTCGACGACGCTCGGGTCGCCTGGTCCGAGCCCGCCGTCGCCGTCGACCGCCGGGTGCGCGCGTGCACGCCCGCGCCCGGCGCCTGGACCACCCTCGACGGCGACCGGCTCAAGCTCGGGCCGGTGCAGCCGGTCGACGTCGCGCTGCCGGCGGGCGAGGTGGCCGTGACCAAGCAGGAGGTGCTGGTCGGCACCGGCACCACCGCCGTCCGGCTGGGCGAGGTGCAGGCGGTCGGCAAGCGCCCGATGCCGGCGGCCGACTGGGCCCGCGGCGTCCGGCTGCCCGAGGGCACCGTGCTGGGAGCCGCGAAATGAGCAGGAAGGCGCGACCCGACGACGTCGACGAGATCTGCGCCGCGCTGCCCGACACCGAGCTCGGCACCTCGTGGGGCGACGTGCCCACCTGGAAGGTGCCGCGCGGCGACCAGGGCAAGGGGTTCGTGCTCTACCGGCCACCCGGGAAGACCGCGATCGACCCCGCCACCGGCGAGCCCTACGACGACCTGATCGTCATCCTCACGCCCACCGAGGTCGAGAAGGCGGCGCTGGTCGAGGACGACGGCACGCCGTTCTTCACGATCCCGCACTTCGACGGGTACGCAGCGGTGCTGGTGCAGCAGTCGCGGCTGGGGGAGATCAGCCGGGACGAGCTGGCCGAGATCATCACCGACGCCTGGGCGAAGCGCGCGCCGAAGCGGCTGGTGAGGGAGCACCTCGATGGCTGACCCCGCCCGGCGGGCCGCCTTCGAGGTCTTGAAGGCAGTACGGGTGCAGGACGCCTACGCCAACCTCGTGCTTCCGGCGGTGGTCGCGCACTTCGCGCTGGGCCCGAGGGACGCCGCCTTCGCCACCGAGCTCTCCGCCGGCGCGCTGCGGCGGCGCGGCACCTACGACGCCGTCCTCGCCGCCTGTGTCGACCGGCCGCTCGGGCGGGTCGACGACAAGGTGCTCGACGCGCTGCGGCTCGGCGTCCACCAGCTGCTCGCGATGCGGGTGCCGGCCCACGCCGCCATCAGCACCACCGTCGACCTGGTGCGGCAGGTGTCGAACCAGGGCGCGGCCGGGTTCGCCAACGCGGTGCTGCGCAAGGTCTCCGCCGACGACCTCGAGGGCTGGGTCGCCCGGCTGGTCGCCACCGAGAGCGACCCCGACCGGGCCGCCGAGATCGCCCACAGCCACCCGGCCTGGATCGTCGGCGAGCTCCGCCGGGCGCTGGCCGCCGGTGGTGCCACCGACGAGCTCGACGCCCTGCTCGCCGCCGACAACGAGCCGCCGCGGGTCACGCTCGTCGCCCGCCCCGGTCGCGCCGAGGTGGCCGACCTGCCCGGCACGCCGACGCTGCTGTCGCCGTACGGCGTGGTGCTCGACGGCGGCAACCCCGCCGACGTCCCCGCGGTGGCCGAGGGCCGGGCCGGGGTGCAGGACGAGGGCTCGCAGCTCGTCGCGCTGGCCCTCGCCGCCGCCGAGGTGGCCGACGACGCCGGCAACTGGCTCGACCTCTGCGCGGGCCCCGGCGGCAAGGCGGCCCTGCTGGCGGCGCTCGCCGAGCAGCGCGGCGGCACGCTCATCGCCCTCGAGCTCCAGCAGCACCGCGCCCGCCTGGTCGCCCGCGCTTTGGGAGGCACCGCCGCGGCCCGGCGTGTGGTCGCCGCCGACGGCGCCCGGCCCCCGTTCCGCTCCGCCACCTTCGACCGGGTGCTCGTCGACGCCCCCTGCACCGGCCTCGGCGCGTTGCGCCGCCGTCCGGAGGCGCGCTGGCGGCGTCGTCCCGAGGACCTCGTCACCCTGGTGCTGCGGCAGCGGGCGCTCCTCACCACCGCCCTCGACCTCACCCGCCCCGGCGGCGTCGTCGTCTACGCCACCTGCTCGCCGGTCGTCGCCGAGACCGCCCGCGTGGTCGGCCCGGTCGCCGAGGGCCGCGACGACGTCGCGCTCGAGGACGCCGCCGCGCTGCTGCCCCAGGTCACCGATGCCACCGGCCCGCTCCCCGGCACCCTCCAGCTCTGGCCCCACCGCCACGGCACCGACGCGATGTTCATCGCGCTGCTCCGCAGGGTTGACTGAGGCCATGGCCACGAAGGCGCCCTCGGTCGAGATCGAGGTCGACGACCGGCTGGTGCGGGTGAGCAACCCGGACCGCGTGTACTTCCCGGAGTCCAGCGCCACCAAGCTCGACCTGGTCCAGTACTACCTGGCTGTGGGGCCGGGGATCGTGAACGCGCTGTTCGAGCGGCCCTGCATGCTGCACCGGTTCCCGAAGGGGCTGGCCGGCGACAAGGTGCACCAGAAGCGGCTGCCGCAGGGCGCGCCGCCGTGGGTGGAGACCGTGCGGCTGCACTTCCCGCGCTGGAACCGGACCGCCGACGAGCTCTGCGTCACCGAGCTCGCCAGCGTGATCTGGGCGGTGCAGATGTCGACGGTCGAGTTCCACCCGTGGAACAGCCGGCGCGAGGACCCGGAGAAGCCGGACGAGTGGCGCATCGACCTCGACCCCGGGCCGCTCTCCGACTACCCGCAGGTGCGGCGGGTGGCCGCCGTCGTCCACGAGGTGCTCGACGAGCTCGGCGCCGTCGGCTACCCGAAGACGAGCGGCGGCAAGGGGCTGCACGTCTACGTGCGGGTACGGCCCGACCACGGGCACAAGGTGGTGCGACGGGCCGCGCTGGCGTTCGCGCGCGAGATCGAGCGGCGCGCGCCGGACGACGTCACCACGACCTGGTGGCGCAAGGACCGCGACCCGCACCACCTGTTCGTCGACTACAACCAGAACGCCCGCGACCACACCATCGCGGCCGCCTACTCGGTGCGCGGCTTCCCCGACGCGCGGGTCTCGGCGCCGGTGGCGTGGGAGGAGGTCGACGACGCCGACCCGCACGACTTCACGATCTTCACGATGCCCGCGCGGTTCGCCGAGCTCGGCGACCTGCACCACGACATCGACGACCACGTCTTCGACCTCGCGCCGCTGCTGGAGTGGGCGGACCGGGACGAGGCCCAAGGAGCCGAGACGCCGGCCGAGCCGGAGCCCGAGGCGTGAGGCCGCGGCTGATCCTGCTCAACGGCCTGCCCACCACCGGCAAGTCGACGGTGGCGCGCGCGTACGTCGCCCGGCACCCGGGTGTGCTGCGGGTGG
Organism: uncultured Actinomycetota bacterium; assembly: GCA_963780355.1. GTDB lineage: Bacteria > Actinomycetota > Actinomycetes > Propionibacteriales > Nocardioidaceae > Nocardioides. The sequence goes on from CAWABT010000004.1 coordinate 101,777, forward strand.
AGGCCGACGAGCTGCGGGTCTGGATCGGCGGCGACCCCGCCGACCACGCCGAGGCCTCACGCCATCTGTCGCTGGCGATGGCCGAGGCGCACCTGCGCACCGGGCACGACGTCCTCGTGCCGCAGCTGGTGGCGCGACCCGACCAGGTCGACCGGTTCGCGGGTGCGGCCCACGAGGCCGGGCGCGGCGTTCTGGCACGTCGTCCTCGACAGCGTCGACCTGCCCAACCACGAGATCTTCACCGCCGGCCTCGAGCAGGTGCTCGCCCTCCCCGGCGTGCGCCGGCTGCCGCGCATCGACGGCGACGTCGTGGCCACCGTCGTCCGGCTGGAGACGCTGCTCTCCCACGAGGAACCGGAGTGAGGGGCACCTGGGACGACCTCAACCGCCGGCTCACCGGCGCGATGCTCGCCCTCGACCTCCACGACTCGCTGGTGGTGGGGGAGCGGCGGGAGCCGCCGCGCCGCCGGCTGCTCGGCCGTGCCCCGGCGCCGGGCCCGCGCCGCTTCGTGCAGGTGACGGCGGCCCGCACCGAGCTGATCGGCGAGTGCGTCGGCTCGACGTCGTTCGGCGGCGACTGGCCGATGACCCCGGAGGTGGAGGCGACGCTGGAGCGGCAGGGCTGGGAGAAGCCGTGGTCGCCCGACTTCCGCACCTACACCCGCCAGCACCCGCTCTCCGGCGCGCCGCGCCTCGCCCTCGCCTGCGTCCGCGCGCTGGAGGCCCTCGGTTGCGAGATGGCCGACCTCGACGTCGAGCTGGTGCACGAGGAACCCGACGAGTGACCCGGTGATCGAGCCGGGCGAGCGCCAGCGAGCCCGTGTCGAGATCCCCGGACCCGCCCTACGCTGACGCCGTGGGCATCCAGATCACGCCGAGCATCCTCAACGCCGACTTCGCGCGGCTGGGCGAGGAGGTGGCGCGGATCGGGAGCGCCGACTGGGTGCACGTCGACGTCATGGACAACCACTTCGTGCCCAACCTGACCTTCGGGCCGACGATGGTGGAGGCGCTGTCGCGCTCGACCGACCTGCCGCTCGACGTCCACCTCATGATCGAGGACGCCGATCGGCACGCGCCGGCGTACGTGGAGGCCGGGGCCGGGTCGGTCACCTTCCACGTCGAGGCCGCAGCGGCGCCCGTCCGGCTGGCGCGCGAGATCCGGGCGGCCGGTGCGCGGGCGAGCATGGCGCTCAAGCCCGCCACCCCCGTCGACCCCTACGAGGACCTGCTCCCCGAGCTCGACATGCTCCTGCTGATGACCGTCGAGCCGGGCTTCGGCGGCCAGAAGTTCCTCGACCTCGTGCTCCCCAAGATCCGCCGCGCCCGCGAGCTCGTCGAGAAGCACGGCCTCGAGACCTGGCTCCAGGTCGACGGCGGCGTCTCCCTCGACACCATCGAGCGCTGCGCCGAGGCCGGTGCCGACGTCTTCGTCGCCGGCAGCGCCGTCTACACCGCCGACGACCCGGACGCGATGGTCGCCGCCCTTCGTGCCCAGGCCGAGGGAGCTGGGTCGCGATAGTCGCGGACGTACGGCACACGACCCGCCGACGTCCCCGTGCCGAATGTCCGCGACTATCCCGCCCTCCGGGACGACGCCGAGCGGTCCGGCGCCCGACGCTGAGCCGGCGTGACCGACACGACACGAGCCACCGTGCGGTTCTGTGGCACGCTTGGACGAGACGAGCAACAGCTCGCGTGCTCTGGGGTCGGTGAAATTCCGAGCCGGCGGTGACAGTCCGCGACCCGATGGCAGCCAGTCATCGGTTGACCAGGTGGAAATCCTGGACCGACGGTGAGAGTCCGGATGGGAAGCGCACGCAGGGACGTCGCCACGAGCGACGCCGTCACGCACCCCGGAGTCCGTGAGCCCACCGGACCGAAAGAGTGCGATGACGACCAGCCCGGCGGAGCAGGCCGCGATGGCCCGCGCCCTCGCGCTCGCCGTCACGCCCGGCGTGCCGACCGGACCCAACCCGCGGGTCGGCTGCGTGCTGATCGACGACGACGGCCGCACTCTCGCCGAGGGCCACCACCGCGGGGCCGGCAGCGCGCACGCCGAGGCCGACGCCCTGGCCAACGCCGGTCACCTGGCTGAAGGCGCCACCGCCGTCGTCACCCTCGAGCCCTGCAACCACACCGGCCGCACCCCGCCCTGCGCGCAGGCGCTGGTGGCGGCCGGTGTGCGGCGGGTGGTGTTCGCGCAGGACGACCCCAACCCGGTCGCCGCCGGTGGGGCCGAGACGCTCCGCGCCGCCGGGATCGAGGTCGAGTCGGGCCTGCTGCGCGACGAGGCCCGCGCGGTGAACCCGGTCTGGACCTTCGCGGTCGAGCACGGCCGGCCCTTCGTCACCTGGAAGCTCGCCACCTCCCTCGACGGCCGCAGCGCCGCCGCCGACGGCACCTCGCGCTGGGTCAGCGGTGCGGAGTCGCGTCGCGACACCCACCGGCTGCGGGCGCTCGCCGACACGATGCTCGTCGGCACCAACACCGTTGAGATCGACGACCCGCTGCTCACCGTCCGCGACGACGACGGGCGGCCGCTCCCGCACCAGCCGCTGCGCGCGGTGATGGGGGAGCGGGACCTCGACCCCGGCCGCCGGATCTTCAACGACCACGCCGAGACCGTGCACCTGCGCACCCGCGACCCGCACGCGGCGCTCGCGGAGCTGCGCGCCCGCGACCGTCAGCACGTCTTCCTCGAGGGCGGCCCCACGCTCGCCGCCGCGTTCCTGCAGGCCGGGCTGGTCGACGAGGTCGTCGTCTACGTCGCCCCGCTGCTGCTCGGCGCCGGCACTCCCGCCGTCGCCGACCTCGGAATCACCACCATCGCCGACGCGTTCCGGCCCACGGTCACCGACGTGACCCGGCTGGGCGACGACGTCCGCTACACGCTCATCCCGGAGAAGGAGCACTGATGTTCACCGGCATCGTCGAGGAGCTCGGCACCGTCGCCGCGGTCGAGGACCAGGGGGACGCCGTCCGCCTGACCGTCACCTCGCCGCTCGTGCTCGAGGACGCCGCGCCCGGCGACTCGATCGCCGTCAACGGCTGCTGCCTCACCGTCACCGAGCACGACGGCACCACCTGGACCGCCGACGTGATGCAGGAGACGCTCGACAAGACCAGCCTGCACGGCGTGCAGCCCGGCGACCGGGTCAACCTCGAGCGCGCCGTCACCGCCGACAAGCGGCTCGGCGGCCACATCGTGCAGGGCCACGTCGACGGCGTCGGCCGGATCGTCAGCCGCGCGCCGAGCGAGCACTGGGACGTCGTCACCATCGCGCTGCCCGACCCCGCCATGACCCGCTACCTCGTCGACAAGGGCTCGATCACCGTCGACGGTGTCAGCCTCACCGTCGTCGAGGCCGGCGCCGACGCGTTCACCGTCAGCCTCATCCCCGAGACCCTCGCCCGCACCACGCTCGGCGCCCGGCAGCCCGGCGACCGCGTGAACCTCGAGGTGGACGTGCTCGCCAAGCACGTCGAGAAGCTCCTCGCCTTCCGGAAGGACCCGTCATGACCCTCAGGCACGAAGAGCAGCACGGTGGCGTGCGGCTCGACCCCGTCGAGCGCGCGATCGCCGACATCGCGGCCGGCAAGGCCGTCGTCGTCGTCGACGACGAGGGCCGCGAGAACGAGGGCGACCTCATCTTCGCCGCCAGCAAGGCGACGCCGGACCTGATGGCGTTCACGATCCGGCACTCCAGCGGCGTGATCTGCGTGCCGATGCCCGGCCACATGCTCGACCGGCTCGAGATCCCGCTGATGACGCCGCACAACAAGGACGCCTACCGCACGGCGTACACGATCTCGGTCGACGCCCGCGACGGCGTCACCACCGGCATCTCGGCCGCCGACCGTGCCCACACCGCACGGGTGCTGGCCGACAGCGCCACCGAGCCGTGGGAGATCACCCGACCCGGCCACGTGTTCCCGCTGCGCTACCGCGACGGCGGCGTGCTGGCCCGCCGCGGCCACACCGAGGCCGCCGTCGACCTCGCCACGCTGGCAGGGCTGACGCCGGCCGGCGTGCTCGTGGAGCTGGTGAACGACGACGGCAGCATGCAGCGCGCTCCCGAGCTGCGGGAGTTCGCCGACGAGCACGGGCTGGCGATGATCTCGATCGAGGACCTGGTGCGGTACCGCCGTCGCCACGAGAACCTCGTCGAGCGGGTCGCTGAGACCCGGCTGCCCACCCGCTACGGCGACTTCACCGCCTACGGCTACCGGATCACCGTCGACGGCTCGGAGCACATCGCGCTCGTGCACGGCGACGTCGGCGGCGACGAGCCCGTGCTGACGCGGGTGCACTCGGAGTGCCTCACCGGCGACGTGCTCGGCAGCAGCCGCTGCGACTGCGGCCCGCAGCTCGACGAGGCGCTGCGTCGCATCGTCGCGGAGGGCCGCGGCGTCGTCGTCTACCTGCGCGGCCACGAGGGCCGCGGCATCGGGCTCGTGGCGAAGCTGCAGGCCTACCAGCTGCAGGACGGCGGCCGCGACACCGTCGACGCCAACCTCGACCTCGGCCTGCCGGCCGACGCCCGCCACTACGGCACCGCCACCCAGGTGCTGCGCGACCTCAAGATCGGCGCTGTGCGGCTGATGACCAACAACCCCGACAAGGTCTCGAACCTCGAGGACTTCGGCGTGCACGTGGCCGAGCGGGTGCCGCTGACCCCGCACCCGAACGACCACAACCTCGCCTACCTGCTCACCAAGCGGGACCGGATGGGTCACGACCTCCCCGACCTCGACCCGAGGTGTCGAGCCTGTCGAGACGCCCCGAGCGGAGGACCAGCAGTGAGCGGCCACGGCGCGGCCGCCGTCGAGGCGTTCGACGCGAGCGGCCTGCGGGTCGCCGTCGTGGCGGCGAGCTGGCACGTGCCGGTGATGGACGGCCTGCTGGCCGGCGCGCAGCGGGCCTGCGCCGACTTCCACGTCGAGCCCGAGGTCGTGCGCGTGCCGGGCACCTTCGAGCTGCCCGTGGTGGCCTCGGCGCTGGCCGCGCAGGGCTACGACGCCGTCGTCGCGCTCGGCGTGGTGATCCGCGGCGGCACCCCGCACTTCGACTACGTGTGCAACGCCGCCACCGACGGCCTCACCCGGGTCGCCCTCGACCACACCGTCGCCGTCGGCTTCGGCGTGCTCACCTGCGACACCGAGCAGCAGGCGATCGACCGCGCCGGGCTGGTGGGGTCGAAGGAGGACAAGGGCTACGAGGCCACCTCGGCCGCCCTGCTCACCGCGCGCACGCTGCGCGAGGTGCGCGCCGACTCGTGATCTCACGCCACCACCGGGTCGCGCTGCTCGACGCGACGGGGGAGCGGGTGCTCGTCGTCGACGGCGGGCTGCCGCAGTACCCCGGCCGCTGGCCCGGCCCGGCCGACCTCGCGGCCACCGCCGGCGACCCCGACGTCTGGGTGGCCGGCCCGGCCACCCGCGAGGCCGACTTCGCCCCGGCCTGGCGCGAGGCCCACCCCGACGTCGACCTCGACGCGCTCTGGGCCGGCACGGCGGTGGTCGAGGACGCGTTCCAGATGGTCACCTGCGAGCAGATCTACCGCGCGCAGCCACACGTCTCGCGGTGGAGCTCTCCGAGATGGTGGTCGAGACCGTCGACCGCTGCTGGCCCGGATGGACGCCGACCCGGGCGTGACCCACCGCACGCCCTAACCTGAGCGGTGTGAAGACGTTCGACGCGCTCTGGGCGGAGCTGTCCGAGAAGGCGCGCACCCGGCCCGCCGGCTCGGGCACGGTCGAGGCGCTCGACGCCGGGGTCCACGCGATCGGCAAGAAGCTGGTGGAGGAGGCGGCCGAGTCGTGGATGGCCGCCGAGCACGAGGGCAAGGAGCGCGCCGCCGAGGAGATCAGCCAGCTGCTGTACCACGCGCAGGTGCTGATGCTCGCCAGCGGACTCGACCTCGACGACGTCTACGCCCACCTCTGAGGAATCCCATGACCGACACCCCGCTGCGGATCGCCCTCCCCAACAAGGGCTCGCTCGCCCAGCCCGCCGCCGAGATGCTGCGCGAGTGCGGCTACCGGCAGCGCGACGACGGCAAGCAGCTCACGCTCCTCGACGCCGAGAACGGCGTGGAGTTCTTCTACCTGCGGCCGCGCGACATCGCGCTGTACGTCGGCGAGGGCACCCTCGACGTCGGCGTCACCGGCCGCGACCTGCTGCGCGACTCCCGCGCCAAGGCCGAGGAGGCGCTGCCGCTCGGGTTCGGCCGCAGCACGTTCCGGTTCGCCGGCCCGACCGACCGGTTCGGCGGCGACGCCCTCGACCTGGCGGCCGCCCTGGCCGGCACCCGCATCGCCACGTCCTACGTCGGCGTCGTGCGGGGCTACCTCGAGGAGCGCGGCATCGACGCCACCGTGGTGCGGCTCGACGGCGCGGTCGAGACCAGCGTCCAGCTCGGCGTGGCCGACGTGATCGCCGACGTCGTCGAGACCGGCGCCACGCTGCGGCAGGCCGGACTGACCGTGTTCGGCCCGCCGATCCTGGAGTCCGAGGCGATCCTGGTCACCCGCGCCGGCGACGACCTGCCCGCCGGGTTCACGATCTTCGAGCGGCGGCTCCAGGGCGTCCTGGTCGCCCGCGGCTACGTGATGATGGACTACGACGTCGCAGAGGAGAACCTCGACGCCGCCGTCCAGCTCACCCCGGGTCTCGAGGGCCCGACGATCTCGCCGTTGAAGCGCGAGGGCTGGGTCGCCGTCCGCGCGATGGTGCCGCGCGAGGGCGCGCAGAGCCTCATGGACGCGCTCTACGACCTCGGCGCGCGCGCGATCCTGCTCACCGACATCCATGCCTGCCGACTCTGACCCCGTGCTCCCGGTGACCTGGCGGCCGCTCGGGCCGCGCATCGCCGGCATCGTGGCGGGCGGCGCCCTGTTCACGATCACCGCGCTGCTGTGGATCGGGTTCGACGACGAGACCCGCGCCTCGGTCACGCCGCTGCAGCGCGGCACCGTGATCGGGTTCGGGCTGCTCGGCTTCGGCTGCCTCTACGCGCTGGCGCGCTCCCGGGTGCAGGCCACCGCCGAGCGGCTCGTGGTCGTCAACGGCTACCGGCGCCACGAGTACGAGTGGGCCGAGGTCGTCGCCGTCCACCTCGACCCCGGCGCGCCCTGGGTCACCCTCGACCTCGACGACGGCACCACCGCCGCGGCCATGGGCATCCAGGCCTCCGACGGCCAGCGCGCCAAGGCCGCCGTCCGCGACCTGCGGGCGCTCGTCGACCGCGCCTAGGTAGCTACGACCAGGTCGGCGCGGGACCGCGTTCGCTCGCGGGCGAAGAGGTCGACCTCCTCGAGCATCCACTGCTCCCACTGCGCGCGCATCTGCTCGCCGTCGCGGGCCATGCCGCGAGCCAGCCGCCGCTCGTCGTCGGCCTCGACCCACACCAGCACGGTGTGCCAGCGCTCGTGCGAGCGCGACCCGCACCCGACGCCCTCGATGACGAGCAGGGGAGTGACGGGCACCGGCACGGTCTCGGCGAACGCGCCGGCGTACCAGTCGTAGCGGCGGTACGACCCGGGCTCACCGCGGCTCAGCGGCAGGAGGAACGAGTCGAACTGGCTGGTGACGCCGGGCAGCCCGGCCCAGCCCTCGAGCAGGTCGTCGATGTGCACGACGACCGCCTCGGGCTCGAGCGCGGCGAGGCCGGCGGCCAGCGTGGTCTTACCGGACCCGGCCGGCCCGTCGACGCACACCAGCCGGGTGCCGCCGACGGTGGGCGGACGGCTACGAGCCAGCTCGAACACCTCGCGCGCCGCGTCCACTGGCGGAGCCTCGCACGGGCGGGGGTCTCGACACACGGGGCGCCAGGGCGCCCCGCGGCTCGACCACCGTGACAGCTCGTGTCGAGCGGGACCGGATTCGTGGACCGGCTCGCGATCCCGCAGACTCACGGCGTGCGCGACCTGGCCGCCCCGGCGTTCCCCGACGACGACGGCGCCGCCGACCCCGCGCTCACCACCGCGCTCGCGGCGTACGGGTCGGGCGCCGGCGACTACGACGCCGCGTTCGCCGCCCTGGCACCGAGCCGGCTGATCGTGCCGGTGGTGGCGGTGCTCGGGGAGGCCGAGGTCGACGAGCAGGGGCTGGCCCGCGACAAGTCCGCCGACATGGCCGCCGTGCTGATGCAGGGCCTCGACGGCCGCCGCGCGCTGCTCGCGTTCACCAGCCTCGCCACGCTCGCCGCCTGGAACCCGGAGGCCCGCCCGGTGCCGGTGCCGGCCCGCACCGCGGCCCTCGCCGCCGTCCAGGAGGACGCCGCCGCCGTCGTCGTGGACGTGGCCGGCCCGGTCACCTTCGTGGTGGAGGGGGCCGCGCTGACGAGGCTCGCCACCGGCCGATGACGAACGCCTGCGCTTGTGGAGACGCCCGGACCGGTCTCGGCGACCTGACCCGCTCACGTGGGAGGATCGGTTCCGTCGTCTCGACAGGCTCGACGACCGTCCGGCGCGATTCGCGCGTAGCGGAACAAGCGCCTAGTCTTTGCTGTTGACCGATCAGTCGTCCGTCCCCGGACAGTCGACCGATCCGCAAGCGGAGATCAGGCTCGATCATCTCCCACCCGCATCGACCGCCCGCTCCATGCATTTGTGGGGCAAACAGGTCGTCGGGTCCGGTCCAGAAGGCTCCGGCCTCGCCACGGCACGTCCGCCAGACGTGCCAGCGGCAGGGTCAGGTGGTCGTAGCTGGCCTCCGCTCGCACCAGGCGGAGGTCTCGTCGTTGTTTCAGGCCCTCCGCCGTCCTACCCCCTGACAACGTGGAGGCATTATCAGCACCGAGCTGCGTATCAACGAGCGGATCCGGGTTCCCGAGGTCCGCCTCGTCGGACCCAACGGAGAGACGGTCGGCATCGTGCCGACCGACCAGGCCCTCAAGCTGGCGCAGGAGGCCGACCTCGACCTCGTCGAGGTGGCCCCGACCGCCCGTCCGCCCGTCTGCAAGCTCATGGACTACGGGAAGTTCAAGTACGAGAACGCCCAGAAGGCCCGTGAGGCGCGCCGGAACCAGACGAACGTCGTCATCAAGGAGATGAAGCTTCGTCCCAAGATCGACGCGCACGACTACGAGACCAAGAAGGGCCACGTCGTCCGCTTCCTCAAGGCCGGCGACAAGGTCAAGATCACGATCATGTTCCGCGGCCGCGAGCAGCACCGCCCCGAGCTGGGCTTCCGGCTCCTGCAGCGGCTCTCGGAGGACGTCACCGACCTCGGCTTCGTCGAGTCGGCCCCCAAGCAGGACGGCCGCAACATGGTGATGGTCCTCGGACCGCACCGGAAGAAGGCCGAGGCCAAGGCCGACCACCTGGCCCAGAAGGCCGAGCGCGAGGCCGAGCGGGCCGCCGCCAAGGCCGACGAGCAGGCCGAGCGCGACGCCGCGCACGCGGCCGGACCGGTGGCGCAGAAGAAGGAACGTGGTCGCTCGGAGAACCTCGACCCCGAGATCGACGCCTGAGCATCAACCAAGGAGAACACTGAGATGCCGAAGAACAAGACCCACTCGGGCGCCAGCAAGCGCTTCAAGGTGACCGGTAGCGGCAAGATCCGCCGCCAGAAGGCCGGCCTGCGCCACAACCTGGAGAAGAAGCCCTCGAAGGTCACGCGCCGGATGTCCGGCACGACCGACGTCGCCAAGGCCGACGTCAAGCGGGCCCGGAAGCTGCTCGGCCGCTGAGCCGCAGCACGCCCTCTCCACGAACTCAGCAGTACTAGTCACCAAGGAGCAACCTCAATGGCACGCGTCAAGCGGGCAGTGAACGCCCACAAGAAGCGCCGGACCACCCTCGAGCGCGCCAGCGGCTACCGCGGCCAGCGCTCGCGCCTGTACCGCAAGGCCAAGGAGCAGGTCACCCACTCGCTGGTCTACAGCTACAACGACCGGCGCAAGAAGAAGGGCAACTTCCGCAAGCTCTGGATCCAGCGGATCAACGCCGCCGCGCGAGCGCAGGGCCTCACCTACAACCGGTTCATCCAGGGCCTGAACCTGGCCGGTGTCGAGGTCGACCGCAAGATCCTCGCCGACCTCGCCGTCAACGACCCGGCCGCGTTCAACTCGCTGGTCGAGACCGCGAAGGCCGCGCTGCCCGAGGACGTCAACGCGCCGCGCGCCGAGGCATCCTGACCCTCGCTGCGAGCAACGCTCGCATCAAGGAAGCCCGTCGGCTCAGCCGTCGCTCGGTCCGCTCCGAGCGGCGGCTGTTCCTCGCCGACGGCCCGAAGGCCGTCGACGCCGCCCTCGGCGTCCCCGGCTGCGTGGTCGAGGTGTTCGCCACCGAGGCCGGGGCCGAGCTGGTGTCCGGCGTCGAGGTGACCCTCGTCGACGACCGTGCGCTGGCCGCGCTGTCGGACTCGGTCACCCCGGCCGGCGTCGTCGCTGTGTGCCGGTTCCTCGACGTGCCGCTCGCCGACGCCCTCGCCGGCGCCGGGCTGGTCGCCGTCTGCGCCGACGTGCGCGACCCCGGCAACGCGGGCACCGTCATCCGCACCGCCGACGCCGCCGGTGCGGACGCCGTCGTGCTCGCCGGTGACGCCGTCGACCTGCACAACCCGAAGACCATCCGGGCCAGTGTCGGCAGCGCGTTCCACCTGCCGGTCGCCGTCGCCCCGGACGCCGCAGCGGCGGTGGCCGCCGCCCGCGACGCCGGCCTGGTCGTCGTCGCCGCCGACGGAGCGGGGGAGACCGACCTGTTCGAGGCCGGCGACGTGCTCGCCGGCCCGACCGCCTGGCTGTTCGGCAACGAGGCGTGGGGCCTCACCCCCGACCTCGCCGAGCTCGCCGACCACCGGGTTCGCATCCCGATCGCCGGCCGCGCCGAGAGCCTCAACCTCGCGACGGCGGCGGCGCTGTGCCTGTTCGAGTCGCACCGAGCAGGTCACGCCCGGCGTCGGTGAGCCGCAGCTCGCTGGCGGTCCGCTCGGCCTTGGGCCGTGGCGCGCCGGCGCCCCGGCAGAAGTGCCAGGCGGCGACGTCGAGCCGCACCAACCGCCGGAGCAGCAGGACGTCGGCCTCGTCGGTGCCGGTGAGCGGACCGCTCGCCCCCACCAGGTCGCGGATCCGCCGCCACGACCGGCGCACGAGCAGCGGCGGCGCCGCGAGCAGCAGCCCCAGCCCGAGCACCGACCAGGCCGCGACGGCGGCGGTGACCCAGTTCCAGTCGCGGGGGTCGGCGCCACCGTTCGGCGTCGCGGCCCACCACAGCAGCCAGGCGGCGCCGAGGTACACGGTGCCGTAGACGGCGGCCCAGGAGGCGGCCACGCCGTCCGGGTCGTCGACCGGCTCCCAGACGAACGGGCCGGCCAGCCCCGGCGGCGCCGCCGTCAGGTCGGCCGCGGCCGGCGTCGGACGCCAGCGACGCGCGTCGTTGCCGGTGAGGAAGGACAGCCCGAGCCCCACGCCGACCGCCGCCGCCGTCGCGATCACCAACGGCCACCACGGCGACATCGCCCAGGCCACCGCGACGCCGTAGCAGGCGCCGGCCAGCGCCACGAGCACCAGCAGCGTGCGGCCCGCGCGGAGCAGGCCACGGCGGAACTCCGGGGTGCGGCGGTGCGCGCGAGGCGAGCGCAGCGGCCACGGGATCCGGGCGAGCAGGTACAGCGCCGTGGCGAGCACCAGCACGGCCAGCAGCCCGCCGGCGGCCGTCCCCGCGTCCTCGCCCGGTCGCTGGTTCAGCGCGTACGCCGTCAGCGGGACGACCGGCCCCAGCAGCGCGACGCCGTGCAGCAGGCTGCCGGTCCGCAGCGCCGAGTACCCGATCGCCGCGAGCAGCGTGGCCGCGCCGACCGTGCCGCTCACCGGACCGGCCCAGCCGAGCATCCCGAACAGGCCGAGGGTCAGCAGCAGGCCGCCGATCACCAGGCCCAGCGCCGCCAGCATCCGCGACAGTGCGCCGCCGCCGGCGAGCCCGTTGACCACCCAGTACGGCAGCAGCATCGCGCCGCGCACCGGGCCGGTCACCGGCCGCACCGCCTTCACGCCGAACCGCGGGCTGTCGGCCACGGTGGCGAGCACGCCGGCCGCCTTGGCCGTCGTCCGCACCAGGGCGTCGCTGCCGGTCTCGTCGATCAGCGGCTCCCGGCCGACGCCGGCGGCGTCGAACGCGCGCAGCGCCCGGGCGCCGAGGTCGAGCCAGCCCGGTGCGGTCGGGTCGCAGGCGCGGGCCTGCTCGCACAGCGCGCCCTCGGAGGCCAGGAACCGCATGCCGCGGGAGCGCTTGCTCGCCCCCTCGACGTCGTCCTGCCGGATGGCGGCAGCGAGCACCGGCAGCTCCTCGAGCGCGATCCGGGCCTGGATCGGGTAGGCCGCGAAGGCCGCCAGCGCCGGGAGGTGGCTGCGGCGCTGGTCGCCGGCGAAGGTGTCGGTGAGCTCCTCGAGCGCGGCCGCGCGGAGGTCGGTCATCGCCGGCGGCTCGGGCTCGCCCTCGAGGAGGCCGGTCGCGAGCCGGTCGAGCTCGCGTGCTGCCAACACCTTGACGCCGGCGACGTCCTCGGGGTCGGCGCCGAGCACGGTGCCCACCCGGTAGAGCCGCTCGGGGTCGAGCACCGTGCGGCACAGCACGCCGGCGGCGTCGAGGCGCCCCCACCACCAGTCGTTCATGCGCCACGAGCGCTTGAGGAACCCGCCGAACCGGGCGAGCTCGGTGCCGGCCGCCTTCGCGTCCGGGGTGTCGCTGTGCACCACCCACGGGTGCGTCGCCTGCAGGCTGAGCTGCACGAGCTTGATCGGCAGCGCGGTGCCGGTGGCCGGGCCGTCGGCCACGAGCCACACGGCGACGTCGAGCGCGAGCAGCCGCTGGGTGAGCTCGGTGGTCCGGTCCGCGGGCGCGACGTCCGGCATCGTCAGCAGGTGCCGCCAGGTCTGGAGCGCCGGCACCGCGACCCCGGCGGGGCCGTCGGCGATCGCCAGCACGCGGTCGATCGCCGCCACCAGCACCTCGACGATGGCGAGGACGGCGGCGCGGGTGACCGCGCCCTGCGTGCCGTCGCGGGCCAGCAGCCGGTCGCGGGTCTCGTCGGGCACGCCGTGGGCGCGGCAGTAGGTCTCGACGGCGAGCCGGTCGATGTCGTCGGCCCCGTGCATCGCGAGCCGGTAGGCGATCAGCCGGGTGCGCCAGTACGCCGTCGTCGGGTCGAGCCGGTGCAGCGCGGCGTCGTCGCGCCAGATGTCGTCGACCTCGCCGCGCGCGCTCTGGATGCGGGCGCGCCGCTCGGTCACCGTGGCGAGGTCGGCGGACAGCGGGCCGGCCTCGGCCGTGCTGGCGACGCCCAGGGCGGTGCGGAGCACCTCGGCGGAGGCGTCGGCGATCCCGAGCGCGGTGGTGAACCCCCAGCGCCAGCCGGGACCGGCGATGGCCTCCTCGTGCGGCGGCGGCCGGGGCGGCACGTAGGGGCTCGGCACCACCTGGCACTGCGCGTCGTACGCCATCCGCCGGATGTGCTCGAAGGGCCGGCGCGCCTCGGTGACGAAGAACGGCACCCGGGTGGCGAGGTCGAGGGCGGCCCGGCGCTTCCGCAGCCGGTGGTAGTGCTCCCAGGCCACCTCGGCGAGGGCGAACAGGGAGGCGATGTCGGCGCCGACGTCACCGAGCACCTGGAGCCGGCCGCCCCGCCAGTCGGCCGCCACCCGGTTGTGCTCCTCGATCCGGTCGACGTAGGTGCGGCCGCCCTGGGACTGCAGGGCACCCAGCACCGCGGTCAGCCCACCGACGGTGGTGGGGGGCTTGTCGCGCGGGTCCGCCGGGTCGTCGTCGGCCCCGGGGGCGTGCGGGAACACCAGCAGCATCGCTCGGCGGACCGGCCCCTCGGCGCCGCGGCCGTCGATCGCCTTCAGCGCGGCCTGGGTGGGGGTGTTGGCCAGCACGCCGCCGTCGACGGCGAACCGCGACACGTTCCGCCCCTGCGCCGACGCCTGCGCCCAGCTCGCGAAGCCCGCGAGGTCGTCGGCCGGCTCGACGGCGGGGTCGTTCACCGGCAGGTAGACCGGCTCGAACGCGAACGGGAACGACGCCGTGGCCCGCGCGGCCAGCGCCATCGCGCTCGCCCGCTGCAGCGCCTCGGCGGCGTACCCGGCGTCGTCCTGCTCGTCCTGGGTGAACTCGAAGTGCAGCGAGGCGTCGTGCAGCCGCTGCGGGAGGTCCTGGCCGAGGTCGTCGACGGTGAGCTGCTGGGAGCCGGAGAGCAGCGTGGTGGTGATCGTCAGGTCGACGGTGGTCGGACGGCGGTCGGCGTAGCGGCGGCGGGCGAACGGCACCGCGAGCGATCGGAGCGCGCGCCGCAGCTCGGGCAGGAAGTAGTCGTCGCCGCGCAGCAGCGACGACGGCTGGCCCTGGAACGGCTGCCTCAGCAGGTCCTCCATCCGGCCCTGGTCCGACCAGAGCCCCCGGAGCAGCCGCAGGTCGGCCTTCTCGTTCACCTGGGCCAGCGCGAGCGCGGCGCCGTTGATCCCGCCGGCCGACGTCCCCGAGATGACGTCGGCGACCGCCCGCGTGCGGGCGAGGCGGAGCAGCGGGCCGTAGGCGGACCCCTCGGTCAGCCGCTGGATCTCGAGCGCGACGCCGCCCATCCAGACGGCGAGGCTCACCCCGCCGTTGAGCACCAGCGCGAGGCGCAGCTCCTCGGTGGGCACCTGAGGCTGCGGCGGGTCGGCGACGGTCGTCATGGGGGACCTCCCGCGCGGCAGCGTAGGACGCCGGGCGTGGTCGCAGCCATGGTCCGAACGGGTCACTTCCTCGACCGCGGCCGCGGAACTGGCAGGCTGGGGCCGTGCTCGCCCAGGAGGTCGTCGACGCGCTGCCGGACGGCGTCCTCGTGGCCGGACCCGACGGCACGGTCGAGATCGCGTCGTCGGTGGCGGCCCGGATGCTCGGCGAGGACGCCGCCACGATGCTCGGCCGGCCGCTGGCGGACGTGCTGCGGCTCCAGGACACCGACGGCAACGCCTGGGTGGCGTGCAACAGGCCGTACGACGGGCTGCGCACCCGCACCGCGATCACCGAGCAGTCGTGGTTGCTCACCGACGGGACCGAGGTGCTCGTGTCGGCACGGCTCGGGCGCGACGTGCGGCTCGGCCCGGTCACCCGGGTCGCCGTCAGCATCCGCTCCGGCCGCGGCCGGGCCCGGCTCGACCGGGAGCGCTCCGACCTCGTCGCCACCGTGGCCCACGAGCTCCGCTCGCCGCTCACCGGCGTCAAGGGGTTCGTGCAGGCGCTGCTGAACCGGTGGGACAAGCTCAACGACGAGCAGAAGAAGCTGATGCTCACCACGGTGGCCGTCGACTCCGACCGGCTCAGCCGGCTGATCGCCGAGCTGCTGGACGTCGCGCGGATCGACACCGGGCGGCTCCAGATGTACCCCCGTCCCGCCGACACCAAGCTCCTGGTCAGCCGGATCGTCGACTCGGTCGCGGCCGGCACGGCCCGCGAGATCGAGCTGGACGTCGGTGAGGTCCCCGAGGCCTTCGTCGACCCCGACAAGTTCACCCAGGTCGTCACCAACCTGGTCGAGAACGCTGTGCGCCACGGTGAGGGCACGGTCCGGGTCGACGTCGTCCGCGAGCAGCACGACGACGCGCCGGACGGCGTCCGGGTCACCGTCGCAGACGAGGGCGACGGCATCCCGGTCGACCTGCGGCGCCGGGTGTTCACCAAGTTCTGGACCCAAGGCGTGCGCGGCGGCTCCGGTCTCGGCCTCTACATCGTCAACGGGCTGGTGCGCGCCCACGGCGGCGTCACCACCATCGACGACGCCCCCGACGGTGGCGCCGTCCTGTCCACGACCTGGCCCGGCGTCCCGGCGGAGCTCAGCGACGTGCTCGGGTCGTAACCGGTTCGCGGCGCCGTGCGGCCCGTTCCTACACTTCGAGGGTGTCAGGACCCAACACCGACTACGACCCCGTCGAGGTGACCGCGTTGCAGCCGGAGGAGGTCGAGCAGGCCAAGGACGCCGCGCTCACGGCCATCGCAGGGGCGCGGTCGCTGGAGGAGCTCAAGCAGGTCCGGATCGAGCACACCGGTGACCGGTCGCCGCTGGCGCTGGCGAACCGCGAGATCGGCGCGCTGCCGCCGCAGGCCCGCAAGGAGGCCGGCCAGCGGGTCGGCCGCGCCCGCGGCGAGGTGCAGCAGGCGCTCGCCGCCCGGCAGACCGAGCTGGAGGCCGAGGCCGAGGAGCGGATGCTGGTCGAGGAGACCGTCGACGTCACGCTGCCCACGCAGCGGGTGGCGGCCGGCGCCCGACACCCGCTCACGACGGGCTCCGAGCTGATCGCCGACATCTTCGTGGCGATGGGCTGGGAGGTGGCCGAGGGCCCGCTGGTCGAGGCCGAGTGGCTCAACTTCGACGCGCTCAACCTCGGGCCCGACCACCCGGCCCGCACGATGCAGGACACGTTCTGGGTCGACCCGCCCGAGGACCACCTCGTGCTGCGCACCCACACCTCGCCGGTGCAGGCCCGCACCATGCTCGAGCGCACCCCGCCGATCTACGTCGTCTGCCCGGGCCGGGTGTTCCGCACCGACGAGTTCGACGCCACCCACTCGCCGGTCTTCCACCAGGTCGAGGGGCTCGCGATCGACGAGGGCATCACGATGGCCCACCTCAAGGGCACCCTCGACCACTTCGCGTCCGCGATGTTCGGCGAGGGCATCGTCACCCGGTTCCGACCGTCGTACTTCCCGTTCACCGAGCCGAGCGCCGAGGTCGACCTCGTCTGCTTCGTCTGCCGCAACGTCGACCCCGCCTCTTGCCGCACCTGCCGCGGCGAGGGCTGGATCGAGTGGGGCGGCTGCGGCGTCGTGAACCCGCGGGTGCTGCGCGCCTGCGGCGTCGACGACAGCCGCTACACCGGCTTCGCGTTCGGCATGGGCATCGACCGCACGCTGATGTTCCGCCACGGCGTCGAGGACATGCGCGACCTCTTCGAGGGCGACGTCCGCTTCACCACCACCTTCGGGAGCGAGCTGTGATCACCCCAACAAGCCACTCGCTTCGCTCGCGCCTCGCCGGGGACCCCGAATGAAGGCGCCCGTCAGCTGGATCCGCGAGCACGTCGACCTGCCGGACGACGTCAGCGTCGACGACCTCGCCGCCCGGCTCACCGCGCTCGGGCTCAAGCTCGAAGGGCTGCACCGGCCCGCCGACGCGATCACCGGCCCGCTCGTCGTCGGCAAGGTGCTCTCGGTCGAGCCCGAGCCGCAGAAGAACGGCAAGACGATCAACTGGACCCAGGTCGACGTCGGCGACGCCAACGGCACCGGCGAGCCCCAGGGGATCGTCTGCGGCGCGCACAACTTCGCGGCCGGCGACCTCGTCGTGGTGGTGCTCCCGGGTGGCGTGCTGCCCGGGAACTTCGAGATCTCCGCGCGCAAGACCTACGGCCACGTGAGTGCCGGGATGATCTGCTCGGCCCGCGAGCTGGGTCTCGGCGATGACCACGAGGGCATCATCGTGCTGCCCGCCGACGCCGGTCAGCCGGGCGACGACGCGTTCGCCGTGCTCGGTCTCGACGACGTCGTCATCGAGTTCGAGATCAACCCCGACCGCGCCTACGCGCTCAGCATCCGCGGCGTCGCCCGCGATGCCGCGCTGGCCTACGGCGCCGGCTTCACCGACCCGGCCGACCGCGCGGTCCCGGCCGCGAACGGCGACGGCTACCCGGTGGAGCTCGACGACACCGAGGGCTGCCCGCTCTTCGTCGCCCGCACGGTCTCCGGGTTCGACCCGGCCGTGCCGACGCCGGACTGGATGGCGCACCGGCTGGTGCAGGCGGGCATGCGTCCGATCTCGCTCGCCGTCGACGTCACCAACTACGTGATGCTCGAGATCGGCCGCCCGATCCACGGCTACGACGCCGACAAGCTCACCGGCACCGTGCGGGTGCGCCGCGCCGAGGCTGGGGAGAAGCTCACCACCCTCGACGGCACCGCGCGCGTGCTCGACGAGCAGGACCTCGTGGTCGTCGACGACTCCGGCGTGATCGGCCTCGGCGGCGTGATGGGCGGCGAGGACACCGAGATCTCCGACGCCACCACCCGCGTGCTCGTGGAGGCCGCCCACTGGGACGCCACCTCGATGTTCCGTACCGGGCGGCGACACAAGATCACCTCCGAGGCCGGCAAGCGCAACGAGCGGGGCGTCGACCCGACCGTCACCGAGGCCGCCGCCGACCGCGTGGTCGAGCTGCTCGTCGCCCACGGCGGCGCCACCGCCGAGCCCGGCGTCACCGTGGTCGGCGCCCCGCCGACGGCGGCTCCCATCGAGATGGCGGCCGACCTGCCCGCCCGCATCACCGGTCTCACGGTCGACACCGCCACCGCCGTGGCCGACCTGCGCGCCGTCGGCTGCGACGTCGAGGAGCGCGGCGACGTGCTCGTCGCCGTCCCGCCGCCGTGGCGCCCCGACCTGACCGACCCGCATGACCTCGTGGAGGAGATCGCCCGCGTGGTCGGCTACGACCGGGTGCCGTCGGTGCTGCCGACGCCGCCGTCCGGCCGCGGCCTCACCCGCGAGCAGCGGCTCCGCCGCCGGGCGGGTCGCGCCCTCGCCGGCGCGGGCTTCGTGGAGGCGGTGAGCTTCCCGTTCCTCGGCGACGCCGACCTCGACAAGCTCGGCCTCGCCGCCGACGACGCCCGCCGCACCACCGTCCGGCTCGCCAACCCGCTCTCCGCGGAGAAGCCGGCCTACGCCACCACGCTGCTGCCCGGCCTGCTGGTCGCGGCCGGTCGCAACCTCGCCCGTGGCGCGGACGGCGTCGCGCTGTTCGAGGCCGGCCAGGTCGCGATCCCCGTCGACGGCGGCCCCGCCCCGATCTACGGCGTCGACCGACGCCCGGACGACGCCGAGCTGGCCACCCTGCTCGGCGCGGTGCCCGCGCAGCCGCTGCGCCTCGCCGTCGTGCTCGCCGGCGAGCGGGAGCGCGCCGGCTGGTGGGGGGCGGGCCGGGAAACCTCCTGGGCCGACGCCGTCGGCGCCGTCACCGACCTCGCCGCCGAGCTCGGCGTGCCGGTCGAGGTCCGCGCCGGCCACGTCATGCCCTGGCACCCCGGGCGCTGCGCCGAGGTCGTGCTCGGCGACAACGTCGTCGGCCACGCCGGCGAGCTGCACCCGACGGTCTGCCGGGCCTGGGGCCTGCCGCCGCGCACCGCCGCCGCGGAGGTCGACCTCGACGCCCTGCTCGCGGCCGTGCCGGGCGTCGTGGCCGGACCCGAGTTCTCCACGATGCCGGTGGCCAAGGAGGACGTCGCGCTGCTGGTCGACGCCGCCGTGGCGGCCGCCGACGTCGAGGCCGCGCTGCGCGCCGGCGCCGGCGACCTGCTCGAGTCGGTGCGGCTGTTCGACGTCTACACCGGACCGCAGGTCGGCGAGGGCAAGCGCTCGCTGGCCTTCGCGCTCCGGTTCCGCGCCCCCGACCGCACCCTCACCGAGGAGGAGACCGGCGCCGCCCGCGACGCCGCCGTCGCGTCCGCGGCGGAGCGTTGCGGCGCCGTGCAGCGCTGATCTCCGCCCTCCCCGCTCCCTGACGCGGTCCGACCGGCTCCCGCGCGGCTTCGCCCCACCACTGCGGGGGAGCCGGTCGACCACTACGCTCGACGTCCTGCCGAGGGAGATGGGATGGCGGTCCACGACCTGCTGCGTGAGCTCGTCGAGACCCGGGGCGCCGGTGTCGTGGGGGACGCCGACCAGTTCCGTGGTGCGCTCGACGACTTCCTCGACGAGCGCGAGGCCAGCCGCGGCGAGATCAACCTCCTGGTGGACGCCGTCCGGCTCGGTGCGGTCACCCGCATCGTCGCGATGCTCGACCACGGCGCCGACCAGGCCGCCGCGCTCGACGAGGTGGCCGTCGCGCTGGCCCGCGACCGGGGTGCCGACAGCACCACCGGCGCCCGCTGGGCGCTGAGCGTGATCGGCTACGCCCTCGGCAAGGTCGACGGCACGCTGGTCACCTCCGACCGGCCCTCCAGCATCCCGACGCCGAAGGCGCCCGCGCCGGCACCGGCGCCCGCCCCGACCCCGGAGGCCACCCGGGCGCCGCCACCGGCTCCACCGCCGCCGGCGCCGCCGCAGGCGTCGCTCCCGCGGCCCGAGCCCGCGCCCCCGACCGCACCGGTCGACCCTCCGGGCGACCGGCCCGGCACGCTGTGGATCTCGGAGCCGGCCACGGCACCGGTCCCACCCGACCCCGGGCCGGTGCCGCCACCCCCACCGCGACGGGACGAGCCGCGGCGCCGTGGGCGCGCTCTCGCCGTGGCCGCTGCGCTCCTGGCCGTCGTCGTGGTCGCCGGTGTGGTCGCCGTCGTGCTCACCCGCGGTGGAGGTGACGGCGGCGGCGACGGGGACGGCGGCTCCGGCGGGACCGAGCTCGTCCCGGGCGGGGTGCTGTCGCCCGCGCAGGTGGTCGTGCCGGTCACGGAGGACGACGGCGCCAGCCTGTACGCCGTCGACACCGGTGACGGCGCGCCGATCCTGCTCATCCAGGGCGACGAGATCCGGCTGCCCACCGTCTCGCCCGACCGCCGGACGGTCGCCTTCGTGCGCACTGCAGCCGGGGGCGCAGCGCCCCGTCACCCCTATCTCCTCGATCTCGACACCGGCGAGGAGCGGGCGCTGCTCGACGACGACAGCCCCTGCACCTCCACGGGTCGGCCGGCCTGGAGTCCGAGCGGCGACCAGCTGGCCGTCGCCTGTACCGACGAGAGCGGTGGTCCGGCGGGCACCTACGTCGTGGACCTGGGGGGTCAGGAGGTCGAGTCGCTGGACATCGACGGGGCTCCGTTCGGCCCGATGACGTGGACCTCCGACCAGGCGCTCGTGTACTCCCGCAAGTCCGACACCGGCGGGCCGACCACGCTGTGGTCCTACGACATGGACGAGGGCACCTCCGAGCCACTCACCGACGGCGGTGGGGGCGTCGACGTCCGGCCGGACTGGTCGGAGGAGAACGGTGCGGTCCTCTTCCAGCGATCGGCCTCCGACGACGCCGAGTCCGGCGAGCTGTGGATCGCGGCGGACGGCAGCGAGACCCGGGTCGACGTGGGTCAGCCGGCGGCGTTCCCCATCTGGTCGAGCGACGGGAAGCAGCTGGCGTTCGTCGTCTACACCGAGGACGGACGCCGGCTGGCGACGGCGCCGTACGCCGACCCCTCTGACGAGCGGATCTACGACCAGGTGCCCGGCGACGTGGGCGCGCCGGCATGGTGAGGGCCGCCGCCAGCTGTCCCTGACGACGTCCGACCGGCTCCCGCGCGGCTTCTCGGTACCGCTGCGAGGGGGCCGGCCGGCCACTACGCTCAGGCGACACCGAGGGAGGTGGGATGGCGGTCCACGACCTGCTGCGTGAGCTCGTCGAGACCCGGGGCGCCGGTGTCGTGGGGGACGCCGACCAGTTCCGTGGTGCGCTCGACGACTTCCTCGATGAGCAGGAGGCCAGCCGCGGCGAGATCAACCTGCTCGTCGACGCCGTCCGGCTCGGGGCGGTCACCCGCATCGTCGCGATGCTCGACCACGGCGCCGACCAGTCCGCCGCGCTCGACGAGGTGGCGATCGAGCTGGCCCGCGACCGCGGCGCCGACAGCGCCACCGGTGCCCGCTGGGCGCTGGGCGTGATCGGCTTCGCCCTCGGCAAGGTCGACGGCGGTCTCGTCACCTCCGACCGGCCCTCCAGCATCCCGGCGCCGCCGCCGGGCGCGGCCGCGCCCGCACCGGTCCCGACGCCGTCCCCGATCCCGTCCTCGGCGCCGGCCCCGGCGCCGATGCCCGGGGCCACCCAGGCGCCGCCCGCGCCACCCGCACCCCCGCGGCCGGAGGCGCCCCCGACCAACGTCGCCGACGGAACGCCACCGCCCGAGATGCCGGACGACACCTCGTCCCGCCCCGGCACCATGACGATCCCGGAGCTGGACACGGAGCGGGTGCCGGGCGAGCAGCACGCCGCCCCACCGCCGTACCAGGGCGGTCCGCCTCCGCCGCAGCCCTACCCGCCGCAGCCGTTCCATCCGCGCCCGCCCGAACGGAAGGGCCGCGGCAAGCTGGTGGCGATCCTCGTCGCCGTCGTGCTGCTGGTGGCGGCCGCCGCCGGCGGCGGGTACCTGCTCACCAGCGGTGGCGACGACCCGGAGAAGGCGAGCGACCGCACCTCGGGCAGCGCCACCGGCTCAGGGAGCCCGACCGACGACTCGGGCAGCAGCGCCACCGACGGCGCCAGCAGCACCCCGACCGACGGCGGCACCAGCACGCCGGAGGGCGCCCTGCCGACGAGCGTGGTCGTGCTGCCGGTCACCGTCGACGGCATCACCAACCTGTACGCGTTCGACCCCGCCGACGGGAGCTCCGACAAGCTCACCCAGGGGGAGAACGACCGGTTGCCGTCGATCTCGCCCGACCGCACGACCATCGTCTTCCTGCGCACCGAGCGCAAGGGCAGCGGCGTCCGGGCGCCGTGGGTGCTCGACGTCACCAACGGTGAGGAGCGTCGCCTCTTCGACGACAGCAGTCCGTGCCAGTACGCCGGCCGCCCGGCGTGGAGCCCCTCGGGGGACCGGATCGCCGTCGCCTGTGTGAGTGGGGATGGGGAATACACCGGCACCTACGTCGTCGGCGCCGACGGCCAGGAGCAGGCCGAGCTCACCCTGGACGGGATCCCCTTCGGAGGGCTCACCTGGGCCAGCGACGACGTCCTGATCTACTCGCGCACCGACGACTCCGACGCGCCCAACACGCTGTGGACCCACTCCACCGGCGACGGCGTGAACACGCAGATCTCCTACGGCCCCGGGGTGGACAACCACCCCGACTGGTCGGAGGAGAACGGCGTCGCCCTCTTCCAGCGCTCGACGGACACCGGCGTGGACGCGCGCGGCGACCTGTGGACGATCTCGCCGTCCGAGGGCGAGAGGAAGCTGGAGATCGGGCAGCCCGTCGCGCACGGGGCGCTGTCCGCCGATGGTTCGACGCTCCTCTTCATCGTCGACACCGACGACGGCGAGCGGCTGGCCAGTGCGCCGTTCGCCCAGCCCAACGACGTCACGATCTACGACCAGGTCCCCGGCGAGCCCGGGGCGCCGGCCGGCGGCACACTCTGAGCCGCCCGAGCCGGCTGCTCAGTTGAGCGGGTTCGACAGGATCGCGCCGATCCTGGCGCGCACCGCCTCGTCGCCCTCGACGCGCAGCTCGTCCGTGCCGCCGCGGTGCCACAACCAGGCGTCGACGTGGCCGGCGGAACCGGTGACCACGACGTCCGGCTCGGTGCCGGGGTCGTCGACCAGCTCGAGGTCGTCCTCGTCGGCGTAGGTCGTGCCCGACTCGGGGTCGGTGCCGTTGAAGATGCCGAGCTGCGCCCACACGCTGGTGCCGGCGTCGGTGAGGTCGAAGCGCACGTGGTGGGGGAGCGGGTCGAAGCTGCCCCACTCCGGGGCGCCGCCGTACATCACGCCGAGCGCCTCGGCCACGCCGTCGGCGGCGAGCGCCGGGTCGAGTGCGGTCACCTGCCCGGCCGCCTGCTCGGCGTCGAGCCGGTGGATCAGCGCCTCGTGCGCCTGCCGGCGGAAGGTGAAGCCGACGGTCTGCTCCTCGGCCCAGGTCCAGGCGGCGTCGGCGGGGTCGGCCGCCCGCAGCGCGTCCTGGAGCGCGGCCGAGGCGGCGTCGAAGCCGGCGAGCAGGTCGGCATAGTCGTCCGGACGGTCCATGCCCTCGGTGGCCTCGTCGGTGCCGCTCTCCTCCGGCGGAGTCGGCCGGTCGGTCACGACACCGGCCCAGAACCGCTGCACGCCGGTGAGGTGCCACAGCAGGTCGGCGGCGTCCCAGTCGGGACAGCCGGGCACCCGGGCGGCGGGGTCGCACGCCTCGAGCACCTCCCGGAACCGGGCGGACTCGGTCTCCAGGTGGGTGAGGTAGGACGGGAACGGCAGGCGCGTGTGGTCAGGCATCGCGGCGACGGTAGCCGGTGTGAGTAGTCATACGCGACCGTGTATAGTGATGCGTCATGACGATCAAGGTCGCGGTCGCCGGGGCCAGCGGGTACGCCGGCGGCGAGGTGCTCAGGCTGCTCCTCGGCCACCCCGAGGTCGAGATCGGCGCGCTCACCGGCGGGTCCAACGCCGGCCAGCCGCTCGGTGCCCTCCAGCCCCACCTGCTGCCGCTCGCCGACCGCACCCTCGAGCCTACCGAGACCGACGTGCTGGCCGGCCACGACGTGGTCGTGCTCGGACTGCCGCACGGCCAGTCCGGCCCGCTCGCCGCGGCGCTGCCGGACGACGTCACGGTGATCGACTGCGGCGCGGACTTCCGGCTCGCCGACGCCGCCGCGTGGGAGGCGTTCTACGGCAGCGACCACGCCGGCACCTGGCCCTACGGCCTGCCCGAGCTGCTGCTCGCCGACGGCACCCGGCAACGCGAGGTGCTGCGCGGCGCCACCCGCGTCGCCGTCCCCGGCTGCTACCCGACCGTGTCCACGCTCGCCCTCGTGCCGGCCGTGGCAGGCGGCCTGGTCGAGCCGGACGTCGTGGTGGTCGCCGCCTCCGGCACCAGCGGCGCCGGCAAGGCCCCCAAGCCGCACCTGCTCGGCAGCGAGGTGATGGGCAGCGCCAGCGCGTACGGCGTCGGCGGCGGCCACCGGCACACCCCGGAGATCGTCCAGAACCTCAGCGGCGCCGCCGGCGCCCCGGTCACCGTCAGCTTCACGCCCGTGCTGGTGCCGATGTCGCGCGGCATCCTCGCCACGTGCTCGGCCCCGCTCGCCGGCGACGTGTCGGCCGACGACGCCCGTGCCGAGTACCTGAAGGCCTACGCCGACGAGCCGTTCGTGCACGTGCTCCCCGAGGGCCGGTGGCCGCAGACCCAGGCCGTGCTCGGCTCCAACGCCGTGCACCTCCAGGTCACGGTCGACGAGGCCGCCCGCCGGCTGGTCGTCGTCGGCGCGGTCGACAACCTCGCCAAGGGCACCGGCGGCGCCGCCGTCCAGTGCCTCAACCTCGCCGCCGGGCTCGACGAGTCGCTCGGGCTCTCCACCGTGGGGCTCGCGCCATGACCTACACCCCACGCCGTTCTGGCCTTCCCCCGCTTCGCTCCTCCAGCCCACAACGCCGCGGGGGCCCCGAATGAGCGTCACCCACCCCGCCGGGTTCCGGGCCGCCGGCGTCGAAGCGGGCCTCAAGACCAGCGGCGGCCGCGACGTCGCCCTCGTCGTCAACGACGGCCCTCGCGCCGACTCCGCCAGCGTCTTCACCGCCAACCGCTGCCAGGCCAACCCGGTGCTCTGGAGCCGCGAGGTCGTGAAGGACGGCGTCGTGCGCGCCGTCGTCCTCAACTCGGGCGGCGCCAACTGCTACACCGGTCCGGAGGGCTTCCAGACCACGCACGCCACGGCCGAGCGGGTCGCTGGCCACCTCGGCATCGGCGCCGGCGACGTCGTCGTCTGCTCCACCGGGCTGATCGGCCTCACCAACGTGCGCGAGCACCTGCTGGCCGGCGTCGACGCCGCCCACGCGGCGCTGGCCGGCCACGGCGGCGAGGACGCCGCGCTCGCGATCATGACCACCGACTCGGTGCCCAAGCAGACCGTCGTCGAGGGCGCCGGCTGGAGCATCGGCGGCATGGCCAAGGGCGCGGGCATGCTCGCTCCGCAGCTGGCCACGATGCTCGTGGTCCTCACCACCGACGCCGTCGTCGACGCCGCCGACCTCGACGTCGCGCTACGAGCCGCCACCAGGGTCAGCTTCGACCGGCTCGACTCCGACGGCTGCATGTCCACCAACGACACCGTCACGGTGCTGGCCAGCGGCGCCAGTGGCATCACCCCGTCGCTGCCCGATCTCACCGACGCCCTCACCCAGGCCTGCGTCGACCTCGCGATGCAGTTGCTCCGCGATGCCGAGGGCTCCGAGCACGACATCGCGATCACCGTCGTCGGGGCCGACACCGAGGACGACGCCGTCGACGTCGGCCGCAGCATCGCCCGCTCCAACCTCTTCAAGGCCGCGGTCTACGGCAAGGACCCCAACTGGGGCCGCATCCTCGCCTCGATCGGCACCACCGACGCGGCCTTCGACCCCGCCGACCTCGACGTCGCCGTCAACGGCGTCTGGGTCTGTCGCCACTCCACGCCCGCCGACGACCCGTCGCTCGTCGACCTCGCCCCGCGCGAGGTCAGCGTCACCGTCGACCTCAAGTCCGGCGTCGAGCGGGCCACCGTCTGGACCAACGACCTCACCCACGCCTACGTCCACGAGAACAGCGCATATTCCTCATGAGAAATCCCCACGACGTTCTTCGTCTCCCCCGCAACGCTTCACCCCACGGACTTGCGAGCTCCCCCGCTTCGCTCCTCCGCCCGCAACTCCGCGGGGGCCCCGAAGTCGCTCCTCCGTCGAACAACGCCGCGGGGGCCCCGAAAAGATGATCGACCACACGCCCCACGACCCCGGCAAGCCCGACCCGGCGAAGGCCCGCACCCTCGCGGCCGCGCTGCCGTGGCTGAAGCGCTACCACGACAAGATCGTGGTGGTGAAGTACGGCGGCAACGCCATGATCGACGACGAGCTCAAGCGTGCGTTCGCCGAGGACATCGCGTTCCTGCGGTTCGCCGGCTTCAAGCCCGTCGTCGTGCACGGCGGCGGCCCGCAGATCTCCGCGATGCTCGACCAGCTCGGTATCGAGTCCGAGTTCCGCGGCGGGCTGCGTGTCACCACGCCCGAGGCGATGGACGTCGTCCGGATGGTGCTGGTCGGCAAGGTGCAGCGCGAGCTCGTCGGGCTCGTCAACGAGCACGGCCCGCTCGCCGTCGGCCTGTCGGGCGAGGACGCCGGCCTGTTCACCGCCACCCAGACCAACACCGTCGTCGACGGCGAGGAGGTCGACCTCGGCCTGGTCGGCGAGGTCACCAAGGTCCGGCCCGAGGCGGTGATCGACCTCATCGAGGCCGGCCGCATCCCAGTGGTCTCCAGCGTCGCGCCGGACGCCGACGGGCTGGTGCACAACGTCAACGCCGACTCCGCCGCCGCCGCTCTCGCGATCGCGCTCGGCGCCGAGAAGCTGCTCGTGCTCACCGACGTCGAGGGGCTCTATCTCGACTGGCCGAGCTCGGACGACGTCATCGGCGAGATCAGCCCCGAGGCGCTCGCGGGGATCCTCCCGACCCTGGCCAGCGGCATGGTGCCCAAGATGGGCGCCTGCCTCCAGGCCGTGCAGGGCGGCGTCCCGCGCGCCACCGTCGTCGACGGCCGCGAGCCGCACGCCGTGCTGCTCGAGCTGTTCACCAAGGAGGGCATCGGCACCCAGGTGCTGCCCGGCGTCGACACCCTGACCCGGAAGGCCCGCGACTCATGAGCGAAACGGAGCAGCTGAAGGAGCGGTACGCCGGCGCGCTCATGAACACCTACGGCCCGCCCAAGCTCGCGCTGGAGCGGGGCGAGGGCGCACGGGTGTGGGACGTCGACGGCAAGGAGTACGTCGACTTCCTCGGCGGCATCGCCGTCAACACGCTCGGCCACGCCCATCCGGCGCTGGTCGCGGCGGTCACCGACCAGCTCGGCCGGCTCGGCCACGTGTCGAACTTCTTCGCCACCGAGCCGCAGGTCGCGCTCGCCGAGCGGCTGCTCGCCGTCATGGCGCCGGGCACCGACGGCCGGGTGTTCTTCTGCAACTCCGGCGCCGAGGCCAACGAGGCCGCCATCAAGATCTCCCGCCGCACCGGCCGCACCCGGCTGGTCGCGATGGAGGACGCCTTCCACGGCCGCACCATGGGCGCGCTCGCGCTCACCGCCAAGGCCGCCTACCGCGAGCCGTTCGAGCCGCTGCCCGGCGACGTCACCTGGGTGCCCTACGGCGACGCCGGCGCCCTCGCAGCCACCGTCGACGACACGGTCGCCGCCGTCGTGATCGAGCCGCTCCAGGGCGAGGCCGGCGTCAACGTCGCCGACGCCGCCTTCCTCCGCTCCGCCCGCGAGCTCACCGCCTCCCGCGGTGCGCTGCTGTGGTTCGACGAGGTGCAGAGCGGCATGGGCCGCACCGGCCACTGGCTCGCCAGCCACCCCAGCGGCGTCACGCCCGACGTCGTCACCCTCGCCAAGGGCCTCGCCGGCGGGCTGCCGATCGGCGCGGTGCTCGGCCTCGGCCGGGCGGGCTCGCTGCTCGAGCCCGGCAACCACGGCACCACCTTCGGCGGCAACCCGGTGGCCTGCGCCGCTGCGCTCGCCGTGATCGACACCATCGAGGCCGACGGGCTGCTCCAGCGCGCCACCGACGCGGGGGAGCGGCTCCGCTCCGGCCTCGCCGCCGACCCGCGCGTGGTCGAGGTGCGCGGCGAGGGCGTGCTCGTCGGACTCACGCTCAGCGCCGCCAAGGGCCCCGACGTCGTCGCCGCCGCCCAGCAGTCCGGCTGGATCCTCAACGCCACCGGCCCGGACCGGATCCGGTTCGCGCCGCCGCTCGTCGTCACCGACGCCCAGGTCGACGACCTGGTCGCTGCCTGGCCGGGCCTTCTCGACGCCGCGGGGGTGCAGAGCCCATGAGGCACTTCCTCCGCGACGACGACCTGAGCCCTGCCGAGCAGGCGCAGGTGCTCGACCTCGCGGCCAAGCTCAAGGCGTCGCCCTACGACGCCCGTCCGCTCGCCGGGCCGCGCTCGGTGGCGATGATCTTCGACAAGCCCACGCTGCGCACCCAGGTGTCGTTCGCGGCCGGCATCGCCGAGCTCGGCGGCAACCCGATGCTCGTCGAGGGCCGGCTCGC
The DNA here is from genome assembly GCA_963780355.1 of uncultured Actinomycetota bacterium. Classification (GTDB taxonomy): domain Bacteria; phylum Actinomycetota; class Actinomycetes; order Propionibacteriales; family Nocardioidaceae; genus Nocardioides. Next base: position 130,515 of record CAWABT010000004.1, read on the forward strand.
CGGCATCGGCATCCGGGAGTCGGTCGAGGACGTCGCCCGCGTGCTCGGCCGGCAGGTCGCCGTCGTCGTGTGGCGCACGTTCCACCAGTCCGACCTCGACACGATGGCGGCCCACGCCGGGGTGCCGGTCGTCAACGCGCTCACCGACGACTTCCACCCCTGCCAGGTGATCGCCGACCTGCTCACCGTCCGCGAGCACCTCGGGGCGCTCGCCGGGCTCACGGTGGCCTTCGTAGGCGACGCCGCCTGCAACATGGGCAACTCGTGGCTCCTCGCGGGCACCACCGCGGGGATGCACGTGCGGGTCTCGGGTCCATCGGGCTACCTCCCCTCCGCGGGCATCGTGCACCGCGCCACCGACATCGCCTCCGAGACCGGCGGCTCGGCCTTCGTCGAGCCCGACCCGGAGGCCGCCGTCACCGGTGCCGACGTCGTCGTCACCGACACCTGGATCTCGATGGGCAAGGAGACCGAGGAGGCCGACCGCGTCACCGCGCTCACGCCCTGGTCGCTCACCCCGCGGCTGATGTCGCTGGCCGCGCCGCGCGCCATCGCGCTGCACTGCCTGCCCGCCTACCGCGGCATGGAGATCGCCGACGAGGTGCTCGAGGGCCCGCAGAGCGTGGTGTGGGACGAGGCCGAGAACCGCCGTCACGCGCAGAAGGCCGTCCTGGCCTGGCTGCTCGACCAGGAGGAGCTGCGATGAACCGGTTCCCCGCCACCAAGAACGCCCGCCAGCAACGCATCGTCGACCTGGTGAGCCACCACGAGGTGCACTCCCAGACCGAGCTCGCCGACCTGCTCGATGCCGAAGGTCTGCGGGTCACCCAGGCCACGCTGTCGCGCGACCTCGTCGAGCTCGACGCCATGAAGGTCCGCTCGGCCACCGGCGACCTCGTCTACGCCGTCCCGGCCGAGGGCGGGGACCGCCGGCTCGCCGCGCCCGCCGGCAGCGACGCCGCCCACCAGCGGCTGGCCCGGCTGTGCGGCGAGCTGCTCGTCAGCGTCGACGCCAGCGCCAACCTCGTCGTCCTGCGCACCCCGCCCGGCGCCGCGCAGTTCCTCGCCTCCGCCTTCGACAAGACCGAGCGCCTCGAGGTCCTCGGCACGATCGCCGGCGACGACACCGTCCTCCTCATCTCCCGCGAGCCCACCGGCGGCGCGGCACTCGCCGACGCCATCCTCGCCCTCACCAAGGAGCCCTGAACACCGCATGAGCAAGGTCCTCACCTCCCTCCCCGTCGGCCAGCGGGTCGGCATCGCGTTCTCCGGCGGCCTCGACACCTCCGTCGCCGTCGCGTGGATGCGCGCCAAGGGCGCGGTGCCGTGCACCTACACCGCAGACATCGGCCAGTACGACGAGCCCGACATCGAGAGCGTCCCCGACCGCGCGCTCGAGTACGGCGCCGAGCTCGCCCGCCACGTCGACATCAAGCCGCAGCTGGTCGAGGAGGGCCTCTCCGCCCTGGCCTGCGGTGCGTTCCACATCCGCACCGGCGGCCGCACCTACTTCAACACCACGCCGCTCGGCCGGGCCGTCACCGGCACCCTGCTGGTCCGCGCGATGCACGAGGACGACGTCGACATCTGGGGCGACGGCTCCACCTTCAAGGGCAACGACATCGAGCGCTTCTACCGCTACGGGCTGCTCGCCAACCCCGACCTGCGCATCTACAAGCCGTGGCTGGACGCCGAGTTCGTCACCGAGCTCGGCGGCCGCACCGAGATGAGCCAGTGGCTCACCGCGCGCGGCCTGCCCTACCGCGACTCGCAGGAGAAGGCCTACTCCACCGACGCCAACATCTGGGGCGCCACCCACGAGGCCAAGACCCTCGAGCACCTCGACGTCTCGCTGGAGACCGTCGAGCCGATCATGGGCGTGAAGTTCTGGGACCCCGCCGTCACGATCGACAGCGAGGACGTCACCATCCGGTTCGACCAGGGCCGCCCGGTCGCCATCGACGGCAAGCCGTACGACGACGCCGTCGAGCTGGTGCACCAGGCCAACACGATCGGCGGCCGGCACGGCCTCGGCATGTCCGACCAGATCGAGAACCGGGTCATCGAGGCGAAGTCCCGCGGCATCTACGAGGCGCCCGGGATGGCGCTGCTCTGGATCGCCTACGAGCGGCTGCTCAACGCCGTCCACAACGAGGACACGATCCACAACTACCACCAGGAGGGACGCCGACTCGGCCGGCTGCTCTACGAGGGCCGCTGGCTCGACCCGCAGGCGCTGATGCTGCGCGAGTCGATCCTGCGCTGGATCGCCTCGCTGGTCACCGGCGAGGTGACGCTGCGGCTGCGCCGGGGTGAGGACTACACCGTCGTGCGCACCGACGGCCCGGCGTTCTCCTACCACCCCGACAAGCTGTCGATGGAACGCACCGACAACGCCGTCTTCGGTCCCACCGACCGCATCGGCCAGCTGACGATGCGCAACCTCGACATCGCCGACTCGCGGGCCAAGCTCGAGCAGTACGCCGGGCAGCCGCACGACCAGGGTCACGTGCTCGTCGAGCACGGCACCCTGTTCGGCGAGCTGCCGGCCGGGGGAGCGGCGCGCATCGCCGACCGCGGTGAGGCGGAGCGAGAGCACGACGAGGCGCTCGACAACGCCGCGATGGAGTTCGGCACCGACTGATGGGCACCACGAACGAGGGCGCTCTCTGGGGCGGGCGGTTCGACGGCGGGCCGTCGCCCGAGCTCCAGGCGCTGTCCCGCTCCACCCACTTCGACTGGCGGCTCGCGCTCTACGACATCGCCGGCTCCCACGCCCACGCCAAGGCACTCGCGGCCGCCGGCTACCTCACGGCCGACGACGAGGCCGAGATCCACCGCGGCCTCGACGTCCTCGCGCAGCGCTACACCGACGGCGACCTGGGGCCCGACCCCTCCGACGAGGACGTCCACGGCGCCCTCGAGCGTCTGCTGCTCGCCGAGGTCGGCCCGGAGGTCGGCGGCCGGCTCCGCGCCGGCCGCAGCCGCAACGACCAGGTGGCCACGCTGTTCCGCTCCTACCTGCTCGACCACACCCGCGGGATCGCCGAGCTGGTGCTCGACCTCGTCGACGCGCTCGCCGGCCAGGCCGAGCAGCACCTCGGCGCCGTCATGCCCGGCCGCACCCACCTCCAGCACGCCCAGCCGGTCCTGCTCTCGCACCACCTGCTCGCCCACGCCTGGGCGCTGCTGCGCGACGTCGACCGGCTCGCCGACTGGCAGCGCCGCACCGCCGCCGAGTCGCCGTACGGCTCGGGCGCCCTCGCCGGCTCCAGCCTCGGCCTCGACCCGCAACTGGTCGCCGCCGAGCTCGGCTACGCCGGCTCGGTGCCCAACTCGATCGACGGCACCGCCTCGCGCGACTTCGTCACCGAGCTCGCGTTCGTGGCCGCCCAGGTCGGCGTCGACGTCAGCCGGATCGCCGAGGAGGTGATCCTCTGGTCGACCGCCGAGTTCGGGTTCGTGCGGCTCCACGACTCCTGGTCGACGGGGTCGAGCATCATGCCGCAGAAGAAGAACCCCGACATCGCCGAGCTCGCCCGCGGGAAGGCCGGCCGGCTGGTCGGCAACCTGGCCGGCGTCCTCACGACGTTGAAGGCGCTGCCGCTCGCCTACAACCGCGACCTCCAGGAGGACAAGGAGCCGGTCTTCGACTCCGTCGACACCCTCGAGGTCCTGCTCCCGGCATTCACGGGCATGGTCGCCACCCTCACCTTCGACACCGATCGGATGGCCGCGCTCGCCCCGCAGGGCTTCTCGCTCGCCACCGACGTCGCCGAGTGGCTGGTCAGGGAAGGCGTCCCGTTCCGCGATGCCCACGAGCTCGCCGGCGCCTGCGTCCGCCGCTGCGAGCAGCTCGGCGTCGACCTGCCCGAGCTCCCGGACGAGGAGTACGCAGCGATCTCCCCGGCCCTCACCCCGGCGGTCCGCGACGTCCTCACCGTCGAGGGCTCGGTGGCCGCCCGCGACGGCCGCGGCGGCACCGCCCCCGTCCGCGTCGCCGAGCAGCTCGCCGAGCTGCGCGAGCGCGGCACCGGGCTGCGTGACCGGCTGGCCTGAGCTCGAGGGCCCGGTCCTCGAGGTCGCGCCCCGGCTGCTCGGCGCCGTGCTCCGGCACCACGACGTCGCGGTCCGGCTCACCGAGGTCGAGGCCTACGACGGCGCCCGCGACCCGGGCTCGCACGCCTACCGCGGCCGCACCCGCCGCAACGCGGTGATGTTCGGTCCGCCCGGCCACCTGTACTGCTACTTCACCTACGGCATGCACGTGTGCGCCAACGTCGCCGCCGGACCGGACGGCACCGCCTCCGCCGTCCTGCTCCGCGCGGGGGAGGTGGTCGATGGGCTGGACGTCGCCCGCACCCGTCGTCCGGGCGCCTCGGACCGCGACCTGGCGCGTGGTCCGGCACGGCTGTGCCGGGCGCTCGGCATCACCCTCGACCACGACGGCACCGACCTCGCGGCCGGTCCCGTCACGCTCGAGCCGGCGCCGTCCGCACCTCCGGAGATCGCCACCGGACCCCGGGTCGGACTGCGCCTCGCTGCCGACCGTCCGTGGCGGTTCTGGGTGCCCGGCGAGCGCTCCGTCTCGCCCTACCGACGCCACCCGAAGGCGGAGGGTGACCCCGATTTGGACGGCGCTCGACCGACCCCCTAATGTTCCCTCTCGCGTCCGGTACCGGACGGCAGGGGAGGGGCTCGAATCCGAGTTGACTCGCCCCGAGGCCATCGGTAACGTTTCGCAGGTTGCCCCGGAGACGGTCGAGAGGCCGGTCGCCGGGCGCGTCTGATGTTTGAGAACTCAACAGTGTGTAGTCGACGAGATTGTTTGTGTGCCTGATCGTTTGTTGGTTGGGTTTCGTGAATTTCTTTGATAGATATTTCGGCAATGATTCTGGCTTTTGTCAGGGTTTGTTTGTCGGGGTTTGATTTTTCGTAGGTTTCTATGGAGAGTTTGATCCTGGCTCAGGACGAACGCTGGCGGCGTGCTTAACACATGCAAGTCGAGCGGTAAGGCTCCTTCGGGGGTACACGAGCGGCGAACGGGTGAGTAACACGTGAGTAATCTGCCCTTCACTTTGGGATAAGCCCCGGAAACGGGGTCTAATACCGGATATGACAGTCGCACGCATGTGTGGTTGTGGAAAGTTTTTTCGGTGGGGGATGTGCTCGCGGCCTATCAGCTTGTTGGTGGGGTAATGGCCTACCAAGGCTTTGACGGGTAGCCGGCCTGAGAGGGTGACCGGCCACACTGGGACTGAGACACGGCCCAGACTCCTACGGGAGGCAGCAGTGGGGAATATTGGACAATGGGCGGAAGCCTGATCCAGCAACGCCGCGTGAGGGATGACGGCCTTCGGGTTGTAAACCTCTTTCGTCATCGACGAAGTCCATCGTTTCTGGTGGGTGACGGTAGGTGAGGAAGAAGCACCGGCCAACTACGTGCCAGCAGCCGCGGTAATACGTAGGGTGCGAGCGTTGTCCGGAATTATTGGGCGTAAAGGGCTCGTAGGCGGTTTGTCGCGTCGGGAGTGAAAACACTGGGCTTAACCGAGTGCTTGCTTTCGATACGGGCAGACTTGAGGCATTCAGGGGAGAACGGAATTCCTGGTGTAGCGGTGAAATGCGCAGATATCAGGAGGAACACCGGTGGCGAAGGCGGTTCTCTGGGAATGTTCTGACGCTGAGGAGCGAAAGTGTGGGGAGCGAACAGGATTAGATACCCTGGTAGTCCACACCGTAAACGTTGGGCGCTAGGTGTGGGATCCATTCCACGGGTTCCGTGCCGTAGCTAACGCATTAAGCGCCCCGCCTGGGGAGTACGGCCGCAAGGCTAAAACTCAAAGGAATTGACGGGGGCCCGCACAAGCGGCGGAGCATGCGGATTAATTCGATGCAACGCGAAGAACCTTACCTGGGTTTGACATACACCCTGCCGCTCCAGAGATGGGGCTTCTTTTGGGGGTGTACAGGTGGTGCATGGCTGTCGTCAGCTCGTGTCGTGAGATGTTGGGTTAAGTCCCGCAACGAGCGCAACCCTCGTCCCATGTTGCCAGCAACCACTTCGGTGGGTTGGGGACTCATGGGAGACTGCCGGGGTCAACTCGGAGGAAGGTGGGGATGACGTCAAGTCATCATGCCCCTTATGTCCAGGGCTTCACGCATGCTACAATGGCCGGTACAGAGGGCTGCGATCCCGTGAGGGGGAGCGAATCCCACAAAGCCGGTCTCAGTTCGGATTGGGGTCTGCAACTCGACCCCATGAAGTCGGAGTCGCTAGTAATCGCAGATCAGCAACGCTGCGGTGAATACGTTCCCGGGCCTTGTACACACCGCCCGTCACGTCACGAAAGTCGGCAACACCCGAAGCCCATGGCCCAACCGCTTGCGGGGGGAGTGGTCGAAGGTGGGGCTGGCGATTGGGACGAAGTCGTAACAAGGTAGCCGTACCGGAAGGTGCGGCTGGATCACCTCCTTTCTAAGGAGCAGCACACGGTGCGCAGCGAGTGTCTGCGTGCGTATGTGGTGCACTGGAAAAGTGGAACACGGAACCCGTTAACTGGCCGGCAGGTCGGTCGGGTGCATGAGCTTTCGAGCTCGGCTACACACTGTTGGGCCCTGAGACATCAGGCCGGTCGGTCCCGTGAGGGGCACGGCGCTGGTTGGTCTCTTGCTGCTGGCTTGGTCAGTTGGCTTGAGCTGGTTGTTTGGAATCTGGATAGTGGACGCGAGCATCACCACACGCTCGGGCTGCCCGTGAGGGTTGGTTTCGTGTTGTGTGGTTGGTGTGTAGTGCTTTGAATGTGTCTTCTGTGTGATTTTGTGTAGTTTGCGAGATGCATGGATTGTTGTTGGTCCCGGTTGGGCGTTGATTGTCGTCCTGGCCGGGTTTTGTGTTGTGTCTGGTGTGTGATCGCATTGATCACCCCGCGCGTGCAGTGCGCCTGCTGTTGTTGCAGTTGTTGCAGTGTTGGTGTTGTTGTGTGGTGTGGGGTGTTTGTGTGGGCAAGCTGGACAGGGCGCATGGTGGATGCCTTGGCATCGAGAGCCGATGAAGGACGTGGGAGCCTGCGATAAGCCCTGGGGAGTTGGCAACCGAGCGTTGATCCGGGGGTGTCCGAATGGGGGAACCCAGCCGCAGTTGTGTGCGGTTACCTGCATCTGAATGAAATAGGGTGTCAGGGGGGAACGCGGGGAAGTGAAACATCTCAGTACCCGTAGGAAGAGAAAACAAAAGTGATTCCGAGAGTAGTGGCGAGCGAAATCGGATGAGGCTAAACCATGATCGTGTGATACCCGGCAGGGGTTGCGGTTGTGGGGTTGTGGGACTTGTCTTTCCATCGTCTGCCGGCGGTGGGGGCAGTTAGAAAGTACATGTGAGGTCGAGGTCCGTTGGAAAGCGGCGCCAGAGTGGGTGATAGCCCCGTAGACGTAAGCGTGTGCCTGCCTGGATTTGTTCCCAAGTAACACGCCACCCCTGAAATGGTGTGTGAATCTGGCGGGACCACCCGTTAAGCCTAAATACTTCTCGATGACCGATAGCGGACCAGTACCGTGAGGGAAAGGTGAAAAGTACCCCTGGCGGGGAGTGAAATAGTACCTGAAACCGTGTGCCTACAATCCGTCAGAGCCGATGCTGCTGCTGTCTTCTTCGGAGGGTGGTGGTGGTGGTGATGGCGTGCCTTTTGAAGAATGAGCCTGCGAGTTTGCGGTGTGTGGCGAGGTTAACCCGTGTGGGGAAGCCGTAGCGAAAGCGAGTCCTAACAGGGCGTACTGATCATCCTTGTGGTGGTTGGGTAGTCGCATGCTCAAGACCCGAAGCGGAGTGATCTATCCATGGGCAGGTTGAAGCGCCGGTAAGACGGCGTGGAGGACCGAACCCACTTCAGTTGAAAATGGAGGGGATGACCTGTGGATAGGGGTGAAAGGCCAATCAAACTCCGTGATAGCTGGTTCTCCCCGAAATGCATTTAGGTGCAGCGTTGTGTGTTTCTTGCCGGAGGTAGAGCACTGGATAGCCGATGGGCCCGACCAGGTTACTGACGTTAGCCAAACTCCGAATGCCGGTAAGTGAGAGCGCAGCAGTGAGACTGCGGGGGATAAGCTCCGTGGTCGAGAGGGAAACAGCCCAGACCATCAGCTAAGGCCCCTAAGCGGTGACTAAGTGGAAAAGGATGTGGAGTCGCAATGACAACCAGGAGGTTGGCTTGGAAGCAGCCACCCTTGAAAGAGTGCGTAATAGCTCACTGGTCAAGTGGTTCCGCGCCGACAATGTAGCGGGGCTCAAGTCATCCGCCGAAGCTATGGCACTCACGTGAGCCTTCAGTTCTGCTGAAGTGAGCGTGGGTGGGTAGGGGAGCGTCGTGTCGCGAGTGAAGCCGCCGAGTGATCGTGTGGTGGATGCGTCACGAGTGAGAATGCAGGCATGAGTAGCGAATCACGGGTGAGAAACCCGTGCGCCGAATGATCAAGGGTTCCAGGGTCAAGCTAATCTGCCCTGGGTAAGTCGGGACCTAAGGCGAGGCCGACAGGCGTAGTCGATGGACAACGGGTTGATATTCCCGTACCGGCGAAGTTGCGCCCATGATGAGCCCGGTGATGCTAACCACCCGAAGCTGCCAGTAACTCGTTGCCCTTCGGGGTGACGGGGTTGGTGGCCGAGCGTGGGGTCCAATCCGGTAGTAGTCAAGCGATGGGGTGACGCAGGAAGGTAGCCCAACCACGCCGATGGTTGTTGCGTGGGTAAGCAGGTAGGGCGCGGACCAGGTAAATCCGGTTCGCTCACTTGGATGTGGAGCCTGAGATGTGACGCCGACCCCTGTTGGGGGAAGTGGGTGATCCTATGCTGTCGAGAAAAACCTCTAGCGAGCAACGAGCCGCCCGTACCCGAAACCGACTCAGGTGATCAGGTAGAGAATACCAAGGCGATCGAGTGAACCATGGTTAAGGAACTCGGCAAAATGCCCCCGTAACTTCGGGAGAAGGGGGACCCGAACCGTCAACCCGTCAGCTTGCTGGCCGGGGGTAGCGGGGAGGGTCGCAGAGACCAGGCCCAAGCGACTGTTTACTAAAAACACAGGTCCGTGCGAAGTTGTAAGACGATGTATACGGACTGACTCCTGCCCGGTGCTGGAAGGTTAAGAGGACCTGTCAGACAACTTCGGTTGTTGAAGCGGAGAATTTAAGCCCCAGTAAACGGCGGTGGTAACTATAACCATCCTAAGGTAGCGAAATTCCTTGTCGGGTAAGTTCCGACCTGCACGAATGGAGTAACGACTTGGGCGCTGTCTCAACCATGGACTCGGCGAAATTGCACTACGAGTAAAGATGCTCGTTACGCGCGGCAGGACGGAAAGACCCCGGGACCTTTACTATAGTTTGGTATTGGTGTTTGGTTCGGCTTGTGTAGGATAGGTGGGAGACTGTGAAGTCCACACGCCAGTGTGGGTGGAGTCATCGTTGAAA
>CAWABT010000005.1:0-789152 GCA_963780355.1 uncultured Actinomycetota bacterium
TAGTCCGCTGCCGCTGATACCGCGGCGGCGCAGGCTCTGGGCGGCGACGTAGACGATCCGGTCGCGCGGTGGGTGGTCCGGCACGAGACCTCCTGGTGCAATGTTATGACGACTGTCATAGTATCCGTTGATGGACGCCGCAGCTTCGTTCCGATCGGCGAGCCGGGTGATGTGGGCCCTGCTCGTCGTCGCCTTCCTGGTGTCGGTGGTGCATTACGTCGACAACTACGTGAACTACGACGACTACCCGGTGCCGGACGGCGACAGCTCGGTCCCGGTCCCCTCCGCCACGCTGGTGGTGGTCGGCTGGTTCGTGTTCACCGCCTCGGGCGTCCTCGGCGCCTGGCTCTGGCACCGGCGGCGCACCACGGCCGCCAGCTTCGCCCTCATGGGCTACTCGATCTCGGGGCTGATCGGCGTCGGCCACTACGCCGCACCCGGCGCTTTCGACATGGTGTGGTGGCGGCAGACCCACGTGGTCGCCGACATCCTGTGCGGCGTGGCGATCGCCGTTTTCGCGGTGTGGGCCGCGCGCCACGCCGTTGGGGCCCCCGCGGCAGGAGCCACTTGAGACCCGATCCGCTGGCCCCCTGAAGGCCGACACCGACGTCTCCCACCCTTCGCGCGTCCGTGCTCATCGGGCACGGACGACCGGGCACCGAACGGGAGGCGGATCGTTCCGGGCGCGGCCCCACGCTCCGGCCTCCGGTGATCCTGCGCCCGGTCTTGCGGCCTACCTCTGCGGTCGGTCCTGGCGGCCGCGGGTCAGCGGCCGGTGTTGGGGGTGACGATGCCGCTGTCGAAGGCGTGAACGACGGCCGCGGCACGATCCCGCAGGCCGAGCTTGGTGAAGACCCGGCCGACATGGCTCTTCACGGTCAGCTCGCTGATGTGGAGCGCGGCAGCGATCTCGCGGTTGGACCGGCCTTCGCCGATCGCGCGCAGCACCTCGAGCTCGCGAGCCGTGAGCGGCTCGCCCCCGCCCACCTGGCACGAAGCGGGGGCCGGAGTGGCGCGGAATGTGGTCAACACCCGCGCGGTCACGGCGGGGTCGAGCCAGGACTGGCCCTCGGCCACGGCGCGGACGGCGCGGATCAGGTCCTCGGCGGGTGAGTCCTTCAGGACGAACCCGGCGACTCCCGCGCGGAGGGCACCGGACAGCAGCTCGTCGTCGTCGAACGTGGTGAGCACCAGCACCGGGGGGGCGTCGGGATCGGCCCGGAGCCGGCGCGTCGCCTCGATGCCGTCGACGCGCTTCATCCGCAGATCCATCACGACGACGTCGACACGTGTGGCCTCGTCGGCCAAGGCCGCCAAGGTCGCCGGAACCTCGTCACCGTCGGCGCACTCGGCCACCACGATGAAGCCGTCGCGACGGCGCAGGATGCGACACAGGCCGGAGCGCACGAGCTCCTGGTCGTCGACCAGCACCACCCCCAGGTACTCGTCCCCGCCGGGGACGCTCACGAGAGCACCCGCTCGACCGGGCCATCGTGGCCGGCCGGACCGTCCTCGTGTGATGCGCGGGATCCGATCGGAAGCACCAGCTCGACCCGCCAGTGATCGCCGGTCGGCCCGGTCGGTCCCGCGCTCAGGGAGCCGCCGAGCTGGTGTGCCCGGGCGGCCATGCCGGACAGACCGGACCCAGCCGACGTGGTCTTGTGCGCCAATCCCGAGCGCGGGTTGCTGATCGTCAACCGCGCCTGCCGTTGACCCACCCACAGTCTCGCGACGACGGGGGCCCCGGGCGCGTGCTTGGCCACGTTCGACAGCGATTCCTGCATCACGCGGTAGAGCCCGAGCCCCGAGGCCGACGACATCCGGCCCAGGTCTCCCTCGCGGGACCAGTCGACGAGCACCCCGGCCGCAGCGACGTCGGCGACCAGCGCTTCGAGGTCACCCGCCCCGGGAAGCGGGTGGAGACCGTTCGACTGCTCGGTGGCGAGCACGCTGACGGTGCGCCGGATGTCGGCCATGGCGTGGCGGCCGACCCGCTCGGCGTCGGTGAGGGCATCGACGGCGTCGGCGACGTCGGCGTCGTCTGCGACGGCGCCGCTGAGTGACCGTCGAGCCGCCGTGACGTGGAGGAGGGTGACGCTGAGCGAGTGCGCCACGACGTCATGGATCTCGCGCGCCAAGCGCTGCCGTTCGGCCAACGTCGCGACCACCCGCTCATCCTCGCGCGCGGCGCGCTCCGCGGCCAGGGCCCGCATCTGCCAGCGCAGCATCGCCCCGACGACGAGGCCGAAGGAGATCGCGTCGACGTACAACAACGACAACCCGAGGGAGTAGGTTCCGAACAGCAGGACAACTCCGGCTCCCACGAGCGCGCTGACCACGCCGCGACGGAAGCCGTCGGTGGCCGCGGTGCAGCCGGCGTGGAAGACCAACACCAGCGGGGCCACGTCGAGAACGTCGCCGCGTGGCGCAGGCACGGTGAGAAGCCAAGCCGCTGCCAGCCCCGCGAGCACGGCCTGCACCCACCAGGGCACCCAGGCCCGGAACGCGAAGTCGTGCACACACGGAAGCGCTATCAGCACCGCTGCGAGCGCGACCCACTGCGGAGGCACGAACGCATCACGCTGCCAGACTGCCACGGTGGCGAACCCGACGTGCCCCACCGCGGAGAAGACCGCGACCCACCACGGATACATCAGCCCGTGACGAGCGCCCTTGGCCTCGATGCGCTGGCGGAACGCCAGCGCGAGCGCACCGGCCGAGGCGTACATGACCCCAGCGTAGGGATGACTTGCGGCGCGGGGATCCGCACCTGGGTAGGCAATTGACTCCTACCCAGGTAGTAGCTGCGGTGTCGACCACGGGCCGATGCGCCGGACGAGTCGGGGCACCTAGCGTCCGAGACACCTGCCCGGATCCCCCGGGATCCTGCGAAAGGACGATCGGCGTGAGCTGGGATGAGACCCACCGACGGTGGCGGGCGATGTGGCACGCCGATGCCGTCCTCGCCCGCACCGGGCGTCTTCCCTGGTACGACGACTGGGCCACGCTGTTCGGCGACCGGACGGGACTCGTGACAGCGCTTCGGCATCGCTTGACACAGCAGCTGCAAACCCAGCTCGATCCAGGTCTCGACGAGACTGCGCTCGAGGAGCGTTGGCGATGCACGGCCGGGACGCGCGAGGCCCTGGGCCGGCTCGACGCCGTGGAGAAGGAGCCGGACGACCACGGACTTGGTGAACGCACACCCATCGGTTGAGCGGTGCGGATCCCCTTGGTCGCAGGAGCTGGCTTGCACGTATCGTCGCCGCGGCCCACAGAAGTCGGTAGGCGAGCACGTGACAACAGCGGTGACAATGCGGCCGGACCTCCTAGGATCCGGTGCATGAGCGGCGTGTCGGGCGTGCACACCCTCACGACAGGAGTCGGCCCGCCGGCTGCATCAGCGAACAGTCCTTTCGGCCGTCGGGAGGCCTCGGAACCGACATCGGCGTCAGCGCTGGAGGTCGGGGGACGTGGTGGGTGAGGGTGTGGGCTACGAACTATTCGCGCATCCCAGCCCGTTCCTGGACCTGCTCGGCCCGATGCACCAGCTCGTCGAACAGCCTGGGACGATCGCGTTGGAGGTCTCCGATCGGCACCTCAACGGACGCGGGTTCGTCCACGCCGGGGTCATGGTCGCCATGGCGGACGTGATCATGGGGCACGAGGCGCATCGACACCCGCCGCGCACGGAGGGCCTGGTCACGGTCTCCCTGTCCAGCGACTTCCTGGGAACGGCGACCGCAGGCGACTGGCTCGAGGGGAGAGCGACGTTGACCCGAAAGGGTCGGCGGTTGGCCTTCGTGAGTTGTGAGTTCCGCGCGGGTGACCGGAAGGTCTTCGCCGCCAGCGGCGTGTTCCTCTCCACATGAACATCCGCGAGGTGACCAGACGGGGACGGGGACGCCCGATCGGCCCGCCTCGGGCGCGTGAGGAGATCCTTGCCTCGGCGCGACACGAGTTCGCGACACGCTGGTTATGCGAAGGTCTCGATGCGGGCGATCGCCACACGCGCTGGCGTGGACCCCCGACTCGTCGTCTATCACTACGGCTCGAAGTCGCGGCTGTTCGAACAAGCCGTCGAGGTTTCGACGTCTCGCGAGGCCGGGATGAGGCCGGTGGCTCAGGGGTCCAACAGCAGCGGCCGGCTCGCCTCGTGGTTGCTCGCGGTCCTGCAGGCCGACTCACCCTCCGGGCGTGGCGTCAGCCTCGCTCGGGCGGTGGCGACTGATCCGCGGCTGTGCGAGTCGGCGTTCCAGACATCCGCCGAGAGCTGAGGGATCGCGCGGCCGCGGAGCTCGGAACGGTCTCGGCTGACCTCGCCGACAAAGCGCTCCTCGGCGAGGTGTTGGGACTGATCCTCATGCGATCAGTCCGGGAGGCGAGCGTTGACTGGCCCTTCGACACCCTCCTGGGCCAGGTGACGACCGCCGTGTCCGGCACCCTCGGCATCGACGCGAGACGACGGCCCGTGACCTACCCCGCCGGCTGAAGCCCATCGCTCGCGATGGGGTCGAGCGAAGGTCTCGTAGTGGTGCCCGTACCGGTTCCAGACGGCGCGCTCAGGAGACGACGAGTCTCGCCAGCTGCTCGACGACGAGCTCGGGCCGGTCGAGCTGGAGCAAGGTCTTGCCCGACTCCAGTGTGACCAGCTCCGCGGAGCTCATGGCGCGCTCGAGCTTGACCGCGTGAGCGTGAGGCATCACGGCATCCTGACGGGACCACAGGATCAGGGTGGGTCGGCCGAAGGTCGCCAGACGCGCGGTCGCCGAGTCGAGGTCACCGAAGTCCGGAGCCTCGACGTACTTGGCAAGGTCCCGTCGGACCGCTCGCGAGCCGGCGGGGCCCGCGATCCAGTGCTTCAGCATCGGTCGCGGAACGCGGTCCGCCATCCGGCCCAGCGTGAACGGGAGACGGGCCGCGCCCGGGACGCGGAGGGACTGGACTGCCAGGTAGGTGCCGCCGGGCAGACGCGTGGCCAGAGCCATCACCTTGCCCGGGAGGCCGGGAGGGATGTTCTGGTAGAGCTCGGAGGGCAGGATCGCGAGCCTTCCGATGGCAGGATGATTCGCCGCCGCGAGCAGGAGCGGATAGCCGAGGTCGCTGACAACGAGGGTCAGGTCAGTCAGTCCGAGGGTCTCGACGAACTCCCGCAGTATCTCGGCCTGACCGTTGAGGGAGAGATCGGCGTCCCGATCCATGGCGATGCGGTGGGAACCGGTGGGGAAGGTCGGGGCGATGACCCGCGCCACGGACGACAACGCGGGAATGACCCCATCCCAGAGGGTGCGGTCCATCAGGAGCCCGTGACACAACACGACAACGGGGCCGGGACCCTGGCTGTCGGCGTACTCGACCACGCCGGCTGAGAGGTCGACCTGTCTCACGATCATGCGGTCTCCTCGGGGCGTCCGGTTGCAGTGGTGTCAAGGCGGAAATGAGAGCCTAGCAACGCCTGTTGACTTGAGCGGCGGCGGGCCGTCCCGCATCATCCATTTCAAGAACGTGGGTTGGACGTCCACAGGTGTTGGCAATAGCCGGAAGCCTGCGGTCGCGCTCTACCGAGCTCATCGCTGACGCCGTGGCGTCGCAGGAACGACGCCGGTCGAGGTCAAGGTCCGCGTCGGCGATCCGCACGCTGCCACAACTGAGAAGCCGAGGGAGCCTCAGATCGTGAGCGACTTGACGCAGCTGCCACCCGACCTGCCGACCCCCGTGGACGACGGGCTCGCTACTCATCTGCTCGGAGCGCCAGGTCCCAGACGTGTCGCTGAGGGGCTCAGATGGCAACCTCGCGCCGCTCCACGAACCCGGCGTGGGACGTACCGTCCTCTTCATCTACCCGATGACCGGGCCCGCCGATGGGACGCTTCCGGTCGGCTGGGACCTGATACCCGGGGCCAGGGGGTGCACACCACAGGTCTGCGGGTTTCGCGATCACCTGCACGAGCTGCTCGATGAAGGCGTGGACCGTGTCATGGGCCTCTCGGCGCAGAGCAGCGCCGAGCAATCCGAAGCCGTGGACCGGTTGCACCTGCCCTACCCACTCCTCTCGGACGAGGGGTTGGTGCTTGCCCGGCGGATGAGCCTGCCCTGCTTCACCGTGGAAGGACGGACGTACTACAAGAGGCTGACGCTCATCATCGACGACGGCCTGGTCTCGATGGTCTTCTACCCGGTCTTTCCGCCCGACGAGAGTGCGGAGCAGGTCTTGCGCTGGCTCCGAGACGGCACGAGCCCGTCGGGTGGATGAGCCCGCTCAGACTCCGCAGAGCTGAACCCTCCGAGTCGACGGCTCTCTCGGGACTGGCTTCCGAGGCGTACCAGATGTATGTGCGCCGGATGGGTGGGCAGCGGCCTGCGCCGATGGATGCCGACTATGCGGCGGCGATCACTCAGGAATGCGTCTGGGTCGCCGAGGTCGACGACCAGATCGTCGGCTTCGTGGCGTGCGTCGCGGAGTCGGGCTGGACGTGGTTGGACAACCTCGCCGTCGATGCGGCATGGCGTGGGCGCGGGATCGGACGGAAGCTCGTATCGGTGGTCGAGCGGCATGCGAAGGGCATGGGGACCCTCGGAGTCCGTCTGTACACGAACGCAGTGATGGTGGAGAACCAGCGCCTGTACCTGCATCTCGGGTACGTCGAGACCCGCCGCGGCGTGGAGGGCGGGTTCGACCGGATCTTCTACGAGAAGCGGTTCCCTCGTTGAGCGGTGTCGTGGAGGACAGGCTCATGTTGGCACGGCTACTCACCGGCGCCGAGGCTGCTCCGACGGCCGAGCTCGTGCGAGTCGTTCACGCCGTGCACTCGATCCCCTACGGACGGCCGAGCACGCGATCGGTGCGCGGTGTGCTCGAGGCCTGGCGAGGCACCTGCTCCGGGAAGCACGCCCTCCTCCATGCACTGTTGGTTGCGCACTGGCCGACGACCGTCCCGAGAGTGATCCACCGCATCTACCGGGTCGACCGTGCCGACGCAGAACTCCGTCATGGCCCCCGCGTGGCCGACACGGTCCCTCCCGAGGGGTTGATCGACGTCCACCGCTTCCTGCTTCTCGTTGTGCGCGGCCGGGCCGTGTCCATCGATGTCACGTTCGAGGGCTCACCGCGTTGGGACGGGGTCACGTCGATGCAGGTCGTCAGCGGTCCTGGACGGGACGTCGTGGCCGGTCATGATGCCGATGCCGACAAGCGACGTCTCGAGACGTTGTACTGCGACCCGTCGGTCCGCGAGCCCTTCATCGCGGCGCTGGGAGCGGCGTCCCAGGATCGGTGAATCGCTTCCTGGGGCGTCCGGGTGGACGCGGTCCGGATGGGGCCAGTCGGTAGCCGTCGACCGCGAGTGATGACGAGCGGGGCACCTGTCCGAGTGGCCGCTCTCGGGTAAGGTCAACGCGCGTTGACATTGGGCTCGGCCCCCAAGTACGGTCGAGCCAAGGAGGTAGACATGGACACGCAGGTAGCGGTCGTCGGCGCAGGTCCGACGGGGCTGTTGTTGGCTGGCGACCTTGCCGAGAGCGGGGTGGATGTCACCCTTGTCGAGCGGCGCGAGGCCGCGTCGAACCTGACCCGAGCCTTCGCAGTTCACGCCCGGACGCTCGAGCAGCTGGATGCGCGTGGCTTGGCCGACGACCTGATCGCCACGGGGCAGGTGGTGGACGGACTGCGCATCTTCAGCGGCATCGACATCGACCTCAGCCAACTGCCAACTCGGTTCCCCTTCGCTCTCGTGACCCCGCAGTCCAACACGGAGCGGTTGCTCGAGACGCGTGCGCGTGACCTCGGCGTGACCATCCAGGACGGCACGGAGATCACGGACCTCCAGGAGCGCGGCGGTGGGGTCCGCCTCACCGGGGAGCGTGACGGGGGCATCGTCCATCTCGACAGCTCCTACGTCGTCGGTTGTGACGGCGTGCACAGCCGAGTCCGGCGTGCTCTCGGCCTGGCCTTCCCAGGCAGGTCTGCGGTGCGGTCAGTCATGCTGGCCGATGTCCGTCTCGCTCACACGCCCCGCGACGTCCTGACCGTCGACGCCACGAAGGACGGCTTCGCGTTCATCGCCCCGTTCGGCGACGGTTGGTACCGCATCATCGCCTGGGATCGTCACGACCAGCAGCCCGACTCCGCACCACTGTCTCTTGACCACGTCGCTGAGATCACCAGGTCGGTGCTTCGATCGGACTACGGGATGCACGAAGCGCGATGGCTCTCCCGGTTCCACAGCGACGAGCGGCAGGTGGACACCTACCGGGTGGGGCGTGCCTTCCTCGCTGGTGATGCGGCGCACGTGCACTCGCCGGCCGGCGGTCAGGGCATGAACACGGGACTCCAGGACGCGGCGAACCTGTCCTGGAAGTTGGCTGCCGTTCTCCGCGAGCCCCCACAGGACCACGACGCAGTTCTCGACACCTACCAGGCCGAGAGACATCCCATCGGGCGGCAGGTGATCCGGTCCAGCACTGCGCTGCTCCGTGCCGCCATGCTGCGATCCGCCCCCGCACGCGCAGCACGACTGATCCTGGGGCATGCGGCTCAGTTCGTGCCGCCAGCGATGGACTACGCCGCCATGACGATCTCAGGCTTGGGAGGCGCCTACAGCGGCGATGCGGATCGGAGCGGGTGGTCGTGCCCAGGACATCCGACTCCGCGGCGAAGGTCAGGGCCCGGAGCGGCTCTACGCAGCACTTCGGCATCGGAAGTTCGTCTGGCTCAGACCAGCGAGTGCTCGAAGCCTGAGCGTGGACCATCCCGACGTGGTGAATGTCGTGACCGCATCGGGAGACGGCTACGCCCTGGTGCGCCCGGATGGCTACTTCGCTCTCCGGCTCCCTCGGGGCGCAGCGCCGACCGCGCACATGGTGCGCGCGGAGCTCGATCGGTGGGCACCGACTGCCACCCATCAGCACTTCCGCGTCCACTGACCGAGCGCCTGTGCCAGCCACGGCACGGGCTCACAACCAGCAAGCGAGAAGGTGACGAAATGGCACACGCAAGTCATGACCACAAGATGCTGGCCCGACTGGTCGTCCTCGTGAGCACGATCGGGGTCCTCATCGCGATCTGCTTCTTGGGCGCACTGCACTCACCAGAGCCGAACGATGTCGGCCTCGGTGTGGTGGGGCCCTCGGAGGCCACCGCGCCGGTCGAGCGGGCCATCGAAGGCGTGGCGCCGGGGAAGTTCGACATCACCACCTACGCGACTCGCGAGGAGGCGGATGAGGCGATCCAGGATCGCGAGATCACGGCGGCGTTCGAGCCTGCACCCGGCAAGTTCCATCTCTACGTCGCCGGAGCCGGCGGGGCCATGGCCAAGAACAACATGGTGCAGCTGGGTGAGGGGTTGGCGGCTCACTCCGGGTCGGAGCTGGTCGTCGAAGACCTCGTGCCGCTACCCGAGGAGGACCGGGCCGGCCTCTCGCCATTCCTTCTCGTCGTCAGCATCCTGATTCCCAGTCTCGTGATGGGAGTACTCATCTCTCTCGTAGCATCGGGGGCGGCGCCGCGCGCCAAGCTCGTGGCCGCCCTGGGCGGTGGCGCACTTCTGGGGAGTGGCAACACCCTCATTGCCAACGGCCTGTTCGGTGCGTTCTCGGGTCACTACTGGGAGCTCGCTGGAGTCGCCACTCTCGCCTCGTGGGCCATCACCTTGCCGATGATCGCGCTGCACCGGCTCCTAGGCGTCCCCGGCGTCGGCGTCACGGCTCTGCTGTTCATGGTGTTCGGGGTGCCGGCCACGGGCGCGGCCATCGGCCCGGAATTCATCCCTGACGCGTTCCAGGCGTTCACCTTGGCGTTCCCTGCCGGAGAAGCAATCCCCGCGGTCCGCAACATCGCCTACTTCGGGGGTGCGGACACAGGGCTGCCCCTGTTGCTGCTCGGCACGTGGGCGTGCGTCGGTGCCCTCGTGCTCGCCGTCCGACGTCGGAACCAACCGTCGGTCTCCGACCCGACGCACGCTCCTCAGGCCGCCTGACCCGACCCGCGGCGAGTCCCGGATACCGGTCGGCACCCCTCTCGACCAGAGCGCGGCCGCCTCAGGCTGGCTGCACCTTCGGGTTGGGGCGCCGCCGGACGCCGCTTACCCAGCTGGGTCGGCCGGAGGTGAGTGTCGACTCGGGAATGACGACTCGCGGCTCGCGACGCTGCTTCGGTTCGTCGCGCGAACCCCTCCGAGGGTTCAGCGCGCAGCCGGCTGAGCGATCCGGCACGCAAGCCGATGCGTCGGGCCATCGCACATGCTGGTACCCCCTCGCTCGTCCGACCAGGGGGCTCTAGAGCAGGGCTGGAGCAGGGCTGGAGCTCGCGACAGTGTTCAAGCGTAGGATGTCAACGGGCGTTGGAAGGCGTCGTCGTCAGCTCTGATCCAGTAGGGGCTTCAAGGTCTCGATCGGCAGCAGCGTCGTCGTAGAGGACGGACGACGCGAGGTAGTCGTCGTGGATCTCCTGCGGAGCCCGAGGTCGCGTGCGTCAAGCATCAGGGTCTGACTCCAGGTCCGGTCCACCGAAAAGTCACCGCGCGTTGGCGTAGTGTTGAAGTCTCATTTGCATGACCCGGCCGCTCGAGCCCGTGGTGGCATCCGTTTCGCGCACGGCCTTCGATCGGGCTGAACGTGGCGCGCCGCACCTTGGAGCCGATCCGAACGCATGACACCTCTAGCTCTGATACTGGCCATGGGCGCCGCGACAGCCTACGGGTCGGCCGACTTCCTCGGCGGGTTTTTCTCCCGCCGGGCTGGGGTCTGGCCAGTCGCCGTGACGGCGCAGCTGTCGGCAGCAGCCTCCGCAGCGGCGCTCGCCATCTTGCTCGGGTCGGCTCCTGAGGCGCGGGTGCTCGTCTGGGGATGTCTGGGCGGCGTTGGCAGCGGCATCGCGACCGGCTTCCTGTACCGGGGCATGGTGCGCGGCAGGATGGCCGTGGTGGCGCCGCTGTCGGCTGTCGGTGCGACGCTCCTGCCTGTCGCAGTAGGAGTCGGCGGCGGGGAACGTCCTTCTCTCGTCGTGTGGGCCGCTTGTGTCCTCGCCCTCCCGGCGATCTGGCTGGTCACGCAGGGCGCGGACGACGTGGCTTCGGCCGGCGTCTCGCGAGCGGATGAACGCGGGGCCGGCCACGAAGGTGCACTGGATGGTGTCATCTCTGGCGCGGGAGCGGGGTTGATGTTCGTCGCGCTCGGCCAGGTCACGTCGGAGGAGGCGTTCACTGCGCTGGCAGTAGCGCAGAGTTCTGCCGTTCCGGTACTGGTCGTCTTGGCAGTGTTCCTCCGGGCCCGTTGGCTGCCGCGAGCCAAGCAAGCCTGGTGGGGCGTCGTGGTGGGTCCTACCGCAGCTCTGGCGACGGGCCTCTTCATGTGGTCGGCCCAGACAGGGCTCCTCACGGTTGCCAGTGTCATCTCGTCGCTCTACCCGGCAGTGACGATCGTTCTCGCACTGGCGCTACTGCGCGAAGCGGTGGCTCGACGTCAGTGGGCTGGATTGCTTCTGTGCTGCGTGGTCATCGTCGGTGTGGCAGGTGGATGAGGCCAGCCCCAGTCAGGCGACTTCGTGCACAGCAAGAGCGTCTCCAGCATCGATGGCGTCCTTGAGTGACTGCACGATGTAGGGGGGGACAGCCATTCCCTGGCTGCGAGCCCACAACAGGTCCGCCTCTACCCGGCCGATGTGGCCGGCCATGCGATGCAGTTGTCGATCCATACCCAGGGTCAGGGCGACGGCACCGAACTGGGCAC
Source organism: uncultured Actinomycetota bacterium (assembly GCA_963780355.1). GTDB lineage: Bacteria > Actinomycetota > Actinomycetes > Propionibacteriales > Nocardioidaceae > Nocardioides. The sequence continues at coordinate 11,725 of CAWABT010000005.1, forward strand.
GCTGGCTCTCATCGTTGACGCCGACGGCATCGAATGTCCGACTTCGTAGCGCCCGAGCCAGCCGGAGCTGCCAAGGCTGCAACTGATCACTACGCACGAGCTTCTCGGCGGACTTGCGGTAGAAGGCGAAGTGGGCAGGTTCTTGTCGCCGGATCGGCGCGACGACGGTCTCGGCGAGCGCCACCTCTCCCATGTCCGCCAAACCCTTGTGCAGCCTCGTATACGCCTCGATCGCGGAGCGCTCGGTGGCGGCGCCGGTCAGGTAGTAGATCAGGCGCAAGACGTCGTGGACTCCAGGAAGCCGTGAGAGCCACCCGGCCAGCCGGATCTTCGGACCCACGGACTGCAGATTGACGGGGGGCGACGGCAGGCCGAGCTCGCGCAACAGCTCGTCGAGAATCACGCCGTGCATGTACTCCTGCGAGTGCCACACATGCTTGTAGAACAACTCGTCGGTCTCATTGGTCCGGGGCAGCAAGGTCCCGATCTCGAGAACATTGCGCTCGACCTCCAGCTCCACCCTGGCCAAGTAGTCGAAGACCGGTCCGTACCTGCGCCGCACCTCTGCCGCGCTGCGCGCAGTGAAGTCGGCTTGGTCCAAAGACAGCGGCGGATGATCTTCGGCCATCCTCTCGACGAAGGCGCGAAGTTGCTGGTCCTGACGGTCGGTGCCGCCGGACATCAGTCCCTGTTCCGCTTCTCGAGACGATGCGGCAACGGCCCCGAGGCGAGGCCGCAGAGGAACAGATGGCGTCCGTCGACGGCGTAGGGCCGCAGGGAGCTGGGCACCACGAGTGAGCACGTAGCGCTGAAGGGCCGCTGAAGTCAACATGCGTTGACATTAACAGGACCTCGACGCGGCCGGTCGCGTGGGTGCGCGAGGGTTTCGGTTCAGCGCCCCAGATGTACGCGACCTGAGAGTGGCGTGGTGAGCGGCTCAGCCATCCCGGATGGGGCCGAAGAGGGCCCGCTGGATCTGCGGGGCGAAGTCCCGCTTCAACTCTGCTGCGGAGGTAGACGCCAACGGCTCGAGTGCGATGATGTGGCGGCAGTACGCCAGCCCGATGATCTGGGTCGCCACGAGCACGGCCCTCTTGAGAGCATGGTCGGGCGCGACGTTGAGGACGGTGGCAAAGATCTGCTCCTCGAACGCCGCACGCATGAGGTCGGCGGCCTGCGGATGAGTGACCGAGGCTCGCAGCAGGAACTTGAGTCTGTCATCGCGCTCTTCGTCATCCCACAACCAGACGAAGTGCTCCATCAGACGACATCCCGCGTGCTCTGGTCGCACCTTGCTCAGGTCGGGCAGGTGGAGGTCGACGTCGCTGGCGGCCCTGAACAGTGCTTGCTTGCTGCCGAAGTAGCGAATGACCATGGCCGGGTCCGCCGGGGCGTCGGCGGCCACTGCCCTGATGGTCGTGCGCTCGTAGCCATGTGTCATGAAGTGCCTGCGCGCGGATGCAAGGATCGCGTCTTTGGAGCGTTCGCCGCGTCCTGTGGTGCCCCTCACAGCTGCGGGCATCCCTGGTCCTCCGTTCGCCTCGGCCGCGGTGGCCGTGAGCCTCGTCCTTCGCCAGACGTACGCACTGCAGGTAGTTCGAACTCCCCGCCCCGATCGAGCCGGCCGCTTGGGTGGGGCGAACTCGGAGCAGAGTCGAAAGGGACCAACGCCGTCCCGGTCATGACCTACTGGCTACACGATGTCAACATCCGTTGGTATTAGCAAGGATGATGCTGGTGCTCGCCGGGCGAGGACGACACTGGCAACTACGCCGCACCTGACGATCGAATACACTAGCAACCTAGTGGGATTCGACCCGGCGGTTGCGCCGGGTGTCGCCGTCGACGCGGCTCGGCAGCTGAGGTCTGAGGTCATCACCGAAGCGCTGGCGTCCCCATCCGCCGTGCCGAAGGGGACGCAGGTGACGAGTGAGCCGGAGTGGGTGAAGTCAACGGCCGGGGACTATTGGCTCCAGGTCTGGCTAGGGTGGATCCCGTTGCAGGCCAGCGGACAGATCGGTTGGCTCCGCAGAACCAAGGCCGCGTTCTTCCCGATCACGAGGCGCCCTGGGGCGCGCTGCGGCCAGCACTGTGCACCGGTCGAAGAAGGGATGGTCGTCCTCGATGGACTCCGCTCGGCTCTACGAGGGGTTCGCGGCCACTGAGGCCCGCGGCAACTCGCCCGCATACGAAGCTCTCGCCGTCGCGGTTGCGAGAGAACCGACATTGCTACGCCTGTTGGACGCTCTTCCCGTCGAGAAGCGTCAGCCGAACCTCTTGTTCGCAGCCGTGCGGTCGCTCGGCGGGCCCCTCGGGCCGTCCGAGTTCTTGGCCTGGACGCTGGATCGTTGGAACGACGTGGCGGCCATCATGTCGACCCGCAGGACCCAGACGAACGAAGCTGGCCGACTCGCAGCTCTCATGCCCTTGCTCGCCGCGTTCGTCCAACCCGTCGCCCTGCTGGAGGTGGGGGCGGCCGCAGGCTTGTGCCTCTACCCGGACAAGTGGCGCTACCGATATGGCGACCTGCACGTCGGCGCGGAGGACGCGCCGCTCCTCGCGTGCGAGGCCTTCGGTGACGTCTCCCGCGTCCCGACACGACCTCCTCGCGTGGCGTGGCGAGCGGGCATCGACCTCAACCCTCTCGACGCAAGCAATGCAGACGATGTGGAGTGGCTGCGCAGTCTCGTGTGGCCGGGGCAGACGGAGCGCGCGACACGTCTGGACGCGGCGCTCCAGATCGCCCGCACCGACCCGCCCTTCCTGGTCAAGGGTGACCTAGTGGGCCAGCTGGGAGACCTCGCCGCCCAGGCGCCTCCGCATGCGACGGTGGTCGTCTACCACTCCGCGGTTCTCGCCTACGTCGAGGCGGCAACGCGGGACGCCTTCGTCGACCTCGTGTCCTCGTTGCCTGGCCATTGGATCTCCAACGAGGCGCCTGCGGTGCTGCCGACCGTCGCGGAAACCCTTCCGGCCGGTGCCACCGTGCCTGACGGGAAGTTTCTCACCGCGGTCGACGGGGTGGCGGTCGGCTGGGCAGGTCCGCACGGGCAGGATGTGCGGTGGTTCTGACCAGAACGGCGGCGCGATGGCCCGAGCGGACAAGAGGTCATGACGAGTCGCGCGATGAGTTGAACAAGCTGTCCGATTCGCGCGAGCCAACGAGGCGCTTCGCTCCTAGCGTCGGCCGATGCACATGCTGACGCTCGCTCCGGACGACATCCCGTGGGAGCACCCGCCGAACCCTGACGGCACCCGCACCGCAACACTGGCAGGCCTCCGCGAGCCTGGAACCCTCTTCACCTACGCGTTCTTCCTTCCCGCAGGCTTCTGGGACGGACCGCACTGCCACGGTGCCGACATTCACCTCGTCGTCGCGACAGGCGCGTTGATGCTGACCCGGGAGGCGCCGTGGAACAGCGAGGCGGCTGATCGCCACCCATCGGGGAGCTTCTTGCACGTACCTGCTGGGTTGGTCCACGCAGACGGAGCCGCCACCGACACCATCATCCTCGGGACGACGATCGGGCCATGGTCGACGACGCGGTGACGCCGTGCCTGCCGGCTCGAAGCACGACGAGCCTCGGCGCGTCAGGTCGTTGTGCCATGGAGGAACCGGACCGGTTCCGTCGGCGTCTGAGTCGACGCCGCTAGTGTGGCCCTCCGTGCACCTTGACCTGGAGGCGCAGCCCGATCGCGCGGCAGACCTGTGTCGCGCGGCGCACCGGCGTCTGGAGCACTCGGTGATCGGGCTACGTGATGCGGACATGGCAACGGCCAGCCGCTTGGCCGGATGGAGCATCGCGCACGTGCTGACCCATCTTGCGCGCAATGCGGACGGCCACGCGCGCCGCCTCAGAGGCGCCCTGCTGGGCCTGGACGTACCGAAGTACGAAGGTGGCGGTGCACAGAGATCGCGGGAGATCGACGAGGGTGTCGGGCGCCGGGCGGTCGACGTCATCGACGACCTGGTCGCCAGTCAGGCGGAGCTGGAGAAGCTCTTCGATGACTGCTCCACTCGAGGGTGGCCAACCCCACGAGATCGACGTCAGCCAGGCTACGGGCCGCAAGGTTGTCCGGCCCATCGGCTGCGCGAGGTCGAGATGCACCACGTCGACCTCGGCATCGGTTATGAGCCGACCGATTGGCCGGACGACTACGTCGCCTGGGACCTGGAGGTACTGCTTCTCACTGTTCCCGAGCGCCTGACCGATGGCTCGCACCGCCGACACCTGATGGCTTTCCTCGCAGGGCGAGGCCCACTCCAATCCGGGTTGACACTGGAACCCTGGGGATGACCGCTACGAGGTCATTCGATGCCTGCCATCTCGTCCATCTCGGGTGAGGAGAGATGCAGGACCTCGAAACGCTCGGTGCCGGACCCAGTGACTTCGTGGGGCGTGGCTGCCATCGCTTCGCTGGAGAGGGTGAAGGACGAGACCGTCCAGCTGCTGGGGTCGATCAACCAGGCGACGCAATGGGTGCTCGGACTCGAGGCGACCGAGGCGGTTCGCTGTGAGGCGCGATGAGCTTCTGCCTCCGGGTCGCTGTTCTCAGCCAGGTGCACCGTTGAAAGGGCAGCGGACAAGGGACGGTCGTGATAGTCGTGACCCTTGGCGAACTCGCCGACCAGCCAGGTGTGGACTCGGGGGCGCCCGAAGTCACGCACGATCCCCCCGAAACCGCCACCGCCCCACAGGAACGTGGCAGCGGCCGCTTCGTCGGACCAGATGTAGAAGGGCGAGTAGGAGTTGATGGCGGCACCGGCGCTGACGTCGCGCACCAGATAGGCCTTGAGGCCGAGCCCCTGGCGTCGGTCCAATGCGTGGCCACGTTCGGCCACCCGTCGGCGGATGACTCCCATGTCGTAGTCCCTCGGAAGGTGGATGTCGTACTGCATGGCGAACATGTCGCGCTCCTCTGGTCGTGCAGCTGTTGAGGTGGGAACACGGGTGGCTCTGAACCGGCGCCGACCCGACCAGCTGCTGAGTCGCTGGCCCCTCGCGGCCGAGATGCCGCGACGGCACTGCGGCCGAGTCGGGGACAGGAAGAGCCACGCATCACCAACACCCTAGGCGCGAGCTCCCGGCAATGACAACAGGCGTTGACAACAGTGGCGCACTAGGCCCGGACCGCGCTCAGACCGGGCTGCCGAGTAGCAAGGTGGTGAGGTGTCTCCCTTCGGCGAGGACATCACCATCGACGAGTAGGCATCCCGGTGCTCGCCACTCGGACCCGTGGCAACGGTCAAGCCGCGGGCAGCGCGCCGTGCAGGTGTCGCTGGACCGACGGCGCATGATCTCGGACGATGGAGCGCGCAGATTGACGTGCGACGACCGGCAGTCGCAGCACGTAACGGGTCAGAGCGAGTCCGAGCATCTCGGTCGCAACCAGCGCGGCCCGCCTCTCCAGCTCCGCACGGTCGACGACCCCGCCCACGGTTCGTCTGACCTGCGAGGCAAAGACCTGGCGGAGGCGGTCTGCTGCGAGCTCGTTGGTGGCCGCCGAGCGGAGAAGCGTGATCAGGACCTCGTCCTCCCCGCCGCCTTCCCAGCGACGCACGAAGTGTTCGACCAGCGCTTCGCCGCGCCGCGACTTCGCGGTCGTGGTGAGGTCAGGAAGGTTCAGGTCGATGTCGACCGCCTCGAGGAACAGCGCATCCTTGCTACCGAAGTAGCGGATGATCATCGCGGGGTCGATGTCCGCCGCGCCAGCGATCAGGCGGACGCTGGAGCCGTCGTACCCGTGCTCGCGGAAGGTCGATCTGGCGACCGCGAGGATCTTCGCGCGAGTCACGTCCGACTTCCGAACGCGAGTGGACGCCGTCGTCACTGCGACCTCGACCTCCCATCGTGGAACCCCCTCGGATGGGGATTCGCCAGATGGTACCTGGATCCATCATGACGTGACGGGCGGCGCGGCGGCTGTTCCGGATCGTCCGCGACGGGAGACCAGGCGCAGCGGCCGAGACTCGCGGCACCTCCAGGGGGCGACGCGGAAGCGCGGCGTATCCACTCGCATTGACCTTCGTACCGAGCTGTCTGCTGTCGATGTCCTGGATCGTCCGCTCGGGCCGGCGATGCTGCTACGTGGTGTTGTTCGAGCGGCCGTGCCCAGACCGGCTTCGACGGGTGCTCTGGCCGGCGTGATCATGCCCGCAGGGCACGGTCCCAGCAGTTCGAGTCCTACCCGCCCGGACTGACGCGGCGCTGGCGCTCCGGATTCCCGGCGACGGCGGTCGCGAGGAGCTGTCGACTCGGGCCACGGTTGATCTCGTGGAAGGTGATGGGGCAGCAGTCGCTGCCGGCGCACCGGTGCAGGTCGTCGCACCCGGCTTCGAGGGCTGCGGTGAGGTTGGCCTTGATCAGCCGCAGGTCGGCGATGCGAGCCTCGACCTCGTAGATCTTCTCGCGGGCTTGTGCCTGCAGACCGGAGTCGCGGCCGCGGCGGCGGCCGACCTCGAGGAGGTCGGCAACCTCGTCGAGAGTGAAGCCGAGTCGTTGAGCGGCCTTGATGACGCGCAGGGTCACAACTGCTTGGTCGTCGTAAAGCCGGTGGCCGCCCGGGCTTCGGTCAGGGGCGTGGAGGAGGCCCCGTTGCTCGTAGTAACGCAAGGTCTCCCGGTTGACGCCGGCTGCGTCAGCGACCGCCCCGGCTCGCAAGTTCATGCCGAAAGCTCAGTGGCACGGTTGGCCAGGGCATCGAGGATGTTGCGATGCTCGAGTGGCACGGAGATGGTCAGGGTGAGGTCATCAGCAGAGCCGTCGACGTTGAAGGTGAAGAACGAACAGCAACTCGATTCCCGCTGGGCAAGGTCTCGGACACGGTCCGGGAGCCTCATGTCACCTGACAGTCGGATGCTGACCGTGTCGCCGTAGCGGGTCACACTGCGCGTCGCGGTGGTGAACAGCTCGTCGAACTCGGCGAGGCGACTTGGTCGCTTGTAGGTCGGCATGGTGCACGCCGCGGTACTCATCAGGTCCGTCATGCCATGACGGTAAACCTGGATCTAGGTACCGGATACAAGGTTGGTCGGACGATCTAGGAAGTCCAGCCCTTGCAGGTCGTTCCTTAGTCACCAAGCGTTGACTCAATCGTCGTTGGACGGTTCACTTCATCCGGTGGTGAACCAAGGCCTTGGGTGGCGTGCCGTGCTCCCAGGGCCGGGTCGGGCTGTGCCTAGTGCTCTGACGCGAAGGCACGCTGAGGCATGTCGTGACGGCGCGACGGTTTCGCCATGCCGGATCACCTTGTCCACGTGCGGTTCGTCGTGCTGACTCGTATCATTCGCGCCGCGGCTCCGGCCTCAAGACTCGAGCGCGACATGGCGCTACAGGGGGTGCTGTCAGCCTTCGCGACAGGATCCTTCCTCACCGGCACAGCGGTGTTCTTCACACGAATCGTCGGGCTGAGCGGCGCCGAGGTTGGGCTGGGGCTGTCCATCGCCGGGGTAGTGGCGATCAGCATGCAACTCCCGATGGGTCGTCTCACCGATCGGGTCGGGTCAAAGCCACTATGGGCGCTGGCGTCCTTGGTCGAAGCTGTGTTGTACCTGTCGTGGCCACTGATCGAGGAGATGGTGGCCTTCGTCGCTCTACTCTCGGCCCTTGCGGTAGTGGAGACCGCGGCTCGTAGCAGTCGAGGCGTCTACCGGATATCTGTGTTTCCGCGCGCGACACGCGTGCGGGCGCTCGCGTACATGCGCTCCGCTCGCAACGTCGGGTACACCCTCGGCGCGGGCACGAGCGGAGTGGCTTTGGGGGTGGGGGAGCGGTGGGCCATCGTCGCTATCCCACTCCTCGCTGCAGCCTTGCTGTTGTTGAACGCGGCAATGGTCTCCATCGTCTTGCCGGCAATCGAGGCTCCTTTGCCCCAGGAACCGCTTTCCGATGAGACGTCCGAGCCAACGGGTGTCCCGAGCGCGTGGCGTAACCCCGGGTTTGTCGTCTTGTCGGCGTGCAACGGTGTCTTGTCGTCGAATCAGGTGCTCCTGAACGTGGTAGTCCCGCTGTGGCTGGTCGAACGCACCGATGCGCCTGACGTCCTGCTGGCATGGTTGTTCGGCACGAACACCGTCCTGGCGGTGCTGCTCCAAGTCCGGGCGTCGCGCGGGTCGGACACCGTGCCCGGCGCGCTGCGCGCCGTCAAGCTTTGCGGCCTGTCGTTCGTCATGTCTTGTGTCGTGGTCAGCTTCACCCACGAGACCACTGGGTGGCTCTCAATCGTGCTGATCTGGCTCGGGCACATCACCATCACAGGCGCCGAGTTGTGGCAGTCAGCCGCAGATTGGGGCTTCCAGACCGAGGTCTCCGACCATCGCCGGCTTGGGGATTACCAGGGCGTGTGGGGAGTCGGGTACCAACTCGAACCGGTCATCTTCCCCGCCCTCTACACGTTCTTGGTTCTGCAATGGGGTACTCCCGGGTGGGCTGTCATCGCCGTCATCGCCGCGGCGGCGGCGGCTTTGGCCCACCCGGCCGCGCGAGCAGCTGATCGGCATCTCGAAAGCATCGGCGCGCCGAGGGGCGCGTAGCCGGGCAACAGTCACACGTGAGTCAACAAGCGTTGACTAGAGCGATCCACGGCCCTAGGCTGCTGCCAGAACAGGATGGTGGACTGGAGGCGGCTGCTTGCCGGGCAGAAGTAGAGTTGGGTTCGTCGCGTTCGTGAGGCATCGCTGCGCTCGACCCATCCTGGAGAGATCGACTGTCACGCCCACTCAGGGTCTTCGTTTGCTGGCGTTGAGATGCCAGCACATGCGCTGTTCAGCATCCCCAGACGGCGTTCGCGCAGCACCACGGACACGAGGAGCGGACTTGCAAGACTCGACCTGTCGCCGCGCGCACGCGGTGGTGCTCTGCGGGAGCGACCAAGTGAACATCGCTGTGGCTGCGGCTCTCAGTGAGAGCGGCATGCATGTGTTCGCGGCTGTTCGCAGCTCCGCCGAAGCTCAGGCCCTACGGGTCATCTGTCCTTCTGTCGAGACCCATATCGCCGAGACAGGTGACTCGCCCGGGCACCTCGTCGAACTTGCTGAACATGTGGATCGCCATGTCGGTTCGCGCGGACTGCAGGTGCTCGTATCCGAGCTGGTTCCCAGACGACCGTACCCACTTGAGTTCGTCGAGATCGAGCTACTGCGTGACTACTGGCGCGACCATGTCGAAGGACTGGTCGCGGCCATCAACGCATTCACTCCGCTGCTTCGGTCGGCCCGCGGTCGTGTACTGCTCAATGGCACTATCGGTGGCCGCCTCACACTGCCATTCTCCGGCCCGCTCAGCATCGGGGGCCACGCAATCAAGGCGATCGCCGGCGCCCTGCGCCAAGAACTACGCCCGTGGGCGATCGACGTCGTGCTAATCGAGCTCGCCAGCGTGCGTGCGGGCGACGGGTTTGCAGAGTTCGCCAACCGCGCGCTAGCCGACGGCACACCGAATTCGCGAAGACTTTACGGATCGAGGTACGCGCGCATCACCCAAGAAGCGATTGCCCAAGAGGAGTTGAGCGCCTCACCGGGGGAAGTTGCGGCCGAGCTCAGGGACATAGCCGTGGCTCGTCGTCCGAGAAGCGCGTACGTCATTGGTCGGCGATCGCGCGCCCTTTCGGTTCTGTCTCGACTTCCGACGCCCCTGCAAGACCTTCTCAAGCGCCGCATGCTGGGCTGACGAGATGCATGGCTTCGGCAAGCGCGGTCTACTCCGGTTGTACGACTCCAGCGGCTGCCCGTCCGGGCAGCACGGGCCTGGGCGCAGGGCGACCCCGCGAGCCCGCACACATGGGTCCAGCAGTGTCATCTACGGCAGTCGCAACAACAGCAACGCGGACATTCACAACGCCGGTCATGTCCAGGCCTGCCGGCTCCTCCTTCGCGGAGTGTCGGGGGTGGGATACTCGAGGACACAGGTGCCCCTGCTGACCAGCAGGGCTCAGCCTCGCGGCGACAGGCAGTTGACCTGATACCGGCCGGCTCCGTCGACGTGGTGCTCGCATGGAGGCTCGGCCGGATCACCAGATCGGTACGGCAGATGTGGCGCATCAGGCTGTGCTGGGACAACGGCGTTCGATCGTCACGGCGGACGACAACCTGGAGGTTGGCAACGCCGCCGAAACCCGGCGACCACGACGCTTGCCCTGGTCGGTGAAGCGGAAGTGAACTGCTCGCAGTCTCGTCGTTCACGGGTGGACGCGCAGTGGCAGCAGGGATCAGGAAGGCGTGGTGCGCAGCGTCTGCCATGCGACGAGGAACGGCGCTGGTGGCTCTCACCTGCCGCCGTCAGCGGTCGTGCCGAGAGTCGAGCCGGGTCCGGATGTGTCCAGGACTGTCGCCTGGTGAGGCGCCCGCGACGCTTGTCCACTTCCAGGGTCAGCGTCCGCCAGCAACGTCGAGAATGCTCCCGGTGCAGTAGCTGGCTTCGTCGCTGAGTAGCCAGAGAACGGCGGCGGCGGCTTCCTCAGCCGTTCCGGCACGGCCGAGCGGCAGGCTGGGACCCAATCGCTGCACTCGATCCGGTTGCCCGCCGCTGGCATGGAAGTCAGTGTCGATGATGCCAGGTCTCACGACGTTGACACGGATTCGTTCGCCCGCGACCTCCTTGGCGAGGCCCAGTCCGAGCGTGTCGACCGCGCCCTTGGTAGCGGCGTAATCGATGTACTCGCCGGGAGAACCGATTCGGCTGGCCGCCGACGACACCAGAACGATCGAACCGCCTTGCCCGCCGTGGCGGGGCGACAATCGCCGCACGGCCTCTCGGCAGCACAAGATCGGAGCCGCCACGTTCACCTCCAGCAGATGCCGCACCCGGTCAGCATCAAGCTCCTCGAGCCGGCACCTCTCAGCGCCGACGCCGGCGTTCGCAACCAGACCCGCGACCGGACCAAGGCCGGCAGCCGTCTCGAAGAGATGCACGATGTCTTCTTCAACCGCCATGTCAGCCCTCACCGGTTGAGCCTGGCCGCCCGCCCGTTCAACCCCGTCCGCCACAGCTCGGGCCGCACCGTCCGCTGTCCGGTAGCTGAAGCACACCGACCAGCCCGCGGCGGCAGCACCACGTACAACGGCCGCCCCGATTCCCCGGCTCCCACCTGTCACCACGACGACGCCGCTCATGGCGCGAGTGTCCCACGACCCGCTGTACCTTCGGACTCCGCTCGACCATGGCTCGCCTCCGTTCCAAGCAGGGAAACGATCGGGGTTCTCCATGATCGGCGGCGGTGGGTCCGAGAATCGGCTCGTCCGAGGAGCCGGTGTGGGGCCTGTGATCCGGACGTGCCGGAGTCCGAGTCATCTCGCGAAAGGCTGCACCGCGTCACGGCCCGCGGCGCGGCATGGGATGTGACTCGCGGAAGCCGGCGCCGGTCGATTGACGCCCGATCCACAAAGTCGGAAAGCCCACGCCGAACCCGGTTCGGTCCTCGACCTCTTCCATCCGTCGTCCGCCCAGCGGAGCCAGACGGCGTCGTGAAATTCCGCGCTCTCGGTGAAGCCCGCGTTGAACCTAGGCGTGGTCCATCACCTCGCCAATCTGTCCGAGAACAGCCTCCCGGACTGCTCGATCAGGCTCAGCACGCAACTCGCGCAGATTGTGAACCAGGTCAACGCACGGCAGGCCGGCGCGGCCGTCTTGAAGAGCCCGACGCAGGCATGGCCCAGGAACTTGGTCCTGCTGCCCGATGCGCCTCAGCTGCCCACGCCTACCGTGACCTGGTGACGGGACCCCAACGCGGCCCCGACGTTGCCGGCTTAGTTCCCCGCGGTTCTCGCACCAGACATTCGTGCCGTGCTTGACGAGCTCGAGGCCATCGACTTCGTCGCCTGACCGTTCAGACAAACAAGCGTCCTCCTGGGAATGCAGGAGGTGGCCGTCGGTTGCCGGAGCCGGAAGTCGGATCTACCAAGTCGTGCGCGCGGGCAGAGTGCCAGTGAACGCAGCGCTGGAACGATCCGGCAGGCTGAGGTTCGCCGTGAGGGACCCTCTATACCCCCTCGGATCGGTGGCGCGGTCGGTCACGCGATCGAGGTCCCACCCCGCGAAGAGGAAGTGCCTCCGCGGTGACGCGGTCCCGCGGCGATCTGGGCGGTAGGACCGCAAGGTCTATCCCAAGCTGCGGTGCTTGACTTCGACCGACTCGGTGAGCCCGCGACACTTCAGGCTCACCAACTCGCGCTTCAACCGCTCATCGCACGTCAAAGTGCGGAGCAAGGTGGAGAGTGCGATCAACACACTCAACTCGAGGCGGCGCGTCTGAGCGTGAATCGTGCCCCTGCCCTACTCCGGCTGATGGGTGACAGATCTACTTCGGTTGACTTTTCACACTCCGTTGGACTCTAGTGCGGCGTTGGCCGCCTGGGATCTGTGCTCGTTCGACTCTCACTTCCTGGCCGGGGTTGGTGCGTTTCTCGGTGCGCAGCAGGGTGTCGCCGTCGTAGAAGTGCAGGACCTGGTCGGTGACCCACCCATCGATGTTGCGGCCGTCGGCGGCGACGCCGAGACGAACTTGTTGCCAGTTCACGCACACCACGCCGACGGCGCTCGAGCGGCGGGCGACCCAGGTTCCGTCGCCACGACCGACGGTGGGCCGCCGGGGCACGGTGGTGGTCCGCAGCGGGGTCACCTCGGCGGACTCGCGCGCAGGAACAGCTGGGCCGGGGTGACCATGTCGTTGGGACTGGTGTGGTCGCTTGTGGTTGTACTCGGCGACCCACTCGTCGAGCTCGGCCTGCGCGGCGGCCAAGGTTGCGAAGACCCGGTCGGTGCGGAACTCGGTTCGGATCGATTTGCCGGCCGCGTTCCCAGCGCTTTCACGTCCGGTCCCGCCCCCGCCGCATCGCCGGGTCGATCAGGCTCAGCCGCACCAACGCCCGGTACACCGCCGACTCCGAGACCGCGATGTCCTGCTTGGCCAGCTCGAAGACCAGCCGGCGCGGCCCCCAGGCCGGATGTCGACGACGCAGCACCGCGAGCTCAACCTCGGTGGCCGAGCCATCTGGTGCGGACACGACCGCGGCCGGTGTGACCCATCGGCCAGGTTCTCCAGCCCGCCAGCCTCGTACTTGGCTAACCAGGCATGCACGGTCTGCCGTGAGACCCCGAACCGGGCCGCTACGTCCGTGACCGTCTCGCCGTCGCTGATCACTGCCAGCACGGCCTGATACCGCTGCTCCGCCACGCTCAACTCCCGCATACATCGGGAGTGTCAAGAATCAGCCGGAGTGGTGTCAACCATCAACCGAAACACCGTCAACCCCCACCCGAAGCTCGATCGTCAAGCATCAGGCGAAGGCTTACATTCCTGAGCGTGCCCCAGGCAGGAGTCGAACCTGCGACCTTTCGCTTAGGAGGCGGCTGCTCTATCCGCTGAGCTACTGGGGCCGGTGTGGACCAGTCTGGCGTACTGACCGGTACGTCTGGGATTCGGGAGTTGGTCGTTCAGGCGCAACACTTGGCATGCTCCCGTACGGTGAGCACCGGTGTCGGAGTGCGGCCGCGCCGCCTCTCGCCCGCCTTGACGATCCCCAGGGGACCATGACGAACGACGTGTCGAACCCGACCCGTCGTGGAGGCGCCAGGGTTAAGTCACGCAAGTCGGTCGACTCAGACGAGTCCGAGTCCGGCAAGCGACGCGGTCGCAAGAAGAAGCGGCACACCGTGGGTGCGGTGCTCATCTCGACGCTCGTGGTGATCAGCATCGTGACGGCGCTGTCGGTGGTGTTCATCTACCGGCACCTGCAGGACAACCTCGACGTCCAGGACATCTCCGGGCAGCTCACCGACCGCCCGGAGAAGAAGCAGGTCGACACCGGCTCGCACGAGCCCCTCAACATCCTGGTGATGGGATCCGACACCCGCGAGGGTGCCGGCAACGAAATCGACGGCGAGTCCGGCGGCAACGCCTCCGACACCACGATCATGTTCCACCTCTCGGCGAACCGGGAGTTCGCCTACGGCGTGAGCATCCCGCGCGACACCCTGGTCGACCGGCCCGACTGCCTCGACAAGAACGGCGACACCATCCCCGGTGAGGAGAACGCGATCTGGAACGCGGCGTTCACCGTGGGCGGACCTGCCTGCACGGTGCAGCAGTTCGAGCAGACGACGGGCGTCCGGATCGACAACTACGTCGTGCTCGACTTCAACGGCTTCAAGGACATGGTGGACGCCGTCGACGGCGTCGAGGTGTGCATCCCCGACGACATCGAGGACCCGGCGCACGGGATCAACATCCCGGCCGGCACCCGCGAGATCCGGGGCAAGGAGGCGCTCAACTACGTGCGCGCCCGCTACACCCTCGGCGACGGCTCCGACATCGGCCGGGTGAAGCGGCAGCAGGCGTTCATCGCCGCGATGGCCAACAAGGTGGTCTCCGCCGGCACCCTGGCCCGCCCCGACCGCGTCGTCGGCTTCCTCAACGCCGCCACCAACTCGCTGCAGACCGACTTCACGTCGATCACCGAGATGGGCAGGGTCGGCGTCTCGTTCCGCAACATCGGCCTCGACAACATCCAGTTCGTCACCGTGCCCTTCCAGTACTCGCCGGAGGACCCGAACCGGGTCGAGATGCTCCCGCAGGCCGACCGGCTCTGGCAGCGCGTCATCGACGACGAGCAGCTCGCCCCGAACATGCTGGACGGCTCCATCTCCGCCGAGGACGACCCCGACGGCGAGAACAGCACCAGCGCGAGCCCGAGCCAGACGCCCAGCGACTCCTCGAGCACCGGTCCCCGACGACCGCGCAACTCGCAGGAGGAGGCCCAGACCCAGGCCGAGCGCGAAGCCGCCGGGCTGTGCGTGTGAGCGCCGAGCCGGACCAGAAGGACGCCGAGCGCGCCCGCCGGCGCCGGGTGGCCGAGGTGTTCGGCGACGTGCTGCCCGACACGACCAGCGACGAGCGGGACGAGCGCGACGGCGCCGCGAGCGGCGACCGGGACGGCTGGCTACGCGCCCAGGTGCCGCCCCACCACGGCTGAGGAACGCCGAGCCGGCGAGGCGTTCCTCGACGGTCGTCGAGTAGCGCGGCGCGAGTGAGGGACGAACTCGCGGCGGGCGTATCGAGACGCGGTGACAGCTGTCGGCAACTCGCGTCGCTCGGATCAGCGAGGTCGGCTGCGGTGGTTTCGATACGCGGTCCGCTCGTTCCTCGCAGACCGCTACTCAACCAGCGTCGGTACTACTCGGCCGGCGGCACCGGCGGCTGGTTGGTCGGCTCCATGGGCGGCCGGCCCTGCTGCGCGGCGAGGAGGTCGCGGATCTCCTTGAGCACCACGACGTCCTCCGGGGTGCCCGGCGCCGGGCTCGGGAAGAACTTCTCCTTGGCGCGCACGT
Organism: uncultured Actinomycetota bacterium; assembly: GCA_963780355.1. Taxonomy (GTDB): domain Bacteria; phylum Actinomycetota; class Actinomycetes; order Propionibacteriales; family Nocardioidaceae; genus Nocardioides. The sequence goes on from CAWABT010000005.1 coordinate 27,048, forward strand.
AGGGCGTGACCACGAAGAAGTAGACGACGGCAGCGAGGATCACGAACGAGATCACGGCGTTGAGGAAGGCGCCGAAGGAGTTCGCGTCGTTCGAGAAGTACTCGCTCGCGGACTTGGGCATCTGGGCCGTCAGCCAGTTGGTGAACGTGGTGACCACGAGACCGAACGCGGTGCCGATGATCACGGCGACGGCGAGGTCGACGAGGTTGCCGCGGAGCAGGAAGTTCTTGAAGCCGGACAGCATGGCGCTCCTCGAGAAGGGGTCAGGGCATCGATCAAACTAGCGCCGCGCCCAGGTGTAGGTCACGTACCTGCGCACGGCCGCCTCGCCCACCCGGGCAACCTCTTCGTCGCTCACCCCGACGACCACCAGTCGCCCTGGCACGCCGGTGCCGGCGTCGTCCGGGGTCGACGCCGGGATCGCGAGCACCGTGACGTCGTCGGCGACCTGCTCGGTGCCGCCGCCCTGCGGGTCGACGGCCCACAGGTCGACCTCGTCGCCCACCTCGAGCAGCTCGACCGAGGCGGCGTCGGGCAGCCGGACCGGGAGCGCCACCAGGTCGGGCCGCCCGGAGGTCATCGCCGCGCCGACCAGCCGGACCTCGGTGACCGGCTCGCCCCGCGCCACCGGCGCCGCGAGCACCCGGCCGGCCGGCGCCCGGGCCAGCCCGTCGGGCGCGGTGCCCGGCGCGAAGCGGGCGGTGACGACGTCGTCGGGCTCCAGCTCGGCGCCGGCCGGGAGGTCGTGCGCCGCCACCAGCACCGGCACCGTGGCGGGCGGCGGCGCGGCCACCGTCGAGACGCCGAGCAGGACGGCGACCCCGGCGAGCAGGGCGGCGAGCAGCCGCCGACGGCGCAGCACGGCACGACGGACGGCACGCCAGCGACGGCGGGCGGGGTCGGGGAGCGGCAGCAGCATCCCGCGACGCTAGGTCAGCCCGGCGACACCTCGTGCCGGCTCTCCACAGGGCTCAGCCGGCGGCGGCCGTGGTGGAGGTCGAGTCCGACTTCGTCGAGGTCTTCGTCTCCGTCACCGTGTCGGTCTTCGTGTCGGTCTTCGTGTCGGTCTTGGTGGTGGTGTCGGACGTCTTCTCCGGTGCCCGGCTGTCGGTGCGGTAGAAGCCCGAGCCCTTGAAGACCACGCCGACGGCGTTGAAGAGCTTGCGGAGCCGGCCCTGGCACTCGGGGCACACGGTCAGCGAGTCCTCGGTGAAGCTCTGGACCTGGTCGAAGGCGTGGCCGCACTCGGTGCAGGAGTACTGGTAGGTCGGCAACTCGGGCTCCCTCGGGACAAGGAACGACGGCTGGCACTCGCCGCCGTCGACTGCCAAGTCTACGTGACGAGGCCCGGCGGTGGAGAATGTCCGTCGCCATGGCGACGACCTCACTCCAGCCCGACCCGCTCGACGCCTCCAACCCTTCCCGCCCGAGCCGCGACCCGCGGCCGGGCCGGTGGCGCCGGTTCCGGGCCCTGCCGCGCGCGCTGCGCGTGACCACCTACCTCGTCGTTCTGCTGGTGCTCGTGCTCGTGGCCGGCGCGCTCACCGGCACCGTGCTGGTGCGGCGGCCGTTCCCGCAGACGACGGGCACCGTCGAGCTGCCGGGCCTCGACTCCGACGTGCGCGTGCTGCGCGACGACCACGGCATCCCGCAGATCTACGCCGACACCACCGAGGACCTGATGGCGGCGCAGGGCTACGTGCACGCCCAGGAGCGGTTCTTCGAGATGGACGTGCGGCGCCACGTCACGGCCGGCCGGCTGGCCGAGCTGTTCGGCGAGGACGCCGTCGAGACCGACGCGTTCGTGCGGACGATGGGATGGCGGCGGGTCGCCGAGCGCGAGCTCGGGCAGCTCGCGCCGAGCACCCGCACCGCCCTCGACGCCTACGCCCGCGGCGTCAACGCCTACCTGAAGGACCGGTCGCCCAGCGAGATCTCGCTGGAGTACACGGTGCTGGGCGCCGGCGGGCTCGACTACCAGCCGGCCAAGTGGGACCCGGTCGACTCGCTCGCCTGGCTCAAGGCGATGGCGTGGGACCTGCGCGGCAACATGGAGGAGGAGATCCAGCGTGCGCTCACCGTCGGCGCCGTCGGCGACGAGCGGGCCGCCGAGCTCTGGCCCACCTACGACTACGCCGCGCACCCGCCGATCGTCGACCAGGGCGCCGTGGTGGACGGCGTCTTCGAGCAGGACGCCACAGCCGGCGGCACCCGCAACCCGGTGCGCCCGCCCGCGTTCGGCGGTGCCGCACTGCGCGAGCTCGCCGGCGTCGGCCGCAGCCTGGACGCGATGCCCGAGCTGCTCGGCCGCGGCGACGGCATCGGCAGCAACGGCTGGGTCGTCTCCGGCGACCGCACCGCCACCGGCGCGCCGCTGCTCGCCAACGACCCGCACCTCGGCGTCTCGCTGCCCGGCATCTGGATGCAGGTCGGGCTGCACTGCAACGAGGTCTCGGACGCCTGCCCGTACGACGTCGCGGGCTTCTCGTTCTCCGGCGTGCCGGGCGTGATCATCGGCCACAACGCCGACATCGCCTGGGGGTTCACCAACCAGGGCACCGACGTCAGCGACCTCTACCTCGAGCGGATCCGCGGCGAGGAGTGGCGCTACGGCACCGGCTGGCGCCGGCTGGAGACCCGCACCGAGACGATCGAGGTCGCCGGCGGCGACGACGTCCGCCTCACGGTGCGCTCCACCCAGCACGGTCCGCTGCTGAGCGACGCCGACGAGGCGATCGACGGCGTGCTCGACGACGTCGCCGGCGACCCGCGCGCCGACGACGAGGAGATCGGCGTCGCGCTGCAGTGGACCGCCCTGCGCCCCTCGCCCACGATGGACGCCGTCCTCGAGCTGAACCGCGCCGACGACTGGGACTCCTTCCGCGCCGCTGCGGCCGACCTCGCCGCACCCGCGCAGAACATCGTGTACGCCGACCGCGAGGGCCACATCGGCTACCAGGCCACCGGCCGGACGCCGATCCGCAAGTCCGGCAACGACGGCCGGATGCCCGTCGCCGGCTGGCTTCCCGAGAACGACTGGACCGACCAGGTGGTGCCGTTCGACGGTCTGCCGAACGTGCTCGACCCCGACTCCGGGCTCGTCGTCACCGCCAACCAGGCGGTCACTCGGCCCGCGTACTCCTACTTCCTCACCAGCGACTACGACCTCGGCTTCCGCTCGGCCCGCATCAGCAAGCTGCTCGAGGACCGCGACGACCTGACCGCCGACGACCTGCTCGCCGTCCAGCGCGACGACCGCAACCCGATGGCGCCGGTGCTGGTGCCGTACCTGCTCGACCTGCGGCTGGCCAAGGGCTACTTCTCCGACGGCCAGCGCATGCTCGAGGACTGGGACTTCCGGCAGCCGGCGAGCGGCACGGGCAGCGCGGCCGCGGCGTACTACAACGCGGTGTGGCGCAACCTGCTCCGGCTGACCTTCGACGACGAGCTGCCCGAGGCCGCCGAGGCCGACGGCGGCGACCGCTGGATGGCGGCCGTGGCCGATCTGCTCGAGCAGCCCAGCAGCCCGTGGTGGGACGACGGCGACACCGACGACGTCGAGCGCCGCGACGACATCCTGCGACAGGCGATGCGCGACGCCCGCGACGAGCTCACCTCACGGCAGGCGGTGAACCCGGACGAGTGGTCGTGGGGTCGCCTGCACGCGCTGGAGCTGCGCAGCTCCACGCTCGGCGAGTCCGGCATCGGCGTGGTCGAGAAGCTGTTCAACCGCGGCGGCTGGGACATCTCCGGCGGCAGCGCGATCGTCGACGCGACGTCGTGGGACGCCAGCGACGGCTACGGCGTCACGTCGGCGCCGTCGATGCGGATGGTGGTCGACCTCGACGACCTCGACGCCTCGCGCTGGGTGAACCTCACCGGCGTCTCCGGCCACGCCTTCAGCGACCACTACACCGACCAGACCGACGTCTTCGCGGCCGGCGACACCCTCCCCTGGGCGTTCACCCGCGACGCCGTCGAGGCCGCTGCCGAGGACGAGCTCACGCTCGAGCCGGCCGACTCCGACTGAGCGCCCGCACGTACGTCGAGCCTGTCGAGACGTCGTGACGGCTGTCGCCGAATCGAGCGGGGTCAGTCGGCGAGACCGGGTCGGGGCGTCTCGACAAGCTCGACGACCGTCAGAACTGCACGTACGTCGAGCCTGTCGAGACGTCGTGACGGCTGTCGCCGAATCGAGCGGGGTCAGTCGGCGAGACCGGGTCGGGGCGTCTCGACAAGCTCGACGACCGTCAAGAACCGCACGTGCGTCGAGCCTGTCGAGACGCCGTGACGGCTGTCGCCGAATCGGTCAGAACCGCACGTACGTCGAGCCTGTCGAGACGTCGTGACGGCTGTCGCCGGCCGAGCGGGGTCAGTCGGCGAGACCGGGTCGGGGCGTCTCGACAAGCTCGACGACCGTCAGAACCGCACGACGCCACCGGTCGGGGTGACGGCGGCGGTGACGGCGCGGTCGTGGGGCTCGGCGGGGACGTCGCGGCCGGTCTCGCCGTCGTGGAGCACCACGCAGGTGAAGGTGCCGACCGGCACCCGGCCGAGGGCGCGGTCGTAGCAGCCGGCGCCGCGGCCGAGACGCAGCCCGGACGACGACACCGCGAGCCCCGGCACCAGCACGGCGTCGGCGGTGCCGACGGCCTCGACGCCGAGCCGCGGGCCGGTGGGCTCGAGCAGCCGGTGCCGGGTGGGAGCCAGGTCGCGGTCGCCGGTGTAGGCGGCCCAGTCGAGGTCGAAGTCGGGCAGCACGACCGGCAGCAGCACCCGGCGTCCGGCCTCGGCCAGACCGTCGAGCAGGTACGACGTGCCGGGCTCGCTGCCGGTGGCCACGTAGACCGCCACGGTGGCCGCCTGCTGTACCTCCGGGCACGCCAGCAGGTGGGCGCCGAGGGACCGCGAGGCGGCACCCAGCTCGGCCGCCGTGAGCTCCTTGCGGGCGGTCAGCACCTGGTCGCGCAGGGCCACTTTCGCGGGCAGTTGGGGCATCGCCACCAGGCGAGCCTACGATCGACAGCATGGGGAGTCCTGGACTCAAGGCTGCCGTCCACAAGATGCGGGACGCCGGCGTCGACGAGGTCGCCGTCGAGACCTTCGCGCACTACTACCGCCTGCTCGAGCACGGCGAGACCGGCATGATGCCGGAGTCGTCGATCGAGCCGGTGCGGATCGACAAGCTCGCCGATGCCGAGGTGCCCGACGACGTCGGTGCGCAGGCCATCCGCGACACCGTGGTGATCAAGCTCAACGGCGGCCTCGGCACGTCGATGGGCATGGACCGCGCCAAGTCCCTGCTGTGCGTCCGCAAGGGCCTCTCGTTCCTCGACATCATCGCCCGGCAGATCCTGCACCTGCGGCGCGAGCACGACGCCGCGCTGCCGCTGCTGCTGATGAACAGCTTCCGCACGTCGTCCGACACCATGGCCGCGCTCGCGCGGTACGAGGACCTCGCGGTCGACGGCCTGCCGCTGGAGTTCCTCCAGAACAAGGAGCCGAAACTCCTGGTCAAGAGCCTCGAGCCGGTCGGCTGGGACCCGGACCCCGATCTCGAGTGGTGCCCGCCGGGCCACGGCGACGTCTACACGGCGCTGCGCGGCTCCGGGCTGATCGACACCCTGCTCGAGCGCGGGTTCCGCTACGCGTTCGTCTCCAACTCCGACAACCTCGGCGCGACCGCCGACCCGCGGGTGGCCGGCTGGTTCGCCGGCACCGGCGCGCCGTTCGCGATCGAGGCGGTGCGCCGCACGCCGTCGGACCGCAAGGGTGGGCACTTCGCGCGGCGTACGAGCGACGGCCGGCTGGTGCTGCGCGAGACGGCGCAGACCCCCGAGGACGACCAGGCGGCGCTCGCCGACCTCGACCGGCACCGCTACTGCTCCACCAACAACCTGTGGTTCGACCTCGCCGCGATGCGGCACGCGCTCGACGTCCGCGGCGGCATCCTCGGCCTGCCGCTGATCCGCAACGTGAAGAACGTCGACCCGGGCGACCAGTCGTCGCCCAAGGTGGTGCAGGTCGAGACGGCGATGGGCGCGGCGATCGAGGTGTTCGAGGACGCCCGGCTGATCGAGGTCGAGCGCGACCGGTTCGTGCCGGTGAAGACCACCGACGACCTGCTGGTGCTGCGCTCCGACGTCTACGACCTCGGCAAGGACTTCGTGCTCGACCAGGTCGGCGCCGAGGTGCCGTACATCGAGCTCGACCGCGACCACTACGCGCTGGTCGACGACTTCGCCAAGCGGTTCCCCGAGGGCGCGCCGTCGCTGAAGAAGGCGACCTCGCTGAAGGTCGCGGGCGACTGGACCTTCGGGCGCGGTGTCGAGGTGGTGGGCGACGTCGAGCTCTCGGCGCTCTCGGCGCAGCGGGTGCCGGCCGACACCGTGCTCACCGAGTCCACTGGTGGCTGAGCTCCGCTCGCTGGACGAGCACCTGGCCGCGGTCCTCGAGGCCACGACGCCGCTGCCGGCGTTCACCCAGCCGCTGCTCGACGCCCTCGACCTGGTGTGCGTCGACGAGGTCGTCTCCGCCACCGACCTGCCGCGCTTCGACAACTCCGCGATGGACGGCTACGCCGTGCGCCACCGCGACGTCGTCACCGCCACCGACGAGTCGCCGGTGACGCTGCCGGTGATCGGCGAGATCGGCGCCGGCCAGGTCGGCGTCACCGAGCTGCCGCCGGGCACCGCGGCCAAGATCATGACCGGGGCGCCGCTGCCGGACGGCGCGGACGCCGTCGTGCCCTACGAGTGGACCGACCGCGGCGACCGCGAGGTCTGGATCGCCCAGGCGCCGGAGGCGGGTCAGCACCTGCGGTACGCCGGCGAGGACGTCGGTCTCGGTGACGTGCTCGTCGACCCCGGCACCGCCCTCGGGCCGCGCCACCTCGGGCTGCTCGCCTCGGCCGGCGTGGCGTCGGTGCGGGTGCGGCCCCGGCCGCGGGTGGCTGTGATCTCCACCGGAGCGGAGCTGCGCGACCCCGGCCTGCCCGCCGACCGGCTGCCGCCGGAGGCCATCTACGACGGCAACTCGTTCCTGCTCGCCGCGGCGTTGCGGCGCACGGGCGCGATCCCCACCCGCACCGGCGTCGTCACCGACGACCCGGACGCCTTCCTCGCCACCCTCGACGGGCTGGTCGGCCGGGTCGACGCCGTGGTGACCTCCGGCGGGATCTCGATGGGCGACTTCGACGTCGTCAAGGCCGCGCTCCGGCCGCACGGCACCGTGTGGTTCGGCGGGGTGGCGATGCAGCCCGGCAAGCCGCAGGGCTTCGGCACCTACCGCGACACCCCGGTGTTCTGCCTGCCCGGCAACCCGGTGTCGTCCTACCTCTCCTTCGAGGTCTTCGTCCGGCCCGCGCTGCGGCGGATGATGGGCCTCACCCCGGAGTCCCGCATTCCGGTGCCGGCGCGGCTGACCCACCGGGTCACCTCGCCGCCGGGGCGGCGCCAGCTGCTGCGCGGCGTCCTCACCAACGCCGAGGGAGGCACCACCGTGACGGAGGTCGAGCCGGTCGGCGGGTCCGGGTCGCACCTGGTCGGCGACCTCGCCGTGGCGAACGCCGTGATCGTCGTCCCCGAGGACACCATCGAGGTGACGGCCGGCGAGACGGTCTCGGTGATCCGGTTGGACGACGACCGATGAGCTCGGATCCGGGGCGCCTCACGCACGTCGACGAGTCGGGCGCGGCCCGGATGGTCGACGTGTCCGGCAAGGACGTCACCGCCCGTACCGCCACGGCCTCGGGCCGGGTGCTGGTGTCGGCCGAGGTGGTCGCGCTGCTGCGCGGCGCCGGCGTGCCGAAGGGCGACACCCTCGCGGTCGCGCGGCTGGCCGGGATCATGGGCGCCAAGCAGACGCCGTCGCTCATCCCGCTCTGCCACCCGCTCGCGCTCTCCGGCGTCACCGTCGACCTGGTGGTCGCCGACGACGCCGTCGAGATCAGCGCGACCGTGAAGACCACCGACCGCACCGGCGTCGAGATGGAGGCGCTCACCGCGGTCGCCGTCGCCGGGCTCACCGTGGTCGACATGGTGAAGGCGGTCGACAAGGGCGCGGTGATCACCGACATCCGCATCGAGTCCAAGACCGGCGGGAAGTCGGGCACCTACCGTGCGCGCTGACGTCGTCGTCGCCTCGAACCGCGCCGCCGCCGGGGTGTACGCCGACGAGACCGGCCCGCTGATCGTCGCGTTCCTGCGTGAGCTCGGCTTCGAGGTCGGCGAGCCGGCCGTCGTCCCGGACGGCGACCCGGTGGGCGCCGCCATCGCCGACGCCGTCGCGGCGGGCGCGCGGGTCGTGCTCACCACCGGCGGCACCGGGCTCACGCCCACCGACCGGACGCCGGAGCAGACCGCCGCACTGCTCGACCGGGAGGTGCCCGGCATCGCCGAGGCGATCCGCGCCGCCGGCGTCGCGGCCGGCGTGCCCACTGCGGTCCTGTCGCGCGGGCTGGCGGGCGTGGCGGGAGAGTGCCTGGTGGTGAACCTGCCGGGCTCGAAGGGCGGCGTGAAGGACGGCCTCGGCGTGCTGCGGCCGCTGCTGGTGCACGCGGCGGAGCAGGTCGTGGGGAGCGACCACTGACCGCGGCGTACGGCGCACCGCGCGGCGCGTGGCCGGTGACGCTGCGCTCGGGCACGGCGCCGGAGGTCGTGCTGCGGCCGCTGCGGCGTTCGGACGTCGGCGCCTGGCGCGACGCCCGCCGTCGCAACACCGCGTGGCTGCTTCCCTGGGACGCGACGGTGCCGCCCGGCGTCGAGCCGCGCCCCACCAGCTTCCGCACCCTCACCCGCCGGCTGGCCCGCTCGGCCCGGGCCGGATCGACGTTCCCGTTCGCGGTCGTCGTCGACGGCGAGTTCGCCGGTCAGGTGACCGTCAACAACATCGTCCGCGGCTCGGCGCAGTTCGCCTCGGTGGGCTACTGGATCGACCAGCAGTTCGCCGGCCGCGGCGTGATGCCGCGCTCGGTGGCGATGGCGATCGACCACTGCTTCACCACCGCCGGCCTGCACCGCGTCGAGATCGCCATCCGGCCCGAGAACACGAACTCGCTGCGGGTGGTGGAGAAGCTCGGCCTGCGGGAGTACGGCTTCGCGCCGCGCTTCCTCCACATCGACGGCGACTGGCGCGACCACCGGCTGTACGCGATCACGAGGGAAGAGGTCCCGCTCGGGCTGCTCCGCCGCTACGAGGAGTCGCTGCACGGGTTGAGGTAGAGCGCAGAACGAGCTCGAACCTCGAGACGGCGACACACTGAGTCACATCCGCCTCAGGGGCCTCGCGCGAACCTAGCCTCAAGGGCGTGGACGCGAGCTCGCTCATCTTCGTGGCCCTCGCGGTGGCGTGGGCGGTCTACCTGATCCCGCGGGGACTGCGACAGCACGACGAGGCGACCTCGCGTCGTCCCGTCGAGTCGTTCTCCGACCGGATGCGCGTACTCGCCCGACGCGAGCCGGTGGACCCGAAGAACGCGCGTCTCGTCGTCACGCCCGGCAAGCCGGCCCCGGTGATCGAGGCCGACCCCCTACCGGTCTCGCTCACGCCGGGCCAACGCCGCGCGCGTCGCGCCCAGGCGAAGCGCGCGGCGCGACGTCGGCGCCGGGTGCTCCTCTCCCTGCTCCTCCTCGTCGCGGTCTCGGTCGGCCTCTCGGTCGCGGCCGTCACTCCCTGGTGGTCCGTCGGCGTCACCGGTGGGGTCGTCGTCGCCTGGCTCGTGCTGTGCCGGGTGATGGTGCGCCGGGAGATCGCCGACCTCCCCGAGCACCTGCTCCCCATGACCACCGACTCACCCGCCGTTCCGGCCGACGACACCGACGAGATCTCCGCGGTGGTCGTCGAGCCCGAGGATCACGTCGTCGACGAGGCCCCCGAGGCCCCGAGCGACCCGCCCTCGGCCGACGGCTGGGACCCGGTGCCGCACACCCTCCCGACCTACACCCAGAAGGACGCCGCTCCCCGGCGCACCGTCCGCACCATCGACCTCGACTCCACCGGCGTCTGGACCTCCGGCCGCACCGCCGCCGACGCCGCCCTCGCCCGCGAGGCCGAGGCCGCCGACAAGGCCGCCCGCACCCCCACGGGCAAGGACGCGAAGCGCGCCACCGGCTCCTGACGAACGTCGAGCCTGTCGAGATGCCGTGACGGCTGTCGCCGACAGGAGCGGGGTCCGGTCGACGACAGCGGGCCGGGCGTCTCGACACGCTCGACGACCGTGGTGGCGGATTCGGGACGCCGCACCCGCGGGTGCTAGCGTTTCCGTCGCGTCTTCGGACGCCTCGGGGCTGTGGCGCAGTTGGTAGCGCGTCTCGTTCGCAATGAGAAGGTCAGGGGTTCGAATCCCCTCAGCTCCACCGATCTCGACGACACCGCCCCGCCCGGTCCAGTGGCGGACCGGACGGGGCCGGTTGGTCGCGGCGGGGAGCACCTGTCCCCGCCGCGGTCTGTCGAGCCGGTTGGCCGGCTCAGGGGTCTAGGCCGGGTCGACCGAGGCGTCGATGCCGGCGAGGAGGCCGTGGCGGACGCCCCAGACGATGGCCTGCGAGCGCGTCTCGGCGCCGACCTTGCGGTAGCTGGTGCGCACGTAGGTCTTGATGGTGTTGAGACTGAGGTAGAGCATCCTGGAGATCTCGGCGTTGGAGTAGCCGTTGGTGATGAGCTCGAGGACGTCGCGCTCGCGCTCGGTCAGATCCGAGAGCGAGGCCATGGTGTAGTCGTGTGGCGCGACCTCGATATGAGCCGGGTCGCTGAGGGTGCTGGTCACGGGTGAACGCCTCCCTGGACGAACGATGAAGCGGACCCCAGCACCTGATCGGCACGTGGGGCGTTGCTTCACCATGGCACCGAGACTGCGCCGTCGAAACATCCCCACCGCTCAATCACCCGCGCAGGTGACAGGGCCCCCCGCGGCCTTCGAGGGTGGACCCACGGCTCGGTCAGCCTGTGCAGCCGGGCCGAGCCGTGGGGCTCCACACCCCGGATCAGGTGAGCCTCACCCGGTCGTGGTGTCGACCGGAGCATTTCGACCCTCGCACCATGATCTATCGGTGTAGTCACCCGCAGGGACCCTGCGCCGAGATCTCACCCTTTCGGGTCATCAACCAGCGGCACCGGCGGGCCGATGTCGTGAGTGCGCGGCCGTTGCGAGGTACCCCAGTCCCCGCAGCGGTTGCACAACGCTCTCTCCGAATCACCGCCGAGCCCGGTCCACGGGAGGACCGGGCGGGTGGTGCGCACAGCCTCGGCGGCGTCAGCCCTGGGCCGGGCCGCCATAGTCCCGGACGGCCGCCTTCACCTCCGGGATGCGGGCGGGGGCGCAGCTGAGCTCGTCGACACCGAGCTCGAGCAGCAGAGGAACGGCGTCGGGCCGGCTCGCCAGGTCGCCGCAGACCGCCACCGTCAGTCCGGCGGGTCGGTGCGTGACGACCCGCCCGACCAGTCGGAGCACGGCCGGCGCGACGCCGCCGGCAAGATGAGCGACCGCCGGGTTGCCGCGGTCGGCCGCCATGACGTACTGCGTCAGGTCGTTGGTCCCGATGCTCACGAAGTCCAGGCCTTCCGCGAGCTCCTCGATCAGGAGGGCGGCGGCAGGCACCTCCACCATGACACCCACCTCGAGACCGGCCGGCACCCCGCCCAGCTCGAGCGCCGCCGCGTCGAGCAGGCTCAACGCCTCGTCGACCTCGCGCCGCTCGGTGACCATCGGGAACATCACGCGGACCCGGTGCTCGGTGGCGACCCGGCAGATGGCGGATAGCTGGTCGCGCAGGAGCGGCTCCGCCGGAGTGCCGATCATCCGGACACCGCGGACGCCGAGCGCCGGGTTCTCCTCGACGTACGACGGGAAGTACGGAAGCGGCTTGTCGGTGCCGACGTCCCAGGTCCGGATCGTGACCGGCTTGTCGCCCAGCGCCACCGCCAGCTCGGCGAGGACCTTGGCCTGCTCGTCCACGTCGGGCGCGGTGTCCCGGTCGGCGAAGAGCAGCTCGGTGCGGACGAGACCTGCGCCGTCGGCCCAGGACGCGACCTGCTCGGCCTCGGCCACCGAGGAGACGTTGGCGAGCACGGGCACGCACCGGCCGTCCTGAGTGATCGCAGACTCGGCTGCGCGGTCGAGCACGCGGGCGCGCTCGGCGGTGCGCGTGGCAACCACGTCCTCGAGGTGGGTGCGGTCGGCCTCGTCGGGATCCGTCCACAGGGTGCCGGCGCGGGCGTCGAAGCCGACCGGCTGCCCGTCGCGCACTCCGTCCGCCTGCCTGCCGGCGCCGGTGAGGAGCGGGATGCCGCGTGCCCTCGCGACCAGAGCGCCGTGCCCGGTCGGCCCGCCGGCGACGGCCACGATGCCGACGACCCGGGACGGGTCGACTGTGGCCGCCGTCGCGGCGTCGAGCTCGTCGACGACCAGCACCACGGGCGCCCGGTCGTCGTCCGCCGCGGGAGTGGCGGTGCCGGTGAGCTCGCGGAGCAGATGCGCGCGCACGCTCCGCACGTCGGTGGCGCGTTCACGCTGGTAGGGGTCCTCGAGCCGCTCGAACTCGGCCGCCACCGCGTCCAGCCGGTCGCGCCAGGCGTGGGGGGCAGCCGTCCCAGCCGCGACGTCCCGCGCCACCGGGTCGGCGACGGCCGGATCGTCGAGCAGCGTGCGCTGCGCCGCCAGAATGGCCGCGGCGTCCGCGCCGGCCCGGGCCGCCAGGTCGTCGAGGTAGGAGGCCGTCGCTGCGACGGCACGGCCGGACCGCTCGGCCTCGGCCTCGGGGTCGCCGGCCTCGTAGGACCCGAGGTCGACCTCGGCTCGCACGACCTGCGCGCGACCGAGCGCGACGTCGAGCCCGCTGCCCTCCGCCGCTCCTGGCGCCACAGGTGCGATGACCGGCGCGGAGCCGCCGACGCCGTCGGCGAGGAGCGCGGTCAGCGCCTGGAGCGCGTCGTCGGCCTCGGCGCCCGTGGCACTGACCCGGACCAGCGCACCGTGACGTGCGTCCAGCGTGGCGACCGCGGACATGCTGACCGCACTGACCGGTCCGCGTCCGTTGTCGAGGTTGGTCAGCCACACCGCGGCGTCGAGCCCGCGCACCGCAGTCACGACCGCGGCGGCGGGCCGGGCGTGCAGGCCGTGCGGGTCGGCGACCCGAAGGTCGGCGGTCATGGCGTCGGGTGGCGCCTCAGGGACGAGGTCGGTGGCGGCGCCACCCGGGTCGAGGTGGTCGGCCTTGCCCGCCAGGGCGTTGGCGGCCTCGGTCGCCACGGTGTCCAGGTCGGCCCCGGTCGAGGCGGTCACGGCCGCGACGACCAGACCTTCGACGAGCGGGGCTGCGGACAGCCGCACCCGGTGCCGCAGGTCCGGCTCCAGGAACTCCAGCGCCATCTCCCCGCTCAGCACCGCGCTGCCCAGGTCGAGGAGCACCAGCACCCCGTCCAGGTCGGTCATCGTCCCGATGGCGGCGGCGACGGCGGTCGCATCGGTGCCGAGCTCGCCCGAGTCGAGTCCGGAGGCCACCACCACGCGCGGCGCGGTGCTGTCGTCGAGCATCTGTCGAGCGAGGTCGACGGCGGCCTCGGCCAGGGCGCGGCTGTGGGAGACCACCACGATGCCGATCATGTCCGCCCCCTCACTCGGGTCCGTCGGATCCGAGGACGCCGGCAGCGGCCCGGAGCAGCAGGGCGGTGCTGGTGGCCCCCGGATCCTGATGTCCCGAGCTGCGCTCGCCGAGGTAGCTGGCCCGGCCCTTGCGGGCCACCATCTCCACGGTGGCGTCGCGACCCGCCTCGGCCGCCCGCGCGGCCGCCTCGAGCGCCGCCGCCAGGTCGCCGCCCGTGGCCAGCGCCTCGTCGTACGCCGCGAGCGCGGGTGCCCACGCGTCGTACATGGTCTTGTCGCCCAGCTCGGCCCGGCCGCGGGCGAGCAGGCCCTCCACCCCGGCCCGCATCGCAGCGCCCCAGCCAGCGGCGTCGACCTCCGCGGCGTCCCCGAGGGAACCACCGCTGCGGAGGAAGAAGGTCCCGTAGAGCGGTCCGCTGGCGCCGCCGACGGCGCTCACCAGGGTCATCCCGACCTTGGTGAGAACCTTGCCCGGCGACTGCGGAGGAGACTCGTCGAGCGCGGCCACCGATGCCTTGAAACCGCGGTCCATGTTGGTGCCGTGGTCGGCGTCACCGATCGCCGCGTCGAGCTCGGTCAGCGCCGACGCGTGGTCGTGCATGGTCTCCGCGAGGACGCGGATCCAGCCGATCATGTCGTCGGCGCCGAGCACGCTGTCCGGCACGCCCTAGACCCCCCAGCGCAGTGCGGGCGTGTCGACGGGCGCGTCCCAGAGGCCGAGCAGGTCGTCGTCGGCCCGGAGCAGGGTGACCGAGCAGCCGGCCATGTCCAGGGAGGTGATGTAGCTGCCGACCAGGGAGCGCGCGATCGGCACGCCGGCGGCCTCGAGGATCTTGGCGATCTCGTGGTACATGACGTAGAGCTCGATCAGCGGCGTCCCGCCCATCCCGTTGACGAACGCGATGACCGGGGCGTCCGAGCCGGGGAGATCGTCGAGCACCGGCTCGACCAGGCGGGCGGCGAGCTCGGATGCGGGGGCGATGCGCTGCCGGGAGCGGCCCGGCTCGCCGTGGATGCCGATGCCGAGCTCGATCTCCTCGTCCCCGAGGTCGAACGTCGGCTTGCCGGCGGCCGGGACGGTGCACGAGGTGAGCGCCAGGCCCATGCTCCGGCCCTGCTCGTTGACCTTGACCGCAAGGTCGGCGACCTCGGCGAGCGGCCGCCCGGCCTCGGCGGCGGCACCAACGATCTTCTCGAGCAGCACGGTCACGCCGACACCGCGACGTCCCGCTGTGTAGAGGCTGTCCTGCACCGCGACGTCGTCGTCGACCACCACGGACCGGACCTCGGTGCCGCTGTCGGCCTCGGCCATCTCGGCGGCCATCTCGAAGTTCATCACGTCGCCGGTGTAGTTCTTGACGATGTGCAGGACGCCGGCACCGCCGTCCACGCCTTGCGTGGCCGCCATCATCTGGTCCGGGACCGGGGACGTAAACACCTCTCCGGCGCAGGCTGCGTCGAGCATCCCGAGGCCGACGAAGCCGCCGTGCAGCGGCTCGTGGCCCGACCCGCCCCCGGAGACCAGCCCGACCTTGCCGGGCCGCGGCGCGTCCTTGCGGAAGATCACCCGTTGCTGATGGTCGACTCGCAGCCGGTCGACGTGGGCTGCCTGCATGCCGAGGAGGGCGTCGCTGACGACGTCCGCGGGGTCGTTGATCAGCTTCTTCACCGCTGGGCTCCTTCCGCGCGGGCGACGGCAGTGGCCTGCTGGAGATCCTCGGGCACCGGTGCCTGGATCGGCTCCGGGACCGGGTCCGACCCCTTCACCAGGAGACCGTAGATCACCGCGGCCGCGATGCCGGCGGCGAACTCGGCGGCCAGGTAGACCGGAAGCTGCTCCCACTGGATCTCCCCACCCGCGAGCTGCTGGACCAGCATCGGGCCGAACGTGCGCGCCGGGTTGATCGACGCCCCGGTCGCGGGCGCCACCGGGATGATCGCCGCGAAGACGACCAGGCCGATGGCCATTCCGGCCCAGCCGGCAGGGGCCCGGTGGTGGATGACCCCGAAGATGGTGAAGACCAGGATGAAGGTGCCGACGAACTCGGCCGTGAAGGCCTGCACGCCACCGACGTCACCGCCGTAGGCCGCCACCCCGAGGCCGACGTCGCTGGCCTTCTGCCCGAGGACACCGAGGATCGCCGCGGCTCCGATGGTCGCGCCGACGGCTTGGGCGGCGAGGTACGCAGGCACGTCCCGCCAGGGGAACTTGCCGCTCACGGCGAGCCCGAGCGTCACTGCGGGGTTGATGTGGTTGCCGCCGATGTGCCCGAGCGCGTACACCGTGGCCACCACGACGGTGCCGAAGGCCAGCGAGATGACGCCGAGGTCGGCCATGGTGAACGGCGCGTCGCCGTTCACGATCAGGGTGGCCGGGACCGACCCCACTCCGACGAAGACCAGGAACGCCGTGCCGATGACCTCGGCGCCGAGCTTCTGGGCGGTTGACGGTTCTGACATGTGCTCCTCCTGCGGTGCGCTCGGTTTCAATCCCGAGTATCATTCGGTAATGTCGAATGTGTGACGAAGATTACGCACAGAGTTTGTGAGGATGCAAGGGTCTCTCGGAATCTGATGGGAAGGTGAGCACGTGATCCAGTCCGTCGACCGCGCGTTGCGGATCCTGGGCGTCCTGCAGGGCCACCACCGGCTGAGCCTCGGCGAGATCGCCGGCCGCCTCGAGCTGCCGGCGTCGACGGTGCACGGCATCATCCGCACGCTGCTCCTCCACCGGGTCGTCGTCCAGGAGCTCGACTCCGGCCTGTACCGACTCGGCCCCGCGGTGCTCAGCCTCGGCAACGTCTACCTCGACAACCTCGAGCTGCGGTCCCGCATCGCACCGTGGGCCGAGGACCTCGCGCGGCAGACCGGCCTCGCCGTCCGCACCGGAGTCCTGCTCACCACCGACGTCACCGTCGTCCACCACCAGCCCCGGCCGGACGGCTCCCGCCAGATGCCCGAGGTGGGCATCGTGATCCCGGCGCACGCCTGCGCCCTCGGCAAGGCGATCCTGGCCTTCGACAGCGCCGGCCACGACGACCTGCTCGGGGTCGGTGAGCTGCGCCGGATGACCGGCGACACCGTGACCGACGCGAAGGAGATCGAGAAGCAGCTCGCGGAGGTCCGCCGTACCGGCCTCGCCTCCGAGGTCGAGGAGGCGGTGCTCGGCGAGTGCGAGCTCGCCGCCGTCCTCGTGGACCGCGTCGGTCTCCCGGTGGGTGCCTTGGGACTGGTCGCGTCGATCGACGCGTGGCCGCTCCCCACCGAGCACACCGCCGCGCTCCAGCGTGCCGCGCGGTCCGTCTCCCGCGAGCTCGGCGCGACCAGCTGGCCGCCTGAGGCGCTGCACCGCGACGACATCCGGCCGAGACGGGTCCGGCCGGCCTGACGCTCGGCGCTGTGGCACCGCGGGGCGTGGTGACGCTCGCGTGACGGCGCGGTCGCACGATCGCCCTCGATGCGCACCACCCCCCGAGGGAGCCCGGCCATGGAACACCGCACTGCCCGCCCGCCGTCCGGAGGAGTCGCCGTCTGGTCCGACTTCTGCGCCGTCGCACCCAGCCCCGAGCTGCGCGACCGGCTGCTGACCGAGCTGGACAAGGTCCGCAAGCGGAAGGCCGCGCTGTCGGGCCAGCTGGGGCTCGCGCGCACGCCGCGCTGGCTGGGCTTCGACGACGGCATGATCCTGCCGCCGGAGTTGTACCCGGTCGGGACGCCGGCCACCACGATCAAGGCGGGCGCCGCCGACCGCGCGCCGCTGCGGGGCACCGTCAACGTGGCCGTGGTGCTGGCGGACTTCTCCGACCGGGCGATGTCGGTCAGCAACGCGGACATCGAGGAGCTCTTCTTCTCGGTCGGCTCGATGACGCACGGCAGCGTGAAGGAGTACTTCCGGGACGTCACCAACAACCTGGTCGACATCAGCGGCGTCGTGGTCGGGCCGGTGCGGCTGCCGCAGACCCTCGCCTGGTACGCGAACAACAACTTCGGCATCGGCCGGCCGACCGGTACGCCGCGCGCCAACATCATGGCGCGCGACGCCGCCGTGCTCGCGGACCCGCTGATCGACTTCTCCACCTACGACAACGACAGCAACGGCATGGTCGACGCCTTCATCGTCGTGCACGCCGGCGGCGGCGGTGAGGCCACCGGTAGCCCGGGCGACATCTGGTCGCACAAGTGGAACCTGCCGAGCGTCCACAACACCGACGGCGGCAAGCAGATCTCCGGCTACCTGACCATCCCGGAGGACGCCAAGATCGGCGTCTGCGCCCACGAGCTGGGCCACCTGGTGTTCGGCTTCCCCGACCTCTACGACACCGACGGCTCCTCGGAGGGCATCGGCAACTGGTGCCTGATGGCCGGCGGCTCGTGGGGCGGCGGCGGCGACATCCCCGTGCACCCGTCCGCGTGGTGCAAGGCGAACCAGGGCTGGGCGTCGGTGACCAACGTGACGACGGGCGGCACGCTGTCGTTCCCCGATGTCAAGAGCAGCCATGCCGTGCACCGGCTCTGGAAGGACGGCACCGGCGGCAACGAGTACTTCCTCGTCGAGAACCGCCAGAAGTCCGGGTACGACGACTCGCTCCCCGCGGGCGGCCTGCTGATCTGGCACATCGACGAGGCGCAGACGACGAACACCGACGAGACCCACTACAAGGTGGCGATCGTGCAGGCCGACAACCAGCGCCACCTCGAGCTGGGCACCAACCGTGGCGACGCCGGCGACCCGTACCCCGGTAGCACCGGCAACACCGCGTTCACCTCGTCGTCCTCGCCGAACTCGAAGTCCTACGCCGGTGCCGACACCTGCGTCTCGGTCACGGGTATCTCGGCGTCCGGCGCGACGATGACGGCGACCGTGGCGGTGTCGTGCGGCAAGGCCAAGGAGGCGTTCAAGGACTTCAAGGACCGCAAGGACGCGACCAAGGAGCGCAAGGACCTCAAGGAGCCCTTCAAGGAGCGCAAGGACCTCAAGGAGCCGTTCAAGGAGCGGAAGGACCTCATCAAGGAGGGGGTCAAGGACCTGCGCGACAACGACCTCGGCAAGCGGATCAAGGACGTCAAGGACTCCCGCGAGTACAAGATCCCGGACCGGCCGCCGTTCGACCGGCCGTTCGACCGGCCCTTCGACCGGCCGTACGGGGCGCAGGGTGCGGAGTCCGGGGGCGACGACCTCGGTGGCCTGCTGGTCGAGCTCGCGGAGCGGCTCGAGGCCCTGGAGGCCGCCGTCGGTGGTGGTGGCGGCGGCGCCGAGGGCGGCGAGCCGTTCATCGGGTCCGACATGCGACCCGACCTCATGGGCGGCCCGACCTACGAGCCGGAGCGGCCCGAGCTGATCGCCGGGATGGCGGCCGGCGACGCGGCCGCGAAGCGAGCGTTCGACACGCCACCTGCCTAGCTCGCCTAGATGATCGTCATCCTGGCCGCCCGGCGGGACCCGGGGGCGCGAGCCGTCGAGCACGAGGTGGCCCGCTGGGTCGGCGCGGACCGGGTGCTGCGCGTGCTGCCGGCCGACCTGGTGCGGGCCCGGTGGAGCCACCGGCTGTCGGCAGCCGGGGACGTCGTCAGCGTCGTCCGGCTCGCCGGCGGGCGCGTGCTCGCGCCGGACGCCGTCCTGCACCGGATGGAGGCGGTACCGGCCGGTGTGGGGGCGTCGGACGCCCGGGACCGCGACTACATCGCGAGCGAGTTCGACGCCCTGGTGGCGAGCTGGCTGCGCAGCCTCGGTCACCGGGTGCTCGGTCCCGTGGGCGCCTACGCCACCGCCCTCGGGCCGACGCCCGGCGTCGCGCTGGCTGCGGCGGAGCGGTGCGGGCTGCCGGTGGCGCGGCGCGGGGTGCTGACGCGCGCCGGGCTGATCGGGGCGGCGCCGCCCGGGGAGCGGCACCTGCCGCGGATCGAGTGGCCCGGCCTGGCGACCGCGCCGGCGCCGGTCGACGTGCTGCCCGACCGCCCGGTGACGAGCCGGCTGCTCGTCGTCGCCGGCCGGGTGCACGGCCCGCTCGCGGACCGCTTCGGCGCGGCATCGCTGGACCTGGCGAGTGACCTGGGCACGACCCTGCTCGAGCTGTCGTTCGCCGACGGCCCCACCCTCGTCGACGTGACCACGATGCCGCGGCTGGACGTCCCGACCGAGGTGCACGCGGTCGCGGCAGCGCTGGTCTCCGTCGCCACCGGGGTCGGGGCGCTCCGATGATCGTCGTCTACGGGTACGCCGACGACCCTCCGATCCGGATGGTCGTCGAGGCCCTCGCCGACGCCGGTGCCGACCACCTCGCCGTCGACCCGCGCCGGGTCGACCGGTACGACCTGGTGGCCGGCGTCGGGATGGACGGATGGCTGCGGGCCGACGGCCGCGAGCTCGGGCTGGCCGACGTGACGGGTGTGTACGCCCGTCCGCTCGCGCCCCGCCCGTCCGACGCGAGCGCGGCCGCGCGCGCCCGCGCCGAGGCGTTCGGGGAGGCCTTCGTGACCTGGCTCGACGCCGCCGCCGCGCTGGTGGTGAACCGGCCGCGGGCGATGGAGTCGAACGCGTCGAAGCCCTACCAGGCCCAGCTGATCGCGCGGTCGGGTTTCGCGGTGCCGGAGACGCTGGTGACCAACGACCCGGACGAGGTGCTCGAGTTCCGTCGCGATCACGGCCGGATCGTGTTCAAGTCCCTCAGCGGCATCCGGTCCGTCGTCCGCGAGCTCGACGACGCCGACATCGCGCGACTGCCGCTCCTGGCCACGCTGCCGGTGCAGTTCCAGCGCTACCTGCCCGGCCGCGACGTGCGGGTGCACGTCGTCGGCGACCGGGCCTTCGCGGCCGCCATCGACAGCACCGCCACCGACTACCGCTACGCCGAGCGCGACGGCGGCCGCACCGACATGGAGCCGATCGAGCTCCCCGACGACGTCGCCCGCCGCTGCGTCGACCTCACCGCGCAGCTCGGGCTCGTGCTGTCGGGAGTCGACCTCCGGCTCGGTCCGGACGGCGACTGGACCTGCTTCGAGGTCAACCCGATGCCGGCCTACAGCTACTTTGAGGCGCACACCGGGCTGCCGATCGCGGCCGCGCTGGGCCGCCTGCTCGCCCGGACCGACGATCGCAGCGCGCTGGCAAGGGGTTGATGAGGATGGTCCAGGCAGTCGAGAACATGACGGCGCTGGTCGTGCGCGTGCACGGCGTCGCGCCGCACCCGACGCTCCCCGACTGGGACCAGCTCGACGTCGAGGTCGTCTCGGCCACCCAGGTCGAGGGCCTCGCGGACCTGCTCTCCCAGCGCGTCGGCGAGCGGCTGCCGATGGCGGTCCGCCGCGAGCTCGTGCCCGGCGTCGGGCCCGGCGCCACCGTGTCGTGCCGGGCGAAGCTGAACCTCGGCGAGGTGATGGCCGAGTCCCACCCCGACCCCGCGAACCTCGCGGTCGAGCCGGGGCCGACCCTCTAGACCCGTTCGGCCAGGTCGAGCAGCCGCGGCCGGGAGTGGCCGGCCAGCTCGCGCTGCGACTGGGGCGTCGCCCAGACCTTCTCGAGGAAGCCGCGGAACGCGACGGCCTCGTCGTGGGTGTCGAAGTCGAGGTCGACGGTGACCCGGGACGGGTCGTCGACGTCGCGGCTGACGCGGTAGCCGCGCACGCCCCGGTCGGTGCGGGCCCGGTCGAAGCGGTCGAAAGCCTGCTTCCAGGTGTCGTAGTCGTGGACCTGGTTCTCGACGTGCAACGTGATCATGCGGCCAGCGTCGGACACCGGGGCGCCGGTCGGTATCCCCGACGTCGGGGGTCTTCGCGGGTGCGTCGTCGCCCTACGCTGAGCCGCGTGGACCTCCGGGCGCGGGTCGAGCGCTGCTTCGGGCCGCAGGTGTCGGACCGCGAGGCACGGACGGCGGTGCTGGACGTGCTCGCCCGGGACGTCGGCTTCGACGCCCACGTGTTCGCGCTGACCGACCCGGTGTCGCGGGTGGTGTCGTCGCCGCACGCCACGCTGCCGGACCCGCTCGCCGCCGAGCTGCCGGCCGTGATCCGCCGGCGGTACGTCGACGAGGAGGACGACTTCCGTGCGTGGCTGCGGGCGCGGGGGGTCGCCGACACGGTGGTCGTCGACCTCGTCGATCCCCACGGCCACTGGGGGTTCCTCGAGCTGTGGCGCACGGCAGGGGAGTTCACCGACGACGAGCGCGCCACGGTCACCGGCCTGGCGACCACCCTCGCCCGCGGGTTGCGCGCCACCCTCGCGCGCACCTTCGCCGACGACGGCACGACGCCGAGCGGCGGGGTCGCCGTCCTCGACGACGACCTGCGGGTGGTCGAGCAGACCGACCGCGTGGCCGCGGCGCTGTTCGCGCTGCTGCCGCCGGGCAAGCCCGTGCCGCCGGTGCCCGCGGCCGCCTACAACGTGGGCGCGGCGCTGCTCGCGAGCGAGCGGGGCCGGCCGTGGCGCCCGTACGCACGCGTGCACCTGGCGGGCAGCAGCTGGCTCACCGCCACCGCCGAGCGGCTCGGCGAGCGGATCGCCGTCACGCTCACCCCGACGTCGGGCGAGGACCGGGTCGACCTGGTGGCCCGCAGCCACGGGCTGTCGCCGCGGGAGCGGGAGGTGCTCGACCTCGCGCTGCTCGGGCTCGACAGCCGCGGCATCGCGGAGCGGCTCGTGATCGCGCCGACCACGGCCGAGGACCACCTCAAGGCGCTGCTCGCGAAGACCGGGGCGCCGTCGCGGCAGGTGATGCTGGTGCGCGCGCTCGGCGAAGTGGGTTCCCCCGGCTAGCGCAGCCCGTCGAGGTCGAAGGACTCCTTCACCAGGACCTTGCCGGCGTCGTCGGTGACCCAGATGGTCACCCCGTCGGTCCCTCGCGGCGCCGGGAACCCGCCGGGACACCGCTGGTCGGGGCAGAGCCCGGTGGGGTCGGGCTCCTTCGTGCGGTGGGCCGCCACTGCAGCGGTGCCGTCGGCGCCGGCCGTGAGCGGGAAGGTCGCGACGACGGGTGGCGCCGGCGGTGCGAACCGCCAGTGGAGAGTGAGGGACTGCTCGCTCCGGAAGCCCTGGATCACGACGTTGACCCAGTCGCACGGGATCGACTGGCCGCTGACCAGGATGGCGCAGGTGGAGCCGGGAACGGCGCGCGGCACGATCCGGGGCGGGGCGGCCCGGCCACAGACACGACGAGGCGTCCCGGTCGCCCGCTGGTCGCCCTCGGTGTTGACCAGGCGGAGGACGGCGCACTTGGCCTCGCGGCCCTCAGTCGTCGGCAGCACGAATCCGGTGTCGGTCGGCCGCCAGTCGCCGTCCTCGTCCTTCAGCTCGACCGTGGTGGCGACGCCCGGGTCCGGTGGCGGGAGGTCGACGCGGAACTCGACCGACCGGTTGCCCGGTGTGGTCTCGGCCGCGACCTGGCCCGGGCGCGACGGCGGCGTCGGGGCGGACGCCGAGGGGTCGGCGCTGCCCGTCGGCGTGATGTCGTCGTCGGCGAGCCAGCCCCACCCGGCGATCGCGACGCCGGCCAGCAGGAGGGCGACGGCGACGGCTCCGGCCACCAGCGGGGCGCGCCGCCGTCGGACGAGCGTCGGGCTGGCGTCGTCCGCCCTCGTGTCGCCGACCACGGCGGGGGCGACCACGGTGCTGGCCGCCGGAGGCCGCTCCGGGAGGTGGTCGTCGGCCGCCGCAGCGTCGTGGGCGCTCGGACCGAGGGTCCGCAGCGCCTCGGCCACGGCCGCGGCGCTGGGGTAGCGGTCCGCCGGGTCCTTGGCCAGGCAGGTGGCGATCACCCGGTCCAGTCGTCGGGCGCCGGAGACGCCCTCGGGGAGGGTCGGTGGCGGTGAGTTGATGTGGGCGTGAGCCATCTGGAAGTGGGTCCCCGGGAACGGGGCGGTGCCCGTGAGGACGTTGAAGAGCAGGCACCCCACGGCGTAGATGTCGGTGGCCTCGGTGGCCGGCTCACCCAGGTGGCGTTCGGGCGCCATGAACGGCGGGCTCCCCACGATGAACCCGGTGCCGGTGATGGCGAGATCCGCGGTGACCGCGACGCCGAAGTCGGCGAGCACGGGGTGCAGGCCGTCGCCCCGGCGCCACAGGAGCACGTTGCCGGGCTTGACGTCCCGGTGGACGACTCCCTGCTGGTGGGCGTCGGCGAGCGCGTCGGCCACGGCTGCGACCAGTGGCACCGCCTGCTCGGGCGGCATCGGACCGTGCTCCTCCAGCCAGTCGGCGAGGTCGCCGTCCGGGAGGAAGTCGGTGACCTGGAAGAAGCGGCCGTCGGTGCTGCCGTAGTCGAACACCACCACGATGTGCGGCGAGCGCACCCGCGCCAGCATCGCTGCCTCCCGCTCGAAGCGGCGGATGAACTCGTCGTTGACCAGCTCCTCGCGGATCACCTTGACCGCCACCGACCGCGAGAGCACACGGTCGTGGGCGCGGTACACGACGCCCATGCCGCCGCTGCCGACGATCTCCTGGAGCTCGTACCTGCCGTTGATCGTCCCCAGCGGGGCCGGGTCGTCGGTCACGACGTCATCCCCGTCTGAACCTCACCAGGAACCGACACGTCGCCGCCCGGCCCGGGTAGAACGCGCCGAAGGTGTCCAGCGGGTCGGTGACGCGGCCGTACGTCGTCGTCGGGGTCGTGCTGGTCACCGGGTCCGTCACCGTGGCCGGCTCCGGATCCGGCGGCGGTGGGCGATCGACCACTACCCGAACAGCACGGTTCGAGATCGCCGCGCTGAGGGCGCCGGCCCCGGCCACCCGCACCGCGAGCACGTAGCGGCCGCGACGAGGAGGGACGAAGCGGATGGTGAACCGGCCGTCCGGCTTGGTTGTCGCCGTGCGCGGGGTGGGGTGCAGGAACCCGACCCCGCGGACCGTGCGGGCGGCGAAGAGCCGGACCGAGCGGCGTCCGCCCGGGAACACCCGGCCCTTCACGATCATCGAGCGTCTCGCGTACGTGTGCCGGCTGCGGTCGGTGAACCGGACCGTCGGGGTGGCGACGACCCGGAACGACCCGGTCGACTCGCCGTTCTCGTCGACCGCCGCGACCCAGCCGGTGCGCCGGATCGGGATCCGCACGGTGTTGACGCCGGCGCGACCCCAGCCCTCCACCAGCGGCCGACCCTTCGGTCGAGCGTTCTGGAACGGCGAGTACCACACCCTGAACGGTCCGGCCTCGGCCAGTCTGAAGCCCTGCGGGGACCTGAACCTCCCAGGAGCGACCGGGTGCGTCACCTGACACGCGGGCAGCGTCCCGACGAGCGGGCTCACCAGGCGGGTGAAGTCGATACCGGACGGTCGCATGCTCCAGAACCCGCCGGGTTTGATGCTGCGCACCTTCACCTGGCCGGGTTGGCCGGCGTCGCCGCGACGACCGACCACGCAGCTGGTCACGTTGCGTGGGATCGCCCCACGCGGGTTGCAGAGCGGCACGCGCTCGGCGGAGAGACCCGGTCGTCGGTGGAAGATCGCCAGGCGCTTCCGCGAGGGTCGGGCCGGAATGGTCGCGTCGAACTGGAACCACAGCGAGCTGCGCACGTTCTGGACCGCATCGGCGACGGTCACCTGGACCGCGGGCTGGAGGTCCCCGGCGCTGTCGATGGTGGTGCCCTCGACGATTCCGAGGCCGTCCGTGTCGGCGTCCGGGCCGATGACGGCGAGCTGGGTGTCGGTGGCGTCGGTCGTGGGGGTGCACACCTCGGTGTCGTCGAACACCCCTGCGTCGCACCTGCCGGTGCCGAGCCGGCTGCCACCGTCGACGTCGGCCTCGGTGGGGGTGCCGCCGTTGATGCTGAGACCACCGGTGCGGACGTCGATCTCCCCGCCGCCGCTGTAGATCACGTTGAGCGAGCTGATCCCGGTGCCGGCGGACTTGCGGACGGTGCCCTCGTTCACGAAGCCGGCGAGGTCGCCGTCCGGCTGCCCGTTGGCGAAGCCCTCGAACACGTTGCTGTCGCCGGCCAGGTCCACCAGGCCGCCGTTCCCGACCACGAACTCGGTGTTGCGCCCTGCCGCGATGTAGCCCCGTCCGTTGACGCTCAGGGTGCCACCCGACGCGACGTCGAGCTGGTACCCGTCGAGGAGGTTCACGCCCCGTCCGTCGACGACCACCTCGCCGCCGTCGGCGATCTGCAGTCGCCCGGTCGGGACGTCCGGATCGATGCTCGCGCACGCATCGACCGCGCGCCCGGTCGAGAAGCCGGCGCAGAAGTCGTTGTCGAGCGTGGCGGCACCGGAGCCGAGTCGCCCCCACACCAGGTCGCCCTCGAGCTGGATCAGACCGGGTCCACCGAGGGTGCTGCCGCGCAGGAGAACCTCGGCGTCGTCGGTGTCGCCGACCGCGTCGTCGTGGATCACCGAGGTGTACTGCGCCGGGTCCGCGTAGGCCATCACCCGCGACCCGGTCTGGATGTCGAGCGTCGCGTCGGGTCCGATCTCGAGCGCCAGCACGTGCACGTGCACGTCATCGTCGAGCAGGATCGTGGTGGGCGTGCTCGGGGCGACGCAGACGAGTCCGGTGAGGCTGTCGTCGGTGGAGGCCCTGCCGTAGTAGGTGGGGTGTCGCTCGCTGGCTGGTTCCCGGGTCGCCGCCGGTCCCTCGATCGCCCAGTTCGCGGGGGTGTCCCACTCGTCGGTCGTGCCGTTGCCGGTCCAGGTGAACCGGGAGCCGCCGGCCGGGAGCGGGCCGGTACAGGCCGTCGTGGCCACCGCGTGTGCGGGTGTTGCGGCCAGCGCGAGCAACGGCAGCACCACCGCTGCAGCCGTGGCCATGGCGCAGATGCGCAGTCGTCGGTTCACGGTTCCCCCCATGTCACCGGTGTCGATGCGCTGGACAGTAGGACGGACCAGCGAGCCGCGTCCGCCGAACGCCGAAGACTTGTCCTACGGAGTCGCCGCAGTGGTCGGCACCCGCCAGACCGCCTCGCGCTCGACACCGGCCGCCGTCGTCAGCCGCGCCCGGACGGCGGCGTGCGGCGCGGGGCCGAAGCGGTGGTGCACGTCGCGACCCTCGCCGCGGCCGCCGGGTCGGCGTCCGGGGCGCTACCACGGACGCCGACGACGTGCACCTGGTGTGCCGCCCGCGACGGGCGTGAGGCGCGTCGGCACACTGGTGTCGTCATGGCACGACCAGTCCCCCTCGACCCCCGCGAGATCAGCGCGACGATGGATCTGTCGCTGCGGATCGGCGAGCTGCTGCTGTCGTCCGGCGCCGGTGCCAGCGACGTCAGCGCGGCGATGAACAACGTGGCCTGGTCCTGCGGGCTGCGCGGGTTCAGCGCCGACGTGACCTTCACCGAGCTGACGATGACCCACCAGTCCGCGTCCGACGAGCCGCCGATCGTCCAGATCCGGCAGGTGCGGCAGCGCGAGGTCGACTACGGCGACCTCACCGAGGTCGACCACCTGATGCGCGACCTGGTGGAGGGCCGGACCGACCGGCCGGAGGCGGCGGCCCGGCTCGGCCGGATCATCTCCACCGGTCACACCCGACCTCGCTGGGCGGTCACCGCCGCGCTGAGCGTCATGGGCTCCGGCATCGCGGTGGTGCTGGGCGGTGACTGGCTCGTGGTGCTGCTCGCCGCCGTCGCCGCGGCGCTCGTCGACCTGCTGCAGCGCCGGATGGGCCGGAGCCGGATCCCGACCTTCTACCAGCAGGTCGCGGGCGGGCTCATCGCGACGCTGATCGCGGTCGCGGTGGCGGCCACCCCGGCCGAGGTGTCGCCCAGCCTGGTGATCTCCACGAGCATCGTGATGCTCCTGGCCGGCGTGAACTTCCTCGGCGCGATCCAGGACGCGCTCACCGGCTTCCCGCTCACCGCGGCGGCGCGGATCCTCGAGGCGTTCCTCGGCACCGCGGGCGTGGTGGCCGGCGTCAGCGGCGGGCTCGAGGTCGCCGAGCTCGTCGACGTCCGGCTCGGCATGGTCGACCCCGGCGCCTACGGCCTCGCGGACCTGCCCTACATGGTGGCCGGCGGCGCGGTGGCGGCGGCGGCGTACGCCTACTCGGCCTACGCGCCGCTCCGCGCGCTCGCCCCGATCGCCCTCTCGGCCGGGGCCGCGCTGGCGCTGTACGCCGTCGCGCTCGACCAGGGCTTCGGCGTCTCGTGGGCGTCGGCGCTCGCGGCCACCCTGCTCGGCCTGATGAGCTATCCGGTCGCACGCCGGTTCCGGGTGCCCGCGCTGGTGCTCGTGGCCGCGTGCATCACCCCGTTCCTCCCCGGTCTGTCGATCTACCGCGGCCTCACCCTGCTGGCCCTCCAGCCGAGCTCCGCGCTGGTCGCGATGGTCACCGCGGCCGCCGTCGCGATCGCGCTCAGCTCCGGCGTGCTGCTCGGCGAGTACCTCGCCCAGCCGGTGGCCCGGAAGGGACGCCGGCTCGAGTCCAAGCTCGCCGGTCCGCGGCTGGTCGGCCCGCACACCGTCCGGGCGCTGCGCGGCGGCCGCCGCTCCCGGCGACCACCCGGGAGGTCATCGCCACCATGACCTCGCGGTGGGATCGTGAGGCATGGACACCAGCACCCGCTACGACGGCACCCTCGCCGGTGCTCGGGCTGCCCGACGGCGCCCACCGCGCGGTCGGCGTCACCGCGATCGTGGCGGCGGTGTTCCTGGCGCTCTGCGGCGCCGTGACCGGCGTCCTGCTCCTGCTTCGGCCACGGGCGATGCACCCCGAGATCGGGCCGTGACTGTCGTTCGGGTGACTGTGGGGCGCCCGCCGTCGAGTGCAGGAGTCCCCGGTTAACCGGGGACTCCTGCACTTCTCGGCCGAAACTTCGGCTGAGAAGAGCAGGAATCGCCTGAGCGGCGGTACCGGTGGTGCCTGTGTGACAAGAGGTGGCCGCGCCTGCGCGGACGGGGTGGCAGACCCGGCGTGTGACGCGCGCGGCCACACATCACGAAGGACTGCGCCCACCGGTAAGTCGGACGCAAGGCGGGCACAAGCGGGGCGGTGCACCGTTCAGGTGTTTCCCACCAGCACCCCCGAGAGAGGCACCGAGATGAGCGTCCACCAGCAGCACAGCCCCCGGCCGAAGCCCGCGGCGACTCCGTCGTCGCTCTACTGGCGCCCGCCGATCCGCTGACGCCGATCTAGACGGCCACCGTGAGCACGACGGCGACCACGTCGCCGACCTCGATCCCCTCGGCCCGGCGGGCCGCCAGCTTCAGCGGCACGAGGTAGCCGCCGTCCTTGGGCCACAGCGACGTCGGCCAGGTGGTCTCGCCGATCCGCACGGTCACCGGCACCATCCCCCAGCCGTAGGTGACGGCTGCCCGGGCGTCGTCGAGGGCGGCCGACTCCTCCTCGGGCACCGCCACGAAGTGGTGCGGCGACGGCCCGCGCCAGGTGAAGACCGGCCCGCGGAACTCGAGCTCCACGGCTCAGCCGAGGGCGGCGAGGTCGCGCTCGGCGTAGCGGCGATGGGCGAGGAACTCGAAGAGCAGCGTGCGCACGCACGCCTCGACGGTGTGGGTCTCGACGCCCCAGTACGGCGCCGGGGCGGCCTTGATCTCCTGCGGCAGCGCGTCGTCGTCGAGGGTGGCGAAGACGCCGGCCACCTGGCCGCGCCGCTCGGCCAGCAGCAGCACGGCCTCGCGGAACGACGGCCGGGCGTCGAGGTCGATGCCCAGCTCGCGGGAGGCGTCGTCGGGGTGGTCGGTGGGCGGCAGCCCGAGCGGGTGGTGGGCGTCCTCGAGGCCGAGGAGCATCCGGCCGACCCAGCAGTCGGTGGCGAACACCAGGTGGCGCAGCGTCTCGACGAGCGACCACTCGCCGTCGACCCGCTCCTGGCGCTTCTCCTCGGGCAGCCCCGCCGCCTTCCCGAGGGTCTCGTTCCACAGGCCATCGACCGTCGTCCACACCTCGTGCAGGTCCTCGGCGGTGCGGGCCTCGCGCAGCCGCTCCTGGATGTCGTCAGTGGTCACGGGGGTCAGTGTGGAGCAGCCCGCGGGACGCGAGGAACCGTTCGACGGAGATCCGCACCGCCACCCGCTCCGGGTTCGGCCGCGGCGTGCGGTAGCGGGCGGCGTACCGCTCGCAGGCCCGGGCCACCGACGCGGCGTCGTCGCGCACCTCGGCGGTGCCCTCGAGGGTCGACCACTGCGCGCCGTCCACGGCGCACGCCGCCACCGGGCCGCCGTCGCGCAGGTGCCGCACCTTGGCCGAGGCGCCGGAGGCGATCACCCACGCGCACCGCTCCTCGTGGTCGAGCGCGACGCCGACCGGGACGACGTGCGGGCGGCCGTCGGCGCGCAGCGTGGTGAGCGTGCAGAGGTGCCGCTCGGTCCAGAAGTCCAGCAGCGGCGGGGGGAACTCGCCCCAGCCCGGCGTCCAGCTGCTCATGCCATTAGATCCATCTCGCGAACCACATGCGGTCGAGCCAGCCGTCGCGGGTGATCAGGTCGTAGCTGAGGATCGGGTAGAAGTACGCGAAGTTGAGCAGCACCAGCACCACGAACGACCCCGCCACGATCACGCCGAAGGTGCGGCGGCCGGTGGGGGCGCGGGCGGTGCCGATGAGCTTGCCGAGCACCAGCGTCACCGCGAGCACGAGGAACGGCAGGCTGGCGATCGCGTAGAAGAAGAAGATCGGCCGGTCGTCGTACTGGAGCCATGGGAGCCAGGTCGACAGCGCGCCGGCGAGCGGGACGCCGTAGCGCCAGTCGCGGCTGCCGAGCCACAGGACCCCGGCGGCGATCAGCGCCAGGCAGCCGCCCCACCACAGCAGCGGCGTGCCGATGAGCAGCACCTGGCGGTAGCAGACCTTGCCCGGGTCGGCCTCGCAGCCCTGGTCGCCCGCCTTGATGTCGAGGTCGGTGGCCACGCCGACCGGCCGGTTGATCAGCAGCCACCCCGACGGCGCCGACTCGTACTGGTGGTCGCTGCAGTTCAGGTAGTGCGTGTGGAACGTGTAGACGTCCTGGTGGTAGTACCAGAGCGACCGCAGCGACTGGGTCACCTCGCCCAGGCCGTCGGCGTCCGGCTCGGTGGCGGTGGGCCACTTCCGGTCCGGGTCGGTGACGTTGTTCGTGGTGCGCTCGTCGCCCTTGCCCTTGCAGGGCCGCTCCTTCACGAACTGCGTGTACTGCGTCGACGACAGCGACTCCTCGTACTGGTGGGCGTGCACGAGCCAGCCGGTCCACGACGCCGTGTAGACCACGCCCGCCACGAGCACGAGCTGGGCGAAGGCCGGCAGGCCGTCGGCGAGCACGGCCTTCGGCAGCGACCAGCGGACGCCGAAGGATCGGCGGGCGCCCGCGCTCCACACCCACACGAGCACGCCGAACACCGCGAGCGGGTAGAGCGCCGTCCACTTGGTGCCGACGGCCAGGCCGAAGCAGACGCCGGCGACCAGCAGCCAGGGCCGGAACAGCAGCGGGCGCACCGGTCCCCAGCCCTCGCCGTCCTCGGCGGCGTCGAGTCGGCGGGCTAGCCGGGCCCGGTGGTGGTCGCGGTCGTTCACCACCGCGGCTACACCGCAGAGCAGGAAGAAGGCCAGGAAGATGTCGAGCAGCGCGAGACGGGAGAGCACGAAGTGCAGGCCGTCGAGCATCAGCAGCACGCCGGCGACCAGGCCGAGCATCGTCGAGCCGGTGAGCCGGCGGGCCAGCCGGATGAGCACCAGCACCATGAGCGAGCCGACGACGGCGGCCGAGACGCGCCACCCGAACGGCTCCATGCCGAACGCCTTCTCGCCGAGTGCGATCAGCCACTTGCCCACCTCGGGGTGGACGATCATCGACGGGTCGTCCTTCCAGATGCCCTGGGTGTGGCCGTCGAGGATCGCGTCGTTGATGAGCTCGCCGTCGACCCGTTCCTTGTAGCCGAGCACGTAGCCGTGGTTGAGCAGCGACCAGCCGTCCTTGGCGTAGTAGGTCTCGTCGAACGCGAACCGCTTCGGCTCGCCGAGCCGCCACAGCCGCATGCCGAAGGCGAGCAGCGTGACGCCGAGCGCGGCGGCCCACGACGTCCACCGGTCGTCGAGGGCCGCTGTCCGCTGCCGGGCCCGCTGCCACGCGCTCGGCACCGGCCGGCCGTCCGCCGTCGCCGAGAGCCCGGCCGGGCTCCGGTCGTCGACGAGGCTCACGCGGGAACTGTACGAGCGGTGGTTGAGGTGCTCCGACCGAGGAACGAGGGAGGGGCCTCGAGACCCTGCGAGGATCGCGGCGTGACGGACGGGGTGCTGGTGCTGGCGGCGACGCCGATCGGGCGGGTCGCCGACGCACCCCCGCGGCTCGCCGAGGAGCTCGGGTCGGCGGGCGTGGTGGCGGCCGAGGACACCCGCCGGCTGCGCCGGCTCGCGGCCGACCTCGGCGTCGAGGTGACCGGCCGGGTCGTCTCCTACTTCGAGGGCAACGAGGCGAGCCGGACGCCCGCACTGCTGGAGCACCTCGCCGCCGGGGAGCGGGTGCTGCTGGTCACCGACGCCGGCATGCCCAGCGTCTCCGACCCCGGCTACCGGCTGGTGGCCGCCGCCGTCGAGGCCGGCGTCCGCGTCACGGCGGTGCCGGGCCCGTCGGCGGTGCTCACGGCGCTCGCGGTGTCGGGGCTGCCGGTCGACCGGTTCTGCTTCGAGGGCTTCCTGCCGCGCAAGGCGGGGGAGCGGGCCCGCCGGCTGGCCGACCTCGCCACCGAGCCGCGCACGCTGGTGTTCTTCGAGGCGCCGCACCGCACCGCCGTCGCGCTGACGGCGATGGCCGAGGCGTTCGGCGCCGACCGGCCAGCCGCGGTGTGCCGCGAGCTCACCAAGACCCACGAGGAGGTGGTGCGTGGCCCGCTGGCCGAGCTCGCCGCCTGGGCGGGGGCGGGCGTGCGCGGCGAGGTGACCTTGGTGGTGGCCGGGGCCGAGCCGGCCGCCGTCTCGACCGACGAGGCCGACCTGCGGGCCGCCGTCGCCGCGCGTGAGGATGGGGGCATGAGCCGCAAGGACGCCATCAAGGACGTCGCGCGCGCCGCCGGCGTGCCGAAGCGCGTGGTCTACGACGCGGTGCACGTCTCGTGAGCCGAATCGCGACCTTCACCCACGACGGTCTCGAGTTCGACGTCGTCGACGAGGGACCGGAGGACGGCGAGGTCGTGCTGCTGCTGCACGGCTTCCCCGAGCGCGCCACCTGCTGGCGGCACGTGGCGCCGCTGCTGCACGAGGCCGGCTACCGCACCCTCGCGCCCGACCAGCGGGGCTACTCGCGCGGCGCCCGGCCCCCGCGGCGGCGGGACTACCGGGTCAAGCACCTGGTGTCCGACGTCGTCGCCCTCGTGGAGCAGGTCGGCGGGCCGGTGCACGTGGTGGGCCACGACTGGGGTGCCGTCGTGGCGTGGGCGCTCGCGATCCGTCGTCCCGACCTGGTGCGCTCGTTGGTGGCGGTGTCGGTGCCGCACCCGACGGCGTTCACCCGCGCGCTGCTCACCTCGCGGCAGTTCCGGCGCTCCTGGTACATCGCGATGTTCAACCTGCCGTTGCTGGCCGAGCGGCTCGCGGCCACACCGGGCGGTCGGTTCGACGTCAACATGAAGCGCACCGGCATGACCGACGACGACGTCGCGCGGTTCCGCCGCGAGATGGTCGACGACGGCGCGCTGCACTACGCCCTCGGCTGGTACCGCGCGCTGCCGCTCGGCGACCTCGCCACCGCCTCCGAGGTCCGGGTCACCGTGCCCACCACGATGGTGTGGAGCAACCGCGACGGCGCCATCGACCGGGCCGGCGTCAACGCCACCGTGCGCTACGTCGACGCCGACTACGAGCTCGTCGTCCTGGACGGCGCCGACCACTGGATCCCCGCGCACGAGCCGGTGGCGCTGGCCGAGACCGCGCTGAAGCGGTTCGCCACGGCATGAGCTCCTCCTCGGGCGACCGCCCGCCCGCTCCGGAGCCGCTCCCGCACCCGGTCGTCGACAACCACTGCCACCTCGACATCGCGCGCGACGGCGAGACGCCGCTGTCGGTGGACGAGGCGGTGGCCACGGCGGCCGCCGTCGGGGTGCCGCGGATCGTGCAGATCGGCTGCGACCTGCCGGGCGCGCGGTGGGCGGTGGAGGCGGCGGCGTCCCACGACGCGCTCGTGGCCGGCGTCGCGCTGCACCCGAACGAGGCGCCGCGGCTCGAGGCCGCGGGGCGGCTCGAGGAAGCGCTGGCCGAGATCGAGGCGCTGGCCGCCCATGACGCCGTCCGGGCGGTGGGGGAGACCGGGCTCGACTTCTTCCGCACCGGACCGGAGGGGGTCGCGGCGCAGGAGGAGTCGTTCCGTCGTCACATCGACCTCGCCAAGCGGCTCGGCAAGACGCTCGTGATCCACGACCGCGACGCGCACGAGGAGATCCTGCGCGTCGTCGATGCCGAGGGCGCCCCCGACCGCTGGGTGATGCACTGCTTCTCCGGCGACGCCGACTTCGCCCGCGCCTGCCTCGACCGCGGCGCCCACCTCTCCTTCGCCGGCACCGTCACCTTCAAGAACGCCGCGCCGCTGCGCGAGGCGCTCGTCGTGGTGCCGTCGGACCGGCTGCTCGTCGAGACCGACGCCCCCTACCTCACGCCGATGCCCTACCGCGGGCGCACCAACGCCTCCTACCTGGTGCCCCACACCATGCGCGTCATGGCCGAGGTCCGCGGCGACGACCTCGGCGACCTCTGCGCCGCCGTCGACGCCGCCACCGACGCCGCCTTCGGAGGCCCGTGGGGCGCGCCGGGCCACGCTCAGAACGCGTGACCCTGGCCACGTCCCAGGCGGGAACGGGCTCCGAGGGTTTGCAAAGTCGACAAAGTCACTGGTCTGGTAGATCGCTGTTGGCCGGGATCGGCCCGTTTCCGCCTGCGTGACTTGGGGCAGACGGACGAGGCCCGGAGATCACGATCCATCGGAGCCTTGTGCGCCTGTTCCACCTGAACCACCCCGCCCCCGACGACTCTCCCCGAAGCCGGTTCGGCCGCCTCATCCGCAGCCGCGCCGTGCTCGTGGCGCTGTGCGCCGTCGTCCTCGCCTCGGTGGTCGGCACCACCGTCGGCTACGCCGCGATGTCCAAGACCGTCACGGTCACCGTGGACGGCGAGCCGCGCGAGGTCAGCCTCATGGGCGACACCGTCGGTGACGTGCTCGACGCCGCGAACCTCGACGTGACCGACCGCGACATCGTCGCGCCCGGCCCCGACGAGTCCGTGCAGGAGGGCACGCAGATCACCGTGCGCTACAGCCGGCCGATCGAGCTCACCGTCGACGGCGAGACCGAGACCCACTGGGTGACCGCCACCAGCGTGCAGGGTGCGCTCACCCAGATCGGCAACACCTTCGGTCGCTCGCTGCTGTCGCTCAACCGCAGCCTCGACGTGCCGCGCGACGGCGTCTCCCTCGAGGTCGTCACCCCGAAGCGGCTCACGGTCAAGCTCGCCGGCAAGAAGCCGGTCGTGCGCCAGGTGCCGGCCCTCACCGCGGCCGACGCGCTCGAGCAGCTCGGCGTGAAGCTCGACAAGTACGACATCGTGAAGCCCGGCCGCACCACCGAGCTCCAGGACGGCGACCGCGTCGACTTCACCGACGTGCGCGTCGTGACCAAGCGGCTCAAGCGCGAGGTCGTCGACTTCGGCACCGTCGAGCAGGAGGACGACTCCATGCTCGAGGGCGAGACCGAGGTGCTCCGTGAGGGCCAGGACGGCCTGCGCGACGTGACCTACCGGATCGTGTTCCGCAACGGCAAGGTGTTCAAGCAGACCGTGCTGCGCCAGAAGGTGCTCCAGGAGCCGACCGACGAGCTCGTCGCCGTCGGCACCCAGGAGGCCGTCACGTCGAACTTCGCCGGTGGCAACACCGTGTGGGACCAGCTCGCGCAGTGCGAGTCCGGCGGCAACTGGGCCATCAACACCGGCAACGGCTACTACGGCGGTCTGCAGTTCAACCTCGGCACCTGGCAGTCGTACGGCGGCCCGGGCATGCCGCACCAGGCCAGCCGCGAGACCCAGATCGCGATCGCCACCAAGGTGCGTGACGCCTCCGGCGGCTACGGCGCCTGGCCCGGCTGCGCGGCCTCGTTGGGTCTCCCCACCTGACGGTCTCTAGCCTCGACACCATGACCTCCGCCGGCCCGCGACTTCTCGGGCCGGCGGAGGTTCGTCGTCTGGCCGAGACCCTGGACCTGCGCCCCACCAAGCAGCGCGGCCAGAACTTCGTGATCGACGCCAACACGGTCCGCCGGATCGTGCGCGCCGCCGACCTCGGACCCGACGACGTCGTCGTCGAGGTCGGCCCCGGCCTCGGCTCGCTCACCCTGGCGCTGCTGGACGTCGCGCAGGCCGTGATCGCCGTCGAGGTGGACGACAAGCTCGCCTCGCTGCTGCCCGCCACGGTGGCCGACCTGGCCCCCGAGCGCGTCGACCGCTTCACGCTCGTGCACGCCGACGCGCTGCGCGTCACCGAGCTGCCCGGCCCGCCGCCCACGGCGCTGGTGGCCAACCTGCCCTACAACGTCTCGGTGCCGGTGCTGCTGCACCTGCTGGCGCTGCTGCCGAGCCTGCGACAGGGTCTGGTGATGGTGCAGGCGGAGGTGGCGGACCGGCTCGCCGCGACGCCGGGCTCGAAGGTGTACGGAGTCCCGTCGGTGAAGGCGGCCTGGTACGCCGACGTCCGCCGGGCCGGCGCCGTCGGCCGACACGTGTTCTGGCCGGCCCCGAACGTCGACTCCGGCCTGGTGGCCTGGTCCCGGCGTGAACCGCCCGCCACCACGGCCACCCGCGCGCAGGTGTTCGCCGTCGTGGACGCCGCGTTCGCCCACCGTCGCAAGGCGCTGCGCGGCGCCCTCCGCTCGACCTTCCCCGGCGACGCGGTCGACGCGGCACTCGCCGACGCGGACGTCGACCCGCTGGCACGCGGCGAGTCGCTCACCGTCGAGACCTTCGCCCGGCTCGCCGAAGGACTCCACCGGTGAGCCGCGCATGAGCCCGGTCGTCGTCCGGGCGGCGGCCAAGATCAACCTCCACCTCGGCGTCGGGCGGCCGCGGCCCGACGGCTTCCACCCGCTCACGACCGTCTACCAGGCCGTCGGCCTCTGCGACGACGTCACCGCCACCACCTCGGACGACTGGCGGCTCGACCTGGGCCTGCCGGACTGGGTGGAGCCCGGCAGCGTGCCCACCGACGGGTCGAACCTGGTCGACCGCGCGGCGTCCCTGCTCGCCGCGCACCACCGGGTGCCGCTCAAGGGCCGGCTCCACGTCGAGAAGGCGATCCCGGTGGCGGGCGGGCTGGCCGGCGGCTCCGCCGACGCCGCCGCCGCCCTCGTGGCCTTCGACCGGCTCTGGGACCTCGGCACCACCGACGACGACCTGCTGCGGCTGGCGGCCACCCTCGGCAGCGACGTGCCGTTCGCGCTGCTCGGCGGCACCGCCCTCGGCACCGGCCGCGGCGAGGTGGTCGAGCCGGTGGGCGACGCCGGCACCTGGTGGTGGGTGCTCGTGCCCGACCCGGTCGGCCTGTCGACGCCGGAGGTCTACGCCCACTTCGACCGGCTCTCCTCCGACGCCCCAGCCACCCCGCGCGCCGCCGACGGGCTGCTCGACGCGCTGCGGTCCGGCGAGCCGGTGAGTCTGGCGCGGGCGCTGCACAACGACCTGCAGGAGCCCGCCCTCGACCTGCGGCCCGAGCTCGGGCACCTCATCGAGGTCGGGGAGGCCGCGGGCGCGCTGCGCGGCATGATCTCGGGGTCCGGGCCGACCTGCGTGTTCCTGTGCGAGTCCGCCGAGCACGCCCGCGAGGTCGCCGGGGTGCTGCACCACGGCGGCCGCCGGGTGCTCGTCGCACCCGGACCCGTCGCCGGCGCCCACGTCGTCCACGCCCATGGTTGAGCCGAATCTGCTCAACCTGGAGCGGGTGTCGAAGGCGTACGGCGTCCGCCCGCTGCTGAGCGACGTCTCGCTCGGGCTCGGCAGCACCGACCGGGTCGGCGTCGTCGGCCGCAACGGCGACGGCAAGACCACGCTGCTGCGGGTGATGACCGGGCTCGAGGAGCCGGACACCGGCCGGGTGTCGCGGCAGCGGGGCCTGCTGGTGGGGTTCCTGCACCAGGGTGACGAGCTGCGCGACAGCCACACCGTGCGCGAGGCGGTGCTCGGCGGCCGGTCCGACCACGAGTGGGCGGCGGACCCGCGGTTGAGGGAGATCGTCACCGAGCTGCTCGCCGGGGTCGAGCTCGACCGGGCCGTGCTCGGGCTCTCCGGTGGTGAGCGACGACGCTGCGCGCTGGCCGCACTGCTGCTCGGCGACCACCAGCTGGTGGTGCTCGACGAGCCCACCAACCACCTCGACGTCGAGGCGGTCGCGTGGCTGGCCGACCACCTGCGCCGGCGTCCGGGTGCGCTGGTGGTGGTGACCCACGACCGGTGGTTCCTCGACGCGGTGTGCGAGCAGACCTGGGAGGTCCACGACGGCGCAGTCGACGTCTACGACGGCGGCTACGCGGCGTTCGTGCTGGCCAAGGCGGAGCGGCAGCGGCAGGCGGCCGCCACCGAGACCCGGCGGCAGAACCTGGTGCGCAAGGAGCTCGCCTGGCTGCGGCGCGGGCCACCGGCGCGCACCTCGAAGCCCAAGTTCCGCATCGACGCCGCCACCGCGCTCATCGACGACGAGCCGCCGCCGCGGGACCGGCTCGAGCTCGCCCGGTTCGCCACCCAGCGGCTGGGCAAGGACGTGATCGACATCGAGGACGTCGACCTCGTGCGCGGCGAGCGCTCGCTGCTCTCCCACGCCACCTGGCGGCTCGGACCCGGCGACCGGGTCGGCGTCGTCGGCGTCAACGGCGCGGGCAAGACCTCGGTGCTCTCGCTGGTCGCGGGTGTGCTGGCGCCGACCCACGGCAAGGTGCGGCACGGCCGCACGGTCTCGATCCAGCACCTCACCCAGGAGGTCGACGACCTGCCGCCCGACGACCGGGTGCTCGCCACCGTCGAGGGCATCCGGCGGGTCACGCGGACGACGTCCGGCGAGGTCACCGCCTCCGCGATGCTCGAGCGGTTCGGGTTCACCGGCGACAAGCTCACCGCCCGGCTCGGCGACCTCTCCGGCGGCGAGCGGCGGCGCTTCCAGCTGCTGCGGCTGCTGCTCACCGAGCCCAACGTGCTACTGCTCGACGAGCCCACCAACGACCTCGACATCGAGACCCTCAACGTCCTCGAGGACTTCCTCGACGGCTGGCCCGGCACGCTGATCGTCGTCTCCCACGACCGCTACTTCCTCGAGCGCGTCACCGACTCGACCTGGGCGCTCCTCGGCGACGGCCAGATCTCGATGCTCCCCGGTGGCGTCGACGAGTACCTGGCGAGGAGGCGTGCTGCCCTGACGGTCGTCGAGCCTGTCGAGACGCCCGCAGCAGCGACGCCGACCCAGCCGACCTCCCAGGCGAGGGCCGGCTCCGCCGACGAGCGGGAGGCCCGCAAGACCCTCGCCCGCCTCGACAAGCGCCTGGAGCGGCTCGCCGCCCAGGAGGCCGAGCTCCACGCCGGGCTCGCCGCCCACGCCGCCGACCACGTCCGCCTCACCGAGCTCGGCACCGAACTCGACGCCGTCCTCGCCGAGAAGGAGGCCGTCGAGCTCGAGTGGCTCGAGGTGGCGGAGCGGTTGACATAAGCGGTAGTCCCTGACGAAAAGCGCCATTTCCGGCCCGAGAACGGTGCTTTTCGTCAGGGACTACCCGACTCGCCGAACGGCGCCAGCAACGTCCGGAGGTGGCCGGCGAGGGCGGTGCGGTCGGTGGGGGAGAGATCGGCGAGCAGGTCGCGCTCGGCGTCGAGGAGGGCCTCGAAGGCGCCGTCGACGGTCGCCTTGCCGTCGGGCGTGAGCCGCACGAGCACCCCGCGCCGGTCGGCCGGGTCGGGGAACCGCTGCACCAGGCCGCGGCCGACGAGCCGGTCGACCCGGTTGGTCATCGTCCCGCTGGTCACCAGGGTCTCGCGCAGCAGCCGGCCGGGGGACAGCTCGTACGGCGCCCCGGCACGCCGCAGCGCCGCGAGCACGTCGAACTCCCACGACTCGACGCCGTGACTGCTGAACGCGGCACGACGGGCCAGGTCGAGCCGGCGGGCGAGCCGGCTGATCCGGCTGAACACGGCGACGGGGGCCAGGTCGAGGTCGCCGCGCTCCCGCGCCCACGCCTCCACCAGGTCGTCCACCTCGTCGCGCATCGCCTCAGGATAGCGAGAGCACAAAGAATCTTGACATCAAGATATATGGTGGGGTCATGGCGCACACCTGGGACCCGGCCCGCTACCTCGCCTTCGCCGACGAGCGGGGCCGGCCGTTCGTCGAGCTGCTCGCCCGCATCGACCACTCGGCGCCGAGCGAGGTCGTCGACCTCGGCTGCGGCCCGGGCAACCTCACCGACCTGCTCGCCGAGCGGTGGCCGGCCGCGCGGGTGG
The DNA here is from genome assembly GCA_963780355.1 of uncultured Actinomycetota bacterium. Taxonomy (GTDB): domain Bacteria; phylum Actinomycetota; class Actinomycetes; order Propionibacteriales; family Nocardioidaceae; genus Nocardioides. The sequence continues at coordinate 67,003 of CAWABT010000005.1, forward strand.
CCGGGCTCGACTCGAGCCCCGAGATGATCGCGACGGCCCGCGAGCGCGGCTCCCGCGTCACCTACGACGTCGCCGACCTGCGCGCCTGGCGTCCCGAGCGGCCGGTCGACGTGCTCGTCAGCAACGCGACGCTGCAGTGGGTGCCGGGCCACCTCGACCTGCTGCCGGCGCTCGTCGATGCTCTCGCGCCGGGCGGGGTGCTCGCCGTCCAGGTGCCCGGCAACCTCGACCAGCCCAGCCACACGATCCGCCGCGACCTCGCCGCCGAGGAGCCCTACGCCGAGCACACCCGCGACGTCGCCGTCCCGGACGCACACGGCGCCGCCACCTACCTGCGCGCGCTCCAGGACGCCGGCTGCGAGGTCGACGCCTGGGAGACCACCTACCTGCACGTCCTGCACGGCGACGACCCGGTCTTCACCTGGGTCACCGGGACCGGCGCCCGCCCCACCCTCGCCGCCCTCCCCGACGACGTGCGGCCGGCCTTCGAGGCCGAGTTCCGGCGCCGGCTGAGGGCCGCCTACCCGGACGACGGGCGCGGCGTCGTACTCCCGTTCCGCCGGGTGTTCGCGGTCGCCCGACGCCTCCCGTGACCCACGTCTCGCCTCGCCATGCCGTAACCCCCACGGGTTTCCTGCGTTGATCCCTGTGAGACCGGACGACCTCGGGAGTCGTCGGTCGGACCACCGGCCGCGCCCCTACCGGGGTGCCCCAGCGACAAGTGACGAGGCGCCCGATCGGGCGCGACAGCGACATGGAGTGAATGTGATTGTGACGACGCAGAAGCACCCGGTCGACCGCCACGCGGTCGTCAACCGCGTGAAGCGCGCCCAGGGCCAGCTGGCCGGCGTCCTCCGCATGATCGAGGAGGAGCGGGACGTCACCTCCGTCCTCAACCAGATCAAGGCCGTGTCCAGTGCGCTCGACCGCGCCGGCTTCGCGATCGTCGCGGCCGAGTGGCGCGGCAGCCTGGACGACGACGAGGGGCTCTCGGAGCAGCGCCTGCTCGAGCTGGAGCGGCTCTTCCTCTCGCTCAGCTGACGTTCGGTTACCGTGCGGTAACATCGACGCCGTGACCCAGGTCCTCACCCTCTGGCGTACCGCCAACCGGCTCCCCGTCGTGCCGGAGGTCGGCCGCCGCGCGTTCTCCTTCGCGTTCAGCCGCAAGGCGCCCTACTTCGCCACGGTGCGGCCGCGGTTCGTCGAGCTGCGGCCCAACTACGCCGAGCTCGTGGTGCCGAAGCGGCGCGGTGTGCACAACCACCTCGGCACGGTGCACGCGATCGCGCTGTGCAACGGGCTCGAGGCCGCGATGGGTGCGCTGGCCGAGGTCACGATCCCGGGCGGCAAGCGGTGGATCCCGAAGGGCATGGACGTCAGCTACACGGCCAAGGCCACCAGCGACATCACCTGCATCGCCGAGACCGACGCCGCGCAGTGGACCGGCGACGACCCCGACCTGCCGGTCCGGGTCCGCGGCGTGCGCGACGACGGCACCGTCGTCATCGAGGGCACGATCCGGCTCTGGGTGACCGAGCAGCCCGCGACGAGCTAGACCGTTCGCTGGTCGGCGGTGCCGACCGCGGAGACCTCGAGCGGCTTGCGCTCGCCGACGAAGCGCCTCTGGATCCACGTGGCGAGCAGCGTCAGCACCAGGTTCACGGCGATGTAGATCAGGGCGAGCACGATGAACACCGGCACGTGGTTCTGGAACTCGGTGTAGAGCGGTCGCGCCACGGCGGTGAGCCCCGGCGCTGCGATCACGTACCCGAGGCTGGTGTCCTTCAGCGTGACGACCATCTGGCTGATGATCGCGGGGATCATGATCTTCACCGCCTGCGGCAGCAGCACGATCCACACCACCTGGCTCTTGCGCATGCCGACGGCGTACGCGGCCTCGGACTGGCCGTTCGGCACGGCGAGCAGGCCGGCGCGGAACACCTCGGCGAGCACGGCGCCGTTGTAGAGCCACAGCGCCCAGACGACGCACATGAACGAGCCGAACTCGCCGCGCGTGATGCCGTAGATCGTGAAGAAGAAGATCATCAGCATCACGACGGGCACGGCGCGGAAGAACTCCACGACGGCCCAGCACGGCATTCGCACCAACGCGTGGTCGGAGAGCTTGCCGATGCCCAGCACCAGGCCGAGCACCACCGCCCCGACGATGCCGGCGGCCGCCATCTTGAGGGTCTGCCACAGCCCGTCGACGAGGATGAATCGCAGGTAGTCGGCGGTGACGAACACCTCCCACTTGTCGCCGGCGAACTGCTCGCGCTCGTTGAGGCGGTAGGCGACAAGGCCCAGGAGCGCCACGACCAGCGCCAGGGCGAGCACGGTGTAGATCCGGTGCCGCGCGACGGTGCGCGGCCCCGGGGCGTCGAACAGCACGCTCTGCTGGCTCATCGCGCCGCCAACCTCCACCGGCGCTCGAGCCGGTTGCTGGCGAACGACACGACCTCGACGAGGACCACGAACACGCCGGCGAACATCGCCAGCACCGTCCACTTGTCGAACGCGTCGGGGTACCTGTCGAGCAGCTGCTTCAGCGCGTAGGCCGCCTCGAGCACGAGCACGCTGATCGCGACCGTGGTGTTCTTCAGAAGCGCGATGAACGTGCTCGCGAGCGGCGGCAGCGCCGCCCGGAACGCCTGCGGCAGGACGACGTTGCTCATCACCCCGCCGAACGGCAGTCCGATCGCCCGCGCCGCCTCGGCCTGGCCGAGCGGCACGGCGTTCACGCCCGACCGGATCGCCTCGCAGACGAAGCTCGACGTGTAGATGGTCAGGCCCACCACCGCGCCGGCGAAGGCGTTGGTCATGCGGACGTCGCCCCAGCCGGTCTGGATCACGATGTCGACGAACTGGAAGTTGATGCCGATCTTCGGCGCCGCGATGCTCATGAACAGCAGCACGAGCAGCAACGGCGTGTTGCGCACCACGGTGACGTAGGTGGCCGCTGCGCGTCGCATGACCGCCACCGGTCCGACGCGGAACGCCACGAGCGCGGTGCCCAGGACCAGCGACCCGATCCCGGCGAACAAGAAGAGCATCACGGTGGTGGCGAACCCGATCGCGACGAACTGGTAGTTGTCGGCGACGACGTCCATGCGGCTCCTCTCGTGTCCTCGGCGGCGCTGGCCGGGTCCCGTCCGGGACGACGCGGGGTCGCCCCGGACGGCCGGGTCGGCGGTGGCTCAGGCCTGGCAGGCGTCGAGCTCGGGCGGCTCGGGCGTCTCGACACCCTCGTTCTGGCCGAGGGTCGCCTCGAACGCATCGGCCCAGGTGCCGTCGTCGTAGGCGGACTCGAGGACGCCGTTGATCCACTCGCACATCTCCGGGCGGTCCTTGCTGTAGCCGACGCCGATGCGCTCCTCGGAGAACTCCTCGCCGACGACCTTGAGCTCGCCGTCGTACTGCGCGGCGAGGCCGAGCAGGATCGAGCCGTCGGTGGACATCGCCGGCACCGACCCGTCGGCGACCTGCTCGGCGCAGATGCTGTAGGTGTCGGCCGGCACACCGACCGCGCCCTCGGCGGTGATGTTCTCCAGCGAGGTGGAGCCGGAGGCCGCGCACACCTCCTCGCCCTTCAGGTCGGCGATCGACTCGACGTCGCTGTCGGCCGGCACCAGCACCTGCTGCCCGGTGAGGAAGTAGGGGCCGGCCTGGCCGACCTCCATGCGCCGCTCGTCGGTGATCGAGTACGACGCCAGCACGAGGTCGACCCGACCCGAGGTGAGGTAGGGCTCGCGGTTGTCGGAGATCGTCTCCTCGTAGTTCACCGCCTCGGTGTCCGCGGGGTCGATGCAGAGGTCGGCCACGAGCAGCTTGGCGATCTCGACGTCGAAGCCCGCCGGGATGTCGTCGGTGCCGCCCTTGAAGCCGAGCCCGGGCTGGTCGAACCGGACCCCGACGTTGACCTCCCCGGCATCGGACAGCTCGGCCATCCGCGAGCCGTCGTCGAACTTGCCGTCGCAGTCGTCGGCGGCCTCGACGTCGGTCCCACCTCCGCCGTCGTCGCCGGCGTCACCGCAGCCGGCGAGCACGCCGGCCAGCACGAACGCGGCTGCCGCCGCGTGGATCTTCCTCAACCGCATTGCAGTCTCCTTCACTCCGGTTCGAACCTGTTCGGGCTGTCTGGGTCTCTCAGTGGCGCAGGATCTTGCCGAGGAAGTCCTTGGCACGATCGCTCTGCGGGTTGGTGAAGAACGACTCCGGGTCGTTCTCCTCGGCGACGGCGCCGTCGGCCATGAACACGACGCGGTCGGCTGCGGTGCGCGCGAAGCCCATCTCGTGGGTGACGACGATCATCGTCATACCGCCCTTGGCGAGGTCGACCATCACCTCGAGCACCTCGGAGATCATCTCCGGGTCGAGGGCGGACGTGGGCTCGTCGAAGAGCATCACCTTGGGCTCCATCGCCAGCGCGCGGGCGATCGCCACCCGCTGCTGCTGGCCGCCGCTGAGCTGGGCCGGGTACTTGCCGGCCTGGTTGCCCACGCCGACCCGGTCGAGCAGCTGCTTCGCCCGCTCCTCGGCATCCGACTTCTTCGCGCCTCGGACCTTGATCGGGCCGAGGGTGACGTTCTCGAGGATCGTCTTGTGGGCGAACAGGTTGAAGCTCTGGAAGACCATCCCGACCTCGGCGCGGTGCCGGGCGAGCGCCTTGCCCTCCTGGGGCAACGGGTCGCCGTCGAGGGTGATCGTGCCGCCGTCGATGGTCTCGAGCCGGTTGATCGCGCGGCACAGCGTCGACTTCCCGGACCCGGACGGCCCGATCACGACGACGACCTCACCGCGGTGCACCGTGAGGTTGATGTCCTTCAGCACGTGCAGCTCGCCGAACCACTTGTCGACCGCGTCCAGCACCACCAGCGGCTCGCCCGAGTGCCCGCTGGGCTCGGTCATGCCGGGCCGCTCGGACTCCGTCGCACCCGTCGCCATGGGGCGGACCCTAGTAGGACATCACCCGAACGGGCCATCACCGGCGGGTCACAGGAGTGTCACGGCCGTCGTCCCTCCGGCCGTAGGCTCACCGCGTGTTCGAGGACCGACGCGAGCGGGAGCCGGGCGCCGGCGTCGGCGTCTGGGTGCTCACCGCCGTCGGCGCGGCCCTGGTCCTCCTCGGCTTCCTCGCCGACGACCTGCGGGCGGTCGCGGTCGGCGGCGTCGTCGTCCTGTTCGCCGTCGTGCGGGCCGTGCTCGACCGCTGATGCCGCACCCGCCCGGTGCCAGGCTTACGCTTTTCGGTGACATGAGCGCGCGCACGTACGAGGTCCGCACCTACGGGTGCCAGATGAACGTCCACGACTCCGAGCGGCTCTGCGGTCTCCTGGAGGCCGCGGGCTACACAGCGTTCGATCCTGCGGGGGCGCCCGACGGCGACCAGGCCGACGTCGTCGTGTTCAACACCTGCGCGGTGCGCGAGAACGCCGACAACCGGCTCTACGGCAACCTCGGCCACCTGGCGCCGGTGAAGGCGCGGACGCCGGGCATGCAGATCGCCGTCGGCGGGTGCCTGGCGCAGAAGGACCGCTCGACGATCACCACGAGGGCGCCGTGGGTCGACGTCGTGTTCGGCACCCACAACATCGGGTCGCTGCCGGCGCTGCTCGAGCGGGCGCGGGTGCAGGAGGAGGCCCAGGTCGAGATCCTCGAGTCGCTCGAGGTGTTCCCGTCGACGCTGCCCACCAAGCGCGAGTCCGCCTACGCCGCCTGGGTGTCGGTGTCGGTGGGCTGCAACAACACCTGCACGTTCTGCATCGTGCCGAGCCTGCGCGGCAAGGAGGAGGACCGCCGTCCCGGCGAGATCCTGGCCGAGGTCGAGGCACTGGTGGCGGACGGCGTCAGCGAGGTGACGCTGCTCGGCCAGAACGTGAACTCCTACGGCGTCGGGTTCGGCGACCGGCTGGCGTTCTCGAAGCTGCTGCGGGCCTGTGGCGAGATCGAGGGGCTGGAGCGGGTGCGGTTCACGTCACCGCACCCGGCCGAGTTCACCGACGACGTGATCACCGCGATGGCCGAGACGCCGAACGTGATGCCTCAGCTGCACATGCCGCTGCAGTCCGGCTCCGACCGCGTGCTCAAGGCGATGCGCCGCTCCTACCGGCAGTCCCGCTACCTCGGCATCATCGAGCGGGTGCGGGCCGCGATGCCGGACGCCGCCATCACCACCGACATCATCGTCGGCTTCCCGGGCGAGACCGACGACGACTTCGAGGCCACCCTCGACGTCGTGCGCGCCGCGCGGTTCTCCGGCGCCTTCACGTTCCAGTACTCCAAGCGCCCCGGCACGCCGGCCGCCGAGCTGCCTGACCAGGTGCCGGCCGACGTCGTCAAGGAGCGCTACCAGCGACTGGTCGCCGTGGTCGACGAGATCGCCTGGGAGGAGAACCAGAAGCTGGTCGGCCGCACCGTCGAGCTCATGGTGGCCGAGGGCGAGGGCCGCAAGGACGCCGCCACCCACCGGCTCTCCGGCCGCGGCCCCGACAACCGGCTCGTGCACTTCTCCGTGGACGACTCGGTGGTTGAGGTGCGAGCGGAGCGAGCCCTTCGAGACGCCTCGTCCCTCGGCTCCTCAGGAACCACCTCGAAACCGCGTCCCGGCGACATGGTCACCGTCGAGGTCACCTACGCCGCGCCGCACCACCTCGTCGCCGACCGGGTGCTCGACGTCCGCCGCACCCGCTCCGGCGACGCCTGGGAGGCCCGCACCGTCGAGCCCACCGCGGTCGGCGTCACGCTCGGCATGCCCACCGTCGGCGTCCCCGCCCCGCTGCCCGACGCACCCGCCTGCCGCTGACGCCCACCACCTAGCCTGACGGCCATGGCTGCCGACGCCCCCACCATCCTCGCGACCTCGGGCGGGGTCGTGCCCGGCCACCGGACCCGCTGGGAGGTCGGCCCGCTGACGCACCATGCGGTCGAGCTGGCCGGGGTGACGGGACGGGCGCCCAAGGTCTGCTTCCTGCCGACGGCGTGCGGGGACGACACCGGCCTGACCCGCGACTACTACGCCATGGCGCACGTCGCGGGCTTCGACGCCACGCACCTGCAGCTGTTCACCATGCCGAACGTCGAGGACATGACCGCCCACCTGCTCGAGCAGGACGTCGTGTGGGTGTGGGGCGGCAGCGTCGCCGGCCTGCTGGCGATGTGGCGGCTGCACGGGCTCGACGACGCGATGCGCACCGCGTGGGAGGCCGGCGTCGTGCTCACCGGCGTCTCGGCGGGCTCGCTGTGCTGGCACGTCGGCGGCACCACCGACTCGTTCGGCCCCGACCTGCGCCCGGTCACCAACGGGCTCGCGCTGCTGCCGTACTCCAACGGCGTGCACTACGACACCGAGGAGCAGCGCCGCCCGCTCTACCAGCGGCTGATCGCCGACGGCACGCTGCCGGCCGGCTACGCCACCGACGACGGCGTCGGCGTGCTCTACCGCGGCACCGAGATGGTCGAGGCGGTCAGCGAGATCGACGGCAAGGGCGCCTACTTCGTCGAGCCCGGTGGTGATGGCGCGGTCGAGACCGAGCTCGAGGTACGCCGCCTCTAGCCGGAGCGCGGGTCCTTCGAGGAGTAGCCCGCCTTCGGCGGGATGCCCTCGGGGTTCTCCTCCGGAGCGCCGGGTGCCTGCTCGGGCGGCACCTCCTCGTCGTCGTCGCGCTCGACCGGGCTGACGTCGCGGACGCCGGTGGTGCCGTGCTGGCCGGGTCCGGTCGGGCCCTCGATCTCGCTGGAGACGCCCATCTCGCCCGAGGTGTCCTGGTCGGACTCGGTGAGGTCGTACTCGTCGGGGTGCTCGCTCATGCCGGGGAGTCCTCCTCGGGGGACACGTCGTCGTCGCCGTCGTCGGACTTGGTGGCCTCGGTCTCGGTGTCCTCGCCCTGCTTCATCTCGTCGGGCAGCGCGTCCTCGACGGCGGGGTTGTCGTCGGGGTCGAGGTCGCGGGCGACGGGGTCGCCGTCCGTCTCCTCCCCGTCGACGCCGTCGCTGTCGGCGACGGCGTCGGGTCCGCCGGGGTTGGGCTCGCCGGGCTCGATCTCGGGGTCGGGCTTGGGTCCGGGGTCGGAGTCACTCATCAGGCCTCCTTCGAGGATTTCGACGCGGTGGTGACCTCGTCGCTGCCGCGCCGACGTCCCCATCCTTGCTCAATCTCCTCGCGGTCAGGCGTTCCGGGCTACGCCCGGCTCGCCTGGCTCGGAAATCCGAAGGTGGAGTACGGGACGACGGCGTCGTCACCGATCATGCGCAGCACCGCCAGCTCATGCGGTACCACCGGACGGGGGAGAGCGTCGAGCGGGCACCAGCGCAGGTCGGCGGCCTTGTCGGGCTCGACCAGCCGCGGCTCGCCGGACCACGTGCGGGCGGTGAAGAAGAAGTCGATCCGCTCGTCGATGGGGAGGTCGTTGCCGGTGCGCTGCATCGAGGTGACGAACTCGAGCACCAGGTCGGTGACGCCGATCTCCTCGCCGGCCTCGCGACGGGCGGCGTCCCACGCGGTCTCGCCCCGCTCGACGTGCCCGGCGGCGGCCGCCGCCCAGTGGTCGTCCATGTAGCCGGTGTTCTGCCGCAGCTGCAGCAGCACCTCCGGCCCGCCCGGGAGCGACCAGTGCCGTCGCGCAGCAGGAACACGTAGGACGCCGGGACGACGACGAAGCCCGACCGTCGGACCTGCGCTCAAGACGACGGCTGGTCCAGCGAGGTGCCGGCGTTCTCGGCCTGCGTCGCCTGGTCGGCCTGGGCGGCCGGGCCGCCGTCCTTCTCGTCGGGCAGGTCGGCGTCGTGCTCGCCCGGCGGCGTCTCGTCGACGTCGTAGGCGGCGTTGTCCTCCTCCGGGACCGGCGCCGTCACCGGCGCGGACCCGGGGGGATGTCGTCGTTCTTGCCGTCGAGCTTGTCGAGCGCGTCCTTGGCTCCACCGGCGGCCTTCGCCACCTTGTCGTGGTGCTTGCCGCCGGTCTTGCGGTCCGCGGTGCCCGCGGCCTTGTCGATCCCGTCGGCGATCTTGTCGCCGTGCTGGTCGACGGCCTCGGTGACCTTGCCCTTGGCCTTGTCCAGGAATCCCATCGTCTTCTCCCTCGGAGCGTCTCGGGCTGGATTGCCACACTACTGACATGCCGGGCGGACACGACCTCCCGATCGTCGCGGTGGTCGGCCCCACCGCGGCGGGGAAGAGCGCGCTCGCCCTCGACCTCGCCGAGGCCCTCGGCGGCGAGGTGGTGAACACCGACGCGATGCAGCTCTACCGCGGCATGGACGTCGGCACCGCCAAGCTGCCACCGGACCAGCGTCGCGGCATCCCGCACCACCTGCTGGACCTGTTGTCGGTGCGCGAGCCGGCCACCGTGGCGGAGTTCCAGGGGTGGGCGCGGACGGCGGTCGCCGAGCTCCGGACGCGCGGGGCGACGCCGGTGCTGGTGGGCGGCTCCGCCCTCTACACCCGCGCGATCCTCGACCGGTTCGAGTTCCCCGGCACCGACGACGCCGTCCGGGCGCGGCTCGAGGCCGAGCTCGCCGACGTCGGCGCCGAGGCCCTGCACCGCCGGCTCGCCGAGGTGGACGCCGAGGCGGCCGCGACCATCCGTCCCGACAACGGCCGGCGCGTGGTGCGGGCGCTGGAGGTCGTCGAGATCACCGGGCGGCCCTACGCCGCGACCCTCCCGGCGCTCGAGTACGCCGACCCGCACACCGTGCAGGTGGGCGTCGAGATCGACCGGCCCACCCTCGACACCCGGATCGAGCGACGCGTCGACGACATGTTCGCGAGCGGGTTCGTGGCCGAGGTGGAGCAGCTGTTGGGCGAGGGGCTGGCCGAGGGCCGCACCGCCTCGCGCGCCATCGGATACCGCGAGGTGACGGCGCACCTGGCCGGCGACCTCACCCTCGCCGAGGCCCGCGAGCGCACCGTCGTCGCCACCCGCCGGTTCGCCCGCCGCCAGCTCGCCTGGTGGCGCAAGGACCCCCGCATCGTCTGGGTGCCGTTCGACGCCACCGACCGGGTCGCACAGGCGCTGAGCAAGATCGGTCGGGCGCCGGCCGGCTCGGGCCGCGCAGACTGACGCCATGTCCGAGGTGCCCGAGGGACGCGATCGGTTGCGCGAGCTGCTGGACGCCGTCCTCGACGACGAGCACCGCTCGCTGGACGACATGGCCGGCGGCGCCTACTCCTCGCCGTTCCACTTCAGCCGCGAGCTGCGCCGGCAGGCCGGCGAGCCGCCGGTGGCGATGCGACGCCGGGTGATGCTCGAGCGCGCCGCCTGGCAGCTGCGGCAGGGGACCTCGGTCACCGACGCCGCGTTCGCCGCGGGCTACGAGTCGGTGGAGGGGTTCGCCCGCGCCTTCGCGCGGGCCTGGGGCCACCCACCCAGCCGGACGACGTCCGGCGGTGACCGCCGGCAGAGCTGGCTCCCGTCCCCGAACGGCATCCACTTCCACCCGCCCACCTCGCTGTGGGTCCACACCACAGGACAGCCGATGAACCCGCTCACCGACCAGCTCGTGCGGCACGACCTCGACGACACCCGGGCGCTGCTCGATCTCGCCAAGGGCGTCCCGGACGACGACTACCGGCGCACCGCGCTGCCCGGGCACGAGATCCTCGGCTGGGACGGGCCCGACGAGTCGCTCGCCCAGGTGCTCACCCACCTGGTGGCCACCAAGGAGATCTGGCTCGCCGCCTTCGACGGCGAGGACTTCCCGAGCATGGGCGACGACGACCCGTCGGCCCTGCTCGAGCGGCACGACGCCGTCGCCCCGCGGTGGCTCGAGACGGTCCGCGACATCGACCGGCGCGGCGCGTGGGAGGACCGCCTCATCGACGCGCTCTGCGACCCGCCGGAGAGCTTCGTGGTGAGCAGCGTCGTGGCCCACGTGATCACGTACGCCGCGGCGCGCCGGCTGCTCGCGCGGCAGATCCTGCGCCAGGCCGGGCACGAGGTCGACACCGGCGACCCGATCCTCTGGCTGCGCGGTGCCCTCGGGGAGGACCAGTGACGAGGCTCAGCTATTACACGGCCACCACGCTGGACGGCTTCATCGCCGACGAGCACGACTCGCTCGAGTGGCTGTTCAAGCAGGAGGGGCGCAAGGAGAACGAGCCGCTCTCCTACGACACATTCATCGCCGACATCGGCGCCATCGTGATGGGCCGCACCACCTACGACTGGGTGGTCGCGCACCTCGCGAAGACCGACGACGCCTGGCCCTACGCGATGCCGGCGTGGGTGATGACGCACCGGCCGGCCGACCCGATGCCCGGCGCCGACCTGCGGTTCGCTGCCGACGACGTCCACGCGGTCTACGACGCGATGGTCGAGGCCGCCGGCGGGAAGGACCTGTGGGTGGTCGGTGGCGGCGACCTCGTGGGTCAGTTCGCGGACGCCGGGCTGCTCGACGAGGTGATCGTGCAGATCGCGCCGGTCACGCTCGGCGCCGGCCGGCCGCTGCTGCCGCGCCGGCTCGACCTGCGGCCCGAGGAGATCGAGCGCAACAGCGACTTCGTGGCCTGCCGCTACTCGGTCGTCGGTCCACTCGGTGGTTGAGGTGCCGCGAGCGAGGTACGAGCGAGTGGCCTCGAAACCTCGGAGCCGATCCGCTCAGCGTTAGCTGGTCCTACGCTCCGGGCATGGCCCTGCCGTCACCCGCCCCCGACCGCGCCGCGCTCGTCACCGGAGCCTCCTCCGGCATCGGCGCCGAGCTCGCCCGCCAGCTCGCGGACCGCGGCCACGGACTGGTGCTCGCGGCCCGATCGGAGGGCCCGATGCGCGAGCTCGCCGACGAGCTCGGCGGCACGGTCCGGGTGGAGGTGCTGTCCATCGACCTCACCGACCGCGCCGCCCGCGCCGCGCTGCCCGACCGGATCGCGGCGCTCGGCCTCGCGGTCGACATCCTGGTCAACAACGCGGGTTTCTCGACGCTGGGCCGGGTCTCGAAGAGCGACCCGGAGAGCGAGATGCGGATGGTGGAGGTCGACGTCGTCGCCGTCGTCGACCTGTGCTCGCGGTTCCTGCCCGGCATGGTCGAGCGGGGCCGCGGCGCCGTGCTCAACGTCGCCTCGACCGCGGCGTTCCAGCCGCTGCCCGGCCAGGCCGGCTACGGCGCCGGCAAGGCGTTCGTGCTCTCGTACACGCAGGCGCTGGCCGCCGAGCTCAAGGGCAGCGGCGTCACCGCCACCACGCTGTGCCCCGGCCCGGTCGACACCGGGTTCGGCGAGGCCGCCGGCTTCTCCAAGGAGGACGCCGACGACGCCCTGCCCGCGGTGATGTGGGTGCCGGCCACCGACGTCGCGCGGGCCGCCGTCGAGGGCCTCGACAAGGGTCGACTGGTGGTGATCCCGGGCGTCGCCAACAAGGTCGGCTCGGTGTTCTCCCAGGTGGCGCCGCGCAGTCTCCTGCTGCCGTTCCTCGCCAAGGGTCACCCCGGGCTGCGATAGCGGTTCAGCGCCGGACGAGGCAGGGTGGGGGCATCGTCGTCCGGTCTCGGGAGGACCTCATGCACCGTCGTACCCCTGCACTCGTCCTGGCCGCCGCCCTCGCGCTGGCCACCCCCGCCGTCCCCATCGACGCCGGGTCGGCAGCACCGACACCGCCGGCCGGCGCCGCCGCGCCGGCCACCAAGCAGCCGGTGGCCGTGGGCCGCGGTGGTGCGGTGTCGTCGGTCGACCTCGACGCCTCGAAGGCCGGCCTCGCCGTGCTCCGGAACGGCGGCAACGCCGTCGACGCCGCGGTCGCCACGGCGGCAGCGCTCGGCGTCACCGAGCCGTTCAGCGCCGGCGTCGGTGGCGGCGGGTACTTCGTCTACTACGACGCGAAGTCCGGCAAGGTGCACACGCTCGACGGCCGCGAGACCGCGCCGGCGGCCATGCCGAAGGACGCGTTCATCGACCCGGCGACGGGTCAGCCGTACCGGTTCACGCCCGAGCTCGTGACGAGTGGGGTGTCGGTCGGCGTGCCGGGCACGCCGGAGACCTGGACCACCGCGCTGCGCCGCTGGGGCAAGCGGTCGCTGCCGACCGTGCTCGCGCCGGCCACGCGGCTGGCCGACGACGGGTTCGTGGTCGACGGCACGTTCAACCGGCAGGTCAGCGAGAACCGGGTGCGGTTCGAGGCGTTCACCTCCACCGAGGCGCTCTACCTGCCCGGTGGGCAGCCGCCCGCCGTCGGCTCCCGCTTCCGCAACCCCGACCTGGCCGACACCTACCGGCAGTTCGCCCGCAACCCGCGGCTGTTCGAGCGCGGCCGGCTCGCCGGCGAGATCGTGGACGCCGTCCAGCACCCGCCGACGACCGACGACACCGACCTCCCGGTGCCGCCCGGGTACATGACCCGGCGCGACCTCGCCGACTACGACGTCAAGGCGCAGGCGCCCACCGCCGTCCGCTACCGCGGGCTCGGCGTCTACGGCATGGCGCCGTCGTCGAGCGGCGGCAGCACCGTGGGCGAGGCGCTCAACATCCTCGAGGGCACCGACCTCGGCGCGCAGGACGACGCCGACGTGCTGCACCGCTACCTGGAGGCCAGCGCCCTCGCCTTCGCCGACCGCGCGAAGTACGTGGGCGACCCGGCGTTCGTCGACGTGCCGTTGGCCGACCTGCTGTCGCAGAAGTACGGCGACGAGCGGGCCTGCCGGATCGACCCGGCCCACGCCGCCACCAAGCCGGTGGTCGCGGGCGACGTCGACGACTACGACGGCCGCTGCACCGACACCACCGACGCGACCGGCCGCGAGGACGTCGAGCCGGGCTCGACCACGCACCTCACGACGGCGGACCGGTGGGGCAACGTCGTCTCCTACACGCTCACCATCGAGCAGACCGGCGGCTCGGGGATCGTGGTGCCGGACCGCGGCTTCATTCTCAACAACGAGCTGACCGACTTCACCGCCGTCTACAACGAGGCCGACCCGAACCGGATCCAGCCCGGCAAGCGGCCGCGGAGCTCGATGTCGCCGACGATCGTGCTGCGCGACGGCAAGCCGTGGCTGGCCCTCGGCTCGCCGGGTGGCTCGACGATCATCACCACGGTGCTGCAGGTGCTGCTCAACCGGATCGACCGCGGCATGACGCTGCCGCAGGCGGTGGCCGATCCCCGCGGCAGCCAGCGCAACACGGCGGCGGTCACGGCCGAGCAGGAGTTCATCGACACCTACGGACCGCTGCTCCAGCCGTACGGCCACACCTTCGCCGCCGCCGGGCAACCCGGCACGAGTGCGGCGGAGATCGGGGCCGTGGCGGCGATCGAGTTCGGGCGGAAAGGCCTGCTGACCGCCGCCGCCGAGCCGCGACGGCGTGGCGGTGGCTCGGCCCTGGTCGTCAGTCCGCGGTGACGCGGCGGGCCGTACCGTTGAGCGCGTGACGGACACCTGGCCCGAGATCACCACGGTCGACGAGCTCGTCGACCTGCTGGGCGAGCCGAGCGCGCGGGTACGCGACAAGGGTCGGCCGGCGCTGCTCGACGTCGACCGGCAGTGGCTCGCCGCCGCCCCGTTCTGCGTGATGGCGACCGCCGACGCCGACGGCCGCTGCGACGCCTCGCCCAAGGGCGACCCGGCCGGGTCGCTGGTGCACGTGGTCGACGACCGCACCATCGCGCTGGCCGAACGGCCCGGCAACCGCCGCGCCGACGGCTACCGCAACATCCTGGCCAACCCGCACGTCGGCCTGAACTTCCTCATCCCCGGCCGGGGCGACACGCTGCGCGTCAACGGCCGGGCCCGGCTGGTCACCGACGCGCCGTTCTTCGACGCGATGGAGGTGAAGGGGCACCGACCCCTGCTCGCCGTCGTCGTCGAGATCGAGGACGTGTTCTTCCACTGCGCCAAGGCGTTCCTCCGCTCGCAGCTGTGGCAGCCGGAGAGCTGGGACCCCGACGGCGTGGTGCCGCGCCGCGCGGTGGTGGCCAAGCAGGTCGAGCAGGACGCCCGCACCCTCGAGGAGCTCGACGCCTACTACGAGCCGGAGTCGTACAGCCGGGGCATGTATGGCTGAGTACTCGTTCCTGAAGGGGCACGGCACCCGCAACGACTTCGTGGTGCTGCCCGACCACGACGGCTCGGTGCACGGCGACCTCTCCGACGAGCGGGTGCGTGCGCTGTGCGACCGGCGCAGCGGGATCGGCGCCGACGGCGTGCTGCGGGTGATCCAGCAGGACGGCCGCTGGTTCATGGACCACCGCAACGCCGACGGCTCGCGACCCGAGATGTGCGGCAACGGCATCCGCCTCTTCGCGCGCCACCTGGTCGAGGAGGGCCTGGTCGACCCCACCGCGCCGGTGGAGATCGAGACCCGCGCCGGCACCCGGAGCGTGGTCGTCGACGGCGAGCAGGTCACCGTCGACATGGGCCCGGTGCGGCTGCTGGGCGACACGTCGGTGAGCGTGGGGGAGCGGTCGTGGCCGGCCCGGCATGTCGACGTCGGCAACCCCCATGCCGTGGCGTTCGTGGCCGACCTGGCCGACGCCGGGAAGCTGGACGACCCGCCGGCGCACGACGCCGCCGTCTACCCGGACGGCGTCAACGTGGAGTTCGTGGTGCGGCGCGGCGAGCGACACCTCGCGATGCGGGTGCACGAGCGCGGCGCCGGGCAGACCGAGGCCTGCGGCACCGGCGCCTGCGCGGTCGCGGTGGTGGCGGCGTCCGACGACGGCGCCGAGCCGGACGCCGAGTACCGGGTCGACCTGCCGGGCGGCACGTTGACGATCCGGGTCACCGAGGACCGGCGGGCGCTGATGACCGGACCTGCGGTGATCGTGGCGCGCGGGACGACCGATCTCTGACCAGCACCACCGCGGCGCCGACACCGAACGCCAGCAGCGGCCAGCTCGTGGGGCATGCCGCGGCCGAGCCGACGGCCTCGGCGACCTCGCCGCGGTCGACCGCCGTGGTCGGGGCGTCGCGGTCGGGGTTCGCCGTCCGGGCCGACTCGTGGGCGTCGGCCGCCAGCAGGAGCATGAGGGTCGCCCCGACGGCGGCGAGCAGGTGCACCCACGGCTGCGGCCGGAGCGCCACGAGCACCAGCGTGCTGAGCAGCGCGAAGCCGACGGTGAAGGCGAGGATCGCCGTCGCCGCCCCCTCGTACTCGGACGGCTCGACCTGCTCGCCGAAGAACGACAGCGTGAAGTACAGGTAGGCCACCACCGCCGAGAGCGGTGCGAGCAGGAAGGCGAGGACGAGGCCGACGTGCAGCAGGACGCGGCGGCCGTCGTGGGTCGGGGAGCTCATGAAGCCAGCGTCACCTGGGCCGACCGGACGGTGCCTGAGCCGTCGTACTCAAGCGTCCTGGGTGCGTCGCTAGGGTGCGGCAGGTGGTGAACCCGTTGAAGGCCCGCCTGTCCCGCCCTCCGGTCAACGTCTCGAGGGTGCACCTGAGAGCCTTCGCCGCCGAGGCCGCGGCCCGCGGCACCGACCAGTCGTTCATGGTGCTCGACGCCGGTGCAGGCCCGATGCCCTACAAGGACCTGTTCGCGCACGTGCACTACGAGGCCGCCGACATGGTGGAGGCACCCGGGCTCGACTACGTCTGCGACATCGCGAAGCTGCCCGTCGAGGACGAGCGGTACGACCTGGTCTTCTGCTCCCAGACCCTCGAGCACGTCCCCAACCCGGTGCCCGTGCTCCGGGAGTTCGCCCGGGTGCTCAAGCCCGGTGGTGAGGTGTGGTTGAGCGCGCCGCTGTTCTACCCCGAGCACGTGAAGCCGTACGACTTCTACCGCTACACCAGGTTCGCCTGGCGCAACATGGCGCGGCGGGCGGGCTTCAAGGTCGTCGACATCTCGTGGCTCGAGGGCTACTACGCGACGTTGTCGTTCCAGCTCGAGGTGGCGTACAGGGCGCTTCCGGCCGAGATGCGGTTCTGGCGCTACACACTGCTGCACCTGAGTCGCCGGCTCGCGCAGCGTGAGCTGAAGGAGCGGTACCTGCCCAAGCGGGGCATGCCCAAGAACTACCGGGTGCAGCTGACCAAGCCGGTGCCCGAGGCCGGCGCACACCGGTCCTAGGATCGCGGACCATGGAACTCAGCGGATCCTCTGCCCTCGTCACCGGCGGCGCCTCCGGCATCGGTGCCGCGGCCGCCCGTCAGCTGGCGGCGCTCGGCTGCACCGTCGTCGTCGCCGACCTCCAGGCCGACAAGGGCGAGGCCCTGGCCGAGGAGATCAAGGGCGTCTTCGCGCAGGTCGACGTCACCGACACCGACCAGATCGCCGGCGCGGTGCGGGCCGCCGCCGACATCGCGCCGCTGCGCGCGGTGGTGAACTCGGCCGGCATCGGCTGGGCGCAGCGCACCATCGGCCGCGACGGCCAGCTCGAGTCGGCCCACGACCTCGACGCGTTCAAGAAGGTCGTTGCGATCAACCTGGTCGGCACCTTCGACGTCGTCCGCCAGGCCGCGAGCGTGATGAGCCAGAACGAGCCCGACGAGGACGGCTGCCGCGGCGCGATCGTCAACCTCGCCTCGGTGGCGGCGTTCGACGGCCAGATCGGGCAGGCGTCGTACTCGGCGTCCAAGGGTGGCGTGGTCGGCATGACGCTGCCGGTGGCGCGCGACCTGTCGGCTTCCGGCATCCGGCTCAACACCGTGGCCCCCGGTCTCATCGACACCCCGATCTACGGCGAGGGCGAGCAGGCCGAGGCGTTCAAGGCCAAGCTCGGCGAGAGCGTGCTGTTCCCGAAGCGGCTCGGCATCCCGGACGAGCTCGCCTCGATGGTCGTCGAGTGCCTCACCAACTCCTACATGAACGGCGAGACGGTCCGCCTCGACGGCGGCATCCGGATGCCCCCCAAGTAAAAATGACGCTGACCCGCCCGAAACTTTCGGGCGGGTCAGCGTGCTTTCGGGGTCAGCGGTTGATCGGCGACCTGCCGCCAGGCTCCGGGCCCGGAGCCGGGCCGAGGCGGTCAGCCGGGCCCGGGACGCCGGCATCGGCGAGGACTAGTACCCGCACAAAGTCAGGGCCGGACCCGCGGGGCGAGCCGCGGCACGACGGTGCGGTAGATCCGCCGCGTCAGCCACGAGGGCAGATAGCGGTGCCGCTCCTCCTCCCACACCCGCGCCCGGCGGTGCGGATGCACCACTCGGAGGACGAGCTGGATCCGCCGGGCCGGGTGGTAGCGCAGCCGTGGCTCGTGGTCGTGGAGCTCGATCCGGCGCAGGTGCTTCACGCTCACGAACCCGTACTGCCGGGGGCTGAGCAGCCGCACCGGCGCGCCGTGCTCCGGCGGGAGGGGTGCACCGTCGAGCCGGTCGGCCAGCAGGACGTCGTCGGCCAGCGCGTCCTCGGCCGTCACGACCGATCGGTACGCGTCGAGACCCTCGAACCGGAGGTAGGCGGGCTCGCCCACGGCCAGCAGGGGTGCGAGCACGTCGCGCAGCAGCACGCCCTCCCACCGCAGCCCGACGGCGGTCCAGCCCGACACGCAGTGGAAGTCGGCGGTGAGCGACTGACGCGGGCCGGCCGCCAGGTCGGCGACCGAGAGGCTGATGCTGACGCCATCGAGCCCGACGAGCTCGATCGCGTGATCGGCCGGCGCGGTGGGCGGCGGTGAGGAGAGGTCGACGCCGAAGCGCGGGAAGCCGTCGACGAGCCACTGGCCGGGCGGGAGCTGGGACATGCCAATCCTCCGAGCATCCATACGGGTACGTATCTATACGCTACAGTATGGATGAGTTCGCGTCGAGGTCGAGGGGGTGTGATGGCGGCACCGGTGCGCACCCCGCGGGAGTCGTGGGTCGAGGCGGGGCTGTTGGCGCTCTCGGCCGGTGGCCCGGACGCGGTACGTGTGGAGGCGCTGGCCAAGGCGCTCGGTGTCACCAAGGGCGGGTTCTACTGGCACTTCACCGACCGCGATGCCCTGCTCGAGGCGATGCTCGACACCTGGGAGACCCGGCTCGTCGACCAGGCGGTCACCACGGCCGACGCCGGCGGTGGCGACGCCCGGGCCCGGCTGCGGCGGCTGTTCCGGTTCGCCGGCAGCAACCCCGGGCTGCTCGACCTCGAGCTCACGGTGCGCGACTGGGCGCGCCGGTCGCCGTCGGTGGCCACCCGGGTGCGCCGGGTCGACGACCGACGGATGGCCTACCTGCGGCCGCTGTTCGCGGAGTTCTGCGACGGGCCGGCCGACGTCGAGGGCCGCTGCCTGCTCGTGCTCACGCTGTTCGTGGGCTCGCCCGGCGTGGGCGCGAGCCACGGCCGGCGCACCAGGTCGCAGGCCGAGACCGCCGCCGTCCGGCACCTGCTCCGCTAGGGCGCGACCACCCGGTCGGCTCGCACCGCCGCGGCCTCGACGAGCGCGGCGTTCGGGTCGTCGACGCGCGCCATCCAGGCGTCGGCCTCGGCCGGTGTCTTGCCGAACTCGACGTGCCGGGCCCGGAGCCGCGCGCGCCGCAGGTCGTCGTCGACCCGCAGGTGCCACACCACGTCGAGCAGCGCCCGGACGTCGCGCCAGCGCGGCTCCTCGAGCAGCAGGTAGTTGCCCTCGGTGACCACCAGCCCGGTGGCCGGGACGGCGATCGCATCCGCCACCGGCTCCTCCACCGTGCGGTCGAACACGGGTGCCCGCACGTCGGCCTCGCCGGCGGCGACCCGTGCCAGCAGGGCGGCGTACCCCTCGGCGTCGAAGGTGTCGGGCGCGCCCATCCGGTCCCGCAGCCCGCGCCGCACCAGCTCGGCTTGCGAATGGTGGAACCCGTCCATCGGCACCACGACACCGCCGTGAGCGGCCGCGAGCGCGGCCGCCAGCGTCGACTTGCCGCTGCCCGGAGCGCCCGTGATCCCGAGCAGCCGGATGCCGGGACGGCGACCGCAGGGATCATCCGGCGACCGTATTGCGTTAGCACCGGTGACGATGCGCACCTACGCTGAGAGACATATGACTGAACCGCTGCACGCACGTGACTTCTCCCTCGACACCGAGCTCGAGGAGACCGACGGCTGGGACGACGACCAGTTCGAGTCCGGCTACTCCGACGAACCCGACCCGGAGGACCGCGGCACCGACCCGTCCACCGGAGCCATGGACCTGGCCGAGCGGGCGCTGCTGCGCCGCGTGGCCGGGCTGCGCACCGAGCTCGAGGACATCACCGAGGTCGAGTACCGCCAGCTGCGGCTGGAGCGGGTGGTGCTGGTCGGCGTCTGGACCGACGGGACGGTCGACGACGCCGAGAACTCGATGGCCGAGCTCGCGCTGCTCGCCGAGACCGCCGGGTCGGAGGTGCTGGAGGCGCTCTACCAGCGACGCCAGAAGCCCGACCCCGCCACCTACGTCGGCCGCGGCAAGGTCGAGGACCTCGCCGAGATCGTGAGCGTCACCGGCGCCGACACGGTGATCTGCGACGGCGAGCTCGCCCCCGGCCAGCTGCGCAACCTGGAGGACCGGCTCAAGGTCAAGGTGGTCGACCGGACCGCGCTGATCCTCGACATCTTCGCCCAGCACGCGAAGAGCCGGGAGGGCCAGGCGCAGGTCGAGCTCGCCCAGCTCAACTACATGAAGCAGCGGCTGCGCGGCTGGGGCGGCAACCTGTCCCGGCAGGCCGGTGGCCGCGTGGCCGCCGGTGCGGGCATCGGTGGCCGTGGTCCCGGTGAGACCAAGATCGAGACCGACCGCCGTCGCATCAACACCAAGATCGCCAAGCTGCGCCGCGACCTCAAGCACATGCGCGGCACCCGGGAGACGATGCGCCAGGACCGGCGCCGCAACGCGATCCCGTCGGTGGCGATCGCGGGCTACACCAACGCCGGCAAGTCCTCGCTGCTCAACCGGCTCACCGACGCCGGCGTGCTCGTGGAGGACTCGCTGTTCGCCACCCTCGACCCGACGACGCGGCGCACCACCACCGCCGACGGCCGGGTGTTCACGATGAGCGACACCGTCGGGTTCGTCCGGCACCTGCCGCACCAGCTGGTCGAGGCGTTCCGCTCGACGCTGGAGGAGGTGGCCGAGGCCGACCTGCTGCTGCACGTCGTCGACGGCTCCCACCCCGACCCGGAGGGCCAGCTGGCCGCCGTTCGCGAGGTGCTGGCCGAGATCGGCGCCTCCGGCGTGCCCGAGCTGGTCGTGATCAACAAGGCCGACGCCGCCGACCCGCTCGTGGTCGCCCGGCTGCGGCAGCGCGAGCCCCACTCAGTGGTGGTGAGCGCGAAGACCGGTGAGGGGATCGCGGCCGCGCGGACGGTCGTCGAGGGCGAGCTGCCGCGGCCTGCCGTCGAGTTCGCGGCGCTGCTGCCCTACAGCCGCGGCGACCTGCTCGACAAGCTGCACAAGCACGGCGAGATCGCCTCGCTGGAGCACACCGGCGACGGCACCGTCGTCCGCGGCCGGGCCACCGAGGCGCTGGCCGGCGAGCTCTCCGCGTACAGCGTCTGAGTTTCCTGTCACGATTTCCGCAATCGGCTGCGGGGACGCCGGCGCGACCTCAGACTTCCGGTCGTGTCCGTCCGGGGAGCGCGGTTCAGTCGGCGCAGTCGGCGCGTCGTGATGCCGCTGGTGCTCGCCCTCGTGCTCGTCGGGGCGGCCAGCGCGTACGTCGTCGCGCGAGTCGTCGACGGCCCGACCCGGTGCGAGCGGTTCACCGTCGCGGCGGCCGAGCGCCGCACCGCCGACGTCGGCCCGGCGTCCGGTGAGCGCGTCGTCGTGCTCGGCGACTCCTACTCGGTGGGCCTCGGCCTCGGCCGGCCGCACCTCTCCTGGCCCGCCCGGCTGCCCGGCCGCGTGCACGTCGACGGGTTCTCCGGCTCCGGCTTCAGCGCCTCCGCGTCATCGTGCGGCCGGGTGTCGTACGCCGACCGCGCCGCGCGCGCCGTCCGCGGTGGCGCCGACCTGGTCGTCGTCGAGGGCGGCCTCAACGACGTCGACCGCACCGACGGCGCGATCACCCGCGGCTTCGAGCGGATGATGACCGTGCTGCACGGTCACGAGGTGCTGGTCGTCGGTCCGGCCGACGCGCCGGCGCGCCACGCCAAGGTCGCCCGCGTCGACGCGCTGCTCGCCTCGCTCGCCGCGCGGCACGGCGTCCGCTACGTGTCGATGGCCGACCTCGACCTCCGCTACCTCGACGACCGGCTCCACCTCACCGCCCCGAGCCACGCCGTCTTCGGCGACCGGGTCGCGGCCGCGATCGGCTGACTCAGGCCAGGCCGGCGAGCTCGCGGAGGTCGGCGAGGATGTCGTCGAGCCGGCCCATGATCGAGAGGTGGCCCTCGCCGGCGACCAGGTGGGCGCGGGCGCCGGGCACGTGCTCGGCCAGCCAGCGGCCGTGACCGAACGGCACCATCGCGTCCTGGTCGCCCTGCCAGACCGCCACCGGCGTCGTGATCGAGGCGAGGTCGACGCCCCACGCGCCGGTGAGGGCGAGGCCGTCGTCCCGCATGCCGACGACGCCCTGGGCGCCGGCGCGCTGGAACGACGTCGCGAGGAACTCGGCGAAGTCGCCGGTGATCGCGGCCCGGTCGACCGGCGTGACCAGACCGCCCAGCGCCTCGGCGATGTCGTCGGGGGACGCCTGGAGCACGGGCAGGAACTCCCGCTCGAGGTAGCCGCCGTACTCCTCCGGCCCGGCCGCGGCGGCGGAGTACTCCGCCAGGTTCTCGGGCGCCATCCCGTCGAACCAGTCCAGGCCCTCGGCGTCGCGCGGCGCCACGCCGGCGATCGAGGCGGCCGCCCGGCACCGTGGCGAGAGCGCGGCGCAGGCGAGCGTCCGAGGACCGCCGCCGGACAGGCCGGCGGTCACGAAGTCGCCGAGGCCGAGGTGGTCGAGCACGGCGTGGGTGTCGTCGACGTCGTCGGCCACCCGGTAGCCCGGACGTGGGGTCGACGTGCCGTACCCCGGCCGTGACGTCGTCACCAGCCGCAGCCGGGCCGAGCGGGCAGCGGCGTCGAACGGCTCGTAGTGGACGGCGGCCGAGGGCTGGCCGCCGTGGAACACCAGCGGGAAGCCGTCGGGGTCGCCGCCGTCGAGCACCTCCAGCAGCCGGCCGTCGGGCAGGGGCACCTGGAGCGTGGTCACGCCGCCAAGTTACTTCTCCAGCCGCAGCGCGAGCTTCGGGCACGCGCGGACGGCGGTGCGGGCGTCGGCCCGGAGGTCGGCCGGCACCTCGCCGGTGATCACCGGGTAGCCCCACTCGTCGAGGTCGACCACCTCGGGCAGCAGCTCGTGACAGA
Organism: uncultured Actinomycetota bacterium; assembly: GCA_963780355.1. Classification (GTDB taxonomy): domain Bacteria; phylum Actinomycetota; class Actinomycetes; order Propionibacteriales; family Nocardioidaceae; genus Nocardioides. The sequence continues at coordinate 90,150 of CAWABT010000005.1, forward strand.
GCCCGCGGCCCTCGCAGGCCGGCCAGTCGACGCGCAGCCGGCTCATGCGACCAGCCCCAGACCGACGAGCGAGCGCACCAACCGTACGGTGCCGTCCGGATGGGCGCAGGCGCCGCGACGCTCGACGAGCCCGCACAGCGTCCGCACCCGCTCGGCGTCCAGATGCCGGAGCGCGGTGGCGAGAGCGGGCAGTCCGTTGAAGCACGGACCGCAGCGTCGTGCGCTCTGCCCCGCCAGGTGCTCGACGATCCGCGTCGTCCACTCCAGCGGGCAGGCGTCGCGTCCCGGCGCGAGCACCACGCCGGCGCCCAGCGGCAGCCCGAGCGACCGCATCCCGAGCACCGACACCCGCGCGCTCGCCACGGTGTGCCAGGTGGCCCACGCGCCGTGGAACCCGCCGAGCAGCACCGGCCCGCCCGCGGCGTCGTCGGGCAGCACGTCGCGCAGCCGGGAGCCGAACTCGACCTCGTGCACGTGCGGCCGGCCGTCCGGCCCGGTCACCGTGAGCAGGGTCGTGCCGGGCTCCGCCGACGTGCCGTGGGAGCGGTACGCCGCCGCACCGCGGTGCACCAGCAGCCCCACGTGCGCCCAGGTCTCGGCGTTCGACAGCAGGGTCGGCCGGCCGTCGAGGCCGTCGAACGCCGCCGGCTGCCAGGTCGTCACCGGCAGGTTGCGCCGGCCCGCGAGCAGCTCGAGGACGGCGCTCGCCTGGCCCGCCACGAACCGCGGCTCCGCGGTGTGCAGCGAGATCCGGACGCCGTCGTCCCGGCGTTCGCCGACGGCGGTGGTCATCTGCCGCGCCGGCAGCGCCCGCTCGCCGGGCAGCACCACGTGCACCGCGCTCGCCTTGAGCGCCCGGGCGGCCGCCACGGCCCCGTCGAGCACGAGGTGCGGTCGCACGAGCGCCAGCGCGCTGTCCTTGCTCGAGGCCGGCTCGCCCTCGCTCAGGTTCACCACCACGACCGGCCGCTTCAACGCCGAGGCGTGCTTGCGGACGCCGTCGAGCTTGGTGGCGAACGGGAATGCGGCCCCGCCCCGGCCGCGGACGTCGGCCTCGGCCACGAGCGCCCGCAGCAGCAGCGCGTCGAGGGCGGGCAGGTCGCCGTACCGCGCCCGGTGGGCGCCCAGGCTCGGCCCGTCACCCAGCCCGCGCAGCAGCGCGGGGCCGGGGTGCACCTCCACGAGGTCGGGGTACGGCACCGGCGACGGCGTGGTCACGACGCCGCCTCCACCGGCTCGGAGCGGCCCAGCCGGACGCCGAGCGCCACCAGCACCGCCAGCACGCAGGATGCCGTCGGCAGTGCCGCCCAGAGCGCCCACGCGTCGGGGTCCTTCAGGTCGGTGCCCATGCCGACGCCGTGGCCGACGCCGAGCGCCCAGGCACCCCACGAGAGGTAGTGCACCCGCCGCCAGGCGCGCTCGGGGATCCGGGTGCGCAGCGCACTGGTGACGACCACGACGAGCATGACGTCGAGGGCGAGCGCGCCGAGCGCCATCCAGGTGCGCTCGTAGCTCGCGCCGAACGGCACGAACGCCTGCCACCACCGGATGTCGACGAACTCGTCGGCCACCGCGGTGGCCACATGCACCACGAGCGCCACCACCGAGAGCAGCGCGGCGTTGCGGTGCAGATGCTGTGAGACGAACGCCGGGAGCCGCCCGCCGGGCCGACCGCCCAGCGACAGCACGCCCAGCACCACGCTCACGGTCAGCAGCAGGAGCAGGGTGACGCCGGTGGCGCGGTTCAGGTACCAGAGCAGGGGGCCGTCGGGCGATCATGCCGCCACCTCCGCGTCGTGCGGCCAGGCACCGGTGGTGGTCACGGCACCGTCGGTGACGACCAGCCGGGCCGCCACGCGGTGCTCGCGCAGCCAGTCGACGGCGTCCGCCCCGAGCACGAGGGCCGCGGTGGACGCCGCGTTGGCGGCAACGCAGTCGTGCCCCACGGCCGAGACGGTCCGCCACGGACCCGCGGCCGGCTGCCCGGTGCGTGGGTCGAGCAGGTGATGCCGCCGCACGCCGCCGGAGGTCCACCGGCGCACCTGCGTCGACGACGTCGCCAGCCCGCCGTCGGTGAGCGCGACCATTGCCTCGGGCGGCGCGCCCGGCCGTTCGGAGACGGCGACGGCCCACGGCCGGCCGTCGGGGCGGGCCACCCGCAGGTCGCCGCCCACCGACACCAGCGCCGGGCCGACGTCGGCGATCGCGGCGGCCACCAGGTCGGCGGCGAACGCCTTGCCGATGGCGCCGAGGTCGAGCGCCGTGCCGGCGGGCACCCGCACGGCGTCGGGACGGACGCCGAGATCGCGCCACGCACCGGGCCGGACGGGTGGGGCCGGCACCGAGCCGCGGTCCCGCAGCAGGGCGAGGTCGCGGTCGTAGCCGAGCGCCACCATCGACCGCCCGAGCAGCGGGTCGACCAGGCCGTCGGTGGCCTCGGCCACCTCGACGGCCGCTCCGGTGGCCGAGGCGAGCAGTGGGTCGACCGGCACCCAGGTGCCGGGCGCGGCGTTGGCCGCCGCGAGGTCGGAGTCGCCCCGGAACCGGCTGCACGTGCGGTCGACGTCGGCGAGCACGAGCTCGGCGGTCCGCCGAGCGGTCCGGAGGTGGCGGGGGTCCCGGACGGCGACGAACACCTCGCAGCCGAGCGCCCGGAAGGTCGCGGCGAGCGCGGTCATGACCCGCTCGACGGGGCCGGCGGCGGCTCGGGGGCCGGTGCGGGGGCCGGTGCGGGGGCGGGAGCGGGAGCAGGCGCAGCGGGTGCCGCGGGCGCGGCCGGAGCCGATCCGCCGCTCGATGGCGACGACACGGTGCCGCCGCCGACCACGCTGCCCGAGCCCACCTGCACGTAGCGCGTGGTCACCCGGGTGCGGGTCGGCCGCGCCCGCCGCTTCTGCTTCCGCACCCGGACGCGCTGCGTCCGCTGGGCCGGCTGGGCCTGCGGCGTCGTCGGCGCTGCGCTCTCGGCGCGGGCGGCGCGGTCGAGCGAGCCGACCACCGCCCCGGTGCCGGTGAGCGAGGCCACCGTCACCACGCCGGTGACCGCGGTGACGGCCAGCCGGTGGCGGTCGCGGCTGCGGGCGTCGTAGGTGCTCATGCCGACGAGGGTCGGGCAGATCGGCTCAGCGCGGCCTCAGCCCGGCGTCAGGAGCAACCCTGGTCGTGGTTGAGGTTCTCCTGACGTCGCCCGGAGGCGCCGCTGACGCAGGCCGCGGCACCGTCGGGGCCATGAACCTGCTGCCCGCCGCCGTCCTGACCGCGGCGCTCACCGCCGGCGTCGCCGGCTCGGTGGTCGCCTACGACGCCGCCGCCGGCTCCGGTCCCTCCGCGCCGAGCGCCGCCCCGACCGCCACCGCGCAGCCGCAACCCGCGCGGGAGCGGCCGCGCAAGCCGCGCTTCAAGCCGTGCACGCGACCGGCGAAGCTGGAGAAGGGCGTCTGCGTCACCGACGTCGTGCGCACCGTGAGCGTCCCCGCACCGGCGGCCCCCGCGGCGCCGCCGGCCGCGCCCGCGGTCCCCGACCTCGAGGGCCGCGACGACGACGCCGGTCCGCCCGACGAGGTCGTCGACGACTACGACGAGGCGGACGACGACCACGGCGACGACTCGCACACGCAGACCCGGAGCCGGACGCGCACCCAGACCCAGACCCGCACCCGCTCGCGGGATGACTGAGTCATCCCCGCGGCAGCCGCACCTCCACCCGGGCGCCGCCGGAGGCCGACCGCCCGGTGGTGAGCGAGCCGCCCACCGCATCGGCGGTGCGGCCGACGATGTCGAGCCCCAGCCCGCTGCTGCCCACCCGCCGGCCGGGGCCGGACGGCCGGAACCCCGGGCCGTCGTCGGCGACCGTGAGCACCGCGTCGGCGCCGGCGGTGAGGTCGACGGCCAGCTCGACGGCGAGGGCCGTGCCCTCCGGGGTGTGGGCGAACACATTGTCGACCAGCACGTCGACGAGGTCGACGAGGTCGTCCTCGTCGAGGGCCACCCGCACCGCGCCGTCCGGGAGCCGGACGTCGAGCGCCCGGCCCTGGTCGTCGGCCAGCGGCGCCCAGAAGTCGAGCCGCCGGCGCAGCACGTCGGTGGCGTCGCAGCTGGGGGAGAGGTCGGTGCGCACCGGGCGCCGGGCGTCCTTCACGACGGCGTCGATCGTGCGCTGCAGCACCGTGACGTGCTCGTGGATCCGCGCCGCGAGCTCCGGGTCGTCGACCGCCTCGGCGTCGAGCCGCAACGCCGTCACCGGCGTGCGCAACCGGTGCGACAGGTCGCCGACGGCGGCGCGCTCGTGCGCGAGCAGCTCGGTGGTGCGCTCGGCCAGGCCGTTGAGCGCTTGCGCCAGCTCCTGGGTCTCCTCGGTGCCGCCCACCTCCGCCCGGGCGGCGAGGTCGCCCTCCCGCAGCCGGTGCGCGGTGCCGGCCACCTCGAGCAGCGGGTCGCTGATCCGCCGGCCGAGCCGGCTCGCGATCGCCACCGCCGCGAGCAGCAGCACCACGCCGAGCCCGGTGATGCCGGCCCACGCCTCCGGCACGCCGCGCCGCAGGTCCTCCGGCGCCACCGAGGAGCGCACGACGGTGGTGCGGTTCTCACCGGCCACGATCGGCAGCAGCACCCGGCCGCCGTCGTCGTCGACCACGGTGAACGCCTGCCCGTCCAGCGCCCGCTCGACGTCGGCGTCCCCGCGCATCGGCAGGCCGTCGCCCAGCTCCTCGCCGCCGACCGTCAGCACCTGGGTGGTCACCGCGCCGGTCTCCTCGCGGTCGCCGACCACCTGGCGCAGCTGCCCGGGCGGCAGGCTCGCGACGAGCAGCGCGACGCTGCGGGCGTCCTGGTCGGCGGCCGCCATCGCGCGGTCCTCGGCGAGCTGCCGCACGAGCAGGCAGAGCGGCACCACGAACGCCACCACGATCGCCGAGGTGGTGGCGATGACCAGCAGCGTGATCCGGCGGCGCATCTAGGGGGCAGCCAGCCGGACGCCGACGCCGCGGACGCTGTGCAGGTAGCGCGGCTCGGCCGCCGTCTCCCCGAGCTTGCGGCGCAGCTGCGAGAGGTGGACGTCGACGGTGCGGTCCGATCCGCCGTACGGCAGCTGCCACACCTCGCTCAGCAGCTCGCGCTTGGTGACCACCTCGCCGGCCCGTCCGGCCAGCGCCAGCAGCAGGTCGAACTCCTTGCGGGCCAGGTCGAGCGGCTCGCCGTCCAGGCTGGCGGTGCGCGCGCGCTCGTCGACGGCGAGCCCGCCGACGCGCACCACCGGCACCGGCGTGCCCGACCCGCCGGTGCGACGCAGCACGGCACGCACCCGCGCCTCCACCTGGTCGGTGCCGAACGGCTTCACCACGTAGTCGTCGGCGCCGCCGTCGAGCGCACGCACCATCGTGGGGTCGTCGTCCTGGGCGGTGATCACGATGACCGGCACCGCGCTCGCGGCCCGCAGCATCGAGAGCAGGGTCAGCCCGGGCACGTCGGGCAGGCCGAGGTCGAGCAGGACGACGTCCGGGCCCTGCTCCAGCACCGCCTCCACGGCGGCCACCCCGGTGCCGACGCTCGCGACGGCGTGGCCGCGGTCGCTCAGGCCGCGGTGCAGCGACTGACGGATCGCCGCGTCGTCCTCGACGACCAGGATGCTGGCCATGGCCGGAACCGTAAGCCACCGAACGCCCCCATCCCGGGACTGACAGCATGAACGACGTGCGCACTCCCTCCCGCTCGGTGCTCGTGGGCGCGGCCACGTGGGTCGGGGTGGTCGCCGTCGTGGCGGCCCTGGTGTGGGTGGTGATCACCCGCGCCGGCGCCGGGGTGTCCGACGACACCGGCCTGGGCGACACCGGCGCCCCCGCGCCCATCGGCACCAGCAGCAGTCGGGAGCCGTCGACCACACCGACCCGGACGCCGCGGCCCTCGGCCTCCAGCACGCGCGCCGATCCCGCTCCCGAGCCGGTGCAGCGCAGCGCGTCCGGCGTCGGCGGCACCCTCACCGTGCGGTGCACCGGCCGGGCGGCCGACATGGTCGCCGCCACCCCCAGCGGCGGCTACGCGGCCGAGGTGAAGGACGCCGGACCGGACCGGATCCGGGTGGAGTTCGAGACCGAGCGGTCCAGCACCGAGATCGAGGCGACGTGTCCCGGCGGCTCCCCGAGCTTCTCGGTGGAGGAGGACGACTGACCGTCCCCGGGCAGCCCTAGGCTCCTCGGGTGTCCAAGCCCTCCCTGCCCGACGTGCTCGCGCACGCCGTCGACGAGCTCGGCGGCAGCGAGCGGCCGGGTCAGGTGCGGATGGCGGAGGCGGTGGCCGAGGCGATGACCGCCGAGCAGCACCTGCTGGTGCAGGCGGGCACCGGCACGGGCAAGTCGCTGGCCTACCTCGTGCCCGCGCTGCTGCACGAGGGCCGGGTCGTCGTCGCCACCGCCACCCTCGCGCTCCAGCACCAGCTGGTCGAGCGCGACCTGCCGCGGCTGGTCGACGCGGTCGGCTCGATGCCGGGCGGCGCCGACGTCGACACCTCCTTCGCCGTCCAGAAGGGCCGCTCCAACTACGCCTGCCTGCACCGGATCCGCGAGGGCGTGCCCGACGACCAGGGCACCCTCGTCGACGTCCCGCAGGGCTCGCTGGCCGAGAAGGTGCTGTCGCTCCGCGCGTGGGCCGAGGAGGAGGCCGAGGAGAGCGGCACCGGCGAGCGCGACCGCGCGCCGAGGCACACCGACCGCGAGTGGCGGCAGGTCAGCGTGAGCCATCGGGAGTGCCTGGGCGCCGCTCGCTGCCCGTTCGGCGCCGAGTGCTTCGCCGAGCTGGCCCGCGAGAAGGCGCACCGCTCGCACCTCGTCGTCACCAACCACTCGCTGCTCGCGATCGACGCCATCGAGGGCGTCCCGATGCTGCCGGCCTACGACGCCGTCGTCGTCGACGAGGCCCACGAGCTGGTCGCGCGGGTCACCCAGGCCGCCACCGACGAGCTCTCCCCGGCCGAGGTGGAGCGGGCCGCCCGGCGCTCGCAGCGCCACGTCGAGGGCGACCAGGCCGACGACCTCGCCGACGCGAGCGACGCGCTGCGCGCCGCGATCGGGGAGGCACGGCCGGGCCGGTTCGACCGGCTGCCGCAGGAGCTCGCCGACGCCCTGGTGCTGGTCCGCGACGCCGCCCGCGCCTGCTTCTCGGCCTACCCCAAGAGCGAGAAGAGCGACGAGCCGGACGCCGGGCAGCAGCAGGCCAAGGGCATGGTGCAGGAGGTGTTCACGACCGCCGAGCGGATGGCGGCGGCCTCGGCCGACGACGTGCTCTGGCTCACCGAGGGCACCGAGCGGATCCCGCCCCGGCTCTGCGTCGCGCCGCTCCAGGTGTGGGGGCCGATGCGCGAGAAGCTGCTCAGCGACAAGACGGTGGTGATGACCTCGGCCACCCTCATGCTCGGCGGCGACTTCAGCGCCGTGGCCACGAGCGTCGGGCTCGACCCGGCCGAGCGCGTGGTCGACGGCGAGCCGGTGGTCGAGCGCGAGCACGCACTCCCGTGGCGCGGCGAGGACGTCGGCTCGCCGTTCGCCTACGAGAAGCAGGCGATCCTCTACGTCGCACGGCACCTGCCGCCGCCGGGCCGCGACGGCATGAGCACCGCCGTGCTCGACGAGATCGTCGAGCTGGTCGACGCCGCCCAGGGCCGCACGCTGGGACTGTTCTCCAGCCGTCGGGCCGCCGAGACCGCCGCGGAGGAGGTGCGCACCCGGCTGCCACACCTCACCACGCTCGCCCAGGGCGAGGCGCAGCTGCCCGAGCTCGCCGCCCAGTTCGTCGGCGACCCGCACACCTGCCTCTTCGGCACCCTCAGCCTGTGGCAGGGGCTCGACGTGCCGGGCGACACCTGCCAGCTGGTGCTCATCGACCGGATCCCGTTCCCGCGGCCCGACGACCCGCTGATGAGCGCCCGGCAGCGCGCCGCCGACCAGGCCGGCGGCAACGGCTTCATGCAGGTCGCCGCCACCCATGCCGCGCTGCTGCTCGCGCAGGGGTCGGGGCGGCTGATCCGCACCACCACCGACCGCGGCGTGGTCGCCGTCCTCGACCCGCGCCTGGCGACCGCCCGCTACGGCGGCTTCCTCAAGGCGTCGCTGCCGCCGATGTGGCCCACCACCGACCCGCAGGTCGTGCGGAAGGCGCTCGCCCGGCTCGCGTCCGGCTGACCCGGCTGAGGGCTAGCGGAACGCGACGGCGGTGAGCTTCTGCCGCTGGTTCTCGTCGAGCGGCACGCCCTGGCAGGAGAAGCGGGTGCCCTCCCAGCACCGGAACCGGCCACCGGCGTTGACCAGGGTGACCTCGACGGCGCGCACCGACTGCGTGGAGAAGGCGACCACCCGGGTGGCGTTGCCCTGGCCGTTGAGCGTGACCCCGATCCGGCGGACCCGCCCGGTCCGGGCGGTGACCATGATGACGGCGCGCGAGCCGCGGGCGGTGGGCGTCAGGTCGAGCCGGATCCGCAGCTTCCAGTTCGCCGCCGTCGTGTTCCGCGGGACCAGCCGGGCGGTGGCGCTGGACAGGTGGTCGAGCACGACCGCGCCGGTGACCGCGTTGCGGGACGGGCTGATCGCGGCACTCGCCCACAACGGGGCCGAGGGGTAGTTCAGCGCGTTGCCCTCGTCGTAGGTGGCGCGGGCGCGTCGGTTGTTCGCCGAGAACGTCGCGAACTCGGCCTGCGCCGACGACCGGCGGGCGCGCAGCACGGCGCTGATCGCCTGCCACGAGTAGTAGTCGTTGCTCGCCCCGCGGGTGCCGTCGGCGCGGCGCAGGGTGTCGCGGATGATCGTGGGCAGCCCGGCCCGGCTGGCCGGGAACCGCTCGGCCAGGTGGCGGAACCAGATCCAGGTGCCGTAGTGCCAGCCGTCGCTGGCGAACTGGTCCATCGGCCGGCGCGCGTTCGTCAGCGGGCTGCGGCGCAGGTACTGCCGGTTGTCGTTGACGGCGTCGTACATCTCGTCCTCGACCCAGGCCGCGGTGCCCTCGAGGTACCAGCCGTCCTCGAGGTAGTCGTAGGCGTACTGGACGGCGTGGAAGTACTCGTGGGCCGCGGTGACCTGCAGGTTCTCGATCGCCGTGTTCGTGGGGATGTTGGCGTAGTCGTCGTCGAGCACGCAGTAGGCCCACCGGTTGTACGGCGCGCCGTCACGATCCTCGTCGGTGGTGCAGTAGCCGTAGAGCCCGCCCGCGTCGATGTTGCCGATGTAGACGTCGACCTTGTTGGTGCCGCCGCCGATGCTCCCGTCGCCGCGGGGCCGCTTGTAGCCGGCCTGGATGTAGACGTTGTGCACCCGGTTGAGGATCGCCGAGGCCGAGTCGATCCAGTCGGGCCTGCCGTTGGTGTTGTTGTCGACGAGGCTGGGGGCGTCGTTCGAGGTGGTGACGTAGTGGACGCAGACCACCGGGCCGCACACCGGCGTCGCCTCGGGCACGGTGTAGTCGAGGGTGCCGTCGCCACCGGCCTCGGTGGGCCGGTAGTAGAACGCACGGGCGTCGGCGCGCTTGTCGGCCGGCAGGTCGTCGATCACCAGGGACAGGTCGCGCAGCGCGATCGTCGCGTCCGCCTCCCCGTCGCCGGCGGCGCGCCGGGCGGTGCCGGGGGCCGCGAAGAGCGCCTCGACCTTCGCCAGCGCGGCCAGCGCCTCGGTGCTGCCGGCGTCGGTGGCGCCGGGTGACTTGGGGTCGGCGGCGCCGGACGGCGCGGCGGCCAGCACGCCGGCAGCAACGGCGAGCACGGCCACGAACGACAGGAGGCGGGGGGTGCGGTCCACGAACGAAGACGCTATCCCGGCCCGCCGACGTCCGGGCCGGAACGGCCGGATCGACCGCGGTCAGTTCCGGGTCAGATCCGGGTCAGATCCGGGTCAGAGCCGGCTGCGGCCGTCGTAGCCGCCACGCGGGACGCCGGCCAGCCCGAAGAAGTCCGCGACCGTGGGCGCCACGTCGAAGGTCCGTGCCAGCCGCGACGTCGTGCGCCGCTTCGGCACCCGCGGGTGCCCGCCGCCGATGAAGAACGGGATCGACCGGCTGGCCGGGTGCCCGTGGTTGCCGGGGATCGGGTTGCTGGAGGCCGGCTCCGGGTCGCTGAAGCGCCACCCGGCGCGGCAGAACGCCACCACCTCGCCGGCCTCGGGGCCGAGCCGCATCAGCCGGGTGGCGGGTGGCCGCGCGTACAGCACGCCCTCGGTGGCCTCGGCGATCCGCTGCATCCTGGCCACCGCGCGGTCCCGGTCGGCGCGCGGCCCGGTCCAGTAGAGGAGGTCGGCGCCGCCGTTGCACGCGATCTGGACCTTGCCGGCCAGCAGCGGGTCGGCGTCGAGGGGGCCCTGCAGTGAGACCACCCGGTCGGGCCGCGACCAGTCCATCGAGTGGTCGGCGAGCACCAGCACCATCGAGTTCCGCCAGCGGCCGGTCTGCTTCAGCATCGACACGAAGCGGCCGACCTGGGTGTCGGTGGTCGTCAGCGCGGTGTGGCGGGCCTCGCGCAGCGTGGTGCCCGTGAGGTCGCTGTGCCCGACCCGGTCGACGTCGCCGAGGTTCACGAATACCAGGTGCGGGTCGTGGTCCTCCACCATCGCCAGGAGGGCGTCCATCGTGAACTGGTCGGGCGCGTGCCCGCTGACCGGCACGATCGGCGCCGGCTCCCAGCGGTAGGTCGCCCGGGTGCCGAAGATCCCGTAGAGGTACTCCTTGCTCAGCACCGTGCCGGTGGTGAAGCCCTGCTGCTTCATCCGGCCGAGCACCGTCCCGACCTTGATGTCGGAGGGCTTGTCCATCGTGCGCACCTCGCGGAGCGCCCGGTCGTAGATCGAGTTGGCCGGCACGCCCGTGCGGTTGCCGCGCATGCCGGTCATCATCATCACGTGGTTCGGGATGGTCTCGGCCACGTTCCCCGACCACGCCTTCGGGAACCGCAGGCCGCCGTCGCGCAGGGCGGTGAGGTTCGGCGTGATCCCGAGGTCGAGCTCCTCGGGCCGGCAGCCGTCGACGACGAGCACGTAGGCGCGCTTCGCCGTCCGCTGGGGTGCGGCGACCGCGGCGGCGCCGGCGGCGGCCGAGATGGCGATGCCGGCCCCGCCCACGAGCACGGTCCGGCGCCCGGCCCGGATGTCGGCCAGGCCCCGCTCGAACCCGGTCACCGGACCGGCCCCTCGACGGCGACGACCTTGTTGGTGCCCACCCGGGTGGCGTACGACGCCGTGTGGCGGATCGCCGTCCTCCGGTCGGACCGGTCGGCGACGATGAACCAGTCCATCTGCGCCCGCTTCGGCGTGATGTCGAGCACCGAGAAGCCGTGGTCGTCGAAGTTGAGGTACTTCACGTGCCGGTTGTTGGCCTTGATGATCTCCTCGACCGCCAGGCTGCTCGTGCGCGGCGGCGAGCCGGTGATGTCGTCGAGGTTGTTCGACGTGACCGACGAGCACACGAACTCCACGCCCGCCGACTCCGACACCGGGTAGGTCGCGGCGTCGTAGGGCAGCTCGCAGGCCCAGCCGGAGTGGATGTCGCCGGTGACGAACAGGGCGTTGTCGACCTGGTGGTCGGCGATCTGGTCCAGGATCTCGCGCCGGTCGGCGGTGTAGCCGTCCCACTGGTCGACGTTGTAGGGGAAGCCGTCGTCCGGCAGCAGGCCGGTGACGTCGTTGATCGGGTTCAGCAGCTCGCGCGGCACCTGGGCGAAGGTGACCGGCGCGATCATCACCGGGTTGCCGACCACCCGCCACAGCGGGCGGTAGCGGCTCAGCGAGTTCTTGAGCCAGCGCAGCTGGGCGGCACCGAGGAGGGTGCGGGCGGGGTCGCTGATCTGCTCCTCGGTGGACGGCACCGGTGACGGCGCGGCGGTGTCGACCTGCTGGGAGCGGTACGAGCGCAGGTCGAGCATGCTGATCTCGGCGAGCTGGCCCCAGCCGATCCGGCGGAAGAGCCTGGCCCCGTCGCCGAGCGCGGCGGTGCCGCTCATGCGGGCCGGCATCCACTCGTCGTAGGCGCGGTGGGCGCGGGCGCGGCGGCGCAGGTAGTCGCCCTCGCCGGGGTTGTGGTTCTCGGCCCCGCGCGCCCACTGGTCGTTGGTGACCTCGTGGTCGTCCCAGGTGACGATGAACGGGTAGCGGGCGTGCAGGTCCTGCAGGTCCTCGTCGGTCTTGTACTGCGCGTGCCGGCGTCGGTAGTCGCTGAGCGAGACGACCTCGTGCGGCGGGTCGTGCCGGCGCACGTCGGTGTTCTCCGGGCCCTCGCCGTAGCCGCCGGCGCCGTACTCGTAGAAGTAGTCGCCGAGGTGCAGGACGGCGTCGAGGTCGTTGCGCCGGGCGAGACCGCGGTAGGCGGCGAAGTAGCCGGCCTGCCAGTTCGCGCAGCTCGCGACGCCGAGCCGGAGCCGCGCGGGCGTGGCGCGCTCCGCGGGCGCCGTGCGGGTGCGACCCACCCGGCTGTGGCCGCCGAGCGCGGTGAACCGGTAGAAGTACCAGGTGGCGGTCCGCAGGCCGGTCACGTCGACCTTGACCGTGTGGTCGCGGCCCGGCCCGGTGACGGCAGTGCCCCGGCGGACGACCTTCGTGAAGCGGGCGTCGGTGGCGACCTCCCAGCGCACCTCGACGCTCGGGCCCTTCCCCGAGCCCGGCGTGGCAGCCGCCGTGGGCGTCACGCGGGTCCAGATCAGCACCGCGGTCGGCAGCGGGTCGCCGGAGGCGACGCCGTGCCGGAACAGCCGGCTGCCCGCGGCGTCCGCGGGGATGTCGAGAGCGGGGGCGAGGGCGGCGAGGCCGACGCCGCCGGCACCACCGGCGAGCACCGCCCGACGTCGCAGCATGGGGATCTTCACGTGTGCTCAACGAGCGTGTTACTCGTGAGTCACTGTCGGGCCGGTGACGGGCGGGTGAACGCTCAGCCGGCCGGCCGCACCAGCCCCGACTCGTAGGCGAGCACGACCGCCTGCACCCGGTCGCGCACGCCGAGCTTCATGAGCACCCGGGCCACGTGGGTCTTCACCGTGTGCTCGCTGACGACGAGCTCGGCGGCGATCTCGGCGTTCGAGAGGCCGCGGGCCACCTGGTGCAGCACCTCGCGCTCCCGCTCGGTGAGCGTGCCGAGGTCGGCGGCCGGCCGCGGGGCGTGCCGCGCGAACTCCTCGATCAGCCGGCGGGTCACCGACGGCGCGAACAGCGACCCGCCCTCGGCCACCACGCGGATCGCCGTCGTCAGCCGGTCCTCCGGTGCGTCCTTGAGCAGGAACCCACTCGCGCCGGCCCGCAGCGCGTCGTAGACCACCTCGTCGAGGTCGAAGGTGGTGAGCACGAGCACCCGCGGCGGCGCAGCGCCGGCGGTGACGGCCCGGGTGGCCTCGATGCCGTCGACACCCGGCATCCGCACGTCCATGAGCACGACGTCCGGCGCGAGCTCGGCGCACCGGTCGATGGCCTCCTGGCCGTCGGCGGCCTCGCCGATGACCTCGATCCCGGGCTCGGTGCCGAGAATCATCCGCAGCCCGGTGCGCACCAGCGGCTGGTCGTCGGCGATCAGCACGCGGATCGGCTCGTCGGTCACGACGTCTCCACCGAGTAGGGGAGCCGGGCGCGCACCCGGTAGCCGCCCTCGTCGAGCGGGCCGGCGGTCACCTCGCCCCCCACCACGGCCACCCGCTCGCGGATGCCGATCAGACCGTGGCCGCTGCCGTTCGCCATCGCGTCGGCGGTCCGGTCGCCGTCGTTCTCGATCGCCACCGACAGCGCGTCGTCGGCGTACTCGACCGTGACCCGGGCCGGCCCGGAGGCGTGCTTCACCACGTTGGTCAGGCCCTCCTGGAGGATCCGGTAGGCCGAGAGGTCGACGCCGGGCGGCACCGCGCGCGGGGCTCCCACCACGTCGAGGTCCACCGGCACCCCCGAGCCGCGGACGCCGTCGATCAGCCGGTCGAGATGGGCCAGCGACGGCAGCGGCTCGCGGTCGAGGTGGTCGGGCTCGGTGTCGCGCAGCACGGCCAGCAGCCGACGCATGTCGCCGAGGGCGGCGGTGTTGGTCGTCTCGATCGCGTCAAGGGCCCGCCGGGCGGCTGCCGGGTCGTCGTCCAGCGTGCGCCGGGCGCCGCGGGCCTGGAGCACCGTCACCGAGATGGCGTGCGAGACGACGTCGTGCAGCTCGCGCGCGATCCGGGACCGCTCCTCGGCCACCGCCCGTGCCTCGCGCTCGGCCTGCTCGAGCCGCAGCCGCTCGTTCTCCCGGTTGAGGAACCCCTCGCGCTCGCGCCGCAGCCGCAGGGTCAGACCGGCCGCCCACGGCGCGCCGACGAAGGCCACCACGAACGCGAAGTCCCCGAGGTCGGGGGAGGTGCTCTCGCTGCGGACGAACTCAGCCATCACGACCACGAGGGCCGCCCCGCCCAGCCACGCCTCGACGCCGCGGGCGTGACGTCCCACCGAGTAGAGCGTGAGGAGGAAGGAGAGGACCAGCACCGCGGAGTCGTTGTCGAACCCGGGCTGCCGCCACAGCAGCAGGTTCGTGCCGACCATCACCATCACGAGCGAGGCGACCGGCGCGCTGCGCCGCAGCGCCAGCGGCAGCGTCATGAGGAGCGCGAACGGCACCGACGCCGCGAGGTCGTGGTCGGCCCAGGCGGCGAGCTCGGCGGTGGCGCCCGCGGCCAGCACGACGGCGAGCGCGACGTCGCCGTACCGGTCGAGCGTGCGCCGCACCTCCATGGGCTCACGGTAGGGGCCGGACGGCCCCCGCGAAGTCACTCGCGCGAGTGACATCTCCTCGTCCGCGCGAGCGGGTGCAGGAGCGCTCTTGCTCGTGACGACCCGGGACCGGTCGGCGACCAAGACTTCTCGGCATCCGAACCCACCACTCCACCTGGAGGAACCATGACCGCGCTCACCGCCACCCGACCCACCACCGACACCCGCACCGCCGTCGGCATCGGCGTCGGCACGGCCGTCGTCTCCGGCGCCTCGGTGACTCTCTTCGCCCACGACTGGGGCGAGATCGTCGTCGTGCTCGGCGCCCTCGCGGTGGTGACCGCGATCGTCTTCGGCGTCGTCGTTCCCCGCGGCCTGCGCCGGGAGAGCGCGGGCGGCGCCGCGCTCACCTGCGCGATCCTGGCGGCGCTGCTAGCCCTGCCGGCCTTCTGGAGCGGGCTGCCGCTGGTGCTCGGCGTGGCCGCGATGCTGCTCGGCAACGCCGGCCGCACCGCCGCCCGCGGGTCCGGCAGGTGCATCGCCGCGATCGTCCTCGGCGCCCTCGCGAGCGTCTTCCAGCTCGCGATCCACGTGACGGAGGCGTTCGCCGGCAACACCGGCTTCCTGCTGGGCTGAACTGAGCACGACGCCGGTCACGTAGCCGTGACCTTGCGTGGTCTCGACGCGCCCGTTCCGGCTTCGTCCCTCAGTCGGAGGGCTTGCTCGACCTCTTCGCTCAGACCTTCCGCAGGACGGCCGTGACGACACCGAGGATCGTGGCCTCGGTGCCGTCGATCGGCTCGTAGGCCGGGTTGTGGGGGAGCAGCCACACCTGGCCGTCCTTGCGCTGCAGCGTCTTGACCGTGGCCTCGCCGTCGATGAGCGCGGCCACGATCGTGCCGTTGTCGGCGGTCTGCTCCTGACGCACCACCACGTAGTCGCCGTCGCAGATGGCGGCGTCGACCATCGACTCGCCGGACACCTCGAGCAGGAACAGCGCCCCCTCGCCGACCAGCTGCTTGGGCAGCGGGAAGACCTCGTCGTAGGTCTCCTCGGCGAGGATCGGGCCGCCGGCCGCGATCCGGCCCAGCAGCGGCACGTTGGTCGGCCGCGGCGCGGCGTCGCCGACGCCGGTCTCGTCGTAGGAGCTCTCGTCGGCGCCCGAGATCGAGCGGCGGGCCGCCATCACCTCGGGCAGGAAGACCTCGAGGGCGCGGGGCCGGTTGGGGTCGCGCTTGAGGTAGCCCTTCTGCTCCAGCACCCGCAGCTGGTGGGCCACGCTCGAGGTGCTGGTGAGGCCGACCGAGGCCCCGATCTCGCGCATGCTCGGCGGGTAGCCGCGCTTCTCGATGCTGTCCTTGATGTGGGCGAGCACCTTCTGCTGCCGCGGCGTCAGGCCGGTGGCGTCCGGCGGTCCGTCGGGCATCTCGGAGACCTTCCGGGACGGCTTGCGTGCGGGCTCGCGGGTCGTGGCCATGGGCGGCAGCGTCTCACCTCGCACCCCCGGATTTCAAACACCTGTTCGAACCGCGTGTCGCCGACACGCGGTCGAACACGCGTTCGGTCGGGTGCTTGATTCGTTCGAACACCTGATCTAACGTCGTACACACGTTCGATCGAACACCTGGTCGAGTCGCTGCTCCCGACACCACTGTCGGTGGTCGCCACTAGACATCGTTCCGAGCCACTTCCCCTCTCCCAGGAGCACCCATGAGCACCACCGACACCCTCGTCCTCGAGCCGGGCCTCGAGCCCCGCTACGTCCCGGACTACCGGCTGACCCGGCGCGGCCGGCTCGTCGTCCTCGTGGTCGGGCTGTTCCTGGCGCTCGCGGTCGGCGTGGTGTTCGCGGGCGGCTCGGTGGCCACCGACCGCAACGAGGAGACCCGGGTGCACGTCGTCCAGCCGGGCGACACGCTGTGGGACATCTCCGCCGAGCTCGCCGCCGAGACCGGGCAGGGCGACACCCGCGAGATGATGCGGCACCTCCAGGACCTCAACCACCTCGACGCCGTCACCGTCGACGCCGGGCAGCGGTTGGTCGTCCCGGTGGGCTGAGCCCACCACCAGAACGTGGCCGGTCCCCACCTCGACCCCGGGGCCGGCCCGACCGGGGAAGACGGGCCGGGGCCGCACGGCGGCTCCGGCCCGCGGTCGTCTCCGGGGGTGTCGGAATCCCCGGGTACCCGGGGATTCCTGCTCTTCTCGGCCGAAACTTCGGCTGAGAAGAGCAGGAGTCGGCTGAGAAGCCCGGCGGCCGCTCGGCCGGGGATCCGCTCGCTCGGCCGGGTGGCGTCAGCGCTGGGCGCGATGCCCGCCCGACGGCAGGCTCGGGTCGCGTTTGGGCCGCTTCACCGGTGCCCGGGTGATGCCCAGAGTGCGGGTGATGCGGGAGATCAGCACCAGTCCCAGGAAGAGGCAGGCGATCGCGCCGACCGAGGCCATCGCCAGGAACCACCAGGCCTGCTGGTCGCCGGCGCGGGCGTCGGTGCCGAAGTCGATGGCGGCGTAGACGAGGTAGCCCCAGGCGACGACGGCGAGCGTGACGCCGAGGGCCAGCACGAGCAGCACCGGTCGCATACGCCGTTTCGGACGTGCTCCCGCTCGCTTGCCGTGCGCCACCGCGCCATTGTCACCGACGCGGGGTCGGAACCCGGTCACCACCGGGTTTCGGCCGGGTCGTCCCAGGCCAAGGTGCAGGGGTGGTGACCGTGCTCCCCGATCTCGTCGGCCACGACCCGCAGGTGGTCTTCTGCGGGCAGGCGGGTGCGCAGAGCAGCCGCCCGCGGGAGCACTACTACGAGGCGCCCGGGAACAGCTTCTGGGAGTCGCTGCACCGCAGCGGGTTCTCGCCCCGGTTGCTTCGGCCCGAGGAGGACCACCTCGTCGTCGAGCTCGGGCTGGGGCTCACCGACCTCGTCGGTCACGACCAGCGGACGCGCCTCGAGGTCGACGCCCTCGTGGCCAGAGTGGAGGAGTGGCGGCCGGAGTGGCTGGCCCTCACCTCCAAGAGCGTCGCCCACGAGCTCGCCCGGGCCTTCGGGCGGCGGCGGCCGCGACTGGGGCTGGCCGACTGGTATGTCGCCGGGGCCGAGGTCTTCGTGCTGCCCGGCACGAGCGGCGCCAATCGGCGACGCGACTACGACGGCCGCCCGGACCGGCTGGCGTGGTGGCACGAGCTCGCCCAGCTCTGCGGACGGTCTGGACCGCACTGACAGGCCGCTGACCTGCGCGGATGCGGCCGCGACGGCCGCCCCGCGCGGCCGGCCGCGAACCGCGAATCGCCGACTTTCGCCAATCTCTTGCGTCCCCGGCCCACCAGGCGTACCGTTCCCAACATCTAGTAGTTACAACGATGTAGTTATCCACATCTAGTCCCCAGGCGGGGCTGGAAGTCCCACAGCGGAGACGTTGTTCTCCACGGGTGGGAGCGGGATATCCACAGCGTCATCCACACCCCACGACGGGTGTCCGAGCCGCGCCCGAGAGGAGGACCCACGATGCACTGCCCGTTCTGCCGGCACACCGACACCAAGGTCCTCGACTCACGGGTCGCCGACGACGGCGCCTCGATCCGGCGGCGCCGGATGTGCTCGGACTGCGAGCGCCGGTTCACCACCGTCGAGCAGATGCAGCTCGTCGTCCTCAAGCGCTCCGGCGCCACCGAGGCCTTCTCCCGCGAGAAGGCCGTCGCCGGTGTCCGCGCGGCCTGCAAGGGCCGGCCGGTCAGCGAGGACGCCCTCGCCCGGCTCGGCCAGGAGGTCGAGGACTCGCTCCGCTGCGCCGGCTCGCCCGAGATCGCCGCCCACGAGGTGGGCCTGGCGATCCTCGGTCCTCTGAGGATGTTGGACGACGTGGCTTTCCTGCGATTCGCGTCCGTGTATCGCGCGTTCCAGTCCGCCGAGGACTTCGTCAAGGAGATCGCGGACATGCGCGACCTCGACGCCGACACCCCACTTCAGCCCGTCCCGACGGGCTGACCCAGACCGCCCGGTACGTCGTGGGGAAGCGGCGTACCGGGCGCACCACTCCGCCACCTGTCGGTGGCACCCGCAACACTGGAAACCGACCCCCGATCAGGGACCAAGGAGACACATCGTGACCGAGACGGCGAACCGCCCCACCTCCGCCCAGCCGTCGACGCAGACCACGGGTCTGACGGTCGACCGCGTCTTCGCCACCGAGGGGGCGCACCCCTACGACGAGGTCACCTGGGAGCGGCGCGACGTCGTCCAGACCAACTGGAGGACCGGCGAGACCGTCTTCGAGCAGCGCGGCGTCGAGTACCCCGACTTCTGGTCGCTCAACGCCTCCACGATCGTCACCACCAAGTACTTCCGCGGCGCGGTCGGCACCGACGCCCGCGAGTGGAGCCTCAAGCAGCTGATCGACCGGATCGTGACCACCTACACCAAGGCCGGCGTCGACCACGGCTACTTCGCCACCCCGGCCGACGCCGAGGTGTTCGAGCACGAGCTCACCTGGCTGCTGCTGCACCAGTACTTCTCGTTCAACAGCCCGGTCTGGTTCAACGTCGGCACCCAGTCGCCGCAGCAGGTCTCGGCCTGCTTCATCCTCTCGGTCGACGACTCGATGGACTCGATCCTCAACTGGTACAAGGAGGAGGGCTTCATCTTCAAGGGCGGCTCCGGCGCGGGTCTCAACCTGTCCCGCATCCGCTCGTCGAAGGAGCTCCTCTCCTCCGGCGGCACCGCTTCCGGCCCGGTCTCGTTCATGCGCGGAGCCGACGCCTCCGCCGGCACCATCAAGTCCGGCGGCGCCACCCGCCGCGCGGCGAAGATGGTCGTGCTCGACGTCGACCACCCCGACATCGAGGAGTTCGTGCAGACCAAGGCGCGCGAGGAGAACAAGATCCGCGCGCTGCGCGACGCCGGCTTCGACATGGACCTCGGCGGCACCGACATCACCTCGGTCCAGTACCAGAACGCCAACAACTCGGTCCGGGTCTCCGACGAGTTCATGCGTGCCGTCGAGGACGGCACCGACTTCGGGCTGCGCGGCCGCAAGACCGGCGAGGTCATCGAGCGCGTCGACGCCCGCGAGCTGTTCCGCAAGATCAGCCAGGCTGCGTGGGAGTGCGCCGACCCGGGCCTCCAGTACGACGACACGATCAACGACTGGCACACCAACCCCGAGACCGGCCGCATCACCGCGTCCAACCCGTGCTCGGAGTACATGTCGCTCGACAACTCCTCCTGCAACCTGGCCTCGCTCAACCTGCTCAAGTTCCTGAAGGACGACGACACCTTCGACGGCGAGCGGTTCGCGCAGGCGGTCGAGCTGATCATCACCGCGATGGACATCTCCATCTGCTTCGCCGACTTCCCCACCGAGGCGATCGGCGACACCACCCGCGACTACCGCCAGCTCGGCATCGGCTACGCCAACCTCGGCGCGCTGCTGATGGCGATGGGTCTCGGCTACGACTCCGACGGCGGTCGCGCGATGGCCGGCACCATCACCTCGCTGATGACCGGCATCTCCTACAAGCGCTCCGCCGAGCTCGCCGCGGTCGTCGGCCCCTACACCGGCTACGCCCGCAACGCCGAGGCGCACAAGCGGGTGATGCGCAAGCACCAGGCCGCCAACGACGCGGTCCGTGCGGTGCACCCGCACGACCGGCAGGTCCACGAGCTGGCTACCCAGGCGTGGGCCGACGTCGTGAAGCTCGGCGAGGTCAACGGCTTCCGCAACGCGCAGGCCTCGGTGCTCGCGCCCACCGGCACCATCGGCTTCATGATGGACTGCGACACCACCGGCATCGAGCCGGACTTCTCGCTGGTGAAGTTCAAGAAGCTCGTCGGCGGCGGCTCAATGCAGATCGTCAACCAGACCATCCCGCGGGCGCTCAAGAAGCTCGGCTACGTCGACGAGCAGGCCGAGGCGATCGTCGACCACATCGCCGAGCACGGTCACGTCATCGACGCCCCCGGCCTCAAGCCGGAGCACTACGAGGTGTTCGACACCGCGATGGGCGCCCGGGCCCTCAAGCCGATGGGCCACGTCCGGATGATGGCGGCCTGCCAGCCGTTCCTGTCCGGCGCCATCTCGAAGACGGTCAACCTGCCGGAGACGGCCACGGTCGAGGAGATCGAGGACGTCTACCTCCAGTCGTGGAAGCTCGGCCTCAAGGCCACCGCCGTCTACCGCGACAACTGCAAGGTCGGCCAGCCGCTCGCCGACGGCAAGTCGGAGTCCTCGAAGAAGGACCAGGGCCTCTCCACCGCCGCCGAGTCCGTGGAGCCGGAGGTGATCGAGAAGGTCGTCCACGTGCCGATGCGCAAGCGGCTCCCGAAGTCGCGGGCCTCGCGCACCACCTCGTTCACCGTCGGCGGCGCCGAGGGCTACATGACCTCCGGCGCCCACGACGACGGCGAGCTGGGCGAGGTGTTCCTCAAGCTCGGCAAGCAGGGCTCCACCCTGGCCGGCGTGATGGACGCGTTCTCGATCGCGGTCTCGATCGGCCTGCAGTACGGCGTCCCGCTGGAGACCTACGTCTCGAAGTTCACCAACCTGTCCTTCGAGCCGGCCGGCCTCACCGACGACGCCGACGTCCGGATGTCGAAGTCGATCATGGACTACATCTTCCGGCGGCTCGCGCTCGACTACCTCGACTTCGAGACCCGCCAGGCGATGGGGATCTTCTCCGCCCAGGAGCGGCAGCGCTATCTCGAGACCGGCTCCTACGAGCCGCTCGACTCGCCCGGCGCCGCCTCCGAGGTGATCGGTGATCTCTCCGCCCCCGTGGTCAAGGAGCACGCCGACGTCGTCGACGCCGAGGTCGTCGAGACCAAGGACACCCACGGCGCCGCCGACCGCGAGGTCCCGGCCCGGGCCGAGACCGGCTCGGCCCACACCACCGCCGAGCTCCTGGAGAAGATCACCGGCACCGCCGTCGACTCCCCGCTCTGCATGACCTGCGGCACCAAGATGCGCCCCGCCGGCTCCTGCTACGTCTGCGAGGGCTGCGGCAGCACCAGCGGCTGCAGCTGAGCCCCGATCGCTCAACTTCTTGAGGAGTCCTTGAGGAACACGCCGTGTTCCTCAAGGGCTCCTCAGTCGTTACTCCAGTAGTGGTCGGTTTCGCCCAAGACGCTCGCGTTGCGTGGAAATTCGTGCCACTCTCAACCAGTCGCCAGTGACTTGTTCGAGGCGCTGGCGTCCCCACAGAGAACCTCCGGCGTGGGTCATGGGGTGACCTCCGGTCGCGGATCCGTGACTCCCACCGAGTGTTCTCGACCGATCCGAGGAGTACCGATGAAGCGCTTCCGATGGGGCGACGTCGTCCCCGGTTGCGGAGTCGACTGCTGTAACCCGGGGGACGAGATCCTGGAGCAGGCAGGCGTCTTCGCCGCCGCCGAGCACGGCACGATCCGCCTCACCACCGACACCGCGGACGTCGTTCTGCGGGAGCTGGAGCTCGTGGACTGAGCCCCCCGGGCCCTCCGCCCGCGCGGGTGAGTTTGGGCCCAACTCTCCCGTTGAGCGGGATTCCGTGTCACTCTCGAAGGGTCGTCTGTGACTTCCTGAGGCGCAGGCGTCCCCACTGAGCACCTCCGCTGTGGGGTCATGGGACCGCATCTCCTCCTGCGAACCCGCGACCCCGACGGGTGTTCTCGACGACGCGAGGAGTACCCCTGATGAAGCACTTCCGTTGCGGTGACGTCGTCCCCGGCTGCGACCCCGAGCTCGTCGACACCGTCCGAACACATCTGACGTCCGTGGCCTGAGTCATCGACTTCCCCGACGACCACTCCCCACCGACGCCTCTCGCCATGACGATCACCGAGGCATCGCCCACCTCGCCGGCCGAGGCGGCGCAGCTGCTCGCCGTCGAGCCGTCGCTGTTGCGGCTGGTCGCGCAACCGATCGTCGACGTCGCGTCCGGCGTCGTCGCCGGGTACGAGCTCCTCGCGCGCTTCCCGGAGGAGTGGGAGGCCCTCCCCTTCGAGGTGTTCGCCGCGGCCGACCGGCTCGGCGTCAGCGGCATCCTGACCCGGGAGGTCCTGCGGCAGGCGGTGGCGCTCCGCGACAGCCTGCCGGCGCGGACGTTCCTGACCCTCAACTGCTCGCCGAGCGACCTCGCCGACCCGGAGACCTGCGAGTACCTCGCACAGCTCGACCTGGCGCGCATGTTCGTCGAGCTGACCGAGGCGGCGTGGCCGGGCGAGGAGGAGTCCCTCCTGCGGGCGGTCGACCTCGTCCGGGCGCACGGTGGGCGGATCGCCGCCGACGACGTCGGCGCGGGCTACGCCGGCCTGCTGCAGCTCGTCCGGCTGCGGCCCGAGCTCGTCAAGATCGACCGGTCCATCGTGCGGCGGATCCCGAGCGACGTCGCGGCGTCCGCGCTCGTCGAGATGCTGGGTGCGCTCGCCGGCCGGCTCGACGCCTGGCTCGTGGCCGAGGGTGTGGAGACCCAGAGCCAGCTCTCGGCCTTCGTCCAGATGGGACTCCCGCTGGTGCAGGGCTTCTACTTCGGCCGGCCCGCGACGCCGTGGGCGTCGATCGAGCACGCCGACGAGCTGGGCAGCATGCTCTCGGGCTCGCCGGTCCCGTCGTCCCTGGTGGCCCACCAGCGACTCCCGATGCCGGACGAGCTCGTCCTGGGTGAGCACGGTGAGGTGAAGGCCATCCGAGTGGGGCAGAGCGGGACGATCCGGCCGCTGATGATGGCGCCGAGCACGTCGGTGGTCGAGGCCCTCGAGCGCGCGATGGCGCGGCCCGACGCACTCAGCCGGATCGCCCCGATCATCGTCACCGACGACCACGGCCGGGCGACGGGTGTCGTGCCCATCGAGCGCCTGGTCCGGGCGGTCGCACGCTCCGACGCCGACGCGGAGTAGCCCTGCTGGTCTAGAGCAGTCGCGCTTCCTGGTGCGGGTGGGGTTGGCGTTTCTCAAGGTGGGCACGCTCGCCGTCGATGACAACGGTGTCGTCGAGCGAGGGAGGTGTCGTGACCGACGTCGACCTCAGCGCCGGGCTCGACCCGGTCGCGGTCCGGGTGGCCGCACTTCCCTGGCACGTGGGCGAGGGCCTGCAGGCGATCGTGCCGTGCCGCGACCGCGCCTCCGGCGCCGACGTGCTCATGGCGTTCACCACCGAGCGGCTGCTGCTGCTCGCCCCCGGCACCCTGCAGCTCGTCACCGCGGCGCCGGCCCCCAACATCTTCCGCGGTCTCGCGAACCGCGTGCTCACGCTGTCCGACGAGGCCGGCGACGCCGAGGCCGGCACCTACGTGTTCGGTGCGAACGACGCCGACGACGTCGTCACCTACCTCGACCGCATCGACGGCACCGAGCTGCGCTGGAGCGCCTCGCACCCGCGCCGTCCGCATGCCGAGTGGCGGGTCGCCTGCCTGGTACGCCGGCTCGGACTGGCCCCGCCCGACGCCCACCTGGAGTTCGTCACCGACGGCGTCCGCGCCCTCATCACGCCCGCCGCGGCGGCCTACGCCAGCGTCTCCGCCCGCCCGATGTCGGGGAAGATGATGCGCTCGCTGCTGGAGATCGACCGCGATGTGCGCCTCGCCGCCTCGGTCTGCGGCTACCTCGACCCCGCCCTCGCGCTCGCCGCCGAGCACGCCGTCGCGCTGTTCCACATCGACCAGCACGGCCGGGTGGTGCCGGTCAGCGACGCCGCCTGGGTGATGGTCGCCCTGCCGCCGGCGGAGCGCACCTCCTAGCGCAGCGGGACGAACCGGTACGAGCCGTGCCGGGTGACGTCGACGGCGTCACCGTCCCGTCGGACGCGCAACATCGTTCCGTTGACCGGGATCACCATCACCCCGCGGTCGCCCAGCTGGTCGACCAGTGCGGTCGGGAGGTCCCGCGGTGCCGCGGAAACGAGGATGCGGTCGAAGGGCGCAAGGTCCGGGAGCCCGAGCACGTTCGGGAGCGCCTGCACCAGCGAAGCCCATGGTTGAGACGTTCTGGCCAGGTTGGAGGCGCCCCACGTGACGAGCTCCGGCTCGAGCTCGACGCCGCGGACCTCGCCCTGCGGTCCGACGAGGTGGGCGAGCAGGGCCGTCGTCCACCCCGAGCCGGCGCCGACGTCGAGCACCCGCTGACCGGTCCGGACGTCGAGGAGCCGCAGCATGCTCGCGACGGTGCGCGGTTGGGAGTTGGTCTGGCCGCGTCCGATCGGCAGCGGGCCGTCGGCGTCGGCCTGCGACCGGGTGCGGCGGCGCAGGAACCCCGAGCGGGGGATGACGGCGAACGCAGCATCGACGGCGTCCATGTGTCGATGGTGCCGTCTACCGTCGGGTCGTGGGTACCCGCGAGGAGCTGACGGCCGAACGGGCGCGGGTCGAGCATCGGCTGGCCTCGCTCACCCACGACTTCTCCGAGGTGGTGGCCGCCTCCCGTGACACCAACGCCGACGACGAGCACGACCCCGAGGGCGCCACGATCGCCTTCGAGCGGGCGCAGGTCGATGCGCTGGTGCGCGATGCCCGCCACCGGCTCGAGGACGTCGATGCCGCGCTGCGTCGGCTCGACGAGGGCACGTACGGCGCCTGCGACCGCTGCGGTCGGCCGATCGATCCCGAGCGCCTTGCCGTGCGCCCGACCGCCCGCACCTGCGTGCGCTGCTGAGGTCAGCGCACGATCCGCACGGCGCCGTCGCGTCGCGGGTCGCCGGCGGCGACCAGGTGCCCGCCGGCCTCGAGCAGCGCGGCGCCGACGCCGCCGAAGTACATCGTCGGCTCGTCCTCGCGTCGCACGTGCTCGTCGGGACGGCCCGCCCGGTGGACGTGCACCCGCGCGTGGTGCACGGCCTCCTGCAGCGTCATGCCGGCGACGAAGCAGGTGAGCACCTGGACGATCGCGGTCGTGATCCGCTCCGCCCCCGGCGACCCGACGGCGAGCACCGAGCCGTCGTCGCGGTGGCCGACGGTCGGCGCCATGTTCGACAGCAGCCGGACGCCGGGCGGGGTGCCGTGCAGGCCCTGCGGGTTGAGCTCCTGCTCGCCGAGGCAGTTGTTGAGCCAGATCCCGGTGCCGCGGGCGATCATCCCCGAGCCGTAGCCCGACGAGATCGTGGCCGCGCAGGCGACGCCGTCGCCGTCGACGGCCGAGACGTGTGCGGTCGACGGCGACTCGAGCCCGCGGAGGAACGACCGCGCGTCGGTCTCGAGGTCGTCGGTGTGGTCGAGCACCTCGAGCCGGTGACCGAGCACGGAGCGCTGCACCTCGACCATCCGGTCGACGTCCTCGGGACGCCAGCCGTCGAGCAGCCGCAGCATCGCCGCGACGCACACGCCCCCGACCGACGGCGGCACCGTGGTCGAGAGCGTCCACGGGCCGAGCCGGGCCTCGAGGGTCGGCGTCACCGCCGGCCGGTAGGCGTGGCGGTCGGCGGCACCCATCAGCCCGCCGCGGTCGGTGACGTCGCGGCTGATCGCCTCGGCGAGGTCGCCGTCGTGGAGCGCCCGCGGCCCGCCGTCCGCAATGGCCTCGAGGGTGCGGATCAGGTCCGGCATGACGATCAGGTCGGTGGTGAGCTCACCGCCGGACTCGTGGAGCACGGCACGGCTCGCGTCGTCCCACCCGAACATCGACTCGTGCACGTACTCCAGGTAGTAGCGCGCGGCCCGGCCGAGACGGAACCCGCGGCGTGCCACCTCGACCGCCGGCGCGACGACGTCGCGCCACGGCAGCCGGCCGTCCCGCTGGTGCGCCTCACCCAGTGCCGGCAACGACCCGCCGACCGCCACCGAGCCCGGTCCGATCGTGATGTCGACGCCGCCGCCGTACTCGGTGTGCACGTCCCACGTGGCGTCCGGGTCCGCCGCTGCGCACTCCCGGCCGGGCATGTCCATCCACCCGTCGACCGCGTAGGCCGCGCCCTCGCCCGGCTGCACCGTCACGAACCCGCCGGAGTCGAGGGACACGACGCCGATCTCGTTGACCATCGCGGCCAGCGCCGCCGCGACGGTCGCGTCGACCGCGCTGCCGCCGGCCCGCGCCACCTGCTCGCCGGCGTCGGCGGCCGCCTCGTTCGGCGCGGCGAGGGCGAGGGGAGTCACCCGTTCACGCTAGCCGCGCCGCGGCGGCGACGTCGGGACCGCGACCTCGATCTCCTCGCCCAGCGTGGCGCCGACGAGCAGGTCGAGGTCGTCGCCGGACCAGAACCGGCCGGGGTCGTAGTAGTTCGTGGGGCGGCGGTCGTCGAGGAGGCCCATCGCCTGGTAGGTCGCGGCCACCACCTCGGCGCAGTAGGTCATCTCGACGCCTGCCTGACGACGCACCCGGCCGCGCGCCCAGCGGCCGGCGAGCGCGGCGGTGGCCGGGAACGGGGTGCCGTCCAGGCGGGCGACGGTGCGGAGGACCGCGTCCTCCATCTCCTTGCCCACCGCGGGCGAGAGCTGCCGGAGCCAGGCGTGCTGCTCGTAGCGCCCGCACCACTGCTCGACCGCCTCACGCAGGTCGTGCAGCTGCACACCACGGTGGTTGGTGCCGGTCCAGACGTCGCGGAGCCCGCGGCCGAGCTCGGCGTGCCACATCAGCGGCGGCAGGTCGTCGAGCACGACCGCCATGCCGACGTGGTTCACCGGCGCGTTGGTGAAGACCCGGATCGCGTGGTCGGCGGCGGACCGGCCGCGGAAGAGCCAGAGGTCGCCGGTCCGGGTCAGGTCGACGGCGGCGTCCAGGGGCAGCCTGCTGCGCGGCGTCGACATGGTGGGATCCTCGCAGGCATGAAGCTCAGCCTGTGGAAGCTGCTCGGGGTCGCCGGCGTGGCAGGGGTCGCCGCCACCGGGGTGGCCATCGCGCGCGACCAGCGCAAGCGCGCGCAGCTCACGCCCGACGAGGTGCGCGACCGGCTGCATCAGCGGCTCGCCGACTCCGAGGCGGAGCGCGACGCGTGATGCGGGTGGTGGTGGCCGGCGTCTCGGGGTCGGGCAAGTCCACGGTGGGGAAGGCGCTGGCCGAGCGCCTCGGCGTTCCGTTCGAGGACGGCGACGACCTGCACCCCGCCGCCAACGTGGCCAAGATGCGCGCGGGAGAGCCACTCACCGACGAGGACCGGGCGCCGTGGCTGCGGGCGATCGGTACCTGGCTCGCGGAGCACGAGGACGGCGTCGTCGCCTGCTCGGCGCTGCGCCGCACCTACCGCGACACGCTGCGCTCGCACGCCGACCTCGACGTCCTGCTGCTGCACGGTGACGCGGACCTGATCCGGGAGCGACAGGCAGCCCGCGGCCAGCACTTCATGCCCACCGGGCTGATGGACTCCCAGCTGGCCACCTACGAGCCGCTCGGGCCGGACGAGCCCGGCGTGACGCTCGACGTCGCACTGCCCGTCGAGGAGATCGTGGCGCAGTACGTCGCACAACGGCTCGGTTGAGCGGGATCGTCGGCGGCGGGTTCTAGGGTCGGAGCATGGATCTGCGTGACGCCTTCGCGATGGCCGAGGACCTCCTCGACCATCACGGACTTCGCGACTGGTCGGTGGTGTTCGACAACGCGAAGCGCCGGGCCGGCGTCTGCCGGTTCGACCGGAGCGAGATCGGGCTCAGTGCGCCGCTGACCCAGCTGCACTCCGACGCCGACGTCCGCGACACGATCCTGCACGAGATCGCCCACGCCTTGGCCGGTCCGCGGCACGGCCACGACGCCACCTGGCGGGGGATCGCGCGCCGGATCGGGTGCTCCGGCGACCGGTGCATGTCGGCCGAGTCGCCGCAGGTGGCCGCCGCGTGGCTGGGCGTCTGCTCGGCGGGGCACATGCTGGAGCGGCACCGGCGCCCGGAGCGTGTGCTCACCTGCGGGGAGTGCTCGTCGTCGTTCGACCTGGCCCACGTCTTCGACTGGACCCACCACGGCCGGCCGGCGCAGATGCACCCGAACTACGAAGCCGAGCTGGCGCGGGTGCGCGCCGGCAGGCGCACCGTGCTGCTCCGGGTGGGGACGCGCGGGCGGGTCACGGTGCCCGGTGAGTTCGAGGGCCGGGTGGGGCGCATCGTCAAGCGCGGTCGCACGAGCTACCACCTGCGGACCCGGGGCGGCGTGGTGCGGGTGCCGTTCGCGTGGGTCGAGCGGGCCTGAGCGAACCGCCTCCGGCCAGGGCTCGACAGCCCTATCGTCGGGCCATGGAGCGTGTGCCCGAACCGGGCAAGAAGCGCTGGCGCGTCTACCGCGCGCCGAAGCAGCCCGTCGCGGGCGAGCCCGGTGAGCCGACTGCGAAGTCCGTCCCGAACGCGGACGATCTCTACCGGCCGAAGGGGAAGGTGTCGGCCACGCCGAGCGCGCGCACGATGAGCGGCGTCGGCATCGCGGTGCTGGTGGCCGTCGGCATCGTCGTGGTCGGGGTCATCGGGATCGCCGCGCTCGCGATCGTCGCGGCCACCACCGACGAGGGTCCCTTCGGCACGTCCGAGGTGCAGGTGCTCACCGAGGACGGCGTCGCGGACCTGGTCGACGCGATCGAGGAGAAGACCGGCTCCACCGAGGTGTTCTCGGCGACGATCTACCCGACCTACGCCGTGGTGCGGGTGCCCGCCGACCGGACCAGCCAGCGCGAGATCGGCTACTACTGGGACGGCCACGACTTCGAGCCGTGGGGCTCGAAGGGCACCAGCTCGAACCAGCGGATCGACCTCGCCGAGATCGACGTCGCGATCCTGCTTCCCTTGGTGCGCGAGGCCCGGGCGCAGGTCGAGGACGCGAACTCCTGGTACGTGATCATCAACCACGATGCCACCGACGCCGGCTTGATCTCGGCCTACGCGAGCAACGAGTACAGCGAGGGCGGCTATATCGAGGTCGACAAGGACGGCAACGAGATCCGGCGGATCGGCTGGCCTACGGAGCCGTGAGCACCGGCCGCGCCTCGACCGCCTCGAGCCCGACCGTCGGCCCGGTGATCGTCACCGACCCCGGCACCGGCCGCCACGCCCCACCGCCGACCCGGAAGGTCGCGGTGTAGGTGGTGTCGACCCGCGGCCGGTAGTCGCCGGTCCGCTGGTAGCGATGGGTGACCAGCAGCCGCGGATACCGCGCCCCCGGCGTGGTCGTGGTGCGCGCCTCCCCGGTCCCGAAGTGCCAGGTGAACGACGCCGCCTCGATCCGCAGCGTCACCCGCTGCCCGAGCAGCGTCACCACCCGCGTGAACGCCGGTCGCTCGGTGTAGAAGTTCGTGTCGAAGTTGACCAGCGTGCGGCCGTTCGGCGGCTGGATCACGATGCGCGACGACGGCAAGGGGAGCGCGGAAGGTGCCGAACAGGGCACGACGCGACGAGTGCTGGAGCGTTGCAATTGGAGCGGCACTCCGGAGTTGGCGCCCCGAGCAGTATTCGGCAGCGTTGGGTAGGCCTGCGACAGCGACCAAGCATGCGGCAGAGCCGCCGATCGGCGGCGCTCCAGCGCCGGTCGCGATCGTGCCAGCCTCTCGCGAGCCCGGGCAGACTTTGGGTGGTGATCACGGTCGGGAGCCCGTTGACGTAGGCGACGTGAGACGAGGTGCGTCAGCGGCACCTGCTGGCTGGCGCGCTCAGGGCCGGTGTGATGGAGATGGCAACGAGGCCATCAGCGGCCAGAAGCGAGTGCGCATCATGACAAGAACACGACCTTGGCTACCAACGAGCTCATCGCCGACCTTCGAGAGCGCTGAAGGTCAAGACGCGATCGCTTCTCGGCTGGCGTACTCGGATGGGGCTTCGCCCTTCGCCGGAACGGTAACGCCGCCTGGGAAGTCGACCAGCGCGACAAGCTCGACGATCGTTTCAGTGAAGTTGGGCTCCGCTTGAGGCCCGCGATCGACCAGCCCTCGACTCGAAATCGAACCACCAGTCGCGATAGACCTGGACGGTCGGCGAGGTCAGGTCGGTGCAGGTCGAGCACTGCTCGTACTGATTCTCCGAACGCGTCGAAGCGTCACCGCTGATTGACAGTGCTCGATTCCACCCCTCAATCCATTCGCGCACGGTCTGCTCAGGTGTCAGCGGCTGGGCGCCGCCGACGAGGTCGGCGGGTCGCTGGTGGGCTCGCTGGTGGGCGGGTCGGTGGTGGGGTCGGCGATCTTGGGCTCGGGGTCGTCGTCGCAGGCGCCCGTGACGAGCACGAGCGCCAGCGTCGCGAGGCCGAGCGCGAAGCGAGACATCGCCGTCCTTTCCCGAGAACCGGCGATCCGACGCTAACCGGAAAGGCACGCTCTCCGGTACCGCCGATCGCAGCCTGTGGAGAAAGCTTTACCGGGTCAGGTCGTGGAGGTAGCGGGAGGTGGGGACGAGGTCGAGGTCGCGGTCGGCGCCGAACCGGGCGACGCTCGCCATCAGCCGCTCCATGCGGGCGGTGAGCTCGGCGTCGTCGCCGCCACTGCCGTAGAAGGCGTGCACGTCGTGCATGCCGGCCATCGGGAACAGCTCCTCGACGAGGGCGGAGACGCCGGCGAGTGCGTCCGGCAGCGGGGTGACCGGCGCGACCACGACGTTCTGGAGGTAGCCGAAGGTGCCCTGGGTCTCGATGGCGATCGGTGTGTGGTCGACGAGCCAGCGGTGTCGCCACTCCTCGGGGGTCAGCGACGAAGGACGGCGGAGGACGGCGACGTTGGCGAGGGCGTCGGCGCGGGAGCCGTCCCAGGTCTCGGGCGGGGTGATCGGACGGCGCTCCTCGACCTCCCAGCCACCGACGACGCCGGGCAGGGCGGCGATCCCGGCGACGTCGCCGTCCCAGACGCTGACGAAGCCGGCGATCGGCGGGGTGGCGTGGGGGATCCGCATCGCGGGCGCGACGTCGGCGTCGTCGACGTTCACCTGGACTCGGGACACCCCGAGCTCCCGCACCGCGTCGAGCGGAGGTGGCGCCGCGTCGAGGGCGAACATCCACTTCGGCACGGGTGCGAACCTAGAGGATGCCGGCGGCGCGGGCCGGCGCGGCGTAGGCGGCGGCGAGGGACTCGACGGTCTCGTGGGCGTTGAGCCCGCTCGGGTTCGGCACCACCCACAGCTCGGCGCCCTCGAACGCCGCGGGCTGCAGCCCCTGCACGGCTCTGCGCTCGCCGAAGGCGGTGCGGTACGCCGTCACCCCGGCCACGGCCACCACGGGCGGATGCCGAGAAGCGACCAGAGCCCGCAGCTCGGCGCCGCCGGAGACCAGCTCGGACGCCGACAGCTCCGACGCCTTGGCGGTGGCCCGCCGCACGATGTTCGTGATGCCGAGGCCGCGGTGGCGGAGCAGGTCGCGGTCGGCGTCGGTCATGCCGGCGGCCGGGTCGACGGGCCGCTCGAGGATGCCGGCGCGCAGCAGCGCGGGGTAGAAGCGGTTGCCGGGGTGGGCGAAGTGGGTCTGCGTGGCCGCGGTCCAGAGGCCGGGGTTGATGCCGACGAACAGCAGCCGCAGCGGGTCGCCCGGGGCGGGGAGCAGGTCGGGCACCTCGGCGTCGCGGAACGACTCCAGCTCGGCCCGCGTGAAGCCCATCAGCGCGGCGCGCGGTAGCGGACGCCGAGCGCGTTGGCGACGATCCGCTGGCGTCCGCCGGACGGCGAGTTGACCACGCGCAGGTAGCCGCTCGGCCCGCGGGCGATCATGGTCGAGGAGCCGCCGCCGTCGAGGTTGAGGGCGTCCTCGGCGCCGAGGTTGCGCATCAGCCGCGCCAGCTCGACCAGCGTGTAGCCGCGACTGAAGTCCTGCCGGCCGTCGACGACGAGGAGCAGCACCCGGCGCTTGTCACGGTCGACCCCGACGGCGGTGCGGGGGTGGAGGACGCGGTCGTCGCGGGCGAGGACGCGTCGGTCGTCGAGGATCTGCTCGCTGCCGGTGAGCGCGAGCAGCGGATCGCCGACGGTCTCGCTGGCGATCGTGAGCCGGTCGCCGACCTCGAAGTCGGCGAGCTGGTCGGCGCCGTCGCCCCGGCCGACGAGCATGCGCCCCTCGAAGTACTCGCCGGAGAGCAGGCGGGTCGTGTTCTCCACGACCCGGCCGTCGCGCACGAGCACCATCCGACGCCGCTTCTGGAGGCCCCCGGTGACGGCGTTGCCGGCCGCGCGCCCCCACCGTGGCGTGTAGACGCCGATGCCCTGGGGCACGACCCGGGGCGAGTTCACGGTGCTGATCACCAGGTCGGGCCGCTGCCTGATGACCGTCCGGACCGTCACGGTCCCGATGTGCGGCCGGCCGGTGCGGCTGACGATGAAGGCCGAGTTCCAGCCGCTGGCCCGGCCGTGGACGAGGCCGCGCGTGGGGTGCTCCCCGACGCCGAGCGGCGCGCCGGTGCTGTGGATGTCGAAGAAGTCGCCGTTGACGCCGGCGACCGCGAAGCCCTTCTTCACCATCGTGCCGACGAAGGCCCGCTGGCGCACGTCACCGGCGTTCAGGTAGGCGAAGGAGACCCCGGCCGTCCGCCACGCCACGGTGAGCAGTGAGGCGCGGATGGGGCCGCGGACCGTGGTGGCGTCCCAGACCCGCGCGCGGATGCCGGGCTGGACCTGCCACTGCTGCCGCACCGTCACGCTCCCGGCGCGAGCCAGGAACGGCGGCAGGGGCGTGACGACGTCTCCGGGGATGCCGTCGCTGGTCTGCGGCTCCGGCGGCGGAGCCGGGTCGCCCGGACCCGCCGACACCACCGGCGCCGCGGGCACGAGCAGTGCCAGCAGGCAGGCGAGGATCAGCGGAGGGAGGAGGCGCACCTGCAGAGGGTAGGAAGGATCAGCGACCCACGAGGGGCAAATGCACCTTTGTGTCGTCGATCGTGATGACGCCGGGCGTGCGCGACGACATCCCGACGAAGGTGTCGCTGACGGGTGAGACCAGCAGGAACAGCTTCTGGCCGCGGGGCACGTCGACCGCGACGGCGGGCAGCGTGACCCGGCGGGCGACCCCGGTGACCGGCAGCGGCTCGCGCAGCGGCAGCACGTTGTTCTGCACCAGGTGGGCGTCGGCCGGCGAGGTGCCGACCGCGAGGCCGTAGAACGCGCGGTTCTCGACGCCGAGCGCCGTCACCGAGCCGGTGAGGTAGGGCTGGCCCGCGACGGTGAGCGGACCCGCGGCGATCTCGTAGGGGATCGGGGCGCCGGCGGCGGTGGTGCTGGCCACGGTGCCCAGCGGCCTGCTGGCGTTGGCGGCCACCGAGGTGACGGTGTGGCAGCGGCTGTCCGGGGTGGCGAGGTGCACCTGGCCGTAGCCGCCGAGGTTGCGGTCGAGGCCCTTGAGCCGCTCGTCGAAGAACCGGATCGAGAGCCGGCGGAAGTCGCCGCCGGCGAGCCGCTTGCTGCACGGGTCGGAGGTGACGTTCACGCCCTGCGGCAGCACCGCGGGCAGCACGTGGCCGCCGTTGTAGCCCACGAAGATGCTGTGCCGGCGCGCCCGGGAGGTGATCGCGGTGCGCCAGTTGGTGAGGCCCTGCTCCAGCGGGAACAGCGAGTCGGTGGTGCCCTGGCCGAACAGCACCGGGATGTCGAGCCGGCGTCCCTGGCTGACGTGCCAGGCCGGGCCGTTGCGCTTGAAGAACGCCTCGAGGTTCTCGGTGCCGGGGATCGACCCGTCGGGCCACTGACCGGTGGCAGCGCCCTCCACGAGTGCCTTGTAGATGTTCGGCGGCAGCGCGTCCGACGGCACCGAGGCCGCGCTCAGCAGCAGCGCCCACTCGGTGCGGACGACGCCCTCGGGGGCCAGGCTGTCGCTGAGGTCGTTCCAGGTGATCTCCGGCGCGAGCGCGTCGAAGACCGGCTTGCCGCGCAGCCGCAGCGACTCGAAGGCGCCCACGAACTGGTAGCCGCCGCCGTAGCTGCCGCCGACGGCGCCGAGCCGCGGGTCGCCGGGCGCGTCCTGCCGCACCCACGACAGGGTGCTGACCAGCCGCACCAGCCGGCGGACGTCGACGCCCTCGTAGCGCGGGTTCTCCACGTGCGCGTGGCCGCCGGACTCGCCCCAGCCGCGCTGGTCGAACGAGATGACGCCGTACCCGGCGTTGGTGAACGCGGCGAACGACGCGGGGTCCTTCGTGCGCGACCCGCCCCAGCCGTGGCTGTGCATGAGCATCGGCACCCGGTGGCGCGACGTGGCGCCGGCCGGCTTGAAGATCGAGTAGCAGATCTTCACCGGGGTCGTCTCGCCCGGCTCCGGCACGCTGGCGAGGCAGCCGTTGGTGACGCGGGCCGCCGGAGCGGCGGTCGCGGGCGCGGTGGTGGTGGCAGCGGGGACGGCGAGGGCCGCCGTCGCGAGCAGGGCGGCGCCCCCGAGAACGGCGCGGGCGCGGAAGGTCATGCTGGTTCAACGACCTGACGTCGGCAACGTCACTCCGGGCGTCTCGACAGGCTCGACGGACGTGTCAGCGGCAGGGGAGGGCGCCGAGCTCGGCGAGGCCGGCCCGGTCGCCCGGGCCGTAGTCGCGGCGTCCGGTCACCTGGGGATACATCAGCTCGTCGGGGTCGTCGACGTGGTCGAGCCCGACCAGGTGCCCGAGCTCGTGGAGCAGCAGCGCCACGTGCGTCGAGCTGCCGCCGGGCTCGGAGTCGAACCGGTCGGTGGTGCGGGTGTCGAGCACGACCGACCCGGACACGAAGTAGAGCCGCTGCCCGAACTGCACGACCGTGGGGCCGCCGATGCCCGCGACGTCGTCGCGCAGGTCGTCGACCTCGTCCTCGTCGGCCCAGCCGATCAGCACCGGGTCGGTGTGACCGGCGGCGCGGCCGCGGCTCCCGAAGTCCCGGTCGCCGGTGGTGCCCTCGTCCTGGAACTCCAGGCCGGTGCGGTCGGAGACCTCCTGGACGGCGTCCTCCACGTCCGCCTCCCAGCCCTCGGGCGCGCCGTCCGGGTTGACCACGTAGCGCAGCGGCACGCACGGGCTGAAGCCGACCGGGGAGCCGTCGTTCTGCTTCTCGAGGAAGGCGTAGGGGCCGTCGGTGTCGCTGTCGACGGCGGGCAGCAACCGGCCGCCGACCCCGATCAGCGAGCGGACGCCGGTGCCGACCGGCCCGTCGTCGAAGGTGACGAACGCCGCGAGCACGATGAGGGTGACGACCACCGACACGACGGTGACCGTCCGCTCCCGCTGTCTCGGCAACCGACGCACGTGCTCCATGATCACGGTCGTGGGCAAGCCCGTGTGCAACGTCTTCGTCGAGGGCGACAACCTCGACGTGCTGCGCACGCTCGCGCCGGCGTCGGTCGACCTGGTCTACATCGACCCGCCGTACAACACGGGCAACGACTTCGTGTACGCCGACCGGTTCCCCGGCCACGACGCCTGGCTGGCGATGATGCGGCCGCGGCTGGAGGCGGCGCACCCGGTGCTCGCGGAGCGCGGCGCGATCGCCGTCAGCATCGACGATCGCGAGGTCGCCCGGCTGCGGCTGCTGCTCGACGACGTGTTCGGCGAGTCCGCGCTCCTCGCCCAGGTGGTGGTGGAGCTGAACCCCAAGGGCCGCCAGCTCGGGCGCGGGTTCGCCACGAGTCACGAGTACCTGCTGGTCTACGCGCGCGACCCGGCCTCGTGCGTGCTCGACGCGTCCACCACCGACGCCGTCGACCCCGCCGACTTCCCGCTCACCACCGACGACGGCCGCCGGTACCGGCGACTGCCGCTCCGCAACACGAACAAGAAGTTCAACCCGGCCACCGCGCGCACGCTGCACTACCCGCTGTGGGGCTCGCCGTCCTCCGGTGAGGTGCGGACGGCGCCGTTCGACGGGGCCGTGGAGGTGTGGCCGGTGTTCGGCGACGGCACGCCGGCGGTGTGGCGGTGGAGCCCGCCGCGGGTCGACGAGCGGCCCGACGACCTGGTGTGCCGGGTGACCCGCGGCGCCGGCGGCGAGCGGGTCGACGTGTTCCAGCGCGACTGGCTCCACCGTGACTCTCCGGGGGGCCGCCGCAAGAAGCTCCGCACCGTGTGGCACTCGGCCGAGGTCGGGTCCACCGACACCGCGGTGGCCGAGCTCAAGGCGCTGGTGGGGCACGTGTTCGAGTCCCCCAAGCCGACGGGTCTGGTGCTGCGGCTGCTCGCCACCATGCCGGACGACGTCCGGGTGCTCGACTTCTTCGCCGGCTCCGGCACCACCGGGCACGCCGTCGCGCTGGCCAACGCCGCCGACGGCGGCACCCGCAGCTGCCTGTCGGTGAACTCGGCCGAGCCGACGCGTCCCGGCTCGAACGCGCATGCGGCGGGATACGCCACCGTCGCCGACGTCACCCGGGCGCGGTTGCGGGCGGTGGCGGCGTCGGTGGGGGGCGGGTTCGAGGAGCGGCGCTGAACTGGGCCGAAGAAACTGGACACGATCCGCCCGTTCTGGGGCCGCCGGTGTCCAGTTTCACCGGCCGGCCGGTGAAACTGCCGGCCCCTAGACCCCGGCCGCCTTCTCCAGCGCCGTCACCTCTGCGTCGAGGTGGCCGAGGAGCCTCTGGAGGTGCGGGACGGTGCGGCGGCAGCCGGTGAGACCGAAGTCCATGTTGCCGTCGTAGGAGGTGCAGGTGATGTTGAGCGCCATGCCGTTGATGGGGATCGAGAGCGGGTAGAGGCCCGTCAGCTTGGCGCCGTTCCAGTAGTGGGTGGTGCGCATCCCTGGCACGTTGCTGATGATCACGTTGTACGGGGGCCGGACGATCCCCTGCATCCGCAGCATCGGGGTGAGGATCGCGGGCGCCTGGCCGATCGCACTCATCGCCAGGATCTGCACCGGCGTCATCGACGACAGCGCGTCCTTGCCCTCCTTCATCGACTTGTGGATCGCACCCAGCCGGCGGGCCGGGTCGGCCTGGTCGGTGGCCAGCTGCACCATGACGGCGCCCACCGCGTTGCCGCCCTCGGCGGAGGCGACGTGCGACTGCTTCGCGTTGAGGCCCACCGGCACCATCGCCACCAGCGGCGCGTCGGGCAGGGCGTCGAGCTCGAGCAGGTAGGTGCGCAGCGCGCCCGCGCACATCGCGAGCACGACGTCGTTGATGGTGGTGCCGGTGGCCTTCCCGATGGCGCGCAGCCGCTCGATCGGCCAGTCCTGGGCGGCGAAGCGGCGCGACCCGGTGATGCTCTGGTTGAGGATCGTGCGCGGCGCGTAGAGCGAGACCGCCGACGTCTCGTTCTTCAGCCCCTTGCGGATGGTGCGCACCAGTGCCGACGGCATGCCGGCCGCCTCCGCGGTGATGCCGAGGGCGGCGCGGAGCGCGCTCATCGGCACGTCGGCCAGACCGGAGTCGGAGCGGTCGGAGACGTCGGCGTCCGGCTGGCGGGGCGGGCGGTAGGCCCACGGGGCGGGCATGCCGCGCTTGTCGGGGTCGGTGGAGAGGACGCTGGCCGTCAGCCGCATCGCCGAGATGCCGTCAACCAGCGCGTGGTGGGTCTTCGTGTACATCGCCACCCGGCCGTCCCGCAGCCCCTCGACGATGTGCGCCTCCCAGAGCGGGCGCTCCCAGGCGAGCCGGGTGCTGTGCAGGCGGCCGCAGAGGTCGAGGAGCTCGCGCACCCGGCCCGGCTTGGGCAGGGCGCTGTGTCGCACGTGGTGCTCGATGTCGAACTGCTCGTCGGGCCGCCACACCAGCTGGGCGCCGGTGCGCACCGAGCGGTGGGGGTGCTTGAGGAACAGCGGCGCGATGTCCTCGACGTCGCGCATCTCCTCGTACATCCGCCGCACGTAGCCGCGGCCGGCGTCC
This sequence comes from uncultured Actinomycetota bacterium, assembly GCA_963780355.1. Taxonomy (GTDB): domain Bacteria; phylum Actinomycetota; class Actinomycetes; order Propionibacteriales; family Nocardioidaceae; genus Nocardioides. Next base: position 128,416 of record CAWABT010000005.1, read on the forward strand.
TCGGGCTTCTCGAAGAGCTGGAGGCCGCCGACGTGCATGGGCTGGCTGCGGTTCTCCGCGAGGAGGAAGCCGGCCGATGTGGGGTCGATCGGAGTGACCACGGGCGCACCTTTCGTCCCGGTGATCCTGTCGCGGCGGCGGCCACCCCACAACCACCCCGGCCGGCGGCGACCCCTGGCATACGCTGCCTGGGGTGGAGGGACGCCGGTTCGGACGCTACGTCCTGGAGTCCCAGATCGGGCTCGGCGGCATGGGGGTCGTGTACGTCGCCCAGGACACCCACCTCGGCCGGCAGGTCGCGCTGAAGGTGGTGGCGCGGCAGTACGCCGACAACCCGGAGTTCCGCACCCGGTTCCAGCGCGAGGCCGCGACGCTGGCGCGCCTCGACTCGCCGCACGTGATCGCGATCTACGACCACGGCGAGGAGGACGGCCTGCCGTGGCTCGCCGCGCAGTACGTGCGCGGCGGCGACCTCGGCTTCCTGCTGGCCGACCGCGGCGCCCTCGCCCCGGCCACGGCGATCTCGGTGTGCGCGCAGCTGGCCGAGGCGCTCACCGACGCGCACCGGGTCGGCGTGATCCACCGCGACATCAAGCCCAGCAACGTGCTCGTGCGCGACCGCGACGCCGAGCGACTCCACGTCTACCTCTGCGACTTCGGCATCGCGCTCGACCAGTCCTCCGAGCGGCTCACCACCGCCGGCGGGGTCGTCGGCACCTGGGCCTACCTCGCGCCGGAGCGCAGCCAGGGCGAGCCGGCGACGCCGGCCAGCGACGTCTACTCGCTCGGCTGCCTGCTGTGGGTCTGCCTCACCGGTGAGGCGCCGTACGTCGGCACCGACGTCACCGTCGCGATGGCGCACGTGAACGCCCCGGTGCGTCAGCTCGCCGGCCCCGACCCGCTCTCGCAGCACCTCAACCAGGTGCTGGCCCGGACGATGGCCAAGGACCCGGCGCACCGGTATCCCAGCGCCGCCGACCTGCACCGCGCGCTGCTCGCGGCCCCGGCCCCCAGCGCCCGGGTGGTCCCGCGGCCGATGCCGCCCACCGGCCCGCCGCCGAGCGGTCCGCCGCGGTCGACGGCGCCGGAGACCAGGCCGGTCGCGCCTCCGCCGAGCGCGCCCCCGCCGCCGTCCTACTACCCGCCACCGCCGCCGGCGTGGACCCCCGGCCCGCCGCCACGGCCCGCGCCGTCGCGACGTGGGCCGGTGCTCGCCGTCGGCGCCGCCGTGCTCGCCGCCCTGATCGTCGTCGTCACCCTCGTGATCGCCACGGCCAGTGACGACGTGGACGTGAGTGGCAAGGGCACCACCAGCCCCACGCGGAGCGAGGAGGCCGACGAGCCCTCAGCGACCGAGCTGCCCGGTGACGCCGCGCCGGCCGACGACGGCCCGGTCACCTACGACGTCACCGGCGACGGCCTCGGCGACGCCGTCGCCTACTACCAGGACGGCGACGCCTACTCGACCTTCACCTACGCCAGCACGGGGAGCACCTTCGACCTGAAGCGCCGTCGGTTGAAGGACTTCGAGTTCCCGATCTACATGGACGCGAACGGCGACGAGCGGCTCGACTCGGTCGAGCCCTACCCGAGCAGCGGCGGCCGGCTCTCGATGAACAGCAGCGTCGCGGCGCTCGACGGCACGAGCTACCCGGGCGTGAAGGTGCTCACGAAGTTCTTCTACGTCGACGCGTTCTCCGGCGACTTCGACGGCGACGGCAACGCCGACCTCGCGGTGTGGGGCCAGACCGCGCGGCTGCAGATCACCGTGTGGGTGCTGCGGGGGAACGGCTCGGGCCGGTTCGAGGACCCCGAGGTGTGGACGCGGATCAACGGCCAGCACAGCTACACGACGTTCCTCCGGTCCGGCGACTTCGACGGCGACGGCGCCACCGACCTGCTCGCCGACCTGCCGGACGGCACGCCCGAGGTCGACTCCTACGGCGCCTCCTGGGAGGGCGCTCGCGGGCTGCAGCTCTACCGGTCCACCGGGGACGGCTTCAGCGCGGAGAGCACGCTCGACGTCCGCCCCGAGCTGAAGGACGCCAACACGGTGATCGGCGACTTCGCCGGCGACGGGACGCCGCTGGTGGCGATCTCGACGGCCGAGTCGTCGACGGTGTCGGTGTTCGAGGTCGGTTCCGGCGGCGGGCTCACGGCGCGCCCCGAGTACGACGTGGGGCTACCGGACGGCGGGTCGTACTACAGCGCCGGCCGGATCGCCTCGAGCGACGTCGACGGCGACCGCGACGACGACCTGGTGATCACCAAGAAGACCTCGGAATCCACCTTCACCGCGGTGTTCGTCGCCGAGTCTGAGGGTGGCGCGTTCCTCGACCCGCAGTCGTGGGGCGGCACCCCGCGGTGCGACGAGACGACGCCCTGCATCTTCAGCTGGTTCCTCGGCGCGTGAACCGTCCGCGGTGCACAGTGAGAGGCATGGCCGTGCGCTCGCTCCTCCTCGCCCTGCTCGCACCGCTCGTCCTCGTCCTCGTCCCCCCGCCGGCGCACGCCGCGACCTACTCGGCGCCGCTCCGCACCGCGATCGGCTCGCTCCCCGTCGCCGCGGAGGTGCGCACGGGCTACGCCCGTGACAAGTTCCGGCACTGGATCGACGCCGATGGCGACGGCTGCGACACCCGCAAGGAGGTGCTGCTCGCCGAGGCCGACGACCCGCCGTCGGTGGGCAGCGGGTGCGCGATCTCCGGCGGGCGCTGGTTCTCCTACTACGACGGCGTCTCCCAGCGCGACGACGCCGCGCTCGACATCGACCACATGGTGCCGCTGGCCGAGGCCTGGGACTCCGGCGCCCGGTCGTGGTCGGCGGCCACGCGCCAGGCGTTCGCCAACGACCTCGGTGACTGGCGCACCCTGGTCGGCGTCACCGCGTCGGTCAATCGGCAGAAGGGCGACCGGGACGTCGCCGAGTGGCTGCCGCCGAAGGCGCGGTGTCGCTACCTGAAGGAGTTCGTGGCGGTGAAGCTGCGGTGGCGGCTGTCGGTCGACCGCGCCGAGAAGTCGGCGATGCGCACGCTGGCGTCGGGGTGCGCCAACGCCACGATCACCGTCGTCCGCGCCCGCTGAGCGCACGCCACGAAGCGTCCACAGCCGGAACTCCCGCCGGTTCTCCACAGACCGCCGCCTGGAGGCGGCGTCCTCGTCGGCTCGTGTCCCTAGCGTCCGCTGGCATCGCGCCGGACCCGCCGGCGCCGTCGAACGGAGAACCCGCATGGTCCGCCTGCCCTCCCGCCCCGTCCGCTGCCTGTTCGCGGTCCTCGGCGCGGCCCTGATGCTGCTCACCGGCGTCGGCGTCGGCGTCGCCTCGCTGGCCGGCGCCGCGCCGGCCGAGCACCGGGCGCCGCGACCGGTGATCATCGACGTCACCGGCGACGCCCGTAACGGCTTCGGCGTCCACTACGCCGACGGCAGCGCGCTCTTCCCGCCCACCGACTCCGAGGCGATCGCGGAGTGCGGGGAGTACGACACCCGGATCGCGCGGGTGCGGTGCCGGGTGCGGGTGCGCACCTGGTACCGCGACCTCGGCGACCTCAAGCGCTCGCTGGCCTGGGTGCGCGCGCACGAGTAGCCGTCGGTGCCGGCTGGCACGATCACCGCATGCCCGCCTGGGTGCTGCACGTCGACCTCGACATGTTCCTGGCCGCCGTCGAGGTGCTGCGCCGTCCCGAGCTCGCCGGTCGCCCCGTGGTGGTCGGCGCCCGGGGCGACCCGACCGAGCGCGGAGTGGTGTCGACGGCGTCGTACGAGGCGCGCGAGCACGGCGTCGGCTCCGGCATGCCGCTGCGCCGGGCCGCCCGGCTGCTGCGCGACCGACCGGACGCGGTGTTCCTGCCGATCGACAAGCCCGCCTACGACGCCGCCTCGACCGAGGTGATGGCGACGCTGCGGGCGCTCCGCTGGGACGGCGACCCGGTCGACGTCGAGGTGCTCGGCTGGGACGAGGCGTTCGTCGGACTGGCTGGTGAGGGGGAGGGGGGTGGGCTCCCCGAAGGGGGCGGCGGCGAACGCGACCCGCAGGCGTTCGCGGAGCAGATCCGCCGCGAGGTGCTGGCCGCGACGGACCTCCACTGCTCGGTGGGCATCGGCAACAACAAGCTCCAGGCCAAGATCGCCACCGACTTCGGCAAGCCGCGCGGGGTCTACACGATCACCGACGACACCTGGTTCGCCGAGATGGGGGAGCGGTCGACCCGGGCGCTGTGGGGCGTCGGCGCCAAGACGGCGGCCAAGCTGGCGGCGCTCGGGATCGACACCGTCACCCAGCTCGCGGCCTCCGACGCCCGGGTGCTCGCGGCCGAGCTCGGTCCGACGATGGGGCCGTGGTTCCACCGGCTGGGCCGCGGCGTCGCCGGCAGCCGGGTCGACCCGACGCCCTGGGTGCCGCGGGCGCACGGCCGCGAAGAGACCTTCCAGGAGGACCTCGAGGGCCGCGAGGCGGTGGAGGCGGCGGTCCGGCGGATCACGGTCCGGGCGCTCGCCGACATCCGCGTCGAGGGGCGGCCGGCGGCACGGGTCGGCCTCAAGGTCCGCACCCGCAGCTTCCACACGGTCACCCGCAGCCTCACGCTGCCCGAGCCCACCGTCGACGAGCAGGCGCTGGCCGACGCCGCCGCGTCGCTGCTCGACCGGGTCGAGCTCGACCGCCCGATCCGATTGCTCGGCGTCCGGCTGGAGATGGTCGCGCCCGAGGGTGGGTACGACCGCTAGAGGCTCGCCCGCAGCTCCCGCACCACCGAGTCGACGACGGCCACCAGGTCGCCGTCGGTGCGCTCGGCGACCTGGCGCTGTCGCTCGTAGGAGCCGCCGCGCGAGACGATGTCGGAGACCGAGGCCAGCTCGGCGGCGCAGCCGAGCCGCTCGGCCACGGGGGCGAGCCGCTCGAGCAGGACGGCGAGGTCGTCGGTGACGAGCTCCTCGCGGTTGTCGGCGTCGAGGATCACGATCGCCTCGAGGCCGTACCGCGCGGCGCGCCACTTGTTCTCCTGCACGTGCCACGGCGGCAGCACCGGCAGGTCCTCGCCGGCGGCCACCCGGGCGTCCAGGTCGACGACGAGGCAGTGCATGAGCGCGGTGAGGGCGGCCATCTCGCCGAGCGTGGAGACACCGTCGCAGACCCGGTTCTCGAGGGTGCCGAGGTGGGCGGCCGGCCGCAGGTCCCACCGGATCTCGGAGAGGACCTCGATCACGCCGGTGGTCATCTGGTCGCCGGCGTAAGCCTCGTACTGCTCCCAGGTCTCGAACTGGAACGGCAGCCCGGCGGTGGGCAGCTGCTGGAACATCAGCGCCCGGTTCGAGGCGTAGCCGGTGTCGACGCCCGCCCAGATCGGCGAGGACGCCGAGAGCGCCTGGAGGTGCGGGTAGTAGGTGAGCAGCGCCGAGAGCACCGGCATCACCCGCTCCCGCTCCGGCATGCCGACGTGCACGTGCACGCCCCAGATGAGCATCTGCCGGCCCCACCACTGGGTGCGGTTGATGAGCTCCTCGTAGCGGTGGCCGGCGGTCAGCTGCTGCGCGGTCCACGACGCGAACGGGTGGGTGCCGGCGCCGAACAGGTCGAGCCCGAGCTCGTCGGCCGCGCGGACGACGTGGATGAGCGTCGAGCGAAGGTCGGCCATCGCCTCCGGCACGGTGTGGCAGACGCCGGTGACGATCTCGACGGTGTTGCGCAGCAGCTCCTGGTGCAGCCGGCCCGGGTCGGGCAGCCACGCCTTGGCCCGCGCGAACAGGTGGGCGGCGTCGTTGCGCAGGTCGCGGGTGCGGCGGTCGACGAGCGCGAGCTCCCACTCGACGCCGAGCGTCGGCTCGGCCGAGGCATGGAAGTCGATCCGCACGTCGGGCTGCAGGGTTCCACGGTGGCGAGCCACCGGGTCGCCTGCCCACCGAACGGTGGACGCTCGTGGACGACGGCGGCGAACACGTCGTCCCGTGCCCGCTCGGCGAGCGCGACGACGTCGGGCGGGTAGTCGAACCGCAACCGGTGCTCGGCGAACTCGTCCTCGTCGTCGACGTACACCCGTCCCGCGGCGGTCTTGACGACGTCGAGGTCGAGGTCGACGGCCCGCACGACGAGGCCGTCCCACGTGGGCACCGTGGTCATGTCGACGTAGGTGACGACGTGGTAGCCGGGAGCGTGGAAGGTCGCCAGCCAGCCGCGGTCGGGTGGCACCAGGCCGGCCTGGGCGGTCTCGGTGACGAACGTGGCGCCGGGCCGCGCCATGAAGGTGCCGGCCGGGATGCCGATCCAGTCGCCGTGCTCGTCGCGGCCGAGGTAGGAGCAGTCGAACGCCCAGTGCGGCGAGCGGTCCCACTTGCTCATCTCGACGCGGACGCGCTCCCCGGGCTGCACGGGGACCAGTCTGACGGGCGGGTCAGACGACGGTGGCCTTGGGCGGCACGACCCGCTTCGAGGCGGCCGCGATGATGTCCTGGTAGCGCGACCCGGTGAGCTTGGCGATGTGGTGGATCGCGTGGGCGTCGAGCCCCACGAGCACCCGCGCCTGGTTGCGCAGGATGCCGCGCACGATGATCTCCGCGGCCCGCTCCGGCGTCATCTTCGCGAGCTTCTCGTCGAAGAGCTTCGCGGTCGCCTCCTTGTCCTCCTTGGCGGAGACCCGGGCGTTGCGGGCGATCGCGGTCTTGATGCCGCCGGGGTGCACGCACGTGACGCCCACCGGGTGGCCGGCGACGAGCATCTCCTCGCGCAGCGCCTCGGTGAGCCCGCGGACGGCGTACTTCGCGGCGTTGTACATCGACTGGCCGGGCATCGAGATCAGCCCGAACAGCGAGGAGATGTTGACGACGTGGCCATCGCCGCTGGCGATCAGGTGCGGCAGGAACTCCTTGGTGCCGTGGACGACGCCCCAGAAGTTGATGCCGGTGATCCAGTCCATGTCGCCGTACTCGAGGTCCTCGAGGTTGCCGGCCAGCGCGACGCCGGCGTTGTTGATCACGACGTTGACGCGGCCGAACTCCTGCACGACGTCGAGGGCGTAGCGCCCGAACGCGTCGCGGTCGGCGACGTCGAGCCGGGCGCTGTGCACCCGCGGGGCGCCCGCCTTCTCGGCCAGCCGCACGGTCTCGGCCAGCCCGGCGTCGTCGACGTCGGAGAGGGCGAGCAGCGAGCCGCGGCCGGCGAGGTGGACGGCGAGAGCCCGGCCGATGCCGGATCCGGCGCCGGTGACGACGACGACCTTGTCGTTGAGCGACTTCATGCGGAGACCTCCTGGGGGTCGGTCCGGGGGAGCGCCGCGACGGAGGGCGGCTCGGTGCGGTAGGCGGCGACGTCGAACGACGACAGCCGACGCCGGAAGGTGGCGGTGGTGTGCGGCCAGATGAGGGTGTTGTGGCCGTGCTCGTCGAGGTACCAGCTGGAGCAGCCGCCGGTGTTCCAGACGGTGCGCCGCAGCCGGCGCCGCAGCCCCGACGTCCATCGCTGCTCGTCGTCCGGCCGGACGTCGACGGTGCCGTACTCGTGGCGGCGCATCGTGCGGACGGCGTCGACGGCATAGCCGACCTGCGACTCGATGATCAGCACCATGCTCGAGTGGCCGAGCGCGGTGTTGGGACCGACCACGAGGAACAGGTTGGGGAACCCGCTGATGGTGGTGCCCTTGTAGGCCGACATGCCGCCGTCGCGCCAGGCGTCGGCGAGGGTGCGGCCGTCGCGGCCGGTGATGTGGCGGGCGATCGGCTGGTCGGTGGTCTGGAAGCCGGTGGCGACGACGAGCACGTCGATCTCGCGCTCGGTGCCGTCAGCGGTCACGATGCCGGTCGGGGTGACGCGGGCGATCGGGTCGGTGACCAGCTCGACGTTGTCGGAGTCGAGCGCGGGGTACCAGTCGTTCGAGATGAGGATGCGCTTGCAGCCGATGTCGAAGGTGGGCGTCACCCGCTCCCGCAGCTCCGGGTCGGAGACGCCGATCCGCCGGTTCGCGGCGGCGACCTGCTTCACCGGGAACGCGAACCGCTTCGACACCGTGAAGCCGGGCACCAGGCTCTCGCGCGCCCAGCAGATCGCCTCGCGGTAGACCCGCTGCAGCCCCGGCACGTGCCGCAGCGCCCAGCGCTCGGCCGCCGGGTAGGTGCGGTCGTTGCGCGGGATCACGTGGGGTGCGGTGCGCTGGTAGACGTCGAGCCGGCCGGCGACCTTCTGCAGCTCCGGCACGATCTGGATCGCCGAGGCGCCGGTGCCGATGACGGCGATCCGCCGGCCGGTGAGCGGGACGTCGTGGCGCCACTGCGCGGAGTGGAACAGCTCGCCCTCGAAGGACTCGATGCCCTCGATGCCGGGCAGCTTCGGCGCCGACAGGTTGCCGGCGCCGCTGACCACCACGCGCGCGGCGTAGCCGCGGTCGCCGTCCGGGCCGGAGGTGGCGACGTGCCACCGCTGCGTGGCGTCGTCCCAGGTCAGGTCGTCGACGCTGGTGTCGAAGACGAACCGGTCGAGGAGGCCCGACTCCCGGGCCACGCGCTGCAGGTACTCCTGGATCTCGGGCTGGTAGGAGAACGAGCGCGTCCAGTCGTTGGGCGCGAAGGAGAACGAGTAGAGCTGGCTCGCGACGTCGCAGGCCGCGCCGGGGTAGGTGTTGTCGCGCCAGGTGCCGCCGACATCAGGGCCGCGTTCGACGACGACGACGTCGTCCTCGCCCGCCTGGTGCAGCTTGATCGCGGCGCAGAGCCCGGCGAAGCCGGCGCCCACCACGAGCACGTCGACGGGGGTGTGGTCGTCGGACGACATGTCGGCGACGGTATTGGCGCTATTGAACGTGTGTCAATACAATCGGGGCGTGACGACCGGCACCCGGGTCCGCCTCAGCCCCGACGAGCGGCGCGAGCAGCTGCTCGACCTCGGGCTGACTCTGCTGGCCACCCGGACGCTGGACGAGCTGTCGATCGACGTGCTCGCCGAGGAGGCCGGCGTCTCCCGCGGCCTGCTCTACCACTACTTCGGCAACAAGCACGCCTTCCACGAGGCGGTCGTGCGGCGCGCGGCCGACGACCTGATCGCCCAGACCGCGCCACCGGCCGTCGGTGACCCGCTCGCGCGGCTGCTCGCCTCGATGACCGCCTACCTCGACTACGTGCGGAGAACCAGGAGGGCTACCGTCCCTCGTGCGCGCGGCCGCCGGCGGCAACGCGGCGCTCCGCGAGATCTACGAGGAGTGCCGGGCCGCGCTCACCGACCGCATCTTCACCTCCGACGCGCAGGGGCAGGTCGTCGCCGACACCCCGGTGAACCGGCTGCTGGTCCGCGGCTGGTCGGCGATGGCGGAGGAGCTCGTGCTCACCTGGGTCGCCGACCCCGGCGGCGTCAGCCGCGAGGATCTGGTCGCCCTCCTCGCGGGCTCGCTGCCGGCACTCGTGGGGTCGGCTCACGACCCCGACAGGTCATAGAGCGTCACGCCGTCGACGGTGGTCGAGGTGAACGTCTCCTGCACCCAGGCGCTGATCTCGGCCGCCGTGCCCTCACCGCCGGCGCCACCGGCGCCACCGGGGCCGGCCCGGAGGCCGCCGCCCGCCCCGGCGCCGCCCGCCCCGGCGCCGCCCGCCTCGGCGCCGCCCGCGATGAACCAGTGGACGTCGCCGTCGGCGACGTGCTGCTGGAACTCCGCGAGGGTCGGGCTCGGGTCGCTGCCGTTGAAGCCACCGATCGGCATCACCGACTGCTCGCTCGCGAGCTGGTAGCCGGCAGCCGAGTTGGCGCCGATGGCGGCCGCGACCCAGGTGTAGGAGTCGGCGTCCTCGAGCAGCAGCGCCGTCACGTTCTCCGTCGACGTGCTGCCCTCCAGCAGGCCGCCGACCCCGCCCGTGCCGCCGCCGGAGCCGCCGACCCCACCGTTGCCACCGGCGCCGCCGGCCCTCGGCATGCCGCCCGGGCTGTCGCCGGAACGGCTGCTCGGACCGGCGGTCGGGATCGACCCGGAGTGCGGCGTGGCCGCGGTGTCGATCGCGTACGCGGCCGGCCCGGCCAGGGCGACGAGAAGGCTCGCCGCCGCGACCGCCGCCGCGGCCCGCCGCGGCAGGTGTCGAACGCCGACCAGGAGCAGCGCCGAGCCGAATCCCACGGCCGCCACGACGTACCGCAGCCACGGGTGCCAGTCGGGGGTGCGATCGAGCAGCGCGAACGCCAGCGTCGTCGTCATCGCCACCGTGCCGCCGAGAAGCGCGGAGGCGACCAGCGACGCGCGGCGCTGCCACAGCACCCACGCCCCGAGCGCCACCAGCGCGCCGATCGGCGGGGCGAGCACGACCGTGTAATACGCGTGGTAGATGCCGGCCATGAGGCTGAACGTCAGGCCGGTGACCACCAGCCAGCCGAGCAGCACGACGGCGAGCGCCCGCACCGCGCGGGCTCCCCACACCAGCGCAGCGACACCGAGCACGAGCGCCGCCGGCAGCAGCCATGCCACCTGACCGCCGTTCTCGGAGCCGAACAGCCGCAGCAGGCCGGGATCGCCCCACCCGGCGCCGCCGCCGACCGAGCCGGTCTCGTCGCCGGTGATCCGGCCCAGGCCGTTGTAGCCGAAGGTCAGCTCGAGGAACGAGTTGTCCTGCGAGCCGCCGACGTAGGGGCGCATCGACGCGGGCACCAGCTCGACGACCGCGACCCACCAGCCGCCGGCCAGCAGCATGGCGCCGAACGCGGCGAGCAGGTGGGCAATCCGACGCCGCCACGGCACCGCCGCGAACAGGGTGTAGGCCAGCGCGAGGCCCGGCAGCACCAGGAGCGCCTGCAGCGTCTTGGTGAGGAACGCGAGGCCGACGAGCGCTCCGCCGAGCACCAGCCAGCGCAGCGCGCGCTCGGACCCCAGCGCCCGGATGACGGCGTACGCGGCGCCGGTGAGCAGCAGGGTGAGCAGTGCGTCGGGGTTGTCGAACCGGAACATCAGCACCGCCACCGGCGTCGTCGCCATCACGACACCGGCGAGCACGCCCGCCCAGCCCGAGCCGGTGACCCGCCGCACCGTGGCGTGCACGAGCGCCACCGCCGCGACCCCCATGAGGGCCTGCGGCACGAGGATGCTCCACGACGACAGGCCGAACAGCCGCACCGAGAGCGCCATCGGCCACACCGCGAGCGGCGGCTTGTCGACGGTGATCGACCCGGCGGCGTCCGAGGCGCCGAAGAAGAACGCCGACCACGACTCCGACCCGGCCTGGGCGGCCGCGGCGTAGAAGGAGTTGGCCCAGCCCGAGGCGCCGAGGCCCCACAGGTACAGCACACCGGTCCCGACCAGCAGGACGCCGAGGGCCACCTGCTCGGGCTTCGCCCGGCGTCGACCGGGGGTCGGCGCGGCGGGTGGAGCGGAGGTCGTGGGCTGGGGAGCGGTCAGCGTCATGCCCACACCGTGACCGAGCGGCATGGGCGGGACGTCGGCCCCGACTATGAGCCCGCTGTGACCACCTCTGCCAGCTGGTCGAGCCCCCAGGCCAGGTCGGCCTCGGAGATCACGAGCGGCGGGGCGAGCCGGATCGTCGAGCCGTGGGTGTCCTTGGCCAGCACGCCGCGCGCCATCAGCGCCTCGCAGACCTGGCGGCCGGTGCCCACCGCCGGGTCGACGTCGACGCCGGCCCACAGTCCGCGCACGCGGACGCCGACGACGCCGTGGCCGACGAGGGCCTCGAGCCGGTCGCGCAGCAGCACCGACAGGTCGGTGGCCCGCTGCTGGAAGTCGCCGGTGGCGAGCATCTCGACGACCGCGGTGCCGACCGCGCAGGCCAGCGGGTTACCACCGAAGGTGGAGCCGTGCTGGCCGGGCTCGAGGACGCCGAGCACGTCGCGGTCGGCGACGACGGCGGAGACCGGGACGATGCCGCCGCCCAGCGCCTTGCCGAGCACGTACAGGTCGGGCACGACGTCCTCGTGGTCGCACGCGAAGGTGCGGCCGGTGCGGCCGAGGCCGGCCTGGATCTCGTCGGCGGCGAAGAGCACGTTGTTGTCGGTGCAGATCTCGCGGATGCCGCGCAGGTAGCCATCCGGCGGGATCACCACGCCGCCCTCGCCCTGGATCGGCTCGACGAGCACGGCCACGGTGTTCGAGGTGATCGCGGCGCGCAGCGCGTCGAGGTCGCCGTACGGCACCGTGACGAAGCCGGGGGTGAAGGGACCGAAGTCGCCGCGGGCGTCGGGGTCGTCGGAGAAGCCGACGATGGTGGTGGTGCGGCCGTGGAAGTTGCCGCTGGCCACGATGATCTCGGCCTGGTCGGCGGGCACGCCCTTCACCCGGTAGCCCCACTTGCGGGCGACCTTGATCGCGGTCTCGACGGCCTCGGCGCCGGTGTTCATCGGGAGCACGAGGTCCTTGCCGCACAGGTCGCCGAGGGCGGCGGTGAAGGCGGCGAACCGGTCGTGCACGAAGGCGCGGCTGGTGAGGGTGAGCTGGTCGAGCTGGGCGTGCGCGACCTCGAGCAGCCGCGGGTGACCGTGGCCGAAGTTGAGGGCGGAGTAGCCGGCCAGCAGGTCGAGGAAGCGCCGGCCGTCGACGTCGGTCATCCACGCACCCTCGGCGTGTGCCAGGACGACGGGCAGCGGGTGGTAGTTGTGCGCGGTGCGCTCCTCGGCGCGGGCGAACTCCTCGACGGAGGCCGGGACGTTGCTGGTGACGGTCATGTCATCTCCTCTCCTGCGGTCAGGGTACGACAAGATTGTCAGACAATCTGCGCCGCGCCTAACCGAGGGCGACGTCGATGCGGGTGTCCCCGGGGTCGCTGGCCAGTGTGACGGTCCCGCCGTGCGCGCCGACGATCGCCCGGACCAGCGACAGTCCGAGCCCGACGCCGCCCTCGCCGTGCTCGCGGTGCCGGGAGGCGTCGCCCCGGGCGAACCGCTCGAAGGCGACGTCGAGGATCTCGGGCGGGAAGCCGGGGCCGTCGTCGTGCACCGTGAAGCCGCCGGGCCGGGCGGTCACGGTGACGGTGGTGCCGGCGGGCGTGTACTTGCGGGCGTTGGTGAGGAGGTTCGTGACCACCTGGTGCAGCCGGGGCTCGTCGCCGAGCACCTCGATCACCTCGTCGGGCAGCTCGAGCCGCCAGTGGTGGTCGGGGGCGAGCACCTGCGCGTCAGAGACCGCCTCGAGCAGCAGGTGGGTGAGGTCGACGGGCTCCCGCTCCAGCGGCCGGCCGGAGTCGATTCGTGCGAGGAGCAGCAGGTCCTGCACGAGCTCGGTCATCCGCGCCGCCTCCTCCTCGACCTTGGCCAGGGCGGTGGCCGCCGCCTCATGGTCGCCGGGCCGCTTGCGCGCGAGCTCGGTGTAGCCGGCGATCGTGGTGAGCGGCGTCCGCAGCTCGTGAGAGGCGTCGGCCACGAACTGCCGCACCCGCTGCTCGCTGCGGTGCCGCATGTCGAGCGACACCTCGACGTGCGACAGCAGCGCGTTGAGCGCGGCCCCGACCTGGCCCACCTCGGTCTGCTCGTCGGTGAGGTGGTCGGGCACGCGCTCGGTGACGCCGACGGCGCCCTCGGCGAGCGGCAGCGCGGCCACGGCGTGGGCGGTCGTCGCCACCTCGCGCAGCGGTCGCAGCTGCCGGCGCACCAGCGTGAGGCCGATCATCGTCGCGAGCAGCATGCCGAGCAGGGCGAGCACGATCTCGGCCTTGATGAGCGAGGCCAGGGTCTCGTCGACGTCCTCGGTGGGCAGCCCGAGCACCAGCCGGCCGAGCTGGGTGTCGACGGCGTAGGCGCGGTACTCGCCGTAGCCGGGCACATCGACCTCGTGCACCTCGCCGTCGGCGTCGACGTCCTCCAGCGCCGCGTACGCGTCCCGCGGAAGGAGCTCGGTGTCGGCCCGCCGTTCGGTCAGGATCACGGCTCCGGGCTTGTCGATGTCCGGCAGCGCCACGACCGTGCCAGGACCCTGGTTGCCGACGTCGGCCCGCAGCGGGCGCTCCATTGACGCGCCGGCTTGAAGCGGGCCGGCCGCACGCTCGGCCGCGGCCTGCACCTTCTCGTCGAGCTGGTCGGTGAGGTAGTCGCGCATCACGATCGTGGTCGTGGTGCCGATGAGCAGCGAGACCACCGCGACCAGCGACACCGCGGTGAGCACCAGCCGGGCGCCCAGCGTGGTGAAGACGCGCACGGTCCCGACCCGCTCAGCCGGCCGGCTTGATCACGTAGCCGGCGCCACGCATGGTGTGGATCATCGGCTCGCGGCCGGCGTCGATCTTCTTGCGCAGGTAGGAGATGTAGAGCTCGACCACGTTGGCCTGACCGCCGAAGTCGTAGTTCCAGACCCGGTCGAGGATCTGCGCCTTGCTCAGCACCCGGCGCGGGTTGCGCATCAGGTAGCGCAGCAGCTCGAACTCGGTGGCGGTCAGCGAGATCTCCTGGCCGGCGCGCACCACCTCGCGGCTGTCCTCGTCGAGGGTGAGGTCGCCGACGGTGAGCACCGACGACGTCGACGCCTGCTGGGCGCCCGCGCGGCGCACCAGCGCCCGCAGCCGGGCCACGACCTCTTCCAGCGAGAACGGCTTGGTCACGTAGTCGTCGCCGCCGGCGGTGAGCCCGGCGACCCGGTCCTCGACGGCGTCGCGGGCGGTGAGGAAGAGCACCGGGATGCCGGGGTCCTCCGCGCGCATCCGGCGCAGCACCTCGAGGCCGTCGAAGTCGGGCAGCATCATGTCGAGCACGACGGCGTCCGGCTTGGTGTCGCGCGCCGCCGATACGGCCTTGGTGCCGGTGTGTGCCTGGGTGACCTGCCAGCCCTCGTAGCGGAGCGCCATCGCGATCAGCTCGGCGATGTTGACCTCGTCGTCGACGACGAGGACGCGCAGCGGGGACCCGTCGGGCCGGGTGAGCTCTGGAGCGGCCATGGCTCCACTGTGCCCACCCTGTCTATGGGTTTGCTGTGGGCGCACTGTCAGGGGCGATAGTCCCCGGGCGGCACACCGACGAGCCTCGCGAAGTCGCGGGTGAAGTGTGCGACGACATCGCCGAGGTCGAGGCGCGCGCCGTCGAGCCAGGCGCCACGACCGGGGCGGCAACCCCATCGCCAACGCCAGCGCCCAGATGTTCTGGCACCACTGCGTCACCTACTGAGACGTTCGTCGAGCTTGTCGAGACGCCGGAAGGGATCTCGCTACTGAATCGCCACGTCCAACGGGACGGCAGCGTCCGGCGTCTCGACCGGCTCGACGTACGTCTGGTCAGCCTTCGAGGAGGTCGCGTACTGCCAAGGACGCGAGCACCATCGCCGAGCCGAGCGGGGCGCCCGGGCCGGGGTAGACCGAGCCGAACATCGAGGCGGTCGTGTTGCTCGAGGCGTACAGGCCGGCGATCGCGGTCCCGTCGGCTCGCAGGACGCGGCCGGCGGCGTCGGTGAGGAGGCCGCCCTTGGTGCCGAGGTCGGAGAGGACGAAGCGGGCGGCGTAGTACGGCGGCTGGTCGACGCCGATCAGGCCGCCGCCGAAGAAGGTGTCGTACTCGTCGGCGCCGCGGCCGAAGTCGTCGTCGGTGCCGGCCTCGCAGAACCCGTTGAAGCGCTCGACGGTCGCCTCCAGTGCGGACGCCGGAACGCCCATGGCTGAGGCGAGCTCGGAGACCGACGAGGCGGTGACCCAGGTACCGGCGGCGAGGTGGTCGGCGGGCTCGCCCTCGGGCATGGCGATGGCGGGGAGCCGGCCGTCCTCGCGGGAGTCGAAGACGTACCAGGACGGCACCCGCTCTCGTGCCTGCGCCATGAGTCGGCCGAACCGGTCGTAGGGGAGCGACTCGTTGCCGTAGCGGCGACCGGTGGCGTCGACCATGAGGCCGGAGCGGAAGCCGAGGGTGAACGAGCCGCCGCCGTCGGGCTGGGCGAGGCCGGGGCAGAACCAGCCGAGCGCGGAGAAGTCGGCGGCGGCGCCGACGGCGAGCGCGGCCTCGATGGGCGCGCCGGTGTTGGCGCCGCACGGCGCCATGCTCCACGCCACGTCACCCGGCACACCACGCGAAGCCCGGGCCGCGGCGTCGCCCTCGAACCCACCGGCGGCGAGCAGGACGCCGCGGTGCGCGGCGATCCCGAACCCGTCGCCGCGGACGCCGACCACCCGGTCGCCGTCGACGTCCAACGCGGTGACGTCGTGCTCGGTGAGCACCGTGCCGCCCTCGCGGAGCAGGATCGTGGCGAGCCGGGCGATCAGCGCCTGCCCGCCGGTGAGGGTGCGGCGGCCGGGGAGCCCGGCCCGGTCGAGCTCCACCGGCGGCCGCACCAGGGCGGCGACCTCGGGGGAGAGCTCGTCGCGGCGGATCTTCACCGGCTGGATCGAGCGCCCCATCGGCACCCGGCCCGGCGCGTCGTAGTACTCGGGGAACGGCAGCCACTCGAAGTCGACGGCGGGGTCCGACTCGAGGAGGGCCACCAGCTCGGGGGCGTGGACGAGGAAGGCGTCGAGCTGGGCGCGCCGGCGGTCGTCGGGCGGCTCGAGGATCGCCTCGAGGTAGGTGCGGGCGCCGTCGGTGGAGTCGGGGAGACCGGCCCGCTGCTGCACGTCGGAGCCGGGGAGCCAGCAGGCGCCGCCGGAGTAGGCCGACGTGCCGCCGAGCAACGACGTCTTCTCGAGGACGACGACCGACAGCCCGGCCTTCGCCGCCAGCGCGGCGCCGGTGAGCGCACCCCCGCCGGACCCGACCACCACGAGGTCGAACGTGTCCACGGTCGGCCACAATGGCACAGCCATGACGGAGCAGCTCGCGATCTCGTACCCGCCCGAGCTCCCGGTCAGCGAGCGGCGCGAGGAGATCGCGGCCGCCATCCGCGACCACCAGGTCGTGGTGGTGGCGGGCGAGACCGGGTCGGGCAAGACGACGCAGCTGCCGAAGATCTGCCTCGAGCTCGGCCGGCAGAAGATCGGCCACACCCAGCCCCGGCGGATCGCGGCCCGGTCGGTGGCGGAGCGGATCGCCGAGGAGCTGCACACCGAGCTCGGCGACCTCGTCGGCTACCAGGTGCGCTTCACCGACCGCACGTCGAAGGCCGGCCGGGTCAAGGTGATGACCGACGGCATCCTGCTGGCCGAGCTGCAGCGCGACCGGCAGCTGCGCCGCTACGACACGATCATCGTCGACGAGGCCCACGAGCGGAGCCTCAACGTCGACTTCTTGCTCGGCTACCTCAAGCAGCTGCTGCCGCGCCGGCCCGACCTCAAGGTGATCATCACCAGCGCCACCATCGACGTCGAGCGGTTCAGCGAGCACTTCGGCGACGCCCCCGTCGTCGAGGTCACCGGCCGCACCTACCCGGTCGAGGTGCGCTACCGCCCGCTGATGGCCCTTCGAGACGGCTCGTCCCTCGCCTCCTCAGGAACCGAGAACGAGAAGGACGACGAGGGCGAGCCGATCGTCCGCGACCAGACCGAGGCGATCGTCGACGCCGTCCGCGAGCTCGGCGGCGAGGGACCGGGCGACGTGCTGGTGTTCCTTCCCGGCGAGCGCGAGATCCGCGACACCGCCGACGCGATGCAGGACCTCGCGCGCACCGAGGTCGTGCCGCTCTACAGCCGGCTCAGCGCCGCCGAGCAGCACCGAGTCTTCGCCAGCCACCCCTCCACGATCCGACGGGTCGTGCTCGCCACCAACGTGGCCGAGACGTCGCTGACCGTGCCCGGCATCCGCTACGTCGTCGACACCGGCGTCGCGCGGATCAGCCGCTACTCGGTGCGCACCAAGGTGCAGCGGCTGCCGGTCGAGCCGGTGAGCCAGGCCAGCGCGAACCAGCGCGCCGGCCGCTGCGGGCGGGTGGCGCCGGGCATCGCGATCCGGCTCTACAGCGAGGAGGACTACCTCGACCGCCCGGAGTACACCGACCCCGAGATCCTGCGCACCAACCTCGCCTCGGTGATCCTCCAGATGGCCTCGCTGAACCTCGGCGACATCGCCCGCTTCCCGTTCGTCGAGCCGCCCGACCGCCGCCAGATCCAGGCGGGCGTCCAGCTGCTGGAGGAGCTCGACGCCGTCCGGCCCGGCATGAAGCTGACGCGGACCGGGCGCAGCCTCGCCCGGCTCCCGATCGACCCCCGGCTCGGCCGGATGATCCTCGAGGCCGAGCGGCTCGGCTGCGTGCGCGAGGTGCTCGTGATCGC
Organism: uncultured Actinomycetota bacterium; assembly: GCA_963780355.1. Classification (GTDB taxonomy): domain Bacteria; phylum Actinomycetota; class Actinomycetes; order Propionibacteriales; family Nocardioidaceae; genus Nocardioides. Next base: position 146,488 of record CAWABT010000005.1, read on the forward strand.
GGCCGCGCTCAGCCTCCAGGACCCGCGCGAGCGGCCGGTGGAGCAGCGGCCGCAGGCCGACCAGCAGCACGCCCGCTTCAAGGACGACCGCTCCGACTTCCTCGCCTGGCTCAACCTCTGGCTCCATCTCAAGCAGCAGCAGAAGGAGCTGTCGAGCAGCGCGTTCCGGCGGATGTGCAAGCGCGAGTACCTCAACTACCTGCGGGTGCGGGAGTGGCAGTCGTACGAGTCGCAGCTTCGCCAGGTGTGCAAGGAGCTGAAGATCCAGCTGGGGCAGCCGGCCGACCAGCCCGACGCCGACGGCATCCACCAGGCGCTGCTCTCCGGTCTGCTGAGCCACATCGGGCTCCTGGAGGAGCGGGAGCGGGTCTCGACAGGCTCGACCACCGGGCGGCGCGGACCCCGCGAGTACCTCGGCGCCCGCGGCACCCGGTTCGCGATCTTCCCGGGCAGCGGGCTGAAGGGGAAGAACCCCGCGTTCCTCATGGCCGGCGAGCTCGTGGAGACCGGGCGGCTCTGGGCCCGCCAGAACGCGGCGATCCAGCCGGAGTGGGCCGAGCGGCTCGGCGCGCACCTGGTGAAGCGCAGCTACTCCGAGCCGCACTGGAGCCGCAAGCGGGCCGCGGTGATGGCGCGCGAGCGGGTCACGCTGTACGGCGTCCCGTTGGTGGCCGACCGGCTGGTGCAGTACGGCTCGATCGACAAGCCCGTGGCCCGCGAGCTGTTCATCCGGCACGCGCTGGTGCAGGGGGAGTGGCACACCCGGCAGAAGTTCTTCCACCGCAACCGCGAGCTGCTCGAGGAGGCCGCCGAGCTCGAGCACCGCGCCCGCCGTCGCGACATCGTGGTCGACGAGGAGACGCTCTTCGACTTCTACGACGCCCGCGTCGGCGAGGACGTCGTGAGCGGCGCCCACTTCGACACCTGGTGGAAGCACGAGCGGCAGCGCCGGCCCGACCTGCTCACCTTCGACCCGGCGATGCTCACCCACGACGGCGCGGACGCCGTCACCGAGGCCGACTACCCGACCGCGTGGCACGGGCGGGACGGGGGGCTCACGTTCCCGATCAGCTACCACTTCGAGCCGGGCGCGGTCGACGACGGCCTCACCATCGACGTGCCGGTGGCGACGCTGAACCGGGTCGCGGACGACGACTTCTCCTGGTCGGTGCCCGGGCTGCGCGAGGAGCTGGTGACCAGCCTGATCCGCAGCCTGCCCAAGAACCTGCGCGTCTCGTTCGTGCCGGCCCCAGACCGGGCGCGGGAGTTCCTGCGCACCGTGCCGCCGGGCGAGGAGCCGCTGCTCGACGCCCTCGAGCGCTGGTGCCGCGCCACCACCGGCGTCGTGGTGCCGCGCGAGGCCTGGGACTGGGGCAAGGTCGCCGAGCACCTGCGCCCCACCTACCGCGTCGTCGGCGACGACGGCGGCGAGCAGGCGCGCGGCAAGGATCTGGAGGCGCTCAAGGAGCCGCTGCGGCCGCAGTTCGCCGAGGCACTGGCCGACGTCGCCGGCGACGCCGGGCTGACCCGCACCGGCGAGACCTACTGGGTGTTCGGCGAGGTGGCGGCCTCGTTCACCCGCCGCCGCGCGGGTCACGAGGTGACGGCGTACCCGGCGCTCGTCGACGAGGGCGAGACCGTCGGGCTCGCGGTGTACGGCTCCGAGGACGAGGCCGCGGCGCACCACCGTGCCGGGGTGCGGCGGCTGCTCGAGCTCGCGCTGCCGCGTCTCGACAAGCTCGACGACGGTCTCGGCAACGCCGAGAAGCTCGGCCTCGCCGGCTCGCCCTACCCCTCGGTCGCGGCGCTGCTCGCCGACTGCCGCCGCGCCGTCCTGGCCGACGCCGTCGACGACGCCCCAGTGGTGCGGGACGAGGCCGCGTTCCGGGCGCTGGTCGCAGACGTCGGACCCGGGCTGGACGACGCCGTCCGGGCTGTCGTGGCCGACGTCCTGGCCGTGCTCGACCGGTGGCGCACCGCCGACCGCGTGCTCTCGGGCCGCGCCGAGATGGCGCTCCTGCCCGCTCTCACCGACCTGCGCGGCCAGCTCGCCCGGTTGGTCACCGACGGCTTCATCGGCGACGCCGGCGCCCGCCGGCTGCGGCGCTACCCCACCTACCTGCGGGCGATCGAGCAGCGTCGCGCCCGGCTCGACGACGGCGGCGCCGCCGTCGGCCGCGACCGGCGGCTGCTCGACCAGCTGACGCCGGTGCAGGAGGCCTGGCTGAACCGCGTCGCCGCGCTGCCCGAGGGCCGACCGCCGGGGGCGGCGCTGCGGGACGCCCGCTGGCTGATCGAGGAGTACCGCGTCTCGCTGTGGGCCCAGCAGCTCGGCGTCGACGGCAAGGTCAGTGACGCGCGCATCCGCAAGGTGCTGGGGACCACCTAGCAGCCGTCCCCGCGGAGCTAGGCTCGCGTCGACGCGGGATCGTCCGCTGTTCACGACTCGGGGAGACCATGACCGACGGCGAGATCGAGCTCATCAGCGACGGCACGGGACTGGCGGTCATCGGCGACGCGGACGAGCTGGACGCCCATCGCCGGGGTCTCGAGTCGGCCCGGCGACGTCGGGTGGACTCGATCTCGCAGAGCACCGAGCGGCTGCTCGCGCGCGCCGGCGCGGCGGCCGGCACCGCGAACGCCAAGGTGTTGTTGCACCCGAGCCGATCCCGCGACGTGGTGTCGTCGAGCAACGAGGTCGTGGCCGGCGTCCTGGAGTTCCACCGTGTCGTCGGCATCGAGGACGACCGCGAGTTGCTCGAGGCGCGGCGATGGTCGGAAGCGGCCGTCGAGAAGCGCGACCGGGCCGTGGCACGAGGGCTCGACGGCGTCGACACCGCACGGCGTGTGGGGGGTGGCGCCGTCGATCGTGCGCGGTCGACGGCGAGCCGGGTGCCCGATCGGATGGCGGCGCTCCGGCGTCGGCGTGACTCGGTCGATCCGGTCGAGGAGTAGCGAGAGACGCCAGTGGCGCGCGCATCCGCAAGGTGCTGGATCGCGCGTCCTAGTCTGGGTGGGTGACCGAGCGACCCCACCACCACCGACCGCTCGCGCGGTGGTCGGAGTGGTTCGAGGAGTACGAGGGCGGCGCCGACCCCGCCCTCGTGAGCGAGGCCGCCGACCGCGCCGCCCACCTGCTCGTGCGCGGCGCCCGGGAGAGCGACGACGGCGCCGTGGCCGAGCGGCTGATGCACCTCGCCGACGACGAGGGCATCGAGACGATCGCCGAGCTGTGGTCCGGCTCGCCCGCCGACTCGCTCGCCGGGTGCCTGTGGCGCCTCTACCTGCTGCGGTCCTGGGTGCACGCCGACCCGCTGCGCGTGGCCCGCGAGTTCGACGCCGGCCGCCGCCAGGCCCCGGTGGCCGAGGTGGTCGCCGGCGTGGCCGAGCCGCCCGGCCCGGCCGAGCTCAAGGCGATGGTCGACGACGTGCTGCGCGGCATCGCCGGCCACGACTTCGCCGACGTCCTGCTGCGCGCCGCCGCCTTCGCCCGGGTGGTCGCCACCGGCCGCGCCGCCCCCGCGCTCAGCCCGGCCGAGGAGGCCTCGCCGGTCGAGGTGCGGCGGATGCTCGCCCTGGCCGAGCAGCTCGAGACCGCCGTGGACCTCGAACGCGAAGGTCGGCTCGGCTGACGCGCGGCGGGCTTGTCCCGCGCCGTGCAGGTTGTACCGTTGCTCGTCGAGCACGCCGGGCCGCGGCAGCCCCGGGTCCCACAACTAGCCGCCACGAGCGGCCACGCGCCGTGAGGCGCTCCCGGCTCGGCGTGCTCGACCATCTGTCGGTGTGGCTCGGTAATGTGACGCCGGGCGCGGGAGGCGCCGTTCCAGCACCACCGGGGAGCCACATGTCGGGACCACGCTGGCGGGCGTTGCTCGTCATTGCGGTCGCGCTCGCCGGCGTCACCGCCGCGTGCACCGACGAGGGCGGCGACCCGCCGAACCCGCCGCCCCGCACCGCCAAGCCCGTAGTGCTCACCCTGGGCATCTACGGCGAGGCTCCCGAGATCGCGGCCTACCGGTCGATGGTCGACACCTACAACGCCGAGGCCCAGGCCACCGAGGTCAAGCTGCAGACCTGGCCCGACCGGGATGCGATCATCGACGCGCTCGAGGCCGGCAAGGACGCCGGGCGCCGGCCGCCCGACCTGTTCCTGATCTCCCGGCGCGACCTCGCCCGGGTCGAGGAGGCCGAGCTCAACCAGCCGCTCTTCGACCTGCTCGACGAGCGCGGCGTCAGCTACGGCGACCGCTACTCGCGCGACGCCGTCGAGTCGTTCTCCTCCAACGACGACCTGCAATGCATGCCGTACTCGGTCTCGCCGATGGTCATCTACTACAACACCGACCTCATCGACTTCGAGCGGATGCGCGAGCGCGACCTGCCCGCGCCGGAGGAGCCGGCCGAGGGTTGGAACTTCGACGAGTTCCGCGCCGCCGCCGAGTTCGCGACCCGGCCGAGGCTCGGCAGCCGCGGCGTCCACATCGAGCCCTCGTTGCGCAGCCTGGCCCCGTTCGTGTGGTCCGGTGGCGGTTCGCTGTTCGACGACGAGCAGGACCCGACGTCGCTCTCCCTCAGTGAGGACGACGACCGCGACGCCCTCACCACCGCCCTCGAGGTGCTACGCGACCCGCGGCTCACCCTCACCGACGTGCAGCTCCAGAAGGCCCCGCCGCTGGAGTGGTTCACCCGCGGCAAGCTCGGGATGGTCGAGGGCTTCCGCGACCTGACGCCCCAGCTGCGGGAGGTGCCGGGCCTGCACTTCGACGTGATGCCGATGCCGACCCTCGACGACCCCGCCACGATCGGCGACATCACGGGTCTCTGCATCGCGCGCGGCCGCAACGCCACCGTGCAGGCCGCGGCCAACTTCATGGTGCACGCGATCTCCGACGACGCCTCGGCGCAGGTGGCCGAGGCCGGCTACATCGTGCCGGTCAACGAGACCGTCGCCCGGTCCGAGGCGTTCCTCCAGCCCGACCGGCAGCCCGCGTCGGCCGGGGTGTTCAACCTCAGCGTCGGCGACATGCGGCTCCCGCCCGTGATCGAGGACGCCGACGCCCTCAACGCCGCCGTCGAGCCGCTGCTGCGGCAGCTGCTCACAGCGCCGGTGCTCGACGACATCGAGGAGCTCACCTCGCAGATCGACGAGGCGTCGCGCTCGGTGCTCGACCCCGACTACGAGCCGTCGGAGCCCGCCGACCCCTCGGACTCGCCCGACCCCTCGGACTCGCCCGACCCCTCGGACTCGCCCGGAACCTCGGACTCGCCCGGAACCTCGGACCCGCCCGCGTCCTGACCGCCCTTGCCGCCGCGGCGCGCGCCGGCGAGCTTCCGCCGTTCGCGGTCGTCGAGGCCGGCGGTCTGGGCGTCGGCGTCCAGGATCGCGGTGACGACGACCGGCGCCACCAGCGCCACCTGCCAGCCGCGGGCGCCGAGCCCTTGGAGCTGGTCGACGACGGCGTCGAGGAGCGCGGCGGGGTCGCGGGTGCTGGGCGGTGTCCACAGCACCCGACGCAGGGTGTCGGGGGAGAGCAGGTTCTCGGCCGGCATGCCCTGTTCGTCGGCCACACCCGCCACCCGCTCCCGGGCCAGCCGGAGCCGGATCGCCGCCACCGGGTCGCGCTCGGCCCAGGCCCGCGGCACCGGCGGACCGTTGGAGCGCGCCGCCCGCGTCGGCAGCTCGTCCTCGGAGAGCTCGGCGGCCCGGTGCAGCGCCGCCATCCACTTCGCGGCGTACCGCTCCGCGGCCCGGCCGTGGAAGCCCTTGGTGGCGAGCAGCTCGTCCTTGTCGGCGGGCATCGCGACCGCCGCGGCCACGATCGCCGCGTCGGGCACCAGCCGGCCGGGGCTGACGTCGCGGCGGCGGGCGAGGTCGTCGCGGGCCTCCCACAGCTCGCGGACGGCGCCCAGGGCACGCCGGCCGCGCACCCGGTGCACGCCGGAGGTGCGGCGCCAGGCCTCGATGCGCACCGGCGGCTCGAAGCCGCGCAGGTTGTCGAACTCCTGGCGCGCCCACTCGGCCTTGCCCTGCTCCTCGAGCTCCGCCGCCAGCGCGTCGCGCAGCTCGACGAGCACCTCGACGTCGAGCGCGGCGTACTCGAGCCACGGCTTCGGCAGCGGCCGGGTGGACCAGTCGGCCGCCGAGTGCTCCTTCTTCATGCGGAACCCGAGCACCGTCTCGACCAGGGTGCCGAGCCCCACCCGCGGGTAGCCCAGCAGTCGGCCGGCGAGCTCGGTGTCGAACAGCGCGGACGGCGTCAGGCCCTCCTCGCGGAGGCACGGGAGGTCCTGGGTGGCGGCGTGCAGCACCCACTCGGTGCCGTCGAGCACCTCCTGGAGGGGAGCCAGGCCCTCGAACGCCGTCGGGTCGACCAGCGCGGTGCTGCTGCCGCGGCGCCGCAGCTGAACCAGGTAGGCGCGGCCGGAGTAGCGGTAGCCGGAGGCGCGCTCGGCGTCGATCGCCACCGGTCCCTCGCCCCCGGCGAGGTCCGCGCACACCTCGGCCAGCGCGGCATCGGTGTCGACGACGTCGGGCAGTCCGTCGGCCAGGGTGAGCAGGGCGGCGGGCTCGGCGTCCGGCTCCCCGTCGGCAGAGCTCACTGGCCCCGTTGTCCCCGCCGGCTCGGCATCACGGCGACGCCGTCGGGCACCGGCTCCAGGCCGGCGGCCGTGCAGAGCAGCTCGCCCCACGCCTCGACGTGCGCGGCGACGCCGGCGGGGTCGACCGGCGTCCACGACGCGCGGATCTCGATCTGGGCGGTGCCGCCGTCGTCGGCCATGCCGCCGAAGCTCTCGGTGGCGACCCGGGTGACCGTGCCCGACGCCGCGACGTGCTCGGCGCCGTGGGCCGCGAGCGCCTCGACCAGCCAGGTCCAGCCGACCTCGGCGAGCAGCGGGTCGGTGACGACCTCGAGCTCGATCTCGCTGCGGCAGTAGGCGACGCAGCGGAACGTGCCCTGCCACGCGTCGTTGCCGGCCGGGTCGTGCAGCAGGATGATCCGCCCGGTGCCGACGTCCTCGCCCTCGACGGTGACGTCGGCGGACAGGGCCGCCGCGTATGGCGCGATCCGCTGCGGGGCGGGCATCTCCTCGACGAGCACCTCCGGGCGCAGGACGGCGGCGCGCAGCGCGGCGACCGCCGCCCGGAACTCCGGGGGCGCGTCCGCCCCTTCGGGGCGCGTCTCGGGACGCACGACCATGAGTGCAGCCTAGGTCGCGCTTCACCCCGACGGGCCCGAGCCACGCCGGAGCAGGCGCCCGTGACAGGCTGCGCCCGTGAGCGCCTTCCTCCAGGCGGCCCGCGGAGAGCCGGTGCCCCACACGCCGGTCTGGTTCATGCGGCAGGCCGGCCGCTCGCTTCCGGAGTACCTCGCCGTCCGCGAGGGCGTCGGGATGCTGGAGGCCTGCTCGGACGCCGGCCTGATCACCGAGATCACGCTCCAGCCGGTGCGCCGCTACGGCGTGGACGCCGCCATCCTCTTCTCCGACATCGTGCTGCCGCTCAAGGCGGTCGGCGTCGACCTCGACATCAAGCCGGGCGTCGGGCCGGTGGTGGCCTCACCGGTGCGCACCCTCGCCGACGTCGAGGCGATCCCCGACCTCGACCCGAGCCACGTCCCGTTCGTCACCGAGGCGGTGCGGTCGCTGGTGGCCGAGCTCGGTGGCACCCCGCTCATCGGGTTCGCCGGCGCCCCGTTCACCGTGGCGTCCTACCTGGTGGAGGGCGGTCCCTCCAAGGAGCACGCCCGCACCAAGGCGATGATGTTCGGCGCCCCCGACGTCTGGGACGCGCTGATGCGCAAGATCGGCGGCATCGCCGCCGCCTACCTCGAGGTGCAGGTCGCCGCCGGCGCCGCCGCCGTCCAGCTCTTCGACTCCTGGGCCGGCGCCCTCACCCCGGCCGACTACCGCGCCCACGTGATGCCGCACTCCGCGCGGGTGCTGGAGCGCGCCGGCCGGCTGGGCGTGCCGCGCATCCACTTCGGCGTCGGCACCGGCAGCCTGCTCGGCTTGATGGGCGAGGCCGGCGCGGACGTCGTCGGCGTCGACTGGCGCACCCCGCTCGACGCCGCCATCCCGCTCGTCGGCGACCGGGCCGTGCAGGGCAACCTCGACCCCACCCTCGTCTTCGCGCCCACCGAGGTGATGCTCGCCCGGGCCGCCGAGGTGATCGACGCCGGTCGCGCGGCCCGTGGCCACGTGTTCAACCTCGGTCACGGCGTGATCCCCTCCACCGACCCCGACCAGCTCAAGCGGCTGACGGAGTTCGTGCAGACCTATGGCGCGGGCTGAGGCGGAGCCGTTGCCGCCGGGGTCGTCCCCCGCCGGCGTCGCACCAGCAGCAGCACCGGTGCGCCGAGCACGAGCACGACCACGGCGAAGGGCAGCAGCGCGCCGACGACGGTGAGCGCGGCGGTGGTGGCCGCGGTCAGCCCGTTCCAACCGGCCTCCAGGCCGCTGACGAACCCGGCGTCGTCGGTGTCGTCCTTCTTCTTCTCCTTCTCCTTCTCGGACGGCCGCTCGAGCGAGACGGTGATCGTCGAGAACGAGGTCTGGTCGTCGAGGAAGGCCTGCTGCTGCTCGAGGGACGCGAGGTCGGCCTCGCGGCGGGCGAGCTCCTGCTCGAGCCGGATGATCTCGCCGAGGTTGCCCGCGCGGTCGAGCAGGAGGCTGAGCCGCTCGATGCTGCGGCGCTGGAGCTTCACCCGGACGTCGGTGTCGATCACCTGGGTAGTGACGTCCTCGGTGGCGGTGTCGGTGGAGATCAGGTCGGCGACCCCCTCGAGCTCGGTCATGGTCTCGGTGAACCGGGCCGACGGCACCCGCACCACGAGGCGCGCGAACTCGGCGGCGCCGTCCTCGTCGGCCGAGGTGGTCTCCTCGCCGATCTCGCCGCCGGCGGCGTCCACCACCTTCTGGACGTCGAACCGGGCGCGGGCGACGTCATCGGAGCGCAGCGCGACGGTGCCGGTGCGGATCAGCGCCCGCGGCGCCTGCGCCACCACCGGGTCGGCCTGCGTGCCGGCGCCACCACCATCCGACTCGGCGGGCGCCTCCCGACCGGACTCGGTGAGGCCGTCGGCGCTGTCGGCGAGGGAGCGGTCCTGGGTCTGACCGGACCCTCCGGATGTCGACGCGGGCCCGCCGTCGTCGGAGTCGCCGGAGGCGCAGCCGGCCAGGGCGAGGGCGGTCAGAAGGACGGCGGCGAGGCCGCCGAGGGCACGGGTGGAACGGAGCGGACGGGACGGCTTCATGCGCCCTTCGACGCGCCGCCCCGCTTCCTGGTTCCGGAGGACTTCTTGGCGGCGGTCTTCTTGGCGGGCCGGTTCGAGCGGAGCCGCACCATCGGGGTGCCCTCGCGCTCCTCGACCTCGAGGTAGTCCTGCGCGTTCACCAGCTGGCCGAGTCGGGAGAAGCCGTAGTTGCGGGAGTCGAAGGAGGTGTGCGCGGTGCCGAGGAACTGGCCCAGCGTGCCGAGCGAGGCCCAGCCGTCGTCGCGGGCCTTGGCCGACACCGCGGCGGTGACGATCTCGCGCAGGTCGGGCAGCGGCTCGGCGTCGTCGCCGCTCGGGTCGGGGTCGGCTTGGTCGCCGTCGTCGCCCTTGCCCAGCACCTCGAGGAAGATGAACCGGTCGCACGCGGCGATGAGCGAGGCCGGCGTGCGCCGTCGGCCGAGGCCGTACACGGTCTTGCCGGACTCGCGCAGCCGCATGGCGAGCCGGGTGAAGTCGCTGTCGCTCGACACGATCGCGAACGCGTCGAGGTTGCCGGTGTACAGCAGGTCCATCGCGTCGATGATCAGGGCGGAGTCGGTGGAGTTCTTCCCGCGGGTGTAGGCGTACTGCTGCATCGGCTGGATCGCGTGCCGCGGCACCAGGTCCCTCCACCCGCTCAGCTGCTGGGAGCTCCAGTCGCCGTAGGCCCGCTTGACGGTCGGGACGCCGTACCGCGCGAGCTCCTCCAGCAGCGGAGCCGCGTGGCTCGGGGAGGTGTTGTCGGCGTCGATGAGCACGGCGAGGCGTGCTGAGGGGTCGGCCACGGCGGCCACTCTAGGTGCCGGGCTGCCGCATTCCGGCCCGTGCCGGCCGCGCACGGTGTTCACTGGGTGGCGGCCGAGGAGGACTCACCGGTGCGGGACAAGACGCGCAAGCGCTCGGGGAAGTCGCCCGCGCCCACGAAGCGCCGGGTCCCGGTCCCCGACACCCCGGACTCGCCGGTGCCGCTGCCGGCCCGGGCCGCGGTGCCGACCTCGTTCGTGTACACGCCGGAGCGCGGCGACTACACCCAGCCGAAGAACCAGGTGAAGTACGGCCCGGGGGAGGGTCTCACCGACGAGGACCAGCGGCTCGCCCACGAGAAGATCCATCCCGGCGTCGCCGCACCCGCGCCCGGCTCGAAGGCGATGAAGGACTCGCCGGTGTTCAGCCGGCTCACCCAGTACAGCCCCACGCACGACACCTACCTCCAGCACGCCCACCGGACGGAGCGGCCGCTGACGCTGCAGGAGCAGTCGGCCCTGGAGTCCGGCGAGAACGCCGAGCACGCCAGCATCAACCACGTCATCGCCTCCGGCGTGGGCCAGAACACGCTCAACCAGGGGCTCGCCGACTTCGCCCGGGGCGAGCGGACGATGCCCGCCGCGCCCGCAGCGACGACCGACACCGACGTCACCGCGTACCAGACCGGGGTGCGCTCGTCGCTGGCCGCGCAGGCCGCGGCGGTGGGCCGGGTGCAGATGTACAACCGGGCGATCGCCTTCGAGAACCTCACCCCCGACCAGAGGAAGGACTCGCTGGCGCGCGGGTCGCGGGCTCCCACCAGCGAGATGGAGTCCGACGAGACCGAGACCTCCGACGCTCCGGAGGACATGTCGGTCGACATCGAGCAGGACGACGTCGTGATGGGGGACGCGACACAGCCGGCACCGCTGCTCACGCCCCCGACCCCGACCGTCGCCGCGCCGGTCGGGCCGGCCACCCCGGCCGCCGCCCACGACGTCGAGCGCAACGCCCTGCTCAAGAAGACGGTCGCGGTGATGGAGGGCGGTGGGCTGGAGGGCTACAAGGGCCTCCTCAAGAGCACCTTCGACTCGCCGGCCAACCTGCGCGTCGGCCACGACCGGGTCAACGGCGTGGTGTCCACCGGGCTCGACGTCGAGCTCGACGCGGCCGGCAAGCCCACCGAGCGCAGCCAGCGGCTCCAGGACGCCCATCTCGCGGCCGCCCCGGACCACGACACCGACATCTGGACGACGTTCAAGGGCTCGGGCAGCGCGCTGTCGAGCAGCATGGAGGCCAGCGGCGTGCCGGCGCCCGACCCGCGCCAGTCGGTGAAGGGGTCGGGCATCACCGCGGCGTCCGCGCACCAGGCATCGACGGCCCGCGGCGCGAAGCGGCAGGCGGCCTCGAGGGCCCAGGCGCTGAAGAAGCGGCGTTCCCAGACCGACGAGACCGAGTCCGAGGACTAGCCGGCCCGCGAGCCGGCGTACTGCCGGGCCCGGGCGACCAGGGCGGCGTGGAGCTCGCGCACCTGGAGCGGCCCGGGGGCGCGCTCGCTGCCGCGCTGCCGGACGACGAGCGTGACGGTGGTGCGGTCGCCTGCAATCGGGCGGGCGAGGATCATGCCGGAGCGCTCCAGCGGGTCGCCGATCACGCTGTAGTAGTCGGGCATCCGCCTGAGCCCGACCCACCTGCACAACTAGTTCGATCGAACGGCTTGTGCAGATCCGTGGTCGGTCGACCTGCACAACCAGTTCGATCGAACGATTGGTGCAGTCCCCGTCCGCCCGAGGCGCGTGACACGCTGGAGGCGTGCGGATCGTCGTCGTCGGGGCCGGGATCGCCGGCCTGACGGCGGCCCGCGACCTCACCGCGGCCGGCCACGAGGTGGTCGTGCTGGAGGCGGCCGACCGGGCCGGCGGCAAGATCCGCCGGCACGAGGTCGGCGGGGTGCTGGTCGACGTCGGCGCCGAGGCGATGCTCGCCCGCCGTCCCGAGGGGGTCGGGCTGGCCCGCGAGGCCGGGCTCGAGGTCGCGCACCCGGCGGTGCAGTCGTCGCGGGTGTGGACCCGCGGTGCGCTGCGGCCGCTGCCGCGCACCCTGCTCGGCTGGCCGCTCGACCTGGACGAGCTCGAGGCCTCGGGCATCCTCTCCGCCGCCGGCGTGACGCGCGCCCGTCACCAGTACGCCACCACCCACGGTGACGACGTGTCGGTGGGGGAGCTCGTCGGGTCCCGGTTCGGCGACGAGGTGGTCGACCGGCTCGTCGAGCCGCTGCTCGGCGGCGTGTACGCCGGGCACGCGCACGGGATCTCGGCCCGGGCCGCCGCCCCGCAGCTGCTCGCGCTCGCCGCCGGCGGTGCACCGCCCACCCCCGACCCGGGCTCCCCGGTGTTCGCTGCACCCCGCGGCGGAATGGGCGAGCTCACCGATCGGCTGGCCGCCGGCCTCGACGTGCGCACCGGCGTCACCGTGCGCGAGCTCCGACGTGAGGGGGACGGGTTCGTGCTCGCCGGCGAGACGGCCGACGGCGTGGTGCTCGCGACCCCGGCCGCGCCGACCGCCCGGCTGCTCGCCGACCTGGCGCCGGCCGCGGCGGCCGAGCTGGCCGCGATGTCGTACGCGTCGGTCGTGGTGGTCACCCTCGCGTTCGACCCGGCCGACGTGCCGGACGCCGTCCGCGCGGCCTCCGGGTTCCTCGTGCCGCCGGTCGACGCGCGGCGCATCAAGGCCGCCACCTTCTCCAGCAGCAAGTGGGGGCTCGACCACGACGTCGTCCTGCTGCGCACCTCGCTCGGGCGGCTCGGTGAGGAGCGCACGCTGCAGCGGTCCGACGACGAGCTCGTGGCCGACTCGCTGGCCGACCTGCGCGAGGCCACCGGCCTCACCGCGGCGCCGGTCGACCACCACGTGCAGCGGTGGGGCGGCGGGCTGCCGCAGTACGAGGTCGGGCACCTCGACCGGGTGGCGCGGGTGAGGGCGTCGGTGGCCGCGGTGCCCGGGCTCGCCGTCTGCGGCGCCGCGTACGACGGCGTGGGGATCGCCGCGTGCATCGCCTCGGGCCGGGCCGCGGCCCGGGACGTCCATCGTTAGCCCTCCAGGGCTGTCCAGATCTCGTCGGCGCGGTCGTGGCCGCCGAGGCCGCGGGTGACGAAGCCGACTGCGGAGCGGTCGGCGAGGGCGACCCAGCCGGCGCAGCCGCCGAGGCCGCCCATGCCGAGGTCCTCGTCGTCGACCTGGAAGCCGCAGGTCCAGGTGACCTCGCGGTCGAGGACGACGTCGTGGCCGGTCGCTTGGCCGGTGGTGAAGGCGGCGTGGAGGTCGGGGCCGAGGAGGCTGGCGACGGCGCCGTCGGGGCGGAGCACGTCGTCGTAGAACAGCGCCAGGCCGCGGGCCGAGGCGTGCATCGAGATCGCGGCGAACGAGGTGGTGCGCCAGCGCTCGGAGTTGAGCACGTCGACGTCGAGCAGCCCGGGCGGCGGTGCGAGGGCCGGTCCCCATTGCGGGTCGGCGAGCTTCGACTCCGCCCAGCCCGGCTCCATCGGCACGACGTCGGCCACCCGGTGCAGCTCGGCCGCCGGCACCCGCAGGTGCAGGTCCCACTCGCAGGCGGCCGCAAGCGCGGCGAACCGATCCGCGAGGTCGACGCCGGTGGCGTGCCGCACCAGCGCGTCACACAGGTGGCCGTAGGTGAGCGCGTGCTCGCCGACGGCGGCGCCGGGCTCGTGCTCGGGCGGTGACGCGGCGAGCAGGTCGGAGAGTCCGGCGAGGTCGTCGAAGGGGAGGTCCGTGGGCGGAAAGCGCCACTGCCCGGCCTGGTGCGCGAGCACCTGCCGCACCGTCGTCCGCTCCTTGCCGTGGGCGGCGTACGCCGGCCACACCTCGGCCACCGGCTGGTCGAGTCCGAGCGCGCCGTCGGCCACCGTGGCGAGCACGGTGAGCGCGGCGAACGGCTTGGCCACCGAGTAGCACATGACGAGCGTGTCCGGCGTCCACGGAGTCGTGCCGTCGGTCGTGCCGACCACGTGGTCGACCACGAGCTCGCCGTCCCGGATCACGCAGACGGCGCCGCCGGGCTCGAGTCCCTCGGCGGCCAGACGGTCGAGAGCGGAGGCTGCCGGGTGCACCCGCCCATCATCGCGGCACAATGGGCGGTGATGAGTGAGACGCAGTCGAAAGCCGCGCGGGCCAAGGAGATCAACGCCTCCATCCGCTACACGATGTGGTCGGTGTTCCGCCTCGACGACCTGTTCGGCGAGGACGCCGACCGCGCGACCGAGGGCGCCGAGGTCGAGAAGCTGTTCGCCGAGCTGGCCGAGTCCGACGTCGTGGTGCGCGGCGTCTACGACGTCAGCGGCCTGCGCGCCGACGCCGACGTGATGCTCTGGGTGCACGCCGCGACGTCGGAGGAGCTCCAGGCGGCCTACCACCGGTTCCGCCGCACGGCGTTCGGACGCCGGCTCGTGCCGGTGTGGTCGCAGCTGGCGCTGCATCGGCCCGCGGAGTTCAACAAGAGCCACGTGCCGGCGTTCCTGAGCGACGAGGAGCCGAAGGCGCACATCTGCGTGTACCCGTTCGTGCGCTCCTACGAGTGGTACCTGCTCGAGGAGACCGAGCGACGCCGGATGCTCGCCGAGCACGGGAAGATGGCGCGCGACTACGCCGACGTCCGGGCCAACACCGTCTCCTCGTTCGCGCTCGGCGACTACGAGTGGCTGCTGGCCTTCGAGGCCGACGAGCTGCACCGCATCGTCGACCTGATGCGCCACCTGCGCGCCTCCGACGCCCGCCGCCACGTGCGCGAGGAGGTGCCGTTCTACACCGGCGCCCTCACACCGGTCGCGGACCTCGTCGACCGCCTGCCGTGAGGTCCGATCCCGCCTAGGATCCGGGCGTGTCCACCCGTCGTCCGGCCGCCGAGACCGTGGTGGTCCCCGGTGGCTTCCCGTCCGACTCCGTCGACGTCGACGAGCTCGCACGCACGCTGCTGGTGCTCCACGAGGAGGCGGCGGCCCGGCGTGCGGCGGCGCCCGCGCCGGAGACGCCGGACCTCCCCGCGCCGTACGAGGACCGCGGCGAGCTCGGCCGCGGCGGCATGGGCGCCGTCCGCGGCGCGTTCGACCACGACCTCGAGCGGACCGTCGCGATCAAGGCCCTGCTGCCCGGGCTCGGCGGGGACGACGCCGTGGTCGCGACCTTCGTGCGCGAGGCGCGGATCACGGCGCTGATCGAGCACCCCAACGTCGCGCCGGTGCACCGACTCGAGCGGCGGGACGACGGGTCGCTGCTCCTCGTGATGAAGCTGATCGACGGGGAGACGCTGCGCGAGCACCTCGAGGAGCTGCCCGACCCGCCCTGGAGCTCGGACACCATGGACTCGGTGCTCTCGATGTTCGTCAAGGTCTGCGACGCCGTGGCGTTCGCCCACAGCCGGGGCGTCATCCACCTCGACCTCAAGAGCGCGAACATCATGCTCGGCCCGTACGGCCAGGTGTACGTGCTCGACTGGGGGAGCGCGCGCTACCGGCCGCCGGACGACCAGGTGACGACACTCACGGCGTCACCGGAGCAGAGCGTGTCGGCCGGGACGCCGTCGTACATGAGCCCCGAGCAGGTGCTCTTCTCCGACGCCGACATCAGTGAGCGCACCGACGTCTACCTGCTCGGCGGGATCCTCTACGAGATCCTCACCGGCACCCCACCGCACAGCGGCCGCACCATGGCCGAGGTGGTCGCCTCGGCGATCCGCGGACTGGTACCGCCGCCGGCCGACCGTGCTCCCGACCGGAAGCCGCCGCCCGCGCTCGCGGAGATCGCGATGCGCGCGCTCGAGGCCGCCCCGGCGAAGCGCTACCAGAGCGTGCTCGAGCTGCAGCAGGCCGTGAAGGCGTTCCGGCGCGGGGACCGCTAGACGACGGCGACGCCCTCGCGTGCGGTGAGCTCGGCGTACGCCGCCACCAGCCGCCCGGTCACCGGACCGCGGCCGCCGCTGCCGATCCGGCGGCCGTCGACGGCGACGACGGGCGTCAGGCCGCCCATCGTGCCGGTCACGAACGCCTCGTCGGCGGTGTAGAGCTGGGTCTGCGAGAAGTCGCCCACCGACGTCGGAATCCCCTCCGTTGAGCAGATCTGGAGGATCGTCTCGCGGGTGATGCCCTCCGGGCACGCCTTGGTGGTGGAGGTGTGCAGCACGCCGTCGGCCACGAAGAACACGTGGGTGGCGTTGGTCTCGGCGACGAAGCCGGCGTCGTCGAGCATGAGCGCGTCGTCGGCCCCGGCCACGTTCGCCTCGATCTTGGCGAGGATCGAGGTGAGCAGGTTGTTGTGGTGGATCTTCGGGTCGAGCGAGTCGGCGCCGGTGCCGCCGCACCGACGACGTGACGAGGGTGATGCCGCCGTCGTCGTAGACCGGCGACTTGAACTCGGCGAGCACGATGAGCGTCGGACCGGCCCGGTTGAGCCGCGGGTCCATGCCGCTGGTGATCTTGACGCCGCGGGTGAGCGTGAGCCGGACGTGCACGTCGTCGCGCATGTCGTTGGCGGCGAGGGTGCGGCTGATCTGCTCGACGATCTCGTCGTCGGACGGGATCGACTCGAACGCCAGCGCCTGCGCGCTCCGACGCAGCCGGGCGAGGTGCTCGGTGAGCCGGAAGATCCGGCCGTCGTAGAGCCGCAGCCCCTCCCAGACGGCGTCGCCGCCCTGCACCACCGAGTCGAACGGGCTGATCCGCGCCTCGTCGGGCCGTGAAAGCACGCCGTTCACGTTGACCAGCAGATCGGCGTTGCGGGGGTCGTAGGTCTGCTGCATCTCAGGTCGTCCTGATCCGGTAGGGGGCGAGGGCCTCGTAGTAGGGGCGGCACTGGTCGAGCAGCGGCTCGAGCCGGCCGGGCAGCGGGTCGTGGCTGCCGGGGGACTCGGCAGCGAAGCCGGTCGACGCCTCGACGCCGGCGTACCAGTAGGGCGCCCAGACGCCGTCGGTGTCGCGTGGCCCGGCGGGCCAGGCCAGCATCGCGTCGTCGAACGCGATGCCGAGGTGCTCGCAGAGCGCGGTGAGCGTGGCCCGCGGGTCGGCGAGCACGTCGGCGGCGTCGACCACCGGCCCGCCCCACCGCTCGAACACCTCCACCTGCTGCGGCAGGCCGAGGTCGGCGAGCGTCGGCTCCTCGCGCACCTTCGCGTACGACGTCAGCACCCGCTCCGGGTCGCGCACCAGGAACGCGTGGGTGAGCGCGCTCAGCGGCTCGCGCGGCATCTCCGGCAGGAGGTGGTGGGTCATGTGCTTCTGGTACTGCACCGGCGTCGCGACCGCGCCCTCGGTGATCTCGCGGGCGAGCGTCGTCCAGTCGGTGCTCTGCGAGGCGATCACCTCGTCGCGGCCGGGGTGGTCGAGTCCGGTGGCCCGCAGGTAGGCGGCGTAGAGCGGCTCGTCGACCGGCGTGCAGTCGGCGCGGTTCCCGAAGCTGCGCATCAGCGCGGTGGACAGGTTGCGCGGCCCCGACCACATCGCGATCCGGAGTGTCATCGCGCTCAGGGAACCATGCGGCGCCCCACCCCGTCCCACCGGCATGAGGTCGTTCCTGGTCCTGGCGCTGTTCCCGCTGCTCCTCGCCTGCGGCACCGACGACGGCGGCCGGGCCGACGACCCCGCCGACTCGTCGACACCGCCGCCGCGCGCCTCGCAGGTGCCGGCCGCCCCCGGCGACGTGGTGACCCGGAACCTGATCACCGTGATGGACACCGGCGACGGACCCGAGGCCTGCCTGGGCGCGGTGGCCGAGTCGTACCCGCCGCAGTGCGGCGGTCCGCCGATCGCCGGGTGGGACTGGAAGGACCACGGCCGGTACGCCGAGAAGCAGGGCAGCACCCGGTGGGGCGAGTTCGCGCTCCGCGGCACCTGGGACGGTGGGACCTTCACCCTCGTCGAGGCGATCCCGGCGGCGCTGTACGACGTCAAGCCGGTCGGCGAGCCGTCGTACCCGGAGCCCGCCGTCGACCACACCGACGCCGAGCTCGAGCAGATCGCCGAGGAGGTCGGCCGCACCCTCCCCGGCGCCCAGGGCGCCTACCCCGACAACAACGGGCACGTGCTCGTCGACGTCACCTACGACGACGGCACGCTGCAGGACCAGGTGGACCAGACCTACGGCGACGACGTCGTGGTCGTGTCCGGGCAGCTCGTCGACGCCTGAGGCCCGAGGTCCGCGAGCGCGTCGGCGGCGCGGTGCCGGCCGAGGTTCCACTCGAGCCAGTCGTCGTCGGACGCCTCGAAGTCGGGGAGTGCGCAGGCGCGCTGGTCGGCGGGCAGGTCGGCGAGTACCGGGACGGCGTCGTCGGAGAGGCCGTCGAGGTAGCTCCAGTCCACCTTGCCGGTCTCGGCGTAGCGGTCGAGGTTGCGGTCGGCGATCCACGCGTCCGGGTTCAGCAGCGCCAGCCCGAGCAGCCCGACGGCGCCGGAGACGAGCGCGAACCGGGGCAGCCACGCGGCCTTCAGCGTCAGCCCGGCGGCGATGACGGCGAGCACGAGCAGCCCGAGCCAGCCCTCGAAGACGTCGACGAGCAGCCGGAGCCGGGTGAAGCCGTAGGCCTCCTGGTAGACGTGCATCCGGTACAGCGCGGACGCCACGACCACGAGGGTCTCCAGGCAGAGCACACCCAGGGCAGTGCGCAGCCAGAGCCGGTCGGACGACGTCGCCCGCGGCGCCTTGCGGCCGGCCGCCCAGATCACCAGCAACGTGAGCGCGGTGGCCACGGTGAGCTGGCCGAAGCCCTGGTGCACGTACTCGGCGTAGGTGAGCCCCGTCGTCCGCTGCAGGTAGCCGTGGCCGCCGAAGGCCACGGTCGCCTGCGCCACGAGCAGCGCTGCGAACACGGCGACGACGACGCCCACCGGCGCCAGCCACTCGTACCGGTGCGATACCGCCCGGCCCGAGGACGGCGAGCCCACCCGCGGCGGGTTGAGGGCGAGGTAGGCGGCGGCCAGCACGGTGCCGCCGACGGCGAGCGAGACGAACACCCGCAGCACGACGGTGTCGACGGTGAGGTCGGGCAGCACGGCGTCGACCCACTCGGCGAGCAGTGCGTCGGCGGAGACGAACAGCGCTCCGAACACCAGCAGCCCGAGCCCGGACCACACGAGGGTGCGCAGCAGGGCGGCCCGATGGCTCAGCCCGCCGAGCCGCGCGAGGGTGCGGCCGAGCCACGGCAGCCCCCGCAGGCCGGCGAGCGGCCAGGCCAGCCCGGAGAGCACGAACCCCAGCACCGTGCGACCGCCGGCCACCCCGCACACGCAGACGGCGGCACCGGCCAGCAGGCAGAGCACCACGATCCACTCGGCGTCCCGGATCGTCGCCATCGAGGCGAGCAGAGCGCACAGCACGCCGCAGCCGAGTGTGAACGGGTCGCGCCGGTTCCGGGCGGAGTGGAAGACGACGCCGCCGGCGGCGAGCAGCACCAGCGTGGTGCCGAGGCCGAGGTCGCGGAACGGCAGCACCAGCCCGGCCAGCACGCCCACCCCGACCGCCCCGAGCAGCACTCCGAGCCGCGCGGGGACACCGCGCTCGGGCCAGAACCCGCCGAGCAGGTCGTCGAGCACCGACGGCGGCGCGACCGGCGTCGGCGGCGGGGGAGCGGGGGTGGTGACGGGCACGGGGTCCTCCTCGGGTGGGGTGGGCAGCGGTCGGTCGCGCGGCTCGAGCGGCAGGTCGACCCGGACCCGGGCGCCCACGCCCGACTCCGGCTCGACGAAGCCGATGACGCCGCCGTGCAGGTCGGTGACCCAGCGGGCGATGGCGAGACCGAGCCCGGTGCCGCCCCCGCCGTCGGTGGTGCGCAGGGTGCCGAAGGGCTCGAACACGTGGTCGCGATCGGCGATGTCGACGCCGGGGCCGGCGTCGTGCACCTCGAGCCGGAACCCCTCCGTTGAGCCGGATGCGGTCACCCGCACCGTGCCGCCGGCCGGGCTGTGCCGCGAGGCGTTGTCGAGCAGGTTGGCCACCAGCTGGCGCAGCCGGGCGGGGTCGGCGCGCACGGTCAGGTCCGCAGGTGTCACCGAGACGTCGAAGCTCACCGACCGCCCGAGCACGCGCGCCTCGGCCACGGCGTCGTCGAGCAGCGGGCCGACCGGCACCGGCTCCGGCGTCAACGGCGCCTTGCCGGCGTCGACCCGCGCCAGGTCGAGCAGGTCCTCGACGAGCCCGGTGAGCCGCTCGGCCTGCCGCAGCGCGGCGGCGAGCGAGTCCGGGTCACCGCCGACGCCGTCGACGAGGTTCTCCAGCACCGCCTGCAGCCCGGCCAGCGGCGTGCGCAGCTCGTGGCTCACGTTGGCCACGAGCTCGCGGCGCTGCCGGTCGACGGCGGCCAGCTCGCGGGCCATCGTGTTGAAGGCGCGGGCCAGCTCGCCCACCTCGTCGCCCGAGGTGTCGCTGACCCGCACCTCGTAGTCGCCGGTGGCCATCCGGCGTGCTGCCTCGGTCATCTGCCGCAGCGGTGAGGTCATGCCGACGGCGAGCAGCTGGGTCACGGCCAGCGCGAGCAGCACGGTGACCGGCAGGCTCAGCCACACCGTCACCCCGCCGGCGCCACCGGCGGTGGCGACGACGGCGGCCACGGTGGCGCTGGCGGCCACGAGCAGGCCGAGCTTCACCTTGAGCGAGGTGACCCCGGCGAGCGGCTGGGCGGTCACGGCTCGCCCACGGCCAAGGCGTACCCGACGCCGTGGACGGTGCGCACGGCGTCCGCGCCCACCTTGGCGCGCAGCCCCTTCACATGGCTGTCGACGGTGCGGGTGCCGGAGGCGCCGTCCCAGCCCCACACCTCGGCCATCAGCCGCTCGCGGCTCACGACAGCGCCGGGTGTGGCGGCCAGGCAGAGCAGCAGGTCGAACTCGGTGGGCGTCAGCCGCACCTCCTCCTCGCCGCGCCAGACCCGCCGCGCCGCCGCGTCGACCCGTAGGTCGCCGAGCTCGAGGGCCTTGCGGCCGGCGAGCTCCGCGGCCCGCTCGACCCGGCGCAGCAGCACGCCGATCCGGGCGACGAGCTCGCGCATCCGGAACGGCTTGGTGAGGTAGTCGTCGGCCCCGACGCCGAGCCCGACGAGCATGTCGGCCTCCTCGGTGCGCGCGGTGAGCATGAGCACCGGCACCGGCCGGTCGGCCTGGATCCGGCGGCACACCTCGTGACCGTCGAAGCCGGGCAGCATCACGTCGAGCACGACGACGTCGGGTTCGTGCTCGGCGTGCGCGGCGACCGCGGCCGGGCCGTCGTAGGCGCGGACGACGTCGTACCCCTCGGCGGTCAGCCGGTCGGCGAGCGCCTGGTTGATGACGGGGTCGTCCTCCACCACCAGGACCCGCCGGCTTGCGCTCATGTCCGCAAGGCTAGGAGCGCGCACCGCCGGAATCGGCGTGCGACGTGTGGAGGTTGTGTGGAGACCTCCGGCGCGTCACTCCGTCTGGTCGACGGGCTCGAGCGTGAGGCTGATCGAGTTGATGCAGTAGCGGTCGCCGGTCGGCGTGCCGTAGCCGTCGGGGAACACGTGCCCGAGGTGGGAGCCGCAGTTGGCGCACCGCACCTCGACCCGCTTCATGCCGAGGGTGCTGTCCTCGAGGTACTCGATGGTGTCGCTGATCGGCTGGTAGAAGCTCGGCCAGCCGCACCCGGAGTGGAACTTGGTGTCCGACTCGAAGAGCTTGGACCGGCAGGCCTTGCAGCGGTAGACGCCGGTCGTCTCGGTGTCGGTGTACTCGCCGGTGAACGCGCGCTCCGTGCCGGCCTCGCGCAGCACGTGGTACTCCTCCGGCGAGAGCTCCTCGCGCCACTCCTCGTCGGGCTTCTCCACCTCGTAGGCCATGCCCTGCAGCCTACGGGCCTCCGCCCAGCGGTCGGGCCGCTTCTTGCGACCGAAGAGCAGACCCATGACCCGAGCCTACGTCCACCCCTGCAGGCGGTTGACGGGCTGAGTAAACACCTGTTCACTCAAGAAGGTGCCACGTGCGACCCCAGCGACAATCATCCCCTGGGAGCGGGTCCGCAAGGCGGCCGACAAGCTCACCACGCCCCTGCTCCCCGACGACTACCTGACACTCCTCAACCCGCTGTGGAGCTCACGCGAGCTGCGCGGCCGGGTCGAGCGGGTGGAGAAGGAGACCGACGACGCCGCCACGCTGACCATCCGGCCGGGCTGGGGCTGGCACTACCACCACCGACCCGGGCAGTACGTCGGCATCGGTGTGCAGGTGAAGGGCAAGTACCACTGGCGGTCGTACTCGATCAGCTCCCCGCCCACGCGCTCGGGTCGCACGCTGTCGGTCACGGTGCGGGCGATGCCCGAGGGTTTCCTCTCCGAGCACCTGGTCAACGGCCTGGAGCCGGGCACCATCGTGCGGCTGGCCGTGCCGAAGGGCGACTTCGTCATGCCAGACCCGCCGCCGGAGCGGATGCTCTTCGTCGTCGCGGGCAGTGGCATCACCCCGATCATGGCCATGCTGCGCACGCTCGACCGGCGCGAGAGTGTGCCGGACATCGTCCTGCACTACTCCTCGCCGAACGCCGATCGCATGATCTTCCGCGAGGAGATCGAGGCGTTGGCCGAGCGCCACCAGGGGCTCTCCTTCCACCAGCAGCACACCGACACCGACGGCACGCTGGAGATGGCGGACCTCGACCAGGTCTGCCCGGACTGGCGGGAGCGCGAGACCTGGGCCTGCGGTCCGTCGGGCATGCTCGACGCCCTCGAGGAGCACTTCGAGGCGGCGGGGCTGGAGGACAGCCTCCACATCGAGCGGTTCTCCCTCGAGCTCGGCGGCGACGGCGGTGAGGGCGGCACCGTCACCTTCCAGAACTCCGGCAAGACCGTCGACGTCGACGGCGCCACCACGGTGCTCGAGGCCGGCGAGGAGGCCGGGATCGGCATGCCCTACGGATGCCGGATGGGCATCTGCCACACCTGCACGCTCACGAAGATCGAGGGCACGATGCGCGACCTGCGCAACGGCGACGACTACGACCAGCCGAACGAGCAGGTGCAGACCTGCATCAGCGTGGCCGTCGGCGACGTCACCCTCGACATCTGACACCGACCAACATCCCCCCGGAACAGGAGTCACCATGGCGATCGCAGACGTCAAGGAGTACGCCCACCTCACCGAGGAGGACGTGGAGCAGCTCGGGCGCGAGCTCGACGCGATCCGCACCGAGATCGAGGAGTCCCGCGGCGACAACGACGCGGCCTACATCAACCGCGTGATCAAGGTGCAGCGCTGGCTGGCCGCGGCCGCCCGGATCGGCATGATCGTGAGCGCGCCGCTGGACCCGAAGGTGCGCCGGCCCGTGGTCGCGGCGAGCACGATCTCCCTCGGCCTGGCCAAGATCCTCGAGAACATGGAGATCGGCCACAACGTCATGCACGGCCAGTGGGACTGGATGAACGACCCGGAGATCCACTCGTCCACGTGGGAGTGGGACACCGCGCAGCCGGCCGAGCAGTGGAAGCACAGCCACAACTACATCCACCACCAGTTCACCAACGTGCTCGGCTTCGACAACGACATCGGCTACGGCGTCCTCCGCGTGGCGCGCGAGCAGAAGTGGCACCCGGTCTACCTCGGGCAGCCGATCTTCAACGCGCTGCTGGCCGGCCTGTTCCAGTGGGGGGTGGCCCTGCACGACCTCGACCTCGAGGCGATCCGCAAGGGCAAGAAGGACCCGGTGGAGATGAAGCGCCAGCTGCGCCAGATCGCCAAGAAGGGGCGCAACCAGGCCCTCAAGGACTACGTGATCTACCCGGCTCTCACCGGGAAGCGCTGGAAGTCGACCATCAAGGCCAACGCGACCGCGAACCTCATGCGCAACGTCTGGTCGTACCTCATCATCTTCTGCGGACACTTCCCCGACGGTGCACTCCACTTCACCGCCGAGGAGCTCGAGGACGAGACCCGTCCCGAGTGGTACCTGCGCCAGGTCCTCGGTACCGCGAACTTCGAGGGCAGCCCGCTGCTGCACGTGATGAGCGGCAACCTCGGCTACCAGATCGAGCACCACCTGTACCCCGACCTGCCGAGCAACCGGTACGCCGAGATCTCGGTCAAGGTCCGGGCGCTGTGCGACAAGTACGGCATCCCCTACACCACCGGACCGCTGTACAAGCAGTACGGCCAGGTGCTGCGCGTGATTCACAAGCTGTCACTGCCCAACAAGTTCACGTCGGACGACAAGCCCCCCACCGGCAAGCACGTCACCGTCGAGAACAGCCGGCCCTCGGCGAACGAGCGCCAGAGCCGCCGTCGTGAGCTGGGCGGTTGGTCTCGCTCGGAGGCCTCGGCGCGTGCCTGACGTCGTCGTGACGACCGAGCTGTTCGCCTGGGAGGACGGCGTGCTCTCCCGGGCTCGGGTCACCCAGTGCGCGCTGAGCCGGATCTGCGGGGCGTGCGGCGAGTCGCTCGGCCGGCCGATCGTGTTCGTCGGCACCGCGCTCGAATCCGACCGCAACGCGTTCCACGCCCCGCCGCTGCACGCCGCCTGCGCCGACGGCGTCCGCGCCGCCCTCGACCCCTCGTGGGTCGTGGTGCTCACCGCGGGCTTCGAGTTCGTCCGGCCGAGCCGCGACGACGTCGACCAGCAGGTGCGCTTCGAGCCGAACTCGCGGATCGGTGACTGAGCTAGAACCCCGTCGGGCAGTACGGGAGCGGGCCGACGTCGGCCATCGCCCCCCACCGGTCGACGGCGTCCGCGTCGCCCAGGAGCCGCCCGGTCGCGGCGAGCGTGGGCGTGTCGATGCCGCCGAGGTAGAGCGCGCCCAGGGTGTCGGCGTCGAGGGCGAGGTCGGGCTCGTCGTCGGTGCGGGTGACCTTCGCGGCGCCGCCCGTCACGTCGACCCGCCACCGGCCGGCGGCGTGGCCCTGGGCGTCGGCGACGTCGAGCACGACAGCGCCGTCGGCACCCCACGGCCGGGCCTCGAGCGCGGTGCACGACGTCGAGCACCCGCAGCCAGAGGAAGTCGCTCTCGCGCACGATCCGTAACCGCCGCGGGTCGGCGAGCGCCCACTGCAGCGGCTCGACGACGGGGATCCGGTTGTAGGTGAGGCGCTCGACGAGGTCGAGCTCGGCGAGGTACTGCCAGAGTCGCAGCTGCGCCGGCACGGTGGGCGCGAGGAGGTCGCGGATCCGGACCGTCGAGCGGCCGTCCTTCTCGCCGTCGTGCCGGTACGTCACGAGCCCCTCGGGCGTGCCGTCGGTGCCGAGGAGGATGCAGGTGTGGGCCTTCGGGTCCGGGGCGCGGGTCTCGTACTCCAGGTTGTCGTGGGTGAACGACCGGTAGAACGCCGGCCGGTCGATCGAGCCGCGCGTGGTCGCGTGGAAGCGCGCGAACAGCTGCTCGGACACCGCACCGGCCTCGGTCGGCGCCACCAGCACGAGGGTGCCGTCGGCGACCGGGGCGTTCGGCCGGAGCCGGAACCCGGCGCTGGTGTCGACCTCGACGTGGTGGATCCGGGTCGCCGTCCCGAACCCGAACCGGCCGTAGATGACCCCCTCCGACGCCGTGAGCGCGGCGAGCGGGCGGTTCCGGGCGACGGCGTCGGCGAGGTCGTCGACCATCAGTCGGGTCATCAGCCCGCGGCGGCGGTGCGTCGAGCCCACCACGACGTCGGTGATCAGGTGGATCGGCAGCCGTGCGCCGTCGCCGACGTTGATCTCCCGCTCCCACGAGGCGAACGTCGCGACCGGCACGTCAGCCGACCCGACGGGCGACGAGGCGGGCCAGGCACCGCGCAGCACCATGCCGTCCTCGCGGCAGTAGCCGAGCCAGCGGTCGGCGTACGCGTCGTCGGCGCGGTCCTCGAGGAAGCCCCGGAGCACCGCCTGCACGAATCCTTTCGCGAGCGCGGCCTGGCCGTCGTCGTGGAGGTCGAGGGTGCGGAAGATGAGGTCGTCGTCGGCCACGCCCCGACCCTAGGAGCACGGGACTGGTCGGCGCGCGCGGATAAGTTGGCGCCATGCCGAAGACACCCGCCGCGGAGGTCGAGGCCGGAGGCCGGTCGGTGCGGGTGTCGAGCCCGGACCGCGTGATCTACGAGGCCACCGACCGCACGCCCGAGGTCACCAAGCTGATGGTGGCGCAGTACGTCGCGTCGGTGGAGGACGGGCTGATGCGCGCCCTCCGCGACCGGCCGACCGCGCTGGAGCGCTGGACCTCCGGCGTCCGGCCGGGCATGAAGCTCGCCACCGGGCCGCAGGATCCCAAGAGTCGGCAGAGTGCCGACGCGTTCTACCAGAAGCGTGTGCCCAAGGGCGCTCCCGACTACCTCGAGACCGTGGGCATCACCTTCCCCAGCGGCCGCACCGCCGACGAGATCTGCCCCACCGAGATCGCGGTGCCGGTGTGGTGCGCCCACATGGGCACCATCACCTTCCACCCCTGGCCGGTGCGGCGCTCCGACGTCGACCGCCCCGACGAGCTCCGCATCGACCTCGACCCGCAGCCCGGCACCACCTTCGCCGACGCGGCCCGCGTGGCCGGCGTCGCGGGCGAGCTGCTGTCGGAGCTCGGACTCACCGGGTGGCCGAAGACGTCCGGCAACCGCGGCGTCCACGTCTACGTGCGCATCGAGCCGCGCTGGGAGTTCATGGACGTCCGCCACGCCGCCATCGGCTTCGGCCGCGAGCTGGAGAAGCGCGACGACCAGGTCACCACCGCGTGGTGGAAGGAGGAGCGGGGGATGAGGATCTTCGTCGACTACAACCAGAACTGCCGCGACCGCACCATCGCCTCCGCCTACTCACTCCGCCCGGTGCTCGGCGCCCCGGTCTCCACCCCCCTCACCTGGGCCGAGCTCGCCGACCTCACCGACCCCGGCACCCTCAACCTCTTCACCGTGCCCGACCGGCTGAAGGACGGCGACCCGTGGGCCGGCATCGACGACGCCCCCGGCTCCATCGAGCCCCTGCTCGCCCTCTACGAGGAGCAGGGCTCCGTCGAGATGCCCTTTCCGCCCGACCACCCCAAGATGCCCGGCGAGCCGCCCCGCGTGCAGCCGAGCAAGAAGGTCGCCGAGCACTGGGACGAGGACGGCAACCGCGTGGTGCCCTGACGCCTCGTCGTCGCGTGCCCCGGCTACGCGCCGCTGACGCCGTCCGGACCCTCGGCCTGCTCGTCGAAGGTCTCGTGCTCGATGAGGTGGAGCACGGGGACGCCGAGGTGGCGGCGGGCCCGCGAGGTCCAGTCGAGGTGGAAGAACTCCGCGACGACGTGCGGGCGGGTGAGGATGATCGCCTCGCGCCCCTCGACCTGCTCGATGGTGGCGGCGAGCTCGTCGGTGGGCGGGCCGGTGACGACCTTGCTGCTCGCCACCGTGGCGCCGGCCGCCTCCAGCGCCGCGACGGTGGCGGCGAGATCCTCCTGGGAGCGGCGCCGCGACTCTCGACGCGCCTCCTCGAGGTCGACCCCGCTCGGGGGGATGCCGGGCGCGGCCAGCATCTCGCCGGTGGACAGCGAGCCGAGCGAGGCCTCGACCCGGGCCGCGGCGTCGTCCTGCGGCAGCAGGACGTGGTAGAGGACGGGCTCGTCCAGCCCCTCGTGGAGCGAGAGCACCCGGCGGGCGTCACCGCCGGAGAGCGCCTCCTCCACCAGGAGCACGACGTCGTAGTCGGTCGTCGAGTCGTCGGATGACGCGTCGGTCATGGCACGAAACCTACGCCCTGCGGGAGCTAGCCCGACAGCACCTCTCCGAGGTCGTACTTGACCGGCTGCTCGAGCTGGTCGTAGCCGCACGAGGTGGGGTCGCGGTCGGGCCGCCAGCGCTTGAAGTGGGCGGTGTGCCGGAACCGGCGGCCCTCCATCGCGTCGTACTTCACCTCGAGCACGCGCTCGGGCCGGAGCGGGGTGAACGAGAGGTCCTTGCCCTGGCTCCAGCGGCTCTGCGTGCCCGGCACCCGGTCGGGGTTGGCGGTGAGGAACTCGTTCCATCGGCCCCACGGGTGGTCCTGTATCTCGCACACGAGCGGCTGCATCTCCTCGATCAGCTCGGCGCGCCGCTTGGCGGTGAAGCTCGCGCTGACGCCGACGTGCTGGAGCTCGCCGTCGTCGTCGTAGAGGCCGAGGAGCAGGCTGCCGAGCAGCGGGTTGTCGGGGGTGCTCGTCTTGTGCTCGCGGTAGCCGGCGACGACGACGTCGGCGGTGCGCTCGTGCTTGATCTTCATCATCGTGCGGCCGTTCTCGGTGTAGGGCTGGCCGAGCGGCTTGGCGATGACGCCGTCGAGGCCGGCGCCCTCGAACTGGTGGAACCACTCCTCGGCGACGGCCGGGTCCTCGGTGGTGCGGGTCAGGTAGTACGGCCCGTCGAGGCCCTGGAGCGCGCCGACCAGTGCTTCGCGTCGCTCGGTGAACGGGCGGTCGGTGAGGTCGTCGTCACCGAGCGCGAGCACGTCGAAGGCCACGTAGCCGGCGGGTGTCTCCTTGCTGAGCAGGTCGACGCGGGACTTGGCGGGGTGGATGCGCTCCTGGAGCACCTCGAACTGGAGCCGGTCGCCGATCGCCACGAACACCTCCCCGTCGAGCACGCAGCGGTCGGGCAGCTGTTCGCGGGCGGCCTCGACGAGCTCGGGGAAGTAGCGGGTGAGCGGCTTGGTGTTGCGGCTGGTGAGCTCGACCTCGTCGCCGTCCTTGAAAACCAGGCAGCGGAAGCCGTCCCATTTCGGCTCGAAGCTCAGACCGCCGTGCTTGGCCGGGTCGGGCACCCCGGCGACCGCCTTGGCGAGCATCGGCTGGACGGGCGGCATCACCGGGAGGTCCATGCTGGAAACCCTACGTTCGTCGAGCCTGTCGAGACGCCGGAGCCGATCTCGCCGCCGGGAGCAGGGTCGGGCGGCGAGGACGGGTCGGGGCATCTCGACAAGCTCGATGAACGTCAGGCCTGCCAGACCTGCGCGACGAGTGGGACGCCGGGGCGGTAGGCGAGGTGCACGTGGCTCGGGGCATCGAGGAGCACGAGGTCTGCGCGGGCGCCGACGACCAGGCGGCCGACGTCGTCGCGGTCGAGGGCGCGAGCGCCGCCGGCGGTGGCCGCATGCACCGCCTCGGCTGGGGTGAGGCCCATCTCCCGCACCCCCAGCGCAACGCAGAGCGGCATCGAGCTGGTGTAGGAGGAGCCGGGGTTGCAGTCGCTGGCCAGCGCGACGGCGACGCCGGCGTCGAGGAGGCGGCGCGCGTCGGGGTAGGGCTGGCGGGTCGAGAACTCGACGCCGGGCAGCAGGGTGGCGACGGTGCCGGACTCGGCGAGGGCGGCGACGTCGGCGTCGTCGAGGTAGGTGCAGTGGTCGACGGCTGCCAGGCCGAGCTCGCAGGCGAGTTGGACGCCAGGCCCGGGGCCGAGCTGGTTGGCATGGAGTCGGCCGCGCAGCCCGGCGGCGTCGCCGGCGGCGAGGACGGCGCGCGCCTGGTCGGCGTCGAAGGCGCCGGTCTCGCAGAACGCGTCGACCCAGCGGGCGTGGGGCGCGGCCGCTACGAGCATCGGCCCGGTCACGAGGTCGACGTAGCCGGCCGGGTCGTCGGCGTACTCGGCCGGCACCACGTGGGCGCCGAGGAACGTCGTCTCGTCGGTGAACCGGCGGGCGACGGCGAGGCTGCGGGCCTCGTCGGCGACGGTGAGGCCGTAGCCGGACTTGGTCTCGACGGTGGTGGTGCCCTGCCGCCGCATCTCGGCGACCAGCCGCTCGACGTTCGCGGCGAGCTCGTCGTCGGTGGCGGCGCGGGTGGCCGCGACGGTGGTGCGGATGCCGCCGGCGGCGTACGGCGTGCCGGCCATCCGGGCGGCGAACTCCGGTGCCCGGTCGCCGGCGAAGACCAGATGGCTGTGGCTGTCGACGAACCCGGGGATCACGGCGCGGCCCTCGGCATCGATGCGCTCGTCGGCGGCCGGGGCGTCGGTGCTCGGGCCGACCCAGGCGATGCGGCCCTCGTCGGCCACGAGCGCGGCGTCGTGCTGGAGTCCGAGGAGGTCGTCGGTGTGCGCATCGTTGGTGACCAGCTCGCCGATGTTCGTGACCAGCAGGCTCACCACAGTGCTCCGATCGCCTCGTCGAGCTCGCGCCCGATCTGCTCGTCGTCCGCGCTCGTGTAGACCACCCGGCCGTCGGCCACGACCTGGGTGACGTCGGCGGCGGTGGCCGCGAACGCCGCCGTGTGCTCGTCGGCCCCGGTGCCCGCCGTCCGGGCGCTGCGGGTGTCGAGGGTGACCAGGTCGGCGCGCTGCCCGACCGCGATGGCGCCGGCGTCGGCGAACCCGAGGGTGTCGTGGGCCGTGGCGGTGGCGAGCAGCTCGGCGGCCGTCCAGTGGCCTCGGCGTTCGGTGGCGAGCCGCTCGTGTCCCTCGAGCGCCTTCATCTCCTCGAACAGGTCGATGACGGCGTGGCTGTCGCTGCCGAGGGTGACCCGCGCGCCGGCGTCGTGGAGGCGGCGGGCCGGGCCGATGCCGTCGCCGAGGTCGCGCTCGGTGGTGGGCGTGACGCAGACGGTGGTGGCCGTCGTGGCCAGCAGCTCGACGTCGTCGTCGGTGAGGTGGGTGGCGTGGACGACGGTGGTGGCGGGGCCGAGCAGGTCGGCGCCGAGCAGCAGCCGGGTGGGCGTGACGCCGTACGCGGCGAGGCAGTCGTCGTTCTCGGCGCGCTGCTCGGAGAGGTGGGCGTGGAGCGGGTCACGGCCGTGGAAGGTCGCGAGCTGGTCGGCCGGCACCGCCCGCACCGAGTGGATCGCGGCCGGCCCGTCGCCGGCGCGGGCGGCCCAGTGCTCGGCGGTGCCGTCGCTGAACCTGACCTGCGCTCCCTGGGGCGGCTTGCCGAACCCGCTGCTGAGGTAGCAGGTGTCGAGCAGTGCGATCCGGACGCCGGCCTCCGCGGCGGCCGACTCGAGCGCGTGCCGCATCGCGTTGGGGTCGGCGTACGGCGTGCCGTCGGGCCGGTGGTGGAGGTAGTGGAACTCCCCGACGCTGGTGATGCCCGCCGCCGCCATCTCGCGGTAGGTGGCGCGGGCGAGCGCGAAGTAGGTGTCCGGCTCGAGCCGGCCGGCGAGGTCGTACATCTGCTCGCGCCAGGTCCAGAACGTGCCCCGCTCCCGCTGCACCCGCCCCCGCAGCGCGCGGTGGAACGCGTGGCTGTGGCAGTTCGCGAGCCCGGGGATCGTCAGCCCCACGAGTCTCGTGGAATCCCCGGTTACCCGGGGATTCCTTTCGTCGGGAGTGACGGACGTGAACCGTGAGCCCTCGATCTCGACGAGGACGTCGTCGCGGACGGCGCCGTCGACCCAGGCGCGCTCCAGCAGGTAGGCGGTCACGAGACGAGCCGTTCCAGGGCGTCGGCGAGGGCCTGGACGCCGGCGAGGCAGTCGGGCATCGAGGCGGTCTCGGCGGGGGAGTGGGAGACGCCGGTGGGGTTGCGGACGAAGAGCATCGCGGTCGGGATGCCGGCCGCCGCGAGGATGCCGGCGTCGTGGCCGGCCGCCGTCGGGATCACCGGCAGCCCGCCGGCGATCCGTGCCGTGAGGTCGGCGTCGAAGGCCACCGACCCCGACACCGACTCCGGCGTCACGGTCACCGCGGTGCCGTCCCGCGACGCCCGCTCGGACGCCTGCCGCGAGACCTCCGCGACGAGCGAGTCCAACGCCGACTCCGACGACGCCCGCGCATCGAGCCAGCCCCGCACCGACGACGGCACCGCGTTGGTGCCGTTCGGCGTCACCTCGACCCGACCGAACGTCGCCCGCTGCCCGGCCAGCCGCGCCTGCTTGTTGGCGGCGAGCACGGTCATCGCATAGGTGAGCATCGGGTCGGCGCGGTCCTCCATCCGGGTCGTGCCGGCGTGGTTGGCCTCGCCGGTCACGTCGAACCGGTACCGCCCGTGCGGCCAGATGCCGCTCGCGGCCCCGACAGCGGCGTCCCGGTCGACCAGGTCACGCCCCTGCTCCACGTGCAGCTCGACGAACGCGCCGACGTCCTCTAGCAGGCCCGGCCCGCCACCGCCGACGACGTCGCCCAGGGCCACGCCGTCCCGGTCCCGCAGCGACCGCGCCGAGTCCCACGACAGCGCACCAGCCGCCAGCCGCGACCCCAGGCACGCCAGCCCGAACCGCGACCCCTCCTCCTCCACGAACACCGAGACGCCGATCGGGCGCGACGGCTCCACGCCACGCGAGCGCAGCTCGTCGACGGCGGCCAGCGCGGCGACCACGCCGAGCGGCCCGTCGTACGCGCCGCCGTCGAGCACCGAGTCGAGGTGCGACCCGGTGAGCACGACCGGACCCGACCCGGACCGCCACCAGGCCACGGTGTTGCCGCAGTCGTCGGTCTCCACCTCGAGCCCGCGCGCCGCCGCCTGCTCCGCGAACCACGCCGCCAGCTCGCGCTCGGGCGTGGTGAACGGCTGCCGGAAGTAGCCGCCCGAGGACGCCGAGCGGCCGACCGGTGCGAGGTCGGCCCACATCCGCTCGAAGTCGTCGGGCACGGTCACCGGCCCGAGACTGTCAGAGCGGCAGCAGCGCGGCCACCCGGCCTCCGGCCGGTCCCGGCCCGGCCTCCAGGGTGCCGCCGAGCTCGGCCGCCCGCTCCCGCATCGAGGAGATGCCGACCCCGGGGCGCCACGCACCACGCGCCGTCCCGCCGGTGTCGGTGACCTCCACCCGCAGGTCGCCGTCGCCCCGCTCCACCCGCACCGACGCGGTCGCGCCCGCGCTGTGCCGGGCCACGTTGGCGAGCGCCTCGACGACGATCCGGTACGCCGCCACCTCGACGGCGGCCGGCAGGTCGGGCAGATCCTCCGGCGCGTTCACGTCCACCGCCATCGGCCGGCCGGCCGGGTCGCGCATCGTGCGCGCCTGCTGCCGCAGCGCCGGCACGAGCCCGAGCTCGTCGAGCGCCGGCGGGCGCATCGCGTAGACCATCCGCCGGATCTCCTCGATCGCGGTCACGGTGTCGGCGCGCAGCCGTCCCACCAGGTCCTCGGCGGCGGCCGGGTCGGAACGGATCAGGTTGCGCACGGCGTCGGAGGTGAACGCGACGCCGGAGAGCCGCGGCCCCAGCCCGTCGTGCAGCTCGCGGCGCAGCCGCCGCCGCTCCTCCTCGACGGCGGCGACGGTGCGCTGCCGCGAGTCGAGCACCTCGGCGGCCAGCGCCCGCGCCCGCAGCGTCTGCGCCAGCAGCGGCACGGTGAGCCGCAGCACCTGCTCGTCACCGGCGGAGAACGACAGGTCCCCGGGGCGCAGGCCCACCACCAGCCGGCCGGTGCCGGCGAGGTCGAAGGTGCGGGTGTGCGTGGTCGGGGTCCCGGACGCGACCGGCGGCGCGTCGTCGACCTCGAGCGCGGCGTAGGGCAGCACCAGCGCCTCCCGGATCGCCCGGAGCGCCAGCACCGGGTCGTCCCCGATCCGTCCGGCCACGGCTGACGCCGCGCCGAGCGGGTCGGGGCGGTCGCCGAAGAGCAGCTGGTCGACGACACCGCGCAGCGCCACGCGGGTCGGGTGGAAGGCCGTGGCGGCGAGGGCAGCGACGACGGCGAGCGCACCGGCGTTGGGTTCGGCGTCACCGAGGGCGGCCAGCAGGCTC
Source organism: uncultured Actinomycetota bacterium (assembly GCA_963780355.1). Taxonomy (GTDB): domain Bacteria; phylum Actinomycetota; class Actinomycetes; order Propionibacteriales; family Nocardioidaceae; genus Nocardioides. The sequence continues at coordinate 180,068 of CAWABT010000005.1, forward strand.
AGGCCGAGCACGAAGACGGCCATGACGGTGACCAGCGCCACGGCCGCCACCACCACGGTGACGGTGAGCCCGCGGACGTCGACCAGGTCGGGAAGGGTCGCCCCCACGTAGAGGGCCGGCCCGACGACGACGAACACCACGAGCCCGACCACCGGCACCGACTGGACCTCCGTGCCGCCCTCGGACGAGAACGTGACGAACCCGTAGACGAGACCGGTCACGGTGAGCGTGAGGGCCATCCACACCAGGGCCCGCCGGGTGGGGCCGTCGGTGACCTCGATGCGCCACCACGTGTGGACGATCAGCACGCTGCCCTGGATCAGCCCCATGAGCTCCGTCGTGCTCGCGTCCCGCCCGACCACGCTCACCAGGCCGGCGCCCGCGACGACCACGAGCGCGAGGAAGTCGGCCGGGTGGCGCCAGCGCGCCGCCGGGTAGGTCGTGAAAGCGATGGGGAGCAGGAGCGCCGCGCCCGCGGTGACGGCGAGCGCGCCGGCGTCGTCGTCCCCGCCGGAGGCGTACAGCACCGCGGCGCCCAGGCCGGTGGCGCCCGCTGCCACGAGCAGGGTCGCGGCGACGACCGCTCGGCGCCGGAGCAGCAGCCCCACGCCGCTGCCCCCGAGCGACGTCATCACGACGGCGAGCACGAACGGCAGTGCCTCCACCGGTGGTCCTAGCCCCCGAGACCGCGTTCGCGGGCGCGGATCACGGCGGCGGTGCGGTCGGCCACCTCCAGCTTGGCGAAGATCGTGGTGAGGTTGTTGCTCACCGTCTTGGGCGAGAGGTGCAGGGCCCCGGCGATCTCGGCCGTGCGCCGGCCGCCGGCGAGCAGGGCGAGCACCTCCCGCTCGCGGTCGGTGAGCTCCGGGAACGGGTCCTCGGCGACCACCGGTGCCGGCGGGTTCGCGAAGTGGTCGAGCATCCGGGCCGCGATGCCGGGCCCGAAGATCGCCTGCCCGCGGGCGACGGCGCGGATGGCGTCGGCGATCTCCTCCTGCTCGGCGCCCTTGAGGAGGTACCCGCGGGCGCCGGCCTGCATCGCGGTGAACACGGTGGCGTCGTCGTCGTACATCGTGAGCACGAGCACGGCGGCGTCCGGCACCGCCTGCCGGATCCGCCGGGTGGCCTCCACGCCGTCGACGCCGGGCATCCGGAGGTCCATCAGCACGACGTCGGGCCGCGTCACCTGCGTCTCCCGGACGGCGGCCTCGCCGTCCTCCGCCTCGCCGACGACCTCGAAGTCCTCGAGCGTGCCGAGGAGCGCGGCGAGGCCGTGACGCACCACCGGGTGGTCGTCGGCGAGCAGCACGCGGATCGGCACCGCCCCATCATCGCCGGATCCGGCGTCCCGGCGCCCGGGAAGTTGTTCCCGTCTGAACCGGGCTGGCGGGGAGCGGGCCGGGAGGCGATGCTCTGGGGACGGGAGCCGGTGCGGGCCGAGCGTGGAGCCACTCACACCACTCCGACTGGGGGACACCATGACCATCGCCACCACCACCGGCTCGACCCGGGTCCGCAACACCACCAAGCAGAAGGTCGGGCTGGCGCTCTGCGGCCTCTACAGCCTCGCCAACATCCCCAGCGCGCTGACGCCCGCCCCGGATGGTGCGGGCGACGCGCCGCCGCAGGGGATCCTCGTCATCTGCAGCGTGCTCGGCGTCCTCGGCCTCGTCGCCACGGTGATGGCGTGGCGCGGCAACCGCGTCGCGCTCCGCGTGGCGGCCGGCGCGATCATCGTCATCACGCTGACCGGCCTCCCGGCGTTCTTCGTCGACGTGCCCATGTGGGTCAAGGCGCTCGTCGGTGCCAGCGTCGTCCTGACCGTCGTCGCCGTGGTGCTGATGTTCTCCGGCGACCGCCGCTCGTCCGCCGTCGTCGACTGAGGCCCGCCGTGATCGCGATCGTCACGATCCTGGCGGCCTTCCCGCTCGGATTCCTGGTGCGGAGCCGACTGGCCGCGAGCACCATCTACACCCTGGCCTACCTCTGGGCCTTCACGTTCCAGACGCTGTACCTGTTGCTCGACTCGCTCGGCGGCGGGTCCGCCCCGGCCTTCGAGGCGGGGGAGTTCCCCGTCGGCTACGGGGTGGTCACGTTGGCGATCCTGCTCGTCGGGCTCGGCCTGGTGCAGGTCGGGCACTGGGTCGGCTCCCGCCGCCGGACCCACCGGCCGGCCCTGTCCGCCGCGTAGCGGTGCAGGATGGCGGGATGCCCGCCACTGTCACCGTCGACGTCGGACCGCTGAGCTTCGGGGACGTCGTCGCGGTCGCTCGCGGCGGCGCCCCAGTGGCCCTGAGCGCCGAGGCCCTCGCGGCCGTCGACCGGGCGCGCGCCGTCGTCGAGGAGCTCGCCGCGAGCCCGACGCCGGCCTACGGGATCTCCACCGGCTTCGGCGCCCTCGCCACCCGCCACATCCCCGCCGAGATGCGCGCGCAGCTGCAGCGGTCGCTGGTGCGCTCGCACGCCGCCGGCTCCGGCCCGGCGGTCGAGCGCGAGGTCGTGCGCGGCCTGATGCTGCTCCGGCTCTCGACCCTCGCCACCGGCCACACCGGCGTCCGCCGCGAGACCGCCGAGCTGCTCGCCGGGCTGCTCTCGGCCGGCATCACGCCGGTAGTGCCGGAGTACGGCTCGCTCGGCTGCTCCGGCGACCTCGCCCCGCTCGCGCACTGCGCGCTCGCGCTGATGGGCGAGGGCACGGTGCACGACGCCGACGGCGCGCTGCGGCCCGCCGCCGAGGCGCTCGCCGCCGCCGGCCTCACCCCGGTCGAGCTGGTCGCGAAGGAGGGCCTCGCGCTCATCAATGGCACCGACGGCATGCTCGGGATGCTGGTGCTCGCGATCACCGACCTGCGGATGCTGCTGCGCACCGCCGACGTCGCCGCGGCGATGTCGGTGGAGGGCCAGCTCGCCACCGACCGGGTGTTCGCGCCCGAGCTGCAGGCGCTCCGGCCGCATCCCGGGCCAGGCCGCCTCGGCCGCGCAACCTGGTGGCGCTGCTCGCCGACTCCGGCGTCGTCGCCTCGCACCGCGGGCCGGACTGCAACCGGGTGCAGGACGCCTACTCGCTGCGTTGCTCGCCGCAGGTGCACGGCGCCGCCCGCGACACCGTCGAGCACGCCGCCGCCGTCGCCGGCCGCGAGCTGGCGGCCGCGATCGACAACCCGGTGGTGCTGGCCGAGGAGGGGCGGGTCGAGAGCAACGGCAACTTCCACGGCGCGCCGGTGGGCTACGTGCTCGACTTCCTCGCCATCGCCGCGGCCGACGTCGCCTCGATCAGCGAGCGCCGCACCGACCGGTTCCTCGACCGCAACCGCAGCCACGACCTGCCGCCGTTCCTGGCCGGCGACCCCGGTGTCGACAGCGGCCACATGATCGCCCAGTACACGCAGGCCGGGATCGTCTCGGAGCTGAAGCGGCTGGCCGTGCCCGCGTCGGTCGACTCGATCCCCTCCAGCGCCATGCAGGAGGACCACGTGTCGATGGGGTGGGGGGCCGCGCGCAAGCTGCGCCGCTCGGTCGACGGGCTGTCCCGGGTGATCGCCGTCGAGGTGCTGACGGCGGCCCGCGCGCTCGACCTGCGGGCGCCGCTCGAGCCCTCGCCCGCCACGGGTGCCGTCGTCCGGCTGATGCGCGAGGCTGGCGTCGACGGGCCGGGCACCGACCGGCACCTCGCACCCGAGATCGAGACCGCTGTGCAGCTCGTGGTCTCGGGTGCCGTCCTCGACGCCGTCGAGTCCGAGATCGGAGACCTGAGATGAGAGAAGTACGCGCCGCTCGCGGCACCGAGCTGACCGCCCGCTCCTGGCAGACCGAGGCGCCGCTGCGGATGCTCATGAACAACCTCGACCCCGAGGTGGCCGAGAACCCGGCCGAGCTCGTGGTCTACGGCGGTACCGGCAAGGCGGCGCGCGACTGGCCGTCGTACGACGCCCTGGTGCGCACCCTCACCACGCTCGAGGACGACGAGACGATGCTCGTGCAGTCGGGCCGGCCGGTCGGCGTCATGAAGACGCACGCCTGGGCGCCGCGGGTGCTCATCGCCAACTCCAACCTGGTGGGCGACTGGGCCAACTGGGAGGAGTTCCGCCGGCTCGAGGACCTCGGCCTCACGATGTACGGCCAGATGACCGCCGGGTCGTGGATCTACATCGGCACCCAGGGCATCCTCCAGGGCACCTTCGAGACCTTCGCGGCGGTGGCCGACAAGCGGTTCGGCGGCACCCTCGCCGGCACCATCACCCTGACCGCCGGGCTCGGCGGCATGGGCGGCGCGCAGCCGCTCGCCGTCACGATGAACGACGGCGTGGCGATCTGCGTCGACGTCGACCAGGCCCGCATCACCCGTCGCATCGAGCACCGCTACCTCGACGAGCAGGCCGACGCGGTGGAGGACGCCGTGGCGCGGGCGGTGCGCGCCCGCGACGAGCGGCGTCCGCTCTCGATCGGGCTGCTCGGCAACGCCGCCGAGATCTTCCCGCAGCTGCTGGAGATGCAGGCGCCGATCGACGTCGTCACCGACCAGACCTCGGCGCACGACCCGCTCTCGTACCTGCCGGTCGGCGTCTCGGTGGAGGACTGGCACGACGCCGCCGACCGCGACCCCGACGGCTTCACCAAGGACGCGCAGGCCTCGATGGCCGCACACGTGCGGGCGATGGTGGAGTTCCAGGACGGCGGCGCCGAGGTGTTCGACTACGGCAACTCGATCCGCGACGAGGCCCGCAAGGGCGGCTACGACCGGGCCTTCGAGTTCCCCGGCTTCGTGCCCGCCTACATCCGGCCGCTGTTCTGCGAGGGGAAGGGCCCGTTCCGGTGGGCCGCGCTCTCCGGCGACCCGGCCGACATCGCCGCCACCGACGCCGCGATCCTCGAGCTCTTCCCGGACGACGAGAAGCTGCACAAGTGGATCACCATGGCCGGCGAGCGGGTGCACTTCCAGGGCCTGCCGGCCCGCATCTGCTGGCTCGGGTACGGCGAGCGGCACCGGGCGGGGCTGCGGTTCAACGAGATGGTCGCCTCCGGTGAGCTCTCCGCGCCCGTCGTCATCGGCCGCGACCACCTCGACTGCGGCTCGGTGGCCTCCCCCTACCGCGAGACCGAGGGCATGCTCGACGGCTCCGACGCCATCGCCGACTGGGCGATCCTCAACGCCCTGGTCAACACCGCCTCCGGCGCCACCTGGGTCTCCTTCCACCACGGCGGCGGCGTCGGCATGGGCCGCTCGCTCCACGCCGGCCAGGTCGTCGTCGCCGACGGCACCCCGCTGGCCGCGGAGAAGATCGAGCGCGTCCTCACCAACGACCCCGGCATGGGCGTCATCCGCCACGTCGACGCCGGCTACGACCTCGCGGCCGACGTCGCCACCGACCGCGGCGTGCGCGTGCCGATGCGGGAGGTAGCAAGCGAGCGCAGCGAGCGTCGCGGCGGTGGTTGAGCCGCGAGCGCAGCGAGCGTGTCGAAACCCCGGAGCCGATCCCGCGAACGCAACTACAGCGGGGCCGGGGGTCTCGACACGCCGGGCGCCAGAGCGCCCAGCGGCTCGACCACCGGTGGGGTCAGTTGACTACCCTCAAGCCGCACCATTCCCCGGTTGGTCTGCCGGTAGGGCCCGCCTGACTTTGAATCAGGATTAGCGACGTAGGTTCGACTCCTACCCGGGGAGCGCAGCAGCGAGCCGGACCCGGCTCTCGACCAGGCCGTAGAACCACGCCGCGGCGACGCCGACGACCAGCGAGGCGAGCACGGCGAGCGCGGGGTGGCCGGCGGCCTCGAGGTCGGGGTAGACCTGCCAGTGGGTGAGGTAGATCCAGAGCGAGGCGGCGGCGAGCACCCGCAGCGGCGCCGCCAGCACGCGCGGCACCGGCACCGCCCGGGGGACGACGAGCAACGCGATGCCGACGGTCACGACGAGCTGGCGCTGGAGGTCGTCGGGGAAGTAGCCCCAGGTGCCGCCGACGGCGAGCGTCACGACCAGCAGGCGGGGGAGGGGGCCCCGGGCCTCGGCCGCGGCCCAGCCGAGGGCGAGGCACCACAGCGTCGTCGGCACGAGGTAGGTCTCGAGCCGCTCGGCCGAGACGCCGACGGCGGCGTACCGCCATCCCAGGCACGCGAGCACGGCCACGAGCGCGACGCCGAACGGCCACCGGCGCTGCCACCGGTCGACCGCAGGCACCGCGAGCAGCAGCGCGAGCCCGGCCAGCCCCCACACCAGCGTCTCGAGGAACCAGAACTGCCAGTCGAGGGTCCAGCGGTCGGCACCGAGCACGCCGTTCAGGTAGAAGGCGGTGGCCGGCCGATAGTCGCCGGTGACGAGACCCGTCACCAAGATCCACAGCGACACCGGCACGGCGAGCGCCGCCAGCGACAGCCCGATCCGCCGCACCCGAGCAGCACGCCCCGCCACCGGCAGCGTGAACCGCGCGAGGTTGTAGCCGGCGACGGCGAGCAGCACGTGGGCACCGCCGAGCAGCAGCCACAGGTCGGTGTGGGAGACGACGATCGCCACGATCGCCAGCGCCCGCAGCAGCACCGGGATCTCCAGCGGCGTGGTGAGCCGACGACGACGCCGAGCGGTCGCGGCCAGCTCCCGCGGCGTCAGGTGCTGCCACCCGGGCGGCAGATGGCCGAGCCGGCGTCCGAGCTGCGTCGACACCTCGACGAAGGAGAGCGAGTCGCCGCCGAGGCCGACGAAGGTGTCGTCGAGGTCGGCGTCCGGGCGGCCGAGGGTGACGGCGAGCAGGTCGCGCAGGTCCTCGGCGGCGGCACCCCCCGACGTCTCCGGAACGGCCAGCGCCGCGGCGTGCCGCCGGAGCGCCGCGAGGTCCGGCTTGCCCCGCTCGGTGGTGGGGATCCGGTCGACCCGGTGCACTCGCACCGCGCCGGCCGGCAGCCCGCTGGCCGTGGTGAGCGCGGCCCGCACGGCGCCGGTCTGCCGCGGCCGGTCGACGAAGGCGTGCAGGACGTCGCCGACCGGGACGAGCGCCGTCGGGCACGGCGAGGTGGCCTCGAGCCGGGCCAGGTCGAGCCGGAGGCCGAAGACCTTCGCGTACCGGTCGAGCCGGCCGCAGACCTCCCAGAGCCCGTCGTCGGCCTGCCGGGCCAGGTCACCGGTGCGCAGCTCGGCGAGCTCGGGCCCGCGCGCGAGGTCGGCCGCGCGTTCGGCGTACCCCATCATCACGTTCGGCCCGGTGTAGACGAGCTCGCCGACGCCGTCGTCGAGGTCGACGCCCTCGACCGGGGCGAGCCGCAGGTGGCCGCCCGGGATCGGGACGCCGACGGCCTCGGGGCGGGTGGCGGCGAGGTACGGCGGCAGGTACGCCATCCGTGCGGTGGCCTCGGTCTGCCCGTACATGACGACGAGGTCCCAGCCGAACTGCTGCCCGAGTTGGGCGTACTTCACCACCTGCTCCGGCGCCATCCGGCCGCCGGCCTGGGTGACGTAGCGCAGGTCGGGCAGGTCGCGGTCGGCGAAGCCGCTGGAGTCGAGCAGGTCGAAGGTGTAGGGCACACCGGCAAACGAGGTGACACGAGAAGAGTGCGCGAGGTCCCAGAAGCACTCGTCGGCCACCGACAGGTCGGTGAGCACCACGGCGGCGCCGGCCACGAGGTGGCTGGTGAGCACCGAGAGCCCGTAGCAGTAGTGCAGCGGCAGCGAGGTGATCGCGCGGTCGTCGTCGTCGAGGCCGAGGTACTCCGCGATGCTGCGCGCGTTGGCCTGCAGGTTGTCGTGCGAGATCCGCGCCAGCTTCGGCGACCCGGTCGAGCCCGACGTCGACAGCAGCAGCGCGAGGTCGGGGTGCAGGTCGCCGGCGCCGCCGTAGGCGGCGACGATCTCGTCCTGCCGGCCGGCGTCGGCGGGACCGAGCAGCACCACCGGGTGGCGGGCGGCGAACGCGCCGAGCAGGGCGACCACGGAGTCGACGTCGTTGCCCATCCGCAGCAGGCGCAGCCGGCGCACCGGTCCGAGCCGCGCGGCCTCGGCCTCCACCCGCGCGCCGAGCTCGGCGTAGGTGACCGCGTCGGACGCGGTCACCAGGGCGGGGGCGTCGGGGTCGCCGCCGAGCAGCGGGACGTCGAGCCCGGGCTGGGGGAGGAGCGTCACCACGAGCCTCCCTCGGGCGCGGGGAAGGCGACGACGTCGCCGTCGACCTGCACGTACACCCGGGCGCCGACCTCGGGCACGCCGGCGGCCGGGGTGCGGGCGGCGACGAGCTCGCCGGAGGCGAGCCGGACCCTGCTGGTGGCGTCGTGGCCGAAGTAGCTGACCTCCTCGACCACGGCGGGCACGCCGGGGCCGGTCTCGGTGCGCACCTGCACCTGCTCGGCCCGGACGGCGACGCGGACCGCGCCGCGTCCGGGCTTCTCGCGCAGCGGCAGCACCCCGAGTGCGCAGCTGACCTCGGCGCCGTCGTCGACGGTGCCCGGCAGCATCGACACGTGGCCGACGAAGGCGGCCACCCGGGCGTCGGCGGGGTTCAGGTAGACCTCGGCGGGCGGCGCGACCTGGAGGAACGAGCCCCGGTGCATGACGGCGACCTGGTCGGCCAGCGAGAGCGCCTCGCCCTGGTCGTGGGTGACCAGGAGCGCGGCGGTGCCGGCGGCGGCGAGCGCCCGGGCCACCGAGCGGCCGGTGTCCTCGCGCAGGCCGGCGTCGAGGGAGGAGAACGGCTCGTCGAGCAGCACCAGCGCGGGCGCGGGTGCCAGCGCGCGGGCCAGGGCGGCCCGCTGCTGCTGGCCGCCGGAGAGCTCGTGGGGGTAGCGGCCGGCGAGGTCGCGGGGCAGCTCGACGAGGTCGAGCACCTCGCCGACGCGGGCGCCCTTGCGCTCCCCGCGCGGCAGCCCGAAGGCCACGTTGGCGGCGACGTCGAGGTGCGGGAACAGCGCGCCCTCCTGGGGCACGTAGCCGACGCCGCGCCGTCGCGGCGGCACCGGCCGGCCGGCGCCGGCCACGGTGGTGCCGGCCACCGCCACCGACCCCGCGGACGGCGCCACGAAGCCGGCCACGACGCGCAGCAGGGTGGTCTTGCCGCAGCCCGATGGACCGAGGATCGCGGTGAGGCCGGCCGGGACGATGAGGTCGAGGTCGCGCAGCACGTCGTGGGCGCCGTAGCCGGCGCGCAGGCCGCGGACCTCCAGCGCGGGGGTGCTCATCGGCGTCCTCCCGTGCTCAGCCGGCTCAGCAGCCAGGTCGACGGGATCGACAGCACCACCAGCGCGAGCGCGTACGGCGCGGCCGAGCCGTAGGCCACCGCCGAGGCGTCGGACCAGAACCGGGTGGCGAGGGTGTCGGTGCCGAGCGGCGACAGCAGCAGCGTGGCGGTGAGCTCGGTGGCCACGGCGAGCGACACCAGCGCCGCGGCGGCCGCGAGACCGGGCAGCACCAGCGGCAGGGTCACCCGCGCGGCCGCCGACGGACCGGTGCAGCCGAGGCTGCGGGCGACGTCGTCGAGGCCGGGCGGCACCAGCTCGAGCGCGGACCGCACGCTCACCACGGCCCGCGGCAGGAACAGGATCACGTAGCCGGCGAGGAGCAGCGCGACGGTCTGGTAGAGCGACGGCACGGCGCGGATCGACACGGTGACCAGCGCCAGCGCGACGACGATGCCGGGCAGTGCCGAGGCGGCGTACGTGCTGCGCTCCACCAGCGTGGTGACCGGCCCGCGGTGACGCACGGCGAGCCACACGACGGGCACCGAGAGGACGGTGGCCAGCACACCGCCCGCCGCGGCGAGCCCGACCGTGGTGGTGGCGGCCTCGGTGAGCGCGGCGACGTCGACGCCGGCCGACGAGCCGCGGACCAGCCAGCGGATCAGGCTGGCCACCGGCACCCCGACGCCGAGCACCGCCAGCGACGCGAGGCCGAGGCCGACCAGCGGCGTCCGCCGTCCGAGTGACACCAGGGCCGGCGGCCGCTCGGCACCCGAGCCCACCCGGGAACGGGAGCGGCGGCCGCGCAGCGCGAGCTCGAGCCCGAGCAGCCCGAGGCAGAAGAGGGTGAGCACCATCGCCAGCAGCGTGGCGGCGGGGCCGTTGAACACCGTGGCGTACTGCTGCAGCACCGCGGTGGTGAGCGTCGGGTAGTTGAGCAGCTGCAGCGCGCCGTACTCGGCGAGCATGTGGAGCCCCACCAGCAGCGCGCCGCCGAGCACGCCGGGCGCGACGGCGGGCAGCGTGACGGTCCAGAAGATCCGGGCCGGGCCGCGGCCGAGTGAGCCGGCCACCTCCTCCAGGGCCGGGTCGAGCCGCCGCAGCGCGGCCACGGTGGGCAGGTAGACGAGCGGGTAGTACGACAGCGACACCACCATCACCGCGCCGCCGAAGCTCTGCACGGCGTGGGTGAGCGACACCCAGCCGTAGCCGTTCACGAACGCCGGCACCGCCAGCGGCGCGCACATGAGGGCGTGCCACCAGCCGCGGCCGGGCAGGTCGGTGCGCTCCACCACCCAGGCGCTCGCGACGCCGAGCACCACGCTCAGCGCGGTGGCGGCCACGAGCAGCCGGGTGGTGTTCCAGAGCAGCTCGCCGATCCGCGGCCGCCACAGGAAGTCCCGCGCCTCGCCGAACCCCAGCTCGGACGTCGTCCACACGACGTAGCCGAGCGGCAGCAGCGACAGCGCCGCCACCGCGATCCCGAGGCCGAGCAGCGGGAGCGGCGCGCGGCGGGTGGGTGCGGCGCCCCGCGTGAGGCGGCGGGGCGGCGGCGGCGCGAGGACGGTCATGGCCGGCTAGAGGAAGCCGACCTCCGTCATCAGGTCGACCACGGCCTTCGCGTCGAGGTCCGACACATCGACCTGCGGCGGCTGGAGCTGCGAGAACGGCTTCACCGGCGGCTCGAGCTCGACGGCCGGGTTGAGCGGATACTCCAGCGCGTAGCTGTCGGCGAGGCGCTGCTGGCCCTGCTCGCCGACCAGGAACTCGATGAACTTCTCGGCGTCGGACTTCTTGTCGCTCGAGGCGAGGATGCCGGCGCCCGAGACGCTCACGAAGGCGCCGGGGTCCTGGTTCCCGAAGAAGTGGAGCTCGCTGTTGTCGCTGACGTCGCCGCCCTCGGCGAGGTCGCGGTACCAGTAGTAGTGGTAGATGATCCCGACGTCGGACTCGCCGGAGTCGACGGCCTCGAGCACGACGTTGTTGCCGTCGTAGACGGTGCCGTTGGCCTCGATGCCCTCGAGCCAGTCGCGGGTGACCTGCTCGCCCTCGAGGTCGAGCATCCCGGCCACGATCGCCTGGAAGTCGGCGCCGGTGGGGGAGAAGGAGATGCGCCCCTCCCACTCCGGGTCGGCGAGCTCGAGGATCGAGGCGGGCAGCTCGTCGGGCCGGACGGCGTCGGTGTTGTAGACGAGCACGGTGGAGCGGGCCACGAACCCGGTCCACAGCCCGCTGGTCGGCCGGTACTGCGCCGGGATCGGGGACACCAGGTCCTCCGGCAGCTCCTCGAACAGCCCGGCGGCCTCCACCTGCGACATGGCGGGGGAGTTCTCGGTGAGGAACACGTCGGCGGGCGAGGCGTCACCCTCCTGCACGAGCTGGTTGGAGAGCTCGAGGTCCTTGCCGTTGCGCAGCTCGACCTCGATGCCGGTCTCCTTCGTGAACGCCGGCGCCAGCTCCTCGAGGAGCTGCTCGTGCTGGGCGTTGTAGACGACGAGGGCGTCCTCGTCGTCGTCGCCGCTGCAGCCGGCCGTGGCCAGGACACCCGCCATCACCAGGGCGAGCGCGGTTGCCGTGCGCCTCATCGAACCTCTTCCAACTAAGGGGAGCCTCACCATAGTTGATGCGGGTCGGGCGGACCCAGCCGGACCGGTCCGGGGTCTGCCAGCATCACGAGCATGAGCGGGCTGCGGGTGCGGGAGGCCGACCGGCCCGGCGACCTCGGCTGGATCGTGCAGCGGCACGGCGAGCTGTACGCCGCCGAGGAGGGCTACGACCTCTCCTTCGAGTCGATGGTGGCCGCCGTCGTCGGCCGGTTCGCGACCGAGCGCGACCCGGACCGGGAGCGGGCCTGGGTCGCCGAGGTCGACGACGAGCGGGCCGGCTGCATCATGTGCACCGGCGGCGAGGACGACGGCACCGCGCTGCTGCGCGTGCTGCTGGTCGAGCCGGCCGCCCGGGGCCACGGTGCCGGCCGGGCCCTGGTGGCCACCTGCGTCGGCTTCGCCCGGGACGCCGGGTACCGGCGGATGCGGCTGTGGACGGTGCGGGGCCTCGACCCGGCCCGCCGGCTGTACGAGGACGCCGGTTTCCGGCTGGTCGCGGAGGAGCCGCACCCCGGCTTCGGGTCGGCCGTGGTCGCGCAGATCTGGCTCCTCGACCCGCTCGACCTACAGTGAGCCGGTGCGACAGAAGCTGACCGTGGTCGTCCTCGCCGCCGGCGGCGGCACCCGCATGAAGTCGAAGACCATGAAGGTGCTGCACCCCATCGGCGGCCGGAGCATGATCGGCCACGTCCTGTCCGCGGTCGAGGCGCTCGAGCCGTACCGGGTCGTCGCCGTGGTGGGCCACCAGCGCGAGCAGGTCGGCCCGCACATCCAGCAGCTGGTACCGGAGTCGCAGCTCGTGCTCGCCGTCCAGGAGGAGCAGAACGGCACCGGCCACGCGGTGCGCATCGCGATGGACGCGCTCGCCGGCGACGCCGCCGAGGGCACGGTGCTCGTGGCGTACGGCGACACCCCGCTGCTGCAGGGCGAGAGCCTGCGCGAGTTCGCCGCCGAGCACGAGGCGGCGCAGCGGGCGGTGAGCATCCTCAGCGGCGTCGTCGACGAGCCGTTCGGCTACGGCCGGGTGGTGCGCGACCCCGAGGGCGAGGTGCTCGGGATCGTCGAGGAGAAGGACGCCACCGCCGAGCAGCGGGAGATCCAGGAGATCAACTCCGGCATCTACGCCTTCGACGCCGGCTTCCTCGTCGAGGTGCTGCCGCGGCTGTCGAACGACAACGCGAAGGGCGAGTACTACATCACCGACACGGTGCAGATGGCGCGCGACGCCGGGCTGACCGTCGGCGCCCACCCGCTCGACGACGTGATGCAGGCCGAGGGCGTCAACGACCGCGCGCAGCTCGCCGAGCTCGGCCGCGAGCTCAACCGGCGCATCGTCGACCGCTGGATGCGCGAGGGCGTCACCGTCATGGACCCCGCCACGACCTGGATCGAGGCCGACGTGGTGCTCGAGCGTGACGTCACGATCCTTCCGGGCACGCAGCTGCTCGGAGCCACCGTCGTGGCCGAGGACGCCGTCGTCGGGCCCGACACCACGCTCAAGGACTGCGAGATCGGCCGCGGTGCCCGCGTCGTCCGCACCCACGGCGAGCTCGCCGTCGTCGGCGCCGAGGCCACCGTCGGCCCGTTCGCCTACCTGCGGCCCGGCACCCAGCTCGGCGCCCGCGGCAAGGTCGGCACCTTCGTCGAGACCAAGAACGCGGTGATCGGCGACGACGCCAAGGTGCCGCACCTCTCCTACGTCGGCGACGCCGAGATCGGCACCGGCACCAACATCGGCGCGGGCACGATCTTCGCCAACTACGACGGCGTCGATAAGCACCGCACCGTCGTCGGCAAGCACGCCCGCACCGGCTCCAACAACACCTTCGTGGCGCCCGTCGAGATCGGCGACGGCGCCGGCACCGGTGGCGGCACCGTCGTCCGCCGCGACGTCCCGCCGGGTGCCCTGGCGGTCAGCGGCGGCCCGCAGCGCAACCTCGTCGGATGGGCGGCCCGCCGTCGTGCCGGCACCCAGCAGGCCGACGCCGCCGCGGCCGCGGGACACGGGCCGGACCCGGCTGTCGACCCGGCTCCCGATACGGGAGAATCGGAATGACCCGGGCCGACACCCTGAGGAGCAGCGCGTGACGGGAATCCAGAAGACCACCGAGAAGAACCTCATGGTCTTCAGCGGACGGGCACACCCGGACCTCTCCCACGAGGTGGCGTCGATCCTCGGCACCCCGCTCGTGCCGACGTCCGCCTACGAGTTCGCGAACTCCGAGATCTACGTGCGCTACGAGGAGTCGGTGCGCGGCTGCGACGCGTTCGTGATCCAGAGCCACACCGCGCCGATCAACGAGTGGATCATGGAGCACCTGATCATGGTCGACGCGCTCAAGCGCGCCTCGGCGAAGCGGATCACGGTGGTGATGCCGTTCTACGGCTACGCCCGGCAGGACAAGAAGCACCGCGGCCGCGAGCCGATCACCGCGCGGCTGGTGGCCGACCTGTTCAAGACCGCCGGCGCCGACCGGCTCATCGCCGTCGACCTCCACGCCGACCAGGTGCAGGGCTTCTTCGACGGCCCCGTCGACCACCTGATGGCGCTGCCCGTGCTCACCGACTACGTGAAGAACAAGTACGGCGAGCAGGAGCTCGCCGTCGTCTCGCCGGACGCCGGGCGGATCAAGGTCGCCGAGCGCTGGTCGGCCCGGCTCGGCGGCGCGCCGCTGGCGTTCATCCACAAGTCGCGTCGCATCGACCGGCCCAACGAGGTCGTCGCCAACCGCGTGGTCGGCGACGTCAAGGGCCGGCTCTGCGTGCTGGTCGACGACATGATCGACACCGGCGGCACCGTGGTGAAGGCCTCCGAGGCGCTGATGGACGACGGCGCCGCCGGCGTCGTCATCGCCGCCACCCACCCGATCCTCTCCGACCCCGCCGTCGACCGGCTCAAGAACTGCCCGGCCACGGAGATCGTCGTCACCAACACCCTGCCGATCCCGCCCGAGCGCGAGTTCGACAAGCTCACCTGCCTCTCGATCGCCCCCCTCGTCGCCCGCGCCATCCGCGAGGTCTTCGAGGACGGCTCGGTCACCTCGATGTTCGACGGCCACGCGTGACTGTCCCTCGGGGGACTGTGGGGCGCCCGCGCGCGTAATCGACCGGCACCCGCCGCCCGCATGCGCGGGCGCCCAGGTCCGCGAACTGTCCGAATCGTTCAATCGAACGGTTGTGACATGTCTTGGGCGGCTGAACCTGTCCCAGCCGTTCAATTGAACGACTCGTGCAGATGGCGCTCGCCCTCGCCGACGGCGCCACGCTCGGCTCGGTCGGCGACCTCGTGCTCCGCGAGCTCGGCGTCGGCGTGCTCTACCTCGCCGCCGGCCTCGCCCTCGTCCGGGGCTTCGAGTGGTGGAGCCGCCGCGGTGCCTCCCTGTCGGTGATGTAGCCGTGATGTGACGGGACGTCACCCGTCCGCGTAGGATTCCCAGGTTGCCTCGGCGAGGGATCGCACGATCCGTGATCGACAGGGCCGGCTTGCTGCCGCGCGGTCGACGTCGCCGGGCTCACGAACCCAGACGACTTCCCCGAGGAGATCCGCAGCATGTCCGAGACCGAGAAGATCAAGGCCGAGGCCCGCACCGAGTTCGGCAAGGGTGCCGCCCGCCGGATCCGCCGCGACAACAAGGTGCCCGTCGTGCTCTACGGCCACGGCCTCGACCCGCAGCACCTCACGCTGCCGGGCCACGAGACGATGATGGCGCTCAAGCACGGCGGCACGAACTCCGTCGTCGAGCTCGAGATCGACGGCAACGTCCAGCTCGCGCTCAGCAAGCAGGTGCAGGTCGACCCGATCCGCCGCGTGCTCGAGCACATCGACTTCGTCGCCGTCCGCAAGGGCGAGAAGGTCACCGTCGACATCGACATCCACGTCGTCGGCGACGCGCAGTCCGAGACCCTGGTCGTCACCGAGAACTCGACCGTGCAGGTCGAGGCCGAGGCCACCAACATCCCCGAGTACTTCGAGGTGTCCGTCGAGGGCGCCCAGGTCGGCACCCAGGTGCTCGCCTCGCAGCTCGACCTCCCCGAGGGCGTCACGCTGCTCTCCGACGACGAGCTGCTGATCGTCAACGTCATCGCGCAGGTCACCGAGGAGCAGCTCGAGGCCGAGCTCGAGGAGGCCGAGGCCGAGGCCGGCATCGAGCGCGACGAGTCCGACGAGGAGGCCGCCGAGGCCGCCGAGGGCGCCGAGGGCGCCGAGGGCGCCGAGGGTGAGGGCGACGCCGCCGACGGTGACGCCCCGGCCGAGAGCGCCGACGACGAGTGACGTTCCTCCGCCGGCTCAGGTGGTTCCTGGGTCGGCTGGTGTCACCGCCTTCACAGCAGCAGGAGGACGACATGCCGACCGGTGAGGTCTGGCTGGTGGTGGGCCTCGGCAACCCCGGCGACAAGTACGCCGGGCACCGCCACAACGTCGGCTACCTGGTGGCCGACGTGCTCGCCTCCCGCATGGGCGCGGGCTTCCGCGCCCACAAGTCCGGCCGCGCCGACGTCGTCGAGGGCCGTTTCGGCGCGCCCGGCGCCGACGTGCCGCGGGTGGTGCTCGCCCGGCCGCGCTCCTACATGAACGAGGTCGGCGGGGCTGTGAAGGCTCTGGCCACCTTCTACAAGGTGCCGCCCGAGCGGATCGTCGCCGTCCACGACGAGCTCGACATCCCGTTCGGCACGCTGCGCGCCAAGCTCGGCGGCGGCGACAACGGCCACAACGGCCTGAAGTCGCTGCGCTCCGCGCTCGGCACCGGCGACTTCCACCGGGTGCGCGCCGGCATCGGCCGCCCGCCCGGCCGCCAGGAGGTCGCCGACTTCTTGCTGTCGAACTACGCGAAGACCGAGCTCAAGGAGCTCCCGCTCCAGGTCGAGCTCGCCGCCGACGCCGTCGAGTCGCTCGTCACCGAGGGCCTCGAGCGCACCCAGCAACGCTTCAACAGCTGACGACGTTCGTCGAGCTTGTCGAGACGCCGGAGCCGATCTCGCCGACGTCGCGAGATCGGTCACCTCGTCTCGACAGGCTCGACGACCGTTCAGTGCGACGCGAGGTACTTCCGCACCGGGATCGGCTTCTTCTGCAGGTAGCCGACCGGCAGCAGCACGTCGCCGAGGGCGGAGAGGTAGTAGATCTCCCAGTGGAAGTAGCCGAGGTAGGCGCGAGGACGGCGCTTCATCACCTCGGCGAGCAGGCTCACGCCGCGCACGTACGCCGGGTGGTTGTTGTAGCTGTAGAGCGCCCGGTCGCGGCCACGGGCGCCGCGGGTGAAGCCGCGGTCGGCGAGGTAGCGGCCGGCGGCGAGGATCGAGTCGCGCGGTGAGTCGATGTCGCCGCGCCCCCAGCGCGCCCAGGTCGACGGGATGAACTGCATCGGGCCGCGGGCGCCGGCCACCGACAGCCCGCGGATCCGGCCCATCCCGGTCTCGACGAGGTTGATGGCGGCGAGGTACTCCCAGTCGACGCCGAAGACGCGCTCCGCCTCGCGGTAGTGCGCCAGCAGCTGTCCGGCCGGCGCGGGCCGCACGATCCGCCAGGCGGGCAGGGTGCGGCTCAACGTGGAGTGCATCGAGCGGAACTCCCGTCGCGAGGCCACGTTGTCGGCCACGACGCCGCGCAGCGCCCCCGGGAGCAGCCGGCGGACGGCGGCGTCCCACCTCGGCGTCGCGCCGAGCTGGCGGTAGGCGAGCTGCTGGAGCCGGCCGGCGGCGGCCAGCAGGCTCGGCTGGGTGGCGCGGTCGGCGATCGCCCGCTCGGCCACGCGGATCCGGTACGCCAGCTGCCCCGCCGAGCGGGCCGCGGGCGGGACGCCGTCGCGGGCGGCCACCAGGATCGCGGGCACGCCGTCCGGTGCCGGCGGTGCCGGCGGCTTGCGTGGGCTCGGGGCGGGTGCGGAGGTCGAGGGCCGGTCCCGCTCGGCGGTGCGGGTGGCGGTCTGCTCGCCGCCCGCCGTGCAGCCGGTCGCCAGCAGCGCCGCGGCGAGCGTGGCAGCGAGGAACGGGCGAAGAGGCATCCCCGCCAGCGTACGAGCCGGTGCTCAGTACGGTGACGGGGTGACGCAGACCCCCAGCACGCCACCCGCCGACGCCGACGACCACGCGCTCGCGGCCTGGCTCGCCGAGGAGGCCGGCCGCCGGCTCCTGCAGGTCCGCGAGGAGGGTCTGACCGGCCGCGAGCTCAAGGACGCCGGCGACCGCGCCGCCCACGAGCTGCTGGTGCGGCTGCTGGCCGAGCACCGCCCCGACGACGTCGTGCTCTCCGAGGAGGGCCGAGACGACCTCGCCCGCCTCCGTGCGATGAGGGTGTGGATCGTCGACCCGCTCGACGGCACCCGCGAGTTCTCCGAGCCGCCGCGCGACGACTGGGCCGTGCACGTCGCGCTGTGGGAGCGGGAGGCCGACGACCTCACCGCGGGCGCCGTGGCTCAGCCCGCGCTCGGCGAGACCTTCCACACCGGCACGCCGCCGACGGTGCCGCCGCGCACGTCGGAGCGGCTCCGGCTCGCCGTCTCCCGCAGCCGGCCGCCGGCGTTCACCCACGGCCTGGCCCGCGAGCTCGACGCCGAGCTGGTGCCGATGGGCTCGGCCGGCGTGAAGGTGATGTCGGTGGTGCGCGACGTCACCGACGCCTACGTGCACGCCGGCGGCCAGTACGAGTGGGACAGCGCCGCGCCCGTCGTCGTCGCCCGCGCCGCCGGGCTGTTCACGAGCCGGGTCGACGGCAGCCCGCTGCGCTACAACCAGAGCGACGTCTACCTCCCCGACCTCATCGTGTGCCGCCCGGAGATCGCCGAGCAGGTCGTCGGCTGGGTGCGCGCCCACGACGTCGGATGAGGGTCCGGTGACCATCCGGCACGTCCTCCTCGACGCCGACGGAGTGCTGCAGTTCCTGCCGGGCGGCTGGGTCGACCGGGTCGAGCCCTACCTCGGGCCGCGCGCGGAGGAGTTCATGCGCGTCTCGTGGACCGAGGAGCTGCCCGCGCTGCGCGGTGAGTCCGACTTCCTCGAGACCCTCGAGCACCACCTCCACGCGTTCGGCGTCGACGTGCCCGCGGCCGACCTGCACCACGCGGTGTGGCAGTCGATCGAGACCGTGCCGAGCTCGATCGAGCTCGTGCACCGGCTCCGCTCCGCCGGGTACGGCGTGCACCTCGGCTCCAACCAGGAGCGGCACCGCGCCGCCTACATGCGCGCCGACCTCGGCTTCGACGACCTGTTCGACGTCAGCTGCTACTCCTACGACCTCGGCGTCGCCAAGCCCGACCCGCGCTACTTCGCCCGCGCCGCCGAGCGCATCGGCGTCGAGGTCGCCGACGTGCTGTTCGTCGACGACCTCGAGCGCAACGTCGCCGGCGCCCGCGAGGCCGGGATGAGCGCCGTCCACTGGACCTTCTCCGAGGGCATCGCCGAAATCGAGTCGCGCCTCGGCGAGCACGGTGTGACGCTCGGGCCATGAGCTGCTTCGTCTCCCACACCACCGTCGACTGCCACGACGCCTACGCCCTCTCGGAGTGGTGGCGGCCGGTGCTCGGGTACGTCGACCACGACGACGACCCGAACGAGCCCGGCCACGTCGAGTGCCCGATCTACGACCCCGAGACCCGCCACGAGATCCTCTTCCTCCAGGTCGAGGACGCCGAGCTGCCGGCCAAGCGGATCCACTTCGACGTCCGGCCGCGCGAGCGCAGCCGGGACGACGAGGTGGCGTGGCTGCTCGAGTACGGCGCCACGCAGGTGGCCGACCACCGCGGCATCCACGGCCCCGGGTCGGGCTGGGTGATCCTCGCCGACCCGGAGGGCAACCAGTTCTGCGTGCTGCGCTCCCGGGCCGAACTGGAGGCGCAGCCGTCGTAGGGCCTCCGTAGACTGAGGGGGCACCCCCGGTCTCGAGTCGAGCCGGGGCGTTCGTGCTGTCCCGCCCTCATCGCAAAGGTTCCTCGTGTCGCTCCCCGGCCTCGCCGACGCCGTCCTCGCCGGCCCCTCCTACCGCGCGCTCGCCGCCCGGGCCACCGAGGTCGCCGAGCGCTCCGCCGACCTCACCGGCCCGCTCGCCGTCCGGCCGTTCGTGGTGTCGGCACTGGCGCGCGCCGGCCGGACCGTGCTCGCCGTCACCGCCACCACCCGCGAGGCCGAGGAGCTCACCGAGGCGCTCGGCGACCTGATCGGCGCCGACGTCGTCGCGCACTACCCGAGCTGGGAGACGCTGCCGCACGAGCGGCTCAGCCCGCGCAGCGACACCGTCGGCAAGCGGCTCGCCGTGCTGCGCCGGCTGTGCCACCCCGGCACCGACGCGTCGACGGGACCGCTGAAGGTCGTCGTGGCCCCGGTGCGCTCGGTGCTCCAGCCGCAGGTGAAGGGGCTCGGCGACCTCGAGCCGGTCGAGCTCGCGCTCGGCGACACGATGCCGCTCGACGACCTGGTGCGCCGGCTCGCCGACGCCGCCTACACCCGCGTCGACCTCGTCGAGAAGCGCGGCGAGTTCGCCGTCCGCGGCGGGCTGGTCGACGTTTTCCCGCCCACCGAGGAGCACCCGCTGCGGGTGGAGCTCTGGGGCGACGACGTCGAGGAGATCCGCTGGTTCTCCGTGGCCGACCAGCGGACGCTGGAGAAGGCCGAGCGGCTCTGGGCGCCGCCGTGCCGCGAGCTGCTGCTCACCGACGACGTGCGCCGCCGCGCCGCCGAGCTGGGCCAGCAGCACCCGACGCTGCTCGAGCTCACCGACAAGATCGCCGCCGGCATCGCCGTCGAGGGCATGGAGTCGCTGGCGCCGGTGCTCGTCGAGGACATGGAGCTGCTCGTCGACCTGCTGCCCGACGACACCCACGTGCTCGTGCTCGACCCCGAGCGGGTCCGCGCCCGCGCCCACGACCTCGTGGCCACCAGCGAGGAGTTCCTGGCGGCGTCCTGGGCCTCGGCCGCCGGCGGCGGCAAGGCGCCGGTCGACCTGGGCGCGGCGTCCTACCGCGAGCTCGGCGACGTCCGCGACCACGCGCTCACCCGCTCCACCACCGCCTGGTGGCAGCTCAGCCCGTTCGGTCTCGACGACGACGGATCCGGGATAGTCGCGGACGTTCGGCACGGCGACATCGGCGTGTCCGGTGCCGAACGTCCGCGACTATCGGCCGCCCCGGCCCCCACCTACCGCGGCGACGTGGAGACGGCGTTCGCCGACGTCGCGCGGTGGAACGCCGACGGCTACCGGGTCGCGATCCTGCACCCGGGCCACGGGCCGGCGGAGCGCACGGTCGAGGCGCTGGGGGAGCGGGACGTGCCGGCCCGGCTCGACGAGAGCGGCACGGTGCAGGCCGGCGTCGTCAGCGTGGCGTGCGGCTCACTCACCACCGGGTTCGTCGACGACGCCGACCGGCTCGTCGTGCTCACCGGCGAGGACCTCTCGGGCCAGAAGGGCTCGACCCGCGACATGCGGCGGATGCCCGCGCGCCGCAAGAAGCAGGTCGACCCGCTCGAGCTCAAGGCCGGCGACTACGTGGTGCACGAGCAGCACGGCGTCGGCCGGTTCGTGGAGATGAGGCAGCGCGAGGTGCAGGGCGCCACGCGGGAGTACCTCGTGCTCGAGTACGGCGCCAGCAAGCGTGGCGGCCCGCCCGACCGGCTCTACGTGCCGGCCGACGCGCTCGACCAGGTGACCCGCTACGTCGGCGGCGAGCAGCCCAGCCTCGACCGGCTCGGCGGCGGCGACTGGGCCAAGCGCAAGGGCCGCGCCCGCAAGGCGGTGCGCGAGATCGCCGCCGAGCTCATCAAGCTCTACGCCGCGCGGCAGGCCACCAAGGGCCACGCCTTCGGGCCGGACAGCCCGTGGCAGCGCGAGCTCGAGGACGCGTTCCCGTTCACCGAGACCCCCGACCAGCTCAGCACGGTCGACGAGGTGAAGGCCGACATGCGGCAGGTCGTGCCGATGGACCGGCTGGTGTGCGGCGACGTCGGCTACGGCAAGACCGAGATCGCCGTCCGGGCCGCGTTCAAGGCGGTGCAGGACGGCAAGCAGGTCGCCGTCCTCGTGCCGACGACGCTGCTCGTGACCCAGCACCTCGCCACGTTCTCCGAGCGGATGTCGGGCTTCCCCGTGGTGGTGAAGGGTCTGAGCCGATTCCAGACCGACAAGGAGGCCCGCGAGGTCGCGGCCGGGCTGGCCGACGGCAGCGTCGACATCGTGGTGGGCACGCACCGGCTGCTGAACCCGGACATCAAGGTCAAGGACCTCGGGCTGATCGTGGTCGACGAGGAGCAGCGGTTCGGCGTCGAGCACAAGGAGCAGATGAAGCGGCTGCGCACGAGCGTCGACGTGCTGTCGATGTCCGCGACGCCGATCCCGCGCACGCTGGAGATGGCGATCACCGGCATCCGCGAGATGTCCACGATCACCACGCCGCCCGAGGAGCGGCACCCGGTGCTCACCTACGTCGGCGCCTACGAGGACCGGCAGGTGGTGGCCGCCGTCCGCCGCGAGCTGCTGCGCGACGGCCAGGTGTTCTACATCCACAACCGGGTGCAGTCGATCGAGAAGGCGGCGACCCGGCTGCGCGAGCTGGTGCCCGATGCGCGGATCGCGACGGCGCACGGCCAGATGGGCGAGCACCAGCTCGAGCAGGTGATGCTCGACTTCTGGGAGAAGAAGTTCGACGTGCTCGTGTGCACCACGATCGTGGAGTCGGGCCTCGACGTCTCCAACGCCAACACCATGGTGATCGAGCGCGCCGACACCCTCGGGCTGTCCCAGCTGCACCAGCTGCGCGGCCGGGTCGGCCGGTCGCGGGAGCGCGCCTACGCCTACTTCCTGTACCCGGCCGAGAAGCCGCTCACCGAGACCGCGCACGAGCGGCTCGCCACGCTCGCCCAGCACTCCGACCTCGGCGGCGGCATGGCGATCGCGATGAAGGACCTCGAGATCCGCGGCGCCGGCAACCTGCTCGGCGGCGAGCAGTCCGGCCACATCGCCGACGTCGGCTTCGACCTCTACGTGCGGCTGGTCGGCGAGGCCGTGCAGGAGTTCCGGGGCGACGAGGGCGACCAGCTCGACGAGGTCCGCGTCGAGCTGCCGGTCGACGCCCACCTGCCCTACGACTACATCCCCAGCGAGCGGCTGCGGTTGGAGATGTACAAGCGGCTGGCCGAGGTACGCACCGACGAGGACGTCGACCTGCTGGCCGAGGAGATGGTCGACCGGTACGGCGAGCCGCCGGTCGAGGTGGCCTCGCTCCAGCTGGTCGCCCGGTTCCGGGCCCGTGCCCGGCAGGCGGGCATCGGCGAGATCACCATCGCCGGCCGCAACGTGCGGTTCGCGCCGGTGCACCTGAGCGACTCGCGCGCCGTCCGGCTCAAGCGGCTCCACCCCAAGGCGGTCATCAAGGACGCCGTCGGCACCGTGCTCGTGCCCCGCCCGATGACGGCCGGGCTGGGTGGCAAGCCGATCGACGGCATCGCCCTGCTTGAATGGGCGCGCGGGGTGATCGACTCCGTCCTCGACCCGAAGGAGTAGCAGCCCGATGTCTCGACGCGCGGCCGCCGGCGCGGCCCTGGCGGCCGCCGTCCTCGCACTCTCGGGCTGCGGCGTGAGCGGCACCAACTTCCAGCCGGGCGTCGCCGCGCAGGTCGGTGACGAGCGGGTCTACACCGCCGAGGTCGACGCCGCCGCCGACCACTGGTGTGACTACCTCACCGACCAGAGCAGCGGCGAGAGGTTCCCGAAGGCGCAGCTGCGGACCCAGGTGCTCTCGGTGGTCGTCCAGCGAGCCGCGGTGGAGCAGGTGGTGTCCGAGAACGACCTCGACGTCCCGGCGGTGCCGACCTCCGAGGTCCAGCGCATCCTCGACGAGGAGTTCGCCGGCGCCACCGAGCGCCAGGTCGACGGCCTGAGGACGCTCGTCGAGGACGCGGTCGAGGCGCAGATCGGCGTCACCATCTTCGGCAGCCAGGTGCTCCAGGAGGAAGGCGCCCAGGTCGACCCGAACCAGCAGGAGGCCGCCTTCCAGCGGGGCTCCGAGGCACTCTCGGAGTGGCTGGGTGACCACGACATCGAGCTCAACCCTGTCTACGGCGTCGCCATCGACGAGGACGGCCGACTCGTGGACGACGACGGCACCTCGGTGGTGGTGAGCACGGAGGCGGGCTACGCCGCCCAGCCCGACCAGGAGGACCCGCCGACCGAGGACGAGCAGAAGGACCGGCAGGAGTACATCGACAGCCTGCCCGCCAGCCAGACCTGCGGCTGAGCGTGCCGGCCCCGGGGAAGAACCTCCTCGAGTTCCTCGAGGTGATGCGCCGGCTCCAGGTCGAGTGCCCCTGGAAGGCCGAGCAGACGCACGCCTCGCTCGTGCCCTACCTGCGGGAGGAGGCCGCGGAGCTGGCCGAGGCGATCGAGCACGGCACCCCGGCCGAGGTCTGCGACGAGCTGGGCGACCTGCTGCTCCAGGTGTTCTTCCATGCCGTGCTGGCCGAGCAGGAGGGCGACTTCACGATCGACGACGTCGCCGCCGGCGTCACCGCCAAGATGCGCCGCCGCAACCCGCACGTCTTCGACCCCGCCTCCCTCGGCCGCCCCGCCGACGCCCCACCCCTCACCGCCGCCGAGGTGGACGAGATCTGGCAGTCGGTGAAGCGGTCCGAGCGGTCCTGAGCAGCCCGACGCCGGATCCGCGACTCACCGGTATTCGTGCGTTCCATCATGACGCGAGCCTGCCGTCGCCGGCGGACGGCTGCCTGATCGTGGTCGCGGTGTCACTACGCTGGCCGGGTCCCACGCACCCGTACCCCAGGAGCAGCACCGTGGCAGCCATCGAAGCCGTCGGCGCCCGCGAGATCCTCGACTCGCGCGGCAACCCCACCGTCGAGGTCGAGGTGGTCCTCGACGACGGCACCTTCGCCCGGGCCGCCGTGCCCAGCGGCGCGTCCACCGGCGAGTTCGAGGCGGTCGAGCTGCGCGACGGCGGCGACCGCTACCTCGGCAAAAGCGTCGGCAAGGCCGTCGAAGGTGTGCTCTCGACGATCAGCCCGGTGCTCGAGGGCCTCGACGCCGACGACCAGCGCATCGTCGACCAAACGATGCTCGACCTCGACGGCACGCCCAACAAGGCCAAGCTCGGCGCCAACGCCATCCTCGGCGTCTCGCTCGCCGTGGCTCGCGCCGCGGCCGACTCCGCCGGGCTGCCGCTCTGGCGCTACGTCGGTGGTCCGAACGCCCACCTGCTGCCCGTGCCGATGATGAACATCCTCAACGGCGGGGCGCACGCCGACACCAACGTCGACGTGCAGGAGTTCATGATCGCGCCGATCGGCGCCCCCACCTACCGCGAGGCGGTGCGCACCGGCGCCGAGGTCTACCACGCGCTCAAGGGCGTGCTGAAGAAGCGCGGCCTCGCCACCGGCGTCGGCGACGAGGGCGGCTTCGCCCCCGACCTCGAGTCCAACCGGGCCGCGCTCGACCTCATCGCCGAGGCGATCGAGAAGGCCGGCTACCAGCTGGGCTCCGACGTCGCGCTCGCGCTCGACGTCGCCGCCTCGGAGTTCTGCGAGGGCGGCGCCTACACCTTCGAGGGCAAGCCGAAGACCGCGGCGGAGATGACCGACTACTACGCCGAGACTCGTCGACGCCTACCCGATCGTCAGCATCGAGGACCCGCTCGACGAGAACGACTGGGAGGGCTGGGCGCAGCTCACCGAGCGGCTCGGTGATCGCATCCAGATCGTCGGCGACGACCTGTTCGTCACCAACGTCGAGCGGCTCCAGCGCGGCATCGACGAGCGCTCGGCCAACGCGCTGCTGGTGAAGGTCAACCAGATCGGCTCGCTCACCGAGACCCTCGACTCCGTCGCGCTCGCCCACCGCAGCGGCTTCCGCTGCATGATGAGCCACCGCTCCGGCGAGACCGAGGACACCACGATCGCCGACCTCGCCGTCGCCACCGACTGCGGCCAGATCAAGTCCGGCGCCCCGGCGCGCTCGGACCGCACCGCGAAGTACAACCAGCTGCTGCGGATCGAGGAGGAGCTCGGCGACGCCGCCCGGTACGCCGGAGCTGGCGCCTTCCCGCGTTTCCAGCGCTGATCCGAGTCGCGCGCGGGCGAGGATGGTCGGCATGCCCGCCGACCGTCGTCCTCGCGCGCGCGGCGGCCGGCCCCCGGCCCGCAGACCGCGGTCGTCGGCCCGACGGCGCCCGGCGGCGAGCCGGCCGCGCCCGGCCACCACGGCTGCGAAGACCGCAGTCGCAGCGCCGCCGCCGCGGCTCACCGGGCGCGCCGGCGTCCTCGTGCTGGTGCTGGCGGTGCTCGCCGTCAGCTACGCCTCCTCGCTGCGCGCCTACCTCCAGCAGCGCGGCGAGATCGAGGACTACCAGCGCACCATCGCCGAGCGGCGGGTGGAGATCTCCGCGCTCGAGCGGGAGAAGCGGCGCTGGCAGGACCCGAACTACGTGCGCGCCCAGGCGCGCGAGCGGCTCGGCTACGTGATGGTGGGGGAGCGGCCGTTCGTCGTGCTGGAGGACGGCAAGCCGTTGGCGACCGAGAGCGAGCTCACCGACCCCGACTCGGTGGCCCCCGAACCGCCGCGCGCCTGGTGGGACGACGCCTGGGACTCGGTCGAGATCGCCGGCGACCCGCAGCGGCGCACCCGCCCGCCGCTGACCCGGGTCGGCGGCTCGAACGGCGTGGGCGGAAACTGACGGGGTGTTCAGCCCCGACGACGAGCAGGTGGTGCACGCCCAGCTCGGCCGCCCGCCGCGCGCCGTCCACGGCGTCGCCCACCGCTGCCCGTGCGGCAGCCCGGACGTCGTCGCCACCGAGCCGCGGCTGCCCGACGGCACGCCGTTCCCCACGACCTACTACCTCACCTGCCCGCGGGCGGCGTCGCTGATCGGCACCCTCGAGGGCTCCGGGCTGATGAAGGAGATGCAGGAGCGGCTGGGGGACGACGCCGACCTGGCGGCCCGCTACCGCGCCGCCCACGAGGCCTACCTGGCCGACCGGGCCGGGCTCGGCGAGGTGCCCGAGATCGACGGCGTCTCGGCCGGCGGCATGCCCGACCGCGTGAAGTGCCTGCACGTGCTCGCCGGCCACGCGCTCGCCGCCGGCTCCGGCGTCAACCCGCTCGGCGACGAGGTGCTCGAGCGGCTCGGGCCCTGGTGGGAGTCCGGCCCCTGCGTGGTCGTCGAGTGACCGCCCCGATCGCCGCCGTCGACTGCGGCACCAACACCATCAAGCTGCTCATCGGCTCGCTGCCCGAGGTGCTCGTGCGCGAGACGACGGTGGTGCGGCTCGGGCAGGGCGTCGACCGCACCGGCCGGCTGGCCGACGAGGCGCTGGCCCGCACCTTCGAGGCGGTCGACCGCTACGCCGCGCTGTGCCGCGAGCACGGGGTGGAGCGGATCCGGTTCTGCGCCACGTCGGCCACCCGCGACGCCGCCAACGCCGAGCAGTTCGGTGACGGCGTCGAGCAGCGGCTGGGCGTCCGGCCCGAGGTGCTGAGCGGCGACGAGGAGGCCGCGCTGTCGTTCGACGGCGCCGTCCGCCACCTGCGGCACGAGCCCGCGACGCCGGTGCTCGTCGTCGACATCGGCGGCGGCTCCACCGAGCTCATCCTCGGCGCGACCACGCCCGACCAGGCGCACTCGATGGACGTCGGCTCGGTGCGGCTGCACGAGCGGCACGTGACCGGCGACCCGCCGTCGGCGGCGGAGCTCGCGGCGGTGGTGGCCGACGTCGACGCCGCGCTCGACGCATGCCCGGTCGACCCGTCGCGGGCCGCCACCGTGGTGGGCGTGGCCGGCACCATCACCACCGTCGCCGCCGCGGTGCTGGACCTGCCCGGCTACGACCGCGAGGCGATCGACCAGTCCGTGCTCGACGTCGACGACGTGCACGCAGGCGTCGACCGTCTGGTGGCGATGACCGTGGCCGACCGGCGCGCCCTGCCCTTCATGCACCCCGGCCGCGCCGACGTGATCGGCGTCGGCGCGCTCGTGCTCGACCGGGTGCTCCGCCGCGCCCGCGTGCCGGTGCTGGTGGTGAGCGAGTCCGACATCCTGGACGGGATCGCGTGGTCGCTGACCTGACCGGGCTCGACGAGCAGATCGTGGGGTGCCGCCGCTGCCCGCGCCTGGTGGAGTGGCGGGAACGGGTGGCGCGCGAGAAGCGGGCGGCCTACGCCGACGAGACCTACTGGGGCCGGCCGGTGCCCGGGTTCGGCGTCGCCGACCCGGCGGTGCTCGTGGTCGGGCTCGCGCCGGCCGCCCACGGTGCCAACCGCACCGGGCGGATGTTCACCGGCGACCGGTCCGGCGACTGGCTCTTCGCCTCGATGTTCCGCGTGGGTCTAGCCAACCAACCCACCGCCGTCAGCGCGGACGACGGCCTCGCGCTGCGCGGGGTCCGCATCGTCGCGGCGGTGCGGTGCGCGCCGCCGGACAACAAGCCGACCACCGAGGAGAAGCGCACCTGCGCCACCTGGCTCGACCACGAGCTGCGGCTGGTAGCACCGCACGTGCGGTGCGTCGTCGCGCTCGGCTCGATCGGCTGGGACGCCGCCCTCGCCGCCGTCCGCCGCGCGGGGTGGACGGTGCCCTCGCCGAAGCCCCGGTTCGGCCACGGCGCCGAGGCGGCGCTTTCGGCGCCGCACGGCGAGGTCGTGCTGCTCGGCAGCTACCACCCGAGCCAGCAGAACACCTTCACCGGCAAGCTCACCGAGCCGATGCTCGACGCCGTCCTCGGGCGCGCGGCCGGGTTCGTCGGCTGAGCGGTGCCCCCGCTGGGGCTCGAACCCAGACTGAACCGCTTTTAAGGCGGCTTCCTCTGCCGATTGGGATACGGGGGCCCGGCGAGATTACAGAATCCCGCTCAACCACGCGGGATCTCCGCAGGGGGACCCAAAGAAGTGAACGCTACTTTGAAATCCCGGGCGCCACGGCCGGATTCGCGGCCAACGAGTGGGGCTCGGGCAACATCCGCGACGACAGCCTGCGCGGCATCGACATCCAGGACGGCACGCTCGGTTCGCGCGAGCTCACCGAGCCCGCCAAGCGCGAGCTGTCGGGCAAGCACGGCAAGGACGGCAAGGACGGCAAGGACGGCAACCTACGCCGGCCCCAACTGGTCGATCGTCGACCGCAACGTCAACGGCAACGGCGACTCGTACCTCCGCTCCGGCCCGTCCGGCCCGTCCGGCGCGCCCGAGGACATCGGCAGCCTCGGCCTGCGCGCCGGCGGCGCCGACGACAAGGCCGCCCCGTGTACGACTTCGAGCCGCTCGGTGTGACGGAGGGGTCCGCCTCCTGACGACGCGACCTCCCAGCGCGTCCAGACGCCCACGGCGTCCGGCCCGCGTGGCCGGCGTCGTGGGCGTCGTCGTTTCCGGCGGGCTTGTCTTCAGGTCGACCTGAAGCGGCAGAGTTCGTCGCATGAGCCACGAGCACCATCACGGCGAACCCGCCGACCTGCGTGAGATGTTCACCCGCGAGTTCTGGGACGAGCGGTACTCGTCCTCGCAGCGGGTGTGGTCCGGCCGCCCCAACCAGCGGCTGGTCGAGGAGGTCGCCGACCTGGCACCCGGCTCGGCGATGGACGTCGGCTGCGGTGAGGGCGCGGACGCCGTCTGGCTGGCCGGGGCGGGCTGGACGGTCACCGGCGTCGACGTCTCGGGGGTCGCGCTGGAGCGCGCCGCGGCGCACGCCGCCGAGGCCGGGGTCGGTGACCGCACCTCGTGGCTCCCCGCCGACGTGTTCGCCGGCGACCCGCTGCCCGGTGGCTTCGACCTCGTCAGCGCGGCCTTCGTGCACGTGCCGCCCGACGCCTTCGACCGCGTCTACGGCGCGCTCGCCGCGTCCGTCGGGCCGGGCGGCTCGCTGGTGGTGCTCGCCCACCACCCCGACGACGTCCACACCGGCCTGCGCAACTCCGAGCTCTCCCACCTGCTCTTCGCCCCCGACGCCGTCACCCGGCTGCTGCCGGCGGAGCAGTGGGACGTCGTCACCGCCGACGTCCGTACCCGCGAGCACGTGTCCGACGGCGAGACGTTCCAGGTGAGCGACACCGTGGTGCGGGCGGTCCGGCGAACCTGAGACGGAGTCACCTTTGCGGCGGCCGCTCGTTGAGGAGGACGTGCGTCGCCGCCGTCTCGCCCTCGCCGCCACCGCGGTGGCGCTCGTCGTCTCCGGCCTCGCCGCGGGGGAGCCCTCCGGGGCGACCGCTTCCGCGCAATTGCGCGGATACGACAGATCGGCGGCACCAGAATCCGTCCCAACCGCACAATTGCGCGGAAACGCTCAGCCACCCCAACTCCGCCGCAAGGGCCGCTGGCTGGTCGACCGCAACGGGCGGGTGGTGATCCTGCACGGCCTCAACCTGGTGTGGAAGCACGACCCGTACGTGCCGCCGGCCACCGCGGCCGGGTTCACCGCCCGCGACGCGAACTGGCTCGAGCGGCACGGCTTCAACATGGCCCGCATCGGCACGCTCTGGGCCGGCATCACGCCGGACGCGCCCGGGCGGGCCGACCCGACGTACCGGCAGAAGTGGCAGCGGGTCATGGACCTGCTGTCGCAGCGCGGCATCTGGATGCAGCTCGACGCCCACCAGGACCAGTTCCACGAGACCTACGGCGGCGAGGGCGTGCCGGACTGGGCGCTCACCCGGCCGCTGCCGTACGCCGCCGGCCCGCCACCGTCGCTGCCGTTCCCCACCAACTACTGGACGCCCGAGGTCTCGACCGTCTTCGACAACTTCTGGGCGAACCAGGACGGCGTCCTCGACGGCTGGGTGAGGTCGTGGGAGATCGCGGCCCGCTGGTGGCGCCGGCAGCCGCACCTCATGGGCTACGACCTGATCAACGAGCCATGGGCGGGCCGGGAGTGGCCGACCTGCCTCGACCCGACCGGCTGCCCCGCGTTCTACACCGACGAGCTGCAGCCCGCGCTGGTCAAGGCGACCCGCGCCATCCGCCGCATCGACGGCGACAACCTGGTCTGGTGGGAGCCGCAGCAGTTCGCCGGCGGCCGGCCGATCGACACCTACTTCACCGCCCTGCGCGGCGAGCGGCAGCTCGGGTTCAGCTGGCACAACTACTGCCCCGAGGTGTTCCTCGAGTCGCAGGGCCTGCCGGGCGCCGACGTCGAGAAGTGCCTCGAGTACAGCCGCGGCCGCCACGAGCACGCCCTCGACCAGGCGCGCCGGATGAACGCCGCGCCGCTGATGTCGGAGTGGGGCGCCACCGACAACGTCCGGGCGGTCCGGCTCGACGCGCAGGCGGCGGACGAGAGCCTCATGGGCTGGACCCACTGGGCCTACAAGCGCTGGAACGACCCCACCACCGCGGACGACGCGCAGGGGCTGTTCCGCGACGACGCCGACCTCACCTCGGTGAAGCGCGCCAAGGTCCGGGTGCTGGTGCGCACCTACGCCCAGGCCACCGCCGGGACGCCGCTGCGGATGCGCTTCTCCCCGGCCACCGGCGGCTTCGACTACCGCTACCGGCCGAACCGCTCGATCGACGCACCCACGGTCGTCTTCGTGAGCCCGCTGCACTACCCGCACGGCTACCGCGTGGTGGTGGACGGCGGCCGCGTCGTCCGCCGCGACGCCCGTCACCTCTATGTGAGACCCACCGGATCCGGCCGCGAGGTGCGGGTCCGCATCGTGCCGCGACGCGGGAACTAACGAGGCTCCTGCGGCGTTTGATGCATTGAAGACCTGTCTAGGATGGGTCGCATCGGTGAGCCGTCAGCTTGGCGGTCACCAGGCCTCCAAGGAGGAGACCATGCAGAGCAACAACCCGGTGTTCCGCCGCTCGGAGGAGTTCAACCGCTCCGGCGCCCAGTACCCCCAGCAGGGCTACGCCGGCTACCCGAACCAGCCGCAGGCCGGCTACGAGCCCGGCATGCAGCCCGGCTACGCGGGCTTCGACGGCGGCGGTACCCACACGCCCGTCCAGACCGCCCCCATGACGATCGACTCGGTCGTCCAGAAGACCGCGATCACCCTCGGTGTCGTCGTGCTCGCGGCGATCGCCACCTGGTTGGTGACGCCCGACATCACCACCTCGACGAGCAACCTGGGTCTGCTCTTCGCGGCTCTCACCATCGGCTCGCTCGGTGCCTTCGGGTTGTCGATGGTCAACTCGTTCAAGCGGGTGATCAGCCCGGCTCTCGTGCTGGCCTTCGCGGTGTTCGAGGGTGTGTTCATCGGCGCGTTCAGCAAGCTGATCGACTCGATGTTCTCCACGTCCGACTCCGGCAACCTGGTGATCCAGGCCGTGATCGGCACCTTCGCCGCCTTCGCCGGCACGCTGGCCGCCTACAAGTTCTTCCACATCAAGGTCGGCGCGAAGTTCCAGATGTTCGTGGTCGCCGCCATGTTCGGCATGGTCGGCCTCGGACTCATGGAGCTCGTCCTCGGCCTGTTCGGCAGCCAGCTCGGCCTGTTCGGCTTCGGCACCCTCGGCCTGCTCACCGCGATTGCCGGTCTCGTGCTCGGGGTGTTCATGCTGATCCTCGACTTCGACTTCGTGGAGAAGGGCATCGCCAACCAGATCCCGGAGCGGGAGTCGTGGCGCGCCGCGTTCGCGATGACCGTGAGCCTGGTCTGGATCTACACCAACCTGCTGCGCCTCCTGGCGATCCTCAACCAGGACTGACCGCACCAGCCACACATCGGCCCGCCGCCCTCCGGGGTGGCGGGCCGGTGTCGTCTCAGCCCTCGGCCGGCTCGGGCGCCTGGGCCGCGACCTGCGGACGGCGGCGACGGTGGCGGAGCTCGACGAGGCGCTCGCGGACGCCGAGCCGGCGGGTGCCGTCGACGCCGTCGGCGGTGCCGTCGAGCTCGGTGCCGGGCTGGTTGACGGCGCGCAGGGCGGCCTTGGTGACCGACATGACGCCCTCGCCGCGGTAGGTCTCGGGCTCGGCCTCGTCGTCGGGGGCGAGGTCGAGGGCGGCGAGCACCGACGGCAGCAGCAGCCGCACCAGCGCGCGGTAGCCCTCGGCCGAGGGGTGGAACTGGTCGGGCCCGAACAGCAGGGCCGGGGCCGCGGCGAACTCGGGGCCGAGGATCGAGCCGAGCGAGACGGTGCGTCCGCCCTCCTTCAGCACCGAGATCGTCTGCGCGGCGGCCAGCCGGCGCGACCACGCCCGCGCCACCTGCTTCAGCGGCGGCGCCAGCGGCTGGATGGTGCCGAGGTCGGGGCAGGTGCCGACCACCACGGTGGCGCCGGCGGCGCGGAGCCGGCGGACGGCGTCGCAGAGGTGCTTGACCGACTCGGCCGGCAGCGTCACGTGGGTGACGTCGTTGGCGCCGATGAGCACGACGGCGACGTCGGGCTCGATGAGCAGCGCCCGGTCGAGCTGGGTGCGCAGGTCCGACGACCGCGCGCCGACCACGCAGAACGTGCCGAGGTAGACCCGGCGGTCGCCCTGCTCGGCCACGCCGCTGGCCAGCAGCGCGCCCGGCGTCTCCTCGACCCGGTCGACGCCGTAGCCGGCGGCGCTCGAGTCGCCCAGCAGCGCCATGGTGAGCGCGGGGCCGGGGCGGCCCCGGCCGTACCAGCCGGTGGCGTTCGGGACGGGGTCCTCGAGCGGGCCGCCGATGGTCTTGCGGGCCAGCCTGGCCTCGAGGCGGAGCAGGCCGTAGACGCCGCCGCTCAGGGCGGTGAGCCCGCCACCGGCGGACGCGACGCCACGCACGAGCCTGCGAGCCGCCGTCTCCACGGCGCCAACTCTACGAACTCGCTAGTAACCGCATAGTTTGCGGGGGTGAAGTACGCGAACTCGGTCCTCGACCTCATCGGGAACACCCCCCTCGTCCGCCTGTCCCGCACCCTCGACCTCCCGGACGGCGACACCGGCCCGCTGGTGCTCGCGAAGATCGAGTACCTCAACCCCGGCGGCTCGGTGAAGGACCGGATCGCGACCCGGATGATCGAGGCCGCCGAGGCCTCCGGCGAGCTCCAGCCGGGCGGCACGATCGTCGAGCCGACGTCGGGCAACACCGGCGTCGGGCTGGCCATGGTCGCGCAGGCGAAGGGCTACCGCTGCGTGTTCGTCTGCCCCGACAAGGTCAGCGAGGACAAGCGCAACGTGCTCAAGGCCTACGGGGCCGAGGTCGTCGTCTGCCCGACGGCGGTCGCCCCCGAGCACCCGGACTCCTACTACAACGTGTCGGACCGGCTGGCCAAGGAGCCGGGCGCCTGGAAGCCCGACCAGTACTCCAACCCGCACAACCCGCGCTCCCACTACGAGGAGACCGGGCCCGAGATCTGGCGGCAGACCGAGGGGCGGATCACGCACTTCGTCGCGGGCATGGGCACCGGCGGCACGATCAGCGGCATCGGCCGGTACCTCAAGGAACAGAACCCCGACGTCCAGGTGATCGGCGCCGACCCGGCCGGCTCGGTCTACTCCGGCGGCACCGGCCGCCCCTACCTCGTCGAGGGCGTCGGCGAGGACTTCTGGCCCGAGACCTACGACCGCACCGTCGCCGACCGGATCATCGAGGTCAGCGACGCCGACTCGTTCGCGTTCACCCGCCGGCTCGCCCGCGAGGAGGCGCTGCTGGTGGGCGGCTCGTGCGGCATGGCCGCCTACGCCGCGCGGCAGCTCGCGCACGAGCTGGCCGGCACGCCCGAGGGCAAGGACGCCGTCGTCGTGGTGATCCTCCCGGACTCCGGGCGCGGCTACCTCACCAAGATCTTCAACGACGACTGGCTGTCGCAGTACGGCTTCGCCACCGGCGCCCCGGCGGCCACCCAGACCGTCGGCGAGGTGCTGCGCGGCAAGTCCGGTCGGATCCCCGACCTGGTGCACACCCACCCCTCGGAGACCGTCGCCGAGGCCGTCGCGATCCTCCAGGAGTACGGCGTCTCGCAGATGCCGGTCGTCCGGGCCGAGCCACCGATCGTGGCCGCCGAGGTCGCCGGGTCGGTCTCCGACCGCACTCTGCTCGACGCTCTCTACGCCGGCTCCGCGCGGCTCACCGACCCGGTCGAGGAGCACATGTCGCCGCCGCTGCCGACGATCGGCTCGGGCGAGGACGCGAGTGCCGCCGTCGCGCTGCTCGAGGGGGCCGACGCCGTCCTGGTGCACGAGGACGGCAAGCCCGTGGGCGTGCTCACGCGACAGGACCTGCTGGCGCACCTCGCGCACGCCTAGGACGCCGCCTCAGCGGGTCGAGCTGAGGCGTGGTTGAGGGGATCTTGTGCCTCTCTTGAGGGTTCCCCGAGGCTGTTACCGTGCGCTGTCGAAGCCGTTGACCGCGCGTCACCTGACCGAGGCGGTGACCCCCGTACAGTTCGGGTGTCGGAGAGGTTCTGGGGGGAGCCACCGGCAAGGGACACGACCCGAGCGGGGGGCTCGGGCCTCGTGTCGCGGACAGTGATGGACCTGTTCGGCGCCGCCAGGGGGCAGCGCCTGGAGCGGGTCCTCCTGTCTTTGTGGCCGCACTCCCACCACTGCTTGGTCCTTTGGGGTGAGCGACCAGCCGCCTGGGTAAAGGAAAGGTGGCCGCCTACGAGGCGGCCGCCGGACGCGGCAGCATCCGGGGGTGCCGCGGCGGCGTGTGGGAGTTCATCAGCGAGCGCAAGAGCTCGATCGCCTTCAACACCTACCAACACGCCAGCCTGGTGCTCCAGGCGGTGCTGGTCGCCACGGTGATCGCCGTGCTGCTCGCCGTCCTCATCACCCGGACGCCGCGGCTGCAGGGCGTGGCCAACGTGGTGAGCGCCATCGGCCTCACCATCCCGTCCTTCGCCCTCATCGGCCTGCTGCTGCCGCTCACCTCGATCGGCCCGACGACGGGCTTCGTGGCGGTCGCCTTCTACGCCGTCCTGCCGATCCTGCGCAACGCCGTGGTCGGCCTGCAGGGCGTCGACCCGACCCTGCTCGAGTCCTCACGCGGCATGGGGATGAGCGAGCTCACCTCGCTGTGGCGGGTGCGGCTCCCGCTCGCGTGGCCGGTGATCCTCGCCGGCGTGCGCACGTCGACGCAGATGTCGATGGGTGTGGCGGCGATCGCCGCCTACGCGCTCGGCCCCGGCCTCGGCGGCTACATCTTCACCGGCCTCACCCAGATCGGCGGGGCGAACGCCATCAACTACGCGGTGGTCGGCACCGTCGGCGTCGTCGTCGTGGCGCTCCTCGCCGACGCGCTGCTCCTGCTTCTCGGCCGCATCACCATCTCGAAGGGAATCCGGGCCTGACATGACCAGCGCACCCGAGCAGACCGCCCCCGAGGGCGAGCAGCACGCCACGACCGAGGTCAGCGGCGCCGAGATCGTCCTCGACGAGGTGGTGAAGCAGTACCCGGGGCAGAAGACGCCGGCCGTCGAGTCGCTCTCGCTCACCATCCCCGCCGGCGAGATCGTGATGTTCGTCGGGCCCTCGGGCTGCGGCAAGACGACGTCGCTGAAGATGATCAACCGGCTGATCGAGCCGACGTCCGGCACGATCCGCATCGACGGCAACGATGTGCGCCAGCAGAGCGAGAACGAGCTGCGCCGCCACGTCGGCTACGTGATCCAGGGCGGCAGCCTGTTCCCGCACATGACGGTCACCAAGAACATCGCGATCGTGCCCAAGCTGCTGGGCTGGGACGCCAAGAAGATCGAGAGGCGGGTCGACGAGCTGCTCGACCTGGTGGGCCTCGACCCCGACCGCTACCGCAACCGCTACCCGCGCGAGCTCTCCGGCGGCCAGCAGCAGCGCGTCGGCGTCGCCCGCGGCCTCGCGGCCGACCCGCCGGTGATCCTGATGGACGAGCCGTTCGGCGCCGTCGACCCGATCACCCGGCAGCGGCTCCAGGACGAGCTGCTCAGCATCCAGCGTGAGCTGCGCAAGACGATCGTGTGCGTCACCCACGACATCGACGAGGCGATCAAGCTCGGCGACCGGATCCTGATCCTCCAGGACGGCGCGAAGATCGCCCAGTACGACACCCCCGAGGTCGTGCTCAGCGCGCCGGAGAACGACTTCGTGGCCGACTTCGTCGGCGCCGGCTCCTCGCTCAAGGCGCTCAGCCTGGCGCGGGTCTCCGAGGTCGAGCTGCGCAAGCCGCCCACCGCCACGGTCGGCGAGACGACGGCGGAGGTGCGGAAGCGGGCCGAGGACGCCGGCGAGCGGAGCGTCGTGATCCTCGACGACCGCGGCCGCCCGGTCGGCTGGCCGTGGCTGCGGCAGCTCAAGGGCGACACCATCGTCGAGCCCACCGAGGACCTGGTGAACATCGACCACCGGGCCACGCTCAACGACGCCCTCGACACGATGCTCTCGAACAGCCACGGCGGCGCCGTGGTCACCGGTGACCGGGACCAGTACCTCGGCGTCGTCGTCTTCGACGCCGTCACCGAGTACATCCGCTCGCTGGAGGCGGAGGCAGAGGGTGACTGACCTCGCCGAGCGTCCTCCCCTCGAGACCGGCGAGGTCCCCGAGGAGCGCCGTCGACCGCGCCGGCGGCTCGACCGCGAGACGACGCTGATGCTCACCGTCCCGCCGATCCTGGTGCTGCTCGTCTTCGTGGGCTACGTGATCTGGCGGCAGACCGCCGACCTCGACCCCACCGAGCAGAGCCAGCTCGCCTGGAACACGATCCTCGACCAGATCTGGGCCCACACGAAGCTCACCTTCGTCACCTCGTTCTTCGTCGTGCTGATCGCCGTCCCGCTCGGCATCGCGCTCACCCGCGGCACCGCCGGGAGGCTCCTCTCGCCGGTGGTCGTCGGCATCGCCAACATCGGCCAGGCGGCGCCGTCGATCGGCCTGATCGTGCTGCTGGCGATCTGGGTGGGCTTCGGGTTCTGGACGGCGATCCTCGCGCTGACCCTCTACGGGCTGCTGCCGGTGCTCCGCAACACGATCACCGGTCTCCAGGGCGTCGACCCGACGCTGGTGGAGGCCGGGCGCGGGCTCGGCATGTCGAACAGCTCGGTGCTGCTCCGGATCGAGCTCCCGCTCGCGCTGCCGGTGATCATGACCGGCGTGCGCACCGCGCTCGTGCTCGTCGTCGGCACCGCCACGCTCGCGACCTTCATCAACGGCGGTGGCCTCGGCGCCACCATCAACTCCGGCATCACGCTGTTCCGCTTCTCGGTGATGATCGCCGGCGCCGTCCTCGTCGCCCTGCTCGCCCTCACCATCGAGTGGCTCGGCCGGCTCCTCGAGCTGCTCGTCAAGCCGAAGGGGATCTGAGATGTCCCGAGCCAGGACGGTCCTCGCGACGCTCGCCACGGGGATCCTGACCACCGGGCTGGCCGGCTGCGGGCTGGCGACGTCCGGTGGCAACGTGCCGTCGGGCCAGCTCGCCGGGCCGTTGAAGGACGCGCCGAGCCTCGACGGCGTCGAGATCTCGGTGGGGTCGAAGAACTTCTCCGAGAACATCCTGCTCGGCAAGATCGCGCTGATCCTGCTCAAGTCCGCGGGCGCCGACGTCACCGACCTCACCAACATCCCCGGCAGCGCCTCGGCCCGGCAGGCCCACCTCACCGGCGACATCAACGCGATGTGGGAGTACACCGGCACCGGGTGGCTGGTCTACCTCGGCAAGCCCAAGCCGATCCCGGACGAGAAGAAGCAGTACGAGGCGGTCCGGGACGCCGACCTGAAGGCCAACGACCTGGTGTGGCTGCCGCCGGCGCCGATGAACAACACCTACGCGTTCGCGATCACCCAGGAGAGCGCGGAGAAGTACGGCATCACGAAGTCCTCGGAGATCAAGAAGGTGCCGAAGGACGAGCGCACCTTCTGCGTCGAGTCGGAGTTCCAGAACCGCGCCGACGGGCTGCCGGGGTTCCTCAAGACCTACGACGTCCCGCAGGGATCGGGCGTGCCCGACGGCAACATCCAGACGTACCAGACCGGCGCGATCTACGACGCCACGGCGTCGGGGGAGTGCGTCTTCGGCGAGGTGTTCACCACCGACGGCCGGATCCTGGCCCTCGACCTCACGGTGCTCGAGGACGACCGGCAGTACTTCCCGAAGTACAACGTGTCGCTCGTGCTCCGCAAGGACCTCGCCGACGACCACCCCGAGATCGCGGACATCATCGGCCCGGTCGCCGAGAAGCTCACCGACGAGGTGCTCATCAAGCTCAACGCCAAGATCGACGTCGACGGCCAGGAGCCCACCGAGGTCGCCGACGAGTGGCTGCGCGGTGAGGGCTTCATCGAGTAGACCACCGCCTCCCCTAGGATGAGAACACGTTCTAGTTTCGAGGGGGCGCGATGACGGAGGTCGACGACTGGTTCCGGACCGAGCCGGAGCCGGCGCTGATGGGGTCGCGGTGCGCGGCCTGCGCGTCGGTGTTCTTCCCGCCGGTGGCGGAGGAGTCGTTCTGCCGCAACCCGGCGTGCGCGGGCACCAGCTTCGCGCCGGTGGCGCTGTCGCGGCGGGGCCGGGTGTGGAGCTACACCGACGCCCAGTACCAGCCGCCGGCGCCCTACGTGGCCACCACCGACCCGTTCGAGCCGTTCGCGCTGGCGGCGGTCGAGCTGCCCGAGGGCCTCACCGTGCTGGGGCAGGTGGCCGCCGGGTACGGCGTCGCCGACCTCGCGGTCGGGGCCGAGGTGGAGGTGGTCGTGGAGCCGCTCGACGACGACCTCCACGTCTGGCGCTGGAAGCCCGTCGGAGCAGACGCATGAGCGTCGCGGTCGCCGGCGTCGGCATGCACCCGTGGGGCAAGTGGGGGCGCAGCTTCG
The DNA here is from genome assembly GCA_963780355.1 of uncultured Actinomycetota bacterium. Lineage (GTDB taxonomy): Bacteria > Actinomycetota > Actinomycetes > Propionibacteriales > Nocardioidaceae > Nocardioides. Next base: position 219,487 of record CAWABT010000005.1, read on the forward strand.
TCGAATACGGCGTCCACGCCGCCCGGGCCGCGCTGGCCGACGCCGGCGTGCCCTGGACCGACGTCGACCTCGTGGTGGGTGGCGAGACCGTGCGCAACGGCTACGCCGGCTACGTGGCGGGCTCGACGTTCGCCTCGGCGCTCGGCTGGAACGGCGCGCGGATCGCGACGTCGTACGCCGCCTGCGCCACCGGCGCCCAGGCGCTCGACGTGGCGCGGACCCGCATCCTCGCCGGGCTCAGCGAGGTGGCGCTCGTGGTCGGTGCCGACACCACGCCGAAGGGGTTCCTCGCGCCGAACGCGGGGGAGCGCTGGGACGACCCCGACTGGCTGCGGTTCCGGCTGCTCGGCATGACCAACCCGGCCTACTTCGCGCTCTACGCGCGGCGCCGGATGGACCTCTACGGCGCGACGGCGGAGGACTTCGCGGCCGTGAAGGTGAAGAACGCCCGGCACGGCCTGCACAACCCGAACGCCCGATACCGCAAGGAGGTGTCGGTGGACGACGTGCTCGCGAGCGCCGTCGTCTCCGACCCGCTGCACCTGCTCGACATCTGCGCCACCTCGGACGGCGCCGCGGCGGTCGTGCTGATGAGCGCCGAGCGGGCACGTCGGTCCGGCGTCGAGGTGCCGGTGAACGTGGCCGCGGTGGCCACGGTGACGCCGACCTTCCCGAACACCGTGATCGACATGCCGCTGCTCGCCACCGACCCGAGCAGCGCCACGGGCGTGCCGGAGCGCACGTTCAAGGAGTCGATCGCGGTGGCGGCCTACGAGGAGGCCGGAGTCGGCCCCGAGGACGTCGACGTGGCCGAGGTGTACGACCTCTCCACCGCGCTCGAGCTCGACTGGATCGAGGACCTCGGGCTCTGCAAGCGCGGCGAGGCCGAGACGCTGCTGCGCGCCGGTGACACCACCGTCGGCGGCCGGATCCCGGTCAACCCCAGCGGCGGCCTCGCCTGCTTCGGCGAGGCCGTGCCGGCCCAGGCGCTGGCCCAGGTGTGCGAGCTCACCTGGCAGCTGCGCGGCCGGGCCGGCGATCGCCAGGTCGAGGGAGCCCGGGTCGGCATCACCGCCAACCAGGGCCTGTTCGGCCACGGCTCCTCGGTGCTGCTCTCCGTGTAGCCGAGGTCGCCACCTTCCACGCCGACCGGTTCCCGCGGCTCGGGCTGCCCGACCGGCTCACCTAGGACGGTTAACGTCATGCCGTGCGCCGCCCTCCTCCCGGGGTCCTCGACCTGTTCGCCGTCCCCGACGACGTCGAGCCGCTGCCGGGCGGCCAGGGGCACAGCGTGCGCGCCGGCGACCTCGTGCTCTCGCCCGGCCGCGACGCCGCGACGGCGGCCTGGCTCAACCCGGTGCTCGCCCGGCTCGCCGTCCGGCTCGACGAGGATCCCGCCCGCCGCACCCGCGACCTGCGGGTGGCGATGCCGGTGCCGGCACGCGACGGCTCGTGGGTCGTCGACGGCTGGGGTGCCAGCCGCTACGAGCCCGGCACCACGGCCTGCCGCGACCTCGACGTCACCCTCGCCGCCGGGCGGCTGCTCCACGCCCGGCTGGCGTCCGCCGTCCCGGAGCGCCCCTCGGCGCTCGACGGGCGCGACGACCGCTGGGCGCGGGCCGAGCGGCTCGTCTTCGGTCCGCCCGAAGATCTCCTCGACGCCGAGGTGCCGGACGTGGTGGCGGTGGCCGCGGCCCGGTTCGACGACACCGACCTGGGCACCGACCAGCTCGTGCACGGCGACCTCGCCGGCAACGTGCTGCTCGACGAGCGCGGCGCCCCGGTCGTGATCGACGTGGCGCCGGCCTGGCGGCCGGTGCGGTGGGCCGAGGCGGTGTGCGTGCTCGACGGCGTCATCGACCTCGACGCGCCGCACTCCGTGCTCGCCGCCTGGACGACGGGCGCACCGCGCCAGGCGATGCTCCGGGCGATCGCGTTCCGGGTGCTCAGCGACCTCCAGCCGAACCCGCGCTACGCCGAGGTGCTGGCGCTCACGTAGAACCAGCGGCCGGCCCGCTGCTCGAACAGGCTCCGCTCGTGCAGCCGGCCGGGGGCGCCGAGCCGCTCGAAGGTGGCGGTGAACTCCACCTCGTCGCCGTCGGCGTCCTCGACCACGAGCCCGGTCCAGCGGACGTCGGGGTCCGGCGTCACCGACAGCGGCCGGGTGCGCGGGTGCCAGGTGCGCCACACGTAGTCGCCGTCGCGGACGGCGTAGGCCGCGTAGCGCGAGCGCATCAGCTCCTCCGGCGTCGCGGCCTGGGCGGCGCCGCGGTGCAGCCGGCCGCAGCAGGCGTCGTACGGCGTGCCGGTGCCGCAGGGGCAGACCTCCCTCATCGCGGCACCAGCACCCGGTGCACCACGTGGGTGCCGGGCAGCCCCTTGAGCTCGACCTCGCCCATCTCGACCAGCTCGACCGCGGCGTCCTCGTCGAGCTCCTGGCTCACGGCGTCGCTCACGAGCACCTCGCCGCCGGTGGCGAGGTCGCCGATCCGGGCAGCGATGGCGACGTTGCGGCCGAAGTAGTCGCCGTCGCGCGAGACCACCGGCCCGGTGTGGATGCCGATCCGCACCTTCACGTTGGCGGTGACGCGGAGCTTCGGGTCGAGGGTGCGCCGCAGGTCCTTCTGGATGCCGACCGCCGCCCGGCAGGCGGCCTCGGGGTCGCGGAAGGCGACCATGAAGCCGTCGCCGGCGGTCTTCACCACCTGGCCGCGGTAGGTCTCGACCCGCTTGCGCACCAGGTCGTCGTGGGCGGCGAGCACCCGCACCCAGGTCTCGTCGCCGAGCCGCTCGTTGAGGCCGGTGGAGTCCTCGATGTCGGAGAAGAACAGGGTCACGACGCCGTCGGCGTCCGCGACGTTGACGATCTCGGCGCGCTCGGTGTCGGCCCAGGTCTGGAGGTCGTCGATCGACCCCTGCAGCAGTCCGGTGAGCCCACCGGTCCGCATCCGGTCGGCGGTGCGCCCGGCGGTGCGGACGACGCGGCGCACCACCCGCTCCGCCGGCGTCCGGGCGGGCCGGGGCTTGAGCGCGGCGGAGAGGTCGTCCTGCAGCTGATCCGCGCGCTCGCGCTGCGCGGCGAGCTCCGCGCGCGTCCGCGCCACGACCACGGCGAGGGCGAGCGCGACCAGCGCCAGCACGACGCAGAGGACGACGAGCGCGACGGTCACGGGAGCACAGGTTACGAGCCTCCGGTGATCGACAGCTCCGACTCCAGCTGGTCGAGCTCCTCGCCGGAGTAGACGGCGATCCTCTGCAGGCTCGGCACCGAGTCGCGGCAGCCGGTGTAGCCGATGTTGAACTCGCCGTCGTAGGAGACCGCGGTGATGTTGAGGGCCTGGCCGTTGAACAGCAGGCTCACCGGGTAGATCTCCTCCATCGGCGAGCCGTCGAGATAGCGCGCCTCCGCCGGCCCGGGCACGTTCGAGATGACGAGGTTGGACGCCGGCTTGCCGCGGCCGCCGAACCCGAGCATCGCCTGGGCCATGAACGGGGCCATGAGCAGACCGGTGTAGGCGTCCATCGCTGCCGGGCCGACGTCCGGGAGCCGCTCCTTGCCGAGCCGGGTCGAGGCGCGGATGGCGGCGATGCGCGCCACCGGGTCGTCGATGTCGGTGCCGAGCGAGGCGTAGAGGAACGTGATCGCGTTGCCGACCTTCGCGCCGCCCTCGGCCCGCACCGACACCGGCACGTTGGCGGTGAGCGAGTCCGACGGGAGCTCGCCGAGCTCGGTCAGGTAGCGCCGCAGCGCGCCGCCGCAGACCGCGAGGAAGACGTCGTTCAGGCTGCCGTCGGCGGCCTTGGCGACGGCGCGCAGCCGGTCGAGCGGGTAGTGCTGGGTGGCGAACCGGCGCGGCGTGTGGATGCGGCCGTTGAAGATCGACTTCGGCGCCCGGAACGGCGCCGCGCGGTCGTCGTCGCGGCGGCCGGTGACGGTCTCGGCGTAGGTGCGGCCGAGCGAGCCCGCCACGGCGGCACCGCTGCGGACGCCGCCGCTCAGCGTGCCGAGGATCGACGACGACGTCGCCTCCTCCTCGGCGGCGCGATCCTTCGCGGGCGCCGTTCCGGACTGGTCGGGGCCGTGGGTGCCGATCGCCCACGGCGGCAGCATGTGGCGGGCCTCGGGGTCGGCCGAGAGCGTGCGGCGCAGGATGCGGATGCCGCCGACGCCGTCGACCTGGCTGTGGTGGGCCTTCATGTAGAGCGACCAGCGGTCCTGCTCGAGGCCCTCGATCACGTGGCACTCCCACAGCGGGTAGCGGCGGTCCATCTTCGCCGAGTGCAGCCGCGAGACGAGCACGCCGAGCTCGCGCTGCGAGCCCGGCGCGGGGAGTGCGGAGTGCCGGAAGTGGTAGTCGATGTCGATGTCGTGGTCGTCGAGCTCGACCCAGCTCGGTACCGGCAGGTTCTTGTAGAGGTAGTTGTACGGCGGCGCGAAGGTGCGGTGCTCGCGCCACCGCGCCACCAGGTCGGCCACGAAGGTCGGCTGGTCCTCGGGCACCCGGAAGGTGGCGAGCATGCCCACCTGCATCGGGGTGCGGTACGACTCGGCGAGCAGCCAGGCGGAGTCGTTGGTCTTGAGCAGCCGGCGTCCCACGCTGGGACTGTAGTGACCATCACCACTTGCCGGCGGTGGTTAGGTGGAACGGTGACATCTGAGGCTCCCTCGATCCATACCGTCGGCGAGCTGCGCGCGTCCGGCCACGTGCTGAAGTCGCTGCGCGCCGAGATCCGCGACAACCTGCTCGCCAAGCTCCGCACGGGAGCTGACCCCTGGCCCGGCCTGCACGGCTTCGAGGCCACCGTGATCCCGCAGCTCGAGCGGGCCCTGCTCGCCGGCCACGACGTCGTCCTGCTGGGGGAGCGCGGCCAGGGCAAGACCCGGCTGCTCCGCACCCTGGTGGGCCTGCTCGACGAGTGGACGCCGGTGATCTCCGGCTCCGAGCTCGGTGAGCACCCCTTCGAGCCGGTCACCCTCGGCTCGCAGCAGGCCGCGGCGATGTACGGCGACGAGCTGCGCGTCTCCTGGCGGCACCGCGACGAGCGCTACTCCGAGAAGCTCGCGACGCCGGACACCTCGGTGGCCGACCTCATCGGCGACGTCGACCCGATGAAGGTGGCCGAGGGGCGCTCGCTGGGCGACCCGGAGACCATCCACTACGGCCTGATCCCGCGCTCCCACCGCGGCATCGTGGCGATCAACGAGCTGCCCGACCTCGCCGAGCGCATCCAGGTGGCGATGCTCAACGTGATGGAGGAGCGCGACATCCAGATCCGCGGGTACGTCGTCCGGCTGCCGCTCGACGTGCTCGTCGTCGCCTCGGCCAACCCGGAGGACTACACCAACCGCGGCCGCATCATCACGCCCTTGCAGGACCGGTTCGGCGCCGAGATCCGCACGCACTACCCGACCGAGCTCGAGGCCGAGATCGCGGTGATCCGGCAGGAGGCGTCGCTGGTGGCGGACGTGCCGGATCACCTGGTGGAGGTTCTCGCCCGGTTCACCCGCAACCTGCGCGAGTCGAGCTCGGTCGACCAGCGCTCCGGCGTCTCGGCGCGGTTCGCGATCGCCGGCGCCGAGACCGTCGCCGCCGCGGCGCTGCACCGCGCCACCGTGCAGGGCGAGGACGAGCCCGTCGCACGCGTCGTCGACCTCGAGACCGCGGTCGACGTGCTCGGCGGGAAGATCGAGTTCGAGACCGGCGAGGAGGGTCGTGAGACCGAGATCCTCACCCACCTGCTGCGCACCTCCGTCGCCGAGACCGTGCGCGCCCACCTGCGTGGCCTCGACTTCGCGCTGCTCGTGGAGGCCATCGAGGCCGGCGCGATGATCACCACCGGCGAGCAGGTCACCGCCCGCGACTTCCTCACCGGGCTCCCCGTGCTGGGGGAGTCCGAGCTCTACGACGAGGTGTGCGACCGGCTCCGCGCCACCAACGACGGCCAGCGGGCCGGCGCGATCGAGCTCGCGCTCGAGGGGCTCTACCTGGCGCGCCGGGTCGGCAAGGACACCGACGGGACCGAGACGGTCTATGGCAGCTAGCACCCGCTCCAGCCGCTTCAAGCGGTACGACGGCGGCGACCCGCTCGCGCCGCCGGTCGACCTCGCCGAGGCGCTCGACGCCATCGGCGAGGACGTGATGGCGGGCTACAGCCCGGAGCGGGCGATGCGGGAGTTCCTGCGCCGCGGCGGTCGCGACCAGCGCGGCCTCGACGACCTCGCCCGGCGGGTGGCGGAGCGGCGTCGCGAGCTGCTGTCGCGGCACGACCTCGACGGCACGCTGCAGGAGGTGCGCGAGCTGCTCGACCAGGCGGTGCTCGAGGAGCGCAAGCAGCTCGCCCGCGACGCGATGATGGACGACGCCGACCGGGCGTTCCGCGAGATGCAGCTGGAGAACCTGTCGCCGTCCACCGCCGCGGCGGTGAGCGAGCTCAGCGACTACGACTGGCAGAGCCGCGAGGCCCGCGAGGCCTACGAGCAGATCAAGGACCTGCTCGGCCGCGAGCTGCTCGACCAGCGGTTCCAGGGCATGAAGCAGGCGCTGGAGAACGCCACCGACGACGACCGGGCCGCCGTCAACGAGATGCTCGGCGACCTCAACGACCTCCTCGACAAGCGGCGCCAGGGCGTCGACACCCAGGAGGACTTCGACGAGTTCATGGCCGAGCACGGGGACTTCTTCCCCGAGAACCCGCAGAACCTCGACGAGCTGCTCGACGCGCTGGCGCAGCGCTCCGCCGCGGCGCAGCGGATGCTCAACTCGATGACGCCCGAGCAGCGCCAGGAGCTGATGGAGCTGAGCGGTCAGGCGTTCGGGTCACCGCAGCTCATGGAGTCGCTGAACCGGCTCGACGGCAACCTGCAGGCGCTGCGGCCCGGGGAGGACTGGGGCGGCTCGGAGCGCATGGACGGCGACCAGGGCCTCGGCCTCGGCGACGGCACCGGCGTCTTCCAGGACCTCGCCGACCTCGACGACCTCGCCGAGCAGCTCGCCCAGAGCTACAGCGGCTCGCGGATGGACGACGTCGACCTCGACAAGCTGGCCCGCCAGCTCGGCGACGACGCCGCCGTCGACGCCCGCACCCTGCAGCGGCTCGAGCAGGCGCTGCGCGACTCCGGCACGCTGAAGCGCGGCTCGGACGGCGACCTCCAGCTCACGCCGAAGGCGATGCGACAGCTCGGCAAGGCGCTGCTGCGCGACGTCGCCGAGCGGATGAGCAGCCGCACCGGCCAGCGCGACATGAACAAGGCCGGCGCCGCGGGGGAGCGCTCCGGCGCCACCCGGCCGTGGGCGTTCGGCGACACCGAGCCGTGGGACGTGCCGCGCACCATCGTGAACGGCGTGCTCCGCCGGGCCCAGGACGGCGGGGCCGGCCCGCGCCTCCACATCGACGACGTCGAGGTGCAGGAGACCGAGGCCCGCACCCAGGCTGCCGTCGCGCTGCTCGTCGACACCTCGTTCTCGATGGCGATGGACGGCCGCTGGGTGCCGATGAAGCGCACCGCGCTCGCGCTGCACACCCTGATCCGCAGCCGGTTCCGCGGCGACGCGCTGCAGCTCGTCGGCTTCGGCCGGCACGCCGAGGTGATGGAGATCGAGCAGCTCACCGCGCTCGACGCCCGCTGGGACAAGGGCACCAACCTCCACCACGCGCTGCTGCTGGCGAACCGCCACTTCCGCAAGCACCCCAACGCCCAGCCCGTGCTGCTCGTCGTCACCGACGGCGAGCCGACCTCGCACCTCGAGTCGGACGGCGAGGTGTTCTTCAGCTACCCGCCGCACCCGCTGACCATCGCCCACGCCGTCCGCGAGCTCGACACCTCGCGCCGGCTCGGCGCCCAGACCACGTTCTTCCGGCTCGGCGACGACCCCGGCCTCGCCCGTTTCATCGAGCAGATGGCCCAGCGCGTCGACGGCCGCATGGTCAGCCCCGAGCTCGACGACCTCGGCGCCGCCGTCGTCGGCTCCTACCTCGGCACCCGCGACGCCGGCCGCCCCGGCGGCATGACCGGCTTCCGCTCGGCCTACGGCGACTGGTTCGGCGGCCGCGGCTTCTGGGTCGACGAGTAGCCGACGAGCACGCCGGCCAGCTCCTCCACGCCGTCCACCAGCCGCGGGCCGGGTCGGGCCCAGTGGGCGTCGGCGTCGACGGCGTGCACGTGGACGCCGTCGGGGAGCAGGCCGGCGGCGACGAGCGCGTCGGCCTGCGCCTGCGCGCCCGGGCCGGTCGTAGCCGCACGGCGCGACCACCACGACGTCGGGACGAGCCGCGCGCACGTCGTCCCAGGTGGTGCGTACGGACTTCTGGCCGGCGACACCGAGCACGCAGGTGCCGCCGGCGGCCTCGACCATCTCGGGGATCCAGTGCCCGGGGGCGTACGGCGGGTCGGTCCACTCGAGCACCGCCACGCGGGGCCGCGGGCCGACCGGGGTGGGCATCGCCGCGAGACGGTCGCGCAGCGTCGCCACCAGCGCCTCGGCGGCGTCGTCGCGACCGGTCACCTCGCCGAGGCGGAGCACGGTGCCGAGCACCTCGTCGAGGGTGTGCGGGTCGCAGGTGACCACCTCGGCACGGCAGCCGAGGTGGGCCAGCGCCTCGTCGACCGTCCCGACGTCGATCGCGCAGACCGCACACAGGTCCTGGGTGACGACGACCTCGGCGTCGAGGTCGGCCAGCGCGCCGGCGTCGAGCCGGTAGAGGTCCTCGCCGCCGGCGACGGCGCCGGCCACGAACGCGTCGATCTGCGCCGGCGTCAGGCCCTCCGGCATCGCCGAGGTCGACACGGTCCGCCGGGTGCGCGCCTCGGCCGGGTGGTCGCACTCGAAGGTGACGCCGACGACGTCATCACCTGCCCCGAGCGCGAACAGGATCTCGGTGGTCGAGGGGAGCAGGGAGACGATCCGCACCCGAGCCACCGTACGGTGACCCGGTGCCCGAGCCGACCCTCAGCGTGCTGCTCCTGCTCGCGCTCGCGGCGGTCACGGCCGGCTTCGTGGACGCCGTGGTGGGCGGCGGCGGGCTGATCCAGCTGCCCGCACTGCTGCTCGGGCTGCCGATGGCCTCGCCGGTGGAGATCCTCGCCACCAACAAGGCGTCGGCGGTGTGCGGCACGGCCACCAGCGCCGCGACGTACTACCGCCGGGTCAAGCCCGACCCGCGCACCTTCCTGCCGATGATGGTGCTCGCGTTCGCGGGCGCGTTCTCGGGTGCGCTGGTGGCGAGCCAGATCCCGCGCGAGGCGTTCGAGCCGATCGTGCTGGTGGCGTTGGTCGTCGTCGGCGCCTACGTGCTGCTCAAGCCCGACCTCGGCGGGGCCACGGCGCTGCGGTTCGCCGGTCACCGCCACCTCGCGGCTGCGCTCGCCGTCGGCTTCGCGATCGGCTTCTACGACGGCGCGCTCGGGCCCGGCACGGGGAGCTTCCTGGTGTTCGCGCTGGTCGGCCTGCTCGGCTACTCCTTCCTCGAGGCCTCGGCGAAGGCGCGGCTCGCCAACCTCGCCACCAACCTCGGTGCGCTCGCGCTGTTCATCCCGCAGGGGTCGGTGCTCTGGAAGGTCGGGCTGGTGATGGGCGCCTGCAACCTGGTCGGCGGCTACGTCGGCGCGCGGGTCGCCGTCTCCAAGGGCTCGCGGTTCGTGCGCTGGTTCTTCGTGGCCGTGGTGTCGGCGTTCATCGTGCGTATCGGCGGCCAGGTGATCGGCGTCTGGTGACGCCGCGAGGTCGTAGCCTCGCGTCATGAGCATCCCCGTCGACGTCGCCGACCTGGCCCGCGCGCTGGAGAGCTTCGGCGCCGGCTACCTGCTCACTGCCGACGACGCGGGCGCGGTGAAGGTCGTCACCGTCGAGCCGTCGGTGGCCGACGGCGCGCTGGTGATCATGGGACCGGGTCGCGGCACGCTGGCCAACCTGGCCCGCACCGCCACTGTCACCTTGGCCTTCCCGCCGCCCCAGCCACGCGGCTTCACCCTGCTGGTCGACGGCACCGGCACGGTCGACGGTGACGACGTCCGGGTCACGCCCACGGGCGCCGTGCTCCACCGGCCGGGCTCGCACGCCGATGGTCCGCTCGCCCCGGACGACTTCGCGTGACCCCGATCTGGGTCAGCGCCTTCCTCGACCTCGCGCCGGGCGACGAGGTGTCGGTGCCGTTCTGGGCGGCGGTCACCGGATACGACGACGCCGAGGTGCGGGCAGGTGAGGCCGAGTTCCCGCCGCTGCGGCCGCCGTCCGGCGACCCGTACCTGTATGCCAGCGGCTCGGCTCCGGGCGACGAGCCGGGTGCACCTCGACCTGTACGTCCCGACCCCGACGCCGCCGCGGCCGCAGCGCGAGGAGCTCGGCGCCCGAGCGTGCACGACCGCCGCGACCACGTCCTGCTCGTCGTCACCCGCCGGGCTGCCGTTCTGCCTGGTCGACGACAGCGTACTCCGACGTACCGCCTCCCGCCGCGTGGCCGGGCGGCCGGTCGCAGGTCGACCAGGTGTGCGTCGACGTCCCGCCATCGGCCTTCGACGCCGAGCTCGCCTTCTGGGAGCAGCCTCACCGGCTGGTCGCGCACGCGCACCGACTCGCCCGAGTTCGAACGCCTCGACGGCGTCGGCATCCCGCTCCGCATGCTGCTCCAGCGCCTCGACGACGAGGAGCCGCCCGGCTTCCACCTGGACCTGTCGTCCGACGACCGCGCCGCGGAGACCGAGCGGCACGTCGGTCTCGGCGCCACGGTGGAGAGCGCGGGCGACCGTGGGTTCACCGTCCTCGTCGACCCCGCCGGCCGGCGCTACTGCGTCACCGACCGCACGCCGCGCGGCGGGTAGCTAGGGTTCCCCAGCATGGGGAACGAGTCTCAGGACAAGCTCTATTCGACGACTCTGCAGACCATCGGAGCAGTCTCGAAGCTGCCGATCGTCCGCGTCGACCGCGAGACATTCCTTCGAGCGCAGTTCGCGGGGTCTGCACATCTCGACGTGATCCTGGAGAGGGGCCCGCAGGCCGTCTACACGGTCGAGTCGCTGCGTCGGAAGGCCGACTCGCTCATCAAGAACAGCGCGGCGAAGACGTCGGTCGCCTCGTTCGCAACCGGGCTGCCGGGCAACCCGGTGGTGATGGTCGCCGCGGGTGGCGCGGACGTCGCCCAGTACTTCGGCTTCGCGATCAACCTCGCCCAGCAGATTGCCTACCTCTTCGGTGAGGACGACCTGTTCGACGGCGGTGGGCAGCTGTCCGAGGCCGCGCAGCTGCGTGTCATCGCATATCTGGGGGCCATGTTCGGCGCAGCCGGAGCAGCGGCGCTCGTGGCGCACACGTCGAAGCTCATCGGCACCAACCTCGGCAAGAAGGTCGCCACCCAGGCTCTGACGAAGACCGCGTGGTACCCGTTGGTCAAGGGTGTCGGGGCTCTCGTGGGCAAGCAGATCACCAAGAAGACCGTCGAGAAGACCATCACGAAGGGGGTCCCCGTGATCGGCGGCGTCCTGTCCGGTGGGCTCACCTACGTGACGTTCCGGCCCATGGGGCACCGGTTGGCGGACACGTTGGCCCAGAACTTGAACGGCGAGTTCGACGATCAGCTCGAGCTGAACCCCGACTTCGCGGCCGCGACGGACGCCGTCGTCGTCGTCGTCAACGAGCGCACCGAGCGTGGTCCGAGCGCCGTCCCTGAGCTCGAGTAGACGAGAGTCGACCGGCCGGTCCACGAGTCAGGGCGCGCCATTGACCCCGCCGGTCGGCGGGGTGTGGGGCGGGGTGGTCAGGGTTCGGGTGCAGACCCGTGCTGGTCGACGCGGAAGCGGGTGCCGGTGGGACTGGTCCAGGTGAAGGCGACGGGGACGCCGTGGTCGGTGATCGCGACGGGTTCGTAGGACCAGCCGGCGAAGGTCTTCATGCGGTGGTGGGTGCGGCACAGGGGCGCGAGGTTCGAAGTCGAGGTCGGGCCGTGGGGGTAAGGGACGCGGTGGTCGAGGTCGGTGCGGACCCGGCGGGTGCAGAAGGGGAAGACGCACTGCGGCCAGGCGAGGCGCACGCGCTCGGCGACCGAGTCGGACGGCGTGTAGGCGGTACTGGAAACGGCCTGGTTGAGGTCGATGACGGGCTTGATGGTGACGGCTGCGCCGGCGCACCAGCCGGCGACGTGGTCGGCCAGCACCGGGACGCCGTCGACGGTGGCCACCGCGGACTCCGAGAGGTGCACGTACAGGGTGACGGCCCGTGCGGTCGGCCGGCCGGTGGTGAGGTCGAGCGCGAGCTGGGCGCGGGCGATCTCGCCGAGCGCCATCGAGCGGCGTACGTCGACGGGCTCCTCGCAGCCGAGTTCGGCGAGCTGAGCCGCGCCGGCGGCGACGGCAGCGTCGAGGTCGCGGGCGTCGGGGAGGTCGAGCAGGCCTTCCACGTGCACGTAGCCGTCGGCGGCGGCGGCGTGGACGTCGAAGCGCCGCGGGTCACGCCCGGCCAGCCGCTCCGCACGCTCGGGGTCGAACTCCACGAGGGCGGCCTGGACGGTGCGCTCCAGCTGCGCCCATGACATCGAGTGGGCGAACGGCGCCAGGGCTGCGTCGACGTGGGCGGCGCCGTCGAGCGGGAGGAGCTGGGTGGCCTCGGCAACGCGGAACGCCCGCCACACCTCCACCTCGTCGTCGGCGACCCGGCGCCACAACCGGGGCAACCGGTACCGCAGCTCGAGGCAGCGACCGACGAAGACCCGGCCCGCGGAGTCGGATCTGCCGAGCGTCGTGAGCAGCTCGACCACCGCCGCCTCCGACACAGCCGGCGCGCCCACTCCGGCCAGCAGCAGCTCACCGTCGCCGAACGCCGCCACGGCGACGTCGGTGCTCGTGCGCTGGTCGACGACGTGCTGCTCCAGCCACGTGACCACCGCGACGATCTCGTCGACCTCGGCCCGTCGTCGATCGAGCGAGACGGCGCGCACTTCCGCCAGGCTCGGCGCAGGTGCGGTGGTGGTCATGCCTCCACTCAAGCACACGCCACCGACACTGATCCCGCTCAACCATGCGGTTGTGGAGAAACCTGTGGATCCCGGCCGCGCCGGTCTGATGGACTGGGCCCATGCAACGTCCGGGCGACACGGGATCGACCCCGAGCCGAGTGGACCAGTGGTCGATCGGCCTGTCGAGCTGGATCCTGCAGGACGGCAACTACACCGACTTCGAGGTCGGTCAGCGACGCCAGTTCGCCCTCGAGTTCGGCTACGACCGCAACGATCGGCTGGTTCCGGTCGAGGATGAGGCGCTGGCCTGTCAGTACACCGGTGCCTGGTCGAGGTACCAGGTGACCGCCGACCTGCTGACGGACGCCGCCGAATTCGCGCGGGGCATGTTCGTCCTGGACTTCGGGCTGGTGGCGTACACGAGGTGGATGGTGCTCGACGACCTCGAACCACCCACGGCAGGGACGCGCCTGCGCGGTCCCATCAGCCTCGGCGTCGACCCGTTCGACTACATGGACCTACGGATGCGGCCCGACGGGGTGCCGCCCCTCATCTACACGTGGGTCATCGAGGGCATCGAGACGTCCACCACGCCCGCCATCCGCGTCCCTTACGGCCACCCGCTCTACGGCGGCCCCGACGAAGGTCCGAGGCTCGTCCCCGACCCCACGCGGGAGAGCTGGCAGCCGGTGACGAGGACCCGGACCTGGGACGACGCCCACTACCGACTCCGATGCTCGCTTGAGCCGGGGGATCCCACCGAGACCATCGTCGGAGCCGGCCCGGGACCGGTCGGGCCGATGCCGGACTCACCGTCTGCTGGACTGACCCCATGACCCAGCCGCCCCCCGAACGCCCCGAGTACACCCAGGACGCCGACGAGCGGACGATGCTGCTCGGGCTGCTGCAGTTCCACCGCGACACGCTCCGGCGCAAGACCGCGGGGCTCGACGCCGACCAGCTCGACACGACGCTGCCGCCGTCCGACCTGACGCTCGGCGGGATGTTGCGGCACATGAGCTACGTCGAGGACTGGTGGTTCGGCGTCACGCTCGCCGGGCTCGAGCCGGCGCCGCCGTTCGACGACGTGGACTGGGACGCCGACAACGACTGGGACTGGCACAGCGCGGCCGGCCTCGACCCGGTGGCGCTGCGCGAGGAGTTCGACCGGTTCACGGACCGCTCCGACGAGCTGATCGCCGCCGTGGCCGACGTCGGCGACCTGGCGAAGCGGCCCAGCCGGCGCACCGGCGGCGACATCAGCCTGCGGTGGCTGTTGCTGCACATGGTCCAGGAGTACGCCCGGCACAACGGCCACGCCGACCTGATCCGGCAGTCGGTGGACGGCGCGGTCGGCGTGTGAGCATCCGCGAGATGACGGCGGCCGACTGGCCGCAGGTGTGGGAGTTCTTCGCCGAGATCGTGCGCGACGGGGAGACGTACGCCTACCCCGACGGCCTCACCTCCGAGCAGGCGCGCGAGCTGTGGACGATGCGGCCGCCGGGCCGGACGGTGGTGCACGAGGGTCCGGACAAGATCCTCGGGAGCGCGACGATGGGCCCGAACCGGCCGGGTCGTGGCAGCCATGTGGGCACCGGCTCGTTCATGGTGTCCCCGGCCGCGCGGGGCCGTGGCGTCGGCCGCGCGCTGGCCGAGCACGTCGTCGAGTGGCACCGCGACCAGGGCTACCGCGCGATCCAGTTCAACGCGGTGGTCGAGACCAACACGGCCGCCGTCCGGTTGTGGCAGGACCTCGGCTTCGAGATCGTCGGGACGGTGCCCGCGGCCTTCGAGTCACGGAATCACGGATTCGTCGGACTGCACGTCATGCACCTGGCGCTGTAGCTCAGCCGGCGTAGCCCGGGAGGTACTCCTCCAGGATCGCGCGGAACGGTGCCTCCGCCTCGAGCTGGCTGAGCACGCCGATGCCGCCGATCCAGGTGCGGTGGATGAGCAGGTACGACGGCGGCAGGTTCAGCTTGATCGCCACCGTGTAGGCGGGCTCGCGCGGGTTGTTGATCCGCTGGAACTGTCCGCGCATCCACTCACGGGAGAACCGGAACCGCTCGACCTTGCCGGGCTCGACGAGCGGGGCGAAGTAGTCCATGAGCTGCTGCGGGTCGAGGGTCACCTTGTCGCGGATGAACCCCTCCTCCCGCAGCCCGGCGAGCAGCTTCTCGGCGTCGCCGTTGGCGCACAGCCGCATCAGCCGACCCATCGCCGGCGGGAACGTCTGGTCGGGCAGCCGGGCCACGGCGCCGTAGTCGAGGACGCCGAGCTTGCCGGGCGAGCCGTCGTCGTTCGGGATGACGCGGAAGTTGCCGGGGTGGGGGTCGGCGTGGAGCATCCCGGTGCGGCCCGGTCCGGCGAACACGAAGCGCACCAGCAGCTCGGCGTAGTGGTCGCGCTCCTCCTGGGTGCCGTCGCGGATGATCGAGGCGAGTGACGCCTGCGACTCCAGCCACTCGGTGACCAGCACGGTCTCGCCGACCGCGACGACGTCGGGCACCACGATGTCGGGGTCGTCGGCGAAGGCCGCGGCGAACGCCGACTGCGCCTCGGCCTCGAGGCTGTAGTCGAGCTCCTCCTCGGCGCGGGCCTGCATCTCCTCGACCAGCGGCTTGACCTCGATGCCGGGGAACAGCGGGCCGACGGTGCGGCCGAGCCGCGCCAGCTGGCGCAGGTCGGAGCGCAGCGCGTCGCCGGCGCCGGGGTACTGCACCTTCACCGCGACCTCGCGGCCGTCGTGCCAGCGGCCCTGGTGCACCTGGCCGATCGAGGCGGACGCCGTCGGACCGCCGTCCAGCCAGACCAGCCGCTCCTTCCAGTCCTCGCCGAGCTCGCGGGCGAGGATGTCGCGCACGGTCTGGGTGGGCATCGGCGGCGCGGAGTCCTGGAGCCGGGTGAGCTGCTCGCGGTACGGCGCCGCGACCTCCTCGGGCAGCGCGGCCTCCAGCACCGAGAGCGCCTGCCCGAACTTCATCGCCCCGCCCTTGAGCTCGCCCAGGGTGCGGAAGAGCTGCTCAGCGGTGCGCTGCTGGATCTCGGTGAGCACGGCGTCCGCCGGGGCACCGCCCAGCCGCCGGCCGAGGCCCATCGCGCTGCGGCCCGCGTAGGCCAGCGGGAGGCCGGCGAGCCGCGCGGTCCGTGCCGCCGCCTTGCGCGGCAGGTCGCGCGGGGAGTCGGGCGGGGTCTCGGACATGGCGCCATTGTTCCAGCCGAGTGTGCGTGGCCGACTCACCCACGGCGCCCCGGCCCGGTGGCCACCCTGATGCGCATGCGGGGTCGCTGCCCGCACGTGAGGGTGGCCGCGCGCCTGCGGTGACGAGGCGGGCCGGTCCAGGTCCGGCCCGCCGCCCCCAGGCCGGCCCCGTGGCGACCCCGCCGCGGGGCCGGCGTCAGTCGGAGGTCACGTAGGCGAGGGCGTCGGCGGCGGTGTCGCCGGCCAGCACGCCCTCGATGCCGGGCAGGTAGACGTCGAAGGTGCCGACGTTGGCGTGCACGGTCCGCCGGACGACGTCCTCGGTGACCGACGCCGGGGCGAGCCAGGCGCCGGTGCGGCAGCGCAGGTCGCCGCCCGGGTCGTCGAGCTCGAGGGTGGCGCTCACCAGGCCGGTGTTGGCCAGGCGCACGAACTCGGCGAGCTCGGGCCACCGGTCCACGGTGACCTCGATCGGGCTGACCGAGTAGACGAGCAGCTGCTCGGCGGCCGGGAGCCACCACACCTGGGCGTACCAGTCGCGGGTCTGGCCGCGGTGGCGCCAGGCCAGGGCGGCGCCGCCCTCGCCGCGCTGGTCGAGGTCGGTGGCCGCGAACCCGCTGGCCGCGAGGAACCCGGTCAGCACCGCAGCGGGGTCGGGGCGCTCAGCCATGCCACTCCTGGGTCAGCACGGCGACGACCTGACCGGCCACGGCCGCGAGTCGCTGCTCCACGAGGCAGGAGTATGCGCCCGCCCGGGACCGCGCGGGGGCGTTCGGCGAAGTCGGGCTCAGAGCACGCGGTCGCCGTCGAGCAGCACCCGCGACTCCCAGGGCCCGAACGTCTCGCCGTCCACCTCGGCCGCGGTGGAGGAGAGGTTGGCCGTGACGACGAGCTCGGCGCCGTCGAGCCGGCGGGCGTAGGCGTACACCTGGGCGTGGTCGGGGTGGAGCATCGTGAAGTCGCCGTGCACCACCACGGGCTCGCGGTGCCGCAGCTCGACCAGCCGCCGGTAGTGGTGGAACACCGAGTCGGGGTCGTCGTACTGCGCGTCGGCGTCGTCCCACGGCACCGGCGTGCGGGCGTGGTCGCGACTCTTCTTCCGGATCGTCGCCATCGCCTCCTCGGACGTGGCGCCGGCGGCCAACAGGTCGCGGTGGGCGTTGATCGACTCGATGTCGCGCAGGTCGTCGTGGGTGGCGAGCGGCGCGTTGGTCATGCCGAGCTCGTCGCCCTGGTAGACGAACGGCGTGCCGCGATGCAGGTGCAGCGTCGTGGCGAGCGCCTTGGCCGAGGCGACCCGGTGCTCCGGGGAGTCGTCGCCGTACCGGCTCAGGCACCGGGGCTGGTCGTGGTTGCCGAGGTAGAGGCTGTTCCAGCCGACGTCGGCCAGGCCCTCCTGCCAGCGGCCGAGCGACTTCTTGAGGTCGAGCACCGTCATCGGGACGACGTCCCACTTGCCGCCCGGCCCGGAGTCGAGGTCGACGTGCTCGAACTGGAACACCATGTCGACCTCGTGGCGCGACGGGTCGGTGTAGAGCCGGGCCTGGTCGACCGACGTCGCCGGCGTCTCGCCGATGGTGACGAGGCCCGAGCGCCCGGCGAACACCTCGCGGTGCATCTCCTGCAGGTGCTCGTGGACCCGCGGGCCGTTGAGCACGTACGGCCCCGCGTCGCCGTAGGGCGGGTTGCCGCCGATCTCGCCGTCGACGATCTCGGCCTTGGAGATGTGGTTGATGACGTCCATCCGGAAGCCGTCGACGCCCCGGTCGAGCCACCACCGCATCATCGAGTAGACGGCCTCGCGCACCTCCGGGTTCTCCCAGTTCAGGTCCGGCTGGCTGGGCGCGAACAGGTGGAGGTAGTACTCGCCGGTCTCGGCGTCCCAGGTCCATGCCGGACCGGAGAAGGCCGAGCCCCAGTTGGTCGGCTCGGCGCCCGGCATGCCGCCGTCGTGGCCCGCGCGCGGGGGACGCCACCAGTACCAGTCGCGCTTCGGGCTGTCGCGGCTCGACCGGGCCTCCTGGAACCAGGCGTGCGCGCTGCTGGTGTGGTTGACCACGAGGTCCATCACGAGCTTCATGCCGCGCGCGTGGAGATCCGCGACCAGCCCGTCGAGGTCGTCGAGGGTGCCGAACTGCGGGTCGACGTCGAAGTAGTCGCTGATGTCGTAGCCGTTGTCGTCCATCGGCGAGCGGTAGACCGGGCTCAGCCAGACGACGTCGACGCCGAGCCGCTCGAGGTGGTCGAGCCGGCTGCGGACCCCCGGCAGGTCACCGATGCCGTCGCCGTCAGCGTCCGCGAAGGTGCGCGGGTAGACCTGGTAGACGACGGCCGACTTCCACCACTCGTGATCCACGCCGGCCGACGCTACCGGCGCTCGTCACCCTCGCATCGACCCGCCCTTGAACCGGCGAACCTCCTGCGGCCAGCCGCAGCCCTCGGCGATCCGGCCACCCCAGTAGCGGGCGGCCTCCTCGTCGGGGACGTCGACGATGGTGAGCCCGCCGAGATACTCCTTGGTCTCGGCGAACGGTCCGTCGGTGATCGTGATCTCGCCGCTGGTCGCGTCGGCGGCGAACGCCTCCTCGAGCTCCTCCACCAGCCCGCCGGCGTACACGAGGACGCCTGCCTCCTGCATCTCGCTCACCACCGCCCGGGACGGCGCCACGCGGGTCTGGTACCACTCCTCGGGATGGTCGCCGACCCACTGCTGGTTGAAGTAGATGAGGTACTCGGCCATGGCTGTTCCTCCGTCGTCGCGCGCGGGCCCGGTGCCCGCCGTCCGACTACTCCACGAACGGGACCGGTCGGATCCGACACTTCCAGACGGAGAAGTTCTGTGTCAGCCGTCGGCCGGGAACGGCACCCCGGTGTTGGCGTGGCAGCGGTAGCCGTGGGGGTGCTTGGCGAGGTACTGCTGGTGGCTGTCCTCGGCGTAGTAGTACGGCACCTCGTCGGCCGCGCGGATCTCGGTGGTGATGTCGCCGTACCGGCGCCGGGTGAGCTCCTCGCCGTAGATCTTGGTGAGCTCCTGCGCGGTCTGCTCCTGCTCGGGCGTCGTGTAGTAGATCGCCGAGCGGTACTGGGTGCCGACGTCGTTGCCCTGCCGCATGCCCTGGGTGGGGTCGTGCACCTCGAAGAACTTCTTCACCAGGTCGGCGTAGGAGACGCGGTCGGGGTCGAACACGATGCGGATCGCCTCGGTGTGGCCGGTACGGCCGCTGCAGACCTCCTCGTAGGAGGGGTGCGTGGTGAACCCGCCGGCGTACCCCACCGACGTCGACCAGACGCCCGGGATCTGCCAGTAGATCTCCTCCGCGCCCCAGAAGCAGCCGAGCCCGAAGATCGCGACCTCGAGGCCGTCGGGCACGTCGTCGGTGACGACGGGGGTCTTGAGCACGAGGTGCTGGTCGTTGCGGCGGAACGGGTCGGCGTCGCGGCCGGGCAGGGCCTCGTCGGGCTCCACCATCTCGGACTTGCGAGAGAACCAGGACATGGGGCGCCTCCTCGGGGCCGGAATGCTCGGGTCCAGTGTGCAACGCACCCGGGTGCCGGTGTGTTCCTACGGCACCAGCACGACCCGGCCGGCCGCCTCACCGGCGGCCTGGCGGGTCCAGCCGGCGGACGCGGCGGCGAGCGGGACGACCTCGTGGTCGACGGCGAGGTGGCCGGCGGCGGCGTGGCGGGCGACGGTGGTGACGGCATCGGCCTTCTGCTCGGGCGTGAGCTCGTTGTTGGTGTAGCCGAGCAGCCGCAGCGAGCGACTGCGGAGCGTCGCCGAGTCGAGCGGGCAGGTGTCGCCGGCCGACGAGCCGAGGTGCACGAGCCGGCCGCCCGGTCGCAGCGCGCGGGCAGCGGCCGCGGCGGGGACGCCGAAGAGCGGGTCGAGCACGAG
This sequence comes from uncultured Actinomycetota bacterium, assembly GCA_963780355.1. Lineage (GTDB taxonomy): Bacteria > Actinomycetota > Actinomycetes > Propionibacteriales > Nocardioidaceae > Nocardioides. Next base: position 239,526 of record CAWABT010000005.1, read on the forward strand.
GTCGACGTCGCCGCCCGCCGCCATCCGCTCGGCCAGGGTGCCGACGTCGTCGGTGTCGAGCGCGACGACGTGGTCGGCGCCGGCCTCGCGTGCGCGCTGCCGGCCGGCCTCCGAGCGGGCGGCGGCGACCACCCGCGCGGCGCCGTGCAGCCGCGCCAGCTGGACGGCGGCCTGACCCACCACGCCGCCGGCGCCGAGCACGAGCACCGCCTCGCCGGGCTGCAGGTCGCCCCGCCAGGTGAGCGCCATGAACGCCGCCACGGCGGAGAGCCCCAGCGCCGCCATCGCTGCCGGGTCGACGTCGGGCAGCGGCACCAGGTCGGTCGCGGCGACGGCGACGACCTCGGCCATGCTGCCGTCGCCGGGCGCCATGCCGGCCGGCCGCGGGAACCAGACCGGACGTCCGTCCGCGGTCCCGACGCCCTGCACGCCGGGCACGTACGGCGTCGCGGGCCTCCCGAAGTAGGAGGTGCCGCTCGCGCACAGCACGTCGAGCGGGGTCACCGGCGCCGCCGTCAGCCGCACCAGCACCTCGCCGTCGCCGGCCGACGGCGACGGCCGGTCGACGACGCGGGGCGGCTCCCCGCAGGTGTGCAGCTCGACGGCGCGCATCAGCGCGGCTGGAGCACGAAGTCGTAGTGCGCCGAGACCCACGGGACGTCGACGCTGCCACCGTCCGGCGTCGACCCCGGCTCGTGGTGCTCGTACGAGACCACCAGCTCCTCCTTGGTGCCGAACACGACGTCGCTGTCGAGGTACTCGGCGCCCGCCTGGAACAGGTGGGTGATGAGCGGCTCGTAGCCCGGCACGTCGAGCAGGAAGTGCACGTGCGCGGGCCGGAAGTGGCTGATCTCGGTCTGCCGGATGAGCTCGCCCACCGGCCCGTCCATCGGGATCGTGTAGCCCTTCGGCGCGATCGTGCGCACGCAGTAGCCGCCGTCCCCGCGCGAGGTGTACTTGGCGCGCAACCGGGCCTCGTCGACGGCGAGCTGCGCCTCGTAGGCGCCGTCCTCGTCGGCCTGCCACACGTCGAGCACGGCGCCCGCCACCGGGGTGCCGTCGAGGGCCCTCACCACTCCGCTCACGAACAGCGGGACGCCCGGCAGACCCTCCGACATGTCACCGCCGTAGCCGAGGTCGGGCGAGCCGTCGATGTGGAACGGGCCGAGCACGGTGGCGGGGGTGGCGGCCGGGTCGAGCCGGTGGTTCATCTGCACGACGAGCATCGAGAGGCCGAGCACGTCGGAGGCGAGGATGAACTCCTCGCGCTTCTCGTCGCTGATCTGGCCGGCGCGGGTGAGCCACCCGATCGCGGTGATCCACTCCTCCTCGGTGAGCCGCACCTCGCGCGCGAAGTCGTGCAGGTGCTGCACCAGCCCGGTGAGCAGCTCGCGGGTGCGGTCGTCGCGCGCCGTGCCCCAGCGCTGGCGGGCGATCTCGGTGATGTTCTCCTCGGTGACCAGCTGCATCGGTGAGTCTCCGTCAGGTTCGGGGGAGCGGGTCGGGGTCGACCGGTCGGTTGTTGAGGTCGACGGACAGGAAGACGTCGTTGGCCACTGGGTGCCGCAGCTCCTCGGCGAGCTGGCCGATCAGGCCGGCGGTGCGGGCGAGCAGCGCGAAGCCGCGCAGCAGCTCCAGCGGCAGGTCGAGGTCGGCGAGCGCGGCGCCGCAGACCCCCGCGCCGTTGAGCGGGAGCGTCTTGCCGAGCACCTCGGGATGCGCGCGGCCGATCGCCTCGAAGAGCGCGAGGTGGGGACCGAACTGGCTCTCCTCGCGGGCGATCTCGAACAGCCGCGGGGTGCGCGGGTCGCCGTCCTTGTGCACGTGGTGGCCGAGCCCCGGCACGAACCGGCCCGCCTCGCGCTGCCGGCGCACGACGTCGAGCGCGACGGCGTCCCAGCCGGCGTCGTCGGTGGGCAGTGGGTCGAGGCCGGCGACGACGTCGTGCAGGAACCGGCCGCAGTCCTCGGTGACGCCGAGGAAGCGCGAGCCGCCGCCGAGCAGGCCGGCGGCGAGGGCGCCCTGCACCGAGTCGGGCGCGGAGAGCCAGGTGAGCCGGGTGACGATCGCGGTCGGCGTGAAGCCGTGGTCGGCGAGCGCGGCGAGCACGGCCTCGAACACCCGCACCTCGCCCGTGGTCGGACGGCGCTGCGTGGCCAGCCAGAACGCGAGCTCGCCGAACCCGACCTCGCCCATCACGTCGCGGGCCAGGTCGTGCCCGAGCAGCGTGATGGCGTCGCGGCTGGAGGCGCCCAGTGCCGTCTCGTAGGTCTCGCTCACTCCGCCAGCCACCTCCGCAGCTCGGCGCCGTGCTCGTCGAGCTCGGGCGGCGGCAGTGCGTACTCCACCGGCGTGCCCGAGAACCGGATCGGGTGCCGGGTGGTGGGCAGGGCCCGATCGTCCTCGCCGACCTCGACCACGGGGTCGAGGCCGAACCGCTCGGCCGCGGCGAACCCGCCGTCGATCGTGTTGATCGGACCGCTCGGTACGCCGGCCTCGAGCAGCACCTCGAACCACTCCTCGGCGCCCTTCGTGGCGAGCCGCTCCTCGAGCAGGGGCCGCAGCTCGTCGCGGTTCGCCGTCCGGTCGCGGTTGTGAAGGAACCGCTCGTCCTCGGCCACCTCCGGGATGCCGAGCGCACCGCAGAGCCGCTGGAACTGCCGGTCGTTGGCGGCGATCACGATGAGGTCGTCGTCGGCCGTGGGGAACGGCTCGTAGGGGAAGACGCTCGGGTGGGCGTTGCCCATCCGGTAGGGCACCTGGCCGCCCGCCACCCACGTGGAGCTGTGGTTGACCAGGCCGGTCAGCGCCGACGACAGCAGGTTCACCTCGACGTGCTGGCCCTCGCCCGAGCCGTCGCGGTGCCGCAGCGCGGCGAGGATGCCGATCACGGCGTGGTTGCCGGCCATCACGTCGAACACCGAGATGCCGGCGCGGTAGCCCGGGCCGTCCGGCGAGCCGGTGAGGCTCATCAGCCCCGACATCGCCTGCACGAGCAGGTCGTAGCCGGGCACGTGCGCGCCGTCGGTGGACCCGAAGCCGCTGATCGAGGCGTAGACGATGCCGGGGTTGGCCGCGCGCACGGACTCGAAGTCGAGCCCGAACTTCGCCATGCCGCCGGGCCGGAAGTTCTCGATCAGGACGTCGGCGCGTCCGGCCAGCTCGCGGGCGAGCGCGACGTCGGCGTCCTCGCGCAGGTCGAGCACGATCGAGCGCTTCCCGCGGTTGATGCCGAGGTAGTAGGTGGAGATGCCGTCGCGCTCGGGCGGGCTCCACGACCGGGTCTCGTCACCGGGGGGCGGGCCCTCGACCTTGACCACCTCGGCGCCGAGGTCGGCCAGCAGCATCGTGGCGTAGGGGCCGGCCAGGACGCGCGAGAAGTCGGCGACCAACAGGCCGTCGAGCGGTCCGGGCATGCCGTCCTCCTGAGGAGTGTGACCGTGGTGCGGACGAGTGTCCGCATCCACTATGGCATCACCTGGGGCAGGCTTCGCAACCGGTCGAAGTCGGCCCCGATGTCGCCGGCGGCCCGCAGCAGCAGCGGCAGGTGGTGGTCCTTGAGCTCCTCGATCGAGGTCTCCGCGGCGTGGCAGTTCACGTTGACGGCGGCCACCACGCGCTCGCCGTCGCGCACCGGCGCGGCCACCGACCGCACGCCGCGGGCGAGCTGCTCGTCGGTGAGTGCCCAGCCCCGCGCCCGCACCTGCCGCAGCTCGGCGTCGCGCTCCTTCTCGGTGGGCTGCCACAGCGGCGTGACGCCGGAGCGGGACGGCTCCGCCAGGACGGCGTCGACCTCGGCACGGTCGAGCTCGGCCAGCAGCACCTTGCCGAGTGACGTCGGCAGCGCCGGGAACCGGGTGCCGATCTGGACGGAAAGGCCCACGATCTTGGGAACTGCGGCCCGGGCGACGTACACGATGTCGGAGCCGTCGAGCTGCGCGATCGAGCACGACTCCCCGGTCCTGCGGGACAGCTCCTCGAGGTGCGGACGCGCGACGTCCCACAGCCCGAGCGACCCGACGAAGGCCGCGCCCAGGTCGAGCACGCGCGGGGTGAGGGTGAACCGCGCTCCGTCGGCGCGCACGTAGCCGAGCTCGGCGAGGGTGAGCAGGATCCGTCGCGCGGTGGGTCGGGCCAGCCCGGTGGCGGTGGCCACCTCGGAGAGGGTGAGGGCGTCGCGACCGGGCCCGAAGGCCGTGATCACCTCGAGGCCGCGGGCCAGCGACTCGATGAAGTCGGGCCCTCTCCCGTCGCGCGGCATGAGGTCACCCTCCCACGCGCTCGCGACCATTGACAGCCGCCACGGCCGGCGGAAGAGTGACCGAAGTGTCCGCACAGCGGACGAGCGTCCGACAAGGAGGTCAGCGATGGCAGGCACGGCGGTGGTGCTCCGCGGGGGCACGGTGCTCACGGTCGACGATGCGATGACGGTGCTGCCCGACACCGACGTCCTCGTGGTCGACGATCGGATCGCCGAGGTCGGCACCGGGCTCGCGGCGCCGGACGGCGCGACCGAGATCGACGCGAGCGGCGGCCTGGTCATGCCCGGGATGATCGACACCCACCGCCACATGTGGCAGACCGCGATGCGGGGCTACGGCGCCGACTGGACGCTCACCCAGTACTTCGTCTGGTACTACCTCGAGTCCGGCAAGCACTTCCGGCCCCAGGACATCGGCGTCGGCAACCGGCTCGCCGCGCTGGAGGCCATCGACGCGGGCGTCACCACCTGTGTCGACTGGTCGCACGGTCTGCAGACCGTCGACCACGCCGAGGCCGCGCTGGACGCGCTCGAGTCGGTGCCCGGCCGGTGGGTGCTGGCCTACGGCAACATCCAGCAGCAGCCCGCCGCGTGGTCGGCCGCGCCGGAGTTCCGGGACTTCGTGACCCGCCGGCTGCAGGGGCACGACCGGATCGGCTTCCAGATGGCCTTCGACGTCACCGGTGACCCGTCGTTCCCGGAGCGCGGCGCCTTCGAGGTGGCCCGCGAGCTCGGCGTCGCGGTCACCACCCATGCCGGCGTGTGGGGCGCCACCAACGACGACGGCATCCGGCTGATGCACGAGAACGGCTTCATGGCCCCCGAGAACATCTACGTGCACGCGGCCACGCTCACCGACGACTCCTACCAGCGCATCGCGGCGTCCGGCGGCTCGATCTCGGTGTCGACCGAGAGCGAGCAGAGCGCGGGCCAGGGCTACCCGCCCACCTGGGCGATCCGCGCCCACGGCATTCCCGTGTCGTTGTCGATGGACACCAGCGTGTGGTGGAGCGGCGACCTGTTCTCGGCCATGCGCACCACCCTCGGCGCCGACCGCTCCCGCGAGCACATGGAGGCCCACGCCCGCGGCGACACGGTCACCCACAGCGCGCTGCGCGCCTCGCAGGTCGTCGAGTGGGCCACCCGTGGCGGGGCGCGCGCCCTGGGGAGGGAGTCCGACCTCGGCTCGGTCGAGGTCGGCAAGAAGGCCGACCTGGTGCTCCTCAAGAACGACCGCTCCCCGGTCTCCTTCCCGATCCTCAACCCCTACGGCCACGTGGCGTTCCAGGCCCAGCGCGGCGACGTCCACACCGTGCTCGTCGACGGCCGGGTCGTGAAGCGCGACGGAGCGCTCGTCGACGTCGACCTCGGAGCAGTGCGGACCGACGTCGAGAACACGGTGGACCACCTGCGCGCGACCATCGGCGAGGACGCCTGGCAGCAGGGCATGAACCCCGACGTGCCCGACGTCGCGGTCAAGGAGAACCCGTACCAGTACACGGACTACAAGGGCTGACACCGGAAGCCTCAGTCCGGGCAGGTGCCGCCCGTCCGCTCGTAGATCGACGCCGCGGCGGCCGAGAGCGGCTCGACCCGCGGCCCCTCGACCTCGATCCCGATCGTCAGCATGCAGCGGCCTTGGGTCCAGTAGACCTGGCCGATCGCGTTGCCGTGGAGGTCCGGGCCCGTCCATCCGACGGCGCCCGGGACGTCGGGGACCCGGAACGGCACGAGCTCGGAGTCGGGCAGCTGGTGCCGCAGTGCCTCCTCGCTCGTCTCGTAGGCCAGCCAGGCGCGCGCTCCTGCCTGGTCCTCGAAGAGCACGACGCTGCTGACCCCGGCCACACGCGCGCCCTCGGCGCGCTGGTAGGTCGTCGAGATGTAGCCACTGCTCTCCAGCCGCTCCGCGCCGCCGTCGGGCAGGGGTGCGAACGGCGGCGCCGAGTCCGTGTGGGGCGACGACGTCGGGGTCAAGCCCGGCACCTCGTCGGCCTGGAGGAGGTACGGCACGAGGTCGGGCGGCGCGGTCGAGGTCTGGTCCGGGGCGCTGATCGCCGGATCCGACTCACCTCCGCACCCGACGACGAGCACGCCGAGGAGTCCTGCGAGCGCAGGGCGAAACGAAGACAGCGCCATGTCTCACGGTCCACCTGGCCCGGCCCCGGCGCAATGACTCCTCGCGCACTAGCCTCGGCCGGGTGAGTGAGCAGGAGCACCGTCACAAGTCCGGCTTCGAGACGCGGGCGATCCACGCGGGCTACGAGCCAGACCCGACGACGGGGTCCGTGATCCCGCCGATCTTCGCGACGTCGACCTACAAGCAGGACGGCGTCGGGGGGCTGCGGGGTGGCTACGAGTACAGCCGCTCGGCCAACCCCACCCGCACTGCGCTCGAGGGCAACATCGCGGCGCTGGAGGAGGGGGAGCGTGGCTTCGCGTTCGCCTCCGGCCTGGCCGCCGAGGACACTCTGGTGCGCTCCCTCTGCAAGCCGGGTGACCACGTGGTGTTGCCGAACGACGCCTACGGCGGCACCTTCCGGCTCTTCGACAAGGTCGAGCAGCCGTGGGGCGTGGAGCACACGCCGGCGCCGGTGGACGACGTCGAAGCGGTGGCGGCCGCCGTCCGGCCCGGGCAGACCAAGCTGGTCTGGCTCGAGACGCCCACCAACCCGCTGCTCAACATCGGCGACATCGCGGCGCTCGCCACGGTGGCCCACGACGCGGGCGCGCTGCTCGTCGTCGACAACACCTTCGCCTCGCCCTACCTGCAGCAGCCGCTCACCCTCGGCGCCGACGTGGTGGTGCACTCGACCACCAAGTACGCCGGCGGACACTCCGACGTCGTCGGCGGCGCGCTCGTCGTCCGCGACCTCGACCTCGCCGAGCAGGTCGCGTTCCACCAGAACGCGATCGGCGCGGTGGCCGGGCCGTTCGACTCCTGGCTGGTGCTGCGCGGGCTGAAGACCCTCGGCGTGCGCATGGACCGGCACTGCGACAACGCCGAGCGCGTCGTCGAGTTCCTGCTCGGCCACGACGCCGTCACCGACGTGATCTACCCGGGCCGTCCCGAGCACCCCGGCCACGAGGTCGCGACCAGGCAGATGAAGCGGTACGGCGGCATGGTGTCGTTCCGCTGCGCCGGCGGCGAGGCGGCGGCGCTCGCGGTGTGCGAGCGGACCGAGGTGTTCACGCTGGGGGAGTCGCTCGGCGGCGTCGAGTCGCTGATCGAGCACCCGGGCCGGATGACCCACGCCAGCGTGGCCGGCACCGACCTCGAGGTGCCCTCGGACCTGGTGCGGCTCAGCGTCGGCATCGAGACCGCCGACGACCTGCTCGCGGACCTCGACCGTGCCCTCGCCTGATCCCGACGCCCGGTTCTCCCTGGCCAACGAGCGCACCTTCCTCGCCTACGAGCGCACCGCCGTCGGCCTGCTCGTGGCGGCCACCGCCGTGCTCCACCTCCTCGACCAGGACGACGGCCGCGTGCCGCTCGGCATCGCCCTGCTGCTGACCGCCGCCGTGGCCGGCGTCGGCGGGTGGCTGCGGTTCCGCACCGTCGACCGGGTCATGCGCGAGGGCGGCCCGATGCCGACCAACCCGCTGCCACACCTTCTCGTCGCCGGCGTGGTGCTGTGCGTCATCGCGGTGGCAGTCTCCGCACTGTGGTGAACGCCGTCGTCTGTGTCGACGTCGGCTCCACCTTCACCAAGGCCGCGCTGGTCGACGTCGACACCGGCGTCCTGCTCGCCCGCGCCGAGCACCGCACCACGATCGAGGTCGACGTGCTCGACGGCGTCGACGCCTGCCTGGCCGCGCTGGACGCCGGCGACGCGCCGGTGCTCGCCTGCTCCAGCGCCGGCGGCGGACTGCGGATCGCGGTGGTGGGCAACGAGGAGCTGGTGACCGCCGAGGCCGGCCGCCGGGTCGCCCTGTCGAGCGGCGGCACGGTGGTGTCGGTGGTGGCGGCCGCACACGGATCGGTCTCGGTGGCCGACGCCCGCCCCGACGTCGTGCTGCTCACCGGCGGCACCGACGGCGGCAACACCGAGGTCGTCGTCCGGGCCGCGCGGGAGCTGGCGGCGTCGGGCTGGCGCGGACCGGTGGTGGTGGCCGGCAACGCCGAGGCCGCCGACGAGGTGACCGCTGCGCTCGGCGACGTGCCGCACCGGGTGGTGGCCAACGTGGTGCCGCGGATCGGCGTCCTCACGCCCGAGGGTGCGCGCGCCGCGGTGCGCGAGGCGTTCCTCGAGCACGTGATCGGCGGCAAGCACCTGAGCTCGCGGCCCGGGTTCGTCGAGATGGTGCGCGGCGCGACGCCGGACGTCGTGCTCACCGGCGTCGAGGTGCTGGCGAGGCTGGTCGGCGACGTGGTGGTCGTCGACGTCGGCGGCGCCACCACCGACGTGCACTCCGTGGTCGACCTCGACCCCGAGGACGGCGCGCTCGCCCGCGACGTCGTGGCCCCCACCGCCGTCACCCGCACCGTGGAGGCCGACCTCGGGATGCGGTGGTCGGCCGTCAGCACCGCCGTCGCTGCCGAACGGCCGGACCTCACCGAGGCTGCAAAGACGCGCACCGCCGACCCGTCGTTCCTTCCGGCCACCGACGCCGACCGGGACGACGACGAGCAGCTGGCCGGGGCGGCCGCCGGACTCGCGCTACGGCGTCACGCCGGCCGGGCACGGGTGGTGGTGAGCCCCGAGGGGCGGGTGGTGGAGCGCACCGGCGTCGACCTGCGCGAGGTCGACCTCGTGGTTCTCTCGGGCGGCGCGCTGCGTCACGGGCGGCCGGGCGTCGCCGACCGGGTGCTCGCCGGCAGCGTCGGCACCGACGTGACCGGTGGCTGGCAGCTGCCCGAACACCCGCGCGTCGTCGTCGACACCGACTACGTGCTGGCCGCCGTCGGGTTGCTGGCGACCGACCACCCGGCCGCTGCGGAGCGGCTCGCATTCATCCTCGCGAGTCCTGATGGGCGAGGCTCCGCGGCTCTAGGGTGACCGGGTGAGCCAGGACCTCGAGGGCGAGACCCCCACGTCGCCCGATCCCGACGGGGAGTCCGCGGAGGAGCGCGAGACCCGGCGCCGCGGCCTCGTCCGCCGCCGCGCCCACGACACCGACGACGCCGACGACGCCGAGCGCGAGGAGCGGATCACCGCCCGGCTCAGCCACCAGCTGGCGCACCAGTGGGCGGTGATGCGTGAGGAGCGCCGGCACGAACCGGCGCCGATCGCCACCGGCCCGTCGAACTTCTCCCGCGCGCAGGTGCCGTGGGGCCTCGACCTGGCCGCCGCCTGGGGCTGGCGGGTGCTCGTCATCGCCGCCGCGGGCTACCTCGTCCTGTGGCTCGTCGCCTTCTTCGCCGTGATCACCATCCCGCTCGCGGTCGCCCTGCTGATCGCCGCGCTGGTGAGTCCGCTGGTGCGGCTGCTGGAGCGCATCGGGCTCCCGCGCGGACTGGCGACCATCCTCGTGATGATCACCGGGATCGCCGCGGTGTCGGCCCTCCTCACCTACGCCGGGCAGCAGATCGCCAGCGGGGCCAACGACCTCGCCGACTCCACGGTCCAGGGCCTCGGTGAGGTCAAGGACTGGCTCAAGGACGGTCCGCTGAAGGCCAGCGACTCCCAGATCAACACCTACATCGAACGCGCCCAGGACGGCATCACGAACGCGGTGGGCGAGGGTGACGTCGTCGGGCGGCTGACCGAGCTGGGCAGCACCGTCGGCCACGTGCTGGCCGGGCTGTTCATCGTGCTGTTCGCCACCTTCTTCTTCCTGGCCGACGGCGAGCGCATCTGGGCGTGGATCGTGCGGCTCGCGCCGCGCGCGGCCCGCGAGCACGTCGACAGCAGCGGCCGGGTCGCCTGGATCTCGCTCACCCAGTTCGTGCGGGCCACCGTGATCGTCGCCTTCGTCGACGCGGTCGGCATCGCGGTCGGTGCGGCGGTGCTGCAGGTGCCGTTCGTGCTCGCGATCGGCGTGCTCGTGTTCCTCGGCGCCTTCATCCCGTTGGTCGGCGCCACCGTGGCCGGCATCGTCGCCGTCCTGGTGGCCCTCGTCGACCAGGGGCCGATCACCGCCCTGCTCATGCTCGCCGTGGTGATCGGCGTCCAGCAGCTCGAGGGGCACGTGCTCCAGCCGTTCCTGCTGGGGCGGTGGGTGTCGGTGCACCCGCTCGGCGTGATCCTCGCGATCGGCGGCGGCGTACTGGTGGCCGGCGTGGCGGGCGCGCTGGTCGCCGTCCCGCTCGCCGCGGCCCTCAACGCGGTCGTGCAGCACCTCGCGAGCTACACCGCGCCCGGCGACGACCCGGTCGAGTCGCTGGAGGAGGACTACGAGGACAAGACTGTCCCCGTGGAGGATGAGGACGATGTCTGACCAGCCCGCCCTGCCCGACCTGCCGACGATCGACGACGTGCACGAGGCCCGCGGCCTGGTGGACCAGCTGGCGATCCGGACACCGATGGAGGAGTCCCGATGGCTCTCCGAGCGGGTCGGCGGACCGGTGCTGCTGAAGTGCGAGAACCTCCAGCGGACCGGCTCCTTCAAGATCCGCGGCGCGTTCGTTCGGATGAGCCGGCTCAGTGAGGACGAGCGGGCCCGCGGCGTCGTCGCCGCCTCGGCCGGCAACCACGCCCAGGGCGTGGCGCTGGCGGCCCGTGAGCTGGGTATCAAGGCCACCGTGTTCATGCCGGAGGGGGCACCGATCCCCAAGGAGAAGGCGACCCGCGGCTACGGCGCGGACGTCGTGTTCCACGGCCGGTACCTCGAGGACGCGCTGGTGGCGGCGCAGGCCTTCGCCGACGAGACCGGTGCGGTGCTGATCCACCCCTTCGACCACCGCGACATCGTGGCGGGGCAGGGGAGCGCCGGGTTGGAGATCCTCGAGCAGGCGCCCGACGTGCGCACCGTGGTGGTGCCCACCGGTGGCGGCGGACTGCTGGCCGGCGTCGCGCTGGCGGTGAAGTCGCTGCGGCCGGACGTGCGGGTCGTCGGCGTCCAGGCCAAGGACGCCGCCGCCTACCCGGGCTCGCTCGAGGCCGGCACGCCGGTGCCGCTCACCGAGATGAAGACGATGGCCGACGGCATCGCGGTCGGCCGGCCCGGCGACCTCACCTTCGCCGTGGTGTGCGAGTACGTCGACGAGATCGTGACCGTCTCCGAGGAGTCGATGTCACGCTCCGTGCTCGCGCTGCTCGAGCGCGCGAAGGTCGTCGTCGAGCCTGCCGGCGGCGCTGCCGTGGCCGCGCTGCTCGACGACCCGGACGCCTACGAGGCGCCGGTGGTCGCGGTGCTGTCCGGCGGCAACATCGACCCGCTGCTGCTCGGCAAGGTGATCCAGCACGGCATGGCCGCGGCCGGTCGCTACCTCGGCCTGCACGTCAACATCCCCGACACCCCGGGCGGCCTGGCCACCCTGCTCACCGAGGTGAGCGCCGCCGGCGCCAACGTGATCGAGGTCGCCCACGAGCGCATCTCGCCGTCGCTGAGTCTCGACGAGGTCGACGTCCAGCTGCAGCTCGAGACCCGCGGCGACGCCCACGCCGAGCAGGTCGTCACCCGGCTGCGGGAGTGCGGGTACCGCGTCTACGAGTGATCGGCTCACGAACGCCTGCGCTTGTCGAGACGCCCCGACCCGGTCTCGCGAACTGACCCCTCACGTCGCGAGGTCGGTTCCGGCGTCTCGACAGGCTCGACGACCGTCGTCGCGCGTACGGCTTGGCGCAGGTGAGGCCGCTCACGAACGCCTGCGCTTGTCGAGACGCCCCGACCCGGTCTCGCGAACTGACCCCTCACGTCGCGAGGTCGGTTCCGGCGTCTCGACAGGCTCGACGACCGTCGTCGCGCGTACGGCTTGGCGCAGGTGAGGCCGCTCACGAACGCCTGCGCTTGTCGAGACGCCCCGACCCGGTCTCGCGAACTGACCCCTCACGTCGCGAGGTCGGTTCCGGCGTCTCGACAGGCTCGACGACCGTCGTCGCGCGTACGGCTTGGCGCAGGTCGGTGGCCCGGCTCGACCACCGGAGCCGGCCGGTGGTCGAGCCCCGCGAGCGTCAGCGAGCGGGTGTCGAGACCCCCGGCCTCCGACGTCAGGAGCCGTACGGCTTCGCCGACAGCACCTCGACCTGGAGGGTCTTGCCGTTGGGGGCCTCGAAGGCGACGGTGTCGCCGGTCTTGGCGCCGAGCAGGGCGGAGCCGAGGGGGGCCTGGGGGGAGAAGACGGGGACGTCGACGTAGTCCTCGTTCTCGCGGGCGCCGAGCAGGAAGGTCTCGGCCTCGTCGTCGTCGTCACCCTCGAACTTGTAGGAGACGACCTTGCCGACGGCGACCACGTCGTCGTCGTCGGGGACGTCGGACTGGGCGTGCAGCAGGACCTCCTCGAGCAGCCGGATCTGGCCCTCGTTCTTGCCCTGCTCCTCGCGGGCGGCGTGGTAGCCGCCGTTCTCCTTGAGGTCGCCCTCGTCGCGGGCCTCGCTGATGCGGGCGACGATCTCGTCGCGCACCGGGCCCTTGAGGTTCTCCAGCTCGGCGCGCACCTTCTCGTGGGCGTCGGGGGTGAGCCAGATGGTGCTCGGCTGCTCGGTGGACTGGGTCATGGCGGAACTCCTGGGGATCGTCCGTACGTCGGGTGTGGCGACCGCTGCGCGACGGGGGCGGGGCCGGGTCCGAGGATGCGGGGGCCCGCCCGACCGGGGCGGTCGGGAAGCGACGAGCCTAGCAAGCGGTCGAGGCGGTCGCAGGTCGAGTGCTCAGCGCGGACGCGGCTGCCCGGGGGCGGTGCACCCGACCAGCTCGACCGAGGTGGCCCGCCGGTCGGTGGCGATCTCCCGGGTCACCCGGCCGGATCCGTCGGGGGTGAAGGCCACCTCGCCCACCAGCACGTGGTCCTCGGCGTAGGCCCGCAGCCGGCAGGTGGCCTCGACGTCCTCGTCGCTCAGGTCGACGACGAAGGTGGCCTCGGCGGTGTTGTTGTCGACCACCCGGAACGTGAGCTCGCCGGAGGCCGCGGACGGCTGGGACTGGCCCAGGATGATCCACCCCATCAGGACGGCGAAGCCGAGGACGACGAGGGTCACGACGCCGAGCAGCACCCACCGCAGCGGGGACGGCGCGGTGCCGTACCGGTCGCCCAGGTCGGTCGTGCTCACGGTCCAACCCTAGAGTTGGGCCCATGTCGCAGGCCCCGCGGACCGGGCCACGTGCGGGCCTCCGGCTCATGCACGTGCACGCCCACCCCGACGACGAGTCCAGCAAGGGCGCCGCGTCGACGGCGAAGTACGTCGCCGAGGGCGTCGACGTCCACGTCGTCACGTGCACCGGCGGGGAGCGCGGCTCCATCCTCAACCCGAAGATGGACCGCCCCGACGTGCTGGCGAACATCACCGAGATCCGGCGCCAGGAGATGGAGCGGGCGCGCGACATCCTCGGCGTGCGGCAGGACTGGCTCGGCTTCGTCGACTCCGGCTGGCCCGAGGGCGACCCCAAGCCGCCGCTGCCGGAGGGCTGCTTCGCGCTGGTGCCGCTCGAGGAGGCGACCGAGCGGCTGGTGCGGTTCGTGCGCTCGTTCCGCCCGCACGTGATGACCACCTACGACGAGCGCGGCGGCTACCCGCACCCCGACCACATCCGCTGCCACGAGGTCAGCGTCGCCGCGTTCGAGGCGGCCGCCGACCCCGAGCGCTACCCGGACGCCGGCGAGCCGTGGCAGGTCGCGAAGCTCTACTACCACCACTCCTTCAACCGCCCGCGGATGCAGGCGATCCACGACGCGATGGTGGCCCACGGCCTCGAGTCGCCGTGGGAGGAGCGGCTCCAGGAGTGGAAGCCGGAGCCCGAGTGGGACGCCCGGATCACCACCCGGGTGCCGTGCTCGGACTACTTCGGGGTGCGCGACCAGGCGCTGCTCGCCCACGCCACCCAGATCGACCCGGACGGCTTCTGGTTCGCGATCCCCCGGGAGATCCAGGAGCAGGTGGCGCCCACCGAGGACTTCGAGCTCGTCACCAGCTTCGTCGACTCCCCGACGCCCGAGAACGACCTCTTCACCGGCGTCACCCTGGACTACGGCACGTAGTCGTCGAGTGGGACACTGGGACCATGCTCGCTGCGCTGGTCCCGACGGCCGTGACGGTGATCGCGGCCGCCGCCCCCGACGACGAGGACGTCGTCGCCGGCTGGACCGCGTTCGCCCTGTTCATCGGCCTCATCGTGGCGGTGGCTCTGCTCGGCGTGAGCCTCACTCGGCGGCTGAAGAACGTCGAGCGGGCGGCCGAGGAGGGCAAGTACGACCCGTCCACGCCGCGCCGGCGCCCCGCGCGCGGGCTGGCCGCGGCTCGGGAGCTGCGGGAGCAGCAGGCGGACGACTCCGAACCGCCGGCCGAGCGCTGACCGTCCTTCCCCCTCAGGTGTGAGCCCTGAGGTTTGAGTGACCCACACGATGGGTAGGGACGTGCCGTAGCGCCGCACCAGGCGACGCTCTCTCGGGGCATGTACCTCCCACATCGAACGGAGAACGTCATGGGTTACGGATTCGGGGGTTTCCTCGTCGTGCTCGGTCTCGTGCTCGCGCTCGCGGTCACCGACTCGATCGAAGGCGTCGACCTCACCATGGTCGGCTGGATCCTGGCCGCCGTCGGCGTCGTGGTCCTCGCGATGACCGCCTTCACGCTCAACAGCGGGCGCCGCGCCCGCTCGCAGCAGACCGTCGTCCACCCGGACGGCAGCCAGACGGTGCGCGAGAACCGCACCGACATGGGCTAGTCAGTCCTCCTTCGGGCCCTTGCCCTTGGGTCCCTTCTGACCCTTCCCGGGCTCGTCCTTCTCGTCCTTCTCGTCGTCGTCGTCCTCGTCCTCGTCCTCGTCGTCGTCCTCCTCGGGCGGCGCGGGGGGCGAGGACGTCGTCGTCTCCGGGGGCTCGGTCGTCGTCGTGCTCGGCGCGGGCTCCGGCGCGGGCTCCGGCGCGGGCTCCGGCGCGGCTCCTCCCGCCGCCTCCAGCAGCGCCTCGGCGGCGGCTCGGATGCGGTCCGCGTCGTCGCCGTCGAGGTCACCCGCCTGCTCGGCGTCGTCGGTGACCTGCACCAGGTCGTCCACCGCTCGCTCGAGCCGCTTGGTGTCGTCGGCGGCTGCGGCGGCGTCCACCTCGGCCAGGGCGTCTGCGAGCGCGGGCTCCTGCTGCACCGGCGTCTGCTCCTCGCCGCAGCCGACCCGCGAGGACGGCGGTCACCGCGAGGGTCGCGGCGTACCGGCGGGCCCTCACGAGGCGCCCTCCACCGCGTCGTGAAGGTCCTGCAGCGGGGCCCGGAGGTCGCTCGGCACATCGGACGGCGGCGCCGTGGGCTCCGGGGCATCGGAGCCGCCGGTGCCGGACCCCGCCGCCAGCGCGGCGATGACGATGAGCAGCACCAGGGCGGCGAACGTGATCGCGACGGCGCGCTGCGCGCTGTCGGTGGCGGCGAGCCGCTCCTTCACCTGCGCGGCGAGTGCCGCGCCGCGTGGCTCCCGCCGCATCGGCTCGGTCGGGGCGTCGGCACCGACGATCGGCACCGGCTGGGAGAGCACCGCGGTGCGCGTGGCGGGGTCGTCGTCCTCGCCCGCGACCGCGAGCCGTTCGGCCACCTGCGCGGCGGTGGGCCGGCGCTCCGGCTCGAGGTCGGTCATGTCGCGCAGCAGGTCGCGCCACCAGGCCGGCAGGTGCTCGGGGACCTCCGGCGAGGCGTGCAGCCGCGCCAGCGCGGCCTCGGTGGGCGAGCCCGGGTAGGCCCGCTCGCCGGTGAGCGCCTCCAGCAGTGACAGGCCGAGGGCGTACACGTCGGCGGCGCCGGTGACCTCGAGCCCGCGCACCTGCTCGGGAGACAGGTAGGCGGCGGTGCCGACGGCGGTTCCGGTCTGGGTGTGCCGCACGGTGTCGCCGATCAGCCGGGCGATGCCGAAGTCGGCGAGCTTCACCCGGCCCTTCTGGTCGAGCAGCACGTTGGCCGGCTTCACGTCGCGGTGCACGACGCCGCGGTCGTGGGCGTAGGCCAGCGCCCGCGCGGTCTGCAGCCCGACGGCGGCCACGATGCCGGGGTCGACCGGTCCCGCGGTGATCGAGCGGGCCAGGGTGCCGCCGGTGACCAGCTCCATCACCAGGTAGGCGCGCTCCTCGTCGGCGCCGACGTCGAGCACGGTGACCAGCCCGGGGTGCGAGAGCCCGGCCAGGGTGCGGCCCTCGGCCTCGAACCGGCGCCGGTCGGTCTCGTCGGCCGACGTCAGCCGCAGCACCTTGACCGCCACCTCGCGCTTGAGCACCCGGTCGGTGGCGCGGAAGACGTCGGCCATGCCGCCCCGGCCGAGCACGGCGCCGAGCTCGTAGCGGTCGCCGAGCACGTCGGGCTCGGCGGGTGGAGAGGCCGTCACGTCGATCCTCCGGTGGTGGGGTGGAAGGTGCAGGCTAACCACGCCTGCTTGCATACTGAGGATCCATGGCGATCCTGGAGACGCTCGACCTGCCGATCGTCCAAGCGCCGCTCGCCGGTGGGGCCTCGACCCCCGCGCTCGCCGCCGCCGTCTCGGAGGCGGGCGGGCTCGGCTTCCTCGCCGCGGGCTACAAGCGTGCGGCCACGGTCGAGGCGGACCTCGGCAGGCTGCGGGAGCTGACCACGCGTCCGTTCGGTCTCAACGTGTTCGCACCGCCGGCGGCCGCCGCGGACGTCGACGCGGTGCGGAGCTACGCCGGCACGCTGCGCGACGAGGGTGAGCTCGGGGAGCCGCGCCACGACGACGACGACTGGGAGGCCAAGCTCGCTCTGGTCGAGGACCAAGGCCCGCCGGTGGTGTCCTTCACGTTCGGCTGCCCGGATCCGGCCGTCGTCGAGCGGCTTCGGGCCGCCGGCAGCGAGATCTGGGTGACGGTCACGAGCCCCGGCGAGGCGCGGCTCGCGTACGCCGCCGGCGCCGACGCGCTCGTCGTCCAGGGTGCGGAGGCGGGTGGCCACCGGGCGTTCTTCGTCGACGACGACACGGCGTCCGACCTCGGCGTCCTCGCGGCACTGCAGCTCGTCGGCGACGCCGTGCCGCTGCCGCTGATCGCCACCGGCGGGCTGGTCACCGGCGGCGCGGTGGCCGCCGTGCTGGCCGCCGGGGCCCGCGCCGCGCAGCTCGGCACCGCGTTCATGCGCTGCCCGGAGGCCGGGACCGCCGGCGTCCACCGCGACGCCCTGGGCACCGAGGCGTCGACGGCGCTCACCCGCGCGTTCAGCGGCCGCACCGCGCGCGGGGTGGTCAATCGCTTCATGCGCGAGCACTCCTCCGATGCGCCTGCCGCCTATCCCGAGGTCCACCACCTCACGGCCCCGCTGCGCGCGGTGGCGCGCGAGCGCGGCGACGCGGACCGTCTGCATCTGTGGGCGGGCCAGGCGCACGCACTCGTGGCCGACGAACCCGCCGGCGAGATCGTCCGCCGGCTGGCCGCCGAGGCAGCGGCTGCCTTGGAGGACGCTCGCCGTCGGCTGTAGCCGGGCATCGGGCTCGAAGCGGCGGTAAGTCCGTGGAAAGCCCCCCGGCGTTGTCTCCGACTCACCCGGAGCCGACCGGCTCCCCGAGTCCAGGAGAACCGTCATGATCCGTCACCTCACCCGCCTGATCGCCCTGGTCGCCGCCACGCTCACCGTGCTCGCCGCGGGGGCCTTCACCGGCCAGGCCCAGGCCGTCCAGCTGTCCCACGCCGTCGACAGCCCCGGCGCCATCACCGCCTACCAGGCCTACGGCTGGCACGCGAACACGTGCTCCGCCACCGGCGGCTACTGCCCGAAGCCGCGGATCACGATCCCCGGCCCGCTCGTCTCGCGCGCCAACAACGGCAACGCCGACCAGCGGCTCGACGCCACCTACCGCATCTACAAGTACGTCAGCGGCAGCTGGCAGCGCACCGGGAGCATCACCCGGAGCTACAACATCAACCAGCAGATCCGGCTCCCCGACTTCACCTGGAACACCGGGTCGGCCGGCTACTTCTACGTCGACATCCGGTTCGAGTGGAAGCTGCGCTCCACCGGCACCTTCCTGTCGGCCCGCACCGCCAACTGGAACGGCTACAACGCCAACGACTACCGCTGCTACGGCGCCGGGTGCACCCCCTCCCGCGGGTGGGTCCACCTCTCCTGACCCCTCCGCCTGCTCCCTCCCGCCCCGGGGCCGCACCCCTCGCCAGGTGCGTCCCCGGGGCCCACACACACGACCACCCCAGGAGACCCGTCATGACCACGTCCATCGCCCGCAGCCGGGCCGCCACCAACGCCGGCCGGCTCCCCGTCCGCCGGCTGGCCGGCGTCCTCGCGGCCCTCGCCGCCGCCGCCGTCGCCGCCCTCGTTGCCGTCGCCCCGGCCGCCCCCGCCAGCGCCACCGGCTCCTGCGCCCGCTGGGCCAGCACCGCCGGCGACGACGGCAACCCCGGCACCGAGGCGGCGCCGTTCCGCTCGCTCGCGAAGCTGGCCGCGTCGCTCGGCCCCGGCCAGGTCGGCTGCCTGCCGGCCGGTCAGACCTACTTCGCGACCTCGGGCAACGGCGTCATCGGCGGCGGAACGGCCACCGCCGACCGGCCGGCCGTCATCACCAGCGGCCCCGGCGGTCGCGCGGAGGTGCAGGGCCAGCTGTGGTTCCGCGGGGAGTCCCACGACCTCACCTTCACCGGGCTCGACCTGCACGGCAGCTACGGCCCCGGCGGCGCCCCGGTGGGCACCAAGAACACCTTCCTCATCGTGCACGGCGACCGGATCACCTTCGACGGCAACGACATCACCAACGGCCGCGGCATCTGCCTCGGCGTCGGGAAGGGCAACGGCTCGAGCGCCGAGGGCAACGTGCTCGCCGAGGACGTCGTCATCACCCGCAACCGGATCCACGGCTGCGGCATGGACGCCGACATCACGTGGTACGCCGGCGACTCCGGCGCCCACGGCGTCTACCTCGAGTACAGCCAGGACGCCGTCGTCACCCAGAACCTGATCTACGGCAACCGCTACCGCGGCCTGCAGCTGTGGCCCCGCAACGACGGCGCCACGGTGGCCCACAACCTGTTCGACGAGAACGCCACGCACGTCAACATCGGCAGCTCCGAGGCCTGCGGCGGCAGCTGCCGCACCACCGCCGCCGGCTTCCGCTCGGTGAACACCAACGTGCACCACAACGTGTTCAGCAACCGGGTCACCACCTGGCGGCAGAGCCAGAACCCCTCGCAGGTCTACGGCTACTTCCTCGTCGGCTCGCCCGACTACGGCAACCAGGTGCACGACAACTGCTTCGCCCCCGGCGACGCCGCCGCCACCGGCGACGGGTTCCGGGCCTTCGCGAACACCACCGCAGCGGCGTCGTACGTCGACCGGGCCGCCCGCGACTACCGGATGACCCCCGGCAGCGGCTGCGTCGGCTTCGGTCCGGCGTCGATCCAGCCCGGTGGTCAGCCCGACCCGGATCCCGACCCGCAGCCGGTCTTCCGCCCCGACGCGACCGTGCGGGCCGGCACCGGCGCCTGGGTCGGCGCCGGCGTGCAGAACACCACCGGGGCCGGTCAGGGCGTCACCCTCACCGTGCGCCGCGGCACCACCGCCACCTTCTACGTGCGGGTCACCAACGCCGGCGACGCCGCCGACGCCTGGAGCCTGGCCGAGGCCGGCCCCGGTGGCCGCGCGGTCACCCGGCGCTGGTTCACCGGCGGTCACGACGTCACCACCGAGGTCGACGCCGGGACGCTCTCCTTCCACGACGTCGCCCCGGGCGGCTCCCGCACCCTGCGGCTCACCGTCCGCCCCGGCGCCGCCGCCGTCGTCGGCAGCACCGCCGCCTGGCAGCTCCACGCCGTCCACAGCCCGCTGGCCGACGGCATCCGCGACGTCGTCCGCATCACCGTCCGCGTCGCCCGCTGACGCGCCACACCACCCGCCATCCGAGAGGAGCAGTCCGATGACCACCCACCACCCCCGCCGGTTCCTGGCCGGCCTGGCCGCGGCCGCGCTCGCGGTCGCCACCCTGGCCGGCGCCGGCGCCGGCACCGCCACCGCCGACCCCGACGACGACCCGGCCGCCCGGGCCCGCGTCGCCGACCGGAGCCTTCGCATCGAGCTGGCCGACCTCGGTCGCGTCGTCGGCCCGGACGGCGGCGGGGTCGTCGTCGAGCACGGTGACCCGGTCGCCCTCGTGACCGACCCCGACGACGTCGACGCGGTCCGCGCCGCCGGCGGCTCCGCCCGGCTGGTCGACCACACCGCGGCCGAGCTCGACGGCATCATCGCCGTGCTGAACCGGTTCGCGACGAACCGCTCCGCCGGCCGGGTGCAGTCGTGGGGCGTCGACGTCGCCGGCAACCGGGTCGTCGTCACCGCCACCACCGGTGCCCGCGACGGCGCCACCCGGGCGTTCCTCGCCCGGGCCCAGCGGTTCGGTGATGTGGTCGTGGTGGTGCGGGCGCCGGCGTCCGTGGCCCCGGTGACCACCGATGCCGTCTACGGCGGCCAGGCCTACGCCTACCCGCGACCCGGCCGCACCAACGGCCGCTGCTCGGTCGGGTTCAACGCCTACGACCGGAGCCGCTACTACGTGCTGACCGCCGGCCACTGCTCGGTCGGCTACCCGGCGACGCAGCGTGGCGGCTACCGCTTCGGTCGCACCACCGCCTACCGCTACCCCGGCGCCGACTGGGGCGTGTTCGTCAACGACTACCCGGGCTACTTCGGGCCGAAAGGCGCCACCTGGCAGTGGAACGGCTACGTGCTCCGCGTGCCCGGCGCCTGGAACAACCCGGCGGTCGGCACGCGGATCTGCAAGAGCGGCAGCACCACCGGCTGGACCTGCGGCTCGATCACCGCCCTCAACGTCACGGCCAACTACGGAAGCGGCCTGATCTACGGCCTGGTGCAGCACTCGGCGTGCACCGAGGAGGGCGACAGCGGCGGCTCGGTGGTGTCGACCGGCGGCTGGGCGCTCGGGCTCAGCAGCGGCAGCTCGCTCCACCTGCGCAACGGCGTCAAGGTGTGCGGCCAGAAGGTCGGTCGCGCCAACAACGCCTACTACCAGCCCATCGGGCCGGTGCTCGCCGCCACCGGCCTGACGCTGCTGACCAGCTGACCGGCTGACCGGGTTCGTCCAAACCGCCACGCCCCCGGGCCTTCGCACCTACCGTCGGCCCCACGTACCCACAGGAGAACCGTCATGTCCCGCTCCCGACGTCCTCGGATCCTCGCTCTGCTCGCCGGCCTGCTGCTCGCCGGCCTCGTCCCGACCGGCGCCACCACGCCCGCAGCCAGCGCGGCCGGTGCGTTCTGCGGCTACCAGAGCGACCCCGGGCTCGACGTGTTCCGGTGGGACGGCGGCGGCGACGGCGTCCGCTGGGCCGACCGGTTCAACTGGGTCGGCGACGAGGAGCCCGACAACACCTTCGCCGCCACCGGCTACGTCTGCCTGGAGGCCGGTCTCACGGTCGAGATCGACGCCGGCACCCAGGGCCGGCTGCAGGCGATCGACGTCGAGGCGGGCGCCCGGCTGGAGGTCACCGAGGGCGGCAAGCTCTTCGTCTACGGCGACCAGTCGACCCGGCCGTCGACGTTCCGGAACGGCTCGACGGTGCTGCTCGAGGCCGGCACGATCGGCGGGCCCGGGCGGATCGATGCGGCCGGACTCATGGTCTGGCGGGCGCTGCCGCCGACGCCGATGACCGGGCGGGCCGCGACCCTCACCACCGACCCGTGCGACGTCGACGAGCCGCCACTGGATCCGTGCAGCCCCACCGGCACCGGCCGCCTCGTCATCGGGGACACCGGCCGGTTCCGGGTCGACGGTCGCGGCGTCAACCTGTTCAGCAGGTACCGGATCGTCGTGCGCGGCCGGATGACGCTCACCGGGGACTCCTACATCGCCGCCGACCGCGGTACAGCCCTCGAGCTGCGGGCCCGTACCGACGGTCCCGGCGTCGGCGTGCTCGACCTGCGCAACGACGGCGGCTTCTACGAAGGCATCACGCGCGACGACCCGACCCTGGCCGACGTCGTCAACGGCGGCTTGATCCTCAAGAGTCGCGGCGCCGGCACCAGCGCGATCACCGGCGACTACAGCGTGGTCGGCAACGGCGGCGTCGAGGTGCGCACGGGCACCCTGGCGCTGCCCAACGGCAGCGTCGAGGCGGCGCAGGTCGACGGCGGCGCTTCCTACGGCACCGGCCAGTGCGCCGACCTGGACCGGCAGTGCACGCCGACCACCGACCCGGACGACGATCCGACCCTCTACCGCGCGTTCGTGCCCACCACCGACCGCGACGGCGCGCTGGTGAGCGTCGAGGAGGGCGTCGGCACCCTGGACGGCCGGCTCGACCGGCCGGTCAGGATCGTGGCCCGTGGCCTCACCAGCGGCTCGGTCGTACGGCTCACGCTGCGCTACGACGCGAGCATCGTCGGCAGCCGCACGCGGTGGTCGATCCGGATCTACCGGATCCCGGCGGGCACCTCCCAGGAGATCCCGGTGGCGAACTGCCGGTCCGACGGGGCGTTCCCGTCGGCGGGATCGGTCGCGTGCGTGTGGCGGCAGCGGAGCAGCGACTTCGGGGGCGACCTCGTGATGACGGTGCGCAACCGCTCCCAGTTCAAGAGCCGCTGGGTCGGTCGCTGACCGGCTCCCGCACCCGCTCCACCAGCGCGTCGAGCAGCGCCCGTACCGACGCCGTCGGCAGCGCCGAGCCGAGCGTCCACTCCCGCGCGGCCACCTCGGGCCCGGTGGCCTCGCGCGCCCGCTCGAGCCAGCCCGCCAGGTCGCGCTCGACGGGCTCCTCGGTGCCCGAGGGCGACGGCGACAGCACATGCGCCGCCGCCACCAGCCGCACCGAGGTCGCCGGGTCACCGGCGAGCACGCCGAGGGCGGCGCCTACCCGCAGGCACTGGGCGAGTGCCAGCGTCTGGCCGGTGCGGTCGGCGAGCACGAGGGCGTCGGCGAGGTGCACCGCGCAGCCGCCGCAGTCCTCACGCACGGCGGCGGCCCGGGCGAGCGTGATGAGCGCGTCCCGCTCCTCCAGCGGCAGCCGGCCGTCGGTGAGCCGCCGGGACTCGCCGGCGTACGCCTCGGCGGTGCCGGCGTCGGCGTCGTCGAGCGCGATCTCGGCCAGGGTGTTGAGGGTGTCGGCGGTGCGTGCGACGTCGCCGCGGGTGCGGACGACGTCGAGCCGGCGCTGGTAGGCCTCGCGCTCGCCGTCGAGGTCGCCGGCGATGGCCCGTGAGATCGCGAGCATCGACAGCGACACCGCCTGGAGCGTCGCGAGGCCGAGGTCCTCGGCGGCGGCCAGCGCCGCGGTGGCCAGGTCGGCGCCGGCGGCCGGGTCGCCGGACACGGCGAGGGCGCCCGCCAGGTAGCAGCGGGCGCGGGCCGCGGCCTCGGCGTCGCCGGCGGCCTCGGCGAGCGCGAGCGCCTCGCGTCCGGTCGCGGCGGCGAGCGCCCAGTCGGTGAGCTGGTAGGCGAGCGTGGTGGAGGCGGCGGCGAGCCGGGCCGCCGTCACCGGGTCGTGGCCGGGGAGGGCGCGCACCCGCTCCACCCGGCGCCGGCCGTCGACCAGCCGGCCGCTGGCCACCCAGAACTCGGTGCTCGCCAGCGCGGTGGCCGCGGCCCCGGCGGCGTCGCCGAGCTCGATCGCGCGGTCGAGCGCGGCGTCGAGGTCGGCCGCGTCGTCGTCGTAGCGGGCGAGGGTGAGCAGGCCGTCCGGCCCGTCGAGGTCGTCGGCCGCCAGCCGCTCGCGCAGGTGGACGGCGAGCCGGTCGCGGCGGAGCTCGAGGTCGGGCCGCTCGTGCGAGCGCTGCCGCAGGTAGGCGCGCACCGTGCCGAGCACGACGAACCGCACCTCCACCCGGCTCTCCACCGGCCGCACCAGCCGGGCGTCGACGATCGCCGCGAGCGACTCGAGCACGTCGGGCACGTCGTCGCACACCGCCTCGAGCGCCTCCACGGTGAAGCCGCGCTCGAACAGCGCGAGCCGGTCGCAGACCAGCCGGTCGGCGTCGTCGAGCCGCTCGAGGCTCCACTGGATCGTGGTGGTGAGCGCCCGCTGCCGCTCCGGCACCGCGCTGGAGCCCGTGGTGAGCAGCTGCAGGCTCGAGGTGAGCGCCGCGAGCAGCCGGTCCGGCGCCATGAGCCGGAGCCGGGCGGCGGCGAGCTCGAGGGCCAGCGGGACGCCGTCGAGGAAGCGGGCGAGCGCGGCGACGTCGTGCTCGTGGCCGGCGAGGGTGAAGCCCGGCCGGGCGGCCACGGCGCGGGCCATGAACAGCCGGACGGCGGGGCTGGCGGCCACCTCGGCCGGCGGGGCGTCGGCGGTCGGGACCGGCAGCGGCGGCACCCGCTCCTCGTGCTCGCCGGGGATCCGCAGCGCCACCCGGCTGGTGGCGAGCACCCGCAGCGCGGGGGAGGTCTCGGCGAGGTCCCGCACCAGCGTCGCTCCCTCGGCGAGCGACTCGAGGTTGTCGACGACGACGAGCACCCGGCGGCCCGGGTCGAGCTCGTGGAGCGCGTCGAGCGGGTCCTCGCGGGGCGGGGCGCCGAGGGTGAGCGCGAGCTCGAGGGCGAGCTGGTGCGCGTCGGTGGCCTCGGTGACCGACAGCCAGACGACGTCGTCGAGGTCGTCGCCGTCGCGGGCCACCCGCGCCGCCTCCATCGCCACCCGCGACTTCCCGGCGCCGCCGACGCCGGTGAGGCTGAGCACGCGGGTGCCGCCGGCGATCCGCGCGACCACCCCGGCCACGATCTCGGTGCGGCCGATGGTCTCGTCGAGCGGCACCGGCACCCGCGCCGCCGCCCGCGGGGCCGGGACCGGTGCCGACCGCGGGTCGATCAGCACGGCATCCGCGGCGGGCGCGTCGAGGCTGGGGTCGTGGCGCAGCACCGCCACCTCGAGCTGGCGCAGCGCCTCGCCGGGGTCGATGCCGAGCTCGTCGGCCAGCCCGTCGCGGGCCCGGCCGTAGGCGGCAAGGGCGTCGGCCTGCCGGTCGCCGCGGTAGAGCGCCGTCATCAGCTGGCCCCAGAACCGCTCGCGGGTGGGGTGCTGGTGCACGAGCTCCTCCAGCGTCGCCACCAGCTCACCGTGCCGGCCGAGCCGCAGCGCGAGGTCGACCCGCGCCTCCTCGGCCTGCAGCCGCAGCTCCTCGAGCCGCACCACCTCGGCGTCCGCGAACGGCATCTCCCGGACGTCGGCGAGCGCGGCACCGCGCCACAGCGCGAGGGCCTCGTCCAGCAGCTCGAGCGCGGCGCCGGCGTCCGGGGCCTGCCGGGCGCGGGCGGTGAGGTCGGCGAACCGGCCGACGTCGGTGTCGAGCGGGTCGACGACGAGCCGGTAGCCCGGCGGCCTGCTCTCGAGGAACGCCGCACCGCCCTGCGCCGTCAGCGCCTTGCGCAGCTTGCTCACGAACACCTGGAGCGTGGGCACCGGCCGGTCCGGCGGGTCCTCGCCCCACAGCCCGTCGACGACCCGGTCGGTGGACACGACCGCGGGCGTGGCCAGCGCGAGCATCGCCACGACGGCGCGCTGTCGTGGCCCGCCGAGTGGGACCGGGCCGTCCTCGGCCACCACCTCGACGGGGCCGAGCAGCCGGACCTCCACCACCCGCGACAGCGTAGGGCGGCGCCGCCACCCCTATCGTCGAATCGTGCCGAACCGCCTCGCCGGAGCGACCTCGCCCTACCTGCTGCAGCACGCCGACAACCCGGTGGACTGGTGGGAGTGGGGACCCGAGGCGTTCGCGGAGGCCCGCGAGCGCGACGTCCCGGTGCTGCTGAGCGTCGGGTACGCCGCCTGCCACTGGTGCCACGTGATGGCGCACGAGTCGTTCGAGAACGAGCGGTCGGCGGCGTACATGAACGAGCACTTCGTGTGCGTGAAGGTCGACCGCGAGGAGCGGCCCGACGTCGACGCCGTCTACATGCAGGCGACCACCTCGATGACCGGCCACGGCGGCTGGCCGATGACGGTGTTCCTCGACCACGAGGGCACGCCGTTCTTCGCCGGCACCTACTTCCCCGACCAGCCGCGGCACGGGCAGCCGGCGTTCGGGCAGGTGCTCGGTGCGCTGTCGGAGGCCTGGCGCGAGCAGCGTGACGACATCCGCGGGGTGGCCGAGCAGGTGAAGGCGCACCTGCAGGCGACGCCCGACCTGGCCGGCCCGGCGATCGACGCCGAGGCCGTCGCGGCTGCCGTGCGCGCGTTGGCGAGCGAGTTCGACGGCCAGAACGCGGGGTTCGGCGGCGCGCCGAAGTTCCCGCCGTCGATGTGCCTGGAGTTCCTGCACCGGGTCTCGACAAGCTCGACCAACGTGGGGGACGCCCTCCGGATGCGCGACGCCACCGCCGAGGCGATGGCGCGCGGCGGCCTCTACGACCAGCTCGGCGGCGGGTTCGCGCGGTACTCCGTCGACGCGCAGTGGGTGGTGCCGCACTTCGAGAAGATGCTCTACGACAACGCCCAGCTGCTCGGGCTCTACGCCCGGCTCGGCTCGCCGCTCGGCGACCGGGTGGCCGCCGAGACCGCCGACTTCCTGCTCCGCGAGCTCCGCACCGCCGAGGGCGGCTTCGCCTCGGCGCTCGACGCCGACAGCGAGGGGGTCGAGGGTCGCTTCTACGCGTGGACGCCGGCCGAGCTGGTCTCCGTGCTCGGGCCGGACGACGGCGCCTGGGCCGCCCAGGCCTTCGCCGTCACCGAGGCCGGCACCTTCGAGCACGGCAGCTCGGTGCTGCAGCTCCCGCTCGACCCGGAGGGTCCCGGCACCGAGCGGCTGGCCGACGTGAGGTCGCGGCTGCTCGCGGCGCGGGCGGAGCGGGTGCGGCCGGAGCGCGACGACAAGGTGGTGGCGGCCTGGAACGGGCTGGTGATCACGGGACTGGTCGATGCCGGTCGCCTGCTCGGCCGAGCCGACCTGGTGGACGCGGCGCTGGCCGCCGGCACGCTGCTCTGGGACCTGCACGTCGTCGACGGCCGGCTCCGGCGGGTCTCCCGCGACGGCGTCGTCGGCCGTCACGCGGGCGTGCTGGAGGACCTCGGCTGTGTCGCCTCGGGGTTCCTGTCGCTGGCCGGCGCCACCGGCGACGTCGTCTGGCTCGACCGGGCTCGCCTGCTGCTCGACGACGCGCTGGCCCGGTTCCGCGCCGACGACGGCGGCTTCCACGACACGGGCGTCGACGCCGAGTCGCTGGTCGCCCGGCCCCGCGACCCCGGCGACAACGCCAGCCCGAGCGGCACCTCGGCCGTCATCCACGCGCTGCTGGCCGCGCACGCGATGACCGGTGAGGCGGCCTACCGCACCGCCGCCGAGGAGGCGCTCACCACCGTGGCGGGCCTCGCCGCCCGCGCACCCCGGTTCGCCGGCTGGTCGCTCGCGGCCGCCGTCGCGCTGCTGCAGGGACCGCTCGAGGTCGCGGTCGTGGGCGCGCCGGGCCCGGCACGCGACGCACTCGAGCGGGTGGCGCGGAGGCACGGCGGAGCGGTGGTCGTGGTGGCCGACCCCACGGACGTCGAGCTCGTCGAGACGCCCATCCCGCTGCTCGAGGGCCGCGGCGAGGTCGACGGGCTGCCGGCGGCGTACGTGTGCCGCGGGTTCGTGTGCGATCGGCCGGTCACCGACGACGGCGCGTTGCGCGCTGCGCTGGGATCCGCGGCTGCATCCTGAGGGCATGGCCCAGCCGCTGGTCACGACGCCGAATCCAAGCAACTTCGACAACGTCGACTGGCCGGTCGGTGAGTACCGGCACTCCCCGTCCCACTCCTGGCCGGATGTCGAGCTCTGCCGGGTCGACGTGCCCGACACCCGGTGGTGGCGCCGCTGGCTCGGCAAGCTGCCAGGTGTCGGCAGCGAGGGGGTGCGCGAGGAGTTCCAGATGTTCACCCGGATCTCGTACTACGACGGGGGCGAGGACGTGACCATCGTGGTGCCCACCTCCAGCGCGTTCACGACCGATCTGGTCTCGGTGCCCGGTCTCCTCACCTGGCTGGTGCCGAGGTCAGGACGCCACCTACCGGCGGCATTGGTGCACGACGGGCTGATCGGCGGGAACCACGCCGACTACGAGACGACGCCGGACGCCAATCGGCGCATCGACCGCATCGACGCCGACCGCATCTTCCGGGATGCGATGCGCGACGCCCGGGTCGGCCGCATCCGGCGCTGGCTCGTCTGGGCTGCCGTGTCCACGGCGTCGCTCTGCAGCGGCGCGAAGGATGCGTGGCGGTGGTGGCACCAGGCGTACTTCATCGTCGTCGCGGTCCTGACCCTCGGCACGGTCGTCGTGCTCGGCACCGCGGCGACGATGGACCTGTTCGACGGCCGGCTCGGCACCTGGTTCGACGTGCCGTGGATGCACGGGGACTGGCGCTTCGAGCTCGTGAGCGGTCTGGCAGGCGCGGTGGTCGTGCCCTCGCTGATGGCAGGACTCTGGCTGCGGTACTACCGCGTGGGCATGGTCGCCGGCGTCGCGCTCGCCACCCTGCTGCACGCCACGGTGGCCGTGGCGCTGGTGGCGCTGGTCTACCAGGTCGCGGAATGGGCGGTGCAGAGCCGCAGGGCGTGGGTGGGGATGTCGGTCGTCATCGTCGGCGGGTCGTTCACGGTGATGGCGATCTCCTTGTGTACCGAGTACCGCTGAGGCGTTCGGCGGTTGACCGCGGCGGCGCCGGGTCAGGAGCATGACCCGAATGGCGGAGGTACTGGAGGCCGACTACGTCATCGTCGGGGCGGGTGCGGCCGGGATGGCGTTCACGGACGCGCTCGTCGACCACAGCGACGCGACCGTCGCGCTGGTCGATCGCCGGCACGGGGTCGGCGGGCACTGGCTCGATGCGTACCCGTTCGTGCGGCTGCACCAGTCCTCCGCGTTCTACGGCGTCGCCTCGACGCTGCTCGGCGGCGGGCGGGTGCAGGCGACCGGCCCCGAGGCGGGGCTGCACGAGCGGGCCACGGCGCCGGAGATCTGCGGGTACTACCAACGGGTGCTGCGGGAGAAGCTGTTGGGCTCGGGCCGGGTGACCTTCCACCCCGGCTGCGACCACCTCGGCGGCGGGCGGTTCCGGTCGCTGGTGTCGGGCCGCGAGTACGAGGTGCGTGGCCACCCACGCGTCGTCGACGCCCGCTACCTCGCACCCCTGATCCCGTCGCGCACCCCGCCGCCGTTCGGGGTGGCCGACGGCGCGCACGTGATCGCGGTCAACGACCTGGTGCGGCTGGAGGTGGCGCCGTCGGAGTACGTGATCGTGGGCTCGGGCAAGACCGCCACCGACGCGATCGTCTGGCTGCTCGGCAACGGCGTCGACCCCGGCGCGATCCGGTGGGTGCGGCCGCGCGACCCGTGGCTCTTCAACCGCGCGGTGGTGCAGCCCGATCCGGCTGTGATCACCGGGATGTCCGCGGACGTCCTGGGCGCCGCGGCCGCAGCCTCCGATCCCGACGACTTCTTCCTCCGGCTCGAGGACGCCGGCGTGATGCTCCGCATCGACCGGTCGGTCACGCCCACCATGGCCAAGGCCCCCACCCTCGCCGTGTGGGAGCTCGAGCTGCTGCGCAGCATCGAGGACGTCGTCCGGCTGGGCTACCTCCGGCACGTCGAGGCCGGCCGCCTCGTCATGGACGACGGGGACGTCACCGTGGCGCGCGACGCCGTCGTGGTGCACTGCGCGTCCCCCGGTCTGCGCTACCCGCCGCTGGTGCCGATCTGGGGCCCGGAGGCCATCACGCCGCAGCCGATCCGCGCCGGCTTCCCGACCTGGGCGGCCGCGCTCGCCGGCTTCGTGGAGGCCACGTTCGACGACGACGCCGAGAAGAACCGGTTGTGCCCGCCGGCGCCGTTGCCCGACACGCCCGCCGGCTGGGCCCGGATGACCCTGCTCGGCGGGCGGGGCCAGGCCTCCTACCTCGGCGACCCCACGATCAAGGCGTGGGCGGACGGCGTCTCGCTCAACCCGGTGCGCGTCCCGGACGGCTACGTCGACGACGGACGGCTCGCGGACGCGCGCCAGCGCATGGCGGAGCACGCCGCGGCGGGCGTCGCCGGCCTGGAACGTCTCGCGGGCGCCACCCCCTAGCGCGTAGGTTCGGCCGGGTGACGGCCGATTCGTTCGACTACGTCGTGGTGGGGGCGGGGAGCGCCGGTGCGGTGCTGGCCGCGCGGCTCACCGAGGACCCCGGCACCACGGTGCTCCTGCTCGAGGCCGGGGGCGCGCCCGACATCGACGAGGTCAACATCCCGCTCGGGTTCGTCGCCCTGGCGAAGACCAGGTGGGACTGGGCCTACACCACCACCGAGCAGAAGCAGCTGCACGGACGGCGCACCGACTGGCCGCGCATGAAGGCGCTCGGCGGCTGCTCGTCGATGAACGCGATGATCTACATCCGCGGCCACCGCGCCGACTACGACAGCTGGCGCGACGAGCACGGCGCCGTCGGCTGGGGCTACGACGACGTGCTGCCGTACTTCGTGAAGGCGGAGGGCAACACCCGGCTCGGCGGCCCGTTCCACGGCCAGGACGGACCCCTCACCGTCGAGGACCGCCGCTACACCCACGAGCTCTCCACGGCCTGGGTCGAGAGCGCGGTCGCTGCGGGGGAGAAGCGCACCGACGACTTCAACGGCGCCACCCAGGAGGGCGTCGGCGAGTACCAGGTGACCTGCCGCGGCGGTGCGCGCTGGTCCACCTACGAGGCCTACCTCAAGCCGTCCATGGAGCGCGACAACCTGACCGTCCGCACCGGCGTCCTCGTGACGGGCGTGGCGATCGAGGGTGATCGCGCGGTCGGCGTCACGATCGCGGACGGCGGTCGCGAGCGCACCGTGCGCGCCACCCGCGAGGTGCTGCTCAGCGGCGGCGCGGTCAACAGCCCGCAGCTGCTGATGCTGTCGGGCGTCGGTCCGGCGGCCCACCTCGCCGAGCACGGCATCGCGGCCAAGGTCGAGCTGCCCGGCGTCGGCGCCAACCTGCAGGACCACCCGTTCGTGCCGATGGTGTGGCACACCCGCGACACCACCGACCTCGCCGAGCTCAACACCCTCGGCAACTTCCTGCGCTGGAAGACCCGCAAGCGCGGGCCGCTCACCTCGAACCTCGCCGAGACCGGCGGCTTCTGGCACACCCGCGACGGCCTGCCCGCGCCGGACATGCAGGCCCACGTGCTGCCCACCGGCCTGTACGGCGACGGCATGGTCGAGCCCACCACCCGCAAGGTCACCGCGCTCGCCACCCTTGTCGACGTGCGCAGCCGCGGGAGCATCCGGCTGCGGTCGGCCGACCCGCGGTGGGCGCCGGAGATCGAGGCCAACTACTACGACGACCAGACCGACCTCGACGCCATGGTCGTCGGATGCCGACGGTTGAGCGAGATCGCGGGTGTCGGTGAGCTCGCCCGGCTCGTCGACCGGCCCTTCGAGCTCGACGCGACGCCGTCCGACGTCGACCTCGCCGAGCACGTCCGGAACTACACCCAGACCACGTTCCACCCGACCTCGACCTGCGCGATGGGCACCGGCGAGGACGCCGTCGTCGACCCCGAGCTGCGGGTGCGCGGCGTCGAGGGCCTGCGCGTCGTCGACGCCTCGGTGATGCCGGCCGTGCCACGCGGCAACACGAACGCCCCCACGATCATGGTCGCCGAGAAGGCGGCCGACCTCATCAGGAGCAGCCGATGACGACCGTCGAAGAGCCCACCACCGCCACCACGTTCGAGTCGCTCGACCCGCGACTGGGCGACGTCGTCGGCACGCACCCGATCCACAGCGCCGACGAGGTGCGGGGCGCCGTCCTGGCTGCGCGTGAAGAGGCGGCGTGGTGGTCGGCGCTCACCTTCGAGGAGCGCGCCGAGCATCTCGACACCTGGAAGGGCGTGATGACCCGCCGGCTCGCCCAGCTGGCCGACCTGGTGTTCCGCGAGACCGGCAAGCCGCACGGCGACGCGATGCTCGAGGCCGCGATGGCGATCGACCACCTCGGCTGGGCCGCCGGTCACGCCAAGAAGGTGCTCGGACGGCGCAAGGTCCCGTCCGGCCTGGTGATGGCCAACCAGTCCTCCTACGTGGAGTACCACCCGCTCGGCGTCATCGGCGTGATCGGCCCGTGGAACTACCCGGTGTTCACGCCGATGGGCTCGATCGTCTACGCCCTCGCCGCCGGCAACGCCGTGGTGTTCAAGCCGAGCGAGTTCAGCCCCGGCATCGGCGAGTGGCTGGCCCGCACCTTCCTCGAGGCGGTGGGCCGCCCGGTGCTGCGCGTGGTCACCGGGCTCGGCGACACCGGCGCCGCGCTGTGCCGCGCCGGGGTCGACAAGCTCGCCTTCACCGGCTCGACGGCGACCGGCAAGAAGGTGATGGCGGCCTGCGCCGAGACGCTGACGCCGGTGCTCATCGAGGCCGGCGGCAAGGACGCGATGCTCGTCGACGAGGACGCCGACGTCGACGCCGCCGCGGACGCCGCGCTCTGGGGCTCCTGCTTCAACGCCGGCCAGACCTGCATCGGCATCGAGCGCATCTACGTGCACGAGCGGGTCTACGACCCGTTCCTCGAGGCGCTGGTGGCGAAGGCGAAGGACCTGCGCGCCGACGAGTCCGAGCACGCGCAGGTGGGCCCGATGACGATGCCGTCGCAGCTCGACGTCGTCCGCTCCCACATCGACGACGCCCTCGCCCGCGGTGGGCGCGCGCTCGTCGGCGGCGCCGGCGCGGTGGGGGAGCGCTACGTGAAGCCGACGATCCTCGTCGACGTGCCCGAGGACTCGCTCGCCGTCAGCGAGGAGACCTTCGGCCCCACGATCACCGTGGCCAAGGTGCGCTCGATGGACGAGGCGGTCGCGCGCACCAACGCCTCCCGCTACGGCCTCGGCTCCTCGGTGTTCTCGAAGGCTCGGGGCATGGAGCTCGCCAGCCGGATCCGCTCCGGCATGACGGCGGTCAACGGCGTGCTGTCGTTCGCGGCGGTGCCGTCGCTGCCCTTCGGCGGCGTCGGCGACTCCGGCTTCGGCCGCATCCACGGCCCCGACGGCCTCAAGGAGTTCACCTACGCCAAGGCGATCGCCCGGCAGCGGTTCGCCTCGCTGCTGCCGCTCACCTCGTTCACCCGCACCGCGAAGCACGAGCAGCAGCTGCAGCAGCTGGTGACGATGCTCCACGGCCGCGGGACGACGCTCCCGAAGCTGAACAAGAAGATCCGCCGGAAGCCGTAGGCGGGTCGCCCGGGTGTTGGAGTCCCCGGTTAACCGGGGACTCCTGCTCTTCTCAGCCGAAACTTCGGCTGAGAAGAGCAGGGGTCGGCTGAGAAGTCCGGGCGCGGCTCGGCGCGAGACCGAGGGCCAGCCCGGCCAGCACCACCCCGATCCCCACCCACACGAACGGACCGGGCACGTGGCCGGTGGTCACGGCGCCGACCAGCGCCGCCGACACCGGGGCGACGCCACACAGCAGCGCCGCGCGACCCGAGCCGAGCGAGGCGACGGCGCCGTACCAGAGCACGAACGCGGCCGCCGTCACGACGACGGCGAGCCACAGCAGCGTGGCGGCCACGCGCGGCTCGATCCGCAGCGCGGCGGTGGGTCCTTCGGCCACGACGCCACCGACCAGGAGCATCACCGCGGCGATCCAGACGGCGTGCACCGAGACGCCCCACGGCGAGAGCCGCGGCAGCACCGGCACCGCGAGCAGCGTGAACGCCGCCTCGCACAGCAGCGCCACGACCGCCCAGCCGATGCCGACGGCGTCCGCCCGGCCCGCGCCCTCCACGAGAACGCTGCCGCCGGTGACCACCACCGCGGCGGCGACGACGCGGGGGTGCGGCACCCGGCCCTCGAGCGCCGGCCCGAGCAGGCCGATCAGCACCGGTGCGCAGGCCACCGCGACGGCGACCGCCGCCGGCTCGGCGTGCTCAACGGCCCGCACGATCGCCACGTTGAACACGGCCAGCCCGGTGACCGCGACGCCGGCCAGCCACCCCCACTCGGCGCCCTGCGGTCGCACCACCCGGACGCCGGCCCGGCGGGCGAGGAGCAGCAGGAGCACCGCCGCGAGCGCGTAGCGCAGGCCCTGGCCGGTGAGCAGTGGCGAGTCGACCAGCGCCGTCGACACCGCGACGCTGCTGCCGACGAACACCATGCCGAGCCCGCCCCGGCCGGCCGCCGTCAGGTCGCTGGTCATGGGTCGAGCCTGCGGCGATGATGGTCCGATGGACAGGGCCAGTGGAGTGCGTACTGAGTGGTCCAAAGCGGAGTTCCTGCAGCTGGATCTCGACGCCGCTCCGGTGGGCGGCCGCGCCGCGTGGCTGGCCGACCGGGTGCGGGACGCGGTGGCCGACGGTCGGCTGCCGGTGGGGAGCCGGCTCCCGCCGACCCGCGAGCTCGCTGCCGAGCTCGGCGTGTCCCGGGGCCTGGTCACCGAGGCCTACCGGCGGCTCGCCGAGACCGGCCAGGTGGTGGGACGTGGGCGCGAGGGCACCGTCGTCGTGCAGACACCGGCGCTCGCAGAGCCGCTGGTGAGCACCGGACCGAGCCGCACCGTCACGTTCGCCGACCCCGGCCTCGCGACCTTCGACGACATCCGCGCCGCACCGGCGCGGGTCGACCTCACCCCCGGCCGGCCCGACCTGGCGTCGTTCCCGCGAGCGGCGTGGCTGCGCGCGGAGCGGCAGGTGCTGCACGACCTCGACCCCGACCGGCTCGGCTACGCCGACCCGGCCGGTACCCCGGAGTTCCGGACGGCGGTCGCACGCTGGCTGGCGCGGTTCCGCGGCGTGCAGGTGGCGCCGGAGGAGGTGCTGGTGGTGGCCGGGGTCGCGCAGGCGCTGGCGCTGCTGGCGCGGGTGCTGCCCGGGCACGGGGTCGACCGGATCGCCGTGGAGGACCCGGGCTCGTTCGGTGCCACCCGCCACCTGGAGCACTGGGGGATGGGGACGACGCCGGTGCCCGTGGACGAGTCGGGACTGTCCGTGGCGGCGCTGCGGGCGTCCGGCGCGGCCGCCGTCCTCACCACCCCGGCGCACCAGTTCCCGACCGGCGTGGTGCTCGACGGCGCCCGCCGGCGCGAGCTCGCCGCGTGGGCCGACGAGGGCGGGCTGGTGGTGGAGGACGACTACGACGCCGAGCACCGCTACGACCGGGCGCCGGTGCCCGCGCTCCGTGCCACCCAGCCGCTGGTCTGCTACGCCGGGAGCCTGTCGAAGACGCTCGCCCCGGCGCTGCGGGTCGGGTGGCTGGTGCCGCCGCGGCACCTGCGCGACGACCTGGTGTCGGCCAAGCGCGACACCGACCTCGGCAACGCCACGCTGCCGCAGCTCGTGCTCGCCCGTCTCATGGAGTCCGGCGACCTGGAGCGCCACCTTCGCTCCGTGCGGCGTCGGCACCGGCGTCGTCGGGACGCGATGGTGGCCGCCCTCGCGGCGCACCTGCCGAGTGCCCGCGTGCTCGGCGCCGCCGCCGGCCTGCACCTGTTGGTGACCCTCGGCGACGGCGTCGACGACCGCGACCTCGCCGCCCGCTCCCTCGAGCGCGGCGTCAAGGTGCAGCCGCTGTCGTGGCACCGCAGCGCACCCGGACCGCCCGGCCTGGTGCTCGGCTACGCGGCGTCGTCACCCGCCGACGTCGAGGCCGGGGTCGCGGTGCTGGGGGAGCTGGTGTGAGGCCGTCGTGCGGACCCGCGCGGCGGGCGGAGTCAGATCAGTCGATCGTCTCGACGATGGCGCCAGTGACGATCTCACCGTCGCTGAGCACGTCGGCGCGCAAGCCCCCGCGGTGAATGAGCCCACGCAAAGCCCCTGGGCTAGTGAGGCGCTCAAGGTGGGAGCACGGCTCGGCGAGACGCTGCCCCAGGCACTCGACGCTGCCCACTCGGAAGCGGCGCCCGACCAAGGAATTGAGGTCGATCCCGCGAGTGACGATGTTGCGCCGAGCCTCGGCGTAACCAACACGGCGCCCGCCGGGCAGCACGAGATCATCCAGGGCTTCGGCCTCGATGAGGGTGAGGTCGTAGCCGCGTGCGGTGTCGTCGGCGGGGGTGAAGGTGCCCGCCTTCGCGGCATACCGATCTCCCACCAGGCCGCGCTCGGCTAGGGCGTCGGCGCGGTCGACCGAGACCATGCCTCCCGTGGCGTGCTCCGCCAGCGCGATGGCCTCGACGGTGCCCCTCAGGTTCGCGGGTGGCGGAGCCGCGGGAAGCAGGGCGGGGTCGAGGCCACAGACGACGAAGCCCTCCCGAACCGGGAGGTCGCTCGCAGCCTGACCCAACAGGTTCGGGTCCTGCGGGCTCAACACGACACCGGCCGGGGTCCCGAACATCAGCACCGCCGTGTCCTCGTCCGGCTTGGTGGCGGGACCAGGCTCTCCGAGGACCGCGAGCCAGTACCCGGGCCAGTTGAAGGAGGCTGGCTTCGCCAGCGCCACCAGGCCCGCACCCCTGCCCGCGAGCCAACTGCGCCAGTGGCTGATCGCGCCAGGGAGATCAGCTCGCGGAAGGGGCACGTCCACCAGGGGTGTCTCGGTCACCGACGCCACACACGCCGCGAACGAGCGCGTCACCTCGGGAGTCTCCACGTCGGATGGAAGGTCGACCTCGATCACCCGTGCATCCTGGCAGGACCCCCCACTCGTGAGACGACCTGTTTCACCCAGACCGCTCATCGGCGGACCCGGGCGCATTGCTACCGCGGTCGTCGACGTTGCTACCGCGAGAAACCAACGCCTCCGTGCGCGCCGACCGCTAGCGCGGCATCGACGGTGCGCTCGAGCTGGGCCCAGGACAGGTCGTGGGCGAACGGCGCGACGGCCTGGTCGACGAACGCGGCGCCGTCCAGCGGCAGCGAGATCGTGAACTCCGCCATCCGCAGCGCACGCCACAGCGCGACCTCGGCGTCGAGCACGCGCTGCCACAGCCGCGGCAGGCGGTACCTCGCCTCGAGCGCCTGGCCGAGCCACCGCCGGCCCGCGGAGTCGGGCTTGCCGAGGGTGGTGATCAGCTCGACGACCGCCGCCCCGCTCACAGTGGGGGCGCCGCCACCGGCCAGCAGCAGCTCGCCGTCACCGATGTCACGGACCGCCACATCGGCGGTGGTGTGTTACTCAGCCCTCGGCGGCCTGCTGCTCGGCGACCTGCTTGCGGACGTCCTCCATGTCGAGCCCGCGCACGCCGTCGATGACCTGCTCGAGCGCGTCTGCGGGGAGGGCGCCGGGCTGGGAGAAGACGAGGATGCCGTCGCGGAACGCCATCAGCGTGGGGATCGACCGGATGCCGGCGGCGGAGGCGAGCTCCTGCTCGGCCTCGGTGTCGATCGACCCGAAGGTGATGTCCTGGTGCTTCTCGGACGCCGCCTCGTAGGTGGGGGCGAACTGTTTGCACGGACCACACCAGCCGGCCCAGAAGTCGACGAGGAGGATGCCGTCCTCGGAGAGGTGCCCGGCGAAGTTCTCGTTGGTCAGCTCGATCGTTGCCATACGACCACCGTACGGGCGGTTACCGCAGGCTGTAAGTGGCGAGTGACACACCCACGTAGTGGGTGGTGAACGCGAGGATCGTGAAGGTGTGGAACACCTCGTGGAACCCGAACCACCGCGGCCACGGGTCGGGCCGCTTGAAGCCGTAGACGACGCCGCCGAAGGTGTAGAGCGCGCCACCGGCGGCGACGAGCACGAGGACGGCGATCGCCATGCCGGCGCCGAGCCGGGCGATGGCGCCGTCGATGAAGCCGGGGACGAAGAAGACCGCCGACCAGCCGAGGCCGATGTAGAGCGGCAGGTAGAGCCAGCGCGGGGCGTCGGTCCAGAACACCCGGAAGAAGACGCCGGCGATCGCGCAGCCCCACACCACGCTCAGGAGCACCACCCGCTGCGTGCCCTCGAGCAGGATGAGCGTGATCGGGGTGTAGGTGCCGGCGATGAGCACGAAGATGTTGGCGTGGTCGAAGCGCCGCAGGAACTTCCAGACCCGCGGTGACCACGTGCCGGTGTGGTAGACCGCGGACACGCCGAACAGCATCAGGGCACTCGCGGCGAACACGGCCGATCCCAGCCGCGTGGTCGCGGTGGGGGACAGGCAGATGAGCACGATGCCGGCGGCCAGGGCCAGCGGCGCCGTGCCGAGGTGCAGCCAGCCGCGCAGCTTGGGCTTGACCTCGGCGATCTTGTCGCTGACGACGTCGCCGAAGTGGTCCAGCCCGGCCCGCACGGCCTCGTTGGCCTGCACGAGCTTCTGATTCATGCTCGCGACGATAGCGACCCGGTCTGTGCCAGCCGATCCAGCGGCGGTGTGGGCCTCACCACGCCGTCACGCTCTAACATCGATCCGTGGCGGACTGGAAGCGCGGCGTGAGGAAGGTGCTCTACCCGGCCTACGAGTCCCGGATGCTGCGGCGGATGCCGGACGACGTGCCGCAGCACGTCGGCGTCATGCTCGACGGCAACCGCCGCTGGGCGCGCGCCGTCGGCCGCGACACCGACCACGGCCACCAGGCCGGCGCCGCCAACATCGAGCCGCTGCTCGGCTGGTGCGACGAGGTGGGCATCGAGGTGGTCACGCTGTGGCTGCTGAGCACCGACAACCTCAACCGCCCCGAGCGCGAGCTGGTGCCGCTGCTGCGCATCATCGAGGAGGCCGTCGCCTCGCTCGCCGACGAGCAGCGCTGGCGGTTGCACCCGGTCGGCGCCCTCGACCTGCTCCCGGCGGGCACGGCCGAGAAGCTCAAGGCCGCCGAGGACGCGACGCGCGACGTCGACGGCATGCTCGTCAACGTCGCGGTCGGCTACGGCGGCCGCCAGGAGATCGCCGACGCCGTCCGCTCGCTGCTCCAGGAGCACGCCGGCCGCGGCACGACCCTCGAGGAGCTGGCCGCGGTGCTCGACGTCGAGCACATCGCCGACCACCTCTACACCAAGGGCCAGCCCGACCCGGACCTCGTGATCCGCACCTCCGGCGAGCAGCGGCTCGGCGGGTTCCTGCTGTGGCAGAGCGCGCGCTCGGAGTTCTACTTCTGCGAGGCGTACTGGCCCGACTTCCGCAAGGTCGACTTCCTGCGCGCGATCCGTGCGTACGCGCAGCGCGAACGCCGCTTCGGCTCGTAACGACACGTTCACCCCGGTGTCGGGCGTGTCGGCCCGGGATCGGTGCGTCCGCGGGCGTAGGTTCGCCGCATCGGCGAGTGGGGAAGCTTGCCGTATCGGGAGGCCCGAACGTGTCTACGCACGACCGCATCGCCACCGTCACGGTGGTGGGTGGACGCCGGCACTCCGGCGTTCGGGCTCCCTCCCGGTCCGCGCGCGAGGAGTAAGGCCGCGCGCGGGTGCGCGTGTGGTCCTGTGAGGTGCACCGTGGTCGCTGCTGCAGTGGAACCCGCCGGATCGGCTGAGGGATCGGTCCGGACCTACGTCCTCGACACCAGCGTGCTGCTGGCCGACCCGGGTGCGTTGCGCCGGTTCGCCGAGCACGAGGTCGTCCTGCCCGTCGTCGTCATCACCGAGCTCGAGGGGAAGCGCCACCACCCCGAGCTCGGCTACTTCGCGCGGTCCGCGCTGCGGATGCTCGACGAGCTGCGCATCACCCACGGCCGGCTCGACCAGCCGGTGCCGGTGGGCGACCTGGGCGGCTCGCTCCGGGTGGAGCTGAACCACACCGACCCCGAGGCGCTGCCGTCCGGATTCCGGCTCGGCGACAACGACACCCGCATCCTCGCGGTGGCGTGCAACCTCGCGAACGAGGGCCACGACGTCACTCTCGTCTCCAAGGACCTCCCGCTGCGCATCAAGGCCAGCGCCGTCGGCCTCGACGCGCAGGAGTACCGCGCGGAGAAGATCTCGGAGTCCGACACCGGCTACACCGGCATGGCCGAGATCGAGGTCGCCGCCGACGTGCTCGACGCGCTCTACGACGACGGCACCGCCGAGCTCGAGTCGGCCGCCGAGCTGCCCTGCCACACCGGCCTCGTGCTGCTGTCCGACCGCGGCACGGCGCTCGGCCGGGTCGGCGTCGACAAGCAGGTGCACCTGGTGCGCGGCGACCGCGACGCCTTCGGCGTGCACGGCCGCAGCGCCGAGCAGCGGATCGCCCTGGAGACCCTGCTCGACCCCGAGGTGGGCATCGTCTCGCTGGGCGGCCGGGCCGGCACCGGCAAGTCGGCGATGGCGCTGTGCGCCGGGCTCGAGGCGGTGATGGAGCGCCGCCAGCACCAGAAGGTCGTCGTCTTCCGCCCACTGTTCGCCGTCGGCGGCCAGGAGCTCGGCTACCTGCCGGGCTCGGAGACCGAGAAGATGTCGCCCTGGGGCCAGGCGGTCTTCGACACCCTCGGCTCGCTGGTCTCCAAGCACGTGATCGACGAGGTGCTCGACCGTGGGCTGCTGGAGGTGCTCCCGCTCACCCACATCCGGGGCCGCTCGCTGCACGACGCGTTCGTGATCGTCGACGAGGCGCAGTCCCTCGAGGCCAACGTCCTGCTCACGGTGCTGAGCCGGATCGGCGCGAACTCCAAGGTGGTGCTCACCCACGACGTCGCCCAGCGCGACAACCTGCGGGTCGGCCGGCACGACGGCGTCGTCGCGGTGGTCGAGAAGCTCAAGGGCCACCCGCTGTTCGCCCACGTCACGCTGACCCGCTCGGAGCGCTCGCCGATCGCCGCGCTGGTCACCGAGATGCTGGAGAACGTGACGCTCTAGACCGGCCTGGGGTCCGTGGGGTCGGTGATCACTCCTGTGACGAACGGGGTGATCCCGGTCTCCTCCGGGGTCGTTTTCGGACGTCGGATGTGCGTTCCGAGGTCAAGACCGGCATGGTGGCCCCCGATCACGTCTAGAAGCAGGACGAAGCACGATCTCTGTCCGCCCGTCGTCTACCCGTGAGTTCTCTCCCCTTGTCGAAGCACGTCAAGCACGTCCCCAAGCACCGCGGCCCGTCGGCCTCCGCCCACCTGAGCGAGGCACCGCGCAAGGCCCTGCGGACGTCCGTCGTCCTCTCCTCCGTCGCCGTCGCGGCCACGGGGGTCGCCGTCACCGGCGGGGTCCTCGGTGGCGTCGCACCCGCGAGCGTCGGTGCCGCAGCCGATGACGTCGTCGGCGGCGGCACGGCCGGGGCCACTCCCGCCCCGCGCGGCGAGGTGGCGCTGTCGGCGTCGCAGTCCGACCGTCGCCAGACCCTCAACCGGTCCGCCGACCGGCGTCAGGCCGCCGACCCGACCAAGGCGCTGACCCTCGGCGACGACGCCGGCCACACGATGTCGGGCCGCGAGAACCTCGCTGACGCCGACCCGCGCGAGATCGCCCGGGCGCTGCTCGCCGAGTTCGGCTTCGGCGCCGACCAGTTCGGCTGCCTCGACTCGCTCTACACCCGCGAGTCGAACTGGAGCGTCACTGCCGACAACCCGTCGTCGTCCGCCTACGGCATCCCGCAGGCGCTGCCCGGCTCGAAGATGAGCTCCGCCGGCGCCGACTGGGCCACCAACCCGGTCACCCAGATCCGCTGGGGCCTCGGCTACATCCAGGACCGCTACGGCTCACCGTGCGGCGCCTGGGGCCACAGCGAGTCCCACGGCTGGTACTGAGCCGAGGAGCAGGTAGCGCTCGTCGGTGATCTCGCCGCCCCAGTAGACGGGGTCGGGCAGGTGGACGACGCGCACGTCGGCGAACCGCTCCCGCGCGAGCCGCTCGGCGTCGACGGCAGCCAGGCCGCCGCCGGTGTGCCAGCGGCCCTCGACGAGCACCACCCGGCCGCCCGGGCGGAGCAGCGCGGCCCAGCGGTCGAGCGCGTCGTCCGGCGACGGCATGGCCCACAGCACGTGGCGCGAGAGCACGACGTCGAACGAGGCCGTGGGCAGCGGCGGGTCGGCGGCGTCGCCCTCCTGAACCTCCACCGCGAGACCGGCGGCCTCGGCCTTGGCGCGGGCGGCCGTCACCATCGCGGGCGCGTAGTCGACGCCCTGCACGCGGTGACCGGCCTCGGCCAGTAGGACGGCGAGGGTGCCGGTGCCGCAGCCCAGGTCGGCCACGTCGGCCGGCGCCGGCGGGAGGTGGGCGGCGAGCAGCTGCCGCCAGGCCTCGCGGGTGGCGGGGTCGCGCAGGCCGTGGTCGGGCTCGTCGTCGAAGGCAGCGGCCTCGGCGTCCCAGAACGCGCGCGTCATCGGGCGGTGAACACGGTGACGTGGCCGGCGTACTCGCGCGGGCCGGCGAAGTCGTCGAGCGACCACGGCACGCCCTCGTCGGAGGACGCCAGGTAGGCGCGGGCGGTGTCGGCGTCCGGGAAGACGGCGCGGGTGTGCAGGTCGTCGCGCGCGATGTCGTCGAAGTGCTCCCGCAGCGCGGCCTCGCCGTTCTCGCTGCTGAAGTGGGTGACCACGGGCGCCAGGCCGGCCTCGCGGCGCAGGTCGGCCACGTGCCCGTCGCCGTTGGTGACGGCGAGCAGCGTGCCGCCCGGCCGGAGCACCCGGCGCAGCTCGGCGAGCCCGCGGTCGAGGTCCGGCACGTGGTAGAGCATCCAGTTGGCGCACACGACGTCGAAGGTGGCGTCGTCGAACGGCAGCGCCTGCACGTCGGCCACCTGTGCCGTGACGCCGCGCGCGGCGGTGAGCTCGACGAACCGCTCGGACTGGTCGGTGGCCACCACCTCGGCGTCCGGCAGCGCGTCAGCGACCTGCTCGGCGAAGCGCCCGGGGCCGCAGCCGACCTCCAGCACCCGCGCCGGGGCCGCGTCGACGACGGCCGTCAGCGCGAGGGCCGCGGGGTCGCGGCCGTCGGTGGTGGGCTGCCACACCGAGCGCCGGGTCTCCAGCCGCTCCTCGGAGGCGTACTGGCGGCGCACGTGGCCACGGTCGGTCATGCTCACGGGTGGGTCATCCTCTCGACGTCGAGGGCGGCGTCCAGCTCGTCCTCGGTGAGCTCGCCGCGTTCGACGAAGCCCATGGCGATCACGGTGTCCCGGATCGTGGCGCCGTCGGCCAGCGCCTGCTTGGCGATCTTCGCCGCGTTCTCGTAGCCGACGTGCTTGTTGAGCGGCGTGACCACCGACGGCGACGACTCGGCGTAGCGGCGCAGCCGCTCCTCGTCGGCGGTGATGCCGTCGATACACCGCTCGGCGAGCAGCGGGCAGGCGGCCGCGAGCAGCCGCGCCGACTCGAGCACGTTGCGCGCCATCACCGGCATCGCGACGTTGAGCTCGAAGCTGCCGCTCGCGCCGGCGGCGGCGACGGCGGCGTCGTTGCCGACCACCTGGAAGCAGACCATCAGCGTGGCCTCCGGCAGTACGGGGTTCACCTTGCCGGGCATGATGCTCGACCCCGGCTGCAGGTCGGGGAGGTGGATCTCGGCCAGCCCGGTGGTGGGACCGGAGCCCATCCAGCGCAGGTCGTTGCAGATCTTGGTGAGGCCGACGGCGATCGTGCGCAGCACGCCGCTGAGCTCGACGAGCGAGTCGCGGGTGCCCTGGGCCTCGAAGTGGTTGCGGGCCTCGGTGAACGGCTGGCCGGTGGCCTCGCCGAGCACGGCGATCACCCGCTCGGCGAACCCCGGCGGCGTGTTGATGCCGGTGCCGACGGCGGTGCCGCCCAGCGG
Source organism: uncultured Actinomycetota bacterium (assembly GCA_963780355.1). Lineage (GTDB taxonomy): Bacteria > Actinomycetota > Actinomycetes > Propionibacteriales > Nocardioidaceae > Nocardioides. Next base: position 283,308 of record CAWABT010000005.1, read on the forward strand.
CAGCTCGCGCACCCGGGGGAGCACCGCCTCGAGCCGCTCGCCGGCGTACCGCACCGTGGCGGCGTAGCCGGAGAACTCCTGGCCGAGCATCACCGGCGTCGCGTCCATCAGGTGGGTGCGACCGGACTTCACGACGTCCCCGAACTCCTCCGCCTTGGCCTCGAGCGAGCCGGCGAGCACGTCGAGGGCCGGCAGCAGGTCGTCGACGACGGCGAGCGTGGCGGCCACGTGGACGGCGGTGGGGAAGGTGTCGTTGCTGGACTGGCTGGCGTTCACATGGTCGTTCGGGTGCACCTCGACGCCGGCCCGCCCGGCCAGCGACGCGATCACCTCGTTGGCGTTCATGTTGGAGCTGGTGCCCGACCCGGTCTGGAACACGTCGACCGGGAAGTGGTCGTCGTGGTCGCCGGCGGCCACCTCGCGGGCCGCGGCCGCGATCGCGTCGGCGTGGGCGCTGTCGATCACCTTGAGCTCGCCGTTCACGACGGCGGCGGCGGACTTCACCTCGCCGAGCGCGTGCACGAGCCGCGGCTCGAGCGGGGTGCCGCTGATGGGGAAGTTCTCGACGGCGCGCTGGGTCTGGGCCCGCCACAGTGCGGCCGCGGGCACCTGGACCTCACCCATCGAGTCGTGCTCGGTCCGGAACTCCTCGCTCATCCGGCAAACGTAGCGTTGACACTATCGGTAACTGATCGGTTACCAATAGTACGTGGATGTCGTTCGAGGCCCTGGCCGACCCGGTACGCCGCGACCTGCTCGTCGCGCTCGCCGCCGGCCCGGCCCGGGTGGTCGACCTGACCGAGCGGCACCCCGTCACCCGGCCCGCGATCAGCCGGCACCTGCGGGTGCTCGGCGAGGCGGGCCTGGTCACCGCCGAGACCCGCGGCCGGGAGCGCCACTACGCCCTCGCCACGCGCGGGACTGGCCCCGGTGACGGCGTACCTGCGGGGCCTCGCCGGCCGCCCGTGCCGGAGCACCTGCTCGACGGGCTCGACCTCGAGGTGCGCCGCACCGTCCGCGACCGCAGCACCCCTACCCAGCACACAGAGGAGACAGGATGATCACCACGCCCGCCGGACGCCGCGAGGACCGCGAGGGCCGCCCGCACGTCGTCTACGAGCGCACCTTCAAGGCGCCGATCGACGACGTGTGGGCCGCCGTCAGCGAGCCGGCGCGGCTCGAGCGCTGGATCGGCACCTTCACCGGCGACCCGAGCGAGGGCGAGGTCCTGTTCAGGATGACCGCGGAGGGCGAGGACGTGCCCGAGGAGCGCTACCTCGTCGAGGCCTGCCGCCCCCCGCACCACTACACCGTCCACAGCGGCGACCCGCAGCCCTGGCGCGCCGACGGCACGGGCGACGCGCTCACCTGGCGGCTCGTCGTCGACCTCAGCGAGGCGGACGGCGTCACCACCCTCACCTTCGCCCAGACCCTCGACCGTCCGGACGCCGCCGAGATCGCCGCGAGCGTCGGCCCCGGCTGGCACTACTACCTCGACCGGCTCACCGCCGACCTCGGCGGGCGCGGAGCGGCGGGCGTCACCTGGAGCGACGAGTACGACCCCGGCCTCGCACCGCGCTACCGCGAGCTGTTCGCCTGAGCCCGGTCCTCCGCCAGGTGCGCGACCACGAGGTCGGCCACCTGCCGCATGCCCCAGGCGTTCGGGTGGTAGGCCAGCGGCCGGCCGGGGATCGGGAGGGTCGCGGCCACGGTCCAGGCGTCGTCGGACCAGGCGTGGTGCTCGCGGCTCGCGGCCGCGGCGCCCACCAGCTCGCACCCGGTCTCGGCCGCCGCCTCGGCGGTGACCCGCTCGAGCTCGTCGGCGACGTGCCGGAACAGGTCGGCGTCGGCGGCGCGCAGCGGGAAGGCGCGGGTACCGGACGGCGGCAGCAGGGTCAGGTAGTCGACGAACAGCACGCGGGCGTCGGGGCAGCTGGCCCGCACCGTGGTGCCGACCTCGCGCAGCGACGCGGCCACCTCCGCCAGCGACCGGTCCCGCTGCTCGACGTCGACCGCCGATCGCAGCCCGCGGCCCACCACCGGCACCAGCCGGAGCGGGCGGGGGAGCGAGGCGGCGTACATCCCGGGCACGTAGAGCACGTCGTTGCCGCCGATGGTGACGGTCACCAGCGTCTCGTCGCCACGCAGTGCGGTGACCTGCGGCGGGGCGCCGTTCTGCTCGTCGCGCAGCACGTGGGCCGTGGTGGCGCCGGAGTAGGTGACGTCGACCAGGTCGAGGCCGAGCTCGTCGGCCACCAGGTGCGGGTAGTTGCGCGCCGACCGCATCGCCAGCCGCGGGCTGCCGGGCGCCCGCGGCGGGATGCCGGGGCCGGCCGCCATCGAGCTGCCGAGGGCGACGTACCTCACCGGGTCCGCCGTCCGACGTAGAGCCAGTAGGTCTCCTCGCGGTCCTGCAGCTGCACCGGCTGCTCCAGCTCCTCCACCGGGTCGAACACGCCGCCGAGCGCCTCGGCGAGCTCGGCGGAGCGCGCCGCCGACCACACCGCCACCGCGCCGCCGGGCCGCAGCAGGTCGTGCACGGCGGTGAGGAACGGGCCGCGGTAGAGGGCGGCGTTGGCCTGGTGCACCAGGTTCTCGGGTCCGTTGTCGACGTCGAGCAGCAGCAGGTCGTACGACTCCGGCCGCGCCTCGGCGACCGCCACGGCGATGTCGGCCACGACGACGGAGACCCGCTCGTCGGCGAGCAGCGCCGGTCCGTGGGGCACGGTGCCGTCGCGCATCCAGTCGACCAGCGCCTGCTCGAGCTCCACCACCGCGACCTTCTCGACGCGGGAGTCGGCCAGCACCTCGTGCATCGTGAAGCCGAGCCCCAGGCCGCCCACGGCCACGGCCCGCGGGTCGTCGACGGCGGCGAGCGCCGCCGTCGCAAGGGCGCGCTCGCTGGCGACCTCGAGGGTGTCCATCACGAAGACGCCGTTGGCCCGCAGCTCCAGCGACGTCGGACCGTCGGCCGGCCGCCGCTCGCGCAGCACCAGCTCCCCATGGTCGGACTCGCTCCGGGCGACCTCGGCGTACTCGTCGGGCTCCACCCCGGCATTGTGCCCGGGGCTCGGGGTGGCCTCGGGGTCCACCCGATGCGCGGGCGCCGGGTCTCCACGTTCGTCGAGCTTGTCGAGACGCCCGGGCCGATCTCGTCGACGGTGCTGCGGGGTCGGTGGCCGCGCGCGCAACACGCCGGGTCTCCACGTTCGTCGAGCTTGTCGAGACGCCCGGGCCGGTCTCCTCTGCCCGCGCCATCACTCGCTGGCCCACCGCCAGACTCCGATGCGGACATGACATGCGCGCGACGCGGCGTCGATGATCCGCCTGAACCCGCACCGCTGTGGGTGCAACCGTTCGGACGATCGGACGTTCAGATCGAACCGTAGCCAGACGGCGGGACGGCTCGTTTGCCTGACGTGACGATGAAGGAACTGGCCATCCCCGGCGACCTCTCGCAGCTGGAGGCGCAGGCCGCCGAGAACCTGAGCCCCGAGGCCCTCGGCTACATCCTCGCCGGGGCGGGGGACCGGGACACCACGCGCGCCAACGCCGCGGCGTTCCGGCGTTGGAAGGTCAGGCGGCGCACGGGCCGCAAGCCGGCGAAGGTCGATCTCTCCACGACCATCCTGGGGACGCGGATGCCCGCGCCGGTCCTCTTCGCACCGGTCGGTGTGCAGACACTCGCGCATCCGGACGGCGACCTGGCCAGCGCCCGCGCGGCGGCCGAGCTCGGGCTGACCTACATCCACTCGACGCAGGGTGCCTACAAGATGGAGGACGTGGCGGCGGCCAACGGTGACGGGTCGCGTTGGTACCAGCTCTACTGGCCCACCGATGATGAGCTCGCGGTCTCCTTCCTGCGCCGCGCCGCGGCGGCCGGCTACACCCACCTGGTCATCACGCTCGACACGACGCTGCTCGGCTGGCGGCCGATCGACCTCGACCTCGGGTACTCGCCCTTCCTCGAGAACAAGGGCATCGCGAACTACACGAGCGACCCGGTCTTCCGGCGCAAGCACATGCCGGTGCCGGCAGAGGTTGCCCCGTTGGCGGCCGGCGTCGCCTTCGCAGGCGTCTTCCAGAACCCCGGCCTGAACTGGAGCCGGTTGCCGCTGATCCGCGAGAACTGGGACGGCCCGATCCTGCTCAAGGGGATCCAGAGCCCACGAGACGCCAGGATCGCCGTCAAGCACGGGATCGACGGCATCGTCGTCTCGAATCACGGCGGGCGCCAGGTCGACGGGGCGATCGCATCGCTCGACGCCCTTCCTCCGATCGTCGCGGCGGTCGGCGACACGATGCCCGTGCTCTACGACTCCGGGATCCGTACGGGCCGTGACGCCTTCAAGGCGCTGGCGCTCGGCGCCGACGCGGTGCTCATCGGCCGGCCGTACCTCTACGGCCTCGCGCTGGACGGGCAGCGGGGCACCCGGCGGGTCATGCGGAGCCTCGTCCACGAGCTCGAGGAGGAGGTCCGGAAGGCGCGTCACCGCAGTCACCGCACGCTCTCCCGTTCCTCCCTGACCCGCGCGCGCTGAAACGGAGCCCAGACATGTCCGAGCACACTCGTCGTCAGTTTCTCGGGGTCGCCACCGCGACTGCCGCCGCGACCCTCATCCCGCTGCCCGCGCTCGCCGCGCCTCGGGTGGCCCCCGGCGCTACGACTCCCACGTCTCCCGCGGACCCACGGCTCCCCGTCGGTCCGGGCGCTCCGTTCGGCAGCTACCAGTCCGAGATCTACATCGCCGGGATGACCGCGGACGTCGAGCCGATCTTCACCACGAACCTGTCGGACCTCGAGGCCGCTGCGGACGACGTGCTGTCCGAGGCCGCGCGCCGGCATCTGCTCGCGTGGGCGGGCGGTCCCGCCGCCGTGCGAGCGAACGCGCGGGCGCTGTCCGGGTGGCGGATCGTCCCGCGGATGTTCATCGATCGCGACGAGCGCGACCTCAGCACGACGGTGCTCGGCGTGACGATGCCGGCCCCGGTCATCCTCGGCCCGGTCGGGCGCCAGGCTGTCGCGCACCCGGACGGCGAGATCGCCACCGCCCGGGCGGCAGCGGGGCTGGGGCTCACCTACGTCCACTCGTCGCGTGCGAGCAGATCGCCCGAGGAGGTCGCCGTGGCCGCACCCCACGGCCCGCGGTGGTTCGGCCTGGACTGGCCGGACGGGGGCGGCTTCGACCCCGTGCTACTCACCCGCGCACAGGCAACCGGGTGCACCCACCTCGTGCTCTCTCCCCCGCAGCCCGGGCAGGGGTGGGGGGCGCTCGCGGCGATCCGCGAGGCCTGGGACGGGCCGATCGTCCTCGGCGGCATCCAGACCGTGCCGGATGCGCGGATGGCGGTCCGTCGTGGTCTTGACGGCATCGTCGTCTCGAACGAGCGCGGCCGCCGCGGACCCGGCGTCGCCGGGACGATCGACGTCCTGCCGCGGATCGCGGATGCCGTCGGCGGCAAGCTCGCCGTGCTGTTCGGCTCGGGCGTCCGCACAGGCACCGACGGCTTCCGAGCGCTGGCCCTGGGGGCCGACGCTGTCGTCATCGGTCGCCCGTACGTGCACGGCCTGGCGCTCGGAGGGGGAGACGGCGTCCGGCACATGCTCCGAACGCTCCTCGCCGAGCTCGAGATCACCCTCACCATCGCTGGGGTCGGGCACCATCGTGACCTCGACGCGAGCGCGCTCGTCCGGGCGTGAGCGCCGGACGGCGCCCGACCGGAGCCGGTCTGAGTAATCCCCCGACGCGCGTCCGTCTCGCGCCCTACCCTCGAAGCTGATCTCAGCCCCACAGCGAACCGAGTGCAGCATGGCCGACGACGAGCCGCTCGAGGTGCCGCGGGCCCTGGCGGAGATCCGCCACCGCAGCCCTGAGGAGTTCGCCGACGCCCGGCACCTGCGGGCGGCGCTCTCCGACATCCTCGACATCGACCGGTCTCCGGGCGAGGTGCGGCTGGTGCTGGACGCCGTCGAGCTCGGGGCGTTCGAGCGGATGCGGTCACTGCTGGACGCCGGCGGCGAGCCGGGTCCGGCGATCGACGACGCCGCCGCGGGGCTGGCGCGGGCGCGGGCGAGCGACGTCGCCGGCGCGCGGTGGGCGTGCGCCGCGCTGGCGTTCTCACTGGACGCTGTCGGCGAGGATCAGGTGCTCGACTACCACCGGGCGTGGGTGGGTGGTCCGGCCGAGCCGCCGCCCTCGCCACCGCCGCCCCCGCCGCCGGTTCCGCGAGGCCCAGTGACCTCGCCGCCCCCGCCCACCCTGCCGCGCAGCGTGCCGGGCGCCACCGCGGCCGCCCCGCCGCGGCCGTTCGCCCCGATCTCCCCGCCGCCGAAGCGTCGCCGGATGCCGGGAGCGCTGGTGGCCGCCGGGCTGGTGGCCGCGATCGTCATCGGAGTGCTCGTGGTGGTGCGGTTGGTCGGCAGCGGCGACGGCGGCGCCAGCGGGCCCGGGCCGAACGACGGCGCGGCCCGCGACCTGCCCGCCGGCGACGGCACGGTGACGATCCGCGGCGCCTTCGGTGGTGCCGACGCGCAGGGGTTCGAGGCGGCGCTCGACGAGTTCGAGGACTCGAGCGGCATCGACGTCACTTACACGGGCTCGACCGACTTCGCGAGCGAGGTGCCGTCGCTGATCGGCACCGAGAACGCCCCCGACATCGCGCCTGTTCCCGCAGCCGGGTGGGGTGCTCGACCTCGCGGCGTCCGGCGACCTGCTGCCGCTCGACGACTACCTCGACGTCGACGCCCTCAAGGAGACGTTGGTGCCGGGTCCGATGGAGGCGACCGAACAGGGCGGACACACCTTCGGCACGCCGGTGCGCGTCGCCGACAAGAGCATCGTCTGGTATCAGAAGCGCGCCTTCGACGAGCTGGGCTACGAGGTGCCGTCGACGCTGGACGAGCTGGTCGACCTGACCGAGCGGATCCGGGCCGACGGCATCGCCCCGTGGTGCATGGCGTGGGGCGCCGACGCCGCCACCGGCTGGGTGGGCACCGACTGGATCGAGCAGCTCGTGCTCGCGCTGCAGGGGCCTGACTACTACCAGGACTGGGCGCAGCACCGGATGCCGTTCGACGACGACGGCGTGGTGCAGGCCTTCGAGGAGTTCGGCAGCGTGGCGCGGACTCGCCGGCCTGGTGCTCGGGGCGGCCGGAAGCGGGTGCTCGACACCGCGGTCGCCGAGTCGATGCACCCGGCGTTCGCGACCCGCCGCAGTGCCTGCTGGAGCGGCAGGGCAGCTTCGAGGCTGTCGTTCCTACCGTCCGAGGTCCAGCGCGAACCTCGACGACGTGGTCGGCGTGTTCCCGTTCCCGGCCGCCGAGACACGGTGACCCACCCGACGGTGCTCGGCGGGGCTGATCTGGCGGCCCTGGTGAACGGCGGACGAGGACACCGTCGAAGGTGCTGGGGTTCCTCACCTCCGACAGTTCGGCGCCGAGTGGGCGCAGGCCGGCGGCTGGCTGTCGCCGCACCGCACCTTCGACCCTCGGACTACCCGAACGAGACCACGCGGCGGATCGCCGCAGCTGACCACGGGGCGCGTCGCGACTGGTGTTCGACGCCTCCGACGTCATGCCGTCCGGAGGTCGGCGCCGGCACCTTCTGGACCGGGATGGTCGAGTGGATCAACGGCAAGAGCTCGGCCGCCACCGCGGCCGACATCGAGGCGTCCTGGCCGAACTAGCGGCTCACGCCTCGCCGTTGACGCTGAACGACACGACCTCGCCCTCGCGGACGGCGGCCTGCCAGAAGCACGCGCCGCCGTCGAGCACGGTGACCCACTCCTCGCGCCAGTCGAAGGAGTCGTCGCACAGCCCGTTCACGAGCACGACGTCACCCTCGAGCCCGGCCACCTGGCGCACGTGGTGGCCGTAGGGCACCTCGATGTCCGGCGTCCGTGCCACCCGGGCGCGCACCGCCGAGTCGGCCTGCCGCACCTCGGCCGCGGACGGCGTCCAGGTCGACTCGCCGGAGAAGAGCGCGGCGTCGTCGTCGAGGTCGTCGGGTGTGAAGACGACGATGTGGTCGGGCAGCCCGGCCACCGGCGTCGCCGTCCGGGAGGCGGTGTCGTCCGCGCCGCACCCGGTGACGAGGAGGGCGGCCGAGGGGAGCAGGACGAGAGCGCGGCGCACGGCGATGGGACGTCGCCGCCCCACCGCCGGTTCCACGGGTGGAGGGGGGCGATGGACAAGCCCCTCCGGCGGGAGTAGGAACGTCTCATCCTGCAGTGACGTGCACCACAGATCTGGTGGCAGACGCTCGTCGTCCGCCTCGGGAGGGAGTGACGATGAGGGCGAGATCGCGGAGTTGGCCCAGGCGGACGGTGGCGGGGGGTGCGGTCATGGCGGCCTGCCTCGTCTTGTCGGGATGCCTGCAGAACCCGAACAGCGCCGGCGCCGGAGGAGGCCTGGACGGCTACGTCGACACGGGTGCGGACGACGGGGACGACGAGGTCACGATCCTCGGCGCGTTCGGTGGTGCGGAGGCCGAGGGCTTCGAGGCCGCGCTCAAGGAGTTCGAGGACGAGTCCGGCATCGACGTGAAGTACGAGAACTCGGCCGACTTCACCACCCTCATCAAGCAGCGGGTCAGCACCGGTGACCTCCCCGACATCGCGCTCTTCCCGCAGCCCGGCGGCCTGCTCGAGCTGGCGGCCGACGGCAAGATCCAGCCGATCGACACCTACCTCGACTTCGACCAGCTCGAGCGCACCCTGGTGCCCGGACTGCTCGACTCGGCCCGGCTCAACGGGCGCTACTACGGCGCCCCGATGCGCGTCGCCAACAAGAGCATCATCTGGTACCCGAGGAAGGTCTGGGACGCGAACGGCTACCAGCCGCCCAAGACCCTCGACGAGCTCTACGCGCTCGCCGACAAGATCCGCGGCGACGGCATCACGCCGTGGTGCATGGCCTGGGGCGCCGACGCCGCCACCGGCTGGGTCGGCACCGACTGGATCGAGCAGCTGGTGCTGACGCTCCAGGGTCCGGAGTACTACAACGACTGGATCCAGCACGCGATCCCGTTCGACGACGACGGCGTCGTCGAGGCCTTCGACGAGTTCAGCAAGGTCGCCCGCGAGAAGGGCGAGGTGTTCGGCGGCACCGACAGCATCAGCAGCACACCGGTCGCCGAGTCGATGGTGCCGGCGTTCCGCGACCCGCCGCAGTGCGTGCTCGAGCGCCAGGGCAACTTCGAGGTCTCGTTCCTGCCGACCGACATCCAGGCGAGCCTCGACGAGGAGGTCGGCGTCTTCCCGTTCCCGCCGGTGAACGACACCGGCGAGCCGCCGCCGCTGCTGGGCGGTGGCGACCTCGCCGGCCTGTTCAACGGCAACGACGACGACGCCATCGAGGTCATGGAGTTCATCACCTCCGACAAGTTCGGCGGCGAGTGGGCGCAGGCCGGCGGGTGGATCTCACCGCACCGCACCTTCGACGCGTCGAACTACCCGAACGAGATCAGCAAGCAGATCGCCGACCAGACCACGTCGGCCTCCCTGCTGGTGTTCGACGGCTCCGACGTGATGCCGAAGGAGGTCGGCTCCGGCACCTTCTGGACCGGGATGACCGAGTGGCTCACCGGCAAGAGCTCGGCGGACACCGCCGCCGACATCGAGGGGTCGTGGCCGGAGTGACCACCACGACCGAGGGCGACGTCGGCCGGGTCGGCGACCCGCGCGACGCCGAGCCGCAGGAGCCCGGGGGCACGCCGCCCCCGGCTCCGCCGGGCCGCGGCGACCCGGGCTCGTCGCCCAACCCCGGGGCCGCCAACCTGCCCAAGGTGGCGATCGGCCTGGTCGGCGCGGTGGCGATCGGCTGGTTCGTCTACAACGCGTTCCTGGCCTTCGCCTACTACCCGGAGTGGTTCCTCGACAGCAAGATCCTGATCGGTCTGCTGGCGTTGGTCGCCGGCGTCGGCGGCGCGTTCGCGTTCTTCTACTTCATCAACATGTTCGTCGAGGGTCTGCCCGGCCGGCTGTCGCGCGTGCTCATGCCGTACGCCTTCGTCTCACCGGGCATCGCACTCATCACCTTGATGCTGATCTACCCGACGATCCAGACGATCAACTACGCGTTCGCCAACGACGAGAGCACCGAGTACGTCGGGCTCGACAACTTCTCGACGATCTTCACCGGCGACCTGTCGGAGGAGTTCTGGCTCTCGATCACCAACAACATCCTCTGGCTGCTGCTGGTGCCGTCGATCACCGTGGTCTTCGGTGTCATCGTCGCGGTGCTCGCCGACAAGCTGTCCGAGCGCGGCGAGAAGTTCGCCAAGAGCCTGATCTTCCTGCCGATGGCGATCTCGTTCGTCGGCGCGTCGGTCATCTGGGGCACCAAGCCCGGCGGCGTCTACAAGTTCGACTCCGCCGAGGAGGCGCCGCTCGGACTGCTCAACGCCCTGTGGCGCATCGTCGGCGAGCCGGTCAACTGGCTGGCGACGGCGGACCTGCGGCTCAACTCGCTGCTCATGATGGTGATCGTCGTGTGGCTGCAGGTCGGCTTCGCGATGATCCTCCTCAGCTCGGCCATCAAGGGCGTGCCGGAGGACACCATCGAGGCCGCCCGCATCGACGGCGCGGGCGAGTGGCAGATCTTCAGCCGGGTGGTGATCCCGCAGATCAAGGGCACGATCATCACCGTGTTCATCACCGTCGTGATCATGGTGCTGAAGGTCTTCGACATCGTGTACGTGCTCACCACGGGCCGCGACAAGTCCAACGTGATCGCCAACCTGTTCTACGACCGGCTGATCAACTTCGAGCAGACCGGCGTCGCCTCGGCGATCGTCGTCGTCCTGCTCGCGGCGATCACGCCGATCCTCGTCTACCAGGTGCGGCACTTCCGGCGAGAGGAGCTGGGACGATGAATAACCCACGGAATTCTTCACCTCCCCCGCTCCGCTCCTCCAGCGAACAATTCCGAGGGGACCCCAAAAGATGAGCGCCCTCACCGAGGACGTCCGCGACGCAGCGCCGTCCGGGGAAGCGCCCCGCGCCGGCAGGGGGCTGATGGCCGACGGACGACGTCGCAACCCGGTGGCGATCGTCGTCATGATCGTGCTGTCCCTGATGTGGATCCTTCCCACCGTCGGGCTGCTCGTGACCTCGTTCCGCAACAGGGACGCCCAGAACGACTCCGGCTGGTGGACCTCGCTGTGGAACGGCGGCTGGTCGTTCTCCAACTACCAGGGGGTGTTCGGCGGCCGGTCCGACCTCGGCACCAGCTTCGTCAACAGCATCCTGGTCGCGATCCCGGCCACGATCATCCCGATCATGTTCGCCGCGTTCGCCGCGTACGCGTTCACGTTCATGCAGTTCCCCGGCAAGGACCTCATCTTCGTGAGCATCGTGGCGGTGATGGTCGTCCCCATCCAGGTGGCGCTCGGCCCCATGACCGACCTGCTCGGCCAGAACGGGCTCGGCATCTCCGGTGAGTACATCGCGGTGTGGCTGTTGCATACCGGGTTCGGCATGCCACTGGCGATCTACACGTTGCGCAACTACATGGTCACGCTGCCCACCACGGTGATCGAGTCCGCCAAGATCGACGGTGCGACGCACTTCCAGACCTTCTGGAAGCTGATCGTGCCGATGTCGATGCCGGCGCTCGCGGCGTTCGCGATCCTGCAGTTCCTCTGGGTGTGGAACGACTTCCTGATCGCCAGCGTGTTCCTGTCGAACGACAACACCACGGTGATCGTGAAGCTGCAGGGCCTGCTGGGCTCGCAGGGTCAGGGCACCGAGCTCCTCACCGCCGGCGCGTTCGTGTCGATGGCGGTGCCGATGCTCGTGTTCTTCAGCCTGCAACGGTTCTTCGTCCGCGGCCTGACCGCCGGGGCGGTGAAGGGCTGACCGCCGCACCCACGGCGGTCCATCTCCGACGGGAGGGCGTGAGCCTGGTGCTCGCGCCCTCCCCGTCGGGTGTGCCCGTGGTGCTGCACTGGGGCGCGGCGCTCGAGGAATCTGACGACGCCGCGGGGTTGCTGGCGCTCCACACCCCGGGTGTGCCGCACTCCGCCCTCGACGAGCCGCGGTTGCGGGGCGTCGTGGGGGAGACGCCCGCGGGGTTCACCGGCACCCCGGGCCTCACCGGCACCCGCGCCGCCGGCGGACCCGCGCCGCTGCTGCGTGCGTGGACCTGGGAGACCGGCGACGACGCCGTCCGGCTCACCGGGCGGGACGACGAGGCCGGGTGGCAGGTCGACGTCGACCTCGCGCTCACGCCCGAGGGTCTCGTCACCCAGGCCGTCGCCGTCACCAACACCGGCGCCGACGACCTCGCGCTCGGCCAGGTGCGGTGCGCGCTGCCGGTGGCGCCGCGCGCCACCGAGCTGCTCGACCTCACCGGGAGATGGAGCCGCGAGCGCACCCCGCAGCGGCGGCCGTGGCTCGTCGGGACCCACCTGCGCGAGGCCCGGCACGGCCGCACCGGCCACGACGCCGGGCTGCTGCTCGCGGCCGGGGTGCCGGGGTTCGGGTTCGGCCACGGCGAGGTGTGGGCGACCCACGTGGCGTGGAGCGGCGACCACGCGTCGTACGCCGAGCGCACGCCCGAGGGGGAGTGCCTGCTCGGCGGTGGCGAGCTGCTCGCGGCCGGCGAGGTGGTGCTGGCGCCGGGGGCGACCTACCGCTCGCCGCTGCTCGTGGGCGCCTACGCCGACGACGGCCTGGACGGCGTCAGCGCGCGGCTGCACGCCTACCTGCGCCGCACCGTGCCGCTGCCGGCACCGCGGCCGGTGCTGGTGAACACCTGGGAGGCCGCCTACTTCGACCACGACCTCGCCGGCCTCACCGCGCTCGCCGACGCCGCGGCCGAGGTGGGCGTGGAGCGGTTCGTGCTCGACGACGGCTGGTTCCGCGGCCGCCGCTCCGACCTCGCCGGCCTCGGCGACTGGACCGTCGACGCCGACGTCTGGCCGGACGGGCTGCACCCGCTGGTCGACCACGTGCGGGCCGCCGGCATGGACTTCGGCCTCTGGGTCGAGCCCGAGATGGTGAACCTCGACAGCGACCTCGCCCGCGCCCACCCGGAGTGGGTGCTGCGCGGCCGCGACGCCGACCCGCCGGCCTGGCGGCACCAGCAGGTGCTCGACCTGCGGCAGCCCGGCGCCTACGCGCACGTGCGCGACGCGCTGCTCGCGCTGCTCGACGAGTACGAGATCGCGTTCCTCAAGTGGGACCACAACCGCGACCTGGTCGACGTGGGGTCGACCGTCCACGGGCAGACGGCGGCGCTCTACGCGCTGCTCGACGAGCTGCGTGCGGCCCACCCGGGCCTGGAGATCGAGTCGTGTGCGAGCGGCGGCGGCCGGGTCGACCTCGGCATCCTCGGCCGCACCGACCGGGTGTGGGCCAGCGACACGATCGACGCCCTCGAGCGGCAGCGGATCCAGCGCTGGACGTCACTGCTCGTGCCGCCCGAGCGGCTCGGCGCGCATGTGGGCGGTCCGGTGGCGCACACCACCGGCCGCCGTCACACGCTGGCGTTCCGCGCCGCCACCGCGCTACTCGGCCACCTCGGCGTCGAGTGGGACCTGAGCTCCGTGCCGGCCGAGGAACGGGCCGAGCTCGCGGCCTGGGTGACACTGCACCAGCGGCTGCGCCCGCTGATCGCGACCGGCCGGCTGGTGCGCGGCGACCACCCCGACCCGGCCGTGCTGCTCACCGGCGTCGTCGCACCGGACCGCTCCGAGGCCTGGTACGTCGTCGCCACGATCGACTCCACCGCCACCCAGACGCCGGCGCCGGTCGTGCTCCCCGGGCTCGACCCGGTGCGCCGCTACGAGGTCGAGGACGCCACCCCGCCCGGGCACCAGGCGGTCGGCCACGTGGGCGGCGGCTGGCCCGAGGGCCCCCACCACGCCTCCGGCCGAGCCCTCGGCACGCTCGGCGTCCTGCTCCCGGTGATGCTCCCCGAGACCGCCCGCGTGCTCCATGTCTCGACGTGACGGTCGTCGAGCTTGTCGAGACGCCCGGGCCGATCTCGCCGACCGGCGCCGCTCGCGTGGCCGTTGACCTCGCGACATCTCGACTCGCCCGGAGTGAGTTCGCAAGCTCACTCACTCCGTGCGGCTCGATGACCGTCGATCGGACCTTCGCGAGCTCAGGTCCGATCAGTCGAAGAGCTCGCCGAGCCAGCTCTCCTTGCGCTTCTTGCGGTAGTTCTTGTCGTAGCGCTGGTCATACCGCTGGTCGTAGCGGCGGTCGTCGCGTCGGTCGTCGCGTCGGTCGTCGTAGCGCTCGTACTGGGGCTGCTGCGGTGGCGGTGGGGCAGCGGGAGCCGGAGTGGGGGTCTGGTCGAGGGAGCGGTCGATGATCTTGTCGAGCTCGCCGCGGTCGAGCCAGACGCCGCGGCAGGTCGGGCAGTAGTCGATCTCGATACCGCTGCGCTCGCTCATGGTCAGGGTGGCGCCGTCGACGGGGCACTGCATGCGGAGTCCTCCTGGGGTCGGTATCTGGTCGAACGTCCGGCCGGTCCCAGGGGTTCCCTACTGGGTCGACCGCACCCGGATCCCGGAGAGCGGGACGGTAACGGCGCCGCCGGGGTCGGTGAAGAAGTCGTTGCCCTTGTCGTCGACGACGATGAAGGCGGGGAAGTCCTCGACCTCGATCTTCCAGACCGCCTCCATGCCGAGCTCGGGGTACTCGAGCACGTCGACGGACTTGATGCAGTCCTGGGCGAGCCGGGCGGCGGGGCCGCCGATGGAGCCGAGGTAGAAGCCGCCGTGCTCGGCGCAGGCCTCGGTGACCTGCTTGCTGCGGTTGCCCTTGGCGAGCATCACCATCGAGCCGCCCGCGGCCTGGAACGCCTGCACGTAGGAGTCCATCCGGCCGGCCGTCGTCGGGCCGAACGAGCCCGACGCGTAGCCCTCGGGGGTCTTGGCCGGGCCGGCGTAGTAGACGGCGTGGTCCTTCAGGTACTGCGGCATCCCCTCGCCGGCGTCGAGCCGCTCCTGGATCTTGGCGTGCGCGATGTCGCGGGCGACGACGAGCGGGCCGGTGAGCGAGAGCCGGGTCTTCACCGGGTGCTGGGTCAGCTCGGCGAGGATGTCGGCCATCGGCCGGTTGAGGTCGATCCGGACGACGTCGTCGGCGGCGTCGAGGTGCTCGTCGGTGGTGTCGGGGAGGTACTTGGCGGGGTCGGTCTCGAGCTGCTCGAGGAAGACGCCGTCGGCGGTGATCTTGCCGAGCGCCTGCCGGTCGGCCGAGCACGAGACGGCGATCGCCACCGGGCACGAGGCGCCGTGCCGCGGCAGCCGCACCACTCGCACGTCGTGGCAGAAGTACTTGCCGCCGAACTGGGCGCCGATCCCGAACGACTGCGTCAGCTCGAAGACCTGCTGCTCCAGCTCGAGGTCGCGGAACCCGTGGGCGCTCATCGAGCCCTCGGTGGGCAGGTGGTCGAGGTAGTGGGCCGAGGCGTACTTCGCGGTCTTCAGCGCATACTCCGCCGAGGTGCCGCCGATCACCACGGCCAGGTGGTACGGCGGGCAGGCGGCGGTGCCGAGCGAGCGGATCTTCTCGTCGAGGAACGACAGCATCCGCTTGGGGTTGAGGATCGCCTTGGTCTCCTGGAACAGGAACGACTTGTTGGCCGAGCCGCCGCCCTTGGCCATGAAGAGGAACTTGTACTCCGGCTGACCGGAGCTCTCCGGCGTCGAGTAGATCTCGATCTGCGCCGGCAGGTTGGTGCCGGTGTTCTTCTCCTCGTACGTCGTCAGCGGCGCGAGCTGCGAGTAGCGCAGGTTGAGCTTCGTGTAGGCGTCGAACACCCCACGGCTGACCGCCTCCGCGTCGTCGGCACCGGTGAGCACGCCCTCGGACTTCTTGCCCATCACGATCGCGGTGCCGGTGTCCTGGCACATCGGGAGCACGCCGCCGGCCGAGATGCAGACGTTCTTGAGCAGGTCGGTGGCGACGAACCGGTCGTTGCCCGACGCCTCCGGGTCGTCGATGATCCGGCGCAGCTGAGCCAGATGCGCGGGCCGCAGGTAGTGCGAGATGTCGTGCATCGCCTCGGCGGTGAGCCGCTCGATCGCCGCGGGCTCCACCTGGAGGAAGGTGCGGCCGCCGGCCTCGACCGTGGAGACCCCCTCGGTGGTCAGCAGCCGGTACGGCGTGTCGTCGGCCCCGGTGGGCAGCAGGTCGGAGTAGCGGAACTCGGGCGTGCTCACGGGAAGCACGGTAGTCCGGCCCGTCGCGAGATACCGTGCGGGCGCCCCCCGACGTACGACGGGAGCTGACATGGGGAACCGACACCTGACCACGCTCGTCCTCACCCTGGTCGTCGCGCTCGCGACGTCCACGCTGACCGGCGCCACGGCGCGGGCCGACCGTCCCGCTGCAGCCCCTCCGGCGGCGACAGCAGCCGCCACGAAGCCGGACATCGTGCTGATCCTCATGGACGACTTCAGCCTGGAGCTGCTCCGCACGATGCCGAACGCCATGCGGATGGCGCGACAGGGCGCGGTGTTCGAGAACAGCTTCGTCGTCAACTCGCTGTGCTGCCCGTCGCGCGCCGCGCTGCTCACCGGGCGGATGCCGCACCAGACCCGGGTGCGCACCAACGAGGTGGGTGATCCCGCGAACCCGGTCGGCGGCTGGGCGGCGTTCCGCGCGCACGGCAACCTGCGGAAGCAGTTCGTCGTCGCGCTGCGGCAGGGCGGCTACCGCACCGGCTTCGTCGGCAAGTTCCTCAACGGCTACCACAGCCGCGACGGAGGGCCGCCGCCGCGGGTGCCGGGCTGGGACGACTGGAACGCGATCTCGGCCGGTGGCTACAACGGCTGGGGCTTCCGGCAGACCTACCTGGAGAACGGCGCGGTGCGGACCAGGGGCTACCCGCGGCCACCGCGCAGCGCCCCGCGCGACGTGCTCGACCGGTCCTACGCGACCAACGTGATCTCGCGGCTCGCCGTCGGGCTGCTCCGGGAGCACGCCGGACGCTCGCCGTTCTTCCTCGAGATCGCCCCGTACGCCACGCACGGGGCGCTCGACCGGGCCTACCGCGACAACCCGGAGTTCCCACCGGCCTTCGCCGACCGGGCCGCGCGGGGGCACCCGCGCTCCGGCAACTGCGGCCGGCTGCGCTGCGGCGACCTGACGCTGCGCGACCTCGTCGGGTACGACGACCCGCGCGACGACAACCGGCCCACCTACCTGCGGGCCGACGGCAGCACCGACCCCGCACCGGCCTGGCGCACCAACGCGATCTCGCTCTCCGGCAGCGCAGCGCTGACGAAGTACCGCGACCGTGCCCGGATGGCGCAGGCGATCGACCGAATGATCGCCCGGGTCCGGGCGGCTGCACCGAACGCGTACGTGTTCCTCACCGCCGACAACGGCTTCCACCTCGGGCAGCACCAGCTCAACGGCGGCAAGGGCACGCCGTACGACTCCGACACCCGGGTGCCGCTCGTCGTCGTCGGGCCGGGGGTCGTCCCGGGCACCCGGACGCAGTTCGTGAACAACATCGACCTCGCTCCCACCTTCGAGCAGCTCGCCCGGCTCACGCCGAAGCCGTTCCGCGCCGGTCGTTCCTTCGCTCCGCTGCTTCGCCGTCCCCAGGCGTCCGGTGGCAGGTACGCGCTGTTCCAGCACACCGTGGCCGGCGCCCGCAACGCCACGGAGCGGGTCGACGCCGACCGGCGGTCCGACGGCACCGTCGCGATCATCCCGTCCTACGTCGCGATCCGCGGCCCACGGGGCCTGCTGGCCCGCTTCGACCTCGACAAGGGGCCCGGACGCCGCTTCGCCTGGGAGCTCTACACCTACGAGTCGGGGTTCGAGAGGACGAACGTGTTCGCCCGCGACCACGCGAAGCCGTACGCCCGCGACCTGATGCGACGGCTCCGGCTGGCGGTCGGCTGCACGCCCGATGAGTGCCGCCGGGCGACCCGCCCGTCGTGGTCCTGACTCACCCCGGCCACGAGGCGGTGAAGACCCGGCCCTGCTCGCCGTCGTCGGCGATCAGGACGACGGTGTCGTCGTCCGCGGCGAGCGTGGTGACGTGCTCGCCGGCCGCGGTCGCCGTCACCGGCAGCTCGACCGGCCGCCACCCGTCGGCGTCGTCGGCGCCGCCGGTCCACACGGCGTAGTCGGTGCCGTCGCTGACGGCGGCCAGCGCGACCGTGCCGTCGCTCACCAGCCCGGCGACGCCGCGGAACGCCCGGCCCTCGGGGTCGACCGCGCCGAAGGTGCCCTCGGACGACCAGGCGCTGCCGGTGCGGCGCCACAGCCCGAACCGCTGGCCGTCGAGGCCACCGGCGAGCAGCCCGGCGTCGTCGGCCACCACCCGCTCGAGGTCGCCGAACGCCTCCGTGGGCGGGATCTCCTGGCGGGTCCAGGTGCGCCCGTCGGGGGAGGTCCACGCCATCGGCGCGGGGGAGACCCGGCCCGGTGTGCTGGCGCTGCCCACCACCGTCCACCCCTGGCCGTCGTGCACGTGGTCGATCGCGAACGTGCGCAGCTGCTGGTCGCTGGCCAGCTGCCGGTCGCGGTCGACGAGCGTGAACTCGCGCCCGGTGCGCGAGCGCCAGACCGCCGCGCCGAAGATCCGGTTGCCGTCGATGAGCCAGCCGTCGGCGGGCCGCGGCCCGGCCGTCACCGTGCCGACGCTCACCGCCTCCGGCCCGCCGTAGAGCGAGAACGGGGCGATCACGTCGGTGAAGACGCCGTCCGCGCGCTCGTACCAGGTGGCGACCCGCGGGTTGCCGTGGGCGCCGCCCTCCTTGGCGCCGACCATGAGCACCTCGGCGCCGCGGCAGGCCACCGACGACAGCACGTTGCGCTGCGCCCAGTAGCCGCGCGGGGCGAACCGCAGCGGCGTCCAGGTGCGACCGTCGGTGCTGCGCCACGCGGCCGGGCGGCTCTCGGCACCGTCGGGGAACACCGCGCCGACGAGGTACCAGACGCCGTCGCAGGTGGTGGCATCGCGCACCGCCACCCGGCCGGGCGGTCCGGGCGGCACCGGTAGGTCGGCCTCGCTCCAGGCCATCGCCACCGGGTCGGGCTCGGGGGTGGACGCCGGGTCGGCCGCGTGGTCGCCGGTGCGGGCGGTGTCGCCGTTCTCGGCGGGGGAGTCGTCGGAGCAGCCGACGACGCCCACCAGGGCGAGCGCCAGGACGGCGGCGGTGCGGCGTCTCACCCCTCCGACCGTACCGGCGGCGGGCCGGTGCTGCCGCGGTCGACGAACCGCCACGGCACCTCCTGGTGCACCTGCTCCAGCGTCTCGCCGCGCAGCAGCGCCAGGCTCATCTCGGCCGCCAGCCGCGCCTGCTGCGCGACGTGCTGGTCGAGGGTGGTGATGCCGAGCAGGTCGGCGAGCGGGTGGCCGTCGACGCCGATCAGCGACACGTCGCCGGGCACGCTCAGTCCGCGCTCGCGCACCTCGACGGTGGCGCCGACGGCGAGCTCGTCGGAGTAGCAGAAGACGGCGGTCGGCGGGTCCGGCAGGTCGAGCAGCCGTGCGATGCCGCGCTGGCCGGCCTGGGCGTCGAACCCCTCCCGCACCACGAGCTCGACGGACCCGCCGAGGCCCGCCCGGTCGAGTGCGTGCTGGTAGCCCCCGAGTCGCTGCATGTCGGCCGACCAGACGCTCGCCATCGAGTCGTAGGGGCGGATCATGCCGATCCGCCGGTGCCCCAGGTCGAGGAGGTGTTGGGTGGCGGCGGCGCCGAGCGCGTGGTCGTCGACCATCACCCGCGGGTACTCGCCGAGCTGGCCGCCGGCGACGATCACCTCGACGCCCATCATCCCGAGCCGCTCGGCCTCGTCGCCGCGTGCGGGGAGCGCGATCAGGATGACGGCATCGACCTTGCGCCGGGTCGGCAGGTCACGGAAGAAGCGGGTGCGCTGGTCCTCGTCGTCGAGCTGGTAGACGAGCACGTCGAGCTCGGCCTCACGCAGCCGCTCCTCGATGTGGGTGAGCATCGTGGCGTAGAACCAGCTGTCGAACCGCCGCACCACCACTCCGATCCGCCCGGTCTCGCGGCGCGCCAGTCGGGAGGCCTCGGGGGAGACCACGTAGGAGAGCTCGTCGGCGGCGTCGCGCACCCGCTGCCGGGTCGCCTCGCTGACGCCGGGCAGGCCGCGCAGGGCCCGCGACACGGTGGCGATCGACACCCGGGCGCGGGTGGCGACGTCGGCCATGTTGACCTCGGCTCCGGTCGGCGTGCGCTGGCTCATCGGGCACGCCCTAGTTTTGCCCGGTGAGCATCGACGACGTCCTCGTGCCGGGCCGGCTCGCCCTGGGCACGGCCACCGCCGCCTACCAGATCGAGGGTGGCCTCACCGAGGACGGCCGGGGCACCTCGATCTGGGACACCTTCACCCGCCGTGACGGCGCGGTGCGCGACGGCAGCGACGGCTCGGTCGCGTGCGACTCCTACCACCGCGTCGACGACGACGTCGCGCTGGCGGCCGGCACGGGCACCGACTGGTACCGCTTCTCGATCAGCTGGCCCCGCGTGCAGCCGACCGGCCGGGGCGCCGTCGAGCCGCGCGGGCTCGACTACTACGACCGCCTCGTCGACGGTCTGCTCGCGGCCGGCGTGAGCCCCACCGCCACGCTCTACCACTGGGACCTGCCGCAGCCCCTCGAGGACGCCGGGGGCTGGCCCGAGCGCGCCACCGCGGAGGCGTTCGCCGACTACGCCGCGGCCGTGCACGACCGGCTCGGCGACCGGGTGCGGCTCTGGGCGACCCACAACGAGCCGTGGTGCGCGGCCTACCTCGGCTACAGCGCGGGCGTGCACGCGCCGGGGCGCCGCGAGGGCGCCGCCGGCCACCGCGCCGCACACCACCTGATGCTGGCGCACGGGTGGGCGAGCCAGGCACTGCCCGACGCGGCGAACGTGGGCATCGTGCTCAACCTCACTCCGGTCCGGCCCGAGCCCGGCACGCCGGAGGACCTCGCCGACGGCGTCGACGTGATCCGCAACCGGATCTGGACCGGGCCGCTCGCCGACGGCGCCTACGACGAGGGCGTGCTGGCGGTGGCCCCCGAGCTGGCGTCCTCGGACCTGGTGCGGCCCGGTGACCTCGAGGCCGTCGCCGGCTCTGCGTCCTGGCTCGGCGTCAACTACTACTCCCCGCTGCGGCCCGGGGAGCTGACGGGCACGACCTCGCCGCACCACGAGCAGGGCGCCTACCCCGGGGTCCCGGGAGCCCTCGACCTCGTGGACCGCGAGCCCCGCACCGACATCGGCTGGGAGGTCGACGCCAGCGGGCTGGAGGAGGTGCTCCGCACCACCCAGGAGCGCACCGGGCTCCCGCTG
The DNA here is from genome assembly GCA_963780355.1 of uncultured Actinomycetota bacterium. Classification (GTDB taxonomy): domain Bacteria; phylum Actinomycetota; class Actinomycetes; order Propionibacteriales; family Nocardioidaceae; genus Nocardioides. The sequence goes on from CAWABT010000005.1 coordinate 304,592, forward strand.
ATGATCACCGAGAACGGCGCCGCCTACGCCGACGATCGCGTGGTCGACGGCGTCGTGGACGACCAGGACCGGATCGCCTACCTGCGCGACCACCTCGCCGCCGCCGACCGGGCGCTCGCGGACGGCGTCGACCTGCGCGGGTACTTCGTGTGGACCCTCCTCGACAACTTCGAGTGGGCGGAGGGCTACACGAAGACCTTCGGTCTGGTGCATGTGGACCGGACCACCTCCGAGCTCACGCGAACCCCCAAGGCGTCGTATCACTGGCTGCGCGAGCAGGCGGCTGCGCGCCGAGAGACGTGATGCATCCCGGCGCACAACCGGCTCACCCCTTGACGCTTCCTGCCAGCAGGCCGCGCACGAAGTAGCGCTGCAGGGCCAGGAACACGATCAGCGGCACGATGATCGAGACGAACGCCCCGGCCGACAGCAGGTACCAGTCCTGTCCCTTCTCGCCGGCCAGGGCGCCCAGGCGCACGGTCAGCGGTGAGACCTGGAGGTTTCCGCCGGCGAACACGAGCGAGACGAGCAGGTCGTTCCACACCCACAGGAACTGGAAGATGCCGAACGCGGCGATCGCGGGCGTCATCAGCGGGAGCATGATGCGACGGAAGATCTGCACGTGCCCGGCGCCGTCCACCCGGGCCGACTCGATCAGCTCCCCCGGGATCTCTCGCATGAAGTTGTGCAGCAGGAAGATCGCCAGGGGCAGCGCGAAGATCGTGTGGCTGATCCAGATCGGGTAGAAGCCACCACCGGGCGCGTCCTGGCCGGCCAGCGAGATCAGGTTGAACGGCGGTTCCTTGTAGAGCTGGAGCAGCGGGATCATCGTCACCTGGATCGGCACGATCTGCAGCGCGAACACCGCCACGAACAGCGTGTCGCGCCCCCTGAACGGCATCCAGGCGAACGCGTAGGCCGCCATCGTGGCGAGGCTGATCGGGATCAGCACCGAGGGGATCGTGATGATGATCGAGTTGATGAAGTAGGTGCTGAGCTGGATGGTCGACCCGTTGAGCACCTCGTCGTAGTTGCCGAGCGTGAAGCTCGGGTCGGTGACGGCGTTCCACCAGCCGTTGCGCTTGATGTCGCCCTCCTCGCGGAACGAGGTGACGAGCAGGCCGAAGGTCGGGATCGTCCACAGTGCGGCGATCACGATCGCGGCGAGCGAGGCCCACCGGTTGGAGAGGCTGCCGTGCGCGGCGCTGGAGGCGGTGCGGGGCGGTCCCCCCGAGCCCGCCTCGTCGACGGCCGGGTCCTGGGTGCCGGGGTCGGCGACGGTGCTCATTTACCTGGCCTCCAGCTTGCGCATCTGGCGGATGTTGTAGACGACGATCGGCGTGACCAGCACGAAGATGAGCGTGCCGAGCGCGGCGCCGAGGCCCTCGTTGAACTGCCGGAAGCTGCGGTAGTAGAACTCGTAGGCCAGGACGCTGGTGCCGAAGTTGCCGCCGGTGGCGGTGCGGACGACGTCGAAGACCTTCAGCGTCGTGATGCTGATGGTGGTGAGGACGACGATCAGCGACGGCCGGATGCTCGGCACCGTGATGAAGCGGAACAGCTGCAGTCCGCTCACGCCGTCGAGCCGGGCGGCCTCGATGATGTCGTCGGGGATGGCCTTGATGGACGCCGAGAGGATGGTCATGGCGAACCCGGCCTGCACCCACACCAGGATCACGATGAGGAACAGCGTGTTCCACGGCTCGGTCTGGAGGAACCGGTAGGTGTCGAGGCCGAGGTTGGAGAGGATCGCGTTGAGGAGGCCGATCTGGGTGGCGTCGGCGCCCTTGTAGTCGTAGACGAACCGCCAGATCAGCGACGCGCCGACCAGCGAGATCGCCATCGGCAGGAAGATCAGCGCCTTCGCCGCCTTCTCGAACCGTGACCGGTCGATGATCACGGCGTAGACGAGCCCGATCGCGGTGGCGACGGTCGGGACGAGCACCACCCACAGCGCGGTGTTGCGCAGCACCTCGAGCTGGGCGGAGTCGGTGAAGATCTGCTCGTAGTTCGCGAAGCCCACCCACTCGACGCCGGTCGGGGCGCCGAGACCGGCACGGCCGGAGAACGACGCCACCACGGTGCGCACGGCCGGGTAGAGCAGCCCGACGGCGATGAGCAGCAGCGACGGGGCGAGGAAGGCGGCCGTCTGGATCCGCTCGCCGCCTCGGGAGCGCAGTCGCGCGGTCAGCAGCAGGATCACGGCGACGACGGCGAAGAAGAGCACCACGGCGATGCCCATCTGGATCAGTTTCTCGGTGGTGCTCACGACGGCTCCTCCTGGTCGCGATCGGTGGCGAGCGAGTGCGCACGTCCCCCGCGAGGGGCGAGCCGCCGAAGCGGCCCGTCCCCCGCGAGGTCAGGGCGGCGTCACTCGGGCCAGGAGCCCTCGATGGTGGCGAGGGCGTCCTCGCTGCTGTCGCCCTCGATCCAGGCGACCATCTCGGTCCAGAAGGTGCCGGCACCGACCTCACCCGGCATCTGGTCGGAGCCGTCGAAGCGGAACACGGCATCCGGGTCCTGGAACGTCTCCGCCGCCAGCTTGTCGATCGGGCTGTTGAGGTTGTTGATGTCCAGGCCGGTGTTGGCACTCACCCAGCCGCCTGCCGGCGTCGCCTTGGCCTTCTCGTTGGCCCACACGTCGCTGGACAGGTAGGTCTGGAACGCCTGCACCTCCGGCTCGTCGGAGAAGGCGGTGACGAGCTCGCCACCACCGAGCACCGGCTTGCCGTTGTCCTCGTTCGTGGTGGGCAGGTAGAAGGCGAACACGTCGCCGTCCTCGGCCACCTCGGTGCCCTTCTCCCACTGCGCGGCGTAGAAGCTCGCCTGGCGGTGCATGCCGCACTTGCCGTCGACCACCGGGTAGCCGGCCTCCTGGAAGGCGGTGGTGGTGATGGAGGTGACGTCGCCGAGCCCGCCGTTGACGTAGTCGTCGTTCTTCAGGATGTCGCCGACCCGGTCGAGGGACTCGACGACGCCCGGGTCGTCGAAGGGCACCTCGTGGTTGACCCACTGGTCGTAGTAGTCGGGGCCCTGGTCGCGGAGGATGGCGTCCTCGAGCCAGTCGGTGGCGACCCAGCCGGTGGCCTCGCCGGACTCGATGCCGACGCACCACGGCTTGAGGCCGTCGTCGACCATCTGGTCGGACAGCGCGATCATGTCGTCCCAGGTCTCGGGGACCTCGTAGCCGTTCTCCTCGAAGGTCTTCGGCGAGTACCAGACCAGGCTCTTCACGCTCGCGCCGAGCGGGGCGGCGTAGAACTCGTCGTCGACGGTGCCGTAGCCCTTCCAGTTCTCGTCCCAGAACTCGTCGACGTTCTCCTCGACGACGTCGGGCGCGGGCACGACCTCGCCGGTCTGGGTCACCAGCGTGTTGAGGAGACCGGGCTGCGGCACGTAGGCGATGTCGGGGGCGTTGCCGCCCTGCACGCGGACGACGAGCTGCGCCTCGAACTCCGAGGAGCCCTCGTAGGTGACCTTGGCCCCGGTGCACTCCTCGAACAGGTCGTAGGAGGCCTCCTGGGTCTCCTGCTCGGGCGGCAGGATCGAGGTGTAGACGCTCACCTCGCGACCGGACAGGTCGCCGAACTGCTCGAGCTGCTCACAGCCCTCCTTGCCCTTGCCGGGCGCCTCGCCTCCCGCCGACTTGGTGCCGCCGTCGGAGCTGTCGTCGGCGCAGCCGACGAGGCTGGCGCCGGCGATGAGGAAGGCCGCGAGAGCAGCTGCTCCCCGGCGCGTCCTGAGTGAGTTCACTGCTGTACCTCCCGTTGGCGCCGGGCCCCCGCCGGGTCCGGACGTGATCGTGCTCACACTCATGTAAACGTTTGCGCAACGCGGGGTCAAGGATCGGGACGGTCACGAATGGGTAAAGGCCGCACCGGTCTGTACCGGCTAGGGCGTGTCTCCCAACTCAGGCGGATGCCAGCGTCGTTCAGGTGGTGCGATGGCAAGGCGCCGGAGCGCTGGCAGGCTGGGTGTCTTTCGAGCGACGGCAACGCCGCCAGCGTGCCGCCTGGGCGGCGCTGGCGCCGCTTCCGAGGTGGGAGACATGCCCTAGGGTGCTGTGAGCCACGTCACCCGGCGCGGCACTTCTTTCACAACGGATCGTCCGGCACGTACCTGCCGGTGAAGGAGAACTGAACATGGTCACCGTGACCTTCGAGAAGGCCCAGCGCTGGTACCCCGGCGCCGACAAGCCGGCCGTGCCCGGCATCGACCTCGAGATCAATGACGGCGAGTTCATGGTGCTCGTCGGCCCCTCCGGATGCGGCAAGTCCACGACCCTGCGCATGCTCGCCGGGCTCGAGGAGGTGAACTCCGGCAAGATCTTCATCGGCGACCGGGACATCACCAACCTGCCCCCCAAGGACCGCGACATCGCGATGGTCTTCCAGAACTACGCGCTGTACCCGCACATGTCCGTCGCCGACAACATGGCGTTCGCGCTGAAGATGGCCAAGGTGCCCACCGAGGAGCGCAACAAGCGGGTCGCCGACGCCGCGAAGATCCTCGGCCTCGAGGAGTACCTCGACCGCAAGCCCAAGGCGCTCTCCGGTGGCCAGCGGCAGCGGGTCGCGATGGGCCGCGCGATCGTCCGCAGCCCGCAGGTGTTCTGCATGGACGAGCCGCTGTCGAACCTCGACGCCAAGATGCGCGTGCAGACCCGCACCGACATCGCCAAGCTCCAGGCCGACCTCGGCGTCACCACGGTCTACGTCACCCACGACCAGGTCGAGGCCATGACCATGGGCGACCGGGTCGCCGTCATGAAGGACGGCTACCTGCAGCAGGTGGACAGCCCGTTGGGGCTCTACGACCGGCCCGTCAACCTGTTCGTCGCCGGGTTCATCGGCTCGCCGCAGATGAACCTCGTCAAGGCCACCGCCGTCGACGGCAAGGCGCAGATCGGCGACTACCAGGTGCCGGTCGACCCGACGGCGTCGAAGAAGATGGAGGGCAACATCACCGTCGGCGTGCGGCCGGAGTCGTGGCGGCTCGTCAGCGCGGAGGAGGGTGGCCTGCCGATCAAGGTCACGGTGGTCGAGGAGCTCGGGGCCGACGAGTTCGTCTACGGCACCTGCGACGTCGAGGGCACGCCCGGCAACGTGATCGTCCGGCTCGCCGGCCGCGGCCAGGCCCACAAGGGCGACGTCATCCACGTCACCACGAACCCGGAGCACGTCCACGTGTTCGACACCGACACCGGAGAGCGCCTCTCCGACTGAACGCCTACGTTCGTCGAGCTTGTCGAGAGGCCAGGAGCGATCTCGACAAGCTCGATCAACGGCGGGCCCGGTCCGCGTTCCTGCGGATGGCGCGGGTGAGGCTCTCGTAGAGCGCCGGCGGTAGGTCGTGGCCCATGCCGTCGACGAGGAGCAGCTCGGCGCTGGGGACGGCGGCGGCGGTGGCGCGCCCGCCCGAGACGTGCACCATCTTGTCGGCGAGGCCGTGCACCACGAGCGTCGGCACCTGGAGCGCGCGCAGCCGGTGGCTGCGGTTGGGCTGGGTGAGGATCGCCATCATCTGCCGCGTCGTGCCGCTGAGGCTGACGCCGCGGTCCCAGGTGTCCACGGCCTGCTGCCGGATCTCGGCCTCGGTCTTCGGGTAGCCCGGCGAGCCGATGACCTTCCAGGTGGCGGTGCTGCCCGCCACGTAGCCCTCGCGGCCGGCGCCCCGGGCGAGGAACACCGGCAGCAGGCTCGGGTGCTGCCAGCCGACGGTGCGCTTGCCCGTCGTCGACATGATGCTCGTCAGCGAGCGCACCCGCTCGGGCCGGGCGACGGCCATCGTCTGCACGATCATCCCGCCCATCGACACCCCCGCGAGGTGTGCCGAGGTGATCCCGAGGTGGTCGAGCAGCAGGAACGCGTCCTCGGCCATCTCGTCCAACGTGTAGGGCGGCCGCACCCGGCCTCCGGCGAAGGCGCGGACGAGCATCCCGCGCGTCACCCGGCCGCGGGCACGGCTGCTGCGGCCGACGTCGCGGTTGTCGAAGCGGACGACGTGGAAGCCGGCGCGGGCCAGCCGCTCGCAGAAGTCCTCGTCCCACCAGGTCATCGGGCCGCCGAGGCCCATCACGAGGAGCAGCGGCTCGTCGTCGGGGTCGCCGAAGGTCTGGTAGCAGAGCTCGACGTCGCGGCGGACCGGCGCGAAGAGCTCCTCGCTGCGCGGCACCGGGGTCGTCTCGGCGTCGTATGCGGGTCGGGATGACACGGGACAAGTGAACAGGATGAGTCCTTAAATCCCATCGCCGGGCGTTGACGGAAAGTAGCCTCGGGGGTGTGAGCGACCGCGCCGACGACCATCCGCTGGGGTCCTTCCTCCTGCCGGAGGGGTTCACCCGGCCGGGCCTGGCCGCCGTCCTTCAGGAGGCGAGCGTGGTGCCGGAGGCCGGCCGCTACGTCCGCCGGGCGTGGGACGAGCGCCGGCTGCGCCGCACCACGCCGTACGCCGGTCGCAGCGCGTCGCGGGGCGACGACCCGGTGGTGCTGGTGCCGGGCTTCATGGCCGGCGACGGCACGCTGGCGCTGATGGCGCGCAGCCTGCGCCGCCGAGGGTTCCGCACCTACCGCTCCCAGATCCACGCCAACGTCGGCTGCACCCTCAACGCCGCAGCGCAGCTGGAGTCGCGGCTGGAGTCGGTGGCGATCCGGCGCGGCAGCAAGGTGCAGATCGTCGGCCACAGCCTCGGCGGCATGCTCGCCCGCGGCATCGCGGTGCGTCGTCCCGACCTCGTCTCCGGGATCGTCACCCTCGGCAGCCCGATGTGCGCGCCGGCGGCCCACCACGTGTTCCTGTCGTGGAGCGTCGAGATGCTGGTGCGGCTCAGCGCCGCCGGCGTGCCCGGGCTGATGGCGCAGGACTGCGTGTCGGGCTCGTGCGCCCGGCAGAGCTGGGACGAGAGCCGCCAGCCCGTCCCGGACGACGTCGGCTTCACCACCGTCTACTCCAAGCGCGACGGCATCGTCGACTGGCGCGCCTGCATCGAGGACTCCGCTGCTCAGGTCGAGGTGGGCGCCTCGCACTGCGGCATGGCCGTCGACCCGCTGGTGATCGACGAGGTCGCGGCCGCGCTGGCCCGGCACGCCGACCGTGAGGCCGGACCCGGGCTGCGGATCGCGTAGGTAAGACGTCCCGGCCGACGTTCGTCGAGCTTGTCGAGACGCCGTGAGGTCGACGGCCTCTCGACTCGTTCGGTTCAGTCGGTGACAGCCGTCACCGCGTCTCGACATCCATTCGCGACTTCGCGAGCTCAGTCGCGACGTGGCTGCTCGACGAGCGACATAGCCGACCTTCGCAGGCTCAGGTCAGCTATCGAAGTCGATGCTGGCGAAGGTGCGGAGCTTCTCCAGCCGGTGCTCGGAGGTGATCGAGCGGATCGTGCCGCTGCGCGAGCGCATCACCAGGGAGTGGGTGCTGCAGCCGCCGGCGCGGTAGCGGACGCCCTTCATCAGCTCGCCGTCGGTGATGCCGGTGGCCACGAAGAACGCGTCGTCGCCGGTGACGAGGTCGTCGGTGGCGAGCATGAAGTCGGGGTCGAGGTTGTGGCCGGCGTCGATCGCCCGCTGCCGCTCGTCGTCGTCGGTGGGCCAGAGCCGGCCCTGGATGACGCCGTCCAGCGCCTTGAGCGCGCAGGCGGCGATGATCCCCTCCGGGGTGCCGCCGACGCCGAGGAGCAGGTCGATGCCGGTCTCGGGACGGGCCGCCATGATCGCGCCGGCGACGTCGCCGTCGGAGATGAACTTGATCATCGCGCCGGTGGCGCGGATCTCCTCGACGAGCTCGGCATGGCGGGGCCGGTCGAGCAGCACCACGGTGACGTCGGAGGCCTGCTTGCCCTTGGCCTTCGCGACCTGGTGGATGTTCTCGGCCACGGGCTGGCGGATGTCGACGACGTCGGCCGCCTCCGGGCCGGTGACCAGCTTCTCCATGTAGAACACCGCGGACGGGTCGTACATCGAGCCGCGCGGCGCGACCGCGAGCACCGAGACGGCGTTCGTCATGCCCTTGGCGGTGAGGGTGGTGCCGTCGATCGGGTCGACGGCGACGTCGCACTCGGGGCCGGTGCCGTCGCCGACCTCCTCGCCGTTGAAGAGCATCGGGGCGTTGTCCTTCTCGCCCTCGCCGATCACCACGGTGCCCCGCATGCCGATGGTCGAGATCATCACGCGCATCGCGTTCACGGCGACGCCGTCGGCGCCGTTCTTGTCGCCGCGACCGACCCAGCGGCCCGCCGCCATCGCGGCCGCCTCGGTGACCCGCACCAGCTCCAGCGCCAGGTTGCGGTCGGGCGCCTTGGTCGGTGTCTCGTACTCGGGAACCACCGTGTCGTCCATGGGCCGGATGCTACCGAGGTCGTGTGGCGTCGACGTCACACGACGAGGTGGAGGACGCCGACCCGGGTCCTGTTGACAGGATGTCGGGGTGAGCGACGGTGGGACGACGGCCCGCAGCGGGCCCGGACGGTACGACCGGACGCCGTCCGGGCTGCTGGCGTCGTTCGTGGTCGTGGTGCTGGTGATCGTCGGGATCCTCGTCTACCGCAACCTCTTCAGCGCCGACTACGAGGACCGCCCGCCCGACTACGACTACCTGGCCACCGTGCAGGAGGTGCAGGGCGCCGGGTTCGACGCCGTGTACCCGCCGTCGTTGCCCGAGGGCTGGGTGACCCGCAACGTCGCCTTCGAGCCGGGCGAGCGGCCCTCGTTGGCGCTGTCGTTCCTCACCGACGACGAGCACTTCGTCGGCATCCGTCAGGCGGACGAGGACGCCGACGACCTGGTCTCCGACTACGTCGACGTGAACGCGACGGCGGGTGACCCGTACCGGGCCTCGGCGTCCGTGGCGCCCACCTGGGAGACCTGGACCGACGACGGCGGCGACACCGCCTACGCCGCGACGGTCGGCGACACGACGGTGCTCGTGTTCGGCTCGGCACCGGCGGCGGTACTGGCCGAGCTGGTCGAGTCGCTCACCGACGCTCCGGTGAGCGACGAGCAGGTGCCGGAGTCGCCCACTACTCCGGCGGGGTCTTCTCGATGACCTCGTCGAGCCGGCGGCGGGCGCCGTCGAGCCAGTCCTGACAGATCGTCGCGAGCTTCTCGCCGCGCTCCCAGAGCGCGATCGACTCCTCGAGGGTGGTGCCGCCGGTCTCGAGGCGGCGCACCACCTCGACGAGCTCCTCGCGGGCCTCCTCATAGGAGATCTCCCGTTGGTCAGCCTTCTCAGCCATCGAGCTCCTCGGTGTCGGTGACGGTGGCATGGACCCGGCCGTCGGCCACCCGCACGCTCACGGCGGCGCCGGCGGGGGCGCCGGCGACGGCGGTGACGACGTGGCCGTCGGCGTCCTGCAGCACGGCATAGCCGCGCTGCAGGGTGGCGAGCGGGGAGAGCGCGCGGGCGCGGGCGCGGTGGTGGCCGACGTCGTCGGCGGCGCGGTCGAGGTGGTGACCCAGGCTGCGGCGGGCGCGGTCGCGCAGCGCGTCGACCTCGTCGGCGCGGTCGGCGAGCAGGCTGCGGGGGTCGGCGAGGGCGGGCCGGGAGCGCAGCGCGTCGAGCGCCGCCTGCTGGCGGTCGAGCCAACCGGCGAGGCCCGACCGCAGCCGGTGCCGGGCCGCCGTGACGTGGTGGAGCTCGGCGGCGACGTCGGGCACGACGAGCTTGGCGGCCTCGGTGGGGGTGGCGGCGCGGACGTCGGCCACCAGGTCGAGCAGCGGCTGGTCGGGCTCGTGGCCGATCGCGGAGACCACCGGGGTGCCGGCCTTGGCGACGGCGCGCAGCAGGCCCTCGTCGGAGAACGGCAGCAGGTCCTCGACCGAGCCGCCACCGCGGGCGATCACGATCACGTCGACGTCGTCGTCCTGGTCGAGCGCGGCGAGCGCGCCCATCACCTCGGCCGCGGCGCGGGGGCCTTGCACGGTGGCGTGCGCGACGCGGAACCGGACGGCGGGCCAGCGGCGCTTGGCCACCTCGAGCACGTCGCGCTCGGCCGCCGACTTCTGGGCGGTGACGAGGCCGACGGTGCGGGGGAGGAAGGGGAGCCGGCGCTTCAGCGCGGGGTCGAAGAGGCCCTCGGCGGCGAGCAGCTGACGGCGTCGCTCGATCTGGGCGAGCAGCTCGCCGAGGCCGACCATGCGGATCTCGCGTGCGTGCAGCGAGATGGTGCCGCGTACCTCGTAGTAGCTGGGCTTGGCGTGCACGACCACGCTGGCGCCCTCGACGAGCGGCGGGTTCATGCTGTCGACGAGCGTGCGCGCCACCGTGACCGAGAGCGAGATGTCGGCGGCCGAGTCGCGCAGGGTGAGGAAGACCGTGGCAGCCCCGGGCCGGCGGTTGAGCTGGGCGACCTGGCCCTCCACCCACACGCTGCCCAGCCGGCCGATCCACTGGGAGAGCGCGTTGGCGATGGTGCGCACCGGCGCCGGCTGCTCCGGCGAGGTGTCCAGGGCCATGGGCCGCACGCTATCCGGGTGTCCGGACAGTGATAGGCAAGGACCGTGCCGGACGCGTTGGTGGTGGGGGAGTCGATCGTCGACGTCGTCGTCGGCCCGGGCGACGCAGCACCCGTCGAGCGCGCCGGCGGCAGCGCGGCCAACGTGGCGGTGGCACTGGCCCGGCTCGGCCGGCCGGTGCGGTTCGCGACGGCGTTCGCCGACGACGACCACGGCCGGCTCATCGCCGACCACCTCGCCGGGTCCGGCGTCACGCTCGCCTCCGACCCGCACGTGGTGGGGCGGACGCCGTCGGCACGGGCCACCATCAGCCCCGAGGGCGCGGCCAGCTACGACTTCGACGTCGAGTGGCGGCTCGGCCCGGTCGACGGCGAGCAGCCCGACTTCGTGCACGTCTGCTCGCTGGGGGCGGTGCTCATGCCGGGGGCCGACGACGTGCTCGCGGTGCTCGAGCGGTTCGGCGCGGGCGCGTACGTCACCTATGACGTCAACGCCCGGCCCGCCCTCACCGGCACCGGTCCGGAGGTCGTCGCGCGGGTGGAGGAGGTGGCCCGCCGCGCCGACCTGGTGAAGGCCAGTGACGAGGACCTCGAGGCGCTCTGGCCCGACCTCGACCTCGACGCCGCCGCCGCCCACCTCCGCTCGCTCGGCGCATCGGTGGTCGTGGTGACCCGCGGCGTCGACGGCTCCCGCTGGTACGACGCCGACGACGTCACCACCGCGCCGGTGCAGGTCTCGGAGGTCGCCGACACCATCGGCGCCGGCGACACGTTCATGGCCGCGGTGATCGACGCGCTGTGGGACGACCGCTCCCGCCCGCCCGCCGAGGTGCTCGCCCACGCCGCCCGCGCCGCCGCGATCACCGTCTCCCGCGTCGGTGCCGACCCGCCGACCCGAGCCGAGCTGCACTCCCGTTGATCGAGCTTGTCGAGATCCCTCCGGAGCGTCTCGACAAGCTCGACGAACGGCGGCCTACGGCGCCAGCCAGGCGTGCACGAGCGGGATCGCGCTGGCGCCCTCGCCCGACGCCGATGCGACGCGCTTCATGGAGCCGGAGCGGATGTCGCCGGCGGCGAAGATGCCGGGGACGGTGGTGGCGAGGTTCGGGGGCGGGAGGCCGTTGCTCCACAGCTGCTTGGGCACGTCGCGGCCGGTGAGCACGAAGCCGTGCTTGTCGCGGGCCACCTCGGGGGGCAGCCAGTCGCAGTGCGGCTCGGCGCCGAGCAGCAGGTAGAGGCCCTGGGCCTCGCGGCGGGTGACCTCGCCGGTGCCGGTGTGGCGGATGTCGAGCCACTCCAGCCGGCCGTCGCCGCCGCCGTCGACCACCTCGCCGCAGGTCTGCACCTCGATCCGCGGGTTGAAGGCGATCTCGCCGACGAGGTAGGCCGACATCGTCTCCTCGAGCGAGTTGCGCCGTACCAGGATCGTCACGGTGTCGGCGAACCGGGCGAGGTGGATGGCGGCCTGGCCCGCGGAGTTGCCGCCGCCGACCACGACCACGTGGTAGCCCTCGACGTCGCGGGCCGACGACATCGCGGCGCCGTAGTGGACGCCGAGCCCGACCAGCGACTCCACCGACTCCACCCCGAGCTTGCGGTAGGCGACGCCGGTGGCGATGACGACGCTGCGGGCCTCGATGTCGCCGCCGTCGGTGCGCAGGCAGTGGGGCGAGCCGGGCGCCCCGACCTCGAGCGAGGTGACCTCCCAGCCGGTGAGGAACTGGGTGCCGAACCGGATCGCCTGGTTGCGCGCCCGCTGCGCGAGCCGCATCCCGGAGACGCCGCGCGGGAAGCCCAGGTAGTTGCGGATCATCGAGCTGGTGCCGGCCTGGCCGCCGATCGCCTCGGCCTCCACCGCCACCGTCGCGAGCCCCTCGCTCGCGCCGTAGACGGCGGCCGCGAGACCGGCCGGTCCGGCGCCGACGATCGCGAGGTCGCAGACCCCGTCGACCTGGAGGTCGGTGGGCGCGCCGTAGATGCCGACGGCGACCTCGCGCACCGACTTCGGTGCGGTGACCGGCCGCTGCATCGCCTGCACCAGCGGGAAGGTCGGCTCGCCGTCGTACGAGGCGACGACCTCGCGGCCGACCTCGCTGTCGGGGTCGTGCACCCGCGTGGGCATGCCCATCCGGTTGGCGAACTCGCGGATCTCGCTGGTGAGCGGGATGCCGGGCGGCGAGACGATCCGCACCGTCTCGATCTCGGGCGCGGCCACGGTGGAGCCCCAGTCGCTCAGCATCTCGGTGACGGCGCCGTGGAACTCCTCGTCGCGCACACCGCGCGGCATCAGGAGGTAGGCGTCGTACTTGCCCTTGGCGAGCCCGGGCCGCAGCTCGGCGGCGCGCTCGAGGAACTGGTCGTAGTGCGCGGCGATGATGCGGCGCGCGGTCGGCACCTCGGTGCGCCACAGGTGGAACGCCGCCAGCGGGTGTTCGTCGGGCAGGTCGCCGTCCTGCACGAACAGGGCGACCTGGAGGCCCTCGGCGCGGGCCTGCTTGATGACGGCGAGCGCCTCGGCGCAGGAGCGGGCGGTGCGGAGGTCGTAGTCGCGCTGGTACCGCCCGAACTCGTCCAGCAGGAAGTCGGCGTGCCGCGCGGAGACCAGCACGATCACGGGGTTCGGCACGCGTCGAGCGTAGGGCGGCTGACACAATCGCGCGGTGCGGCTGCGGATCGACCTCGCCTACGACGGCACGTCGTTCCACGGCTGGGCCGCGCAGCCGGGGCTCCGCACCGTGCAGGGCGAGGTGCAGGCCGCGCTCGGCACCGTGCTCCGCACCGAGCCGGTGCCGGTGGTGTGCGCCGGCCGCACCGACGCCGGCGTCCACGCCCGCGGCCAGGTGGTGCACGCCGACGTCGAGCCGGATGTCGCCGTGCCGGAGGGCTCGCTGGCCCGCCGGCTCAACGGCGTGCTGCCCGACGACGTGAGGGTGCGTCGGGTGGCCGGGGCCCCGCCCGGCTTCGACGCGAGGTTCGGGGCGCTGTGGCGCCGCTACGCCTACCGGGTGGCCGACACCGAGGCCGTCGTCGACCCGCTCGCCCGCCACCACGTGCTCGTCCGGCCGCGCCCGCTCGATATCGACCTCATGAACCAGGCCTCCGAGAAGCTCGTCGGCCGCCACGACTTCGCCGCCTTCTGCAAGCAGCGCGAGGGGGCGACGACGATCCGCACGCTCCTCGACCTCTCCTGGGCCCGCGACGACGCCGGACGCGCCGTCGCCACCGTGCGTGCCGACGCGTTCTGCCACTCGATGGTGCGGTCGCTGGTGGGCTGCCTGCTCGCGGTCGGGGAGGGACGCCGGTCGCCGGCGTGGGCGGGGGAGATCCTCGTGGCCGGTCAGCGGGACGCAGCAGTCGCCGTCGTCGCGGCGCACGGGCTCACGCTCGAGGAGGTCGCCTACCCGCCGGACGACGAGCTCGTCGCGCGGGCCGAGCAGACGAGGGCGCGCCGTGCCTGACGAGCACTACTTCACCGCCGACCCGTCGGTGCCGTTCACCCGCACCCGGGTGGAGGTCAACGTGTGGGGCCATCGCCTCACGCTCGACACCGGCTCCGGGGTGTTCGCCAACGGCCGGCTCGACGTCGGCACGGCGGTGCTGTTCCGCGAGACCGGCCCGCCCGCCGCCGGCACCCGGGTGCTCGACCTCGGCTGTGGGTACGGCGTGATCGGTCTGGCCGCGGCGGCGTCCGGCGCCGAGGTGACCGGCGTCGACGTCAACGAGCGGGCGCTGCTGCTGGCCAACGAGAACGCCGCGGCCAACGGTCTCGCCGCGCGGTTCGTGCTCCCGGACGCCGTCGACCCGGCCGAGCGGTTCGACGAGATCTGGTCGAACCCGCCGATCCGCGTCGGCAAGGCGGCGCTGCACGACCTGCTGCTCACCTGGCTGCCGAGGCTCGCTCCCGGCGGCCGGGCGGTGATGGTGGTCGGCAAGAACCTCGGCGCCGACTCGCTGCAGCGCTGGCTCGGCGAGCAGGGCTGGCCCACCGAGCGGCTGGCGAGCAGCAAGGGATTCCGCATCCTGGCGGCCCGGCCGGACGTACCGTGACGAGGTGACCTCGCGCAGTGACGTGCAGCCCCATCACGTGCTGCGCGCGCTGCTCGCGGACCGGTTCGTCCGCGACGTGCTCACCCACCTCGGCACCGATCCCGACCAGGCGCGGATCACCCTCGACCGGCGCTGGCTCGACGCCGCCGAGACGATCGACGTCGAGGAGGTCGAGGCGCGCGGCATCGACGTCGCCACCTTGCTCGAGGCGGTGAACCCGCCGTTCGACGAGCAGCCCGACTGGCGCGGGCGGCGGCCGACCCCGCGCACCCGCGACATCCTGGTGCTGGCGCTCCGCGAGCGGGCCGCGGTGTCGGGCAGCCGCACCCACAGCGGCCACCTGCTCCTCGGCGTCATGGCCTCGCGCGACCCGATCGTGTCGGGCACGTTCGCCGAGCACGACCTGCGGCTGCGGCAGGTGCGTCCGGTCGTGCAGAAGTGGGGCCGGCGGGCGGTCTAGGAGGGCCGGGGTCTCGACACGGGCTCGCTGGCGCTCGCCCGGCTCGACCACCGGCGGGCTCCGGTGGTCGAGCCGTCACGAGCGCAGCGAGGGACGTGTCGAGACCCCCGGAGCCCTCACGTGAACGCGCTGATGCCGGTCTCGGCGCGGCCGATGAGCAGCTTCTGGATCTGCGAGGTGCCTTCGTAGAGCGTCATCACGCGGGCGTCACGGAGGTACTTGGCGGCGGGGTACTCGTCGATGTAGCCCGAGCCGCCGTGCACCTGGAGGCAGGCGTTGGCGGCGCGGACGGCGGCCTCGCTGGCGAAGAGCTTCGCCTTCGACGCCGCCACCGAGACGGCGTGCCGGTCGGCGCCGCGGTCGAGCAGGTCGGCGGCCCGCCAGACGAGCAGCCGGGCGGCGTCGGCGTCGAGGGAGATGTCGGCGATGAGGTCCTGCACCAGCTGGAACCCGGCGATCGGCCGGCCGAACTGGGTGCGGGTGGTCGCGTACTCGACCGCCGACTCCAGGCAGCCCTGCACGATGCCGACGCAGCCGGCGGCCACCGAGACCCGGCCCTTGTCGAGCGAGCTCATCGCGACCTTGAAGCCCTGGCCCTCGCCGTCCGGCCCGCCGAGCATGGCGGACGCCGGCACCCGGACGTCGTCGAGCACGAGCTCGGCCGTGGCCTGCCCGCGCAGCCCGAGCTTGCCCTTGATCTCGATCGCCTCGAAGCCCTCGGCGTCGGTGGGCACGAGGAACGCCGAGATGCCCCGAGGTCCTTCCTCACCGGTCCGGGCGAACACCAGCGCCACCTTCGCCCAGGTGCCGTTGGTGATGAACAGCTTGCGGCCGGTGATGAGGTAGTCGTCGCCGTCCTTCACCGCGCGCGAGCTGAGGTTGCCGGCGTCGGAGCCGGTGTCGGGCTCGGTGAGGCCGAAGCAGCCGAGCACCTCGGCGCTCGCGATGCGGGGGAGCCACTCCTGCTTCTGCTCCTCGGTGCCGAAGTGGAGGATCGACTTGCCGACGAGCCCGTTGCTCACCGAGACGATCCCGCGCAGCGCGGAGTCGGCGCGGCCGAGCTCCTCCATGCCGAGCGCGTAGGTGAGCCAGTCGCCGCCGAGGCCGCCGTACTCCTCGGGGATGGTGAGCCCGAAGAACCCGATGTCGGCCATCTTCGGCACGATCGCGAGGTCGACGGACTCGTCGCGGTCCCACTGCGTGCGGTGCGGCACGGCCTCACGGTCGAGGAAGGCGCGGGCGAGGTCGCGGAAGGCCTGCTGCTCCTCGGTGAGCGAGAGATCAACCATCGGTGGCCTCCAGCCCGGCGGCGAACAACGGCTCGACCGCCTCGCCGATCGTGTCGAACCCCCGGCCGACGGTCTGGCCGGCGAGGAAGCGGTGGTGGATGCCCTCGAGGATCACACCGATCTTCAGGTAGGCGAGGCCGAGGTGGAAGCCGAGGTCGGGCAGGTCGCGCCCGGACGCCGCGCGGTAGCGGTCGAGCACCGCGTCGCGGTCCGGGTAGCCCGGGGCCGACGAGGCGTCGGCGATCGCCGAACCGCCGCGCATCTGGCCGGTGTGGTCATAGACCACGAGCAGCGCGACGTCGGTGAGCGGGTCGCCGATCGTCGCCATCTCCCAGTCGACGACGGCCTTCACCGGTTCGGGGTCACCCGGTACCGAGAGCAGGTTGTCGAGGCGGTAGTCGCCGTGCACGATGCTGGATGTCGCGGCGTCGCGGTCGGCGTCACCGGCGGGGACCGAGTCGGCGAGCCGCTGCAGCAGCGTCTCGGCGTCCGGCAGCGGGCGGGTGGCGGAGCCCTCGAGCTGACGGCCCCATCGCTTCACCTGCCGGCCGAGGAAGCCGGCCGGGCGGCCGAGCTCGCCGAGCCCGACGGCGGCCGGCTCGACGGCGTGCAGCCGGGCCAGCACGTCGATCATCGCGCCGGCGAGCTCGGCGGTGGCCGCCTCGCCGATCTCGCTCAGCTGCGCGGCGGTGCGGTACGGCGTGCCCTCGACCTTCTCCATCACGTAGAACTCGGCGCCGAGCACGGACTCGTCGGTGCAGTGGGCATACGTGCGCGGCACCGGCACGTCGGTGCCCGCGAGCGCCGACATCGCGGTGAACTCGCGGCCCATGTCGTGGGCGGTGGCCTGCACGTGGCCGAGCGGCGGGCGCCGCACGATCCACCACGAGGTGCCGTCGGTGACCGTGTAGGTGAGGTTGGACCGGCCGCCCGCGATCACCTCGGCGCTCAGCTCGCCCGCGATCTCGCCGGGCCGCTCGCCGTCGTACCAGGTGCGGAAGGCGTCGAGGTCGAGACCGGGCACGCTCTCGGTCACAGCGAGTCAACCTTCTGTCGGAGCCGGCGCATCCCGGCCAGCCAGCGGTCGGTGTCGGTGGCGCGGGCCGCGTAGTAGCCCGCCACCTCGGGATGGGGGAGCACGAGGAACCGGTCGTCGTCGAGCGAGGCCACCCACGCCTCGGCGACCGCCTCGGGGGTGAGGGCGTCGTCGTGGGAGAGCAGCCCGGTCAGCGGGCCGGCCTGCTCGAGCATCGCCGTCCGCACGCCCTGCGGGCAGATCGCCTGCACGGCGACGCCGCGGTCGCCGTAGGTGACGGAGAGCCACTCGGCGAAGCCCACGGCCGCGTGCTTGGTGGCCGAGTAGGCGGCGGCACCGATCATCGTGAGCAGCCCGGCGGCCGAGGCGGTGACGACGAACCGGCCGCCCGCCCCGTCGGCCACCCAGCCCGGCACCAGCGCCCGGGCGGCCCGGACGTGGCCCATCAGGTTCACCTGGATCATCGCGGCCCAGTCGTCGTCGGAGAGCGCGAGGGCGTCGTCGACGGTGCGGTCGATGCCGGCGTTGGCGCAGTAGACGTCGACCCGGCCGAGCTCGTCGGTGGCGGCGTCGACCAGCGCGCGGACGCCGGCGTCGGAGGCGCAGTCGCCGGGCACCGCCGTCGCGCCGGTCGCCTCGGCGGTGGCGCGGCAGCCGGCCTCGTCGACGTCGTTCACCACCACGCGGGCGCCCTCGGCGACCAGCCGCTCGGCGAGCGCGCGGCCGATGCCGCCGCCGGCGCCGGTGACGACGGCGCCCCTGCCCTCGAGCTTCGGGTGCGGCATCAGTGGCCGCCGGTGAAGGCGACGCCGCCGTCGGCCACCACGGTCTGGCCGGTGAGCCAGCCGGCCTCGTCGGAGAGCAGGAAGGCGACGAGCGAGCCGATGTCGTCGGGCTCGCCGAGCCGCTTGAGCGGGTAGGCCGCGGCCGCCTCCTCCTCGCGGCCGACGTAGAGCGCCTCGGCGAACTTGGTCTTCACCACCGCCGGCGCGACGGCGTTGACGCGCACGCCCGGGCCCATCTCGAGGGCGAGTGCCTCGGTGAGGCTGATGAGCGCGGCCTTGCTGGCGCCGTAGAAGGAGATGAACGGCGCCGGCTTCACCCCGGCCAGCGACGAGACGTTCACGACGGCGCCGCCGTGCTCCTTCATCCACGCCCGGAACGACTCCTGCACCCAGCCGAGAGCGGCCACCACGTTGACGTCCATGATCTTGCGGGCGGCGTCGAGGTCGAGCTCGGTGAGCAGCCCGAAGGCCGGGTTGATGCCGGTGTTGTTGACCAGCAGGTCGAGGCTGCCGAAGGTCTCGACGGCCTTCGCCACCACCTCGGCCCGGTGCTCGGCGTCGCCCGCGTTGCCGGCGATCCCGAGCGCGACGTCGGCGCCGCCCAGCTGCGACACCGCCTCGGCGAGCGGCTCCGGCTTGCGGGCCGTGATCACCACGCGGGCGCCCTCGGCCACCAGCCGCTCGGCGATGCCGAGCCCGATTCCCCGGCTCGCGCCGGTGACCACCGCGGTCTTGCCGGCGAGACCCCTCACCGGTTCAGCGGGTCGATCGCGGCGTGGTCGGACACCGTCGACATCAGCCGTCGGCGGTGGTGGCTGCCGTCGCCGAGCAGGTGGTCGAGCCAGGTGAGGTGGGCGGTGATCATGCCGACCCGGAACTCCGCGGTCATGCCGATGCCGCCGTGCAGCTGAATCGCCTCCTGGCCGATGTGGCGTCCGGCCCGGCTGACCTGGAGCCCGACCCGGGCCGCGGCGTCCGCGACCTCGACGGGGTCGCCGGCGGCGACCACCATCGTGGCCCAGTCGACGAGGCTGTGGGTGAGCTCCTGCGAGGTGTAGAGGTCGGCCGCGCGGAAGGTGAGCGCCTGGAAGTTGTTGAGGGTGACGCCGAACTGCTTGCGGCTCGTCAGGTACTCGGTGGTGGCCTTGAGCGCCGTCTGCATCGCGCCGAGCGCCTGGTTGGCCGCCATCACCCGGCCGATGTCGTGCACGGTGGCGATGCTGCTCGTGACGTCGAGCCCCGGCTCGCCGAGCGGCGTGGCCGCGGTGCCGTCGAGCACCACCCGGGCGGCGCGGCCGCCGTCGTAGGTGGGGTAGCCGGTGCGCTCGGCGTCGTCGCCGTTCACGAGGAACAGTCCGGTGCCGCCGTCGGGGAGCTTCGCGCTCACCACCAGCACGTCGGCGCGGGCGCCGTGCGGCACCGGCTCCTTGGTGCCGGTCAGCGTCCAGGTGTCGCCGTCCTGGCCGGCGGTGACCGCCTCGGCGTCGTCGACGTAGGGGCGGCCCGGCTCGGCGTGCGCGAACGCGAGCACCGCCTCGCCACCGGCCAGCGCGCCGAGGTGCTCCTGACGCTGCTCGGCGGTGCCGACCGCGGAGACCAGCCCGCCGGCGAGCACGACGGCGGTGAGGTAGGGCTCCGGCGCGATCACCCGGCCGAGCTCCTGGCACACGATGCCGATCTCGACCGGTCCGGCGCCGACGCCGCCGTCGTCCTCGGCGAAGGGGAGGCCCAGCAGGCCCATCTCGGCCAGCTGCGCCCAGGTCTTCTCGTTGAAGCCGGGGTCCTCGGCCACCGCCGTGCGGCGCTCCTCGTAGTCGCCGTAGGCCTTGCCGATCAGGCCGCGCACGGCGTCGCGGAGGGCGGTCTGCTCGTCGTCGTAGGTGAAGTCCATCTCGCTCTTCCTCTTTCCCGGCCTCAGAGACCCAGGATCGTGCGGGCGATGATCTGGCGCTGCACCTCGTTGGAGCCGCCGTAGATGGAGGCCTTGCGGAGGTTCAGGTAGACCGGCGCGGCCAGCCGTTGCCACTGCTCGAGGCCGGAGTCGTCGGACTCGGGGTCGTGGCCGGCGCCGGAGGCCGCGGCGGCGGGGCCGGCGAGGTCGAGCACCAGCTCGCTCACCGCCTGCTGCAGCTCGGTGCCCTTCAGCTTGAGCACCGAGGACGCCGGGTGCGGCTCGCCGTCGTGGGAGTGGGCGACCACGCGGAGCGCGGTGAGCTCGAGTGCGAGCAGCTCGTTCTCGAGCTCGACCACGCGCGCCTGGAGCAGCGGGTCGTCCGCGAGCCGGTCGCCGGCGAGCTCCTTGGCCTGGGCGAGCACCCGCTTGGTGGCGCCCACCGGCGCGACGCCGACCCGCTCGTTGCCGAGCAGGAACTTGGCGATCGTCCAGCCGCCGTTGAGCTCGCCGACGAGGTTCTCGGCCGGCACACGGACGTCCTCGAACCAGACCTCGTTGACCTCGTGGCCGCCGTCGATCAGCTCGATCGGCCGCACCTCGACGCCGGGCGTGGTCATGTCGATCAGCAGCATCGAGATGCCGGCCTGCTTCTTGGCGTCCGGGTCGGTGCGCACCAGGTTGAAGATCCAGTCGCCGTACTGGCCGAGCGTGGTCCACGTCTTCTGGCCGTTGACGACGAAGTCGTCGCCGTCCTTGACGGCGGAGCAGCGGAGGCTGGCGAGGTCGGACCCGGCGTCCGGCTCGGAGAAGCCCTGACTCCACCAGATGTCGAGGTTGGCGGTCTTCGGCAGGAACTTCTTCTTCTGCTCCTCGGTTCCGAACTGCGCGAGCACCGGGCCGATCATCGAGGCGTTGAAGGCCAGCGGGATCGGCACGAACGCCGCCTGCATCTCCTCGTTCCAGATGTGGCGCTGCAGGTCGGTCCAGTCCTGCCCACCCCATTCCACCGGCCAGTGCGGCACCGCGAGACCCGCCTGGTTGAGCACCTGCATGCTCTCGACGATCTCCTCCTGGGTGAGCTCGCGCCCCTGCCGGACCGCGTCCCGGATCGCCTCCGGGACCTCGGTGGTGAAGAACGTCCGCATCTCCTCGCGGAACGCCTGCATGTCGTCGGAGAGCTCGAGCCGCATGGGGCTATCTAACTCGCGAGTAGCAAGCGCGGGCCAGGGGGTCCTCGACCCGGACTCGCGCGGGTCGTCAGCTGCTGAGGGCGAGGCTGGCGCGGTCGATCGCCTCCGGCGAGAGCGCGAACCCGATCGCGAGCGACGCCGCCCCCAGCACCGCCGCGCGCTCGCCGGCCTGCGACGTGCGGATCGTGAGGTGCTCGGTGGCCAGCGGCAGCGAGCGCTGGTAGACGGTCTCGCGGATCCCGGCGAGGAGACTCTCGCCCGCCTCGGCCATCACGCCGCCGATCACGATGGCCGAGGGGTTGATGAGGTTGACCAGGACGGCGAGCACCTCGCCGAGGTCGCGTCCTGCCTGACGCACCGCCTGGATGGCGAGCGGCTCGCCACGGCGCACGAGCTCGACGACGTCGCGGCCGTCGCTCACGGTCAGGCCCTGCCCGCGCAGCGCGTGCGCCAGCGCCGGCCCGGCCGCCACCGCCTCGAGGCAGCCCCGGTTGCCGCAGCGGCACACGACGTCCTCCGCGCCCGCGAGGCGGACGTGCCCCAGGTCGCCCGCGGTGCCCTGGGCGCCGCGCTGGAGCTGTCCGCCGGACACGATGCCCGCACCGATGCCGGTGCTCACCTTGATGTAGACGAGGTCGTCGACGCCGGGCAGGTGGGCGTGGCGCTCGCCGAGCGCCATGATGTTGACGTCGTTGTCGATCAGCACCGGCACGTCGTAGGCGCGGCGGACGTGGGCGGGGACGTCGTAGCGGTCCCAGCCCGGCATGATCGGCGGGTTGATCGCCCGGCCGCTCTCGTGCTCGACCGGCCCGGGGAGTCCGACGCCGATCGCGATCAGCTCGGCCGTCTCGCGGCGCTGGGCGGCGAGCAGGTCGCGGATCGCCTCCTCGGCCCAGCGCAGCACCACCTCGGGGCCCTCGGCGACGTCGAGCTCGGCCCGGTGCTCGGCGAGCAGCGTGCCGGCCAGGTCGGCGAGCGCGACGGTGGCGTGGCTCGCGCCGATGTCGACGCCCGCCACGACTCGGGCGCTCGGGTTCAGCGCGAGCAGCGACGGCGGCCGGCCACCGGTCGAGGCGGCGTCACCGTAGGGCGCCACCAACCCCATGCGCAGCAGCGTGTCGATGCGCGAGGCGATGGTCGAGCGGGCCAGGCCCGTGGTCTTCGCCAGCTCGGCGCGGGTCCGGGGCGCGCCGTCGCGCAGCAGCTCGAAGACGTCGCTGGTGCGCACGGCGGGAAGCATCCCACGCCCCCTTACGTACGTCTACCCAACAACTTCTGCCGAACTATCGACAGAAGTGGCCTACTTGTGTCAAGGTTCGGGCGTGACGACCGCCACACCGCCCCGCGATCCCGGTGCCGCCCCGGTGCTGCGGGTCCGTGGTGTCACCAAGTCCTTCGCCGGGCACGTGGTGCTGCGCGAGGCCGACCTCGACCTGCTGCCCGGCCAGGTGCACGGCCTGGTCGGCGAGAACGGCGCCGGCAAGTCGACGCTGATGAAGGTGCTCGCCGGCGTTCACCAGGCCGACTCCGGCACCGTCGAGCTCGAGGGCGAGCCGGTGCGCTTCGGCCACCCGGTCCAGGCGCAGCGCGCCGGCCTCACCACCGTGTTCCAGGAGTTCAACCTGCTGCCGGCCCGCACCGTCGCCGAGAACGTCTGGCTCGGCCGCGAGCCGCGCCGCCTCGGGATCGTCGACACCGCGCGCATGAACCGCGACACGGCGCAGCTCCTGGCCGACCTCGGCGTCGACGACATCGCCCCCGCCCGCCGGGTCCGCAGCCTCTCGGTCGCCGAGCAGCAGGTGGTGGAGATCGCCAAGGCCATCAGCTTCGACGCGCGGGTGATCCAGATGGACGAGCCCACCGCCGCGCTCGCCGAGCACGAGGTGGAGCTGCTCTACACGATCATCCGGCGGCTCACCGATCGCGGTGTGGGCGTGGTCTACGTGTCGCACCGGCTCCAGGAGATCTTCGACCTCTGCGACGTCATCACGGTGCTCAAGGACGGCGAGCAGGTCGCCACCCGGCCGGCCGCCGAGCTCGACGAGGGTGAGCTGGTGCGGCTCATGGTCGGCCGCCCGATGTCGTCGTTCTTCCCCGACCGCCACGAGGGCACCGAGATCGGTGAACCCCTCCTCGAGCTCAGCGGCGCCGGCAACGGCTACGTCGACGGCGTCGACCTCACGATCCGGGCCGGCGAGGTGGTCGGCGTCGCCGGCCTCCAGGGCTCGGGCCGCACCGAGCTGCTCGAGGCGGTCTTCGGCGTCACCCCCCTCACCCGCGGCGAGCTCCGCGTCGCCGGCAGGAAGGTGCGCACACGCTCCCCGCGCAGCGCCGTCCGCGCCGGCCTCGCCCTGGTCACCGAGGACCGCAAGGCCACCGGCCTGGCCCTCAACCAGAGCATCCTCGACAACACGCTCGGCGTCGTCCGCAACGTCTTCCCCCGGCGCACCGGCACCGCCCGCGCCGAGGCGCCCGGTCTCCTCTCCTCCCTCGAGATCACGGCCCGGTCGATGGACCAGGAGGTGCGGCTCCTCTCCGGCGGCAACCAGCAGAAGGTCGTGCTCGCCCGCTGGCTCACCACCCACCCGCGCGTGGTGCTGATGGACGAGCCCACCCGCGGCATCGACGTCGGCGCGAAGCACGCGATCTACGAGCTGGTGCGCGAGCTCGCCGCCGAGGGCCTCGCCGTCCTCATGGTGTCGAGCGAGCTGCCCGAGGTGATCGGCATGGCCGACCGCATCGTCGTGATGCGCGACGGCCGCGTGGCCGGCGAGCTGCCCGCGGGCAGCACCGAGGAGCGCGTGCTCCAGGTGGCCACCGGCGTGAGCGAGGTGGCCTGATGACCCCGCGCCGCGAGCTCACCTCCACCGCGATCGTGTACCTGCTGCTGCTCGTGGCGGTGGTGCTGGGCACCGTGCTCACCGCCGTCGTGAAGGACCGCAGCTTCTTCGCCACCGGCAACATCGAGGCGATCCTGGTGCTCGCGAGCACGCTCGGCCTGATCGCGATCGGCCAGACGCTGGTGATCCTCGTCGGCAGCCTCGACCTCTCCGTGCCCTACGTCGTCACCATGGGCTGCATCGTCGGCGCGCTGGTGATGGACGGCTCGAACTCCCAGGTGGTGCCGGGCGTGCTGCTGGCACTGCTGGTCGCCGCCGGCATCGGGCTGGTGAACGGCGTCGTCGTGGCGTTCCTCGGCGTGCACGGCTTCATCGCCACGCTCGGGATGGGCCTCATCCTCAGCGGCTACGTGGCCACCGAGTTCACCGGCGACCAGGGCCGTGTCGCGCCGTCGTTCGCGCGGCTCGACACCGCCTCGATCGGGCCGGTGCCCGTGGTCGCGCTGATCATGCTGGCCTGCGCGGGGCTCGCGATCTGGATGCTCAGCCGCACCCGGCTCGGACACCACATGTACGCGGTGGGCGGCAGCAAGGACGTCGCCCGCCTCTCCGGCCTCCGGACCTGGGTGCCGGTCGTGGCCGCGCACGTGCTGTGCTCGGCGCTGGCCGGGCTCGCCGGCGTGCTGCTGCTCAGCCGGGTCGGCGTCGGCAAGTCCACCGCCGGCCTCACCGGCAGCTACGAGCTGATGTCGATCGCCGCCGTCGTGCTCGGCGGCACCCTGCTCGCCGGCGGCAAGGGCAGCGTGCTCGGCACCCTCGGCGGCGTCCTGATCTTCGCCGTGATGGACCAGGTGATGAGCGTCATCGGCACCACCAGCTTCGTGCAGGACATCATCCGCGGCGCCGTCATCGTGCTCGCCGTCGCCGTCTACGCCCGCCGCGAGGTGGAGCGGAGGCCGGCGCCGTTCGACCGGTCCGGACGGCGGGCGGTCCCGGCCGCCCATGCCCCCACGCCCGAGGAGGCGGCACGATGAGCGCGCCTGCCGGCACCACCCGCCCCTCCTCGCCCGGGCGCAGCGCGCGCCGCGCCCTCCCCGCTCACACCCGCTCGCTCCCCTTGCGCCTGCTCGGCGGCGTCGCGACGCCGGGCGGTGCGGTGTGGGTCCTGGCCCTCGGGCTGCTCATCGCGCTCATCGGCGTGAACCCCAACTTCGGCGAGCCCAGCTACCTCGCGGGCTTCCTCAGCCGGCTCGCGCCGCTGGCCATCGTGGCGATCGGGCAGTACTTCGTGATCGTCGCCGGCGAGTTCGACCTGTCGATGGGCGCGGTGATCGCGCTCCAGGTGGTGATCGCGGGCGAGCTCATCCAGGACCCCGACCGGATCTGGCCGGTCACCCTCCTCATGCTCCTGCTCGGCGTGGGCGTCGGCGTCGTCAACGGCCTCGCCACCACCGTGCTCAAGGTGCCGAGCTTCATCGTCACCCTCGGCACGATGCTCGCGATCACCGGCATCGTCGACAACGCCACCGGCGGCAGCAACAAGCAGAACCCGGTCGACGAGTACCGCGACCTCGGCCGCGGCGGGTTCGAGGACCTGCCGGTCGTCGAGAACCTCGACTACTCGGTGATCGTCCTCGTCGTCCTGTGCGTGCTGGCCGCGTGGCTGATGCGCACCCCGTTCGGCCGGAGCCTGCTCGCCGTCGGCGACAACCCGGACGCCGCCCGCTTCGCCGGCTCCTCGCCGGTGTGGCTCAAGACCCGGGCCTTCGTGCTCTCCTCGGTTGCCGCCACGGTGGCCGGGATGATCCTCGTGGGCCAGGTCGGTGTGAACGGCGACGTCGGCAAGGGCTACGAGTTCTACGCCATCACCGCCGTCGTGCTCGGTGGCGTGGTGCTCGGCGGCGGTCGCGGCTGGGTGCTCTCCGCCGTCGGGGGCACCCTCGCGCTGGAGCTGCTGATCACCCTGCTCAACGCCATGGAGGTCATCGAGACCACCTGGCGCGACACCGTGCAGGGCGTGATCATCATCGCCGCCGTCGCCCTGGCCGGCCGCGCCTGGCGCACCCGGGGACGACCCGGGCTCCCCGGCCGTCGTCGCCCGGCCGCCGACGAGCCGACGCCCGCTCCGGCCGAGCCGGCGTCCCCCTGATCCGTCACGCACTTCCCACCACTACTCGGGATCCATCGCCCGTCCGCGGGCACTACACCAGGAGACACCTCATGCGCAGAACCAAGGTCAAGGGCGTCATCGGCGCCGTTGCCGTGCTGGCGTTGGTCACCGCCTGCGGCGGCGACGACGGGGGCGGTGGCGACGCGGGCGAGCCCAGCAAGTGGTTCGACCAGGAGCTGTACGACACCCAGGACGAGCAGCGCACCGCCAGCTTCGAGGGCCCCGAGGACCAGCCGTGGCTGCAGTACCTCGACGGCGAGATGACCGACACCAGCGCGTTCAAGACCGACAAGCCGATGAAGGCCTGCTTCGCGAACGCCTCGATCAGCAACCCGTGGCGCCAGACCGGCTGGATCACCATGAACCAGCAGTTGAAGGTGCTCCAGGACGAGGGCGTCATCTCCGAGATGGAGACCCGCGATGCCGGTGACGACGACAACACCCAGATCGCCGACATCGACTACTTCATCAAGGAGGGCGGCTGCGACGCGTTCATCATCTCCCCGAACTCCACCAAGGCGATCACCGCCGCCGTCGAGCGGGCCTGCGACACCGGCAAGCCCGTGGTGGTCTTCGACCGCGGCGTCGAGACCGACTGCCACACGACGTTCATCCACCCCGTGGGCGGCTTCGCCTGGGGCATCGACACCGCCAACTTCCTCGTGGAGAACCTCGAGGAGGGCGACAAGGTCGTGGCGCTGCGCATCCTGCCCGGCGTCGACGTGCTCGAGACCCGCTGGGCCGCCGCCCAGAAGATCTTCGACGAGAACGGCATCGAGGCGTCCGACTTCTTCACCGACGCCGACCCGGCCAAGATCAAGTCGATCATCACCGACGAGCTCGCCAAGGGCGACGTCGACGGCGTGTGGATGGACGCCGGTGACGGCGCAGTCGCGGCCATCGAGGCGTTCGAGGACGCCGGCGTCGACTACCCGGTGATGACCGGCGAGGACGAGATGAGCTACCTGCGCAAGTGGGACGAGACCGGCCTGACCGGGCTCGCGCCGGTGTACTCGAACTTCCAGTGGCGCACGCCGCTGCTCGCGCTCGGCATGATCGCGAAGGGCGAGGAGGTGCCCGCGGAGTGGGTGCTTCCGCAGGTGCCGATCACCGAGGAGGAGCTGCCCGACTACCTCGAGGCCAACGACGGCATGCCCGACGGCCACTACGCCAAGTTCGGCGGCGAGGACCTGCCCGGCTACCCGGAGATCTGGCAGGAGCGCGAGATCCCCTGATCTCGCTCTGACGCCCGGGGCCGGCCGTCGTCCGTCGGCCGGCCCCGGGGCATCAGCGACCCCTGCCCGCCCCCGACCCGCGAGGAGACCGCCGTGAGAACGATCGGCGTCAACACCTGGGTGTGGACCTCGCCGCTGACCGACGAGAACCTGCCCGCCCTGCTCGCCCGCGTCGCCGGCCTCGGCTTCGACGCCGTCGAGCTGCCGCTGGAGAAGGTCGGCGACCTCGAACCCGCCCGTACCGCCGACGCCCTGGCGTCGGCCGGGCTGGCGGCGTTCGTGGTGGGTGCCATGGCCCCGGGTCGCGACCTGGTGGTCACCGACGCTGCCACGGTGGCGGCGACCCAGGACTACCTGCGGGCCTGCGTCGACCTGGCGGTCGCCGTCGGTGCGCCGGCGGTCTGCGGCCCCTTCTACGCGGCCACCGGCCGGGTGTGGCGGATGGCCGCCGACGAGCGGAGGACGGCGTGCGCCGAGTGGCGCGAGCATCTGCGACCCGTCGTCGACCACGCTGCCGAGCGTGGCGTCCGCCTCGGCATCGAGCCGCTCAACCGCTACGAGACCTCGTTCGTCAACACCGTCGAGCAGGCCCTCGAGGCCGCGGGCCCGCTGCTGGACGCCGGCCTCGGGCTGGCCCTCGACACCTACCACCTGGGCATCGAGGAGCGATCCACCGGCGACGCAGTGCGGCTCACCGGCGAGCACCTCGTGCACGTGCAGGTGTGCGGCAACGACCGTGGCGCCCCCGGCGGCGACCAGACCGACTGGCACGGCCTGGTCGAGGCCCTCGACGACGTCGCGTACGACGGCCCGCTCGTGATCGAGAGCTTCACCCCCGACAACGCCGCGATCGCGGTGGCCGCCTCCATCTGGCGCCCGCTCGCCGCATCGCCCGACGACCTCGCCCGGGACGGCCTCGCCTTCCTCCGTGCCCTCACCTCAGGAGCCCCTGCATGAGCACCCCAGATCGGTCTCCGCTCGGCGTCGCGTGCGTCGGCTACTCCTTCATGGGCAAGGCCCACTCCCACGCGTGGCGCAACCTCGGCGCCTTCCATCCCGAGGTCTCCCCCGTGCGCCAGCAGGTGCTGGTGGGTCGCGACCCGGCCGCGGTGAAGGAGGCCGCCGCCCGCTACGGGTGGGCCGAGGCCGCCACCGACTGGCACGACGTCGTCACCCGGCCCGACGTCGACCTGGTCGACGTCTGCACCCCCGGGCAGACCCACGCCGAGATCGCGATCGCCGCCCTCGAGGCCGGCAAGCACGTGCTGGTGGAGAAGCCCCTGGCCAACAGCGTCGAGGAGGGCGAGCGGATGCTCCGCGCGGCCGAGGCCGCCGCAGCCCACGGCGTGCGGGCGATGGTGGGGTTCAACTACCGCCGGGTGCCCGCCCTCGCGCTGGCGCGGCAGGTGATCGCTGCCGGTGAGCTCGGCGAGGTGCGCCAGGCGCGCATCGGCTACCTGCAGGACTGGCTGGCCGACCCCGAGGCCCCGATGACCTGGCGGCTGCGGCGCGAGGAGGCCGGCTCCGGCGCTCTCGGCGACCTCGGCTCGCACGCCGTGGACCAGGTGCACCACCTGCTCGGCACCTCCGTGCTCGCCGCCACCGGTGGGCTGCGCACCTTCGTGCCCGAGCGCTCCGGGCCCACGGGCCGGGAGCCGGTCACCGTCGACGACGCCGCGTGGGCGCGGCTCGAGACCGGGTCGGGCGTCGTCGTCTCGCTCGAGGTGAGCCGCATGGCTGCCGGCCGCAAGAACGCCTTCACGGTCGAGGTCTACGGCTCCCGCGGGTCGCTCGCCTTCGACCTCGAGCGGCTCAACGAGCTCGTGCTCGACGACGGGCACGGTGCGCGGCGGGTGCTCGTCACCGAGGCCGACCACCCCTACGTCGGCGCCTGGTGGCCGCCGGGGCACACCCTCGGCTGGGACCACACCTTCGTCTCGCAGGCCGCCGACCTGGTGGCCGCCGTCGACGCGGGCCAAGACCCCCTGCCCGGCTTCGCCGACGGGCTCGCGGTGCAGCGGGTGCTCGCCGCGATCGAGGCCAGCAGTGAGCAGGACGGTGCGCGCGTCGCCGTCGAGGCAGGATGGACGCGATGAGCGAGCAGCAGCGCAGCGGCAAGCGGTTCACCCTCTTCACCGGCCAGTGGATCGACCTCACGCTCGAGGAGGTTGCGGAGCTGGCCGCCGGCTGGGGCTATGACGGCCTCGAGATCGCCGTCTCCGGTGAGCACCTCGACGCCTGGCGGGTCGACGAGCCGGGCTACGTGGAGGAGCGGCTCGACGTGCTGCGCCGCCACGGCCTGGAGTGCTGGGCGATCTCCAACCACCTCACCGGCCAGGCGGTCTGCGACGACCCGATCGACTTCCGGCACCAGGCGATCCTGCGCCCGAGGGTCTGGGGCGACGGCGACCCCGAGGGCGTGCGCACGCGCGCCGCCGAGGAGATGCGCCTGACCGCACGGCTCGCTCGGAGGATGGGCGTCGACGTCGTCGTCGGCTTCACCGGCTCCTCGATCTGGCCCTACGTGGCGATGTTCCCGCCGGTGCCGGCGTCGACCATCGAGGCCGGCTTCACCGACTTCGCCGAGCGCTGGAACCCGATCCTCGACGAGTTCGACGCCCAGGGCGTGCGGTTCGCCCACGAGGTGCACCCCTCGGAGATCGCCTACGACCACTGGTCGACGGTGCGCACCCTCGAGGCGATCGGTCACCGCGAGGCGTTCGGCCTCAACTGGGACCCGAGCCACATGATGTGGCAGGGCATCGACCCGGTGGCCTTCATCAGCGACTTCGCCGACCGGATCTACCACGTCGACTGCAAGGACACCCGGATGCGGATGGGCGGTGGCCGCAACGGCATCCTCTCCTCCCACCTGCCGTGGGGCGACCCGCGGCGCGGCTGGGACTTCGTCTCGACCGGGCGCGGCGACGTCCCGTGGGAGGACTGCTTCCGGACCCTCGCCGCCATCGGCTACGACGGCCCGGTCTCGGTCGAGTGGGAGGACGCCGGCATGGACCGTCTGCACGGCGCCCCCGAGGCGCTGGAGTTCCTGCGCAGGTTCGACTTCGCCCCACCCACCGCCTCGTTCGACGCGGCGTTCAGCAGCCAGTCGGAGGGCTGAGCCGGCCCGGTCAGACCCGGACGTCGTCCGCGGTGGCCTTGACCTCCGGTGGGTCGTAGCGGCGCTCGTAGGCCCGGACGGCGAGGATCACCAGCCCGGCGAGGGCGGCACCGGCGATCAGGTCGATCACGTAGTGCTCGCCGTAGTAGGTGAGGGCGACGCACATGAGCAGCGGGTAGACGGCGATCAGCCAGCGCAGCGGCGAGCGCAGCCGCCAGATCGCGTAGGCGGCCACCAGGACGGCGGTGCCCGCGTGCAGCGAGGGCATCGCGGCCACCGGGTTGCCGACGCCGTGCAGCACGACGTCGACCCGCTGCAGGCCGATGTCACGCCAGCCGCGCGACGTGAGGCGCTCGACGTGACCGAGCGCGCCGGCCTCGGAGGCCAGCCAGGGCGGCGCCATCGGGTAGAGGATGTAGATCACCAGGCCGCCGAGGTTCATGCCGACGTAGAGCCGCATCCAGCGCACCCACTCGGTGCGGCTCGCGTGCCACAGCACCACGGCCAACGTGAGGCCGACCAGGAAATGGGTGGCGTAGACGCTGGTGAACAGCACGTCGTACCAGCGCGGCTCGGTGGCGTAGTCGCACGGGTTGCCGCACCAGGCGTCCTGGAGCCGCTCGGTCGGGGTGACACCGAAGCCGAGCCAGCGGTCGACGTCGATCGGCATCTTCCAGTGCACCGGCAGGCCGAGCTCGTCGGAGAGCCCGCGGGAGAAGAAGTAGAAGACCAGCACGGACGCCGGCAGCGCCCAGTCGCGCACGAACTCGAGGTGGCGCCGCCACGGCGCCTCGACGTTCCACGCGATCGTGCCGACCCAGAGCATGAGGATGACGGTGAGCGAGTCGTTCGGGATCCCGATCCGCCACCACCACAGCGCCAGTGCGCAGGCCCACACCGTCATCGCGACGCCGCGCGCCCAGCGCCGGGTCGGGGGCGCGAGGCCGGGCGCGACCGGCGCGTCGGCGTCGGCCGCACCGGTGAGCGGTCCGGGGACCTCCGCCTGCGCCGTCATCGCCCGAAATCGTAGACGCGGATGCGCAACCCGGCTGGGGTATTCGGTGATCTCTGCGCGCCCTCCAGCAAATCCCGTGCGCCGGCCGCCCGACGTCACGGACAATCTCGCCCATGGGTCACGTGGACGTCGCCGGGGTGCGGTTCGAGCTCCCCGACGGGCGGGTGCTGCTGGACGACGTCGCGTTCCGGGTGGGGGAGGGCGCCAAGGTGGCGCTGGTGGGCGCGAACGGGGCCGGCAAGACCACGCTCCTGAAGCTGATCACCGGTGACCTGCAGCCGCACGGCGGCGCGATCACCCGCTCCGGCGGTCTCGGCGTCATGCGGCAGGACGTGAAGCAGGGACTGGGGGCCGACCCGACGGTCGCCGACCTGCTGCTGAGCGTGAGCCCGGCGCGGGTCCGGACGGCGGCCAAGGCGGTCGACGCCTGCGAGCTCGCGCTCATGGAGAACGACGACGAGCGCACCCAGATGCGCTACGCCGAGGCGATCCACGAGTACAGCGACGCCGGTGGCTACGACCTCGAGGTCACCTGGGACGTGTGCTGCATCAAGGCGCTCGGTGTCCCGTACGACCGTGCGAAGTACCGCACCCTCGCCACCCTGAGCGGCGGTGAGCAGAAGCGGCTCGTGCTGGAGTACCTGCTGGCCGGGCCGGACGAGGTGCTGCTGCTCGACGAGCCCGACAACTACCTCGACGTGCCCGGCAAGGTCTGGCTCGAGGGTCGGATCCGGGAGTCGGCCAAGACGATCCTGTTCATCAGCCACGACCGCGAGCTGCTCGCCAACACCGCCACCCGCGTCGTCACCGTCGAGCTCGGCGGCGCCGGCAACCTGGTGTGGACGCATCCCGGCGGGTTCGAGAGCTACCACGAGGCCCGCCGCAAGCGGTTCGAGGACTTCGAGGAGCTGCGGCGCCGGTGGGACGAGGAGTACGCCAAGCTCCGCGCCCAGATGCTCATGTACAAGCAGAAGGCGGCCTACAACTCGAAGATGGCCAGCCGCTACCAGGCGGCCACCACCCGGCTCGAGAAGTTCGTGGCCGCCGGCCCGCCCACCGAGCAGCCGCGCGAGCAGCAGGTGTCGATGCGGCTCAAGGGTGGCCGCACCGGCAAGCGGGCCGTCGTCTGCACCGACCTCGAGCTCACCGGGCTGATGAAGCCGTTCGACCTCGAGGTCTGGTACGGCGAGCGGGTGGCCGTGCTGGGCAGCAACGGCTCGGGCAAGTCGCACTTCCTGCGGCTGCTGGCCGGTGGCGGGTCCGACCCCGACGTCGAGCACCGTCCGGTCGGCGACCAGGAGATCGCGTCGGTCCGCCACACCGGCCACGCCAAGCTCGGCGCCCGCGTGCGGCCGGGCTGGTTCGTGCAGACCCACGACCACCCCGAGCTGATGGGCCGCACGCTGCTCGAGATCCTGCACCGCGGCGACAAGCAGCCCGACGGCCGCGGCCGCGACGGCATGGGCCGCGAGCAGGCGAGCCGGGTGCTCGACCGCTACGAGCTCTCGGCGCAGGCCGAGCAGCGGTTCGAGACGCTCAGCGGCGGGCAGCAGGCGCGGTTCCAGATCCTGCTGCTCGAGCTGTCCGGGGCGACTCTGCTGCTCCTCGACGAGCCCACCGACAACCTCGACGTGCAGTCCGCCGAGGCGCTCGAGGACGGCCTGGCCGCGTTCGAGGGCACGGTGCTCGCCGTCACCCACGACCGCTGGTTCGCCCGCGGCTTCGACCGGTTCCTCGTGTACGGCGCCGACGGTGCGGTCTACGAGTCCGACGGACCGGTGTGGGACGAGGGACGGGTGGCTCGCGCGCGGTGAGCATCGACATCACGCCGGTCGACCCGGCGGACGACGGCGAGCTCGCCCGCTACCAGGCCGTCACCGAGCTGGTGGCGCGCGACTCCCTCGGCGACGCCGCCACCCCCTGGACGCTGCCCGAGGTGACCGCGCAGCTGCGGGACCCCGGGATCCGGGCCCGCGGCTACGCGTTCGTCGCCCGCGAGTCCGGCTCCGACGAGGTCGTCGGCTCCGGCCTGCTGGTCACGCCGCTCCTCGACAACCTCCAGAGCGCCCGGGTCGCCGTCGAGGTGCCACCGGAGCACCGGCGCCGCGGGATCGGCTCCGCGATGCTCGCCCGGCTCGAGGCCGAGGCCCGCGAGCGGCACCGCACCCGGATCGATGCCGAGGCGAGCTGGCCGTACGACCGCGGTTCTGAGGGCACCGGGTTCCACGGGGTCGAGTTCGCGCAGGCCCGCGGCTACCGGCTCGCACTCGGCGACGTGCAGCGCGAGCTCGCGCTCCCGGTCGACGACGACCTGCTCGACCGGCTGGCAGCCGAGGCCGAGCCCCACCACCGCGACTTCGAGATCCGGTCGTTCGTGGGCCGGGTGCCCGACGAGATCGCGCAGAGCTGGATCACGCTGTGGGCCTCGTTGATGACCGAGGCGCCGGTGGGGGACAAGGAGCTCGAGCCCGAGGCGCCCGACGTCGACGCGATGCGCGAGGACGAAGCCCTGCTCGACCGATCGGGCCGGACGGCGTACCACACCGTCGCCCTCGACGGGGCCGGCGAGGTGGTGGCCTACAGCGACATCGGCACCACGATCCACGATCCCACGACGGCGTTCCAGTGGGGCACGCTCGTGCGCCGCGACGCCCGCGGCCACCGGCTCGGGATCGCCACCAAGGTCGCCAACCTGCAGCTGGTGCAGCGCGAGCAGGACGTCGCCCGCCGGCTCGTCACCTTCAACGCCGAGGTGAACAGCCACATGATCGGCGTCAACGAACTGCTCGGCTTCCGCGCCGTGGCCCGGATGGGCGAGTTCCAGAAGCGCCTCAGCTAGCACCGCATGTCCGCCGCGGCCCTCCGGGGCGCGCGGTTGGGGACCAAACGACGCAGATTCCGACGTTATGTCTGCAGTTCGTGACCAATCGGCGGTGCTTGCTGCGGACGAGCGCACGAGCCGGTCCTGGCGCGCTACAACGTTGCGGTTGGGGACCAAACCGCGCACCCCGGTGCGCGGAACGTGCAGTTTCTGACCACTCGGCGGTGCTTGCTGGGTGCTAGCCGGACACCCCGTCGAAGACCTCGTCGAGCACGTCGAGGGCCTCGGCGAGCAGGTGGTCGGGCATCACCAGCGGCGGCAGGAACCGGAACACGTTGCCGAAGGTGCCGCAGGTGAGGGTGAGCAGGCCGGCCTGGTGGCAGGCGGCGTTGAGGCGCGCGGTGAGGGCGGCGTCCGGCTCGGTGCCGCCCGGCTTCACGACCTCGACGGCGAGCATCGCGCCCCGGCCGCGGACGTCGCCGATCACACCGGTGCGCTCGGCGATCCCGCTCAACCGCGGCACCATCGTGGCCTCGATGGCGCGGGCGCGTCCGGCGAGATCGAGCTCGCGCATCGTCTCGACGGCGCCGAGCGCCGCGGCGCAGGCGAGCGGGTTGCCTCCGTAGGTGCCACCGAGGCCGCCGCCGTGCACCGCATCCATGATCTCGGAGCGACCCACGACGGCGGCCAGCGGCAGCCCCCCTGCGACGCCCTTCGCGACGGTGACGAGATCCGGCACGACCCCCTCGTGCTCGCAGGCGAACCAGTCGCCCGTGCGGCACATGCCGGTCTGGATCTCGTCGGCCACGAGGACGACGTCGTTGGCGCGGCACCAGGCCGCGAGAGTGGCGAGGAAGCCGGGCGCGGGGACGACGAAGCCGCCCTCGCCGAGGATCGGCTCGATCACCAGGCAGGCGACGTTCGCCGCACCCACCTGCGCCTCGACCGTCGCCAGCGCCCGGGCCGCAGCCTCCTCGCCGCTGATCGGCGCCGGCTCGCGGAACGGGTACGACATCGGCGCCCGGTACACCTCGCCCGCGAACGGGCCGAACCCCTGCTTGTACGGCATGTTCTTCGCCGTCATCGCCATCGTGAGGTTGGTGCGGCCGTGGTAGGCGTGGTCGAACACGACGACGGCGTCCCGCCCGGTGTGCACCCGGGCGATCTTGACGGCGTTCTCCACCGCCTCGGCGCCGGAGTTGAACAGCGCGGCCTTCGTCGCGTGGTCCCCGGGCACCAGCTCGGCGAGGGTCTCGCACACCTCCACGTAGCCGGCGTACGGCGCCACCATGAAGCAGGTGTGGGTGAACGCCGCCGCCTGCGCCGTCACCCGCTCGACCACCCGCGGCGCGCTGTTGCCGACGCCGGTGACGGCGATGCCGCTGGCGAGGTCGATGAACGAGTTGCCGTCGACGTCGACCACCACCCCGCCGCCGGCCTCGACGACGTACACCGGCAGCACCGAGCCGACGCCGGACGCCACCGCGGCCTGCCGCCGCGCGTGGAGCTCCTGGCTGCGCGGCCCGGGTACCTCGGTGACCAGGCGGCGGACCTGCTCGACCTCGGTCACGAGACCTCCTGCATCCCCCACGGCGCGCCGTACTCGTGGAGCAGGTCGAGGAACGGCTGGGCCGGGAACGCCTCCGGGCCGAGCACGCCGGTGCCCGTCCACGCGCCGGACTCGAGCAGCTCCAGCGCGATCACCGGGTTGACGGCGGTCTGCCACACCACGCACTGGTGGCCGTACTCGCGCATCGACCACTCGTTGTCGACCACGTGATACAGGTACGTCGACCGCGGTTGACCGTCCTTGCCGGTGCCGGTCACCCACAGTCCGGCGCACGTCTTGCCCGTCATCCGGGGCCCGACCGATGCGGGGTCGGGCAGCACCGCGGCGACGACGTCACGCGGGCTGACCTCGACGCCCTTCACGGTCACCTTCTCGGTGCGGTCGAGGCCGAGGGTGTGGAGCACCCGGAGGATGTTGATGAACTCCTCGCCGAGCCCGTACTTGAAGGTCGCCCGCTTGCACGAGACCCACCGCGGCATGAGGAGCACCTCCTCGTGCTCCACGTTCACGCACTCCACCGGTCCGATGCCCTCGGGGAAGTCGAAGACCTCCGGCTCGCTGAACGGGGGAGTGGTGTGCCAGTCGCCGTTCTGCCAGATCACCGGCGGGTTGAGGCACTCCTCGATCGTCGTCCACATCGAGAACGACGGCGCGAAGATCTCGTTCCCGTCGTCGTCGGTGACCACGAGGTTGGCGCCGTCGCGGGTGCCGAGCTCGTCGATGTCGGAGAACAGCTCGTCGGCGGCGTGACGGGCGAAGACGTCGGACAGCCCCGGTTCGACGCCGATGCCCACCAGCGCCAGCCGGCCGGCGGCCTTCCACTCCGACGCCTCGGCGAACTGCTCGTCGCCGAGCTTCACGCCGCACTTCTCGTACGGGTCGGTGGGATGCGGCTTCGAGAGCGACATCGCCATGTCGAGGTAGTCGCAGCCCGCCTCGAGCGCGCCCTCGAAGATCGGCATGTTGAACACCGGGTCGACGGCGTTCATCACGTGGGTGATCCGGTGCTCGCGGCACAGTGCTGAGACGGCGTCGGCGTCCGAGGCGTCGATCTGCGCCGCCACGAACCGGTCGTCGGCCGCGGCGGCCGCCTTCTCCGACCGCGCCCGGTCGTAGTCGGCGACCACGATCGTCTCGAAGAACGTGCGTCGCGCCGCGATCGCGGTGAACGCGCCCCCCACGCCCCCGGCGCCGACCAGCAGGATCCTCATGCTCTCCATCACTCCCCGATGAAGGACATGACGTGCTTGATGCGCGTGTAGTCCTCGAAGCCGTACATCGACAGGTCCTTGCCGTAGCCCGAGTGCTTGAAGCCGCCGTGCGGCATCTCCGAGACGAACGGGATGTGGGTGTTGATCCACACCGCGCCGAAGTCGAGCCGCCGCGACACCCGCAGCGCGCGGGCGTGGTCCCTCGTCCAGACGCTGGAGGCCAGGCCGTACTGGACGCCGTTGGCCCAGCGCAGCGCCTCGGCCTCGTCGGTGAACCGCTGCACGGTCATCACCGGCCCGAAGATCTCGGTCTGCACCTGCTCGTCGTCCTGCTGCAGCCCGGAGACGACGGTCGGCTCGTAGAAG
Organism: uncultured Actinomycetota bacterium; assembly: GCA_963780355.1. Lineage (GTDB taxonomy): Bacteria > Actinomycetota > Actinomycetes > Propionibacteriales > Nocardioidaceae > Nocardioides. The sequence continues at coordinate 342,092 of CAWABT010000005.1, forward strand.
TAGCCCCGGTCGCCCTTCCGCGTGCCGCCGGTCTCGACGGTGGCGTGGTCGGGCAGCCGGTCGAGCATCCCGCTGACCCGCTCGAGCTGCGTGGCGTTGTTGAGCGGGCCGTAGTAGGTGTCCTCGCTGTCCGGCGGGCCGGTGGGCATGCCCCGGGCCGCCTCCGCCAGCGCGGCCACGAACTCGTCGTGGATGCCCGGACCGGCCAGCACCCGGGTGGCCGCGGTGCAGTCCTGGCCGGCGTTGAACAGCCCGGCGCCGGCGATGCCCTCCGCGGCGGCCGCCACGTCGGCGTCGTCGAACACGATCACCGGCGCCTTGCCGCCGAGCTCGAGGTGCACCCGCTTCAGGTCGGACGACGCGGCCTCGGCCACTTCCATGCCGGCGCGTACGGATCCCGTGATCGCCACCATCTGCGGCGTCGGGTGCGACACCAGCGCGCGGCCGGTGTCGCGGTCGCCGCACACGACGTTGAGCACGCCCGGCGGCAGGAACTCCTGGCACAGCTCGGCCAGCAGTGTCGACGCCGCCGGCGTGGTGTCGGACGGCTTGAGGACGACGGTGTTGCCCGCCGCCAGCGCCGGCGCGATCTTCCAGATCATCATGAGCAGCGGGTAGTTCCAGGGCGTCACCTGGCCCACCACGCCGATCGGCTCGCGGCGCACCCACGAGGTGTGGTCGGCCATGTACTCACCCGCCGCGGCGCCGTTCAGGATCCGCGCGGCGCCGGCGAAGTAGCGGAAGTGGTCGGAGGCGTACGGCATCTCCTCCTGCTTGGTCAGGTGCAGCGGCTTGCCGGTGTCGCGGCACTCGACCTCGTTGATCTCGTCCTCGCGGGCCTCGATGGCCGCGGCGATCTTGAGAAGCGCGTTCGACCGGTCCTGCGGCGTCGCGTAGCCCCAGCCCTCGAAGGCGTCGGCCGCGGCGCCGTAGGCGCGGTCGAGGTCCTCCCGGCCCGACATCGGGGCGGTGGCGTAGGTGTCACCGGTGGTCGGGTCGACGACGTCGTAGGTCTCGCCCGACGCGGCCGTGACCGACTCGCCGTTGATCACGTTGCGGAACTCGGTGGTGGACATGCGCCTCCTCGCTCGGGGAAGTACGACGATAACCAGTCCGAGACGGATTCGACAGGTGTAATCGGCAATCTTCTTCGGAATCAGTTGTGGTCCTTGCCAACAACGACGGAACGCGGTGGAATGACGGAACGACTGACCCAGGAGGAGGCCGCATGGTCACCCGTGAACCCGGTGCCGACAGCGTGCATGAGAGCCCGGACGAGGGGCTGAAGGCCGGCGCGATCGGCTTCTTCGACGCCCTCGTGATCGGGCTGGCGTCCACCTCGCCGGCCTACTCGCTGGCCGCCGTCATCGCGCCGATCGTGCTGCTCGTCGGCGTCTACGCGCCCGGCGTCCTGCTGGCCAGCTTCGTGCCGATGCTGCTGATCGCCTCGGCGTTCTACTACCTCAACTCCGTCGACCAGGACTGCGGCACGACGTTCTCGTGGGTCACCCGGGCGATGGGACCGTGGGTCGGCTGGCTCGGCGGCTGGGCGATCGCGATGACCGGCGTGCTCGTGATCGGGTCGCTGGCCGAGGTCGGCGTCTACTTCTCGATGTACGCCTTCGGGCTCGACAGCGCGGCCGAGAAGGTCTGGCTGGTCCGCCTGCTCACCGTGCTGCTCATCCTCGTGATGACGGCGATCTGCGTGTGGGGCACCGAGGTGTCGGCCCGGCTCCAGAACGCGCTGATCGTGTTGCAGGTGCTGGCGCTCGCTGCGTTCGCCGTCGTCGCGCTCGTGCGGGTCGCCAACGACACCTCGAGCCTGGAGTCGATCACCCCGTCCCTGACGTGGCTCAACCCGTTCGGTGAGGGCGGAGCGGGCCTGACCGGTGGCCTGCTGCTGGGGGTGTTCGCCTACTGGGGCTGGGAGTCGGCGGTCAACCTCACCGAGGAGACCACCGACTCCGCGAGCGCGCCCGGTCGCGCGGGCATCGTGTCGACGATCGTGCTGCTCGGCACCTACGTCGCGGTGGCGTTCGCGGTGGTGGCCTACGCCGGTCCCACGTTCCTCGCCGACAACAGCGCCGAGGAGGAGTACATCTTCGCGCTGCTCTCGACCGAGGTGATGAACGGCTGGGACTGGGTCGTGTATCTCGCCGTGGCCACCTCGGCCATCGCGTCCACCCAGACGACGATCATCCCCGCCTCGCGCACCGGGCTCAGCATGGCGCGGCGGCGCGCGCTGCCCCACGGCCTGGCCCGGATCCACCCGCGGTTCCGCACGCCCGACGTGTCGACCTGGACGGTCGCGGCCATCGCCATCGCTTGGTACCTCGTCGTCTCGACGATCAGCGAGAACGCCCTGTTCGACTCGCTCACGGCGCTGGCCCTGCTGATCGCCTTCTACTACGGGCTCACCGGCATCGCCTGCGCGATCTACTTCAGGCGCCAGCTGACCCGCTCGGCCAAGAACCTGCTGCTGATCGGCGTCGGTCCGGTGGTCGGCGCGCTGCTCCTCTTCTGGCTGCTCGTCGAGTCGGTCATCGACATGTCCGACCCGGCCAACTCCTACAGCGGTCAGACGTGGCTCGGCGTCGGCCCACCGCTCGTGATCGGCATCGGCATCGCCGTGCTCGGCATCGTGTTCATGTTCGTGTGGCGCGCGCAGGACGCCCGGTTCTGGCAGGAGCGACGCGGCGTCGCGACGGAACGGGAGCTTCCCGAATGAGCATCGTCCTCGGCTACGACGAGTCCCCGGGCGCGCGGCACGCACTGACGGTCGCGCTGGACGTCGCGCGCCGCTACGGCGAGCCGCTGGTGCTCGTCTACGGCAGCGCGCCGCCGGGCGGGGTGGGGGAGGAGTCCCGCTCCCACCAGGAGGCGCTCGCCGAGACCGGCCGCACCGTGCTCGGCCACGCCTTGACGATGGCCGAGGCGGCCGGCGTCGAGGCCGTCGTCGAGCAGGTGAACGCCAAGCCGGTGGACGCGCTGCTCGGCGTGGCCGACCGGCACGACGCGACCGTGATCGTGGTCGGCACGTGGGGCGAGACCCCGCTGCGAGGCGCGATCCTCGGCTCGACGTCCCACAAGCTCCTGCACCTCTCCAAGCGCCCGGTGCTCTGCGTGCCGGCACCCGACTGACCCCGGAACCGGAGGTTCCAAGTGACTGACCAGCAGCAGGCGGCCAAAGACCACCTGTGGATGCACTTCACCCGCCACTCCACCTACGCCGACCACCCGGTGCCGGTGATCGAGCGCGGCGAGGGGTGCTACGTCTACGACACCGACGGCCGCCGCTACCTCGACGGCCTCGCCGGGCTGTTCGTCGTCCAGGCCGGCCACGGCCGGGCCGAGCTGGCCGAGGCGGCGGCCCGGCAGGCCGAGAAGCTGGCGTTCTTCCCGCTGTGGTCCTACGCCCACCCGGGGGCCATCGAGCTCGCCGAGCGGGTGGCGGGCCACGCGCCCGGCGACCTCAACAAGGTCTTCTTCACCACCGGCGGCGGCGAGGCCGTCGAGACGGCGTGGAAGCTGGCCAAGCAGTACTTCCGGCTCACCGGCAAGCCCGGCAAGCACAAGGTGATCAGCCGCGCCGTCGCCTACCACGGCACCCCGCACGGAGCCCTGTCGTTGACCGGGATCCCGGCGATGAAGGAGCCGTTCGAGCCGCTCGTGCCGAGCGCGTTCCGGGTGCCCAACACCAACCACTACCGCGCGCCCGAGGGGCTCGACGGGCCCGGCACCGAGGAGGCGTTCGGGCGGTGGGCGGCCGACCGGATCGCCGAGGCCATCGAGTTCGAGGGCCCCGACACCGTCGCCGCCGTGTTCCTCGAGCCCGTGCAGAACGCCGGCGGCTGCTTCCCGCCGCCGCCGGGCTACTTCCAGCGGGTGCGGGAGATCTGCGACGAGTACGACGTCCTGCTGGTCTCCGACGAGGTGATCTGCGCCTTCGGGCGGCTGGGCGCGATGTTCGGCGCCGAGCGCTACGGCTACCAGCCCGACATCATCACCTGCGCCAAGGGCCTCACCTCGGGCTACTCGCCGCTCGGGGCGATGATCGCCACCGACCGGCTGTTCGAGCCGTTCGCCTCCGGCGACACCACGTTCATGCACGGCTACACCTTCGGGGGCCACCCGGTCTCGACGGCCGTGGCGATGGCCAACCTCGACCTCTTCGAGCGGGAGCAGCTCAACGAGGGGGTGCGCGAGCGCGAGGGCGCGTTCCGCGGCTCGCTGGAGAAGCTGCTCGACCTGCCGCTGGTGGGCGACGTCCGCGGCGACGGGTTCTTCTACGGGATCGAGCTCGTCAAGGACAAGACCACCAAGGAGACGTTCGACGCCGACGAGTCCGAGCGGCTGCTCCGGGGCTACCTCTCCAGCGCGCTGTACGAGGCCGGCCTCTACTGCCGTGCCGACGATCGCGGCGACCCGGTGATCCAGCTGGCCCCGCCGCTGGTCGCCGGTCAGGCGGAGTTCGACGAGATCGAGAGGATCCTGCGCGACGTGCTGAAGCGCGCCGTGGACCACCTGTGAGCGACCACCAGATCGACGAGGTCGGCAGGCGGATCATCGAGCTGCTCCAGTCCGACGGGCGGATGTCGTACGCCGCGATCAGCCAGCAGGTGGGGCTCTCGGAGGCCGCCGTCCGGCAGCGGGTGAACAAGCTGATGGCCGACGGCGTCATGCAGGTCGTCGCCGTCACCGACCCGCTCCAGCTCGGCTTCCGCCGGCAGGCGATGGTCGCGATCTCGGTGCAGGGCGCCCTCGAGCCGGTGGCCGACGCCCTCGCCGCGATGGAGGAGGTCACCTACCTCGTGCTCGTCGCCGGCGGCTTCGACATCCTCTGTGAGGTCCTCACCAGCGACGACGACGAGCTGCTCGACCTGCTCTCCCGCCGGATCCGCGCCGTCCCCGGCGTGGCCGCCACCCAGACCCTCACCTACCTGAGGCTGGCGAAGCAGACCTACGCCTGGGGCACCCGGTAGCCGGGGGTCTCGACACGGGCTCGCTGACGCTCGCCCGGCTCGACCACCGGGCCGGTGGTCGAGCCGTCACGAGCGCAGCGAGGGACGTGTCGAGACCCCCGGCCCTCCACGTCAGGTCGCGTCGGAGCCCAGCGTGAGCTGGGTCGTGCCCTCGTCGCCGTCGCGGAGGTAGGTGAGGGTCACCTGGTCGCCGGGGCGGTAGGCGCGGACGGTGGCCACCAGGCCGTCACCCGACTCGATCAAGGTGTCGTCGACCTTGGTGATCACGTCGCCCGTCTCGAGCCCGGCCTTCTCGGCGGCCGAGCCGGCCGAGACGTCGGAGACCCTCGCGCCGGCGTCGTCGTCGGAGACCGAGACGCCGATCCGGGCGTGGGTGGGCGTCTCGCCGGCGCGCATCTGCTCGACGACGGGCAGGATCTCGTCGATCGGGATCGCGAACCCGAGCCCGATCGAGCCGGCCTGGCCGGAGCCGTCGCTGCTGGAGCGGATCGAGGCGTTGAGCCCGATCACGTGGCCCTTCAGGTCGACGAGCGGGCCGCCGCTGTTGCCGGGGTTGATGGCCGCGTCGGTCTGGATCGCCGGGTAGGCGGTGGTGTTGCCGTTCTCGTCCGACCCGACGTCGACCGGCCGGTTGAGCGCGCTCACGATGCCGCTGGTGACGGTGGCGTCGAGCCCGAACGGCGACCCGATCGCCACCACCTGCTCGCCGACGGCGACGTCGCCGGACGTGCCGAGCGTGGCCGGGGTGAGCCCGTCGACGCCCTGCGCCTTGACCAGCGCGGTGTCGGTGAGCGGGTCGCGGCCGATGATCTCGGCCTTCGCGGTGGTGCCGTCGTTGAAGTCGACGGTGATCTCGCCGCCGTCCGCCGCCACCTCCGCCACGTGGTTGTTGGTGAGGATCTCCCCGTCCGAGCTCAGGATCACCCCGGAGCCGGACCCGGATCCCTGCGACCCGCTCACCTCCAGCTTCACCACCGACGGCAGCACCGCTGCCGCCACCTGCTCGACGCTGCCGTCGGCGGCCGGCTCGGAGTCGCTGCCGGTCGCGACCTGGCTGACGGTGCGGGTGGCCGCCGCGGCGCCGCCGGACGACGAGCCGCCGTCACCGGTGAGCGCGTCGTAGGCGGCGGCGCCCCCGATCCCGGCCCCGCCGCCGGCCACCAGCGCGCCGGCGAGCACCATCGCGGCGAACCGGCCGCGGCGCGGCGGGGGCGGCGTCGTCCAGACGGGCGGCGGCGGCGGGAGCGGGCGGTCGAGGGTGTGGGTGTCGGTCATGTTCCCGACGGTCCGCCGGGTGTCTGTGCGTCCGCTGAGAGGCCGCTATTCCGTGGGGATGAGCTGCGCCGGCCGCCAGCCGGTCCACGGGGAGGTGCGGTCGCCGCACAGTGCGGCCACGAACATCCGCCGGACGACGGGCGGGGCACTCACCAGGGGGGCCAGCGCGTCGCGGGGCCAGGCGAGCGGCGTCAGGTCGCTCTGGAAGACGGGCATCATCACCCGCGTCCACCACTGGTACCAGCGCAGGTGGGCGGCCCGGTCCTTCCCGTAGGCCGGCAGCGCGACGGCGAGGTCGCCGGACGCCGTGAGCGCCGCGGCCAGGCTCCACGCGTCGGCCAGCGCCAGCGAGGTGCCGGTGCCGAGCTGCGGGCTCATCGCGTGCGCGGCGTCGCCGACGAGGGCCACCCCGCGGGCGCCGTCGAGCCGGTACGACCGTCGCACCACGACGTCGCGGTAGGTGGCCGGCAGCAGCTCGTCGACCCGATGGAGGAGCTCCTCGTACGGCCCCGCCAAGGCGGCGGCGTCGCGCCGCCAGGCCGGTAGCCCGCCGGCCAGCACGCCGGCCATGTCGCGCTGCCGCACCGACCAGAACAGCGACGAGCGGCCGCGGCCGGTCGGCAGCACCCCGAGGTAGCGGCGGGTGCCGTCGAGGCACTGGAACAGCGCGTCGGTGGCGAGCTCGTCGGGGTCGTCGACGATCGACCACAGCGCGCCGTACTCGTAGGCGTGGTCGCGCACCGTCAGCCCGGTGCTCCACCGCACCCGCGAGCGGCTGCCGTCGGCGCCGACCACCAGGTCGTACGACGAGTGGTCGCCGGACGTCGTCTCGACGGCGATCCCGGCCGCCGTCGGCCGCACGCCGGTCACCTCGACGCCGAGCTCGACCGGCAGTCCGCGCGCCCGGACCGCCCCGTGCAGCAGCACGAACAGGTCGCCGCGATGGACGCCGAGCGCCGGCCGGGCCGCGGGCAGCTCGTCGTAGCCGAGGTCGAGCAGCGGGCGCGACGTCGTGCGCATCTCCACGCGCGAGACCGGCCGCGACACCGACCGCAGCGGCGCGAGCAGCCCCAGCCGGTCGAGCACCGCCTGGCCCATCTCCTGCAGCCACAGCCCGGCGCCGAGCGGCCGCGGGTCGTCGGCCCGCTCGATCACTGTGACGTCGTGGCCGGCGTCGGCGAGCAGGCACGCCAGGGTGCACCCGCCCGTACCGAGCCCGACGATGCCGATCCGCATGGTGCGTTCCTACCCTCCTACGGCGCAGTGGTGACGTGCTCAGCCGACCGTTCGCTCGCGTAGAAGCGGAACAGGCAGTACGCCGAGACCGCGCACAGCAGGTGCCACACGCCGTGGCCCTGGTAGAGCGAGCCCGGCCAGCAGAGCGGGGAGCCGCTCTTCGCCGTGTTCCACACCGCGAACGCGAGGGCCAACGAGCCGGCGGCGGTCAGGATCCAGCGCCGGTCGAGGGTCGTGCCGCCGCGGGCGAGCAGGCTCCGCTCCAGCACCAGGGCCGCGACCAGGAGCACCCCGAAGGCCAGGTTGCCGGGGTGCATGACCACCGGCAGCTCGCCGCCGGCCAGCTCGACCAGCAGGCACCCGGCCAGGCACGCCGCGAACAACGCCGCGGTGAACGCAGGGCCGCGCCGCCACCTGCGCGTCGCGGCGTACGCGACGGCGAACGAGGCCACGAGGTACATCGAGAGCATGTCGAGGTGCCCGCCCAGGGCCGACTCGGTGGCGTGCATCGCCATGCTGGCCGGGCCGAGGAGCACGACCAGGCAGGCGAACGCCGTGCCGAGCCGGGGCATCCGGTCGGCGTGCCACGCGATCGCCAGGCCCGCCGCAACGAAGCCCAGGTTGCTGAGCGTGTTGACCGGCTGCCGGACCCGGCCGGTCGCCGCCTCGCAGAACCCCGCGCCGCGATCCACGTCGGCGCCCAGCCAGCCGAACCGCACCGCCAGCGCGAACAGGACCAGCGACACGACCGCGGTGACCACGGCCGCCGCGAGCGGACGCCGCCCCGTCACGACGGGCCGGGACGACGCGTCAGGCCCAGCTGGTCTCGACACGCTCGGTCACGGCTTCGCGAGCTCAGCCGTGCTCACTGCTCGACCACCATCAACGCTGGTCGTTCGCAGGCTCACGCCCAGCGTTCGGCCGCGGGGACGAAGTCGAGCTTCCGCTCGCCGGTGTAGATCTGCTTGGGCCGGGCGATCTTCTGCTCCTTGTCCTGCACGAGCTCCAGCCACTGCGCGAGCCAGCCGGGGGTGCGGCCGATCGCGAAGAGCACGGTGAACATCTCGGGCGGGAACTGGAACGCCTCGTAGATGAGGCCGGAGTAGAAGTCGACGTTCGGGTAGAGCTTGCGCTTGACGAAGTAGTCGTCCTCGAGCGCGATCTTCTCCAGCTCCAGCGCGATGTCGAGCAGCGGGTTGGTGCCGGTGACCTCGAAGACGTCGTCGCAGGCCTTCTTGATGATCTTCGCCCGCGGGTCGTAGTTCTTGTAGACCCGGTGGCCGAAGCCCATCAGCCGCTCGTCGCCGTCCTTCACGCCCTTGATGAAGTCGGGGATCTTGTCCTTGGAGCCGATCCGCCGCAGCATCCGCAGCACCGCCTCGTTGGCGCCGCCGTGCAGCGGGCCGTAGAGCGCCGCGACGCCGGCCGCGACGGCGGAGTACGGGTCGACCTGCGAGGAGCCCACCGAGCGCACCGCGTTGGTGGAGCAGTTCTGCTCGTGGTCGGCGTGGAGGATGAACAGCACGTCGAGCGCCTTCACCAGGCGCTCGTCGGCCTCGTACTGACGCTCGCTCATCTTGAAGAGCATCGAGAGGAAGTTGGCCGTGTAGCCGAGCTCGTTGTCGGGGTAGACGAACGGCTTGCCCTGGGCGTTGCGGAACGACCACGCGCCGAGGGTGGGCATCTTGGCGATCATGCGGACGATCTGCAGGTGCCGGGCGTCGGCGTCCTTGATGTTGGTGGCGTCCGGGTAGAACGTGGAGAGGGCCCCCACCGACGCCATCAGCATCCCCATCGGGTGCGCGTCGTAGCGGAAGCCCTGCATGAACTCCTTGACGTTCTCGTGCACGAACGTGTGGTAGGTGATGTCGTGCACCCAGGCGTCGTGCTGCTCCTGGGTGGGCAGCTCACCGTGCACCAGCAGGTAGGCCACCTCGAGGAAGCTGGACTTCTCCGCCAGCTGCTCGATCGGGTAGCCGCGGTACTCGAGGATGCCCGCGTCGCCGTCGATGTAGGTGACGCTGCTGCGGCACGAGGCGGTGTTCACGAAGCCCGGGTCGTAGACCGCCAGGCCGGGCTCGTCGTCCGCGGTACGGATCCCCCCGATGTCGGCGGCGTTGATGGTGCCGTCGGTGATCGGGACCTCGAACTCCTGTCCGGTGCGGTTGTCGCGGACGGTGAGAGAGTCAGTCACGGCGTCAAACCTAGTCGGCGGCCCCCGCACCGGACACCCCCGCTGGGTGGAGGCGGACGGCGGCCCAGCCAAATTGACCCTGTCTCCGGGGCCCGCCTAGACTCATGCGGTCCCGCCGGGCCTCTGTCGCCCGTGCGATCCAGCCGGGGCCAGACCCCGTCCGACACCGATCATCAGAGAAGGCCCTATCACCGTGCGTACGTACAGCCCCAAGCCCGCTGACATCCAGCGTGAGTGGCACGTCATCGACGCCGAGAACGTCGTCCTCGGCCGGCTCGCGGTGGAGTGCGCCACCCTGCTGCGCGGCAAGCACAAGCCGATGTTCGCCCCGCACATGGACGTCGGCGACTTCGTGATCGTCGTCAACGCCGAGAAGGTCGCGCTGGCCGGCGACAAGGCGGTCACCAAGAAGCTGTACCGCCACTCGGGCTTCCCGGGCGGTCTCAGCGAGACCCCGATCGGCGAGGCCCTCGCGAAGAACCCGCGTCAGGTCATCGAGCGCGCGGTGTGGGGCATGCTGCCGAAGAACAAGCTGAGCCGCGCCCAGCTCACCAAGCTCAAGGTCTACGCCGGCCCCGACCACCCGCACGCCGCCCAGAAGGCCGTGCCCCACGAGATCAAGCAGATCGCGCAGTAGCGCGCTGCCACACGACCAACCGACATCGCACCTGACGAGGGAACTAGAGCATCGTGACTGACACCACCGCCGAGGTCGAGGAGACCTTCCAGACCGACGAGCAGGGCGTCGCCTTCACCTCCGAGAGCGCCGCGTCCGCCGACGCGCCGGAGCGCGTGGCCACCATCGCGCCGTCGGCTGCCACCGGACGTCGCAAGCAGGCCGTCGCCCGCGTCCGGATCGTGCCCGGCACCGGCCAGTGGACCGTCAACGGTCGTGCCCTCGACTCCTACTTCCCGAACAAGCTGCACCAGCAGGTCGTCAACGAGCCGTTCGTCGCCACCCAGCTCGAGGGCCGCTTCGACGTCATCGCCCGCGTGCACGGCGGCGGCATCACCGGCCAGGCCGGCGCGCTTCGCCTCGGCGTGGCCCGTTCCCTCAACTCCCTCGACATCGACGCCAACCGCGCCTCGTTGAAGAAGGCGGGGCTGCTCACTCGGGACGCCCGCGTCATCGAGCGCAAGAAGGCCGGCCTCAAGAAGGCCCGTAAGGCTCCCCAGTACAGCAAGCGCTGACCGGTCGCGTGCCGCGCATCTTCGGCACCGACGGCGTCCGCGGGCTCGCCAACGGCCCCCTCACCGCCGAGCTCGCGCTCGACCTCGGTGCGGCGGCCGCGCGCGTGCTCGTCGACCACGGCGGCTACGACCGGCAGCGGCCGCTGGCCGTCGTGGGTCGCGACCCGCGCATCTCGGGCCAGTTCCTCGAGCACGCGGTGGTGGCCGGGCTGGCCGGAGCCGGCGTCGACGTGCTCCGGCTGCGGGTGCTGCCCACGCCCGGCGTCGCCTACTTCACCGACGCCCTCGGCGCCGACGTCGGCGTCGTCATCAGCGCCTCGCACAACGCGATGCCCGACAACGGCATCAAGTTCCTGGCCCGCGGCGGCGTGAAGCTCGACGACTCGCTCGAGCGCGAGATCGAGGCCTGCCTCGGCCAGGACTGGGAGCGGCCCACGGGCGCCGACGTCGGCCGGGTGCGCCCCTACGCCCCGACCATCGAGGAGTACTCCGCGCACCTGGTCAGCACCCTCGACCACAGCCTCGGCGGCCTGCGGGTCGTCCTCGACTGCGCCCACGGCGCGGCCAGCGCCGTCGGCCCGCGCGCCCTCGCCGACGCCGGCGTCGAGGTGATCACGATCGGCGCCGAGCCCGACGGCCTCAACATCAACGACGGCTACGGGTCCACCGACCTCGACCGGCTGCAGCGGGCGGTGGTCGACCACGGCGCCCACGCCGGGTTCGCGGTCGACGGCGACGCCGACCGGTGCCTCGCGGTCGACGCCACCGGCGCGGTGGTCGACGGCGACCAGATCATGGCCGTCCTCGCGATTGCCATGCGCGACGCCGGCCGGCTCGCCCACGACACCCTCGTCGCCACCGTGATGAGCAACCTCGGGCTGCTGCAGGCGATGGGCCGCGCCGGCATCGAGGTGCGGCAGACCCCGGTCGGCGACCGCTACGTGCTCGAGGACATGCGCACCGGGGGCTACAACCTCGGCGGCGAGCAGTCCGGCCACGTGATCATGCGGGACCACGCCACCACCGGCGATGGCCTGCTCACCGCCCTCCACGTGTTGCAGCGGATGGTCGTCACCGGCCGCTCGCTGCGCGACCTGGCCGCCGTGGTCACCCGGCTGCCGCAGGTGCTGGTCAACGTCCCGGGCGTCGACCAGTCCCGCTGCGAGACCGACCCCGGTTTGGCCGACGCGGTCGCCGCGGAGGAGGCGAAGCTGGGCGACACCGGCCGGGTGCTGCTCCGCCCGTCGGGCACCGAGCCGCTGGTGCGCGTGATGGTCGAGGCGCCGACCGCCGAGGAGGCGCAGGGCGTGGCCGACCGGCTCGCGGACGTCGTCCGGGAGCGACTCGCCGTCTGACCGTGGCATTCGCCGGACAGCGCGGCCCCGGAGCACCTACCGTCGGGGCTTCCTGGTGCGGCTCGGCGCACGCTCGACGGAAGGCCAGTCATGGGGACCACGATCCGAACGACCCTGCACTCCCTCCTGGTCGGGACGGGAGTCACTGCGGCGGCTCTGCTCCTCGCCGGGTGCGGCGGTGACGACGGCGGCAGCGCCGACGACCAGGGCGAGGACGACGCCAAGGCGGTGGAGGAGGTCGTGCTCGAGCACCTGCACAGCGCCGATCCCGCGAAGTGCGACAAGCTCTACTCCGACAAGTATCTGGCGTCGAACTGGTACTCCGACAACCCCGAGGACGGTCTCGTCGACTGCCAGGGGCAGGCCGATGTCAGCCCCACGCCGGGCGCGACCGTGGAGGACATCGAGGTCGAGGACAAGACCGCCACCGCCGTCGCGGTCTCCGGCGAGTACCGCGGGCCGGGCTACGAGCTGGTCAAGGAAGGCGACACCTGGGTGATCGACGCCAGCTTCGTCGCCGAGTCCGAGTAGCCGGCCGAGCTCAGAGCTTCCGCAGCCGCACGTACCGCACCGAGTGGTCGCGCGCCTTGCGGAGCACCAGCGTGGCCCGCGAGCGGGTCGGCAGGATGTTCTGCACCAGGTTGGGGCCGTTGATGGTGTCCCAGATCCGCTCCGCCTCGGCGACGGCGTCGGCCTCGGAGAGTCCCGCGTAGCGACGGAAGTACGAATGCGGGTCGCGGAAGGCGGTCTCTCGCAGCCTCAGGAACCGCTCGATGTACCAGGCGCGGATCTTGTCGCGGCCGGCGTCGACGTACACGGAGAAGTCGAAGAAGTCGCTCAGCGTGAGCCCGGCGCGGCCGTCGTCGCGCACGCGGGCGGGCTGGAGCACGTTGAGCCCCTCGAGGATCACGATGTCAGGGCTCCGGATCACGACCTTCTCGTCGGGCACCACGTCGTAGATCAGGTGGGAGTACGTCGGCGCCTCCACCTCGTCGCGGCCGGACTTGATGTCGACGACGAACCGCAGCAGCGCGCGCCGGTCGTAGGACTCCGGGAAGCCCTTGCGGTCCAGGATGCCGCGCCGCTCGAGCTCGGCGTTGGGGTAGAGGAACCCGTCGGTGGTGACCAGCGCGACGTTCGGGTGCTCGGGCCAGTGGGCGAGCATCTGCTGGAGCACGCGGGCGGTGGTGGACTTGCCGACCGCCACCGACCCCGCCAGCCCGATCACGAACGGCGTCCGCGGCGGGGTTGCGCGGTGGAGGAACTCCTCCTGCTCGCGGTGCAGCCGACCGGCCGAGCCGACGTACAGGCTGAGCAGCCGCGACAGCGGGAGGTAGACCTCCTCGACCTCCTGCAGGTCGAGCTCGTCACCGAGGCCGCGCAGGGCCCGGACCTCCTCGGCGCGCAGCGGGCTCTCGGTCTCCCGGGCCAGCGACGACCACGCCTGGCGCTCGAGCTCGACGTAGGGGGAGGTCTCGCGGCCGAGGTCCTCGGACCGGTCCGCATCGGCCGACATGTGCGGAATCATGGCAGCCGGGCGCCACGCCCTAGAGTTCAGGCTTATGTGCGGCATCGTCGGTTACGTCGGGCACCGCCAGGCGCAGGACGTCGTGATCGAGGGCCTGCGGCGGCTGGAGTACCGCGGCTACGACTCGGCCGGGATCGCTCTCGTCGACGTCGCCACCCGGGGCGGCACGCTGGCCAGCGCGAAACGGGCGGGCAAGCTCGCCACCCTCGAGAAGGCGATCGCCGACCACCCGCTCCCGGCCGCCACCACCGGCATCGGGCACACCCGGTGGGCCACCCACGGCGCGCCGAACGACGTCAACGCGCACCCGCACGCCGGCCAGGAGCGCCGGGTGGCGCTGGTTCACAACGGGATCATCGAGAACTTCGCCTCGCTGCGACATGCGCTCGAGGACGCCGGCCACGACCTGCTCTCCGAGACCGACACCGAGGTCGCCGCGCACCTGCTCGAGCTGGAGGTGGCCGGCGGCGCCGACCTGACCACGGCCATGCAGACCGTCTGCCGGCGGCTGGAGGGCGCGTTCACGCTCGTCGCCGTCGACGCCCACGACCCCGACCGGGTGGTGGCCGCGCGGCGCAACAGCCCGCTCGTCGTCGGACTGGGCGAGGGCGAGACCTTCCTCGGCTCCGACGTCGCCGCGTTCATCGAGTTCACCCGCGAGGCGGTCGAGCTCGGCCAGGACCAGGTGGTCACGATCACATGCGACGGCGTCGCCGTCACCGACTTCGACGGCGGGGCCGCCGAGGGCACGCGCTACCACGTCGACTGGGACCTCTCGGCGGCCGAGAAGGACGGCCACGACTGGTTCATGCGCAAGGAGATCTTCGAGCAGCCGCGGGCCGTGGCCGACTCGCTGCTGGGCCGGCGGACGTCGACCGGGCTGCTCCAGCTCGACGAGATGCGACTGACCGACGACGAGCTGCGCGACATCGACAAGATCATCATCATCGCGTGCGGCACCTCGTTCTACGCCGGCATGGTCGCCAAGTACGCGATCGAGCACTGGACCCGCACGCCGGTGGAGGTGGAGCTGGCCTCGGAGTTCCGCTACCGCGACCCGATCCTCGACCACTCCACGCTGGTGGTGGCGATCAGCCAGTCCGGCGAGACCGCCGACACGCTGCAGGCGATCCGGCACGCGCGGAAGCAGCGGTCGCTGGTGCTGGCGATCTGCAACACCAACGGCTCGACGATCCCGCGGGAGTCGGACGCCGTCATCTACACCCACGCCGGCCCGGAGATCGGCGTCGCCTCCACCAAGGGCTTCCTGACCCAGCTGGTCGCCTGCTACCTGCTCGCGCTGTACGTGGCGCAGGTGAAGGGCACCCGGTTCGGCGACGAGATCGACGAGGTGATGGAGCAGCTCGAGGCGATGCCCGACCACATCGCCACCGTGCTCGGCGACGCCGAGGCGATCTACGCGCTGGCGCGTGACCACGTCGACAGCCGGTCGGTGCTGTTCCTCGGACGTCACGCCGGCTACCCGGTGGCGCTGGAGGGGGCGCTCAAGCTCAAGGAGCTGGCCTACCTGCACGCCGAGGGGTTCGCGGCCGGCGAGCTGAAGCACGGCCCGATCGCGCTGATCGAGGAGGGGCTGCCGGTGCTGTGCGTCGTCCCGCCCCGCGGCCGCGACCAGCTGCACGACAAGATGCTGAGCGGCATCCAGGAGGTGCGCGCCCGCGGCGCCCGCACCATCTGCCTCGCCGAGACCGGCGACACCTCGATCGAGCCGTACGCCGACGTCCTCGTGCGGCTGCCGGAGGTGCCGGTGCTGCTGCAGCCGCTGGTGGCGATCGTCCCGCTGCAGCTGTTCGCCTGCGAGCTCGCCACGGCGCTCGGCCACGACGTCGACCAGCCGCGCAACCTGGCCAAGTCCGTCACGGTCGAGTGATCCGGCCGTGATCGTCGGCGTCGGCATCGACGTGTGCGACCTGGAGCGGTTCGGCTCGTCGCTGTCCCGCACCCCAGGGCTGCAGACGCGGCTCTTCACGCCCGCCGAGGCGGCGCTGCCACCGCACTCGCTCGCCGCCCGGTTCGCCGCCAAGGAGGCGCTCGCCAAGGCCCTCGGCGCCCCCGGCGGCCTGGAGTGGCACGACGCCGAGGTCGTGAGCGACCCCACCGGCCGCCCCTCCTTCGTCCTCCGCGGCACCGTCAGCGCCCGCGCCGACGAGCTCGGCGTCGCCGCCGTCCATCTCTCGTTGTCGCACGACGCGGGCATCGCGTCCGCTGTCGTCGTCCTCGAGTCCGCCTGACCACACGGACGTCGAGCCTGTCGAGACGCCCGGGCCGATCTCGTCCGCGTAGGCCGGGGGGTCGGGTGGACGAGATCCCTCACGGCGTCTCGACAAGCTCGACGAACGTCGCCACTAGCGTGGGAGGCATGATCCGAGCGCACACGGTGGAGCAGGTGCGGGCGGCGGAGGCCGAGCTGATGGCGCGGCTGCCGGAGGGGGCGCTGATGCAGCGGGCGGCCACCGGGCTGGCGCACGCGGTCGTCGACTTCCTCGGAACGGCGTACGGGGCGCGGGTGCTGCTGCTGGTCGGGTCGGGGGACAACGGTGGCGACGCGCTGTACGCCGGGGCGGCGCTGGCGCGGCGCGGGGCGGTCGTGGAGGCGTGGCTGCTCTCCGACCAGGCTCACGAACCCGGCATCGCGGCGCTGCGGCGGGCCGGTGGGCGCACGATCACCAGCGTGCCGAGGACGACGCCCGACGTCGTCGTCGACGGCATCGTGGGGATCGGCGGCCGGGCCGGGCTCAAGCCCGCGGCGAAACAGGCGCTGTCGACCGTCGAAGGCGTGCCGGTCGTCGCCGTCGACACCCCGAGCGGCGTCGACGTCGACACCGGCGAGCTGGACGGCGACCACGTGGACGCCGCGCTCACGGTCACCTTCGGCACCCACAAGGTCTGCCACCTCGTCGACCCCGCGGCGGCGGCCGCGGGGGCGGTGCACCTGGTGGACATCGGGCTCGACCTCCCCGCCCCGGCGGCCGAGGCGCTCCAGCCCGACGACGTCGCAGCGCTGCTCCCGCGACCCGACGACGACGCCCAGAAGTACAGCCGCGGCGTGGTCGGCGTGCGGGCCGGGTCGGCGCAGTACCCCGGCGCCGGCCTGCTGAGCGTCGCCGGCGCGGCCTGCGGGCTCGCCGGGATGGTGCGGTACGTCGGCGACGAGGCGGTGGCCGACCGGGTCCGCGAGCAGCACCCGGAGGTCGTCGGCGAGGGCCGGGTGCAGGCCTGGGTGGTCGGGAGCGGCAGCGGCGACGGCGTCCGGGGCACCCTCGACGAAGCGCTGGACGACCAGGTCACCACGGTGGTCGACGCCGACGCCCTTCAGCACGCGCCCACCGACCGGAGCGACGTCGTCCTCACCCCGCACGCCGGCGAGCTCGCGGCCATGCTCGGCGTGACGCGCGACGAGGTGGAGGCAAGACCGCTCCACCACGCGCGCCAGGCAGCAGACCACTACGGCGCCGTCGTGCTCCTCAAGGGCCGCCACACGCTCGTGGTGCACCCCGACGGCCGGGTGCGCGTCACGACCACCGGGCTGCCCTGGCTGGCCACGGCCGGAGCCGGCGACGTGCTGGGCGGCGTGATCGGCGCGCTGGCCGCGAGCGGGCTGGACCCGTTCGACGCCGCGAGCGTCGGCTCCTGGCTGCACGGCGCCGCCGCGACGGCGGCGAGCCGCGGCGGGCCGATCGTCGCGGGCGACGTCGCGCGGGCACTGCCGGAGGTCATCGGGGCCCTGATGGGAGACTGAGGGCCATGACCGCCCGCGCCGAGCTCGTCGTCGACCTCGACGCGATCCGGCACAACGTGCGGCTCCTCCAGGCGCACACCGGCGTGCCGCTGATCGCCGTCGTGAAGGCCGACGGCTACGGCCACGGCATGCTGCCGGTCGCCCGCGCCGCCCGCGAGGCCGGCGCGGCGTGGCTCGCCGTCGCCACCCTCGACGAGGTGCGGGCGCTCCGCGCCGCCGGGGACGACGGCCCGCTGCTCACCTGGCTGACCGTGCCGGAGGAGCAGTACGACGACATGATCCTGGCGGGCGTCGACCTCACGGCGTACTCGGTCGAGGAGCTCCACGAGATCGACGAGGCGGTCGCCGAGGCCGGCCGCCCCGCCCGGGTGCAGCTCAAGGTCGACACCGGCCTCAACCGCGGCGGCGCCGCCCGCGCCGACTGGACGGCGCTGTTCGCGGCCGCCCGCGAGGGCGAGGAGCAGGGGCGCTGGACCGTCACCGGCATCTGGTCGCACCTCGCCTGCAGCGACGAGCCCGACCACCCCGCCAACGACGCGCAGGAGGCGGCCTTCCGCGACGCGCTGGAGCTCGCGGCGGGCTTCGGTCTCCAGCCCGAGATCACCCACCTGGCCAACTCCGCGGCCGCCGTCACCCGCCCGAGCAGCCGGTTCGACGCCGTCCGCTGCGGCATCGCCGTCTACGGGCTCGACCCCGCCCCTGGCGTGCCGCACGGCCTCGACCTGCACCCGGCCATGACCGCCCGCGCCACCCTCGCCCTGGTGAAGCACCTCGAGGCCGGCGACGCCGTCTCCTACGGCCACACCTGGACGGCGAGCGCGCCCACCACGGTCGGGCTGGTGCCGGTCGGGTACGGCGACGGCGTGCCGCGCAACGCCGGCAACGCTGCCGACGTCGCCGTCGACGGCAAGCGGCGTCCGATCCGCGGCCGGGTCTGCATGGACCAGCTCGTCGTCGACCTCGGCGGTGACGAGCCGCCCGCGGGCACCGACGTCGTGCTGTTCGGCCCGCGAACCGGACCGCGCGGCCCGCAGCCCACCGCGCAGGACTGGGCCGAGGCGTGCGGCACCATCAACTACGAGATCGTCACCCGCATCGGAGGCCGGATGACCCGGAGGTACACCGGATGAGCACCGCATGAGCACCGCATGAGCACCAGGGGCTGGATCCTCGGCGCCCTGGGCGGCGCCGTGGGTGTCGCGGCCGCGGGCACCGCCGTCGCGGTGGCGCGTCGCGAGCGGAAGGTCAGCCACAGCGCCGGCCGGCACGTGCCGCTCGGCTCGCTGCACTCGCGCCCGGTCACGGTGGTGGCCGAGGACGGCGTGCCGCTGCACGTCGAGGTCGACGAGGCCGCGCCGGTGAGCGGGCTCGACGGCAGCCACCGCAAGCTCTTCACCCGCGGCGAGGAGCCGCAGGTGACGCTCGTCTTCGCGCACGGCTACTGCCTCAACCTCGACTCGTGGCACTTCCAGCGCGCCGCCTACCGCGGCCTGGTGCGGGCCGTCTACTACGACCAGCGCTCGCACGGCCGCTCCGGCCGCTCGGACCGCGAGCACGCCACGATCGAGCAGCTCGGGCGTGACCTGCGCACGGTGATCGACACCGTCGCCCCCGACGGGCCGGTGGTGCTCGTCGGCCACTCGATGGGCGGCATGAGCATCGTGGCGCTGGCCGAGCTGTTCCCCGAGCTCATCGGCGACAAGGTGATCGGCGTCGGGCTCATCGCCACCACCGCCGGCGGCCTCGACGTCAGCAAGATCCTCGTGCCCCTGCTTCCCGCGCGGCTCACCGGCCGGGTCACCCAGCGCGCGGTCGCCACGCTGGCCCGCGGTCACAAGGCCATCGACGGCGTCCGCCGGGTCGGCAAGGCGATCGCCACCGTGGCGACCAGCCGGCTCGCGTTCGGCGGCGACGTGCCGCAGGACTACGTCGACTTCGTCGACGACATGCTCTCCGCCACGCCGTTCGAGGTGGTCGCCGACTTCTTCCCCGGCTTCGGCTCGCTCGACAAGTTCGACCACGTCGAGGTGTTCGACCAGGTGCCGACCTCGATCATCTGCGGCACCGACGACCGGCTCACCGCCGTCGGCCACTCCCGCAAGCTGCACGTCCGCATCCCCACCTCGCGGCTGCTCGAGTGCGACGGCGCCGGCCACATGGTCAACCTCGAGCGGCACGACCAGGTGAACGCCGAGCTCGACCAGCTCATCAGCGCCGCGGCCACCCGCGCCGCCACCCGATGACCCTCTCGGTACGGCGCGTCGGTCCGGAGTCGGCCGCCGCGGTCCTGGCCGTGGTGCAGGACGCGTTCGGCAGCCGGCCGCCGCTCGACCCGCCCGCCGACGCCCTCTCCGACACCGAGGCCTCGATCGCCACCCGGCTCGCGCTCGGGGGCGGGCTGGTGGCACGCATCGACGGCGACGTCGTCGGTGCGCTGCTCTTCGAGGACGTCGGTGACATCGTCTACCTGCGCCGGTTCGGCGTGCTGACCGCGGCGCGCGGCCACGGCGTCGCCCATGCGCTGGTGGCCGCCGGGCTCGAGGCCGCGGGCACGCTCGGCGCCCACGCCCGCGTCAGCGTGGTCGCCCGGGAGGAGCTGCCCCGCACCATCGAGTTCTGGCGGCACCATGGCTTCGTGCAGAACGACCGGCGCTCGCCGTACGTCGAGCTCAGCCACAACCTCCCGACGTCTCACGAGGTGCACGACCCCGACGCGATGCGCGACCTCGGACGACGGGTCGCCGCTCGGCTGCGCCGGGGCGACCTGCTGCTCCTCACCGGCGACCTGGGCGCCGGCAAGACCACCTTCACCCAGGGTCTCGGGGCCGGGCTGGGCGTCGCCGGCCGGGTCACGTCGCCGACCTTCATCATCGCCCGCGAGCACGCCGCCGGCCCGGGCGGCACGCCCCTGGTGCACGTGGATGCGTACCGACTCGGCAGCACCGCCGAGCTCGACGACCTCGACCTCGACACCGCGCTCGACCAGGCGGTCACCGTGGTCGAGTGGGGCGAGGGCAAGGCCGAGGGGCTGGCCGACTCCCGGCTCGAGATCCGCATCACCCGGCTGCCCACGCCGGAACCGGACCACCCGGCCGACGTCGGCGAGGTCGTCGACGTCACCGACACCGAGCCGCGACTCGTCGAGATCCTCGGCCGCGGCCCGCGCTGGGCGACGTCCTGGCCCTGGAGCGGCTGATGCTCCTCGCCTTCGACACCGCCTCACCGCAGGTCACCGTCGCGCTGCTCGACGCCGCCGCCGAGGCCACCCGGGTGCTCGCCGAGGCCACCTCCGAGCAGACCATGCGGCACGGCGAGCAGCTGGCGCCGCTCATCGAGCGGGTGCTCGACGACGCCGGCGCCGACCGCCGCGAGATCACCGCCATCGGGGTGGGCGTCGGCCCCGGTCCCTACACGGGGCTGCGGGTGGGGCTGGTCACCGCGCGCACCCTCGGGCTGGTGCTCGACGTGCCGGTGTACGGCGTCTGCTCGCTCGACGCGCTGGCGATCGAGGCCGTCGACACCGGCGCCGTGGCCGAGCCGTTCCTCGTGGCCACCGACGCCCGCCGCAAGGAGGTGTTCCTCGCCTCCTACGACGCCGACGGCACCCGGGTGGGCGGACCGGTGGTCGACAAGCCGGCCGCCGTCGCCACCGACCTGCCGGTGGTGGGGGAGGGCGCGACCCTCTACCCCGAGTCGTTCCCGCGGCCGGTCGGCCCGCAGCGCCCGGCCGCCGCCTGGCTCGGCGTCGCGCTGGTGGAGGAGCGCGTCGAGCTGTTCGACCCCGACCCGCTCTACCTGCGCCGCCCCGACGCCGAGGAGCCCCGCGCCCCGAAACCGGTCTCGTGACCGTGCGGGACGCCACCGCCGACGACGCCGACGCCGTCGTCCGGCTCGAGGAGACCTGCCTGGGCGCCGACGCCTGGTCGCCCGCGCTGGTGGTGCCGGCGGTGGGCGGTGAGCTGCCCACCGTTCGGGTGCTCGTGGCCGAGCAGGACGGCGTCGTGGTCGGTCACGCCGTCGCCAGCCTGGTGGCCGACGTGGCCGAGCTGCAGCGGATCGCCGTCGACCCGGCCCACCGGCGGGCCGGGCTCGCCACCGCGCTGCTCGACGGCGTCCTGGCCGCGGCCACCGACGCCGGTGCCGACCGGCTGCTGCTGGAGGTGCGGGCCGACAACCCTGCGATCGCCTTCTACGCCCACCATGGGTTCGTCGAGATCGACCGCCGACCCCGCTACTACCGCGACGGAACGGCCGCCGCGGTGATGCGGCGGCCGCTCCGGCCCGGATGCTGACTACTCGAAGAACACGACCGGCGGCTCGCCGTCGGAGCCGGGCTGCGGCCCGACGACCTCCTCGACCTCCCCGTCGGTCGCCATCCGCCACACCGACCAGGTGCCCTGGGCGTACACCGTGAACACGACGTGTCCGGGGTCCTCCCAGGTGCGGCTGACCACGACGCCGCCCTCGGGGGCGTAGCGGGCGACCTCGTCGCCCTGGCGGTCGAGGATCGCGACGAACGAGTCGCCGATGCCGTCGCGGTAGGCCGGCGCGGCCAGCACGTGCGCCCCGCTCGGCGAGATGCCGCCCACCGAGTAGTCGCAGGTCTCGAACAGGAGCGTGCTGGAGGAGGAGTCGTACAAACCGCCACACGAGCCGTCGACGGTGTTGCTGATCTGCACCGAGGCCAGCCCGGTGTCGTCGACGTCGCGGATCGCCTGGCTGTCCGGCACCGCGGTGTCCTTGTTTCCGTGCGAGCTGACGTAGATGGGCGGGCCGCTCTGGTCGCCGAGGTTGAGGAAGACGGTGCAGCCGTCGACCTCCTCGTAGCAGTTCGGACCGCCGCTGATCGCGACGGGCATCGCGGACTCCGGGAACTCGGAACCGAACGACACCTGCTCGCCGCTCCAGCGGGTGATCAGCTCGCCGTCGGGCGTCAGCCACGCGATGGTGAGACCGGACGCCGAGACGACGTACTCGTTCATCGCCGGCTGGCTGTCGGTCACCGTCGCGACACCGCCGTCTGCCGGGGCGTCGAGAACGTCGACGGTGCCGTTGCCCTCGTCATCGCGCCGGTAGCCCACGAGCTCGACGCCGATCTGGTCGACCCGCACGTAGTCGGCCGACGGCAGCCGGAAGGTGACGCCGTCGCCGCGGACGTACTCGTCGCCCTCGAGGTGACCGACCCTGACCTGCGGGCCGTCGTCGGGGACCGGGGGAGTGTCGGTGACCGTCTGGCTCGGGCTCACCGCAGCTGGGACGCCGTCGGTCCGTCCGGCGTCGCCGGCGACGATGACGGCGACCGGCGTGATCACGGCGGCGACGGCGAGCACGCCGCCGGCGACGACGGCCTGACGCCGACGACGGATGCCGCGGGCGCGGGTGGTGACCTGCTCGAAGCTGAGCGGCGCCTCGTGCAGGTCGCGGACCCGCCGGTCGAAGGCGTCGGACATGTCGGTCTCCCAGGTGCGCTTCTCGTTCATCGGATCTCTCCGGTCTGGTCGTGCTGGTCGTGCGTGGGGTGCAGGTGGGCGGGCACGCGGTCGCGCAGCGCCGCGATCGCGCGGCTGCACTGCGACTTCACGGTGCCGACGGAGATGCCGAGCACGTCGGCCGTCTCGGCCTCGCTCAGCTGCTCGTAGTAGCGCAGGACGACGACCGCGCGCGCCTTCGGCGGCAGGCTCTGGACGACGTCCCACAGCGCGGCGCCGCGGCCGTCGTCGTACTCGTCGACGTGGGGCGTCGGCTCCGGGAGCGTCTCGGCGGTGTGCTCGCGCCGCTTCCAGGCCCGTCGCCACAGCGAGTTGTTCTCGTTCACCATGATCCGGCGGACGTAGCCGTCGAGGCTGTCGCGGTCCCGCACCTTGTCCCAGGCCAGGTAGAGCTTGGCGAGGGAGGTCTGGAGGATGTCCTCGGCCTGGTGGCGGTCGCCGGTGAGCAGGTACGCCGTCCGCAGCAGGCTGGGCTGGCGGGCCTGGAGGTACTCGGTGAACTCCGCGTCCTTGCGGTCGCGCGCGCTCGTGCCCACGGCGACAGCCTGCCGTGGTTTGCCCGTTTTGGTTGAACCGGAGTGCTGCGTCATCGCGAGCACCGAGTGTCCGTTCACGCCACCAAGACGCGAAGTCGCGCGAGATGGTTGCAATCGCCCGCGGATGCGATTGGCTGGCCCCATGCAGCAGGTGAAGGCGGTCATCGCCCGGGCCAAGAACGAGCCGGTGGAGCTGGTCACGATCAACGTGCCGGACCCCGGACCGGGCGAGGCGGTGGTGCAGGTGCAGGCCTGCGGGGTCTGCCACACCGACCTGCACTACCGGGAGGGCGGCATCGCCGACGACTTCCCGTTCCTGCTCGGCCACGAGGCCGCCGGCGTCGTGGAGGCGGTGGGCGACGGCGTCACCGAGGTGGCGCCGGGCGACTTCGTCGTCCTCAACTGGCGCGCGGTGTGCGGCCAGTGCCGCGCCTGCTTCCGCGGCGAGCCCTGGTACTGCTTCAACACCCACAACGCGAAGCAGCGGATGACGCTCGAGGACGGCACCGAGCTCTCGCCCGCGCTCGGCATCGGCGCGTTCGCCGAGAAGACCCTCGTGGCCGCCGGCCAGTGCACCAAGGTCGACCCGGAGGCCCGCCCGGCGGCTGTCGGGCTGCTCGGGTGCGGCGTGATGGCGGGCCTCGGCGCCGCGATCAACACCGGCGACGTGAAGCGGGGCCGGAGCGTCGCGGTGATCGGCTGCGGCGGCGTGGGCTCGGCGGCGATCGCCGGCTCCGCGCTGGTGGGCGCCAGCCCGATCATCGCCGTCGACCTCGACGCCCGGAAGCTGGAGACCGCCACCAAGCTCGGCGCCACGCACACCATCGACTCCTCCTCCGAGGACCCGGTGGCGCGGATCAAGGAGATCGTGAGCGGCTACCACGAGGGCGCGGAAGGGGCCGACGTCGTCGTCGACGCCGTCGGCCGGCCGGAGACGTGGAAGCAGGCGTTCTACGCCCGCGACCTCGCCGGCACCGTGGTGCTCGTCGGCGTGCCGACGCCGGACATGAAGCTGCCCGACATCCCGCTGCAGGAGGTGTTCGGCCGCGGCGGCGCCCTCAAGTCCAGCTGGTACGGCGACTGCCTGCCCGCGCGCGACTTCCCGATGCTCGTCGACCTCTACCGCCAGGGCCGGCTCGACCTCGACGCGTTCGTGAGCGAGGAGATCGGGCTCGGCGACGTCGAGGCCGCCTTCGACAAGATGCACCAGGGCGACGTGCTGCGCAGCGTCGTGGTCCTGTAGCCCTACGAGCGCCCTACGTACGTCGAGCGCCCTACGTACGTCGAGCGCCCTACGTACGTCGAGCTTGTCGAGACGCCCGAGCCGGTCTCGCCGACGCACCCATGGGTCGGGTGGCGAGATCGGTCACGGCGTCTCGACGAGCTCGACGACCGTCGCGCTTCAGCGGGCTTTCAGGCAAGCACCGCCAGACTGACCGCATGCGCGTGCTGGTGGTCGAGGACGAGCGACGGCTGGCGCGCGCCGTGAAGGTGGGGCTGGAGGCCGAGGGGTTCGCCGTCGACGTCGCCCACGACGGCACCGACGGGCTGTGGCTCGCCCGCGAGCACACCTTCGACGCGATCGTGCTCGACCTCATGCTGCCGGGGATCAACGGCTACAAGGTGTGCTCGACGCTGCGCGAGGAGGGCAACTGGACGCCGATCGTCATGCTCACCGCCAAGGACGGCGAGTGGGACCAGGTGGAGGGCCTCGACACCGGCGCCGACGACTACCTCACCAAGCCGTTCTCGTTCCCCGTGCTGGTGGCGCGGCTGCGGGCGGTGGCCCGGCGCGGCGCCGTCGAGCGGCCGACGGTGCTCGAGGTCGGCGACCTGCGCCTCGACCCGGCCGCCCGTCGCGCCTGGCGCGGTGACGACGAGCTGTCGCTGACCGCCCGCGAGCACGCCCTGCTCGCGTTCCTCATGCGGCACCCCGGCGACGTGGTGTCGAAGCAGCAGATCCTCGACGCCGTCTGGGATGTCGCCTTCGACGGCGACCCCAACATCGTCGAGGTGTACGTGCGGCACCTGCGCAACAAGATCGACCGGCCGTTCGGCCGCGAGGCGATCGAGACACTGCGCGGGGCCGGCTACCGGCTGGCGAGCAACGGTGGATAGTCGACTGGCCTCGGTCCGGGTCCGCACCACCCTGGCCGCGATGGCGGTGGTGCTGGTGGCCCTCGTCGCGGGGTCGGTGCTGCTGGTCGTGCTCCAGCGCGAGGCGCTGCGCGACAGTGCGGAGACGAGCGCCGAGCAGCGCGCCGAGGACCTGGCCCAGCAGGTGGAGACCTCCGGGGTTCCCGAGCGGCTCGGCGAGGTCGACGACGACGGCCCGGACGAGGACGTGCTGCTGCAGGTCGCCGACGCCGACGGCGAGGTGCTGGTGACCTCGGGCCGCCAGCTGCCCACCGAGGACGACGGCGAGGTCGACGGGTACGCGACCGGCGTCGAGGACACCGACGACTACGTGGTGACGGTCGCGGTGTCGCTGGAGGACGCCGAGGAGTCGACGGCGGCGCTGGTGCCGCTGCTGCTGGTGGGCGTCCCGCTGCTCGTGCTCGTGGTCGGCGCGACCACCTGGCTGGTGGTCACCCGCGCGCTGCGCCCGGTCGAGCGGATCCGCGCGGAGGTCGCCGCGATCGGCGAGCAGGCGCTGGACCGCCGGGTGCCGGTGCCGGACTCGCACGACGAGGTGCACCGGCTCGCCGTCACGATGAACGACATGCTCGGGCGGCTGGAGGCCTCGCAGCTGCGGCAGCGCCGGTTCGTCTCCGACGCCTCGCACGAGCTGCGGACCCCGCTCGCGGTGCTGCGGCAGACCGGCGAGGTCAGCCGCGCCCATCCCGGCGCGATGCCGCCCGACGAGCTGGCCGAGACGGTCGTCGCGGAGTCCGAGCGGATGCAGCGGCTCGTCGAGCAGCTGCTCGTTCTCGCCCGCTCCGACGAGGGCCGGCTGGTCACCGACCGGCGCGACGTCGACCTCGACGACCTGCTGCTGGCCGAGGCCGATCGCGCCCGCGGCGCCGGGCTCGCCGTCGACACCGCCGGGGTCGCGGCCGGCCGCGTGCACGGCGACGCCGGCGCGCTCGCCCAGGTGGTGCGCAACCTCGTCGACAACGCGATGCGGCACGCCACCGGGCGGGTCCGGCTCGCCCTGACCGAGGGCGACGGCCTCGTCACCCTCACCGTCGAGGACGACGGCGCGGGCGTCCCGCCGTCCGAGCGGGAGCGGGTCTTCGAGCGGTTCGTGCGCCTCGACGAGGCCCGCACCGGCGACGACGGCGGCACCGGCCTGGGCCTGGCCATCGTCCGCGAGATCGCGCGGCTGCACGGCGGCGAGGCCGTTGTCGACGGCTCCGATCTCGGCGGCGCCCGATTCGCGGTGCGCCTCGTGACAACGCCCTGATCCGCGTTCAGCGTGCGTTCAGCGAGGTCGTGACACGGTCGGGTCATGAGCAGGCTCCGGAGCAAGCGTGTCGTCGTCCCCACCCTCGCCGCGGTCGCGGTGCTCGGCGCCGGCGGCGTCGTGTACGCCGGCAGCGCCTCGGGCGACGAGCTGAAGGGCGACGACCTCGACCGGGCGAGCGCCGCCGCGCTGAAGGCGGTCGGCGAGGGCGAGGTGACCGACTCGGAGGTCGGTGACGAGGAGGGTGCGTACGAGATCGAGGTGACCAAGCCCGACGGCACCGAGGTCGACGTGCACCTCGACGAGGACTTCACCGTCCTCGGCCAGGACCCCGAGGGACGCGAGGGTGACGACGAAGGCGACGACGAAGGCGACGACGAGGGTGCCGACGAGGACGACGACGAGGGCGAGCACGACGACGACGACGGCACCGGCGACGACGCCGCCGTCACCGCCCAGCAGCGCCGGCAGGCCGCGGCGGCTGCGCTGAGGGCCGTGCCCGGCACCGTGAGCGAGGTCGAGTCCAGCGACGACCCGGGCGAGGCCTTCGAGGTGGAGGTCGAGGCGAGGGACGGCACCGAGTGGGTCGTCGAGCTCGACTCCGCCTACCGGGTGCTCGACCAGCGCCAGGACGACTGAACTCGTCTGGTTGCATGGGCGAGGTGACCAGCGCCCGCGTCGACCACGGCACCACCTCCGGCACCTTCACCCTCGACGGCGAGACCTTCGACGTCGACAACAACGTGTGGGTGGTCGGTGACGACGAGGAGTGCGTCGTCATCGACGCCCCGCACGACGTCGGCGGCATCCTCGACGTCGTCGCGGGCCGGCGGGTGAAGGCGATCGTGCTCACCCACGCCCACGACGACCACTGCCGGGTGGCGCCCGCGCTGCGCGAGGCGACCTCGGCGCCGGTGCTGCTGCACCCCGCCGACCGGCCGCTGTGGGAGCTGACCCACAGCGACGAGCTGTGGGACGTCGACCTCTCCGACGGCTGGACCGTCGACGTCGGCGGCACGACGCTCCAGGTGCTCCACACCCCGGGCCACGCGCCGGGCGCCGTCTGCCTCTACGCCGCCGACCTCGGCTGCGTGTTCACCGGCGACACCCTGTTCCAGGGCGGTCCCGGTGCCACCGGCCGCAGCTACAGCGACGAGGACCTCATCAAGGAGTCCATCCGCTCCCGGCTCCTCGGCCTGCCGGACGACACCGTCGTCCACACCGGCCACGGCGACGACACCACGATCGGTGCCGAGCGGGCAGCGCTCGACGGCTGACTCACGAGCGAGCCCGGTGCCGGCGGCGCCGGGCTCTTCTCACCCCTTCAGGTTGTTCACGATCGGCTTCTCGTGAAAGCAGCCACAGCTCCCGACGACCCTCCGTACGGTGACCGTGCGAACGCAGGCATCGGACCAGCAGGGACTTCAGCATGGGGCTTCATCACACTCTCCGGGACGCCGTCGATACGTACGGCCGGCAGATCCTCGTCAACGCGGACGCGTTCCGCGCCGTGCTCGACGACGTCGTCGACGAGGGCGAGGCCTCGCCCGGCGAGCTGAACCTCGTCGTGGACGCGGTGCGGTTCGGAGCGGTCGACCAATTGATCCGGCTGGTCGACACCGGGGCGAGCCCGGAACGGGCCGTGCACGAGGTGGGGGGCATCGTCGCCTCCCGCCGCGGCGGCGCCGACCCGCGGGCGACGTCGTGGGCGTGCTCCGTCGTGGGATACGCCCTGGGGCGGGTGCCCGAGGGCGTGGTGTCCGCGCTGCGGACATCCCAGGCGAACACGGCCGCGCCGATGCCGCCCCGGCACGCGCCACCGACGGTCGCACCCCGGCCCTACGCAGCACCGACCCAGGCGGCCTACCTGCACCCGGTGCAGGGGCCCTCGTACGGCGTCCCCCTTCCGCCCGCGGGCCGGCCCGGCCGGCGGCGCTTGGGATTGGCGTTAGCGGCCGGTGCCGTCGCCCTCGTCGTTGCCGTCGGCGCCACCACCGCGGCGCTGGTAGCTGCGGGGGAGGCCTCGTCCGGCGGCTCCGGCGGCTCCGGCGACTCGGGCGAGTCGGTGCTCACCGCTGACGAGTCGCTCTCCGGCTCCACCTCGAGCGAACCCTCCGAGACCGCCACGTCCGAGGCGGCGCCGTCCGAGACGGCCAGCCCAACGATGACCCCGTCGGCCGAGAAGCCCTTCCAGTGCTGGGACGGGTCGCGGGCGATGCGGCTGGCCGAGTGCAGCAATCCGGCCGGCCTCGAGGGCCTGGGCTGGGTGTTCCCGCGGTCCAGCGACGAGACCTGCTACAATCGCGGCGGCGGGCCTGGGCGCGCTGGCGTGTACTGCGACCTGACGCTGAACAACGGCGGTGTGGTCACCTACCACTACTCGCACTGGCGAACGTGGGTCGAGATGCGAGACGACTTCGAGAGCAGGCGCCTCTCGTCGGTCCCCCTGACCCTGGGGCGCACCGACCTCCTCGGGTTCCCGGTCAACCCGAGCCGGAACGGCCAGGACAAGGCCGCGGTGTTCTACCGCAACACCGACGCCCCCTGGTCGATCACGGTCTACGCCGACACCCAGGGCGACCTCAGCCGCGCCATCTCCCGGGTCGACGCCCTCATGATCGGGTTCAAGAGCCTGCGTGGAGTGCGACGTTGACCCACCACCGGCGGGTCGTCCGCCGCGCGGCGGCTCTCTTGCTCGCGCTCGCCCTCGCCGGGTGCGGTGACGACGAGGCGTCCCCGACCGACGCCTCTGGTGCGGACGCACCGTCGTCGTCGGCGCCGACCTCGGCGCCGGCCTCGACGCCGGCCGCCGCCCCGGAGCCGACCATCCGCACCCCGTCGCCGGCTCCGCCCACGACCAGCGCGCCGCCGGCGCCCGAACCGAGGCCGACCCGCCGGGTGCTGGCGATCTCGATCGACGGGCTGAACCCGGCCGCCCTCACCATGCTCGGACGTGACGGAGCACCGACGATCTGGTCGCTCATCGACCACGGTGCCGCCACCCTGAACGCCCGCACTGAGGTCGAGCTGACGGTGACGCTCCCGAACCACGTCGGCATGGTGACGGGTCGGCCGGTCAGCCGGACCGACGGCGGCCACGGCGTCACGTTCAACGGTGACCGGCCGGGCAACCGGGTGCCGCCGGGGCCGGACGGACCGATCGAGTCGATCTTCACCGGCGTCCACGCGAGTGGTGGGTCGACCGCCGTGTTCGCCGGCAAGGCCAAGCTCGACATCTTCGCCAATACGTGGCCCGAGGCGGTCGACGACTCCGTGGTCGAGCCGTCCGTCACCCTGCTGACGAGCCTCGCGGCGGCCGACCTCAGCTCGTCAGCCCGGGCGTTCACGTTCGTCCACATCGCCGAGCCCGACGAGGTGGGACACCGCAACGGCTGGCTCTCGCCCCGCTACCTCCAGGCCGTCCGAGACGCCGACGAGGTGGTCGGCAGGCTGGTGGCCGCGGGCCGGACGGGTGCCCGCTCCCGCGGCGGGCTCGTCGTCGTCCTCACGGCCGACCACGGCGGGCAGGGGCGAGACCACGGTGCGATCGACGATCCCGACAATTTCACGGTCCCGTTCGTCGTCGAGGGCCCAGGCATCCCGGCGGGCGACCTCTACCGCCTGTCGCCGGAGCTTGCCGACCCGGGCCGGGGCCGTCCGGGCTACGACGGCCCGCAGCCAGTGCGCAACTGCGACGTCGCGAACGTGGCGGCTGTGGTGCTGGACCTGCCGCCGGTGCGCGGCAGCCGGTGCCTCGGAGCGCTCGACATGCCGGTGCTCGCCCCCGGGCCGTGAGTCGTCAGAACGGCTGCACCAGCAGGCAGATGCCGTGTCCCGCGACGCGGGTGAGCACGATCGTCGCCTCGGCCTCGCCGGAGAGGTCGAGCCGGCGGCGCAGCTCCTCGGGGACGACGTCGACGCCGCGCTTCTTGATCGTCAGCCGGCCGACCCCGCGCTCGCGGAGGGCGGCGCGCAGCTGCTTCTCGCGGTAGGGCAGCTCCTCGAGCACCCGGTAGCCGCGGGCGAACGGGGTGCGGAAGGACTGCTCGGACGTCACGTAGGCCACGTGCTCGTCGAGCAGGCCGCCGTCGACGCCGGCCGCCACGGCGGTGACCAGGCCGGCGCGGATGACGGCGCCGTCGGGCTCGTAGAGGAAGCCGGCGACCGGCAGCACCCCGACGGCCTCGCGGCCGGGATCGTCCTCCTCGGTCAGCGTGGCCAGGCCGCCGTCGCCGATCACGGTGGCCCGGCGCTCGGCGGTGGCCAGCCGCCCCGCCCACAGCGCGGCCTCCTTCACCTCGCCGTGGTCGCTCACCCACTCGGCCTCGACGCCGTCGGGCACCAGCGAGTGCGGGATGCCGGGCGCCGTCTTCACGCAGGCGTCGCGGGTGAGCAGGCCGGTCACGAGGTCCCACGACGGCGACCAGGCGTCGGCGCGGAAGGTGCGGCCGCGCGGGCCGCGGCGGGCGGGGTCGGCGAAGGCGACGTCGAAGCCGGAGTGGTCGACGTCGGCGGCGTCGGCGACCTGCACCGCCCCGCCGAGCCCGAGGCCGGCGAGGTTGGCCTCCGCCACCGCCACCCGCACCGGGTCGAGGTCGACGCCGGCCGAGGTGATCCCGGCCTCGGCCACCGCGATCAGGTCGCCCCCGATCCCGCAGCCGAGGTCGATCAGCGTGCGCGCCTCGAACGCCCGCAGCCGGGCCGCGCGGTGCCGGGCGACGACGAGCCGGGTGGCCTGCTCGAGCCCGTCGGGCGTGAAGTACATGCGTGCGGCGTTCTCCGCGCCGAACTTGACGACCGCCTTCACGCGCAGCTCGACCTGGGTGAGCGCGGTCGCCACGTGCACCGGGTCGGCGTCCTCACGCCGCAGCGCGGTCTGGACGGCGAGCGGGGCCGAGCCGTCGGCCACCAGCGCCGTCGCGCGCTCCAGCAGCGCCTGCCCGTCGTCGGTCAGCAGCCACCGGAAGCCGTCGAGGTCCACGAGCCCGATCCTTGCAGTACCCCCTCTGGCACTCCCTGGGGGCGAGTGCTAGTTTCGGAATTGGCACTCTCGAGGCGAGGGTGCCAGCGCAGGCTGAGGTTCGACCCCCGCGACGGCGTTCCTCGTCCGCCTGCTCCCAGCTCCGAGACACACACGGAAAGTGGAGGTCGACATCGTGTCGGTCAACATCAAGCCCCTCGAGGACCGCATCGTCGTCAAGCCCCTCGACGCCGAGCAGACCACGGCCTCCGGCCTGGTCATCCCGGACACCGCCAAGGAGAAGCCCCAGGAGGGCGAGGTCGTGGCGGTCGGCCCGGGCCGGTTCAACGAGGACGGCGACGGCCGGATCCCGGTGGACGTCGCGGTCGGCGACAAGGTGATCTACAGCAAGTACGGCGGCACCGAGGTCAAGTACGCCGGCGAGGAGTACCTCATCCTCTCCGCGCGCGACGTCCTCGCGATCGTTTCCTGATTTCCCTCCGGGTCGTGTGACTCCGTGCGCTCTCGCGCTCGGGGTCGCACGACCCGAACTCGTTGAAGGAGCACCACAGCCATGCCCAAGATCCTGGAGTTCGACGAGAACGCCCGGCGCGCGCTCGAGCGCGGCGTCGACGCGCTCGCCAACGCCGTCAAGGTGACGCTCGGCCCCAAGGGCCGCTACGTCGTGCTCGACAAGAAGTGGGGCGCGCCCACCATCACCAACGACGGTGTCACCGTCGCTCGTGAGATCGAGCTCGACGACCCGTTCGAGAACCTCGGTGCCCAGCTCACCAAGGAGGTCGCCACCAAGACCAACGACGTGGCGGGCGACGGCACCACCACCGCCACCGTGCTCGCCCAGGCGATGGTCCACGAGGGCCTGCGCGCCGTCGCCGCCGGCGCCAACCCGATGAGCCTCAAGCGGGGCATGGACGCCGCGGCCGAGGCCGTCGGCAACGCGCTGAAGGACGCCTCCCGCGAGGTGGACTCCAAGGAGGACATGGCCTCGGTGGCCACGATCTCCAGCCGCGACCAGGTGATCGGCGACCTGCTCGCCGAGGCCTTCGACAAGGTCGGCAAGGACGGCGTCATCACCGTCGAGGAGTCCAACACCCTCGGCACCGAGCTCGAGTTCACCGAGGGCATGCAGTTCGACAAGGGCTACATCTCGGCGTACTTCGTGTCCGACCCGGAGCGCATGGAGGCCGTCCTCGACGACCCGTACATCCTGCTGCACCAGGGGAAGATCTCGGCGATCGCCGACCTGCTGCCGCTGCTGGAGAAGGTCATCCAGGCCGGCAAGCCGCTGTTCATCCTGGCCGAGGACGTCGAGGGCGAGGCGCTCTCGACCCTGGTGGTCAACAAGATCCGCGGCACCTTCACCGCCGTCGCCGTGAAGAGCCCCGCGTTCGGTGACCGCCGCAAGGCGATGATGCAGGACATCGCCACCCTCACCGGTGGCCAGGTCATCGCCCCGGAGGTCGGCCTCAAGCTCGACCAGGTCGGACTCGACGTGCTGGGCACCGCCCGCCGCATCGTGGTCACCAAGGACAACACCACCATCGTCGACGGCGGCGGTGACAAGGGCGAGGTCGAGGGCCGGGTCAACCAGATCAAGGCCGAGATCG
Organism: uncultured Actinomycetota bacterium; assembly: GCA_963780355.1. GTDB lineage: Bacteria > Actinomycetota > Actinomycetes > Propionibacteriales > Nocardioidaceae > Nocardioides. Next base: position 375,632 of record CAWABT010000005.1, read on the forward strand.
AGAACACCGACTCCGACTGGGACCGCGAGAAGCTCCAGGAGCGGCTCGCCAAGCTGGCCGGCGGCGTCTGCGTCGTCAAGGTCGGCGCGGCCACCGAGGTGGAGCTCAAGGAGAAGAAGCACCGCATCGAGGACGCCGTCTCGGCGACGCGGGCCGCGATCGAGGAGGGCATCGTCGCCGGCGGCGGCTCCGCCCTCATCCACGCGGTGTCGGTGCTCGACGACAACCTCGGCCTCACCGGCGACGAGGCCACCGGCGTCCGGGTGGTCCGCAAGGCCGCCGACGAGCCGCTGCGCTGGATCGCAGAGAACGGCGGTGACAACGGCTACGTCATCACCACCAAGGTGCGCGAGCTCGGGGTGGGCCACGGCTACAACGCCGCCACCGGCGAGTACGGCGACCTGGTCGCCCAGGGCGTCCTCGACCCGGTCAAGGTCACCCGCTCAGCGCTCGTCAACGCCACCTCGATCGCCGGCATGCTGCTGACGACCGAGACCCTGATCGTCGAGAAGCCCGAGGAGGAGGACGACTCCGCGGCCGGTCACGGCCACGGTCACGGCCACTGACCTCGCTCCTTCGCCGACCCGCCCGAAAGTTTCGGGCGGGTCGGCGTCGTTTTCGGGTCAGCGACGGAGCCGGATCGTGACGCGGGTGCTGCGGCTCGTGGTGAGCAGCGCCGAGCCGGGGTGGGAGGCGGTCACGGTGAGGGTGCGGGCGGGCGCCGAGCGCAGGGTCAGCACCGTGCTGTAGCGGCAGGTCGTGCCGCTCGCCCGGCGGAGCGTGGCGCTCCGGGTGGTGACGGTGCGGGTGCCGTTGCGGACGGTGAGCGTGACCTGGCCGCTGCAGGTGAGCGCCCGCCGGTCGGTGCGCGCCAGCGTGCCGCTGAGGGTGAACGTGTGCGGCGAGGTGGTGTCAGCGGTCGGCCGGGAGCCGAGCGTCAGCCGGGTGGCCGCCTTCCGCGCGCTCACGGTGCGGGTCGAGGTGTCGTTGCCGGGCACCGTGTCGACCTGCGCGGCGTCGATCGTGGCGGTGAACCGCTTGGCGCCGGTGGTGGTGGCGCGCCCGTTCAGCCGCACGGTGGCGGGCAGGCTGCCCGGCCGGCACACCACGGTGGCGCCGAGGGTGCAGGTGCCGCCGGTCACGGTTGCCGTGCTCACCACGACGCCGGCCGGCCGCGGCACCCGCACCGTCACGCCGGTGGCCGGGTCCGGCCCCAGGGACGACGCGGCGACCGTGACCACGAGCGGGGCGCCCACGGCGACGGTGGCCGGTGCCGAGGTCTGGGCCCGTACGTTCGCAGACCGCACCAGGTCGAGCACCCCGGACCGCTGGGTCGCGACGTGCACGCCCTGGTCGTCGGCGAGGATCTCGAACGCGTCGTTGTACACCTCGTCCATCGGCGGGTCGAACGCGGTGAAGGTGGCGCCGCCGTCGCCCGACCGGTAGACCCGGCCGGACTCCGCGAACCCCCACCCGGTGGCGATCAGGATCGACCCGTCGGGCGCGAACGTCACGGCGTCGATCTGGACGACCTCGAGGGCACTCGGGTTCTCCTCCTCGTCGGTGCCCGGCACCGGGGTCCACGTGCCGCCGCTGTTGGCGCTCTCGTAGAGCTGGCCGTTCAGGTCGACCGCCGCCACCAGGTGGCGCGGGTCCGCGGGGTCGACGGCGACGTCGCCGACGTCGTTCGAACCGCCGGGCAGGCCCGTCGACTGCGGTACCCAGGAGGCGCCGTCGTCGACCGAGGCGAGCACGAAGCCCTCGTCGCCGGAGAGGAAGACCGCCGAGGGCGTCGCGCCGACGGCGCGTGCGATCTCGATGTCCTCGGCGCGGAACGAGTCCGGGAGGAGGGCGGGCGGGATCGTGTCCCACGTGGCGCCGCCGTCGTCGGTGCGGTACACCTCCTCGAAGCCGCCGACGGCCCAGGCGACGTCCGCGTCGGTGGGGTCCACGGCGAGCGCGACCACGTCGTCGGGCGCCGTCGGCACCGCCGCGGCGAACGTGGTGCCGCCGTCGGTGGAGCGGCGCACGTCGCCGTCGAGCCGCGCGAAGACGCGGGCCGGGGCCGACGGCGCCACCGCGAGCGCGATCACCTCCTGCCCGGCGGTCGACGGCACGACCGACCAGGTGAGGCCGCCGTCGAGGGACCGCAGCATGCCGATCTCGCTGCCGGCGAAGGTCCGGCCGCCGCCGCTGTCGAGGTCACGGACGGTCCGCTGCACCGGTCCGCCCCGGTCGACCCACGACAGCCCGCCGTTCTCGGAGCGGTAGATGCTGGTGCCGGCCTGGGCGTAGAGGGTCGACCCGTCCGGTGTCCCGGCGATCGCCTCGGAGTTGCTGCCGGGGAGCCCCCCGCCGATCTCCGTCCACGTCGGCACGCTCACGGTCACGTCGGTGGTCTTGAACAGGCCGTCGCCGGTGCTCACGAACACCGCGACCCCGACGGTGAACAGGTCGGCGGCGACGCCGCTCCTGTCGATGTTGGCCGCGGACCACACCGGGGCGGGCGTCGTCTTGACCAGTGCGTCGGTGGAGCGGAACACCTGCCCCGTGCTGGTGGCGACGAGCAGCCGGTTGCCGGCGATCGCCATGTCGAAGACGTTCCCGAGGATCGTGGCGGTGTCGATCGCAGCCCACGTGGGCGTGGGGGCGGTGAGGTTCACCGTGCGCAGGATGACGTTGTCGGTGCCGATGAACGCGACGTCCGGGTCGGTGGGGTGGAGCACCACGCTGGCGTCGCCGAAGCCCAGCCCGGCGGCGGCCGCGTTGCCGGTCTTGTTGACCCAGGTGGTGCCCGAGTCGGTCGACAGCGCGACCCGCTGGACATACCCCGTGGCCAGGATGCGGGTGTCGGCCGGACCGGCGCCCGGGTCGACGCCGATCGCGCGCACGATGCTGTCGAGGCCCGTGCCGGGGTCGGTGCCCACGAAGGAGAAGCTGCCGCCGTCGTCAACGGAGCGACGGACCCCGGTGTAGCTCGAGGCATACACCCGGGAGTCCGTGGTGGGGTCGACCTCCACCTGGTTGTCGATGCTGAAGCTGCCGCCGAAGCCCTCGTCGACGCCGAGGTGCTTCCAGGTCAGCCCGCCGTCGTCCGAGCGGGCCATGCCTTCGCCGAGCGCGGCGTAGACGAGATCGGGGTCGGTGGGGCTCACCGAGAGCGCCGCCTCGAACACGCCCGCGGGAGCGTGACGGCTCCAATCGCCGGGGACGGCGGGCTCGGGCGCGGCCGCGGCGGACGGGGCGGACCCGGGGACGACCGCCGCGAGCGGCAGCACCACGGTGAGGACGACGGCGGCGAGAGGGTGACGGGTCATGGCCGGCTCCGGGCGGGTCGGGAACTGCCCTGCCCGAATCGGGGCCTGTGGGGGGAAGCGTAGGGCCGATCCGCCGCCGTGTTCACCTTTTCCGCGCTGACAGGATGACCGGGTGTCAGCCGGAGCGAACGAACGTCGTGCGCTCGTCCTCCTTCCCATCGCGCTGGCCTGCCTGTCGATGCTCGGTCCGTTCAGCATCGACACCCCGTTCCCGGCGTTCCAGGAGATGGCCCGCGACTTCGACGTCGCCTCGGTCGACCTGCAACTGGTGGTGAGCAGCTACCTGCTCGCGTTCGCGGTGATGAGCCCGTTCCACGGCCCGATCTCCGACGCGGTGGGACGTCGTCCGGTGATGGTGGCCGGGGTGCTCGTGTTCGCGCTCGCCTCGGTGGGGTGCGCGCTGTCGCCGACTCTGCCGGTGCTGCTCGGGTTCCGGGTGCTGCAGGGCCTCAGCGCCGGTGGCGCGGCGATCGTCGGGCGCACGGTGATCCGCGACCTCTACGACGGCGACCGCGCCCAGCAGCTGATGAGTCGAGTGATGATGATCTTCGGGGTGGCGCCCGCGGTGGCGCCGATCGTCGGCGGGCTGCTGCTCCAGCTCGGGCCGTGGCACCTCGTGTTCTGGTTCCTGGCCGGCTTCGGGTTGGTCCTGGCCGGTGTGGTGGTGCTGGCGCTGCCGGAGTCGCACCCGCCCGAGCGCCGGATCCCGTTCCGGCCGGCGGCGCTCGTCAGCGCCCTCACCGGCACCGTGCGCAGCGGCACGTTCCACCTGGTGGCGTGGGGCGCGGCGCTCGCGTTCGCCGGCCAGTTTCTCTACATCGGCGCGGCACCGATCTTCGTCGTCGACCTGCTCGGGCTGGGCGAGCTCGACTTCTGGGTGTTCTTCGTGCCGATGATCGTCGGGCTGACCTTCGGCTCGTGGGTGAGCGGCCGCGCGGCCGGTCGGGTGTCGCGGCGCCTGCTCATCACCGCGGCGGCGTGCTTCGCGCTCCTCGGCGCGCTGGTGAACGTGCTGCTCGCCGCGCTGCCGGCGACGTCGGCCGAGCTGCCGTGGGCGGTGGTCGGGCCCGCGCTGATCGCCGTCGGCACTGGGGCGGCGTACCCCTCGCAGCAGCTGATCCTCATGGACCTCTTCCCCGAGGCGCGCGGCTCCGCGGTCTCGATGTTCGTGTTCTTCACCCTCGCGCTCAACGCGGTCGTGGCGGGCGCGGTGGCGCCCGTCGTCACGGGCTCGGTGCTCACGATGGCGCTCGCCTCGCTGGTGCTGGTGAGCGCCGGCCTGCTCAGCTGGACGACGCACCTGCTCGCCGGTCGCCGGCGTCGCGCCCGCGTCGCCGAGCCGGCCGTGCTCGCCCCCACCGACTCGCTCTGAGCGTTCCGCTGTCCGTGGCGGGCGCGGGGGCATACGGTGCCGGTCGGGAGGTCAGATGGGGGACCGGAGGACGCGCCGCGGGTTGTTCCTGCCCGCGCTGCTCGGCCTGCTCGCCCTCGTCCTGGTGGCCGGTGCCGTCGTCCAGCTGCGCGACCGCGGCGACGACCCTCCCGAGCCGGTGCGGCCGGTCGACCTCGGGGCCGGCGAGGCCGGCGAGCCCGACCCGGCGGCGGCCGAGGCGGTGGCCGTCGCACGCAACGCGGTGGAGGCGTTCTACGGCCTCGACCACCGCACCCTGGAGGCCGACCTCGAGGAGGTGCGGCAGCTCGCCACCGGCGACTTCGCCGAGCAGTACGACGCCGCGGCCGACGGGCTGCGGCGCCGGGTGCTCACGCGGCGGCTGGTCACCACCGCCACGCTCGTGCCCGACGGCACCGCCACCGCGTCCCTCACCACCGCGCACGCCGAGGTGCTCGTCGCCGTCGACGTGGTGCGACGCGCCGCCGGCGAGCCGACCGAGCGCCGCGACTACCGCACCCGCGTCGAGCTGATGCGGGTCGACGGCGAGTGGCTCGTGTCGGGGCTGGAGGCGGTCGCGTGATGCGCCGGCTCGTGATCGTGCTGTTCGCCGTCGTGCTGCTGGTGTCGGGCGCGAACGTGGCGCTCGCGCTGTCGAAGCCCGACCAGGAGCGGCCGCGCACGCTCACCGGTCCCGGCGGCGCGGCGGTGACGGCCGCCGTCCACGGGGTGCCGCTCGCGCTCGGCTACGACCACCGCACTCTCGACGCGGGGCTGCGCCGGGCCACCGCCGTGATGACCCCGGCCTTCGCCGACGACTTCCGCGCCACCTTCCGCCGTACCGTCGCCCCGCGCGCCGAGCGGCGGGAGGAGGTCGCCGACGCCGTCGTCCGCGACGCCGGCCTCGTGCGCATCGTCGTGGACGACCTGGCCGTCGTGCTGGTGTTCGCCGACCAGCGGCTCCTCGCCACCGACGGCAACGATCTGGCCGAGCCCCGCGTCACCCGCCGCGTCCGCCTCAAGGTCAGCCTCGAGCGCGTCGACGGCGAGTGGCTCGTCTCACGGATCACGCTGCTGTGAGCGGGCCTCCAGGGACTATCCCAACGCCCGGTCCAGGTTCATCGCGGCCGAGATGAGGGAGAGGTGGGTGAAGGCCTGGGGGAAGTTGCCGAGCTGCTCGCCGGTGAGGCCGACCTGCTCGGCGTAGAGGCCGAGGTGGTTGGCGTAGGTGAACATCTTCTCCAGCACCACCCGGGCGTCGTCGAGCCGGCCGGCCCGGGTGAGGGCCTCGACGTACCAGAACGTGCACAGCGAGAAGGTGCCCTCCGGGCCTTCGAGACCGTCGGTGGTGCGACCGAGGTGGTAGCGGAACACCAGGCTGTCGGAGACCAGCCGCTCCTCCAGCAGCTTGAGCGTGGAGAGGAACCGCGGGTCGTTGGGGGCCAGGAACTTCACCAGCGGCATCAGCAGGATGCCGGCGTCGAGGTTCTTCGCTCCCTCGGCCGCCATGAAGGCCTCGAGGTCGGGGTCCCAGCTCTTCTCCATGATCCGGGTGTGGATGCGGTCGCGGACCTCGCCCCAGCCGGACAGGTCGCCGGGGAGCCCGCGCTGCCGCGCCATCCGCATCATCCGCTCGATCGCCACCCAGCACATCAGGCGGGACACGGTGTGCGCTCGGGGGCCGTCGCGGATCTCCCACATGCCCGCGTCGTCGCGCTCCCAGTTGTCGATCACCCACGCGAGTACCCGCGACAGGTCGTGCCAGTTGTCGATGCTGATCCCGGCGCCATGCTTGTTGAACAGGTAGACCGAGTCGATCAGCTCGCCGTAGATGTCGAGCTGCAGCTGGTCGACGGCGGCGTTGCCGATCCGCACCGGACGCGAGTCGCAGTAGCCGCGCAGGTGGTCGAGCTCCAGCTCCTCGCCGGGCACCTGGCCGTCGATCGTGTAGAAGTTGCGCAGCGGGCCCAGGTCGGGGCCGTCGCCGTAGTCGTGGTGCTCGGCCATGCGGTCGGCCAGCCAGCGCATGAACGCCTCGGCCTCGTCGGTGTAGCCGAGCCCCAGGAGCGCGTACAGGGTGAACGCCGCGTCCCGGATCCACACGAAGCGGTAGTCCCAGTTGCGGCCGCCGCCGATCTCCTCGGGAAGGCTCGTCGTCGGGGCGGCGATCACGGCGCCGGTGGGCTCGTGGGTGAGGAGCTTGAGTGTGATCGCGGACCGGTTGACCATCTCCCGCCAGCGCCCCGTGTACGTCGACCGCGACAGCCACGTCCGCCAGAAGGTGGCCGTGCGGTCGAAGAGCTCGTCGAGGTCCTCGGTGCGGAGCTCCTCGCCGTCCTCCAGGAGGTGCAGGATGAAGCGCGCCTCGTCACCTGCGCGCAGCACGACCTCGGCGGTGGCGGAGCCGTCGCTGATGTCGAGCTCGTGGGTGGAGGTGACGCCGAGCCTCAGGCCACCACCCGTGATCAGGACGCCGTTCTCGACGGCCTCCAGCTCGGGCACCACGCGGCCGTAGTCGGGGCGGACCGCCAGGTCGGTGCGCACCCGCACCTCGCCGCGTACCGCGTTCACCCGACGCACGATGCGCTGGCGGTGGTGGCCCTCGTGTGCCGCGACCAGCGGGAAGAAGTCGTGCACCTCGGCGACCCCCTCCTGCGTGAGGAAGCGGGTCACCAGGATCGCGGAGTCCGGGAAGTAGAACTGGGTGGTGCGCGTGGTGCCGTCGACCACCGTCATCCGCCACGCGCCGGCGTCCGGGTCGAGGATGGCGCCGAACACGCTCGGCGCGTCGAAGCGGTCCGGGCAGAACCAGTCGATCGTCCCGGCGTCGTCGACCAGCGCGCAGCTTCTGAGGTCGCCGATGATGCCGTGGTCGGCGATCGGCTGGTAGTCGCCCTGGTGCTGTGCCTGCCACCGGCTACCGTCGCGGCCCTGGTCGTTGATCGTCATGACGGCTCTCCTTTCAGCGGTCGGTGCCGCCGAGGCGCCACTGGTGGGGGACCATGTCGAGCGCCGCCTGGGGACCCCAGGAGCCCGGCTCGTACGGCTGGACCTCCGGCGGGTCGTCGAGCAGCGGCTGCATGACCTGCCAGAGCTGGTCGACCTCGTCGGCACGGGTGAAGAACGTCTGCTCGCCCTTCATCACCTCGAGCAGCAGCCGCTCGTAGGCCTCCAGGGGGTCGGAGTCGGGGACGTCGCAGGTGAGGCAGAGCCGGAACGTCGCCTCCACCAGCTCCATCTCGGGGCCGGGGCGCTTGGCCCGGACGTCGATGTCGATCTGGGGCGAGTCGGTGAGCTCGAGCACCAGCTCGTTGTCGGACCGCTCGTGGTTGGACAGCAGCGGCCCCTCGGGGGTGCGGAACCGCAGCGTGATCACCCGCCGCGACTCGGCCAGCGCCTTGCCGGTGCGCAGGTAGAACGGGACGTCGCGCCAGCGGTCGTTGTCGACGTACATCTCCATCGCCACGAAGGTCTCGACGTCGGAGTCGGGGTCGACGTCGTCCTCGTCGCGGTAGCCGTCGTACTGCCCGTAGACGACGCGGCTCTTGTCGAGCGGCCGCAGCGACTCGAACACCGCGGCCTTGGCGTCGCGCACCTTCTCGCTCAGCTCGCCGGGGTCCTCGAGCGCCACGAAGCCGAGCAGCTGCGCGAGGTGGGTCGACACCATGTCGCGCAGGCAGCCGGTGGACTCGTAGAAGCTGCCGCGACCCTCCATGTGCAGAGTCTCGGGCACGTCGATCTGCACCGACGCGATGCTGTGGGTGTCCCACGCCGGCTCGAACAGGCCGTTGGCGAAGCGCAGCGCGAGGATGTTCTGCACCGCCTCCTTGCCGAGGAAGTGGTCGATCCGGAACACCTGCTCCTCGTCGAACACGCCCTTCAGCACGCGGTCGAGCTCGCGGCTGCTCTCCAGGTCGAGCCCGAACGGCTTCTCGACGACGAGCCGGGTGCGCTCCGCGAGTCCCTCGCGGTCGAGCATCCCGATCATCCCCTCGACGGCGCCGGGCGGCACCGAGAGGTAGAGCAGCCGGCGCACGTCGTCGGCGGAGCCGTCGCCCTTCACGGCCTCCTCGGCGTCCCGGACGGCGGCCGCGAGCCCGCTGCCGTCGTCGGCGCTGGAGGTCTGGAACGAGATCCGCTCCAGCAGCGTGCCGGCGATGTTCTCGTCCAGCTCGTCGACGCTCTTCTCCAAGGCGTTGCGGACCTTCTGGCGGAACTCGTCGTCGCCGCCCTGGTCGCGCCGGCCGCTGCCGATCACGCGGTACTCGGACGGGAGCCGGCCGTCCTCGGCGAGCCGATAGAGGCCGGGGAACAGCTTGCGGGCCGCGAGGTCGCCGCTGGCCCCGAAGAGCACCAGCACGTGCGGCGGGAGGGACGATCCGGTGGAGGTCACACTCCTAGGGTCGCGCCGCCGTCAAGAGTGCCGCTTCACCCACCTAGACTGGAGGTGTGGAGTTGCCCGACAAGTTCGCCGCCCTCGGCCTCACCTACGACGACGTACTCCTGCTGCCGGGCCGTTCCGACCTGGCGCCCGACGAGATCGACACGACGTCGCGCCTCACCCGCGAGCTGAGCCTCAAGGTGCCGCTGGTCAGCGCCGCCATGGACACCGTCACCGAGTCGCGGATGGCGATCGCGATGGCCCGCCAGGGCGGCCTCGGCGTGCTGCACCGCAACCTCTCGGTGGCCGATCAGGCCTACCAGGTCGACCTGGTCAAGCGGACGCAGACCGGGATCATCAGCAACCCGGTCACGATCACCCCCGACCGCACGCTGGAGGACCTCGACCGGATCTGCGGCGAGTACCGCGTCTCCGGCCTGCCCGTCGTCGACGTCGAGGACCGGCTGATCGGCATCGTCACCAACCGCGACCTGCGGTTCACGCCGGTCGCCGAGTGGGCCACCACCAAGGTCGACGAGGTGATGACGCCGATGCCGCTGGTCACCGGGCCGGTCGGCATCTCCCGCGAGGACGCCACCACGCTGCTGCGCCAGCACAAGCGCGAGCGGCTCCCGCTGGTCGACGAGTCCGGCAAGCTGGCCGGCCTCATCACCGTCAAGGACTTCGTGAAGGGCGAGCAGTTCCCGCTCGCATCCAACGACGTGCACGGCCGGCTCATGGTCGGCGCCGCCGTCGGCTACTTCGGCGACGCCTGGCAGCGCGCCACCACCCTGATCGAGGCCGGCGTCGACGTGCTCGTCGCCGACACGGCTCACGGCCACGTGAGCCTGTTGCTCGAGATGGTCAAGCGGCTCAAGACCGACCCCGCCACCCGCCACGTGCAGGTGATCGGCGGCAACGTCGCCACCCGCGAGGGCGCCCAGGCCTTCGTCGACGCCGGTGCCGATGCCGTCAAGGTCGGCTTCGGTCCGGGCTCCATCTGCACCACCCGCGTCGTCACCGGCTGCGGCGTCCCGCAGGTCACCGCCGTCTACGAGGCCTCGCTGGCCTGCAAGCCGGCCGGCGTCCCGGTGATCGCCGACGGCGGCCTGCAGCAGTCCGGCGACATCGCCAAGGCCCTGGTGGCGGGCGCCGACTCGGTGATGATCGGGTCGCTGCTCGCGGGCTGCGAGGAGTCGCCCGGCGAGCTGATCTTCGTCAACGGCAAGCAGTTCAAGTCCTACCGCGGCATGGGCTCGCTCGGCGCGATGAGCAGCCGCGGCAAGAAGTCCTACTCCAAGGACCGCTACTTCCAGGCCGAGGTCACCAGCGACGACAAGATCGTGCCGGAGGGCATCGAGGGCCAGGTCGCCTACCGCGGCCCGCTCGCCGCCGTCGCCCACCAGCTCATCGGCGGCCTCAACCAGTCGATGTTCTACGTCGGCGCCCGCACCGTGCCGGAGCTCCAGGAGAAGGGCCGGTTCGTGCGCATCACCTCGGCCTCGCTCAAGGAGAGCCACCCGCACGACGTGCAGATGACCGTCGAGGCGCCCAACTACAGCGGCCGCTGAACCTCACCGCTCGCCGTCGGAGGGCTCGGGCACGTGGAGGTCGAGCCCGACCTCGGTGAGCACGCGGGTCTTGCGCACCCAGCGCGCCGCCCGCAGGCAGGCGAGCCCGAGCACGCCGAGCACGATCGCGAGCACCGTGAGGACGCCGGGTCCGCCGGCCACCACGGCCAGCACGAGCGCGCCGGTCAGCACGAGCAGGCCGAGGCCGGCCAGCCGCCACCGCGAGACGACGTCCACGACTCCAGCGTGGCACGCGCTCCGTGACAGAATCCGCCGACGTGACCGAGATCCAGATCGGCCAGGCCAAGCGCGCCCGCCGCGCCTACTCCTTCGACGACATCGCGATCGTGCCCTCCCGGCGCACCCGCGACCCGGAGGAGGTCAGCATCGACTGGCAGATCGACGCCTACCGGTTCGCCCTGCCGGTGCTCGCGGCGCCGATGGACTCGGTGATGTCGCCCGAGACCGCGATCGCGCTCGGCCAGCACGGCGGCCTCGGCGTGCTCAACCTCGAGGGCCTCTGGACCCGCTACGAGGACCCGCGCGACCTGCTCGCCGAGGTCGCCGGCCTCGAGGGCACCGACGCCACCGCCCGGATGCAGGAGATCTACACCGAGCCGATCAAGCCCGAGCTCATCACCGAGCGGGTCCGCCAGATCCGCGACGCCGGCGTCACGGTGGCCGGCTCGCTCTCGCCGCAGCGCACCCAGGAGTTCGCCAAGGCGGTGGTCGACGCCGGCGTCGACATGTTCGTCATCCGCGGGACGACGGTGTCGGCCGAGCACGTGTCGTCGAACGCGGAGCCGCTCAACCTCAAGGAGTTCATCTACGAGCTCGACGTGCCCGTGATCGTCGGCGGCTGCGCCACCCACCAGGCGGCGCTGCACCTGATGCGCACCGGCGCGGCCGGCGTGCTCGTCGGGTTCGGCGGAGGAGCGGCCCACACCACCCGCACCGTGCTCGGCGTCGCCGTGCCGATGGCCTCGGCCGTCGCCGACGTCGCCGCCGCCCGCCGCGACTACCTCGACGAGTCCGGCGGCCGCTACGTGCACGTGATCGCCGACGGCTCGATCGGCCAGTCCGGCGACGTCGCCAAGGCGATCGCCTGCGGCGCCGACGCCGTGATGGTCGGCTCGCCGTTCGCCCGCGCCACCGACGCCCCCGGTCACGGCTTCCACTGGGGCAACGAGGCCCACCACGCCGACCTGCCCCGCGGCATGCGGGTGCAGTTCGAGCAGGTCGGCACGCTCGAGGAGATCCTCTTCGGCCCCTCCCGCGTCGCCGACGGCACCATGAACCTCATCGGCGCCCTCCGCCGGTCGATGGCCACCACCGGCTACACCGACCTCAAGGAGTTCCAGCGGGTCGAGGTCGTGCTGCAGGCCTAGCCGATCCGGTCCAGCAGCGCCCGCGCGTGGGCAGAGGCGGGCGTGACGTCGGCGAAGCGCTCGCCGTCGGTGGTGACGACGACCCAGCCCTCGAGGTCGCCGTCCTGCCGCTCGAGGGCGGCGAAGGCGGGACCGAGGGCCTCGCGCAGCTGGTCCTCGCGGGGCAGCCACACCGCCTCGTGGGCCTCGATACTGTCGAGCGCCCACTCGGTGGTGCCGTTGAACGCCAGCACCGGCTCGCCGGACGGCGGGTGGCGCAGCTCGACCACGAGGTTGCTCACCCAGAACACCTGGCCGTCGAGGTCGCGGTCGGGGATGGCGAACGCGTCGCCGGGTTCGGGCTGCCAACGCAGCCCGGCGTCCTTCAGCCGGCGCGCGAGATCGAGGTCGAGCACGCCTCCAGTGTGGCGCGGCCCAGGTCGGCGACCTCCTCGGCCGAGGCGTTGCCGCCGGTGCAGACGACGGCGACCGGGTGGCCGTCGTCGGGCAGGTCGGCGACGAGAAGTCCGGCCAGGGCGGCGGCCCCCGCGCCCTCGGCGAGGGTGTGGGCGTGGCTCGCCATGAGCCGGGCGGCGTCGGCGATGGCGTCGTCGTCGACGAGCAGGAAGTCGTCGAGCCGCCCGGCGATCAGCGACTGCGGCAACGGGTAGCCGTACCCGGTGGCGAGTCCGGACACCCGGGTGGTGCACGGCGCGGACTCGATCGACCCGCTGCGCCAGGACCGGTGGGCCGCCGGCGCCAGGTGCGACTGGACGCCGACCACCCGGCACTCCGGCGCCAGCGCGTCGCGGACGACGCACGCACCGGCCGCGCCGGTGCCGCTGCCGATCGGCACCACCACGGCGGCGAGGTCGGGTCGCGCCTCGAACAGCTCGAGGTAGAGCGTGGCGTGGCCGAGCACGATCGCGGGCTCGGCGGTGTCGACGTAGCGCCGTCCGGAGGCGGCGAGGTCGCGGGCATGCGCGGTCGCCTCGACCATCGTGGGGCCGTGCCGCACCACGGTGCCGCCGATCGCCTCGACCGCGTCGGCCTTCACCTGCGGGGCGCTGGTGGGCATCACGATCGTGGCGGTGGTGCCGGCGAGCCGGGCGGCGTAGGCCACCGACTGCGCGTGGTTTCCGGTGGAGACGCTGACCAGCCCGGCCCGGCGCTCCGCCTCGGTGAGCGTGCTCGCGAGGTGCACGCCGCCGCGGACCTTGAACGACCCGGTGGGCAGCACGTTCTCGTGCTTGACGAGCACCGGGCGGCCGACCGCCCGGTCGAGCAGCGGGTGGGAGACGAGCGGGGTCGCCGGCAGCTCGGCGGCGACGATGGCGGCGGCGCGGCGTACGGCGGCAAGATCGATGTCCACGCCCCGAGTGTCGGGCATCCGGCACTGACGGCGCGACCGCATCGAGGACCACGCCGGCAGCCGCTGGGTGGCGGTGCAGCCGCTGGTGGCGTCGGGCTTCGGGGTGAGCGTGCTGCCCTCGCTGGCGCTGCGGGCGCACCGCAACCCGGGGGTGCGCACGACCCTACGGCCGTCCGCCACGCCCGGCGGGCGTCGAGGCAGCCTCCCACGCTGTGCGTCTCGCCTGCGCCACGATGAGCGCGTGAGGGTGCGCGACTACCTGACGTGGCACGAGCAGTACGACGACCCGTCGTCCAGCCTGCCGCGCCGGCTCGCGCTCGTGCGCGCCGCGATCCACGCCGAGCTCGACACCCGGCCGGGTCCGGTGCGGGTCGTCAGCCTGTGCGCCGGCGACGGTCGCGACCTGCTCGGCACCCTCGCCGGGCGCGACGACGCCGGCCGGGTCTCGGCCACGCTGGTGGAGGTGCTGCCCGAGCTGGTCGAGCGGGCGCGGGAGGCCGCCGCCGGGCTCGCCGCCGACGTCGAGGTGGTGACCGGCGACGCCGGTGCCTCCGACACCTACGCCGACCTCGCCACGGTGCCCGCCGACGTCGTGCTGCTCGTGGGCGTGCTCGGCAACGTGACCGACATCGACGTCGCGCGGCTCATCGCCGCGCTGCCGCAGCTGTGCGCGCCGCGCGCCGTCGTGGTGTGGAGCCGGGGCCGCAGCACGGACGGCACCGCCGACTACGTGAGGCCGGTGCGCGAGGCGTTCGCCGCCGCCGGCTTCGCCGAGGTGAGCCTCACGCCGTTCGACGTCGACGACGACCACACGGCGCTCGGCGTCGTCCGCTACGACGGCCCCGCCGTCCCGCTCGGGCGAGGTGCGCAGTGGTTCACCTTCGTGGGATGAGGTGCCGCCGATGACCGTGCACTGGGCGGTGCGGCTCGCCGACGTGCGCGGCGGGCCCGACCCCGCAGCCGAGCTGGTGAGCCAGGTGCGAACCGGCGAGCCGGTGTTCGGCGGTCCGCCCGCCGGGCCGTGGCGACCGGTGGTGCTGCCGGGCCAGCCGTCCTCGCTCGACCGCGAGGGCTACCCGGGCTGGGTGGCGAAGGACGACCTCACCGACGACGTGGGGGTCGCCGCGCTCGCCGTGGCTCGGGGCTTCGTCGGCACGCCCTTCCGGTCGGGCGGGCTGGGTGGCTCCGGCATCGACCCCGCGGGCCTCGTGCATCTCGCGTTCCGGGCCACCGGCACGCGGATGCCGCGCGACGCCCACGACCAGCACACGGTGGTGCCGTCGGTGCCGGTCCAGGACGCCCGGCCCGGCGACCTGTGGTTCTTCGGGCTGCCCGGCGGCCTCGTGCAGCACGTCGGCTTCGTCGCCGGCGACGGCCTGGTGCTGCACGCGCCCGGGCCCGGCCGCGACGTCGTCGAGGAGCCGATCCCGCAGGCACGGATGGCCACCCTCATCGGAGCGGGCCGGGTGCCCGGGGCGGTCGAGCGCGACCGGGTGACACCGCTCGGCGCCTGAGGCGTCAGCGCTTCTCCTCCAGCGTGAGTCCCCACCGGATGGCGCCCGGGTTGTTCGTGGTGCTGGTGCCGCCGGAGACCGTCGTCAGGATGAAGACGAGGCTCGCGGGCGGCACCGCGCCGGACCCGGTCGAGGAACAGGCGACCTCGTCGACGGCGGCCGTGCCGGTGATCGTGCGCGAGAGTGCCGGGGTCACGGTTTTTCCGGACCCGTGCTGACACGATGGGGACATGACCGCTGGCTCCGCTCTGGGCCCGGCCTCCCGGGAAGCGGCGCTGGCCGCGATGGGCGGCGACGAGCTGGACGTGCTGGTGGTCGGCGGCGGGGTGGTCGGAGCGGGGGTCGCGCTGGACGCCGTCACCCGCGGCCTCACCACCGGCCTGCTGGAGCAGCGCGACCTGGCCAGCGGCACGTCGTCGCGCTCGTCGAAGCTGATCCACGGCGGGCTGCGCTACCTCGAGATGCTCGACTTCGGGCTGGTGCGCGAGGCGCTGCAGGAGCGCGGGCTGCTGCTGACCCGGCTGGCGCCGCACCTGGTGCGGCCGGTGCCGTTCCTCTACCCGCTCACCCACCGGGTCTGGGAGCGCCCGTACGTCGGCTCGGGGCTGATGCTCTACGACGGCCTGGCGATGCTGGGCAAGTACGACATGGGCGTGCCGCGGCACCGGCACCTGACCCGCCGCGGCGTCGCCCGGATCGCCCCGGACTTCAAGGCCGAGGGCGTCGCGGGCGCCATCCGCTACTACGACTGCCAGGTCGACGACGCCCGCATGGTGGTGGCCCTCGCCCGCACCGCCGCCGGGCACGGCGCGCACGTCGCGACCCGGGTGAAGGTGACGGGCTTCCTGCGCGAGGGGGAGCGGGTGGTCGGCGTCCGGGCGCGCGACCTGGAGCACCAGCGGAACCTCGAGGTGCGGGCGAAGGTGGTCATCAACGCCGCCGGCGTGTGGACCGACGAGATCCAGGAGCTGGTCGGCGGCCGGGGCGCGCTGCACGTGCAGGCCTCGAAGGGGATCCACCTCGTGGTGCCGCGGGACCGGATCCGCTCCGAGGCCGGGTTCATCGTGCGCACCGAGACGTCCGTGCTGTTCGTGATCCCGTGGGGCCGGCACTGGATCATCGGCACCACCGACACCCCCTGGGACCTCGACAAGGCCCACCCCGCGGCGTCCCGCGCCGACATCGACTACGTGCTCGACCACGTCAACACGATCCTGCGCGAGCCGCTCGACCACGACGACGTCGAGGGCGTGTACGCCGGGCTGCGGCCGCTGCTGTCGGGGGAGTCCGAGCCGACGTCGCGGATCTCGCGCGAGCACACCGTCGTCACGCCGGTGCCGGGGCTGGTGATGATCGCCGGCGGCAAGTACACGACCTACCGGGTGATGGCCGCGGACGCCGTCGACGCGGCCGGCCACTCGCTGAAGTCGACGAGCAACCTCACCGTGCGCGACTCGATCACCGACCGGGTGCCGCTGCTCGGCGCCGACGGCTTCGAGACCCGCTCCAACCAGCGGGTGCTGCTGTCACGCCGCTCCGGGCTGCACGTCGCGCGCATCGACCACCTGCTGGGCCGGCAGGGCGGCCTGATCGACGACGTGCTCGCCCTCGTCGCGGCCCGGCCCGAGCTCGCCGCGCCGATCGACGGCTGCGACGACTACCTCGCCGCCGAGGTCGTGTACGCCGTCACCCACGAGGGCGCCCGCCACCTCGACGACGTGCTCACCCGTCGCACCCGCATCTCCATCGAGACCTTCGACCGCGGCGTCCGCGCCGCCCCCGCCGCCGCCCGGCTCATGGCCGGCGAGCTCGGCTGGGACGAGGACCGCATCGCCGAGGAGGTCGACCACTACCTGCGCCGCGTCGAGGCCGAGCGCCGCTCCCAGGAGAAGCTCACCGACCAGGAGGCCGACGAGGCCCGGGTGTCGGTGCAGCGACATCGTCTGAACGCCGACCCGCCCGAAACTTTCGGGCGGGTCGCTGACCCGCCCGAAAGTTTCGGGCGGGTCAGCGTCGTCAGACGGCGGCGCGGTCGAGGACCGGGGTGAGGTCGAGGCCGGCGGGCAGGGTGCCGAACGCGCCGCCCCAGTCGCGGGCGAGGCGGGTGGCGCAGAAGGCGTCGGCCACCTGCTGCGGTGCGTGCCGGACGAGCAACGAGCCCTGCAGCACGAGGGCGAGCTGCTCGACGAGGCGGCGGGCGCGCAGCTCGACGTCCTCGAGGTCGGCGAGCTCCTTCTTGACGGCGGCGACGGCGTCGTCGAGGCGATGGTCGGCGCCGGCGGCGAGCTCGACCTCGCCGAAGAACGCCTCGAGCGTCTGCGGCTCGCGGCCCATCGCCCGCAGCGCGTCGAGCGCCGCGACGTTGCCCGAGCCCTCCCAGATCGAGAGCAGCGGCAGCTCGCGGTAGATGCGGGCGAGCCCGTTCTCCTCCACGTACCCGTTGCCGCCGAGGCACTCCATCGCCTCGCCCGCCACGGCCGGGCCGCGCTTGCACACCCAGTACTTGGTGACGGCGAGCGCGAGTCGCCGGAACGTCGCCTCCGCCTCGTCGCCGCGGGCAGCGCGGTCGGTGGCGCCGGCGAGCCGCATCGCCACGGTGGTGGCGGCCTCGGACTCGACCACGAGGTCGGCGAGCACGTTGCGCATCAGCGGCTGGTCGAGCAGCGCCTGGCCGAAGGCGTGGCGGTGCCGGGCATGGTGCGTCGCCTGGACGACGGCGGAGCGCATGCCCGTCGCGGTGCCGAGCGTGCAGTCGAGCCGGGTCACGTTCACCATCTCGACGATGGTGCGGACGCCGCGGCCCTCCTCGCCGACCAGCCAGGCGACGGCGCCGTCGTACTCGATCTCGGACGAGGCGTTGGACCTGTTGCCGAGCTTGTCCTTGAGCCGCATCAGGTGCATCGCGTTGCGCTCGCCGTCCGGGAGCACCCGCGGCACCAGGAAGCACGACAGCCCGTCCGGCGCCTGGGCCAGGGCGAGGAACAGGTCGCTCATCGGCGCGGACGTGAACCACTTGTGGCCGGTGAGCCGGTAGCTGCCGTCGGGCTGCGGCACCGCCTGCGTGGTGTTGGCGCGGACGTCGGACCCGCCCTGCTTCTCGGTCATCGACATGCCCGCGATGAGCCCGGCCTTGGTGGTCGGCACGCGGAGGCCGGGGTCGTAGGTGGTGGAGGTGAGCAGCGGCTCGTAGATCTGCGCCAGGTCGGGCGCCGTCCGCAGCGCCGGCACCACGGCGTAGGTCATCGAGACCGGGCAGCCGTGCCCGGCGTCGACGTTCCAGGTCATGAACTTCGCGGCGCGGGCGACGTGGGCGCCGTCTCGCTGGTCGGCCCAAGGCGTCGCGTGGAGCCCGTGGTTGACAGCGGTTCGCATCAGCTCGTGGTACGCCGGGTCGTACTCGACCTCGTCGACGCGGTTGCCCCAGCGGTCGTGGCTGGTGAGCACCGGCGGGTTCGCCTCGGCCCGACGTCCCCACTCCTGCGCCTCGGCGGTGCCGGCCAGCCTGCCCAGCGCCTCGACCTCCGGCAGCGCCCAGCCCGCCCCCTCACGCTCCAGCGCCGCCCGCAGCGCCGGGTCCTGCGACGTGTCGTGCCCCACCAGCGGCGGCACCTGGTTCGTCACCTCGTGGGTCGGCATGCCGGCCATCATCCCAGGCTGCGGGTGTCACAGCTGGTCTGCGCGCTGCTCGAGATGCCGCAGCTGCGGCTCGGTCAGGGGGAGGGCGGCCGCCCGCGCGGTGGCAGCGTCGGCCTCCGCGTCGCGGCCGAGCCGGCGCAGCAGGACGGCGCGGCTCGCGTGCCACAGCGCGTAGTCGTCGAGCCCGGGGACGGCGTCGACGGCGGCCAGCCCGGCGTCCGGTCCGTCCCGCTCGCCGAGCGCCACCGCGCGGTTGAGGCGCACCACTGGGCCGGGGTCGAGGGTGAGGAGCACGTCGTACCAGCTGAGCACGGCGTCCCAGTCGGTGTCGGCGTAGGTCGGCGCGATCGCGTGGCACGCCGCGAGCGCGGCCTGGACGACGTAGCGGTCCGGGCGGTCCGGCGTGCGGCGCAGCCCCTCGGCCACCAGCCGCACCGCCTCGACGGCCTGGCCGCGGTGCCACCGGCTCCGGTCCTGGTCGGCGAGCAGCACCACCTCGCCGGCGGCGTCGACCCGGGCGCGCCGGCGGGAGTCCTGCAGCAGCATCAGCGCGAGCAGCCCGATCGCGCCGGCGTCGTCGGGCTGCAGGCGGTGCAGCAGCCGGGCCAGCCGGATGCCCTCGTCGACCAGCGGCTGCCGCACGAGGTCCGCGCCCGCGGTCGCCGCGTAGCCCTCGTTGAACAGCAGGTACGTCGTCGCGAGCACCGCCCGCCACCGGTCGGGCAGCTCGTGGTCGGGCGGCACCCGGTAGGGGATGTGGGCGGCCGCGATCTTCTGGCGGGTGCGGGTGAGGCGCTTGGCCATCGCGGCCTCGGAGACGAGGAGCGCCCGCGCGACCTCGGCGGTGCTGAGACCGCACAGCGTGCGCAGCGCCAGCGCCACCTGCGCCTCCGGCGCGAGGGACGGGTGGCAGCACGTGAAGAGCAGCCGCAGCAGGTCGTCGTCGACGGCGGACGGGGTGGGCTCCGGCTCCTCGTCGAGTGCTCGCAGCGCGTCGCGCACGGCCTGCTCCTCCTTCGGTCCGCGGGCGGCGTCACGGCGCACCAGGTCGACGGCGCGGCGGCGCGCCGTCAGCCGCAGCCAGGCCACCGGGTTGGCCGGCACGCCGTCGCGCGGCCAGTGCTCGAGGGCGCGCACCGTCGCGTCCTGGACGGCGTCCTCGGCCAGCCGCAGGTCGCCGGTCCACCGCGCGAGGGTGGCCAGGACGTCGCGCCCGGCCGAGCGGACCAGCCGGTCCAGCTCGGCGCGGGCGTCGTCGTCCGCGGTGTCGTCGAGGCCCGGGATGGCGGTCAGGAGCCGAAGTCGATGACCGGCCGC
This sequence comes from uncultured Actinomycetota bacterium, assembly GCA_963780355.1. Lineage (GTDB taxonomy): Bacteria > Actinomycetota > Actinomycetes > Propionibacteriales > Nocardioidaceae > Nocardioides. Next base: position 395,497 of record CAWABT010000005.1, read on the forward strand.
ACCTCGACCCGGCCGCCGGTCCAGGCGGCCGGGATCTTCGCGGCCCAGCGGAGCGCCTCGTCGAGGTCGGCGCACTCGAGCTGGTAGAAGCCGGTGAGCGCCTCCTTGGTCTCGGCGTACGGCCCGTCGGTGGTGACCGGGTCGCCGCCCTTCTCGGAGACGTGGACCGTGGTGGCGGTGGACGTCGGGTAGAGCGCCGCTCCGCCCCGGATGACGGCGGCGGCGGCCTCGCCGAACTCGGTCCACTCGCCCATCTGGTCGGCGTTCTCGGGCGCGGTCCAGTCGACGTCCTCGGTGTAGGTGAGGGCGATGTACTGCGGCATGGGGTCCTCCTGGTGTCGACGCCGGTGCGTGTCACCGACTCTCACCTGTGAGACGAACGGAGTCGAGCCCCCAGGACACCCGTTGACAGGTAGAACACGTTCTAGCGAGACTCGCGAGGTGAGCCAGACCACCCCGCCGAGCGATCTCAGGCTCCAGCGCACGAGCCGCGACCCGAGCACGGTCCCGGCGCTGCTGGCGACGTGGCTGGCCACCCGGCTTCCGGACGGCGCTGACCCGCAGGTGACGCTGCACTCCGGCATCGACGCCAACGGCATGAGCTCGGAGACGCTCGTGTTCGACGCCCTCTGGTCCGATCCGAACGGGACCGACGGCGAAGGCAACGGAACGGAACGTCAAGGCAAGTACGTCGCCCGCGTCGCGCCCAGCGCCACCGAGTTCCCGGTGTTCATGGACTACGCGCTGCAGGACCAGTACGACGCGATGCGGATCGTGGGGGAGCGCACCGACGTGCCGGTGCCGACGGTCGGGTTCTCCGAGCCCACCGGCGAGGTGCTCGGCACGCCGTTCTTCCTCATGGACCGGATCGAGGGCCTCGTGCCGCCCGACGTGCCGCCGTACAACTGGGGTGACAACTGGCTCGCCGACGCGAGCCACGACGACCAGCGCCGGCTGCAGGACTCCACCGTCGCGGCCATCGCCGGGCTGCACTCCATCCCGGACGCCGCCGGCACCTTCGCCTTCCTCGACCGGGGAGGTGTCGGAGCCACCCCGCTCGAGCGCAACCTCGCCTGGGTGCGCGGCTGGTACGAGTGGGCGGTGCCCGACATCGGCGCCTCGCCGCTCGCCGAGCGCGTGCTCACCTGGCTCGAGGCGAACCTGCCCACGACCGACGACACGGTGCTCTGCTGGGGCGACTCCCGCATCGGCAACGTGCTCTACCGCGACTTCGCGCCGGCCGGTGTCCTCGACTGGGAGATGGCGGCCCTCGGCCCGCGCGAGATGGACCTGTCGTGGCTGGTCTTCGCGCACCGCGTCTTCGAGTCGATCACCGCCGTCTTCGAGATGCCCGGCATGCCGCACTTCCTGCGCGAGGCGGACGTCGTCGCCACCTACGCCGAGCTCACCGGCGTCACCGTCGGCGACCTGCACTGGTACCACCTCTACAACGCGGTGCAGTGGTGCGTGGTGTTCATGCGCACCGGCGCCCGGCAGATCCACTTCGGCGAGGTGGAGCGGCCCGACGACGTCGAGACGCTCTTCCACCACAAGCCGCTCGTCGAACAGCTCCTCTCGGAGGTCGGCGCGTGACCCAGCAACCACGCCACGGCGTCAGCGCCCTCGACGAGTACCCGATCCACCAGGCGCCGCTGCCGATCGGCTGGGCCGACCCGAGCGATCGCAACTTCTACGACCGCTCCTACTTCAACGCCCACGACCGGACCGGCGACGTGTTCGTGATCTTCGGCCACGGCTACTACCCGAACCTCGGCACCAAGGACGCCTTCGTGCTGGTGCGCCGCGGCGACGAGCAGACCGCCGTCCACCTCGGCGACCCGATCGACGCCGACCGGCTCGACCAGCGCGTCGGCGGGTACCGGGTCGAGGTCACCGAGCCACTGCGGAAGCTCCGCGTGGTGCTCGAGGAGACCGAGGGCATGGCGATGGACCTCACCTGGGAGGCCACCAGCGAGGCGCTGCGCGAGCAGCGGCACGTGATGCGGGCCGGCTCGCGGGTCACCCTCGACGCGCAGCGGTTCGCCCAGCTCGGCACCTGGAGCGGCACGCTCGTGGTCGACGGCGAGGAGACCGTCGTCGACCCGGCGGTGTGGCTCGGCAGCCGTGACCGCTCCTGGGGCATCCGCCCGGTGGGCGAGGCGGTGCCGGCCGGGGCGCCGCTGGTGCCGGAGTTCGAGGGCATGTGGTGGCTCTACGTGCCGATGCAGTTCCCCGAGTACGCGATCGTGCTGATCATCCAGGAGGACCCGGACGGGTACCGGACGCTCAACGACTGCCACCGCGTCTGGAACGACGGCCGGGTCGAGCAGCTCGGCTGGCCGCAGGTCGTCGTCCACTACGCCTCGGGCACGCGGGTGCCCACCGGCGCGACGATCACCTGCGTCGACCGCAACGGACCGGTGCACCTCGAGGTCGAGTCGCGGCTCGCCGTCCCGCTGCACGTGGGCGGCGGCTACGGCGGCGACCCCGACTGGACCCACGGCGTCTGGAAGGGCGCCGGGTTCACCGAGCGCCACACCTACGACCTCACCGACCCCGACGTCGCCGGCCGGGTGATGTTCGGCGTCATCGACCACGTCGGGCGCGCCACCTGCTCCGACAAGCACGGCGACGCCGAGGGGTTCGGCCTGTTCGAGCACGGCGCCCTCGGGCGCCATGACCCGTCCCACTTCGCCGACTGGTTCACCCTCGCCCCCGGTGGTTGAGGTGCCGCGACGAAGGAGCGGCCTCGAAACCTCTGTACCCCGATCGCCCAACGGAAGGCACCTATGACCACCTTGGACCGCGACGCGTTCTTCATCGACGGCGGCTGGGCCGCGCCCGCGAGCGGCTCGTTGATCGAGGTGGTGTCGCCGCACACCGAGGAGGTGGTGGCGACGGTCCCGGAGGGCACCCCGGCCGACGTCGACGCCGCGGTGGCCGCCGCCCGCCGGGCCTTCGACGAGGGGCCGTGGCCGCGGCTGTCCCCGCAGGAGCGGATCGACGTCGTGCAGGCGTTCTCGGGGCTCTACGCCGGCCGGCTGGAGGAGATGGCCGGGCTCATCACGACCGAGATGGGCTCGCCGACGTCGTTCTCGAACCTGGCGCAGAGCCCGGCGCCGTGGATGCAGATCGAGGCGTTCCTCGGCATCGCGCGGGAGTTCCCGTGGGAGGAGGAGCGCGCCGGCGCGCTCGGGTCGCCGGTGCTCGTCCGGCACGAGCCGGTAGGCGTGGTGGCGGCGATCCCGCCGTGGAACGTCCCGCAGTTCACGATCATGTCGAAGCTGGTGCCGGCGCTGCTCGCGGGCTGCACGGTGGTCGTGAAGCCCGCCCCCGAGACCCCGCTCGACCCCTACCTGCTCGCCGAGCTGCTGGTGGAGGCCGGCGTCCCGGACGGCGTCGTCAACATCGTCGCCGGCGGCCGCGAGACGGGCGAGCACCTGGTGGCGCACCCCGGCGTCGACAAGGTCGCCTTCACCGGGTCGACGGCGGCCGGCCGCAAGATCGCCGCGGTCTGCGGCGAGCAGCTCAAGCGGGTCAGCCTCGAGCTCGGTGGCAAGTCGGCCGCGATCGTGCTCGACGACGCCGACCTCGACGCCACCATGGCGGGGCTGCGGTTCACCGCGCTGATGAACTCCGGCCAGGCGTGCGTGGCGCAGACCCGCATCCTCGCGAGCCGGGCCAACTACGCCGCCGTCGTCGACGCGCTGGCCGAGACCGTGCGGTCGATGCCGGTGGGCGACCCGGCCGACCCCGCGACCGAGATCGGCCCGCTGGTCGCCGAGCGGCAGCAGGAGCGGGTGGAGAAGTACATCGCGCTCGGCCAGGAGGAGGGCGCCCGCGTCGTCGTCGGCGGCAACGGCCGGCCCGAGGGCCTCGACCGGGGCTGGTACGTGCGGCCCACGGTGTTCGCCGACGTCGACAACGGGATGCGGATCGCGCAGGAGGAGATCTTCGGCCCGGTGCTGTCGGTGATCCCGTTCGACGACGTCGACGACGCCGTCCGCATCGCCAACGACTCCGACTACGGCCTGGCCGGCACGGTGTGGACCGCGGACCGCGAGGCCGGCCTCGACGTCGCCCGCCGGGTGCGCGCCGGCACCTACGGCGTGAACACCTACACGATGGACTTCGCCGCACCGTTCGGCGGCTTCAAGGCCTCGGGCGTCGGCCGCGAGTTCGGGCCGGAGGGGCTCGCGCAGTACACCGAGTTGAAGTCGGTCTACCTGGAGGCCTGACGCCGTACGGTCGAGGGGTGCGGCACGCGGTCGCGGTACTCCTGCTCCTCGGCGTCGTCGGGTGCGACGTGGGGGAGCCCGACGCGCGACCGGAGGACCCGTCGACCGTGGTGGTCGACCCCGCCCCGACCGACGGCGGGCCGGGCGGCGCGCGCGAGTACGGCGACACCGGCGGCCAGCCCGACCTGCTGCCGGGTGGCGGCGCGGCGCCGGACGGTGGGTTCCGGTACCGACTCCGGGTCGCCGACAACGGCTGCACGGTGCGGCGCAACGGACGGCCCGGCGGGCTGGACGGTCTCGCGTGGATGCTGAGCTCGCAGGACGGCACCGTCACCGACCCGCGCGGCGACCGCACCGCCTTCCGCCCCCGCTACCGCGGCACCGGCGTCGTCGCGCTGGTGCTGCTCGACAAGACCGCGTCGGGGATGGTGGTCAACCAGGTGAGCAACACCGTGCGGGTGCGGTGCCCCTGACCGCCCCCGAATAGTTCAATCGAACGACTTGTGCAGGTTCTCGGCCTCGGGACCTGCACAAACGGTTCGATCGAACGACTTGTGCAGGTCGGCGTGCGGAGTGTGACGTGGTCGAGATGCGGTGGTCGACGTGTCGCCGGTCACTTAGGCTCGCGACATGACGTCGCAGACACCCGACGGCGGAGCGTCCGGGGGGCCGCTCGTCGAGGGACCGCACGATCCTGAGCACGACCCGACCGCCTCGTACGCGCTGGACCGCGGCTACGTCCGCGGGCTCACCGACCGGATCGTGGCCACGAGCGGGCGCACCGCACCGCTGGCGACGCCGCTCACCGGGGCGCCGCTGGCGCACGTGCCGCAGTCGAGCGAGGACGACGTCGCGGAGGCGTTCCGGAGGGCCCGCCGGGCCCAGGCGTCGTGGGCGCGGGTGCCGGTGGCCGAGCGGGCGCGGCTGCTGCTGCGGCTGCACGACCTCGTGCTCGACCGGCAGGACGAGATCATCGACCTCATCTGCTGGGAGTCCGGCAAGGCCCGCAAGCACGCCTCGGACGAGCCGCTGCACGTCGCGCTCACCGCCCGCTACTACGGCCGCACCGGCGAGCGACACCTCCGCAGCCGCCGGGTGCCGGGCCTGGTGCCCGGCCTCACCCGGGTCGAGGTCAACCACGTGCCCAAGGGCGTCGTCGGGATCATCGCGCCCTGGAACTACCCCTTCGACCTCGCCCTCATCGACGGCCTCCCGGCGCTGCTCGCCGGCAACGCCGTCGTGATCAAGCCCGACGCGCAGACCGTGCTCACCGCGCTGCTCGGCGCCCGGCTGCTCGACGAGGCCGGGCTGCCGGCCGACCTGTGGCAGGTCGTGGCCGGCCCGGGCGACGTGATCGGTTCGGCGATCGTCGAGTCCGCCGACTACGTGTGCTTCACCGGCTCCACCGCCACCGGCACCCTCGTCGCCCGGCAGTGCGCCGACCGGCTGGTCGGCTGCTCGCTCGAGCTCGGCGGCAAGAACCCGCTCCTGGTGCTGCGCGACGCCGACCTCGAGCGCGCCGCCGAGGGCGCCGTCCGGGCGTCGTTCTCCAGCGCCGGCCAGCTGTGCGTCTCCACCGAGCGGCTGTTCGTGGCCGACCAGGTGTACGACCGGTTCGTGCAGCGGTTCGTGGCCCGCATCGAGGCGATGACCCTCGGCGCCAGCCTGGAGTGGGGCAACGACATGGGGTCGCTGGTGTCGAAGGCCCAGCTCGACACCGTCGTCCGGCACGTCGACGACGCCGTCGCACAGGGAGCGCGGGTGCTCACCGGCGGCCGGCACCGGCCCGACCTCGGCCCCTACGTCTACGAGCCCACCGTGCTCGAGGGCGTCATGCCCGCGATGGCCTGCTTCGGCGAGGAGACCTTCGGCCCGGTGGTGTCGCTCTACCGCTTCAACGACGAGGCGGACGCGGTGGCGCGGGCCAACGCCGGCGAGTACGGCCTCAACGCCTCGATCTGGACCCGCGACGGCGACCGCGGCCGCGCGATCGCCCGGCACCTGCGGTGCGGCACGGTGAACGTCAACGACGGGTTCAGTGCCGCGTTCGGCAGCATCGACTCGCCGATGGGCGGCATGCGGAAGTCCGGCAGCGGCCGCCGTCAGGGCGCCGAGGGCCTGCTCCGCTACACCGAGTCCCAGTCCGTGGCGACGCAGCGGCTGCTCCCGCTCGCGCCGGTGCTGGGCATGTCCGACGAGAGGTACGCGAAGGTCATGACGGCCTCGATGCGCCTCATGAAGAAGATGGGACGCGCATGAGCAACTCCCCACGACGTTCTTCGCCTCCCCCGCTTCGCTCCTCCGACGAACAACGCCGCGGGGGCCCCGAAAAGCCCGAGTTCGACTTCGACGTCCTGGTGGTCGGCTCCGGCTTCGGCGGCTCGGTCACCGCGCTGCGGCTCACCGAGAAGGGCTACCGGGTCGGCGTCCTCGAGGCCGGCGCCCGGTTCGAGGACGACGACTTCTCCTCCGGCACCCTCGACCTCACCCGCTACCTGTGGGCACCGGCGCTGGGCTGCTACGGCATCCAGCGCATCGACGCCGTCCGCGACACGATGATCGTGGCCGGCGCGGGCGTCGGCGGCGGGTCGCTTGTCTACGCGAACACGCTCTACGAGCCCCTGGCCGCCTTCTACACCGACCCGCAGTGGTCGCACATCACCGACTGGAAGTCCGAGCTCGCGCCCTACTACGACCAGGCCAAGCGGATGCTCGGCGTCGTCGACAACCCGGTGCGCACGCCGGCCGACGACGTGATGGAGAAGGTCGCCACCGACATGGGCGTGGCCGACACCTTCCACCCGACGCCGGTGGGCGTCTTCTTCGGCGGCCCGTCCGCGAAGCCCGGCGAGGAGGTCGCCGACCCGTTCTTCGGCGGCGAGGGCCCGGCCCGCAACGCCTGCCTCAACTGCGGCGAGTGCATGTCGGGCTGCCGCCACAACGCCAAGAACACGCTGGTCAAGAACTACCTCTACCTGGCCGAGAAGAACGGCGCCGCTGTGCTGCCGCTCACCACGGTCACCCGGCTCTCGCCGCGCGACGGCGGCGGCTACGACGTCGAGGTGAAGTACACGAAGGCACGGCGCCGCACCCCGCGCAGCACCCGCACCCTCACCGCGGAGCACGTGGTGCTGGCGGCGGCCTCGCTCGGCACCCAGAAGCTGCTCCACCGGATGAAGGACGACGGCCACCTGCCGCGGCTCTCGGACCGGCTCGGCTACCTCTCGCGCACCAACTCCGAGTCGATCCTCGGCGCCATCGCGCCCAAGAGCGACCCCACCGACTACACCTACGGCGTCGCGATCACCTCGAGCTTCCACCCGGACGCCGACACCCACATCGAGCCGGTGCGCTACGGCAAGGGCCACAACACGATGGCGATGCTGCAGACCGTGCTCACCGACGGCGACGGGCCGGCGCCGCGCTGGCGCACCTGGCTCAAGGAGCTCTGGACCCAGCGCGCGAACGTGCGCGACCTCTACGACTTCGCGCACTGGTCGGAGCGCACCGTGATCGCGCTGGTGATGCAGAGCCTCGACAACTCGATCACCACCTACGGCAAGCGCGGGAAGTTCAGCCGGGTGTGGCGGATGACGTCGCGGCAGGGCCACGGCGCGCCCAACCCGACGTGGATCCCGGCCGCCAACGACGCCGTCCGCCGGATCGCCGCCGCCCTCGGCGGCACCGCCGGCGGCAACATCGGGGAGCCGTTCAACATGCCGCTCACCGCCCACTTCATCGGCGGCTGCGCGATCGGCGACTCGATCGAGACCGGCGTCGTCGACGGCTACCAGCGGGTCTACGGCCACCCCGGCCTCCACGTCGCCGACGGCTCGGCGATCACCGCCAACCTCGGCGTCAACCCGTCCCTCACGATCACCGCCCAGGCCGAGCGGGCGATGTCGTTCTGGCCCAACAAGGGCGAGGCCGACCCGCGGCCGGGGCTGGGGGAGCAGTACCTCCGGATCGAGCCGGTGGCGCCGGCCTCGCCCGCCGTCCCGGAGGCCGCTCCAGGGGCGCTCCGGCTGCCGATCGTGGGGGTCTCCTAGGCCGCGTCGGCCCACTGGTCCAGACATGAGACCGGTCTTCAGAATTTTCTGTGACCCGGCGTAACCCGCCCTTGGAGGGGTCGTTGAGCCAGCGAGCCCGGCACCACCTCAGCTCCCTCCCGAAGTAACGCCGGGCCACCCGTCCAGCCACGTCAGGCGCGCCGGACGAGCAGAGCCCCGCCACCTCCCTCCCTCCCGGCGGGGCTTTGCTACGTGACCAGGCACCCTCGTTAGGCTCCGTGCATGACGGCGCCTCCGAGTCACGTCGAGCACGACCTGGTCCTGGTGGTCGACTTCGGGGCCCAGTACGCACAGCTGATCGCCCGCCGGGTGCGCGAGGCGCGCGTCTACTCCGAGATCGTGGCCCACCATGTGCCGGTCGCGGAGATGCTGGCGCGGCAGCCGAAGGCGATCGTGCTCTCCGGTGGCCCGTCGTCGGTGTACGCCGACGGCGCACCGGACATCGACCCGGCCCTCTTCGAGGCCGGGGTGCCGGTGTTCGGCATGTGCTACGGATTCCAGCTGATGGCGCAGGGGATGGGCGGCACGGTGGCCGCCACCGGCGCCCGCGAGTACGGCCGCACCCCGGTGTCCGTGAGCGCTCACGGCACGCTGCTGGCCGACGTCCCGGCGCAGCACACGGTGTGGATGTCGCACGGCGACTCGGTGCAGGAAGCGCCGCCCGGCTTCGACGTCCTCGCCTCCACCGGTGTCACGCCGGTCGCCGCGTTCGAGGACCTCGACCGCCGGATGGCGGGCGTGCAGTGGCACCCCGAGGTGATGCACACCGAGCACGGCCAGAAGGTGCTGGAGCACTTCCTCCACCAGATCGCGGGCTGCCGCCCCACGTGGACGATGGTGAACATCGTCGAGGAGCAGGTCGACGCGATCCGCGCCCAGATCGGCGACCGCGGCCAGGCGATCTGCGGGCTCTCCGGCGGCGTCGACTCCGCCGTCGCGGCCGCGATCGTGCAGCGCGCGATCGGCGACCGGCTCACCTGCGTCTACGTCGACCACGGCCTGATGCGTCAGGGGGAGACCGAGCAGGTCGAGCGCGACTTCGTCGCCGCCACCGGCGTCGACCTGGTCGTCGTCGACGCCGAGAAGCAGTTCCTCGAGGCGCTGGCCGGCGTCAGCGACCCCGAGGACAAGCGGAAGGTGATCGGCCGGGAGTTCATCCGGGTCTTCGAGGCCGCCGAGCGCGACATCCTGGCCGACAAGGTCAGCGGCGAGGACGGCGACAAGGTCGCGTTCCTCGTGCAGGGCACGCTCTACCCGGACGTCGTGGAGTCCGGCGGCGGAGCCGGCACCTCCAACATCAAGTCCCACCACAACGTCGGCGGGCTGCCCGACGACCTCGAGTTCGAGCTGGTCGAGCCGCTGCGCACACTCTTCAAGGACGAGGTGCGGCTGGTCGGCGAGCAGCTGGGGCTGCCGGCCGAGATCGTGTGGCGCCAGCCGTTCCCGGGCCCCGGCCTCGGCATCCGGATCATCGGAGAGGTCACCCGCGAGCGGCTCGACATCCTCCGCGAGGCCGACGCGATCGCCCGCGAGGAGCTCACCCACGCCGGCCTCGACCGCGACATCTGGCAGATGCCGGTGGTGCTCCTGGCCGACGTCCGGTCGGTCGGCGTCCAGGGCGACCACCGCACCTACGGCCACCCGGTCGTGCTGCGGCCGGTCACCAGCGAGGACGCGATGACCGCCGACTGGGCCCGGCTGCCCTACGACCTGCTGGAGCGGATCTCCACCCGCATCACCAACGAGGTGCGCGAGGTCAACCGGGTCACCGTCGACGTCACGAGCAAGCCGCCCGGCACCATCGAGTGGGAGTAGCCCCCACGGACGTCGAGCCTGTCGAGACGCCAGAGCCGATCTCGCCGACGTGAGTGGGGTCAGGTCCCGGGACCGGTCGGGGCGTCTCGACAAGCTCGACGAACGTTCTCAGCATGTCTCGACAAGCACGACGAACGTCGTCAGCTCTGCTCCACCGTGAGCTCGACCGGCACCGGCTCCTGCAGCGCCAGGTAGATCGGGCAGCGCTCGCTGCCACGCCTGCTCCAGCGCGGCGATGTTCGCCGCCGGGCTGGGGGAGGTGACGGCGATCGTGAGCTTGAGGCCCTTCAGCCGCGGGTCGGCGCCGGGGACGCCGACCAGGCCGGCGAGGTCGGAGCGGCAGGACGCCGTCGCGGTGAGGTCGTCGATCGTCACCTCGAACTCCGGGGCGAGCACGTCGTTCACGAACGCGACCGCGCAGCCGGCGAGCGCGCCGAGCAGGTAGGCCGAGGGGCTCGGCGCCTGGTTGCCGCCGCCGAGCGGGGCGGGCAGGTCGCTGTCCCAGTTGAACGGGCCGGCCGAGATGCGGGCGAAGCCGTTGGTGAGGGTGGCGGTGACCGACGGTGCGGTCCTGGCGGTGGCCGGGTCGGCCATGTACCCGGTGCGGGTCTCCTGGATGGTCGTCATGGCGAGGAACCTAGGAGCGGACGGCGGCCCGCCGCGTCCGCGCCGACGCGCAACCTGACGGCGGGGTTGGCGGTCGGCGCGTAGTCGGTCTCAGGCCAGGACCCGCGCGACGGCGGCCGCCCGCGCCGTCCGGCCGGACAGGCCGAGCTTGCCGTAGGCGTTCTGCAGGTGCCGCTCGACGGTGCGCAGACTGAGCGTGAGCCGCGCCGCGATGGCCGCGTTGTCGAGGCCCTCCGCGGCGAGCATGAGGATCTCCCGCTCCCGGCCCGAGAGGCGTGGCTCCGGCTCGGCGTCCGACGCGCCGAGGAACGTCGCGACCTCGGACATGAACACCGGCCAGGCCGGCTCGTCGGCGAGCAGGATGTGGTTGTCGGACTCGAGGATCACCAGCCGGGAGTCCGGGATCAGGGCGGCCATCCGCGGCCCCCAGTCCTGGCCGAGGGCGCGGTCGCCGCGGGCGGTGAGCACCAGGGTGGGCGCCTGGATCTGCGGCAGCAGGTCGGTCACGTCGGTCACCCGGCGGGCCTCCCGGCTGGCGATCGCGTTGTCGGTGGAGGTCGAGGTGCGCATCAGCTCGTCCATCCAGCACATCTGCTCCTCGCTGGCGCCGGGGATGAACGAGGTGGTGAAGACCCGCCGGAACCGGTGGTCGGGCCGGGCCCAGCCGGCCCGGATCATCGCGACGAAGGCGGCGTTCTCGTCCTCGTCGTCCCCGCCGAGCGCGCCGCCGCCCGCCGCGCCGTAGGCGACGAGGTGGGTCACCCGGTCCGGGTGCTTGGCCGCGTAGGCCAGCGCCACCGGGGCGGGGCCGGACATGCCGAGCAGTGCGAAGCGCTCCAGGCCGGTCGCCTCGACGAGCGTCTCGAGATCGGCGAGCCGGCGCTCGAGGGAGAAGTCGTCGACGTCCCAGTCGGAGAGGCCGAAGCCGCGCTCGTCGTACCGGTAGACCGTGGCGACGCGGCCGAGGTCGTCGAGGAAGTGGCGCCACACCGGGCTCTGCCAGTCGTGCTGGAGGTGGCTCAGCCAGCAGGCGGCGATCACCAGCGGCGGACCGGAGCCGTGGCGCGCCCAGGCCAGCCGGACGCCGTCCGAGGCACGGCAGAACCGCACCTGCTGCGCGACCATGCCGCCACGATAGAGCGCCCGCGCGCCCCTCAGGCGGGAATCGGGCGCTGGCTGACGAGCTCCTCGACGAGGGCGACGAGCTTCTTGAGCCCGAACGGCTTGGTCACGTAGGCGTCCCACGGCTCCTTGCCGTCGAGCACCGACGGCGGCGGGACGGCGGTGAGCATCACCACGGGGGTCGCGGCGCGGCGGCCGCCCTGGCGGATGTCCCGGAGCACCTCGAGGCCGGTGCGTCCCGGCATCATGACGTCGAGCACCGCGGCATCGACGTCGTGATCGGCGAACAGCGAGAGTGCCTGGAGGCCATCGACCGCGGTCAGGACCTCGTGCCCGGCCAACTCGAGGTTGAGCTTCAGCAGGTCGAGGATGTCGGGGGTGTCATCGGCGACGAGCACCAGCGCCACGTGCTCTTCTCCCATCGGTGTCAGTCGTCAGGAGGAAGCCTGACACCGGAATCATCGGTCCGTCCGGAGGGCGACTCAAGGCATCGGGGAGATCACGTCCTCGGCGAACCGGCGCATGCCGTCGAGCTTCTGGTCCAGCGTCGCGCCGGGCCCGTGGTAGTAGCGCCACGGCATCGTCCAGGTCTCGGTGACGCCGGCCGCCTCAGCCGTCGCGAAGTGCTCGGGGAGGAAGGCGTCGGAGAGCGCGGTGATCACCTCGAACGGCGCGCTCGTGCCGGTGGCCTCCTCGTGCTCGGCCCGCAGCTCGCGCAGCCGGGCAGCGTGGCCGGCGGCCTCCTCGAGCGTGTAGATGTCGCCGACCCAGCCGTCGTGGCGCACGGCGCGCCGGAACGCGACCTCCGACAGCCCGCCGACGTAGATCGGGATCTCCTTGGTCGGCGTCGGGTTCATCATCAGCCTGGGGACGTCGTGGAACTCGCCGTGGAACTCGGTCCAGCCCGGCTCCCAGAGCGACTTCATGAGGGCGAGGCCCTCGTCGGTGCGGCGGCCGCGGGTGCGGAAGTCCTGGCCGAGCAGGTCGAACTCCTCGCGGCACCACCCGATCCCGACGCCGAGCGAGACCCGGTCACCCGACAGCACCGCCGCCGTCCCCACCGCCTTGGCCACCGAGAACGGGTTGCGCAGCGCCGGCACGTACACCGAGGTGAAGAACCGGACCCGCGTCGTGCGGGCCGCCATCGCGCCGATGAGCACCCAGGGATCGGGCCACTCGGCGTCGAGGTCCCACCGCCGCCGGCCGTCCTCGGTGTAGGGGTACGGCGTCTCGAGCTCCTCGAGGTCCACGACGTGGTCGGGCACCGAGATGGCGTGGTACCCCAGCTCGTCGGCCGCCTCCGCCAGCACCAGCAGGTGGTCGGTCGGCTGGAACGCCGTCACGATCGAGAACCGCACCCGATCAGCCTAGAACACGTTCTAGTGGCGGCGGACCTCCTGTCACACGCCGTCCGCCCGCCCAGGGCACCCCTGCAGGGGCGCCGAAGGCGGGCGGACGACGTGTTAGAGCGTGTGGGGGGAGATCAGGTGAACAAGCTCACGCCGCCGGGGCCGACGAGGCAGCCCACGATGATGAGGACGATTCCGAGCAGCAGCTGCTTGCGGAAGATCTGGACGATGCCGGCGATCACGAGGATGACGGCGAGGATCCACAGGATGAATGCCATGGTGTTGCTCCTTCTCATGGGGATGCGGCGAACCGCGGCCTCGACATTGCTCTGCACACGGGGGCAAGGGCTCACCCGCAGGGGCGCAGCATGAATCAGCGCGGCGCCGGTACGCCGTAGGTCGTCGTCCGCTCGCGCACCGGTCGGCCGAGGCCCGCGCCGATCTCGCGCAGCTCGGCGACCGTCTTGGCCGAGCCGTGCTCGGAGCCCGCCATCCGGGAGATGGTCTCCTCCATGAGGGTGCCGCCGAGGTCGTTGGCGCCGGAGCGGAGCATCGCCCGGGTGCCCTCGACGCCGAGCTTGACCCAGCTGGTCTGGATGTTGTGGATCCGGCCGTGCAGCAGGATCCGGGCCAGCGCGTGGACGGCGCGGTTGTCGCGCAGCGTCGGGCCGGGGCGGGCCACGCCGGCGAGGTAGATCGGCGCGGAGGTGTGCACGAACGGGAGCGGCACGAACTCGGTGAAGCCTCCGGTCTCGTCCTGGATGCGGGCGAGTAGCCGGATGTGGCCGACCCAGTGGCGCGGGTGGTCGACGTGGCCGTACATCATCGTCGACGACGTCGGCAGGCCGACGCGGTGCGCCGCCGTCACGACGTCGACCCAGGTGCGGGCCGGCAGCTTGCCCTTGGTGAGCACCCAGCGCACCTCGTCGTCCAGGATCTCCGCGGCGGTGCCGGGGAGCGAGCCGAGGCCGGCCTCGCGGGCCTTGATGAGGAAGTCCTCGGTCGACAGGCCGGTGCGGGCGGTGCCGTTGACGACCTCCATGGGGCTGAACGCGTGCACGTGCATGTCGGGCACCCGCTGCTTCACCGCGCTCACCAGGTCGAAGTAGGCGGTGGCCGGCAGCTCCGGGTCGATGCCGCCCTGCATGCACACCTCGGTGGCGCCGAGGTCCCACGCCTCCTGGGCCCGGTCGGCCACCTCGTCGAGGCTGAGCGAGTAGGCGTCGGCGTCGGTGCGGCGCTGGGCGAACGCGCAGAACCGGCATCCGACGTAGCAGACGTTGGTGAAGTTGATGTTCCGGTTGACGACGTAGGTGACCTCGTCGCCCACCGCCTCCTGCCGCAGGTGGTCGGCCAGCTCGCACACCCGGTCCAGCAGCTCGCCGTCCGCCGTCATCAGGGTGAGCGCGTGCTCCTCGCTCAGCCCGCCCGGGTCCTTCTCCGCCGCCGCCAGGGCCGATAGTCCCGGACGATCGGCACGCCCGGACGGCGTGTCGGTGTGCCGAACGTCCGCGACTATCCCGGCGCGCAGCTCGTCCCAGTTGCCGTACACATCGTCGAAGTCGGAGCGGCGGTCGTCGGTGCGGCCCTCGGAGTCCACCGCTTCGTAGAGGTCGGTGCGGCCGACGGAGGTGAAGCCGCCGTCGGGCTCCTGCCAGGGGAGGCCGGTGGGGCGGACGTCGGGCTTCGCGAGGCCGTCGGGGCCGGCGAGGGCGGCGACGTGGGCGGAGACGCGGGGGTCGAGCCAGGGCTCGCCACGCAGCACGTACTCGGGGTGCACGGTGAGCCGCGGCCGCAGCTCGAACCCGGCGTCGGCGGTCACCGACCGCAGCCGCTCCAGTGACGGCCAGGGACGCTCGGGGTTCACGTGGTCGGGGGTGAGCGGCGAGACGCCGCCCCAGTCGTCGACGCCGGCGTCGAGGAGCGCGCGGCACTCCGCCAGGTCGACCAGGTTGGGTGGCGCCTGCACCCGCGCCCGGGGTCCGAGCACGAGCCGGGTGACGGCGATGGCAGCGCGGTACTCGTCGAGGTCGAGGTCGTCGGTGTGCCGCATCGCGGTGTCGGGCTTGGCCCGGAAGTTCTGGACGATCACCTCCTGCACCGACCCGAACTGCGCCGACACCTTCCGCAGCGCGAACACGGTCTCGGCGCGCTCGGTGAGCGTCTCCCCGATGCCGACCAGCAGCCCGGTGGTGAACGGCACCGAGAGCCGACCGGCGTCCTCGAGCACCCGCAGCCGCACCTCGGGGTCCTTGTCGGGCGAGCCGGAGTGGGCCAGGCCCTTGGTCTCGAACAGCCGCCGCGACGTCGTCTCGAGCATCATGCCCATCGAGGGCGAGACCGGCTTGAGCCGGTTGAGCTCCTCCCACGACATCACGCCGGGATTGAGGTGCGGGAGCAGCCCGGTCTCCTCGAGCACCCGCACCGCCATCGCCCGCACGTAGGCGAGCGTGGAGTCGTACCCCTGCTCGTCGAGCCAGGCGCGCGCCTCGGGCCAGCGGTCCTCGGGCCGGTCACCGAGCGTGAACAGCGCCTCGAGGCAGCCCATCGTGGCGCCCTGCGCGGCGATCTCGAGGATCTCGTCGGGGGAGAGGTACGGCGTCCGGCCGTCCCGCGCCGCCTGCCCCGGCGTCTCGACGAACGTGCAGTAGTGGCACCGGTCGCGGCACAGCCTCGTGACTGGGATGAACACCTTCGGTGAGTAGGTGACGACGCCGGGGCGGCCGGCCGCCGTCAGACCGGCGTCGCGCACCCGCGCCGCGGCCGCCGTCAGCCGGTCGAGGTCGTCGCCGGTTGCGGCCAGCAGCGCCGCCGCCTCGGCGACGTCGAGCCGGGCGCCGCGCTCGGCCCGGGCCAGAGCACGGCGGACCTGCTGCGGGGTCGGCTCGTCGGACATCGCCTCCACGGTATCGACGGATGGGTCACCGCGGTCGCGACGGCCCATCCGCCGATATCGCCTCAGTTCGGGATCGTGGCGCTCAGCCGGCCGACCTTGCCCACGAACCGCTCGTTCCAGCCGGGCGGGAACGAGAACGTCACCGCCGTGCCACGGCCGTTGTCGGGCACGAAGAAGGTGATGTCGCAGTTGCCGCTCGCGGACTCGCAGCTACCGCCGTTCTCCGACAGCTTGGCCACCCCGGTGTCGAAGGACGCGAAGCCCTCGTACCGCAACGCCCAGCTGAAGCAGCCCGGCGTGTAGTCACAGCCGCCGACCCGCTTCCAGAACAGCTTCTTCGGCTTCGAGGCGCCGCAGACCTTGCTCGCCTTCTTGCTGCTCGTGCCCCACGGGTAGGTGGCCTCGACCTGGAGCTCGATGCAGCCCTGCTTGCCGCCCTCGCCGGTGTCGACGGTGCGGCTGTTGCCCGACAGCGGCTCGTAGGTGCCGCCGGCGTCGCGCACCATCACCTGGGTGTCCTCGGCGCCCTCGACCTGGCCGAAGCTGAACTTCACCGAGCGGTAGCCCGGGGTCTTCCGCACGGCGGGCAGCTTCAGGTCGGCGACGTAGCACTCGTCGAGCTCCTCGACGGCGTTCTCGCGGCCCTTCTCGAGGTCCTCGGGGTCGGAGACCTCGAGCGACTCGGCGAGGAAGTAGGCAGCGATGTCGTCGGAGTCGATGTCGCCGAGGCAGTCGGTGTCGTCGAGGCTCCACAGCTCGCCGACCTTCTCCGGCCAGTCCTCGGCGCAGTCGAGCACCGCCTGGCCGTACTCCTCGGCCTCGGCGGACTTCCACTTCCCGGTGTAGGTCCAGCCGTCGCCCTTCGGATCGACCAGCCCGGCCTTCTCCAGCCGCTCGGCACGGCCGTCCTCGACCATCTGGTCGGCGGCGCACTGCTTGTCCTTCTTCGAGGCCCACTCGGGGCCCTCGACGCCGGCCGCGATCGCGTCGGCCGCCGCCTCGTCCTTGGCGCTGAGCGGCCCGAAGCCGAGCCGGCCGCTCGTGTAGAGCCACCCGCCCACCGACAGTGCGGCGATCAGCACCACGACGAGCACGAGCGCGACGACGAGCTTGGCCTTGCCCTTCTTGGGCTGCGGCTGGCCCCAGGAGGGACCCTGCGGGCCGCCGCCGTAGCCGCCTCCGCCACCGCTGCCGAAACCGCCACCACCGGGGCCGCTCGGCCCGCCCGGGCCGCCGGGCCCGCCGGGGCTGCCGTAGCCGCCGCCGCCCGGATAGGCGGGCGCGGGGCCCTGGCCCGGCGGGGGCTGGCCCCAGGGGTCGCCCGGCGGACCCTGCGGCCGCGGGGCGGCGGGCTGCTGTCCCCACCCGGGCTGCTGCGGAGGCTGGTTCGGGGGTGGCGGCGGCCAGTTTCCACTCATGCGCAGGTCCCTCCGATGTGCGAGCCGTACCTCGGCCCGGTGCCGGAGATTGTGGCGAATCTCAGGCGTCCGTACACCCCGGACGGCAGAACTGGTGCCATCCGGGGTGCACGTCAGGCTCAGACGAGCGCCTTCTCGCTCTCGTGCGCGGTGTCCGGCGGCGGGTCGTGGTGCTCGTCGCGCGGACTCCGGTCGAGCGTGCTCGGCCACCAGATCTTCCCGCCGAGATCGAGGTTGAGGGCGGTGACGAGCACCGACCGCACGATCATCGTGTCGAGCAGGACGCCGAGCGCGACCGCTGTACCGAGGTGGGCGAGGAACACGAACGGCAGCGTGCCCAGCACCAGGAAGGTGGCGGCGAGCACCAGGCCGGCGGAGGTGATGACCCCACCGGTCGACTGCAGCGCGATCAACGACCCCTTGCGGGTGCCGTGGGTAGAGGTCTCCTCCCGCACCCGGGTCATGAGGAAGATGTTGTAGTCGACCCCCAGCGCGACCAGGAACACGAACGCGAACAACGGGAACCCTGGATCGGTGGTGGCGGCCTCGGGCCACTGGTCGAACGGCAGCAGCGGCATCACGTAGTCGAAGAGCAGCGCGGAGAGGCCGAGCGCCGCCCCGAACGACAGCACCACCGTGGCCACGAGGATCAGCGGTGCGGCCACCGCCCGCAGCAGTCCGATGAGGATCAGCAGCACCACCAGCAGGACGATCGGGATGATCACCTTGTTGTCGCGCAGCGCCGCCGTCTTGGTGTCGAGGTAGAACGCCGCCGCCCCGCCGACGAGCGCGTCGGCGCCGTCGACCCCGTGGACGTCGTCACGTGCGTTCTCGACGACGTCGAACGCGGACTGCGAGGCGTAGTCGTCCTGCATCGGCGCCTCGAAGTAGGCCCGGCCGTCGCCCAGCGGCGTGGTCGGGCCGGGGCTGCCGACGCGGTCGAGGCCCTCGACGGTGGTGCGGACCTCCTCGATCTGGTCCTCGTCCGCCACCACCTGGAGGGTGTTGGTGCTGTCGGCCAGGCCGTGGTCGGTGAGCAGCTCCTGCGCGGTGATCGAGCCCAGCTCGTCGGTGAACGACTCCTCGGAGGTGAGGCCGCTCGGGTCGAGCTTGAAGAGGCCGAGGCAGGCCACGCCGAGCACCAGGGCCGTGACCACCCAGACCGCCCGGGGCCGGACGCCGATGCGCTTCCCGGTGCGGGCCCACAGCCCGGACTGGGTGGGCTCCACCGAGCCGAAGGTCGGGCGCTTGGGCCAGAACATCCAGCGGCCGAAGATCACCAGCAACGCGGGCAGCAGGGTGAGCATCACGAAGACCGTGACGGCCACGCCGACCGCCAGCACGGGCCCGAGGCTCGCGGTGGAGTTGAGGTCGGCGAACGACAGGCACATGAGGCCGACGACGACGGTGGCGGCACTCGCGAGCAGCGCCGGGCTCGCTCGGTGGAGGGCGAACGCCATCGCCTCGTGCCGGTCGTCGTGGCGGCGCAGCTCCTCGCGGTAGCGGGCCACCAGGAGCAGTGCGTAGTCGGTGCCGGCGCCGATCACCAGGATGCCGAGGATGTACTGGCTCTGGTCGTTCACCGTGAGGTCGGCGTACTTCGCCAGCAGATAGACGACGCCGGTGGCGCTGAAGAGTGAGATCACGGCACAGAAGATCGGGAGGATCCACAGGATCGGGCTGCGGTAGGTGAGCAGCAGGATCAGGATGACCACGCCGAAGGTGGCGAGGAGCAGCGACACGTGCGAGCCGTCGAAGGACTCGATGAAGTCGGAGGCCTGGCCGCCGAACCCGCCGATGTAGACGTCGACGCCGTCGATCTCGGTGAAGCCCCGGATCTCCTTGACCGGGTCGCCGATCTTGTTCCAGCCGTCCTTGCCGAGGTTGAACGTGAAGTAGACGTAGGCCACCTCGCCGTCCTCGGACATCAGGGTGGGCACGGGCTCGCCGCTCTCCTGGAGTGCTCGGGCGGCGTTGGGTGACAGCGCGCCCTCGTCGGTGACGCCGTCGATCTTCGCGATCTCGGCGGCGTGCTCGTCCATGGCGGCGAGATCGGCGTCGGTGAGCCCGCCCTCGCGGTGGTAGACCACGAGGGTGGGGATCTCGTTGGGGTTGATCTCCTCGGAGAGCTCGTTGGCCACCCGGGTCGACTCGGCGGAGGCCGGGACCCAGGACGACTGCTCGTTGTCCTTGACGTCGGCGAGGTTCGATCCGAGCGAGCCCAGGAGGCCGGCGAGGACCATGACCGCGACGAGGACGATCCACTTGGTGACGGGGCCGGTGAGGCTTCCCGCGATCTGACGATGCATGGCGCTTACTCTTCCAGTCGGTACCGACAGGGGCATCAGGGTTTCCCCGCAGAGTGACCCCGGGGTGCTGCGAAAATCATCGATGGACTGGACATCTCGCTCGGGCCTCTACATCACCGTGATCAACCACGACCTGAGCGCCGACGAGGCCTCCTACATCGTGGCACTCGAGGTGCCGCGCGAAATCCACTTCCGCGACGACCTGCCCCGCACCCCCACCGGCAAGATGGTGAAGGGCAAGCTCGGACGACTACGTCGGCTCGTAGGCCCGGGGGTCTCGACACCCGGCCCGCCAGGGCGGCCCGCGGCTCGACCACCGGGCGCCGGTGGTCGAGCCGGGCGAGCGCCAGCGAGCCCGTGTCGAGACCCCCGGCGCCAACTCAGCCGTAGAGCCGGTCCAGCACGTCGGAGTACTTGGTGTTCACCACGCGGCGCTTCAGCTTCAGGGTCGGAGTGAGCTCCTCGGACTCCGCCGTCCACTCCACCGGCAGCAGCTCGAACGCCTTGACCTGCTCGGGGCGGGAGAGCCGCTCGTTGGCGGCGTCGACGGCGGACTGGGCCATCGCGAGGATCTCCGGCTTCTGGGCGAGGTCGGCGAGGTCGGTGAACTCGATGCCCTGGCTCTGCGCGACGACCGGCGCCACCTCGCCGTCGAGGGTGAGGATCGCGACGACGTAGGGCCGGTTGTCGCCGACGGCCATCGCGTGGCCGACGATCGGGGACTCCTTGAGGTAGTTCTCGATGTTGGACGGCGCCACGTTCTTGCCGGCCGAGGTGATGATCAGCTCCTTCTTGCGGTCGACGACCGCGAAGAAGCCGTCGTCGTCGAGGGTGCCGATGTCGCCCGTGTGCACCCAGCCGTCCTCGTCGATGAGGGCGCGGGTGGCCTCCTCCTGGTGGTGGTAGCCCGGGGTGACGACGGGCCCGCGCACCAGGATCTCGCCGTCCTCGCCGAGCTTCACCTCCATGCCGGGGGTGGGCCGGCCGACCGTGCCGAGCCGGAAGCCGCCCGGCCCGTTGGCGGTGATCGCGCCGCACGTCTCGGTCATCCCGTAGACGTCGTAGACCTTCAGCCCGAGGCCCGCCATGAACCGGGCCACCTCGATCGGCATCGGGGCCGCGGCCGAGCCCGCCCAGGTGACCTGGTCGAGGCCGAGCAGCAGCTTGAGGAAGCCGAGGATCGCCGTCTCGGCCTCCTGGTAGGCCTGCTCGATCTCCGGCGTCATGGTGCCGCCGACCTCCTGGGCCGAGACCCACGCGAGCCCCGCGGCCATGGCGTCCTCGACCATCTTGCGGCTGGCCGGGTCGGGGTCGGCGGCGAGCTTGGCGGAGATGCCGGTCTTGATCTTCTCCCACACCCGCGGGACGCCGAAGAACGCCGTCGGGTGCACCTCGCCGAGGGCGGCGAGCAGCTCGGACGGGTCGCCGATCGCGTAGGTGCTGCTGCCCTGGATCTGCGGGCCGTAGAGGCCGAGCACGCGCTCGGCGATGTGGGCGAGCGGCAGGTAGCTGACCTGCGTCGCGGCGTCGTGCAGGCCGGCGGCCTCGAGGGTGGAGAGCGCCTCGTAGAGCACGTTGTGGTGGGTGAGCACCACGCCCTTCGGGTTGCCCGTGGTCCCGGAGGTGTACAGGAACGTGGCCGGCGTCTCGGGGGTGAGCTCGGCGGAGCGCGCGGTCACGTCGTCGCCGTGCTCGGCGCGGTGGGCGGCGCCCTCGGCCACGAAGTCGTCCCAGGTGACGAACCGGTCGTCCCCGTCCGGCGCGGTCGCGTCGATCACGACGACGGCCTTCAGGCTGGTCAGCTCGGCGAGCGCGCGCGACCAGCGGGCCAGGTGGTCGTCGTTCTCGAGGAAGGCGACGACCGGTTGGGCCTCGCCCGCCACGAAGGCGACCTGCTCGGGCGAGAGCGTGTTGTAGATCGACATCGGCGTGGTCGCGGCGTGCACCGCACCGATGTCGGCCGCGAAGTGCTCGATGCGATTGGTGGCCATGATGGCGACGGCGTCTCCGGTGCCGACCCCTCGCTTCATCAGGGCGGCGGCGACGTCGAGTCCGAGGTCGCGGGTCTGGGTCCAGGTGAGCGAGCGCCAGGTCTCGCCCTCGGGGACGTGGTGCTTGTCGGCGTAGGCGACCTCGTCGCCGCGTGCGGCGACGGTGTCGGCCAGCGCGTGGACGAGGGTGCGTCCCTCGATCTCGGCCTCGATGCGGGCGCGTTCGGTCAGGACGTCGGTCATGGCCGAATCGTGACGGGGATCACCCCGAAGGGCAACGGCTCGGGATCCCGGACTCAGACTCCGAGCATCCGGCCGATGATCTCCTTCTGGATCTCGGTGGTGCCGCCGTAGATCGTCTGGATCCGGCTGTCGGTGAACGCCTTCGAGATCGGGTACTCGCTCATGTAGCCGTACCCGCCGAACAGCTGGACGCCGCGGTCGGCGAACTTGGTCTGCAGCTCGGTGGTCCACCACTTCGCCATCGAGGCGAGCGAGGTGTCGGCGGTGCCGGCGTTGAGCCGCTCGCACGCAGTCGTTGACGAAGACCCGGGCGATGTGGGCCTCGGTGGCCATCTCGGCGAGCAGGAACCGGTTGTGCTGGAAGCTGCCGATCGGCTTGCCGAACGCCTGCCGCTCCTTGGCGTAGTCGAGGCACATCTCCAGGATGTGCTCGATCGCGGCGACGGCGATCGCGGCGATCGAGATCCGCTCCTGGGGGAGGTTCTCCATCAGCGCGATGAAGCCGCCGCCCTCCTCGCCGAGCAGGTTCTCCTTGGGCACCTCGACGTTGTCGAAGAACAGCTCGGAGGTGTCCTGGGCCTTGAGGCCGACCTTGTCGAGGTTGCGGCCGCGCTCGAAGCCGTCCATGCCGCGCTCGACGACGACCAGGCTGATGCCCTTGTGGCCGGCGTCCGGGTCGGTCTTGCACACGACGATCACGAGGTCGCTCATGATCCCGTTGCTGATGAACGTCTTCGACCCGTTCAGCACGTAGTGGTCGCCCTTGTCGACGGCGGTGGTGCGCACGCCCTGGAGGTCGGAGCCCGCGCCGGGCTCGGTCATCGCGATCGCCGAGATGAGCTCGCCGCTCACCAGGCCGGGCAGCCAGCGCCGCTTCTGCTCGTCGGTGCCGAGGCTGGAGATGTAGGGGACGATCACGTCGGTGTGCACGGGGAAGCCGACGCCGCTGGCCCCGACCTTGGTGATCTCCTCGGTGAGCACCATGTTGTAACGGAAGTCCTTCGTGCCCGCGCCGCCGTACTCCTCCTCGACGTCGAAGCAGAGCAGCCCGGCCTCGCCGGCCTTGAGCCAGACCTCCCGGCTCACCTGGCCGTCCTTCTCCCACTGCTCGTGGTGCGGCACGACCTCCCGCTCGAGGAACGCGCGCGCGGTGGCGCGGAAGTCCTCGTGCTCCTGCTCGTAGATCGATGCGGTCGCAGGCATGGCGCTCCTCGGTCCGGGGACGGGATCACAACTGTGACAGTGAAACTGTCACAGTTCAACGGGTCGACCCGCAGCGAGGCGGCCCTGGTTCAACCGCCCTGGAGGAACCGGAGCACGGCCGTCACCCGGCGGTCGACGCCGACCTCGCGCGGGCTTCCGAACTTGGCCAGCACCGACGAGACGTGCTTCTCGACGGCGGACTCCGAGAGCACGAGAGCCGCGGCGATCCCGGAGTTGCTCTTGCCCTGAGCCATCTGACGGAGCACGTCCCGCTCGCGGTCCGTCAGTCCCTCGAGGCCGGAGTTCTCCCGTCTCGCTCGACGCGAGACGAGCGCATCCACGATCCGAGGATCGATCATCGAGCGGCCGGCGCACACCTCGTCCAGCGCCCGCGTCAGCTGGCCGAGATCGCCGACGCTGTCCTTCAGGAGATACGCCAGCCCGGCCGTGCCGTGCTCGAGGAGGGCGAACGCGTAGGACTCGTGGGCGTACTGGGAGAGGACGACGACGCCGATGGCCGGGTGCTCGGCCCGGATGCGATGGGCGGCCTCGATGCCCTCGAGGTGGTGCCCGGGCGGCATCCGGATGTCGGTCAGCACGGCGTCGGGAACGTGCTCGGCGACCGACGCGTGCAGCTCGTCGGCCGAGCCCACCGCGGCCACGACCTCGACCCGACCGGACTCGGTGAGCAGGCGACGCACACCTTCGCGGACGACGAAGTGGTCGTCGGCGATCACCACCCGAAGCTGGGGGTCAGGCATCGTCGGAACCGGTCAGCGGGAGGGTGGCGGTCAGCCGGGTACCACGGCCCGGGGTCGAGTCGACGGACATCGAACCTCCGACGGCCGCCATCCGGTCGGCCAGTCCCTGCAAGCCGGTGCCCGGGGTTCCGTTGCTGCCGAACCCGGTGCCGTCGTCGGCCACCACGACTTCGAGCTCATCCGAACGACGGGCGATGCACACGCGCACTCGATCGGCGCCGGAGTGCTTCAGGGCGTTCGCGAGGCCCTCGCTGACGAAGAAGTAGGCGGCTCCCTCGACCTCGTCGCCGAAGCGAGCGGTGCGCGTCGGCTCGTCACACTCGACGACGACGTCGATCGGTAGCCGCGCCGTCCGGCCCTCGATGGCCTCGAGAAGACCGTGATCGGCCAGCTCGGTCGGATGGATGCCGGCAGCGAGCTGGCGCAGGTTCTCCAGGGCCTCCTGCGCTCCCGACCGGAGCTCGTCGAGCTCCTCGGCCGGCATCCCCGTCGTCCGCCCGGCGAGCTGCGCCCGGGCCAGGCCGATCCTGGCGATCAGGGCGACCAGGTCCTGCTGGGCTCCGTCGTGGAGGTCACGCTCGATCCGTCGACGAGCCGTCTCGTCCGCGGCGACGAGCCGGGTTCGGGAGGCCGCGAGCTGGGCTGCCTGCGTCTCGATCTCGTCGACGCGCAGCCGGAGCTCAGCTGCCAGTCGGGCGTTGTGGATCACCACCGCGGCCTGACTCGCCAGCGTCTCGAGCCTCTCCTGGTCGCCCGGGTGGGCGCGGCCACGGACGGGTGGCCCGCACCGGATGGTTCCGACGAGCTCGCCGCCGTGGACCATGGCCGCGGTGAGGTACGCCGGGCCGGCGTCGGAGCCGTCGGTGATCGGCTCGGATCCGTCCACCTGGATCCGCGTCCAGCGCACCCCGAGTCCCTGTCGTGCCGTCGCAGCGATGTCCGCGGCGAGCTGCTCCGGCTGCCGAGGATGCTCGAGCGTGTCGCCGAGAAGCCGCACCATCGCCGCTGCGCTCATCGGTTCGCCGTAGGCCCACGTGGCGGCGCGTCGGATCAGGCGGCGACGGATCGGGGTGAACAGCACCGTGGCGAGGATCGTCACCAGGATCGTCACCTGGAGGCCCAGGCCCGAGGCCACGAAGCCGAGCGCCGCGGCGACGCCGATGTAGGCGCCGGCGATGGCGACCCACAGCGGGGCGAAGACGAGGGTGCGACGCATCGCCTCGTCGACGTCGAACAGGTCGGGCTTGACCAGTCCGACGACCACCGACGCGGGGAGCAGCGTCAACGGGATGATGGCGATCCAGTCGGTGACCTCGACGCTCAGCACGCCCAGGGTCTCCAGGAGGAGGGCCAGCGGTGCGAGCAGCAGGGTCAGGAGGCCGTAGGTCGGCCAGCGGACCTGGGCGCGTTCCTCGGCCCCCAACCGCCGGTACCGCACGACCATGAGCGAGGCGCCGACGAGCGGGCCGAGGGAGACCGAGGCCTCGAGCAGGATGCTCAGCGGACCGCCGAGGAAGGTCAGCGGCTCGATGAGGACCGGACTGCGGATCTCGGGGAAGGCTCCTTCCCCGTCCCAGGAGAAGGCGAACGACGGGTAGACCGTGCGGTGGGTGGCCAGCAGCAGGAACGGCAAGGTCACGGCCACCGCGACGGCACCGACGACGACGTGTCGCTCGATGCGCCGCTGGTAGCGACCGTTCGGGTACACCGCGAGCAGGGCGATCATCGCGGCCTCCATCGTGAGTCCGAGGACCTGGACACCGACGTTCCCGGGCGCCAGCCACCAGGCCCGGCCGAGCTCCTCGAACGCCCGCGACAGTCCCGTCACCGACGCGAGGAAGACGGTGGCGGCCGTGCCGAACAGCAGCAGACGCCGCGCGGCCAGGTGGTCGGGGAGCCGCCGCACGGCGACCACGCCTCCCAGGTAGGCGCCGACGAAGGGGAGGCACCACACGGCGCCGCTGAGGCGGGAGACGACGAGCAGGACGAGGAGGGCAAGCAGTCCGATCGCGCCGACGACGATCAGCAGGCTCGTCAGGCGGCGGGACGGGAACCGCGCCTCGACCCCTGCACCCTCGGCCTCGGGTTGCCTCACGCTGTGATGATGGCCCCGCGCCTCCGGGGTGTCGATGGGGTACACCGCAGGTCGGGGTGAGGGAGACCGCAGCCAGGATCCGGAGGCCGGCACCGACGAGTCGGGGTGCTGCCACGTTCTCGGTTCCGGGGTTCTCGACGAGGTTTCTCGCAGGTGGCCGCGGCCCTGCGGCCCTCACCGAAGGGACACCCCATGACCGTCACCATCGAACGACCCCGCGCCGCCACGTCGAGCGTGGGGTACCTCACCATCGCCGTCCTCGCTGCGTGGATCGTCTTCGCGGCCGCAGACACGCTGGAGCCGAACGGTCGCCATCTGCTGGTGCTGGGGGCGCTGCGCGTGGTGCTCCTGGGCGCACTCCTGACGTTCGCCTCTGTGGTCGGAGCAGACCGCTCCAGAGCAGGGAGGGTCGTCCTCGCGGTGGCCGGTCTCGGCGTCGCGCTGAACTTCGTGGGCGGAGTCGGCGCGGTCCTGACCGACGGGTGGTCGTACAACCCGTTCGCCGCGGGTGTCACCGCCCCCGCTCCGTGGTACGCCTACCTCGTCGGCGTCGGCGCGATCCTGTTCGCCGTGGGAACCGTCGCCGCCGGGATCGTCGGCCGGTCCGGCGGGTGGCTGGCGCTGGCCGTCGTGCTCAGCGGGTTGCTCTACCTCCCCGCCGTCGCCCTGGGTCCCGACGGCCACTTCGTCTGGGCGGCCGCGTGGGTCGTCGTCGGCGTCGGTCTGGCCACCCGACGGCTCTGATCCGCCGACCGTCGAGACGCTAGGAGACCCACTCCTTCACCTGGGCGATCTCGGCGGCCGGGTCGGCCGCGGCGGGGATGACCTGCAGGTGGGTGACGCCGGCCTCGCGGAACGCCTCGATGCGCTCCTTCACGTAGGACTCGCGGCCCCACCAGGTTGCCGGCCTCGAGCCACTCGTCGGGCACCAGCGCGGCGGCCTCGTCCTTCTTGCCGTCGAGGTAGAGGTCCTGGATCTCCTTGGCCTCCTTCTCGTAGCCGAGCCGGCAGGCGACGTCGTTGTAGAAGTTCTTGCCGCGGGCGCCCATGCCGCCGACGTAGAGGGCGTACATCGGGCGGGCGAAGTCGAGCATGCCCTTGACGTCGTCGCCGATGCTGAGCATGCCGCCGGCGGTGATCTGGAGCGGGCCGAGGTCGGGGGAGCGCTTGGCCCGGCCGGCCGCGAGGGCGTCGCCCCAGACCTTGTCGACCCGCTCCGGGTAGACGAGGTGGGGGATCCAGCCGTCGGCGATCTCGGCGGTCAGCTCGACGTTCTTGTCGCCGAGCGAGGCCAGCCAGATCGGCACCTCGGAGCGCTCGGGCTTGGTGAGCAGCTTGAGCGGCTTGCCCAGGCCGAGGCCCTGGTCGGCCGGGAGCGGGAGGGTGAACTCGCGGCCCTCGTGCGTGAGCGGCTCGCGGCGCATGCCCTGCCGCAGGATCGAGACCACCTCGCGGGTGCGGCCGAGCGGGCGCTCGTACGGCATCCCGTGGAAGCCCTCGATCACCTGCGGGCCGGAGGCGCCGAGCCCGAGGACCGCGCGGCCCGCCGACACGTTGTCGAGGCCGGCCGCGGTCTGGAGCAGCGCGCCGGGCGTGCGGGAGAAGACGTTGAGGATGCCGGCGCCGATCTCGACGGTCTCGGTCTTCGCGGCCAGGTAGCCCATCAGCGTGGGGGAGTCGAAGCCGTACGCCTCGGCCACCCAGACGAGGTCGAGCCCCGCCTTCTCCCACGCGGTCACCTGGTCGGCGGCGCTGCGGGGGTTGCCGTCGTACATGAGCATCGTGCTCAGCTTCATCGCTACTCCTGGATCAACCGTGACAGTTTCACTGTCACGATAGACCAGCGACCGGGCGGTGGGCAGGGGCGTCCGCCCCGGCTGACAAGATCGCCCGCGTGTCGACCACCTACTCCATCGCCGTCATCGGCGGCACCGGCCCGCAGGGCAAGGGCCTCGGCTACCGCTTCGCGAAGCACGGCCACGACGTCGTGATCGGCTCCCGCGCCGCCGAGCGCGCCCTGCCCGTGGCCGACGAGATCCGCGCGCGGCTGGACGGTTCCGACGTCGGCGCGGTGAGCGGGGCGGCCAACGCCGAGGCGTGCGAGCAGGCGGACGTCGTCGTGCTCGCGGTGCCCTGGGACGGCCACGACGACCTCGTCGGCACACTGCCCCTGGCCGGCAAGACGGTGGTGTCGTGCGTGAACCCGCTGGCCTTCGACAAGCGCGGCGCCCACGGCCAGGTGATCGACGGCGGCGAGGGCTCGGCCGCCGAGCGCGCCCAGGCACTCGCCCCCGAGGCCACGGTGGTCGGCGCCTTCCACAACGTCTCGGCGGTGCTGTTGTGGGGCGAGGAGGAGTACGTCGACGAGGACATCCTCTGCGTCGGTGACTCCGACGACGGCAAGCAGGTGGCGATGGACCTCGCTCGCGCGGTCACCGGCCGCGAGGGCGTCAGCGCCGGCAAGCTGCGGCTCGCTCGTCAGCTGGAGCCGTTCACCGCCGTGCTGATCTCGATCAACCGCAAGTACAAGACGCACTCCGGGCTGCGGATCTCCGGACTGCCCGACCGCGACTAGCCCACGACCTCCTCGGACGGCCGCCCGGGGTCGGGGTCGGCCGGGTCGTCCACCCCGGCCCGCAGCGCCTCGAGCTGCGCGCACACCGCTGCGCCGTAGAACAGGCTCACCGAGGTCATCAGCGACCACACGAGCAGCGCGAACACGCCGGCCAGCGGTCCGTAGACGGCGTCGAACGAGCCGCTGACCTTCACGTAGAGCGCCAGCAGCCCGCTGGCGGCCAGCGACAGCAGCACCGAGACGCCCGAGCCGAGGGCCAGCCAGCTGAGCGCGGGCTGCCGCCGTCGCGGCGCGTGGTCGAGCACGACGGCGATCGCGAACACCAGCAGCGCCAGCCCCAGCGGCCAGCGCGCGATGTTCCAGGTCGTCGTCGCCGTCGACCCCCAGCCGTAGACGTCGGCCATGGCGTCGGCGAACGCGCCGCCGGCCACCAGCACGAGGAACCCGAGGCCGACCGGGAACGCGAGCACCGCCGTCATCACCGCCGCCCGGCCGTACTTCCACGGCGCCCGCCGGTCCCGCCGGATGCCGTAGATGCGGTTCATGCCGCGCTCGACCTGCGCCATCGCCGCCGTCATCGACACCAGTGCGACGACCAGGCCCAACCCGAGCGCGAGCTCGCCGGCCTCCTCACTGGCCTGGTCGCCGTCGATCGCGGAGGCGAGTGCGTCCTGCTGCCCGCTGCCCGGCGACACGCCCTGCACGGTCTGGGCCACCACCTGGGCCGGCCGCTCCTCGTCGATGTCGGCCGCGAGCCCGGTGAGGGCGAGCAGGAAGGGCACCAGCGCGAGGCACGACTGCAGCGCCAGCGCCCGGCTGTTGGTGAAGCCGTCGCCGTAGCGGAACCGCACGAACGAGGTCGAGAGCAGGTGCCACAGCCCGTAGCGGCGGGCGAGCGGCCAGGCGTCGTCGGCCTCCAGCTCGTCGCCGTCGCTCTCGACGGTGACGGGAACCTGGCGAGCGGTGGTCACCGCGCGAGTGTGCCAGCCGCTCAGCGGGCCAGGTCGGCCACGACCTCGGCGCCGGGGAGGTCGGCCAGCAGCCGGCCCGGGAGCAGCAGCTTGGAGCGCCGGACGCCGGAGCCGATGATCGCCACGTCGATGTCGGCGACGCGCTCGTCGACCAGCAGCCGCCACCCCTCCGGGATCCCGACCGGGGTGATGCCGCCGTACTCCATGCCCGACTCCTCGACCGCCCGCTCCATCGCGAGGAAGGAGGCCTTGCGGACGTCGAGCAGCTTGCGCACCCGGGTGTTGACGTCGGCGCGGGTGTCGGCACGGACGACGCAGGCCGCCACTCGCTCGTCGCCGGCCCGGCTGCCCGCCACCACCACGCAGTTCGCGCTGGCGAGCAGCGAGACGTCGTAGGCCTCGGTCATCGCGGCGGTGTCGGCGAGGTCGGGGTCGATCTCGACGACGCCGACCCCGCTCGCGCCGGGCCAGTCCGCCAACGCGGCGGCCACCGGGGGCGCGAGGAGGTCGGTGCGGTCGAGGGCCGGGACGGTGGTGAGACCACCGAGGGTCGGGACGCTCACGCCCCCATGCTGCCGGGCGGCCGGGTGTCGTCGTCCTCCGGCCCGGGGTCGGGCTCCGGGTCGGACTCGGGCTGCTTCTCCTCCAGCCCCACCCAGCCGGTGGCGTGAGTGGCGTGGTGGCGGCGGTCGGTGACGATCAGGGCGAGCAGACCGGCCGCGCCGGCGAGCACCCACGGCGCCGGCAGCAGGAACCGGATGTCCTTGCCCTCGACGATGTCACCGACCACCAGCGCCCACACGATCGTGAGGCCGAGGTAGGCCACGCCCATGACGAGGTGGCCGATGCTGAGCGGGTGCCGGGCGCCGCGGGTCTCGGTGGACTCGGGGGTCTGCGTGGTCATCGGGGGCTCCTACCGGTGTGGACGTCGATCTGGCCGAACACGACGTTGGCGTCGATCGTGAGCTCGGGGGCGTCGGCGCCGCCGTCGTGGCCGGCCTCGCTGCTCCCGTCCTCGCGGTCGCCGAACAGCGCCGACTCGCCGCCGCCGTCGATGGTGGTGGTGACCTCGATGTCGAGACCGTCCCGCGGGACGATCACCTCGAGGTGCCCGAAGTGCGCCTCCAGGTCGAGGGTGCGGCCGTCGAGCTCGTCGAGGTCGTCGACCTCACGCAGGTCGATCACGATCTCGCCGGCGCCGATCGAGTAGGAGTCCTCCAGCTCGGCCGCGGACTGCGGGGTGCGGTCGATCCGGCCGGCGTCCACCTCGTCGGCGGCGGTGGTGGCCGCCGTGGCGAGGGCCGCCACCAGGCCGAGGGCGACGAGGCCGCCGGGCCGGCCCCACACCGAGCCCAGGAGCAGCAGCACGGCGCTGGTACCGAGTGCGACGGCCGGGTAGACCGAGGCGGCGACGTCGAGGCCGGCGACGTCCAGCAGGCCGATCGTGCCGATAGCGAGAGCGGTGATCGCGAGCGCGTAGAAGAAGAGCAGCGGGCCGCGGCGCCTCGGCTTCGCGGGCCGGTAGGTGCGGTAGGGGTTGGGCGGCGGGATCGGCGACGACGTCGACCCGGCCGGCGGACCCTGCGTGCGCAGCGCGGGATGCACGTGGTGCTGGCCGCGGAGGAGGAGGAACGCCAGGACGACGATCGAGGCGACGACCAGCGGCCACGGGAAGCCCCAGCCGTTCCAGCCGCCGAAGGTCTCACCGATGAGGCCGAGCGCCGCGAGGGCGCCGACGATCACGAGCGCGACCGTCCGGCTGCGGGGGTCGAGGCGGATCGTCGCCTCCTCGGTGCCCTCCTGCGGGACGATCAGCCAGCAGGCGGCGTAGATCAGCAGGCCGACGCCGCTCAGCACGGCGAGGACGGCGAGCACGACCCGCACGATCAGCGGGTCGATGTCGAGGTGGCGGGCGATGCCGCCGGCGACGCCGGCGATCTTCCGGTCGTCGGTGGTGCGACGCAGCCGGGCGAGGTCCCGGATCTCGTCGCGGGTGACGCGCGGTCCGGTGTCCGGACCCGGCTCGGTGCCGGGGGCGTCGGGAGGGCTCTGGGTCATGGCTCCAGCGTGGTCGTCGTCGGCGTCCACCACCATCGGGGACGCCCCTGATCCTGACTGATCCCGGGCCGGTCCGGAGGTCGGGGACGGGTCAGGGTCGGGCCGGGGTCGCGCCCCCTGGGGAGGGCCCGCTCGCTGTGTGACGATTCAGTGGTCATGTCCACGACCTCCGCCGCGCCCACCGCCGGGCCCGCCCTGCTGCCGCCGCGTCGCGCCTACCGCGACCTCGGCGACGGCGTCGTGGGCGGCGTCGCCGCCGGGCTGGCGCACCACCTGCGCACCCGGCTGGTGTGGGTGCGGGTCGGCTTCGTCGTCACCTGCGCGTTCGGCGGCTTCGGCCTCGCGGTGTACGCCGTCCTGTGGCTGCTGATGCCCGCCGGCACACCGTTCCGTGCCGAGCCCCCCGGCCTCGAGAGCGCCTCGCGCGACGGTCGCCGGCCGGGCGTGATCCGGCGGCTCGGCGACCTCGGTCCGGTGGTGGTGCTGTCGGTGCTCGCGCTCGGCGTGCTGTTCACCGTCGGCGCCCTCATCGGCGGCGGCACCCTGCTGTGGCCGCTGCTGATCGGGCTGGTCGGCATCGGGCTGCTGTGGCGCCAGGCCGACGAGGCGCAGCGCGCCCGCTGGCTCGACGGCGAGGGCCGGATCAACCCCGCCCGCGTGGTGCTCGGTGACGGCGGCTGGGCGGCGTGGGCCCGGCTCGCGAGCGGCTTGGTCCTGATCGGTCTCGCCACCGTGATGCTCGCGCTGCGGGGTGGCTCGCTGTCGGTGGCGCGCGACGTCACCGTGGCCGCGCTGCTCGGCGTCGTCGGGATCGGCATCGTGGTCGGGCCGTGGATGCTCCGGCTGATGGGCGAGCTCACCGACGAGCGGGCCGAGCGGGTCCGCACCCAGGAGCGGGCCGACGTCGCCGCGCACCTGCACGACTCCGTACTCCAGACGCTCGCGCTCATCCAGCGCAACGCCGGCGACGGCCCCATCGTGGCGAAGCTGGCGCGGGCCCAGGAGCGCGACCTGCGCTCCTGGCTCTACGCCGGGGAGGCGGTCGGCGACGCCACTGTCGGCGCCGCGCTGCGGGCCGCGGCCGCGGAGGTGGAGGACGCTCACGGGATCAGCGTCGACGTCGTCACCGTCGGCGACGCCGACATGGTCGACCAGCTGCGGCCGGTGGTGGCCGCCGCGCGGGAGTCGATGACCAACGCGGCCAAGCACGCCGGGGTGCCGCAGGTCGACGTGTACGCCGAGATCGGCGAGGACGCCGTCGACGTGTTCGTGCGCGACCGCGGCGTCGGGTTCGACCTCGACGGCGTGGCGGAGGACCGCTTCGGCGTGCGGCGCAGCATCGTCGACCGGATGCAGCGGCACGGCGGCGCGGGCGAGGTGCGCTCGACACCGGGAGAGGGCACCGAGGTACGGCTCCACCTGCCCCGCCCCGCCCATCAGAACCAGCAGAGCCAGGAGGACAAGGCATGAACGAGCTGGTCCGGGTCGTCGTCGTCGACGACCACGCGATGTTCCGCCGGGGGGTGCGGGCCGAGCTGGAGGCCGCCGGCGCCGGCGTGGTGCAGGTGGTGGGGGAGGCCGAGGACGTCGAGGGCGCCGTCAAGGCCGTCGCCGAGCACGGGCCGGACGTCGTCCTGCTCGACGTGCACCTGCCGGGCGGTGGCGGCGCCGAGGTGATGCGGAGGTCGCCCGGCACGCCGACCCGGTTCCTCGCGCTCTCGGTCAGCGATGCTGCCGAGGACGTGATCGGCACGATCCGCGGCGGCGCCCGCGGCTACGTGACCAAGACGATCACCGGCCCCGAGCTGGTCTCCGCCATCCGCCGGGTGGCCGACGGCGACGCCGTCTTCTCGCCGCGGCTGGCGGGCTTCGTGCTCGACGCCTTCGCGGGCTCGATCGAGGTCGCCGCCGTCGACGAGGACCTCGACCGGCTCACCGAGCGGGAGCGGGAGGTGATGCGGCTGATCGCGCGCGGCTACGCGTACAAGGAGGTCGCGAAGGAGCTGTTCATCTCCATCAAGACCGTCGAGACGCACATGTCGTCGGTGCTGCGGAAGCTGCAGCTGTCGTCGCGCCACGAGCTCACGCGGTGGGCCTCGGACCGGCGGCTGCTCTAGGAACGTCTAGACCGGTCTCATCCCTACGGGCGAGTCAGGCCCTGCGGGGGTTCACTAGCGTCCCGGGGATGACCGCCGAGGCCGCGCCAGCACCGCAGGACACCGAGCTCAAACGGACGATCACCGGCAAGCTCCTCTACTTCTACGTCGTCGGCGACGTCCTCGGCGCCGGCATCTACGTGCTCATCGGCGCGGTCGCCGCCGAGGTGGGCGGCGCGTTCTGGCTGTCGTTCCTCGTGGGCGTTGCGATCGCCACGCTCACCGGCCTCGCCTACGCCGAGCTCGTCACGAAGTACCCGCGGGCGGCCGGAGCCGCGGTCTTCGTGCAGCAGGCGTTCAAGAACCCGGTCCTCACGTTCTTCGTGACCGTCTGCATGCTCTCGGCGCTGTTCGCCGCGTCCGGCACCCTGGCGTCCGGGTTCGCCGCCGCGCTCAACGAGGTGTGGGCCGCGCCGCCGGAGCTGCTGGTCAGCGTCCTGCTCGTCGCCGTGCTCACCGTCGTCAACTACCTCGGCATCACCGAGTCGGTGGTGATGAACATGGTCATGACGCTCGTCGAGGTCGCCGGCCTGGCGATCATCATCGCGCTCGGCGTCTGGTGGCTCATCTCCGGCAAGGCCGAGGCCAGCCTGCTCACCGACTTCGCCTCCGGCGCCAACCCGATCATCGCCGTCGTGGCCGGTATGGCGCTCGCCTTCTTCGCGATGACCGGGTTCGAGAACACCGCGAACGTGGCGGAGGAGTGCATCGACCCGAACCGCACGTACCCGCGGGCCCTCATCTTCGGCATGATCACCGCCGGCACGGTCTACGTGCTGGTGTCGATGTCGGCAGCGCTCATCCTCGGTGCGTCCAAGCTGGGCGGCGAGGCCGCTCCGCTCGTCGCGGTGGCCGAGGCCGGTCTCGACAGCCTGCCGGGCCGGCTCGTGACCGTCGGCTTCGGCATCATCGCGATGATCGCGATCACGAACACCACGCTGGTCGGCATCGTCACCCAGCCCCGGATCCTCTACGGCATGGCCCGCGAGGACGTCGTCCCCGGTGTCTTCGGCAAGCTCGACTCGCGACGCCAGAGCCCCGTCGCCGGCCTCGTGCTGTGCTTCGGCGTCGTCGCTCTGCTGCTGTTCAGCGGCTGGCTCCTCATCGAGCTCGGCTTCGACCTCGTCATCATCGACCGGCTCGCCGCCGTCACCGTGGTGTTCCTGCTCGCAATCTATGCACTCGTCATCGTCTGCGCGCTCAAGCTGCGCTCCGACCCCGGTGACAACGACGGCGACCACTTCCGTGCCAACACCCTGCTGCTCGTGCTCGGGCTGGTGGGCAACGTCGGGCTGTTCGGCTACACGGTCTACGAGGACCCGTTCTCGCTGGTGTGGTGCGGCGGGCTCATCGGCATCGGGGTGGTGCTGTTCCTGATCGAGTACTTCTTCGGCTCGACCGACCGACCCAGCGGGGTCGGCCGGGGCGACCCGCGCGCCGTCGGCTGACCCCGGCACCATGAAGGGGTGCGCCGCACCCTGCTCGTCCTCGTCGCTCTGGTGGTGACCGCCACCGGGTGCGTCGACGAGGGCGAGCCGCGGGAGGCGGCGCCGGAGCCGACGCCGTCGGTCTCGTCGTCCGCTCCTTCGTCTGCTTCTCCTTCCTCCGCTGCCTCGCCCTCGCCCTCGCCGTCTCCTGCGCCGCCTCGCTACTCCACCTGGCCGCTCGGGACGCGGGTGCTGCCGCGAGGCCCCGACGGGTACGGCGAGATCCGCCCCACGCCGCCGTCACTGCGCAACCGCCGCTACCCGACGGCCGACCTGCTGCCGCCGCCTCCTGGTGGTCGGTTCGTCGGTCGGGTCTCGGCGATCACGCCGTCGATCCGCGCCCGCATGGGCACCAGCTACTCGCCGGGGTGCCCGGTCGCACTGTCGGACCTGCGGTACGTGACGGTCTCCTTCCACGGGTTCGACGACGCCGCCCACACCGGTGAGCTGGTGCTGGCGGAGTCTGCTGCCGACGATCTGGTGCGGGTGTTCCGGCGGCTGTTCCGCGCCGGGTACCCGATCGAGGAGATGCGGCTGCCGGCGACCACCGACCTGGAGGCGCCGCCGACCGGCGACGGCAACAACACCGCCGCCTTCGTGTGCCGACCCACGACCGGCCAGTCCTCGGGGTTCTCGGCGCACGCCTACGGACTGGCGATCGACGTCAACCCGTTCCTGAACCCCTACGTGCGCGGGGACCTCGTGCTGCCGGAGCGGGCGAGCGCGTACCTCGACCGGGCGCGGGTGCGCCCCGGGATGATCGAGCCCGGCGACGTCGTCGTACGCGCCTTCGCGGCGATCGGCTGGTCGTGGGGCGGGGACTTCTCCTCGCTCAAGGACTACCAGCACTTCAGCGCCACCGGGCGCTGACTACGTTTCTCCCATGGAGACGGTGCGCCTCGTTCTGCTGGTGATCCACATCCTCGGCTTCGCGGCCCTGATCGGCGGCCTGCTCGCCCAGGCCGGCCCCGGACCGAAGGTCGTGAACGGAGCGATGCGCGACGGCGCCGGCACCGCGTTCCTCGCCGGATTGGCGTTGGTCGGGGTGCTCGAGGGTCTCGACGTCGACGTCAATCACGCCAAGATCGCCGTCAAGCTCGGCATCGGCCTGGTGATCCTCGTCCTCGTGATGGCCAACCTCCGCAAGGACCGCATCCCCAACGGACTCTGGGCCGGTCTTCTCCTCCTCTCGGTCGCCAACGTCTGCGTCGCCGTCCTCTGGTCTCCTGCCCACGCCTCCTGAGGGGACCACCGCGGCTGGGGCGGGGGGCCGGACGACGTCGGCGGGCGACCGTAGGGTGGAGGGCAGCATGAGCACGCCGTCCACAGACCCCTCCCTCCAGCTCTCACTCGA
This sequence comes from uncultured Actinomycetota bacterium, assembly GCA_963780355.1. Lineage (GTDB taxonomy): Bacteria > Actinomycetota > Actinomycetes > Propionibacteriales > Nocardioidaceae > Nocardioides. The sequence goes on from CAWABT010000005.1 coordinate 432,235, forward strand.
CGGGTTGGGCACCGAGGGACTCGCGCCCGAGGAGCAGCGGACGACGCGACGCGGGCCGAGCAGAGACGAGCTGCTGGAGGGTCTCAACGAGCCCCAGCAGGCCGCCGTGATGCACGCCGGCCACCCGCTGCTGGTGGTGGCGGGAGCCGGGTCCGGCAAGACGCGAGTCCTGACCAGACGGATCGCGTGGCTCATCCAGGAGCGCAAGGCGCACCCCGGCTCGATCCTCGCGATCACCTTCACCAACAAGGCCGCGGCCGAGATGAAGGAGCGGGTCGAGCAGCTCGTCGGTCGGCGGGCGCGGATCATGTGGGTCAGCACGTTCCACTCCGCGTGCGTGCGGATCCTGCGCAAGGAGATCGACAAGCTCGGCTACAAGAGCAGCTTCTCGATCTACGACGCCCAGGACTCCAAGCGGCTGATGACGCTGGTGATCCAGGACCTCGACCTCGACCCGCGCCGCTACCAGCCGGGCCCGGTGCTGCACTGGGTCAGCAACCACAAGAACGAGCTGCGCGACCCCGACGACGTCGCGAAGGACGCGCGCAACCACCTCGAGGAGACCTACGCGGCGGCCTACACCGCCTACCAGCGGCGGCTCGAGCAGGCCAACGCGCTCGACTTCGACGACCTCATCATGAAGACCGTCCACCTGCTGCAGGAGTTCCCCGACGTCCGGGAGACCTACCGGCGGCGGTTCCGGCACGTGCTCGTCGACGAGTACCAGGACACCAACCACGCCCAGTACGCGCTGATCCAGCAGCTCTGCGCGGCCGACCCCGAGGCCACCGAGGAGGACCGGGTCGCACCCGCCGAGCTCATGGTCGTCGGCGACGCCGACCAGTCGATCTACGCGTTCCGCGGCGCGAGCATCCGCAACATCCTCGACTTCGAGCAGGACTTCCCCGACGCCACCTCGATCCTGCTCGAGCAGAACTACCGCTCCACGCAGACGATCCTCACCGCCGCCAACGCGGTGATCACCAACAACCAGGGCCGCAAGGAGAAGAAGCTGTGGTCCGACGCCGGCGACGGCGAGCGGATCGTCGGCTACGTGGCCGACGACGAGCACGACGAGGCCCGATTCGTCTCCGACGAGATCGACACGCTCACCGACGGCGGGCTGCGGGCCGGCGACGTCGCCGTCTTCTACCGCACCAACGCGCAGAGCCGTGTGTTCGAGGAGGTGTTCATCCGCACCGGCCAGCCCTACAAGGTGGTCGGCGGGGTGCGCTTCTACGAGCGCAGGGAGGTGCGCGACGCCCTCGCCTACCTGCGGATGCTGGTCAACCCCGACGACCAGGTGAGCCTGCGCCGGATCCTCAACACCCCGCGCCGCGGCATCGGCGACCGCGCGGTCGCGTGCGTCAACGCGCTCGCCGACCGCGAGCGCATCACGTTCTGGGAGGCGCTGCGCCGCGCCGAGGACGCCCCCGGCCTCGCCACCCGCAGCCTCGCCAACATCCGCGGCTTCGTGGCGTTCGTCGAGGAGCTCCAGTCGATGGTGGAGGCGGGGGAGCGGCCCGACGTCGTCCTCGACGTGGTGCTCGACCGCTCCGGCTACCTCGCCGAGCTCGAGAAGTCCGACGACCCGCAGGACGCCACCCGCGTCGAGAACCTCGGCGAGCTCGTCGCCGTGGCACGCGAGTTCTCCGACGACCCCGTCGCGGGCCCGAGCGCCGACCCCGCCGATGTCGACGCCGACCTGGTCGCCCCCGGCCTCGCCGACTTCCTGGAGCGGGTCGCGCTGGTGGCCGACTCCGACCAGATCCCCGACAAGCCCGAGGACGCCGAGGGCGAGGCCATCGCCGACGAGCAGGGCATGGTCACGCTGATGACGCTCCACACCGCCAAGGGGCTGGAGTTCCCGGTCGTGTTCCTCACCGGCCTCGAGGACGGCGTCTTCCCGCACTCCCGCTCGCTGGGCGACCGCCCCGAGCTCGAGGAGGAGCGGCGGCTCGCCTACGTCGGCATCACCCGCGCCCGCGAGCGGCTCTACATCTCCCGCGCCGTCGTCCGCTCGGCCTGGGGGGCGCCGTCGCACAACCCCGGCTCGCGGTTCCTCGACGAGCTGCCCATCGACCTCGTCGACTGGCGCCGCACGGAGGCCGCGCAGACCCGCTGGGGCCGCCCCGACCTCGCGTCGTCCTCACCGGCCGCCATCGGCAGCCCGACGGCGGCAGGCCGGCGCAACTTCTCCGCGGCCGCCGCGCGCGCCGACGCGCAGGCCAAGGCCAAGCGGTCGCGGCCGGTGCCGAGCCTGGAGCCGGGCGACCGCGTGGTGCACGACAGCTTCGGCATGGGCACCGTCGTCGCCGTCGAGGGCGCCGAGGAGAAGGCCGTCGCCTCGATCGACTTCGGCAGCGAGGGCGTGAAGCGGCTGCTGCTGCGCTACGCGCCGGTGGAAAAACTGTAGGCCGGGCGTCTCGACACGGGCTCGCTGACGCTCGCCCGGCTCGACCACCGGCGGTCGATCAGGACGGCATGTCGACGCCGTGCACGATGAACGCGGCGTAGGGGTCGACCGGGTCGCCGCCACCGGGGCGGACCTCGACGTGGAGGTGCGAGCCGGTGACGTTGCCGGTGGAGCCGACGGTGCCGATGGTCTGGCCGGACAGCACGGTGTCGCCCACGGAGACGCCGATCGTCGTCTGGTGGCAGTACCAGATCTCGGTGCCGTCCTCGAGCGTGACGACGGTCTTGTTGCCGTAGGAGCCGTCGTAGCCGGCGTCGGTGACCACGCCGTTGGCGACGTTGGTGATCGGGTCGCCGTCGTCGCCGTTGAAGTCGAGGCCGGTGTGGTAGCTCGCCCACAGGCCGTAGTCGCCGAAGCGGGCGGTGAGCACGACCGGGTCGAGCGGGGCCACCCAGCGGTTCTCGGCGATGACGTCGGCCTGCGCCTGGGCCTGCGCGGCGAGCTGGCTCAGCGCGGCGTTGCGCTCGCGGGCCTGGCTCTCGGCGGCCTCGGCGAGCGCGCCGCCCGTGGCCTGCTGGAGCGCGCCACGGTCGGAGTCGCGGTTCAGGGTGCGGCGGTCGCCCATGCCGGCGACCCGGCCGCTGCCGCTGTCGCCACCCATCGCGGTGGCCGCGTGCACGGTCTGGTCGCCACCGCCGGCCAGGTTCGGCTCGGTGGCGGAGAGCGACCCGCCGACGGCGAGCGCCAGCGCGGCCACGCCGACGAGCCCGGGCGGCGAGGGGAGGACCTTGAACAGCGGTCCGCGGCGGCCGGCGTGCCGGACGGCCTTGCGCTTGCCACCCGCGGCGCCGAGCGGCAGCTCGGCGGTGGAGTCGAGGTCGAAGTAGGTGGTGCCGGTCGTGACCACCGAGACGGGCGGCTCGTCGCGGGCGGCCCGCACGGCGGGCGTCTCCTGCGTGGGCGTGTCGAGCCCGGCGAGCAGGCTCAGCTCGGGCGCCTCCGGCTCCGGCGCGGTCTCGAGGACCGCCTCGGGTGCATCCGGGCGACCGGCGACGCGCTTGCCGGCGTAGGGCTCGCGACCGTTGGTCGTGCGGGGTCCCGAGGTCGTGCGGCGACGGCCGCGACGTTCCGCTCGGTGGTGACCCATGGACCTCTGGCTCCGGTCGGCGTACAGGGGGAGATTCGCGCACGTGGCAGGGCGCCTGCCTGCGGCACAAACGGGTGAGACTGTAACGGAGCCATCGCCGCCCCCGAAATCCCGCCCCTGGGGATGTGGACCAGTGGCGCGTGATCCGCAACACCTTTTCCGTGGCGGCGCCGTGGGGCCCGGGACCAGCGGTGAGACGACCCCCACGCCGGGACTAGGGTGCCAGCCGAGCCAGACCCCGACTTTCCGACCGACGAGACAGCGTGGTGGACCAGTGGACCTGATGGAGTACCAGGCGAAGGAGCTCTTCGCGAAGCACGGCGTGACGACGACGCTCGGCGTCGTCGTCCAGTCGGCGGAGGAGGCCCGGGCCGCGGCCGAGGAGCTCGGCGGCGTCACGGTGATCAAGGCGCAGGTGAAGGCCGGCGGTCGCGGCAAGGCCGGCGGCGTCAAGATCGCCAAGACCCCCGACGAGGCGTTCGAGCACGCCACGAACATCTTGGCGCTCACCATCAAGGACCTGCCGGTCAACCGGGTGCTCGTCACGCCGGCCACGCCGCCGGAGGAGGAGTACTACTTCTCGTTCCTGCTCGACCGGTCGAACCGGCAGTACCTCTGCATCGCCTCGGTCGAGGGCGGCGTCGAGATCGAGGAGGTCGCCAAGACGAACCCGGACGCCGTCAAGAAGATCGCGATCAACCCGGGCACCGGCGTCGACGAGGCCAAGGCCCGCGCGATCGTCGAGGAGGCGGCGTTCCCCGAGCCGCTGCGCGAGCAGGCGGTCGAGATGGTGCAGAAGCTGTGGGCCGTCTTCGTGGAGGAGGACGCCACCCTGGTGGAGATCAACCCGCTGGCCCGCCTCGAGGGCGACAAGCTGGAGGCCCTCGACGGCAAGATGTCGCTCGACGACAACGCCTCCGAGGTGCGCCACGAGGACCACGAGTCCTTCGTCATCCGTGACGAGGAGGACCCGCTGGAGTCGAAGGCCAAGGACAAGGGCCTCAACTACGTGAAGCTCGACGGCCAGGTCGGGATCATCGGCAACGGTGCCGGCCTCGTGATGTCGACGCTCGACGTCGTCGCCTACGCCGGCGAGAAGCACGGCGGCGTGAAGCCCGCGAACTTCCTCGACATCGGCGGCGGCGCGAACGCGCAGGTGATGGCCGACGGGCTCGACGTCATCGTCCACGACCCGCAGGTCAAGAGCGTGTTCGTCAACGTCTTCGGCGGCATCACCGCCTGCGACGAGGTGGCCAACGGCATCAAGGGCGCGCTGGAGATCCTCGGCGAGGAGGCCAGCAAGCCGCTCGTCGTCCGGCTCGACGGCAACAACGTCGACCAGGGCCGCGCGATCCTCGACGAGCTGAACCACCCGCTCGTCACGCAGGTCGACACGATGGACGGCGCGGCCGACAAGGCCGCCGAGCTGGCGAACGGCTGAGGAGCGAAACGTGAGCATCTACCTCAACAAGGACTCCAAGATCATCGTCCAGGGCATCACGGGCGGCATGGGCTCCAAGCACACCACCCTGATGATCGAGTCCGGCTCGAACATCGTCGGCGGCGTCAACGCCCGCAAGGCCGGCACCACCGTCGAGCTGGCCGGCACCACCCAGCCCGTCTTCGGCACCGTCGAGGAGGCGATGAAGGAGACCGGCGCCGACACCTCGGTCGTGTTCGTGCCGCCGGCGTTCACCAAGGACGCCTGCATCGAGGCGATCGACGCCGGCATCGGCCTGCTCGTCGTCATCACCGAGGGCGTGCCGGTGCAGGACACCGCGGAGGTGTGGGCCTACCTCGAGGGCAAGTCCACCCGGATGATCGGCCCGAACTGTCCCGGCATCATCACGCCGGGGGAGTCGCTGGCCGGCATCACGCCGCACACCATCGCGGGCACCGGCCCGATCGGCCTGGTGTCGAAGTCGGGCACGCTCACCTACCAGATGATGTTCGAGCTGCGGGACTTCGGCTTCTCCACCGCCATCGGCATCGGCGGCGACCCGATCGTCGGCACCACCCACATCGACGCGCTCGAGGCCTTCGAGAACGACCCCGACACCGAGGCGATCGTGATGATCGGCGAGATCGGCGGCGACGCCGAGGAGCGGGCCGCGGCCTACATCAAGGACCACGTGACCAAGCCCGTCGTCGGCTACGTCGCCGGCTTCACCGCCCCTGAGGGCAAGACGATGGGCCACGCCGGCGCCATCGTCTCCGGCTCCTCGGGCACCGCGGCCGCCAAGCAGGAGGCCCTCGAGGCCGTCGGCGTCAAGGTCGGCAAGACGCCGTCCGAGACCGCCGACCTCATGCGGGAGATCCTCAGCAACCGCTGACCCGCCCGAAACTGACGCAACACGACGCTGACCCGCCCGAAAGTTTCGGGCGGGTCAGCGATTTCTCAGGCGCGGGCGACGGCCTGGCGGAGGGTCTCCAGCAGCTCGACCATGGTGGCGTCGAGACCGTCGGGCTCGAGCGGGCCGCCTAGCTCGCGGAAGCTGACGACGGCGATCCGGTCGTCGCTGCGGACCACGCCCATCCGGTCGAACCAGGCGGCGTCGCAGTCGTCGCTGCATGCCTCCGGGGCGCTGTAGACCCAGGTGGCGTACCGCTGGCCGCCCGGACCCTCGACGACGTCTCCCTGCCGGGTGAGCGACGTCGGGTCGCGCTGGGCGGGGGCGTCGCAGTCGGTGAACCAGCCGGTGACGGCGGCCGCGGCGGCCGCGGCGGCGTCCGGGGAGTCGTACTCGTAGACGGCGAGCCGGATCTCGGCCGCCGTGTCGGTCCCCTCAGGGGCGCCGTCGCCGGCGGCGATGCGAGCCGTGAAGTCCCGCTGGCCGAGGAACTCACCGCTGAACGAGACGCCGGGCTGGCAGGCGATGACCGGCTGGTCCGGGTACGGGGCGGGCTCCCACGGCGTCAGCCGGTCGCGGGTGGGCAGGTCGGCGGCCGACAGCACCGAGTCGGGGAGGTCGCCGGACGTCGACCCGCCGTTCTCCGTACCGGGGTCGCCGGTGGGTAGGTCGAACATGCCCATGGCGGTGACGACGTCGGCCTGCTGGTCGAGGGCGAACCGGACGACGGCGTCGCGCGACGCATCGGACGCACCGCCCTCGCCGTAGTTCCAGTCGACGAGCAGGGCGTTGGCGACCCGGGTGACGAGGTAGACCTCGAGCCCGGGCACGGGCTGCCCACCGCTCACGTACTGCTTGGTGATGATCGTGGTGTCGCCCTGGGTGCCCTGGACGGTCCACTCGCTCCCGTCGGCGCCGCCGTCCTCGGGGCACGCGGTGACGCCGGCGACGATCTGGTCCCGGAGGTTCGCCTCGGCCCGCTCGACCGAGTTGTAGACCACCAACGTGCGGGCCCGGGAGTCCTCGGCCTCACCGCCGTAGAAGGCGCCGGCCACGTCGATCGCATCCACGTCGTCGGGCGACCACACGGGTGCCCCGCAGGCCTGGATCGTGGTCACACCCGGGGTGTCGGTGACCTCGACCGGGGTGCCGTCGCTCCCGTTCACCGGGGGGTAGCCGGCCGTCAGCGGGAACTCGGGCGGGATCTCGGAGACCAGCGGCCCCTCCGGAGCCGTGGTCTCGGTCGGCTGGTCCGGGTCGTCACTGGGCGGGTCGGTGACGGTGGTCGACGGCGGCCCGGGGGCCGGCTGGACGTCGTCGTCGGTGCCGCCGGTCGCGAGCACCGCGACCGGGGTGGCGATCAGGGCGACGGCGAGCGCGGCGCCGGCAGCGGTGAGGGCGGTCCGGCGGCGACGCATCCGGTCGCCACGGTCGCGGATCTCGGCGGGGCTGGCGGGGTTCATGGGAGGGGTTCCGGTCGCGAAGTCACGGAAGCGCTCGTCGAGGGGGTCAGACATGGCTCACGCCTCCCTGGGTGTCGTCCGAGAGCAGTAGGGCGAGGGCGGCACGGCCGCGGCTGAGCCGGGCCTTCACCGTGCCCTCGGGGGCGCCGACCTCCGCCGCGACGGCGGCCACCGGGAGGTCGGCGAGGTGGTGGAGCACGATCACGCGACGCTGGGGCTCCGGCAGCAGGGCCAGCGCCGCCACCAGCGCCACGTGGTGCTCGTCGGGCGGCGCCACGGTGGTGGGGCCGGCGAGCGCCCGGTCGGCCGGACGCCGGCCGCGGGAGCGCTTGCGCCAGCGGCTGATGGCGATCCGGTGCGCGGTGGTGCGCACCCACGCCTCGGGATACTCGGCCCGCTCCAGCTTGCGGCGGTGCGACCAGGCGCGGGCGAACGCCTCCTGCACGCACTCCTGGGCCTCGTCCAGGTCGCCGATCATCGCGTAGACCTGTCCGGTCACCCGGCGGAACGACGCGGTGTAGAAGTCGTCGAACTCGGCTTCGTCCATCGCGGCCGGTCTCCCTTCACCTGGAGGTGCGTGTCAACCGGTGATACGCCCGGACGCTACGTCCGGTTGCATCCGACTCTCAGGATCCGGGGGCCGGGAGCTCGCCGAGTCGCGCGACCGCCCGCTCGGCCAGTGCCTCGACCTCCGGCTCGCCGATCCGGACGTCGGCCGGCACCAGGTCGAGCTGGCCGACGGCGGTGCCGTTGCGCAGGATCGCGACCCAGTAGGGGATCGAGCGCTGCTCGGTGACGCGGACATCGAGCCTCCACACCGTGTAGGCGCGGCCCCGCCGGTCGGCGGTGGCGACCTGGTCGACCTCGGTGCCGAGCTCGCGGTCGGGGCAGCTGGCGAACCGGTCGCGCACCTTCTGGACGAACCGCTTGGCCACCCGCGGCGGCAGCGCGGCCACGGTCTGGGTGAGCCCGAACTCCTCGGGCAGCCGGGCCTCGGGCACCACGAAGGAGCGCGTCGCGGCCGTGTCGAACGCGGTGCCGCGGAACTTCTCGAGGAAGCCGGGCGGACCGCACGGCGTCGTCATCGCCGCGGCCTGCGGGCGGCGGGGCACGGTGCCGACCCACGGCCGCCGGACCTTCGGCACCGGGCTGAGGTCGAGCTCGGAGAGCAGGGCGGGAACCTCGCCGGCCGGCAGCGGGTCGCGCGGCGCGAGCTTCAGCGGCTTGGCGCCCGGCGCCCGGCAGCTCGTGCCGGCGCCCTCCAGGCCGCACAGCCGGCCGACGGCGTCGGCGAGCAGCTCGGCCGAGCGCTGCGGCTCCGGACCGGGGTCGCCGGTGGCGCGGACGAACGTGGTGGTGGTGAACAGGCCGGTGCGGGCCACGCCCACCAGCCAGGTCTCGGGCACCTTCGCGGCGGTGGAGCGGAGCACGAGGTGCACCGCCTCGTCCCCGACGCCCACCGGCGTGACGGTGTCGAGCAGCTGCACCGACGGCGTCGTGCAGGCGGAGAACCAGCTGACGGCGGTGTCGAAGGCGCGCTCGGCGGCGGCCTCGCGGGGCGACGCCTCGGTGAGCTGGACGGCGCGCAGCATCGGGCGCTTCTTGACGCCGGGCGCGAGCGAGGTGCGCACCAGGGCGGCTTCGCCGCGGGGGTCGGCGTAGCGGTCGCCCTGGCAGGGCATGGCGCGGCCGCTGCCGGAGCCGTTGTCGCCGGTGTTCTGCACCTCCCAGGCGCGGCCGGCGAACCGCTCGCCGAGTGCGGCGGTGTCGAGCAGCGAGGTCTCGGGGAGTCGCATCGGCGGCGCGCCGGTCATGGCCCGCTCGCCGCGGCCCGCGGGCGCCGCCGGGCGGGGGTCGTCGGCCCGGTCGAGCGAGGCGCGGACGCCGGCGGCGTCGGTGACGAGCGTGCCGCTCACGAGCACGGCGGCCACCGCGCCGGCCACGCCGACGAGGGTGTGGGTACGGCGGCGGGTGGCACCGGCGCGGCGCACGATCGTGGCCCGCGGCCAGTGGGTGTCGGCCAGCGCGGCCGCGGCCACCGGCTCCAGCAGCGCCGGGACGGCGTACGACGGCACGTCGCGCTGCAGCGACAGCTGGGCGACCCCGGCCTGGAGCTCCTGCTCGGCCCGCTCCAGCGGCAGCCCGATCTCGCGCGCCATCTGCGGCATCGACACCGAGGCCAGCTGGGTGAGCAGCAACGCCTTGCGCTGGTTGACGGTGAGCTTGCCGAGCGCGTCGAGCGTGGCACGCACCTCGTCGTCGAGGTCCTTCTCGCGGTGCCAGACCCGCGTGGTGTGGCGGCGCTGGGCGATCCGCCAGGCGTCCGGGCGGACGACGGACTCGGGGTCGCTGACCCGGGACACCTTGCGCCAGCGGTGCCAGGCGACGACGAAGGCGTCGCGGACGGCGTGGCGCGCGGCCGGGAGGTCGCCGGTGAAGCAGAAGGTCTGGACGAGCAGCCGGTCGCGGGCGTCCTTGTAGAACGTGTCGAACTGGTCGGGGTCGCGCATGACCCGTCCACGGTAGACGAGCCCCCGCGGCGGCTCCGATTCGCCGGAAAGCAAGGACCCCGGCGTGGGAGGCCCGGTGAGCGGGCCCGGCGAGGCGATGATCTGAGAGCCATGACCGCCCTGCTGCCGCCGCCTCGCACCCGCCGCCCGGCGGCCGCCGTCGGGCGCGACCTCGCCACCCGCCGGCCGCTCGTGCCGACCGCGCTGGTGTGCGGCGTCGCCGCGGCCGGCGTCACGCTCGTGGTGTTCCTCGGCCTCGGCGTCACCGGCTGGTTCCTCACCGACGGCGGCGCCCACGGCACGCCGCGCGACGGTCTCCGCGTCGGCGCCACCGCCTGGCTGGCCGGCCACGGCTCCGGCTTCCGCGTCGAGGGCGTGCTGGTCAGCGCCGTCCCCCTCGGCATCACGCTGCTCGCCGCATGGTCGGTCTGGCGCTGGGCGCACTGGCTCGGCGCCTCGGTGTCCGGGCACGGCCCCGACGCCGACGCGCTCGGCGACGGCGAGCGCGACTGGACCGTCGCCGTCGCCGGCACGCTCTTCGCCGCCGGCTACGTCACCACGGCCGTCGTCACCTGCACCCTGGCCGCCACCCCGGCGAGTGCACCGAGCACGTCGCGGGTCGTGGTGTGGTCGCTCGCGCTCTGCCTGCTGCTCGGGCTGCCCGCCATCGCCGCGGGCTCGGGCCGGGCCGCGGTGTGGACGGCGGGCGTGCCGGCGTGGGTGATCGGAGCCGCGGCCACCTGCCGTCGGCTGCTCGTGCTCTGGTTGGCCGGCGCCACGCTGCTCGTGCTGGGCGCTCTGGTGGCCGACTGGTCGACCGCCGCCAACGTCACCTCGCAGCTCGGCGCAGGCCGCGGCGACGTCGCCGTGCTGGTCGCCGTCAGCCTCGCCGTGCTGCCGAACGCCACCCTCTACTCCAGCGCCTACCTGCTCGGCCCCGGCTTCGTCGTGGGCGCCGGCAGCACGGTCACCAGCGGTGCGGTCGTGCTCGGCCCGCTGCCCATGTTCCCGATGCTCGCTGCGCTCCCCGCTGACGGCCCGGCGCCGCAGTGGACCTCCTGGCTGATCGTGGCCCCGCCGGTCATCGCGTTCCTGGCCGCCGTGCTCGCGCAGCGGGCCCTCCCCACCACGCGGTGGGAGGACGGCGCTTTGCGCGGTGCCGGCGGCGGTGTGCTCGCCGGCGTGCTGCTCGGCGCCCTCACCGCGCTGTCGAGCGGCGCGGTCGGACCCGGCCGGATGGCCGAGGTCGGCACCGACGCCCTCGAGGTGATGCTGCACGCGGTCGCCGCCTACGGCCTCGGCGGCCTGCTCGGCGGCCTGGCCGTCACCTGGTGGCAGCGACGCTCCGCCGAGGTGTGAGCCTCAGCCGGCCGGTGCCGGGAACGGCGGGGGACCGGTGATGGTGCAGCCGAGCGGGGTCAGCACCCGCTGCAGCGCCTCCGCCGCGCCGGGCGGGATCGGCGTGGGCGTCGGCAGCTCGCCGTCGAAGGTCTGCGCCACCACGCGTCCGGTGGCGGAGAAGAAGCGGTCGAATCCCGCCGGCGAGATCAGCGTGTAGAAGTGCGCCGACGACGACGCCACCCGGAAGGCGTGCTCCTTGCGGGCCGGGAGGTGGAGGACGCTCCCCGCCTCCACCAGCAGGCGCTCGCCCTCGCACCAGCCCTCGAGCGCGCCCTCCAGCACCACGAACGTCTCCGCCTCCCGCTCGTGGACGTGCTGGGGGGTCATGCACCCCAGTACCCCCCGTTCCTCCACGAGCGAGAACGCCTCACCGGTCGCACCGCCGTCGAGGACCACACGGCACAGGAAGCCGAGGTGGTCCAGGACCGGGAGCGCGGAGCTGTCGACGTACGTGGCGCCGGAGGTCAGAGTCGTCATGCGGCCCAGCCTGCGACGGGGCCGTACCTCGGATCCATCCCCGGATTCGGGGACCACCTCCGGTGGCAGCACTAGCATGCGAGGCATGACCGTCGATCCGTCGACGCGAGCCGGGTCGCCCGCCGACTGCGGGTTGCGCGGACTGCGACGACTGCGCGAGCTGGTCGACTGCGACGGCGGGGCGCTCCTGGTGATGGACCCGGCCACGCGGCTGTTCAGCACCGGTGCGGTCGACGAGCTCCCCGAGGCCTCCTGCCACCCCTACTTCACCTACGAGCTGGGCGAGGACGACCGGACCTTCCGCCGGATGGCGATCGATCGTTCGTCGGCCAGCCGGGTCGACGACGAGACCGCCGGGAACGATCCCTTGATCAGCGTCCTGCGTCCCCACGGCTTCGCGGCCGAGCTGCGGGCGGTGTGTGGCGACGCCCAGGCCGTCTGGGGAGGTGTGACCCTGTGGCGGCGCGCGGGCCGGGCGCCCTTCACGGTCCGGGACGAGGACCTGCTGAACCGGGAGTCCGGTCGGCTCGGTGCCGACCTGCGCGACGCCGTGGTGGGCTCGCTCGGGACGACCGGGCTCGGTGCGGCCGAGGTCCCGGCCTTCGCCGCCGGCGCGTTGGGCGTGCTCCTCGTCGCAGACGGTGAGGTGGTCGAGGCCAGCCCCGAGGTGGTCGACGTCCTCCGCGAGCTCGACCACCCGGCCGCCGACGAGTACCGCCATGTCGACCACCTGCGCGCCCTCGCGGGCGGACCGCTCCCGTTCACCACGGTGCTCCGGACGCCGCGCGGGTGGGTGACCGCGTACGGCACCCGGCTCGGTGCCGACCGGGTCGCCGTCACGCTCAGCGCAGCAGGCCCCGACCGGCTGCTCGGCACCCGGGTGGTCGCGGCCGGCCTCTCGTCGCGCGAGATCGAGGTCACCCGCCTGCTGTGTCGCGGGCTGTCGGACCGTGAGATCGCCCGCGAGCTCGGCGTGTCCGAGCACACCGCCCACGACCACGTCCGCGCCGTGCGCCGCAAGCTCGGGGTGCGCAGCCGGTCCGAGGTGTCCGCCATGGTCTTCGCCGAGCAGTACTTCGAGGGGTTCCTGGCCAGCGCGGCCGTCACCCACACCGGCTGATCGGCTCCGCGGACCGCTAGCGTGCGGGCGTGCCCGCCCGCCTCGTCGTCCTGGTGTCCGGCTCGGGCACCAACCTGCAGGCGCTGCTCGACGCGTGCCAGGACCCGGCGTACGGCGCCGTCGTCGCCGCTGTCGGGGCCGACCGCGACGGCATCGAGGGCCTCGCCCGCGCCGAGCGGGCCGGCGTGCCGACCTTCGTGCGGCGGGTGAAGGACGCGGCCTCCCGCGAGGAGTGGGACGCCGACCTCGCCGCAACGGTCGCCGCGCACGAGCCCGACATCGTGGTGCTCGCCGGGTTCATGAAGCTCGTCGGCCGCGCGTTCCTCGCCGCCCACGGCGGCCGGGTCGTGAACACCCACCCGGCGCTGTCGCCGTCGTTCCCGGGCATGCACGGCCCGGCCGAGGCGCTCGAGTACGGCGTCAAGGTCACCGGGGCCACGCTGTTCGTCGTCGACGACGGCGTCGACACCGGCCCGATCCTGGCCCAGTCCACGGTGCCGGTGGCCGACGACGACACCGTCGAGACGCTGCACGACCGGATCAAGGTCGCCGAGCGGGCGATGCTCGTCGACACGGTCGGCCGGATGGCGCGCGAGGGCTTCCGTGTCGACGGCCGGCGGGTGCGGTTCGGGCCGGCCGGTTCATTACAGTGACGACCACACGACTGGCGCAGGTGGGCGACCACCGGGGAGTGACGTCGGCAGCATCGAACGCCTGGGTGCTGCCCCATCCCGAGCAGCAGGAGTTTCTGTCATGACCGACCAGATCCCGATCAAGCGCGCCTTGGTCTCCGTCTACGACAAGAGCGGCCTCGAGGAGCTCGTCCGCGGCCTCCACGACGCCGGCGTCGCGCTGGTGTCGACCGGCGGCTCGGCCCGGCTCATCGAGGGCCTCGGCGTGCCGGTCACCCAGGTCGAGGAGCTCACCGGCTTCCCGGAGTGCCTCGACGGCCGCGTGAAGACGCTGCACCCGAAGGTGCACGCCGGCATCCTGGCCGACCGCCGGCTCGACACCCACGTGCAGCAGCTCGCCGACCTCGGCGTCGAGCCGTTCGACCTCGTGGTCTCCAACCTCTACCCGTTCACGCAGACGGTCGCCTCCGGCGCGAGCCCCGACGAGTGCGTCGAGCAGATCGACATCGGCGGCCCGTCGATGGTGCGCGCGGCCGCGAAGAACCACCCGTCGGTCGCGATCGTCACCTCGCCCGAGCGCTACGACGACGTGCTGACGGCGGCGGCGGCCGGCGGCTTCACCCTCGCCGAGCGGCAGCGACTGGCCGCGGAGGCGTTCCAGCACACGGCGTCGTACGACGTCGCGGTGGCGTCGTGGATGAGCAACGTGCTCACCGACACCAGCGAGGGCACCGGCTTCCCGGCGTGGGCCGGCGGCACGTGGGACAAGGCGACGGTGCTCCGCTACGGCGAGAACCCGCACCAGAGCGCGGCGCTCTACCTCAACCAGGTCGGCCCCGGCCTCGCGCAGGCGACGCAGCTGCACGGCAAGGAGATGTCGTACAACAACTACGTCGACGCCGACGCCGCCCGGCGCGCGGCGAGCGACTTCGCCGAGCCGGCGGTGGCGATCATCAAGCACGCCAACCCGTGCGGGATCGCCGTCGGCGCCGACGTCGCAAATGCCCACGCCAAGGCCCACGCGTGCGACCCGGTGTCGGCGTTCGGCGGCGTGATCGCCGTCAACCGACCGGTGTCCGTGGCGATGGCGCAGCAGGTGGCCGAGGTGTTCACCGAGGTGATCGTGGCGCCCGGCTACGACGAGGGTGCCGTCGAGGTGCTGGCCGCCAAGAAGAACCTGCGGATCCTGGTGTGCGACGTCGCCCGCGCCGGCGAGGTCGAGATGCGGCCGATCTCCGGCGGCCTGCTCATGCAGCAGCGCGACTACGTCGACGCCCCCGGCGACGACCCGGCGACCTGGACGCTCGCGAGCGGCGAGCCCGCCGACGAGCAGACCCTGGCCGACCTCGCGTTCGCCTGGCGCGCCTGCCGGTCGGTGAAGTCCAACGCGATCCTGCTCGCCCGCGACGGCGCCTCGGTCGGGGTCGGCATGGGCCAGGTGAACCGGGTCGACTCGTGCCGGCTCGCGGTCGAGCGGGCGGGGGAGCGGTCCCGCGGCGCGGTGGCGGCCTCCGACGCCTTCTTCCCGTTCGAGGACGGGCCGCAGATCCTCCTCGACGCCGGCGTGCGGGCGATCGTGCAGCCCGGCGGCTCGATGCGCGACGAGCTCACCGTCGCGGCGGCGAAGGCGGCCGGCGTCACGATGTACTTCACCGGCACCCGCCACTTCGCCCACTGACCGACCAGGAAGGATCACGCCCATGACTGCCCAGCGCCTCGACGGGTCCGCGACCCTCAAGGTCATCAAGGCCGAGCTCACCGAGCGGGTGCGGCTGCTCAAGGACCGCGGGATCGTGCCCGGCCTCGGCACGGTGCTCGTCGGCGACGACCCCGGCTCCCACTGGTACGTCGGCGCCAAGCACAAGGACTGCGCCGAGATCGGCATCGCCTCGCTGCGGCGCGACCTGCCCGCCGGCGCCACCCAGGCCGAGGTGGAGCACGTGATCGACGAGCTCAACGCCGACCCGGCCTGCACCGGCTTCCTCGTGCAGCAGCCCACCGGCCTCGACGAGTTCGCCCTGCTGTCGCGGGTCGACCCCGACAAGGACGTCGACGGGCTGCACCCGGTCAACCTCGGCAAGCTGGTGCTCGGCGAGGCCGGGTCGCTGCCCTGCACGCCGATCGGCTGCATCGAGCTGCTGCGTCGCCACGGGATCGAGATCGCCGGGGCGAACGTCGTCGTGGTCGGCCGCGGCATCACCGTCGGCCGTCCGCTCGGCCTGCTGCTCACCCGGCGCTCGGAGAACGCCACGGTCTCGCTGTGCCACACCGGCACCCGCGACCTCGCCGACTACACGAAGTGGGCCGACATCGTGGTGGCCGCCGCCGGCGTCCCCGGCCTCATCAGGGCCGACATGGTGAAGCCCGGCGCCGCCCTGCTCGACGTCGGCGTCTCCCGCGTCGACGGGAGGATCGCCGGCGACCTCGCCGACGACGTCTGGGACGTCGCGGGGTGGGTCTCGCCCAACCCCGGCGGTGTCGGCCCGATGACCCGGGCGATGCTGCTGTCGAACGTCGTCGACCGCGCCGAACGGCTGGCCGGCTGAGCACGATCCCGATGTCCGACACCCCGCCACCCGACGAGCCGGAGCCGCTCGAGCCGATCGAGGAGCCCTTCCTCGAGCCGCAGCCGCTCACCCGGATCCCGTCGACGATCGGCGGGACCTGCTACCTCGCGGTGCTCATCGTGGCGATCGCCGGCATCGCGGTCGTGCTGCTCGACGACTGGCGGCTCGGGGTGCGGATCATCGCCGGCTCCCTCGCGGGCGCCAGCGCACTGCGCCTGGTGCTGCCGCAGAAGGACGCCGGCATGCTCGCCGTCCGGCATCGCATGACCGACGTCCTCCTGCTCGCCGCGATCTCGGGAGCCCTGTGGTTCCTGTCCGGAGACATCCCGGACCAGCCGAGCTAGTCGGGCTGGTCACTACGAGGCGACCCGCACCTGGAACGGCACGCCCTGCTGCTGCAGGAAGGTGGTCTCGCCGCGCTCGGCCAGCCGGGTCCCGTTGGCCTGGAGGAGACCGAGCAGGCCGTCGTCGTCGGTGCGGAGCATCGTGCGCAGCTCGCGGCCGGCGACCCGCACCCAGTACTCGGGGGTGGCGCCCTGGGCGAGCCGGGCGCGGTCACGGTCGACCCCGTGCAGCACGACGTCGCCGCCCGGGAGGACGCTCGCCTCGATGGTGAGGTTCGCGACCCGGCCGACCTCGGGCGCGGCCGGCGGGTAGACCGGAGCGGTGAGCCGGCCCGCGGCGAACTCGCGCGCGGTGGTCTGTCGCGCCTGCCGGCGGCGGTGCACCGCGACGACGTAGGCCACGATGCCGATCACGCCCACGGCGAGTGCGAGACGCCCGGCGAGCAGGAGGCCGGCGTCGTCGGCCGGGGTGGGCGCCGAACCGAGCGCGCGCTTCAGACCGAGGAAGATCGACTCGGCCGACTCGCCGCGGCGGGTCGTGCTGCTGCCCGAGTCGGCGTTCAGCGCGGGCAGCATCGCCGCGAAGAACATCCAGGCGAACAGCCCGACAGGCACGATCTTGTCGCGGTTGGTCTTCTCCTGCGGTGCGACCCAGGTGTCCATCTCGTCCCGTCCTCCTCCCGCTCGCGGCGGGCGTTTCTGGGCGCCGGCGGCGCCACGGTGGTTGATGGGGCCACCGTGCGGAGGAGGACTTACCGCGGGCTTAACGCCGCGGAAGCAGGCGGATGTCCTCGAAGCGCGTGTCAGGTCTCGACGCGCATTCGCGAGTTCGCGAGCTCACTCGCGACGTGCTTGCTCGACCACCGATGGGTCGACCTGACCTCGTTCCTCGGTCAGATCAACCCGAGCTCGGTGACGGCGGACCGCTCGTCGTCGAGCTCGGCGACCGAGGCGTCGATCTTCGACCGCGAGAAGTCGTCGATGTCGAGGCCCTCGACGATCGCCCAGTCCCCGCCGTTGGTGGTCACCGGGAACGACGACACGATGCCCTCCGCGACGCCGTAGGAGCCGTCGGAGAGCACGGCCATCGACACCCAGTCGCCCTCGGCGGAGCCGTAGAGCCAGTCGCGGGCGGCGTCGATGGTGGCCGAGGCGGCGGAGGCGGCCGACGACGAGCCACGGGCCTCGATGATCGCGGCGCCGCGCTTGGCCACGGTGGGGATGAAGGTGTTCTCCAGCCAGTCCTGGTCGCCCACGACCTCGGCGGCGTTGCGGCCGCCGACCTCGGCGTGGAACAGGTCGGGGTACTGGGTGGCGGAGTGGTTGCCCCAGATCGTCATGTGGGTGATGTCGGTGACCGGGGCGCCGGTCTTCGCCGCGAGCTGGGAGATGGCCCGGTTGTGGTCGAGGCGGGTGAGGGCCGAGAACCGCTCGGCCGGGATGTCCGGGGCGTTCTTGAGGGCGATCAGCGCGTTGGTGTTGGCGGGGTTGCCGGTGACGCCGATCCGGACGTCGTCGGCGGCCACCTGGTTGAGGGCCTTGCCCTGGGCGGTGAAGATCGCGCCGTTCGCCTCGAGCAGGTCGCCGCGCTCCATGCCCGGGCCCCGCGGCCGGGCGCCGACGAGGAGGGCGAGGTTGACGCCGTCGAAGACCTGCTCGGCGTCCGAGCCGATCTCGACCCCCGCCAGGCCGGGGAACGCGCAGTCGTCGAGCTCCATGACGACGCCCTCGAGCGCCTTCAGCGCCGGCTCGATCTCGAGCAGTCGCAGCTCGATCGGCCGGTCGCCGGTGAGGGCCCCGCTCGCGAGACGGAACAGCAGGCTGTAGCCGATCTGACCGGCGGCGCCGGTGACGGCGACCTTCAACGGAGCAGAGGACACGACGGGACTCCTCGGGGACGACGAAACGGGTCGCCTGACGCTAGCAGCGGGCCCCGGAGCCGCTGAGGGCGTGCCCTCACTCGGTGGGGCGCACCGCCGTCGACTCGCCGCCGGGGGCGGGCCAGCTGCCGGGACCGCCCGAAGCCGCGGGCGGCTGCTCGGCCGGGATCCACTGCTGGGACTGGGGGTCCCACTGCCAGCCGTCCTGGATGATCGGCTGCTCCTGCGGTGCCGCCGGCGCGGCAGCGGCCGTGCCACCCGGCACCGCCGCGGCGTGCGACGGCTGCGCCGCATGGTCGTAGCCGCCGGCCTGCTGCGGGTAGCCGCCCTGCTCGTAGCCGGCCGGGTAGCCCTGCTGCGGGAACCCGGGCTGCTGCTGGTTCCACTGCTGCTGGAACTGGTCGGGCATGCCATAGCCGGGCACGGCGGGCGCAGCGGCGCGGCGTGCCGCGAAGTTGAGGCCGGAGCCGGGCACCGGCTCGGAGGCCCGGCCGAACAGGGCCGGATAGAGGAAGCCGGCCGCGGCGGCGCCGAGCAGCGGCGCCACGATGAACAGCCAGAGCTGGAGGATCGCGTCGGTGCCGGAGAACAGTCCGGGGCCGATCGAGCGGGCCGGGTTCACCGAGGTGCCGGTGGCGCCGAGGGTGGCGAAGTGGATCGCGGCCAGGGTGAAGCCGATGGCGAGCGGCGCCAGCGCGGGGTGCTCGTTGCGCTCGTCGGTGACGGCGAGGATCACGAGCACGAAGACCAGGGTCATCACCAGCTCGAGGATCAGCGCGCCGATGACGTCGACGCCGCCCTCGTTGCCGAAGCCGTTGCTCCCGAGCGGCTGGCCGAGTTCCCACCCGGCGTCGCCGGTGAAGAGCACCAGCGCCAGGATCGCGGCGCCCACGACGGCGCCGACGACCTGGGCGGCGGAGTAGAGCCCGGCGTCCTTCCACGGGATCCGGCCGCTCAGCGCGGCACCCACCGAGACCGCCGGGTTGAAGTGACCCCCGGAGACCCGGCCGAAGGCGTAGATCATCACGATGATCGCGATGCCGAAGGCCAAGCCGACTGCGGCGAAGTCCAGGCCACCCTCGGTGTCGAGGGTGATCTGGACCGAGCCGACGCCGAGCAGCACGAGCACCGCCGTGCCGATGGCCTCGGCGGCCAGCTTCTGGACGAGCGTGGGGGAAGTTGCTTCCATGGCGGCGGGCCTGCCCTTCGGGGAGTGGTCCAAACCTGAGGTCCGGAGCAGCCTAGACCTGCGGACCCCGGGTTCTGAGCAGCAGGTATCTTGACGTCGAGAAATGTCGGACTTCCCAGGAGCGCGCGTGAGCGACCAGGCCAGCACGATCATCTACACGCACACGGACGAGGCGCCGCTGCTGGCGACGTACTCGTTCCTGCCGATCATCCAGGCCTATGCGGCCAAGGCTGGTGTCGACGTCGAGACGCGTGACATCTCGCTCGCCGGCCGGATCCTCAGCCAGTTCCCGGAGCGGCTGAGCGACGACCAGCAGGTGGCCGACCACCTCGCCGAGTTGGGTGAGCTCGCCACCAAGCCGGAGGCGAACATCATCAAGCTGCCGAACATCTCGGCCTCGATCCCGCAGCTCAAGGCGGCGGTGAAGGAGCTGCGCGACCAGGGCTTCGACCTGCCCGACTACCCCGAGAGCCCCGACACCGACGAGGAGCGCGCGACCCGCGCCAAGTACGACAAGGTGAAGGGCTCCGCGGTCAACCCGGTGCTCCGCGAGGGCAACTCCGACCGGCGGGCGCCGTCGTCGGTGAAGGCCTACGCCCAGGCGCACCCGCACCGGATGGGTGCGTGGAGCTCGGACTCCCGGACCAACGTGGCCACGATGGGTGAGCACGACTTCCGCTCCAACGAGAAGTCGGTGGTGATCCCGGACGACGGCACGCTGCGCATCGAGCACGTCGCTGCCGACGGCACCACCACGGTGCTCAAGGACGAGGTGAAGGTGCTCGCCGGCGAGGTCGTCGACGCCACGTTCATGGACGTCGCCGCGCTGCGCCGCTTCCTCACCGAGCAGATCGCGCGGGCCAAGGCCGACGACGTTCTGCTCTCGGTGCACCTCAAGGCCACGATGATGAAGGTCTCCGACCCGATCATCTTCGGCCACGCCGTGCAGGCGTTCTTCCCGACGCTGTTCGAGCAGTACGGCGAGCAGCTGAAGGCCGCCGACATCTCCCCGAACGACGGCCTCGGCGCGCTGCTGGCGGCCGTCGAGTCGCTGCCGGACGGCGAGGCGATCAAGGCCGCCGTCCAGCAGGGCCTCGCCGACGGCCCGAAGCTGGCGATGGTCGACTCCGACAAGGGCATCAGCAACCTCCACGTGCCGAGCGACGTCATCATCGACGCCTCGATGCCCGCGATGATCCGCACGTCCGGCCACATGTGGGGCCCCGACGGCGAGGAGGCCGACACCCTCGCGGTGATCCCGGACTCCTCCTACGCCGGCGTCTACCAGACCGTCATCGACGACTGCCGCGCCCACGGCGCCTTCGACCCGGCCACCATGGGCTCGGTGCCCAACGTCGGCCTCATGGCCAAGGCCGCCGAGGAGTACGGCTCGCACGACAAGACCTTCGAGGCGCCGGCCGCCGGCACGATCCGCGTGGTCGACGGCGCGGGGGAGACCCTCATCGAGCACGAGGTGCAGCCGGGCGACATCTGGCGTGCCTGCCAGACCAAGGACGCCTCGATCCGCGACTGGGTGAAGCTCGCCGTCACCCGCGCCCGCGCCTCGGAGACGCCCGCCGTCTTCTGGCTCGACGAGACCCGCGCCCACGATGCCAACCTGATCGCGAAGGTGAACGAGTACCTGCCCGAGCACGAGACCGACGGGCTGACGATCGAGATCCTCGCGCCGGCCGAGGCGACGGCGTACTCGCTGGAGCGGATCCGTCGCGGTGAAGACACCATCTCGGTCACCGGCAACGTGCTGCGCGACTACAACACCGACCTGTTCCCGATCCTCGAGCTCGGCACCTCGGCCAAGATGCTCTCGGTCGTGCCGCTGATGAACGGTGGCGGCCTGTTCGAGACCGGCGCCGGCGGCTCGGCCCCGAAGCACGTGCAGCAGCTGGTGAAGGAGAACTACCTTCGCTGGGACAGCCTCGGCGAGTTCTTCGCGCTGGCCGCCTCCTTCGAGCACCTCGGCGACGTCGCCGGCAACCCCGGCGCGAAGGTGCTCGCCGACACCCTCGACCGCGCCACCGGCACGTTCCTCGAGAACGACAAGTCGCCCACCCGCAAGGTCGGCGGCATCGACAACCGCGGCTCGCACTTCTACCTCGCCCTCTACTGGGCGCAGGAGCTGGCGAACCAGACCGACGACGCCGACCTCGCGAAGGTCTTCGAGCCCCTCGCCGAGCGCCTCGCCTCGTCGGAGGACGACATCGTGGCCGAGCTCAACGGAGTCCAGGGCAGCCCGGCCGACATCGGTGGCTACTACCGCCCCGACGACGCCAAGGCCGACGCCGTCATGCGTCCCTCGAAAACCCTCAACGAGGCCCTCGCCTCGCTGTAGGTGTGACCCGTCAGGGACTACCCGCCTCGGCGCTGAAGAGGTAAGCCGGCGACAAGTATCGACGTCGCCGTCGCCCCCCACACCGACCTCGCCGACTCCACGATCGCCTGGTACGCCGTCTCAGGAGACGCGACCTCCGGTGCGCCGCCGGCGGCGCCGGTCTACACCTGCGTCACCACGCCGGACGCCAAGCACGCCAGCCCCACCTGGTCGCCGGACTCGACGGCGGTCGCCTGGACGAGCGCCGAGGGGATCGTCGTGCAGCCGGCCGCCGCGCAGTGCGGTGCGGCGGCCGACGCCCGGGTGCTGATCGCGGGCGGGAGGGCTCCCGACTGGTCGCCCGCGGCGCTCCAGTAGCCAAGGTCACAGGGCGATTCCGGCACCGCGGAATAGGCGGTCGGGGGCATCCGCTAGGACCATGGTGACGATGCTCGACACGACCTCCCCGACCGACCCGACGACCGGCCGCGCGCCGCACTTCGCGCTGGCCGTGCTCGCGCTCGCCGTCGGCGGGTTCGCGATCGGCACGACCGAGTTCGTGACGATGGGCGTGCTGCCGCAGGTCGCGGACGGCGTCGGCATCACGATCCCGCAGGCGGGCCACACGATCTCGGCCTACGCCCTCGGCGTGGTGATCGGCGCCCCGGTGATCGCCTACTTCGGCGCGAAGCTGCCCCGCCGGGCGCTGCTGCTCTGGCTGATGGTCGCCTACGCCCTCTTCAACGGGCTCAGCGCGCTGGCGCCGAGCTACGAGACCCTGCTGCTGGCGCGGTTCCTCGACGGGCTGCCGCACGGCGGCTACTTCGGAGTCGCCTCGCTCGTGGCGGCGAGCATGGTCGCGCCGGAGCGGCGCGGCCGCGCGATGGCGCTCGTGCTGATGGGGCTGCCGGTGGCGAACGTGGTCGGCGTCCCGAGCGCCACCTGGCTCGGCCAGACCCTCGGCTGGCGCGCGTCGTACTGGGTGGTGGCCGGACTGGCCGCGCTCACGATCGTGATGGTGCTGAGCTTCGTGCCCGACTGCCCCGGCAACCCCGAGGCCACCGGACGGCGCGAGCTGCTCGCGCTGCGCAAGCCGCAGGTGTGGTTCGCCATCGTCGCGGGTGCCGTCGGCTTCGGCGGGATGTTCGCGCTGTTCTCCTACGTCGCCCCGATGGCCACCCGCACCGCCGGGCTGTCGGACGCCGCCGTCCCGGTCTTCCTGCTGACGCTCGGCCTCGGCATGGTGTTCGGCAACTGGGTGGCCGGGATCGCCGTCGACCGCTCGCTGCGGCTCTCGCTGATCGTCGGGCCGGTCGTCCTGGCCGCGATGCTGCTGGTGACCTGGCTGCTGCTGCCCAGCGGCTACGTCGTGCTGCCGGCGATGTTCCTCGTCACCACCGCAGGGTCGGTGCTGGCCCTCGGCCTGATGATGCGGCTCATCGACGCCGCCGAGCACGCCGAGACCCTCGGCGCTGCGCTGAGCCACGGCTCGCTCAACATCGGCAACGCCCTCGGTGCGTGGCTGGGCGGCGTCACCATCGCCGCGGGCTGGGGCTACAGCTCGCCGCTGCTCGTGGGCGCGCTGCTCTCCCTCGCGGGCGCCGCGGTGCTCGCGGTGGCGTTCCGGCTCGATCGAAGGGCGCAGGCCGATGTCGAGGCCAGGGTCCCCGAAGGGGTGTGACGGCCGCCGGCCGACCCGCGCACGGTGGAGGCATGACCCACGACAACAGGATCCAGGTCCAGCGCACCATCGAGGCGAGCACCGACCAGGTGTTCGACGTGCTCTCCAACCCGCACCGCCACCCCGAGCTCGACGGCTCCGGGTTCGTGGTGAGCCTCGAGCGGGGCGACCGGATCACGCAGGCGGGCCAGCAGTTCCGGATGAACATGACCGGGGACCACATGGGCGGTGACTACGCCACCGACAACGTGGTCACGGCGTTCGATCAGAACCACCTCATCGGCTGGAAGACCGCACCCGCCGGCACCGAGCCGCCGGGGTGGGAGTGGGTGTGGCAGCTCAGCGCCGACGGCCCGGACCGCACCGACGTCAGCCTCACCTACGACTGGTCCGCCGTCACCGACCAGGAGCTGCTGAGCAAGGTGTCGTTCCCGCTGGTGAGCGAGGACCAGCTGACCGACTCGCTCACGAACCTCGACACGGCGGTCACCGCGACGGCGTAGCCGCCGGCCACTCCGCCGCCACCACGTCGTAACGCGCGAGGTCGGCGGGACCGGTCCGTGGCCAGGTGCCGAACCGCTCGACGCCCACGTACCGGAACCCGGCGGCCTCGATGACGCGACGTGACGCGACGTTCTCGACCGCGGCCCCGATCCGGACCCGCGGCGCGTCGAGCTCGGCGAAGCACCACCCGGTCGCGAGCCGGGTGGCCGCCGTGGCGACACCACGGCCGCGCGCGTCGGGGTGCACCCAGTAGCCGACCTCCACCTCGTCGGAGACGATGCCGAACACGAAGACGGTGCCGAGCAGGAGGTCGCTGGCCGGGTCGGTGACCGCCCAGTTGGTGCTGCGACCGGTCGCCTGGCCCTCCGAGACCGACTCGAGCCAAGTGAGCGCGTCGTCCTCCGCGTACGGCGACGGCGTCCGCCCCAGCCAGTGCCGGGTGAGCTCGTCCGAGGCCGCCTCGACGATGCGGGGCACGTCACGCACCGTCAGGGGTCGCAGCCGGACGCCGTCGCCGTCGAGCACGGGTGCGGAGAGCCAGCGGCCCTGCGGCCCGCGGGGGTCGTCGCGGTGCAGGCTGCCGACCCAGCAGTCGACCAGCTGACCGCGGTGCGGCAGCCAGCGGCGCAGCACGCCGCCGATCGTGAAGCCCAGCCGCCAGGCGGCCTTGCGCGAGCGCCAGTTGCCGACCTGCGCCCGCCACTCGACCGTCTCCAGCCCGAGGTCGCCGAACCCCCAGTCGAGGAGGAGACCGAGCGCGGTGTGCACGTGCCCGGTGCCGCGGACCCACGGGTGCGCGCCGTAGCCGATCTCGGCGCGGTCGTGCCCCATCGGCCGCAGCGCCACGCTGCCGGCGAACCGGCCCTCCGCCTCGATCACGAGGATGTGCTCGTGGCCCGTCTCCCACTGGTCGGGGATCAGCCGGCCGAGGAAGTCCTCGGCGGCGTCGTGGGAGTACGGCACGGGCACGCTGGTCCAGCGCTGCGAGAGCGGGTCCTGGCACTGCTCCCAGACCCCCTGGACGTCGTCCGGGCGGGGAGCGCGGAGGACGACGGGACCTGAGGTGAGCGTGGGGACGGGGACCATGGCGGGAGCCTGCCAAGCCGGCCGGGGCATCGCCACGCGGTATCCGCGAACCGCTCATGCGTCGCAGCGCCCTCGCCGTCGTGGTCCTGCTGCTCGTGAGCCTCCTGGTCGGTGGCATCACGGTGCGGGTGGGGCGCCGCTGACGCCCGATGACGCCGCGCGCGGGCGACCGGGGAGAATGGCGGCCATGTCTGCCACGACCCAGCCGGACCTCGAGGTGCCGGCGGCCGCGTCAGGCGGGGCCCGACCCCGCGTGCTCTCCGGGATCCAGCCGACGGCGGACAGCTGGCACCTGGGCAACTTCCTCGGCGCGGTGCGGCAGTGGGTCGACCTCCAGCAGGACTACCAGCCGTTCTTCTTCATCGCCGACCAGCACGCGATCACGGTGCCGCACGACCCGAAGCTGCTGCGCGAGCGGACGCTCCGCTACGTCGCCCAGCTGCTCGCGGCCGGCGTCGACCCGGCCCGGTCGGCGATCTTCGTGCAGAGCCACCTGCCCGAGCACTCGCAGCTGGCGTGGGTGATGCAGTCGCTGACCTCGATGGGCGAGGCGCGGCGGATGACCCAGTTCAAGGACAAGTCGGCCAAGGGCGGCGAGGGGTCGGCGTCGGTGGCGCTGCTGACCTACCCGATCCTGCAGGCGGCCGACATCCTGCTCTACCGCCCCCACTTCGTGCCGGTGGGCGAGGACCAGCGCCAGCACCTCGAGCTGACCCGCGACCTCGCGCACCGGTTCAACACCCGCTACAAGAAGACGTTCCGGCTGCCGGAGCCCTACATCCTCAAGGCCACCGCGAAGATCGGTGACCTGCAGAACCCCGCGGCCAAGATGTCGAAGTCGGGCTCCTCGCCGCAAGGGATCGTCGAGATGCTCGACGACCCGGCGGTGAGCGCGAAGAAGATCCGCTCCGCGGTCACCGACTCCGGCAGCGAGGTGCGGTTCGACGCCGACGAGAAGCCTGGGGTCAGCAACCTGCTCACGATCTACTCGGCCGTCACCGGGGAGTCGATCGGCACCCTGGAGGAGCAGTACGCCGGTCGCGGCTACGGCGACCTCAAGAAGGACCTCGCCGACGCCGTCACGGGCTTCGCGGCCCCCTTCCGCGAGCGCACCCTGGAGCTCCTCGACGACCAGGACCACCTGATCGATGTGCTCACCCGGGGCGCCGCGCAGGCGCGCGAGGTGGCCTCGCGGACGCTGGCCGACGTGTACCAGCGAGTGGGCTTCGTGGCCCCCCGGCAGGGGTGACCTGTCCATGATGCGCGCTCGCTAGGGTCGACGGATGCCGACGATCGGGGTGGCCGTGGCGATCCCCGAGCCCTGGGCCACCGAACTGCAGGACTACCGGGCCGGCCTCGGCGACGACACTGCGGCGAAGATCCCCACCCACATCACCCTCGTGCCGCCGCTCGAGGTCGACGACGACGGCGCGGCGCTGGTCGACCACCTCGCGACCTCGGCGACAGTGGTGACGCCGTTCCGGGTGCACCTGCGCGGCACCGGCACGTTCCGCCCGGTCTCGCCGGTGGTGTTCGTGTCGCTGGTGGAGGGGATCTCGCAGGTCGAGCAGCTGGCCGCCGCCGTCCGGAGCGGCCCGCTCGAGACCGACCTGACGTTCCCGTTCCACCCCCACGTCACCGTGGCCCACCACCTCGACGACGGTCGGCTCGACCAGGCGTTCACCGAGCTCGCGGACTTCGAGTGCGAGTTCGACGTCGACACCTTCCACCTCTACGTGCACGACGACCACGTCGGCTGGCAGCCGGCCCACGACTTCCGGCTCGGGTAGGCAGACATGGAGTCACCGCAGCAGCGGCTCACCGACCTGCGTGAGCGGCGTCCCGCCGTCGACCACACGCTCCGGATGCAGGAGCACTACGGCAATGTGAAGGCCGCCCAGCAGGCGGGCGCCGTCACCTACTTCGCGTTCCTGTCCTTCTTCCCGGTGCTCGCACTGTCGTTCTTCGTGGTCGGCTGGGTCTCGAAGGTCTACCCCAGCGCCAACGCCGACCTCGTCTCCGCCATCGACTCGGTGCTGCCCGGCATCATCGGCGGGGGAGAGAACGAGATCTCGCTCGACGACATCCGCGGCTTCTCGGGGCTGGCGGGCGTGATCGGCCTCGCCGGCGTCCTCTACTCGGGGCTGGGCTGGGTCTCCGCGCTCCGCGACGCCCTCATCGCCGTCTTCGAGCTGCCCGACAACGAGCAGCCGAGCTTCGTGCTCGGGAAGCTGCGCGACCTGGTGACGCTGGCGCTGATCGGCTTCGTGCTGCTGGCCTCGGTGGCGGTCGCCGGCCTGGTATCCGGGTTCTCGGGCGACGTGCTCGACTGGGTCGGGCTCGGCTCCGAGCTCGAGTGGCTCGTGGTGCTGGTGGGCGTCCTGCTCGGTCTCGCCGCCAACGCGGTGCTGTTCTTCGCGATGTTCAAGCTGCTCGCCGACCCGCACGTGCCCCGCCGGTCGCTCTGGTCGGGTGCGCTGCTCGGCGCCATCGCCTTCGAGGTGCTGAAGCAGGTCTCGAGCCTGCTGTTCGGCCTCACCAAGAACTCCCCGGCCTTCCAGGCGTTCGGGATCGCGCTGATCCTCATCGTCTGGATCAACTACTTCTCCCGCGTCGTCATGTACGCCGCCGCCTGGGCCTACACGACCCCCGAGGCCCGCGCGCTGCGCCTCACCCACCCCGCCGAGCCGGTGCAGGGCCCGGAGACGCCGTCCCTCACAGGACTCCCCGAGACCTCCACGGAGTCACCGCCGCGGGCGTGGCCCAAACCGTTCGCCGCGGGTGCCGGAGTGATGCTGGCGCTCATCGCGGCGCTGCGGAGTCGGCGGAGCTGAGGGGCCGGGGGTCTCGACACGCGGCGCGCCAGCGCGCCCCGCGGCTCGACCACCGGCGGTCCCGGTGGTCGAGCCGGGACGAGCGCAGCGAGGCCCGTGTCGAGACCCCCGGGGCCGTCAATGCCCGTGGCGCAGGGCGGCGTGGAGGTCCCAGTTGAGGCGGGAGATCACGTCGAGGGGGATCTCCTTGGGGCAGGCGGCGGTGCACTCGCCGATGTTGGTGCAGCCGCCGAAGCCCTCGTGGTCGTGCTGGCCGACCATGCTGACCACCCGGCTGTCGCGCTCGGCCTGGCCCTGGGGCAGCTCGCCGAGGTGGGTGATCTTCGCGCCGAGGAACAGCGACGCCGAGCCGTTGGGGCAGGCGGCGACGCAGGCGCCGCAGCCGATGCAGGTGGCGACGTCGAAGGCGCGGTCGGCCTTGTCCTTCGGCACCGGGGTGGCGTGGGCGTCGGGGGCGGCGCCGGTGTTGACCGAGATGTAGCCGCCCTGCTGGATGATCCGGTCGAACGCGGAGCGGTCGACCACGAGGTCCTTGACGACGGGGAACGCGTCGGCGCGCCACGGCTCGACGGTGATGGTGTCGCCGTCCTTGAACGTGCGCATGTGCAGCTGGCAGGTGGTGGTGACCTCGGGGCCGTGGGCCTCGCCGTCGATCATCAGCCCGCACTGGCCGCAGATGCCCTCGCGGCAGTCGGAGTCGAACGCGACCGGCTCCTCACCGGTCTCGTTGAGCTGCTCGTTGAGCACGTCGAGCATCTCGAGGAACGACATGTCCTCGGAGACGTCGTCGAGCTCGTAGGTGTGGATCGCCCCCGGCGCGTCGTGCGACGGCTGGCGCCAGATCTTCAGGGTCAGCTTCATCACTTGTAGCTCCGCTGCTTCATCTCGACGAACTCGTACTCGAGGTGCTCCTTGTGCAGGACCGGCTTCTCGTCGGCGCCGGCCCACGCCCATGCCGCCACGTAGGAGTAGTGGTCGTCGTGGCGCAGTGCCTCGCCCTCCTCGGTCTGCGACTCGGCGCGGAAGTGGCCGCCGCACGACTCGCGCCGGTTGAGGGCGTCGATGCACATCAGCTCGCCCAGCTCGAAGAAGTCGGCGACCCGGCCGGCCTTCTCCAGGGACTGGTTGAGGCTCTCGGCGCTGCCGAGCACCTTCACGTTGCGGTGGAAGTCCTCGCGCAGCGAGCGGATCAGGTCGATCGCCTTGCGCAGCCCCTCCTCGGTGCGCTCCATACCGCAGTACTCCCACATGATGTGGCCGAGCTCGCGGTGGTAGGAGTCGACGCTGCGGGTGCCGTTGGCGCCCAGGAACGCGTCGATCCGCTGCTTCACCGACTCCTGCGCCTCGACGACGGCGGGATGGTCCTCGGGCACCTTGTCGAAGGGGCCCTCGGCCAGGTAGTCGCGGATCGTGTTCGGCAGCACGAAGTAGCCGTCGGCCAGGCCCTGCATCAGCGCGGAGGCACCGAGCCGGTTGGCGCCGTGGTCGGAGAAGTTGGCCTCGCCGGTGACGAACAGCCCGGGGATCGTGGACTGGAGGTCGTAGTCGACCCACAGCCCGCCCATCACGTAGTGCACGGCCGGGTAGATGCGCATCGGCGTCGTGTAGGGGTCCTCGCCCGTGATCCGGGCGTACATGTCGAAGAGGTTGCCGTACTTCGACTCGATGGCCTCACGTCCCAGCCGGTCGATCGCCTCGGCGAAGTCGAGGTACACACCGCGCCGGACGCCGTCGACCTCGGGCCCGACGCCGCGGCCGTCGTCGCACATGTTCTTGGCCTGCCGCGAGGCGATGTCGCGGGGCACCAGGTTGCCGAACGCCGGGTAGATCCGCTCGAGGTAGTAGTCACGATCGGCTTCAGGGATCTCCCGGGGGTCCTTGGTGCAGTCGGCCTGGTTCTTCGGCACCCAGATCCGGCCGTCGTTGCGCAGCGACTCCGACATCAGCGTCAGCTTCGACTGGTGCGCGCCGGAGACCGGGATGCACGTCGGGTGGATCTGCGTGAAGCACGGGTTGGCCATCAGCGCGCCCTTGCGGTGCGCCCGCCAGGTGGCGGTGACGTTGCAGCCCATCGCGTTGGTGGAGAGGAAGAAGACGTTGCCGTAGCCGCCGGAGGCGAGCACGACGACGTCGGCGAAGTAGGTCTCGATCTCGCCGGTCACCAGGTCGCGCACGATGATCCCGCGGGCCCGGTCGTCGACGACGATGAGCTCGAGCATCTCGTGGCGGGCGTACATGCGCACCGTGCCGGCAGCGACCTGCCGCTCCAGCGCCTGGTAGGCGCCGATGAGCAGCTGCTGGCCGGTCTGGCCGCGGGCGTAGAACGTGCGCGACACCTGGACGCCGCCGAACGAGCGGTTGTCGAGCAGGCCGCCGTACTCGCGTGCGAACGGCACGCCCTGCGCGACGCACTGGTCGATGATGTTGGTGCTCACCTGGGCGAGCCGGTAGACGTTCGACTCCCGCGAGCGGTAGTCGCCGCCCTTGATGGTGTCGTAGAAGAGCCGGTACACGCTGTCGCCGTCGCCCTTGTAGTTCTTGGCCGCGTTGATGCCGCCCTGCGCCGCGATCGAGTGCGCGCGGCGCGGGGAGTCCTGGTAGCAGAACGACTTGACCACGTAGCCGGCCTCGCCGAGCGTCGCGGCCGCCGAGGCGCCGGCCAGGCCGGTGCCGACCACGATCACCGAGAGCCGACGGCGGTTGGCCGGGTTGGCGATGCGGGCCTCGAACTGGCGGGTGTTCCAGCGCTCGTCGAGCGGGCCGCCGGGGGCCTTGGTGTCGGCGACCGGGTCGCCGGGCGTGTAGTAGTCGGCGGCGTCGTCGTACTCGTCGTCGTGGTCGGCGAGGCTCGACGGGTTGCCGGTGAGCGTGGTGTCGGGCAGGTCGGTCATGGGAGGCCCTTCAGTCGATCGCGCCGACGAGCACGCCGAGCGGCACCAGCGAGAAGCCGCCCGCCACGACGGCAGCGATCAGGTAGCCCAGCACGTTGGCGTTGCGGCGGGCGCGGTGGTTGTTGGTGAGGCCGAGCGTCTGGGCGGCGCTCCAGGTGCCGTGCCGCAGGTGCAGCGCGAGCGCCGCCATCGCCAGCAGGTAGATCAGCGTCAGCCACCAGACCTCGAAGCTGTCGACGAGCAGCGAGTACGGGTCGCCGGCGGCGTCGCCGGTCTCGCCGGTCTTCACGTTCACCTTGCCGAAGCTGAAGTTCAGCAGGTGCCACACGATGAAGAGCAGCAGCGTCAGGCCGCCCCACCGCATCCAGTGCGAGCTGAACGTCGAGTGCTTGTTCTTCTTCACGACGTACTTGGTGCTGCGCGCACTGCCGGCCCGCCGCCACAGCACGACGGCGCACGTGACGTGCACGACGAGCGAGAGCAGCAGCACGGCGCGCGCGATCCAGAGGAAGCCCTCGTGCGGCAGCAGCGGCTCGCCGAGCTCGCGCAGGTGGTGCGCGTACTCGTTGAACGACTCCTGGCCGGCGAAGGCCTTGAGGTTGCCGTACATGTGACCGAGCACGAAGAGGATGAAGACCACTCCGCTGACGGCCATCAGCATCTTCAGCGCGATGGTGTTGCGAGCGGCGCGCGAGCCCTTGATCAGGTCGCGACGCGGCGGGTGCGTGGCCTCGCGTGGAGGCCCGGACGTCGTTGCCACGAACGCTGACTCTACGGCGGCAGGGCTCACCCCCGCGCGCTCACGGGCGTGTGAGAAATGTCAGGCCGCGCGGGCGCTCGGCGCGCCCGTCACCTCGGCGTAGACGCCGAGCAGCTCCTCGACCGCCTCGCCCCACCCGCGGCCACCCGCCACCTCGCGGCCGCGGGCCCCGAGCAGGCCGCGATGACCGTCCGCCACGACGGCCGCCACGGCCCGGCGCAGGGCGGCCGGGTCGCCGGTGTCGTAGAGCAGCCCGGTGTCGAGGTGCCGGACGACGTCGGGCGCGCCGCCGGACCGCGGGGCCACCACCGGGACGCCGCACGCGGCGGCCTGACGCAGCGCGTGGCAGCAGGTCTCGAGCTCGCCGGGATGCACCAGCACGTCGAGGCTGGGCAGCGCGACCGTGAGCTCGCTGCTCGGCAGCGCGCCGGTGAGCTTGGCGCCGGTCAGCCGGGCCTCGAGCCACTCGCGCTGCGGACCGTCGCCGACCACCACGAGCCGGATGCCCGGGATGTCGGCGATCTCGGCGAGCCTCCGGACGCCGTGCCGCCGGTGCAGCCCGCCCACGTAGCCCACGACGACCCGCGGCCCGTCGGCCGAGCGGGCCCGCGACCAGGAGTCGTGCAGCCACGAGTCCCGCAGCGCCGGGGTGAACGCCGCGATGTCGACGCCGGGAGCCCACCGGCCGGCGTCGACGCCGAACGACGCGAGCCGCTCGACCATCCACGACGACGTGACGAGCACCCGGTCGGCGCGGTCGGCGATCCGGGCCCGCCAGTAGCCCGAGGTGAGGTCGAGCACCGGCGACTGCTCGACGGCCACCGACGGGATGCCCTCGCGGGCGGTGTGCTTGAGGGCCTTGCGGCCGAGCCCGCGCGGCGACGTCACGTGCACGAGGTCGGGGCCGAACTGGTCGAGCGCGGCCCGCACCTGCGGTCCGACCGGCTCGAGGGTGCGGATCCGGGCGACGTGGCAGGCGCGGTAGCTGGTGAGCCCGGGCCCGGGCGCGACGATCCGCACCGTGTGGCCGCGGTCGACGAGCCCGTCGGCCACGGCCTTGAGCGTGGTCGTGGTGTCGTCGACGGCGGGGAAGAAGGACTCCGAGACGAGGGCGATCCTCATGGCGCCAGCCTGGGGGACGCCGTCGACGGGACCCGGACGACGACGTCACGCCAGCATGTCGAGCGGGTGAACGGTGTGACATTCCCCTCCGTATCGGGCCGGTCGTGCTGCGCTACGGTCATCCACCGTGACCCGGGACACACTCGGGTCACGCTCGTGGCGAGCCACCCTGCGGAGGTGTCGATGACGACAGGCGTGCACGGACCCGAACGCGCGGCGATCGAGGAGCGCACGCTCCGCACGGACCGGTGGTGGCTGAGCCCGCTCACCACGTTCGTGGTGTTCGGCAGCTTCGTCGTCTACGCGACGCTCCGGGCGTTCATGGGCAGCGACTACTACGCGAAGCCCTACCTCTCGCCGTTCTACTCGCCGTGCCTCGGCGACTGCGTCGAGGGCGCCTCGGACTTCGGGCAGCCGTTCCAGTGGTGGCCGCTGTCGGCGGCGCTGATCATCCTGATCTTCCCGCTGGGCTTCCGGATGACCTGCTACTACTACCGCAAGGCCTACTACCGGGCGTTCTGGTTCTCCCCGCCCGCCTGCGGCGTGGCCGAGCCGCACGCCAAGTACAGCGGCGAGACGCGGTTCCCGCTGATCATCCAGAACGTGCACCGCTGGTTCTGGTACGCCGCGGTGGTGGTCGGCCTGGTGCTCACCTTCGACGTGGTCCTGGCGTTCCGCGCCATGCCCGCCGAGTACGCCGTCGGCGACGGCGACTCCGGCGGCGGCATCCACATGGGCCTCGGCACGCTGCTGATGATCGCCAACATCGTGTTCATCTGGCTCTACACGCTCTCGTGCCACTCCTGCCGCCACATCGTCGGCGGCCGGATGCGGCACTTCTCCAAGCACCCGGTGCGCTACAAGCTCTGGACCTGGGTGTCGAAGCTCAACACCAGCCACGGCAAGTGGGCCTGGTACTCGCTCTTCTCGGTGGCGATCGTCGACCTCTACGTCTTCCTCCTCGCCACCCACACCATCCAGGACGTGAGGTTCTTTTGATGTCCGAGAGCCCCGAGAAGGCGGGCGCCCTCGAGCGCCACCGGTACGACGTCGTCGTCGTCGGCGCCGGCGGCGCCGGGCTGCGCGCGGCGATCGCCGCCCACGACGCCGGCGCGAGGACGGCCCTCGTGTGCAAGTCGCTGCTCGGCAAGGCGCACACGGTGATGGCCGAGGGCGGCATCGCCGCCGCGATGGGCAACCGATGGCCGGAGGACAACTGGGAGGTCCACTTCCGCGACACCATGCGCGGCGGGAAGATGCTCAACAACTGGCGCATGGCCCAGCTCCACGCCCAGGAGGCGCCCGAGCGGGTCATGGAGCTCGAGGACTGGGGTGCGCTGTTCGACCGCACCGACGACGGCCTCATCTCCCAGCGCGACTTCGGCGGCCACAAGTACGCGCGGCTCGCCCACGTCGGCGACCGCACCGGCCTCGAGATGATCCGCACCCTCCAGCAGCGCGCCGTCGAGCTGAAGATCGACGTCTTCATGGAATGCACGGTCACCGAGCTGCTGCAAGGATTCCAATGGCAGCGGCAAGATCTCCGGCGCCTTCGGCTACTGGCGCGAGACCGGACAGTTCGTGCTGTTCGAGGCGCCGTCCGTGGTGCTCGCCACCGGCGGTATCGGCAAGTCGTTCAAGGTCACCTCGAACTCGTGGGAGTACACCGGTGACGGCCACGCGCTCGCGCTCCGCGCCGGCGCCAGCCTCATCAACATGGAGTTCGTGCAGTTCCACCCGACCGGCATGGTGTGGCCGCCGTCGGTGAAGGGGCTGCTGGTCACGGAGTCGGTGCGCGGCGACGGCGGCATCCTCAAGAACTCCGAGGGCGACCGGTTCATGTTCGACTACATCCCGGAGTTCTTCAAAGCCGAGACGGCGGACACGGTCGAGGAGGCCGACGCCTGGTACGAGGACAAGAAGAACAACCGGCGTCCGCCCGAGCTGCTGCCGCGCGACGAGGTCGCCCGGGCGATCAACAGCGAGATCAAGGCGGGCCGCGGGTCACCGCACGGCGGCATCTTCCTCGACATCGCCTCGCGCCGGAGCCCGGAGTTCATCCGCAAGCGGTTGCCGTCGATGTATCACCAGTTCAAGGAGCTGGCCGACGTCGACATCACCGCCGAGCCGATGGAGATCGGCCCGACCTGCCACTACGTGATGGGCGGCGTCGAGGTCGACGCCGACACCGAGGCCGCGGCGGTGCCCGGCCTGTACGCGGTGGGGGAGTGCTCCGGCGGCATGCACGGCTCCAACCGGCTCGGCGGCAACTCGCTCTCCGACCTGTTGGTGTTCGGGCGCCGGGCCGGCGAGGCCGCGGCGTCGTACGCGGACGGCTTCGGTGACGCCCGCCCGGCGGTCAGCGAGGACGACGTCACGGCGGCCGAGGCCGACGCGCTGGCGCCGTTCGAGCTCGAGGGCGGGGAGAACCCGTACGCGATCCAGCAGGACCTCCAGCAGCAGATGAACGACCTGGTCGGCATCATCCGCACCGGCGACGAGCTCACCCAGGCGCTCAAGGAGGTCCAGGGATTCCAGGAGCGGGCCGAGCGACTCTCGGTGGAGGGCGACCGGCGCTACAACCCGGGCTGGCACCTGGCGCTCGACCTGCGCAACATGCTGCTGGTCAGCGAGTGCATCGCGAAGGCGGCGCTGGAGCGCACCGAGTCGCGCGGCGGTCACACCCGCGACGACTTCCCGATGACCGACGACTCGTGGGGCACCAAGAACCTCGTGCTGCGGCTCGGCTCCTCCGGCGAGGTGGAGCTGGCGCACCAGGACCTCCCGGTGATGCCCGACGACCTCAAGACCTACTTCCAGAAGTGAGGCGCTGACCATGGCGGAAACTGGCTACGACCTCAAGATGCGGCTGTGGCGCGGCGACGCCGACGGCGGCGACCTCGCCGACTACACGGTCGAGGTGTCGGAGGGCGAGGTGGTGCTCGACGCCATCCACCGCGTGCAGGCCACCCAGGCCGGCGACCTCGCCGTCCGCTGGAACTGCAAGGCCGGCAAGTGCGGCTCGTGCAGCGCCGAGATCAACGGCCGGCCGCGGCTGCTGTGCATGACCCGGCTCTCCGACTTCGACCCGGCCGAGACGATCACCGTCACCCCGGTGCGCACGTTCCCGATCATCCGCGACCTCGTCACCGACGTCTCCTACAACTACGAGAAGGCCCGCGAGCTGCCGTCGTTCTCCCCGCCCCCGCGCGATGCGGACGGCAAGCGGCGGATGGCCCAGGTCGACGTCGAGCGGGGCCAGGAGTTCCGCAAGTGCATCGAGTGCTTCCTGTGCCAGAACGTCTGCCACGTCATCCGTGACCACGAGGACAACAAGCCGGCGTTCGCGGGCCCGCGGTTCTTCCTGCGGTACGCCGAGCTCGACATGCACCCGCTCGACACCCACGACCGCCGCGAGCTCGCCCAGGGCGCCGCCGGCATCGGGATGTGCAACATCACCAAGTGCTGCACCGAGGTGTGTCCCGAGGGCATCAAGATCACCGACAACGCGATCATCCCGATGAAGGAGCGCGTCGTCGACCGCAAGTACGACCCGCTCGTCTGGCTCGGCAACAAGATCGGCATCCGCAACAAGGACAACGACGGCCGCCAGGAGCTGTGAACGTTCGTCGAGCCTGTCGAGACGTCGGAACCACGTACGTCGAGCCCGTCGAGACGTCGGAGCCGATCTCGCCGACGTCCCCGAGATCGGCTAGGCGTCTCGACAAGCTCGACGTACGTGGGGTCCATTCAGGTCAGCGCCTGACCTCAGCCGTCGCTAGCGTCAGCGGCATGGACACCAGGATCGAGCTCATCCACCTCCCCGTCGCCGACGTCGACCGCGCGAAGGCGTTCTACGAGCAGGCCGGCTGGAACGTCGACCACGACCACGCGATCAGCGACGAGCTGCGCTTCGTGCAGGTCACCCCGCCCGGGTCGGCGTGCTCCATCACGATCGGCAAGGGGCTGACCGGGCTCGCGCCGGGCAGCCTCGACAACCTGCAGGCCGTCGTCGACGACGCCGACGCGGCACTGGCCGACCTCACCGAGCGGGGGATCGCGGCCGAGGGCGTCGACGAGCAGCCCTGGGGCCGGTTCGTCTCCTTCGCCGACCCCGACGGCAACCGCTGGACGCTCCAGCAGATCGTCTACCCCGGAAGCTAGCCGCGGGCGGCCATCACGGCCCGCAGCTCGGCGGCGCCGCGGCCGACGGCGTCCCGCAGCGCCGTCACCTCGGCCGTCGACGGCAGCACGCCCTCCTTGGCGGCGAGCTCGACGCGACGGCAGATCGCCGCCACCTCCTCCAGCCCGAGGTTGGAGGAGCTGCCACGCAGCGAGTGCGCGTACTGGGCGACGTCGGCGTGCGCGCCCGCTGTGGCCGCGGACGCCAGGTTGGCCGAGGTGGTGTCGGCGATGCCGCCGAACCGCTCCACCATGCGGGCCACCAGCGCCGGGTCGACGCCGTCGAGGTCGATCAGCTCGCTGATCCGCACCGACGCCGTGCTCGGCGCCAGGGCGACCGACGGCGCGGTGGGAGTCCCGTCGTCGGACGCCGCCTCGGGGGCGCCGGTCCACTTGTCCAGGGTCTGCTCCAGCACGGCCACGTCGATCGGCTTGGTGAGGAAGTCGTCCATGCCGGCCTCGAGGCACCGCTCCCGCTCCTCGGCGACGGCGGCCGCCGTCATGGCGATGATCGGCGTCCGCGGGCCGTCGGTCTGGATCGCGCGGATCGCGCGGGTGGCGTTGAAGCCGTCCATCACCGGCATCTGGCAGTCCATGAGGACGGCGACGAAGGCACCGGGGTCGTCGGCCACGGTGGCGACGCCGGCCGCGCCGTTGTCGGCCATCGTGACCTCGAAGCCGAGCCGGGTGAGCACGCCCTCGGCGACGAGCTGGTTGATCGGGTTGTCCTCCACCACGAGCACCCGGCCCCGGGCCGCCATCGGCGCCGCCGCCGCCGGTGCGACGGGCACGTCGGACGGGGCGAGCCGTCCGCCGAGGGTGGCGAGGGTGTCGAGCAGGTTCGACGGCAGCACCGGCTTCACGAGGTAGGCGTCGAAGCCGGCCTCGGCCAGCCAGGCCGGAGTGGGGTCGACGCCGGACGAGACGAGCACGAGCTTGACGTCGGCGTGGCGGTTCTCGGCGCGCAGGATCCGGGCGAGCTGGCCGCCGTCGGCGCCGGGCATCATGTAGTCCGACAGCACGACCTCGTACGGCGAGCCGCGCCGGGTGGCGGCATCGAGCTCGACGAGCGCCTCGTAGGCCGACGACACCGACGCCACGTGCACCCGCCAGGCCGCGAGCTGCTCGGTGAGCAGGTAGCGGTTGGTGGCGTTGTCGTCGACCACCAGCACCCGCAACCCGCTGACGGCGTTCTCGCGGGCGACGTCGTACGCGGACCGCTCGCCGACCGCCGGCGCGAGGTCGACCTCGAACCAGAACGTGCTTCCCTCGCCGAGGGTGCTGTCGAGCCCGATCTCGCCGTCCATCGCGGCGACGATGCGGCTGCTGATCGCCAGCCCGAGCCCGGTGCCGCCGTACTCGCGGGTGGTGGAGCTGTCGGCCTGGGTGAACGCCTCGAAGAGCTTGCCCTGCGCCTCCGGCGAGATGCCGACGCCGGTGTCGCGCACCTCCACCCGGATCCGGAACCGGTCGCCGAGGTCCTCGCCGCCGGCGCGGATGACGACCTCGCCCTCGGCGGTGAACTTCACCGCGTTGGAGGCGAGGTTGGTGACCACCTGGCCGAACCGGACCGGGTCGCCGCGCACCACCGACGGGACCTCGGTGCTGCTCGTCACGACGAGCTCCAGCGCCTTCTCGCGGGCCAGGTCGGTGACCAGCCCGGCGCTCTGCTCGAGCACCTGACGCGGGTCGAAGTCGACCTCCTCGAGGTCGAGCCGGCCGGCCTCGATCTTGGAGAGGTCGAGCACGTCGTTCACCAGCGCCAGCAGGGTGCGGCCGGCCTGGTCGATGCCGGAGGCGAGCCGCTGCTGGTGCCCGGTGAGGTCGGTACGGCGCAGCAGCTCGCTGAGCCCGATCACGCCGTTGAGCGGGGTGCGGATCTCGTGGCTCATGGTGGCCAGGAACTCCGACTTGGCGCGGGAGGCGCCGAGCGCCTCGTCGCGGGCGGCGGCCAGCTCGGCGGCGGTCCGCTCCCGCTCGGCCACCTGCCCCAGCAGCACGAGCATCTGGTGGAACACCGCGGCGTCGGCGTTGCTCGGCGGCGCCGGGTCGAGGGTGTCGGACACGATGACGGTCGCCAGCCGGTCCCGGGCGTAGACCGGCCCGGCGATCATCAGCGTGCCGGACGGCCCGGGTCCGGTCCGGATGGCGTGGGCGGCCACGGCCTCCCGCACCAGGTCGCGCGCCGCGGTGGCGGCCCGCGGGTCGACGTCGGGGACGAGGTCGATGAACACCAGGTCGCCGGGGTCGTCCGCCTCCGGACGGCGCGGCGCGGCCACGAGCACGCCGGGCCAGCGCGCGTACGGGCTCACCTCTGCCCCGAACGCCGCCAGCACGTCGTGCAGGGTCTGCGCCTCGTTGGCCGCGGCCGAGAGGGCGTTGAGGAACTCGAGGCCCTGGGCGTGCTCCTTGGCCCGGGTGATGTCCTGCAGGGTGCCGCCGACCCGGATCGCGCGGCCCTCGCCGTCGCGGGTGACGATGCCCCGGTTGCGCAGCCACACCCACGGCGGCCCGTGGGCGAGCCGTGTCTCGACGTCGAGCGGCTCGCCGCCGTCGATCATGGCCTGGTACGCCGTCCGCACGGCCTCGCGGTCCTCGACGTGCAGGAGGTCGTAGAAGGCGCTCGCCGAGGGTGGGCCGTCGGCCGGGTCGAGGCCGCACACGCGGAACGCCTCGGCCGACCAGTCGTCCTCACCGGTGACCAGGTCGTGCTCCCAGCTGCCGATGCGCCCGATCGCCTGGGCCTCGGCGAACTGGGCGTCCCGAGTGCGCAGGTCCTCGAGCAGCTCGCGCTGCTCGCTGTGGTCGGTGACCCGGTAGAGCCAGCCCCGCAGCGCGCCGTCGTCGTCGAGGATCGCCGAGTGCCGCACCAGGATCCACATCTCGCTGCCGTCCGGCCGGTTGATGCGATAGGCGCGGTCGCGGCCGTCCTCGGCCACCGAGCCGCGGATCTCGAGGTGCTTGCGGAACTCCTCGACGCCGTCCTCGCCGAGCGCGTCGAACACCGTGAACTGCACGGCCTCCTCGGGCGTGACGCCGAACAGGGCCGCCATCACCGGGTTCACGTAGGTGATGCGGGCGTCGTCGTCGATCATCAGCAGCCCGTCGGGCACCGCGTCGAGGATCCACGCGGCGGGCAGCAGGAACTCCGCCCCCCGGGCCGGCGTCTCGGACGTCACCGGCCCATCGTCGCTCACGGGTCCGGTCGACAGGGGCTCACGGGTCGGTGTCCCGCCGGTTTCCCCGACCACGGCTACTGGAACGGCGTCCAGCGGGCCACCGCAAGGGCGCGCTTCATGCTGAACGGCTCGGCCTGCATGTTGAGCCAGGGCTTGGCGCCCCAGAGGTAGCCGTCGACGTAGCGGCGGGCGAGGTCGTTCACCGGGTCGGGCAGCCGCCAGCGCTCGTTCGCGACGTCGGAGGTCGGCGGGATGCCGAGGGTGACGCAGTGGGTCTGGGTGGCGGACCGGCAGGTCGGCGCGTTGTCGAACACCGCGTTCGGCTTGTGCTCCTTGAGCCACGCCCACGAGAACGGCCGGCCGTTGGAGCCGGTGTCGACGGTGAAGTGCTTGTTGCGGATGCCCCGGCTGGCGAGCTCGCGCACCACGCGGGCGCCGAACCGGATCTGGACGGCGGTCGACTCGTAGTGCGTGGTGTTGAAGTGGAACCCACGCACGTACTGCACGCCGCCCGCCTGCAGCAGGTCGGCGGCGAGCTCGGGGTCGTAGTGGTTCCAGTCCGCGTTGCCGCCCTCGAGGTAGACGGCGGCGCGGGGCAGGTCGGCGAGCACGCGGGAGGTCCAGCGGAGCAGGTCGGAGTGGGCGCTCGAGCCGCGCGGCGCGCACTGGGCGAAGGGGCCGTCCGGCTGCAGGATGATCGCCGTCCGAGCGTTGCCGACACCGCGCACGAAGGCCCGGATCCAGCGGCGGTAGCTCTCCCGCTCGGCGCGGGTGGAGACCCGGCGGCAGGCCTCGTCCTCCCACGGCACCATGCGGAACACGGCCATCGTCACGAGCACGTCGGGGTCGCCGCCGTTCGCGTTCGCGATGTAGCCGCGCACCTTCGCCTCGATGTCGCGGTCGGCGATCCAGGCGCCGAGCCACTTGGCGCGGGGGTGTCGCATGATCCGGCCCAGCAGCCGGCGGGTCTCACCGGTCGACCTCTGGTACGGCTTCCACGCCTGGTCCATGGGGCCCCGGTAGTTGCCCCACCGGCCGCGCAGCGGGTTGCTGGGGTTGGGGTCGGCGGTCGCGCGCTGGGTCACCGACGGCGCCTGGGGCAGCGGCGAGGCCGTCGCCACGTCGGGCGACGCGAGCAGCGGCACCACCAGGGCCGTGAGGAGGGCAGCGAGCAGCGGCTTCACCTGGGGTTGATCGGCCTCGAGGGCCGGTCGCTTGAGCCAAGGTAAAAGTCCGGGGGATCGGCTGTGGGGTCTCCGGGGCGGAGGGACCATCCCGGGATGAGACGCTCCCTCAGCTGGGCCGCCGGGTCCCTTCTCCTCCCGGCCCTCGCCGTCCTCGGGCCCGGCGCCGCTCCCGCGCACGCCGACGACTTCGTGCCGGGACCCGGCACCTACACGGTCGACACCGACGACCTGGTCATCTCCGGCCCGGGCGGTGGTGACCTCGGCAACGTGGTCGGTGGTGTCGCCGTGTTCGACTTCGACCAGGTCCTGGTCGGGCCCGGGGTCATACTGACCGTGACGGGCAGCCGGCCGGTCCGCCTCGAGGCGCGTGGTCGGATGGATGTCCGCGGCGTCATCACGGGCACGGGCTCGAGTGCGTCCGACGGACTTCCCTATCTTGTCCCGGGCGGCCCCGGCGGCGGGGCCGGTGGCCCGCACCGGACCGCGGGGTCAGGGCCGGGAGGCGGCCTGCCGGGCGACTCGTTCGTCGGTGCCGGCGGGGGCGGGTACGGCGGCCGTGGAGCGCATGGTGGCCCGATCGGACCCATGCCCCCCGGAACTCGGGCCGGTGGTCCGGTGTACGCCGGCGTGCCGACCGTCCCGCGGGGTGGTAGTGGCGGCGGCGGTGGCGAGTCGACCTCGGGTGGCGGAGGCGGAGGTGCCATCGAGCTACGGGCCGGGCAGCTGACGATCGCGCCGGGGGCAGTGGTGAATGTCGACGGTGGTGGGGGTGCGCCCTCCTACGGCGGCGGCACCGGGGGCGGCTCGGGCGGCGGACTCGTCCTGCGTGCCGACCGGTTGTCGGTCCAGGGACAGCTGCTGGCGCGAGGCGGCGACGGGGGTGTCGGCAACTCGACTTACGCCGACGGCGGCGGTGGTGGCGGGGGTCGCGTGGCATTGATCGGACGGCTCTCGCTCGACGTGGTCACCTCACCGGCGGTCAACGGCGGCTCGTCCGGAACACGGAGCAGTAGCGGGTGCTGCTCCCCGGGGTTTGCCGGCCCCGACCCCACCGGCGCCGCCGGCCAGGTGGTCGAGATCCGTGGGACCAGCCTGACGGCCGCCGCCAACCGCACCGTCGTGCCCGGGACGAGGGTCACCTTCGCCACGAGGCTGCGCAGCTTCACCACCCCGCTGGCCGGCCGGACGGTCACGTTGTGGCGGCGTCCCTCGACGAGCACGACGTGGCAGCGGGTCGCATCCCGGTCCACGACCGGGTCCGGCGTCGCGTCGGTGAGCCTGCGGGTGTCGGCGTCGGGTCGCTACCAGTGGCGGTTCGCCGGGACCTCGGTCCACCTCCCGTCGGTCTCACCGCAGTCGTCGGTGACCGTTCGCCGCTGAGCCGCGGTGGGTCAGCGCGGCTGCTGACCCGCCATCGCCTCGAGCCGGGCGATGCGCTGCGCCATCGGCGGGTGGGTGGAGAACAGCTTCGTGACGTCGCGACCGCGGAACGGGTTGGCGATCATCATGTGGCTGGCGTTCACCAGGTCGCGCCGGGGCGGCAGCGGGTAGCGCGCCGTCCCGTGCTCGAGCTTGGAGAGCGCCGAGGCGAGGGCGAGCGGGTCGCCGGTGAGCTCGGCGCCGTCCTCGTCGGCGTCGTACTCGCGGGTGCGGCTGATCGCCATCTGCACGACGCCGGCGGCCAGCGGGCCGAGGATCATGAGGCCGAGCATCGCGACGATGTTGGGCCGGTCCTCGTCGTTGCCGCCGCCACCGAAGAACAGGCCGAACTGCGCCAGGAACGTGATCGCGCTCGCGATCGCCCCGGCGACCGAGGCGGTGAGGATGTCGCGGTTGTAGACGTGCATCAGCTCGTGGCCGAGCACGCCGCGCAGCTCACGCTCGTCGAGCAGCTGCAGGATGCCCTCGGTGCAGGCGACGGCCGCGTTCTTCGGGTTGCGGCCGGTGGCGAACGCGTTCGGCGCCATCGTCGGCGAGACGTACAGCGCCGGCATCGGCTGCCCGGCCGACTGCGACAGCTCGCGCACGATCCGGTACATCGCCGGCTGCTCGGCCTCGGTGACCGGCCG
This sequence comes from uncultured Actinomycetota bacterium, assembly GCA_963780355.1. Taxonomy (GTDB): domain Bacteria; phylum Actinomycetota; class Actinomycetes; order Propionibacteriales; family Nocardioidaceae; genus Nocardioides. The sequence goes on from CAWABT010000005.1 coordinate 475,556, forward strand.
CGCCCGCATCGCGCGGATCGCGAGCTTGCCGGAGTTCCAGTACCCGTAGGCGTTCATGCCCAGCGCGAGCACCAGCGCGATGATCAGCCCGCCCCGCCCGAACAGGCTGCCGACGACGATCAGCGCCGCCGACAGACCGCCCAGCAGGAGCGCGGTCTTGAGTCCGTTGAAGTGACGATGGCCCATGTGCTGAGAACGCCGCCGCCCGCCGGTTCGTTCCGGTCGTGTGGAGGCTCACAGGGTGGTCACAGGTGGCGTCGTCGCACCTGCACAACCAGTTCGATCGAACGGCTGGGACAGGTTTGAGCGCCCAGAACCTGCACAAACCGTTCGATTGCCCACGACTCGGCGCCTCGCGCGATATCTCACACCGTGTGGCCGGGGGCAAGGGCGCTCCCTATCGTGCGCACCATGACGGAGCAGGAGACGGTCGAGGGCGGGCTGGACGAGCCGACCCGGCTCGAGCCCGAGCAGGGGGCGCTCGACCTCGCCCAGCCGGAGGACCGGCACGACCGCGCGGAGTGGGAGGCGGCGGCGGCCGCGGTGCTGCGCAAGGCCCGCCGGCTCACCGACGAGGACGACGACGCGCTGGTCTGGGAGAAGCTCACCACGACGACCCTCGACGGCATCGCCGTCACGCCGCTCGGCACACCGGACGACGTCGCCGACGCCAGCACCCGGGGCCGGCCGACCCGTGCGGGGGAGTGGGACATCCGTGTCTTCGCCGCCGCCGGGGACGCCAAGGCCGTCAACGACGAGGTGCTCGTCGACCTCGAGAACGGCGCCACGTCGCTGTGGCTGGATGTCGGTCCCGACACCGACCTCGACGCCCTGCTGACGGGCGTCTTCCTCGACCTCGCGCCGCTCGTGGTCAGCCCCATCGGCGACCCGGTCGCCACCGCCGAGCGGGTGCTGCAGCACCTGGACGACCCGCACCCCGGCACCAACCTGGGCGTGCCGGCCGACCGGGCGACGGCAGCGCTCGCCCAGAAGGCGAAGGACAGCAACGTGCTCGGGTTCGTCGTCGACGCGACGACGGTCCACGACCGCGGCGCCTCGGACGCCCAGGAGCTCGGCTGGGCGATGGCGCAGGCCGCCGGCTACCTCCGCAGCCTCACTGACGGCGGGCTGAGCATCGAGGACGCCGCCGCCCTGGTCGAGTTCCGGTTCGCCGTCACCGACGAGCAGTTCCCGAGCATCGCCAAGCTCCGCGCCGCCCGCCGGCTCTGGGCGCGGATCCAGGAGCTCAGCGACAGCGAGCCGGTGCCGATGCGGCTCCACGCCGTCACCAGCCGCCCGATGATGAGCAGCCGCGACCCCTGGGTGAACATGCTCCGCACCACGGTCGCCGCCTTCGCGGCCGGCGTGGGCGGCGCGGACGCCGTCACCGTGCTGCCGTTCGACAGCCCGCTCGGCCGCCCCGACGCCTTCGGGCGACGGATCGCCCGCAACACCTCCAGCCTCCTGATCTCCGAGAGCCACCTGGCCCGCGTGGCCGACCCGGCCGGCGGCGCGTACGCCGTCGAGCGGCTCACCGACGACCTCGCGGTCGCCGGCTGGGCCGAGCTCGGCCAGATCGAGACCGACGGCGAGGCCGCCTTCGACGACCGGGTCGAGCGGACGGCGGCCGAGCGCGACCAGCAGGTCGCGACCCGGAAGCGCCCGCTCACCGGCGTCAGCGAGTTCCCGAACCTCGCCGAGCAGCTGCCTGCTCGTGAGATGTATGACGGTTGGAGCGACGTCCGCCCCTACGGCGCGGCCTTCGAGGCGCTGCGCGACGACCCGCCCGCGCGGCACGTCCTCCTCGCCACCCTCGGGCCCGGTGGCCCAGCACACCGCCCGCGCCACCTTCGCCACGAACCTGCTCGCCGCGGGCGGCATCGCGGTCGACGTCGCCGGTGCCACCGAGGGTCCCGACGACGTCCTCGCCGCCTACGACGGCCAGAAGGTCGTGTGCCTGGCGGGCGCGGACCCGAGCTACGACGAGTGGGGCGAGGCCGCGGCCACCGCCCTGCGCGAGGCGGGCGCGACCCACGTGGTCGTGGCCGGCAAGCCGCGCGACTGGGCGGACGACGACGCCGCGACGGGCGTCGACGCCCTCGCGTTCCTGAACCGCACGAGGGAGGCCCTGTCATGACGGTCCCGAAGTCCTTCGCCGGGTTGCCCCTCGAGGGTGGCGGGGTCTCGACAGGCTCGACCACCGAGGCGGAGGCGTGGGCGAGTCCGGAGGGCATCGACGTCAAGCCGATGTACGACGCCGCCGACCTCGAGGGCCTCGACGCGCTCGACACCTGGCCCGGGCTCAGCCCGTTCCTGCGCGGGCCGTACCCGACGATGTACACCACCCAGCCGTGGACGATCCGGCAGTACGCCGGCTTCTCCACCGCCGAGGAGTCCAACGCCTTCTACCGCCGCAACCTCGCGGCCGGGCAGAAGGGGCTCAGCGTCGCCTTCGACCTCGCCACCCACCGGGGCTACGACTCCGACCACCCGCGGGTGCGCGGCGACGTCGGCATGGCCGGCGTGGCGATCGACTCGATCCTCGACACCCGCACGCTCTTCGACGGCATCCCGCTCGACCAGATGTCGGTGTCGATGACCATGAACGGCGCCGTGCTGCCGGTGCTCGCGCTCTACATCGCCGCGGCCGAGGAGCAGGGGGTGAAGCCGGAGCAGCTCAGCGGGACCATCCAGAACGACATCCTCAAGGAGTTCATGGTCCGCAACACCTACATCTACCCGCCCGAGCCGAGCATGCGGATCATCTCCGACATCTTCGCGTTCACGTCGATGAGGATGCCGCGGTTCAACTCGATCTCGATCTCCGGCTACCACATGCAGGAGGCCGGGGCGACGGCCGACCTCGAGCTCGCCTACACGCTCGCGGACGGCGTCGAGTACATCCGCGCCGGCCTCGACTCCGGCCTCACCATCGACCAGTTCGCCCCACGGTTGAGCTTCTTCTGGGCGATCGGCATGAACTTCTTCATGGAGGTCGCCAAGCTGCGCGCGGCCCGCGCGCTGTGGAGCCGGCTGGTGCGCCAGTTCGAGCCGGAGAACCCCAAGTCGCTGAGCCTGCGCACCCACAGCCAGACCAGCGGCTGGAGCCTCACCGCGCAGGACGTGTTCAACAACGTGGCGCGCACCTGCGTCGAGGCGATGGCGGCCACCCAGGGCCACACCCAGAGCCTCCACACCAACGCCCTCGACGAGGCGATCGCGCTGCCCACCGACTTCAGCGCCCGCATCGCCCGCAACACCCAGCTGCTGCTGCAGCAGGAGAGCGGCACCACCCACACCGTCGACCCGTGGGCCGGCAGCTACTACGTCGAGCGGCTCACCCACGACCTCGCGGAGCGCGCGTGGGCGCACATCCAGGAGGCCGAGGAGGCCGGCGGGATGGCGGCCGCCATCGAGCAGGGCATCCCGAAGATGCGGATCGAGGAGGCCGCGGCCCGCACCCAGGCCCGCATCGACTCCGGCGTGCAGCGGGTGATCGGCGTCAACACCTACCGCCTCGCCGCCGAGGACAAGCTCGACGTGCTCCGCGTCGACAACGACGACGTCTACCGCCAGCAGATGGCGAAGCTCGAGCGGCTGCGGGCCGAGCGCGACGACGACGCCGTCGCCGCGGCCCTGGAGGCCCTCACCGGTGCGGCCGAGAAGGGCGACGGGCAACCTGCTCGAGCTCGGCGTCGACGCCGCCCGGGCCAAGGCCACCGTCGGCGAGATCTCCGGCGCGCTGGAGAAGGTCTACGGCCGCCACCAGGCCGTGATCCGTACGATCTCCGGCGTGTACCGCGACGAGTCCGCCGGCGCGGAGGGCTCGCTCGTCGACCAGGTGCTCACCGCCACCGCGGAGTTCGAGGAGGCCGAGGGCCGCCGGCCCCGCATCCTGGTGGCGAAGATGGGCCAGGACGGCCACGACCGCGGCCAGAAGGTCATCGTCTCCGCGTTCGCCGACATGGGCTTCGACGTCGACGTCGGCCCGCTGTTCTCCACGCCCGAGGAGGTCGCCCAGCAGGCGGTCGACAACGACGTGCACATCGTCGGCGTCAGCTCGCTCGCCGCGGGCCACCTCGCGCTGCTGCCGGCGCTGAAGACGGCGCTGGCCGAGCAGGGCCGCGACGACATCATGGTCGTCATCGGCGGCGTCATCCCGCCCGACGACGTGCCGACCCTCACCGAGATGGGCGCGGCGGCGGTGTTCCTCCCGGGCACCGTGATCGCCGAGTCCGCCCTCGACCTGCTCGCGTCGCTGCGGGAGCAGCTGGGGCACGGTGGTTGAGGTGCTCCGGAGCGAGGAACGAGCGCAGGAGCCTCGAAACCTCCGCAGCCGATCTCGGGAACGTAGCCGTTGACCTCCCGTGGTTTCGAGGCTCGGCCGTGGACGGCCTCGCACCTCAACCACCGTGGGGGAGCCGATGGTTGATGTCGACGCGCTCGTCGACGGCGTCCGGGCCGGCCGCCGCGCCGACGTCGCCCGGGCGATCACGCTCGTCGAGTCCGGCAAGCGGGAGCGCCGCGAGGCGGCCCGCGAGCTGCTGACCCGGCTCACCGAGGGCGAGGACGCCGGTGTCCGCTCGCCTGCGGTGCGGGTCGGCGTGTCGGGCGTGCCCGGCGTCGGGAAGTCCACGTTCATCGAGACCCTCGGCACTCGACTGACCGGCGAGGGCCACCGGGTCGGCGTGCTCACCGTCGACCCCTCCAGCGTGCGCACCGGCGGCTCGGTGCTCGGCGACAAGACCCGGATGGCGCGGCTCTCGGCCGACCCCGACGCCTACATCCGGCCCAGCCCCAGCGCCGGCACCCTCGGCGGCGTCGCCCGCGCCACCGTGCAGTCGATGGCGGTGCTCGAGGCCGCCGGCTACGACGTGGTGCTCGTCGAGACCGTCGGCGTCGGCCAGTCCGAGGTCACCGTCGCCGGCATGGTCGACACCTTCCTGTTCCTCACCCTCGCCCGCACCGGCGACCAGCTCCAGGGCATCAAGAAGGGCATCCTCGAGATCGCCGACGTGATCGCCGTCAACAAGGCCGACGGCGACCGCGAGGCCGAGGCCCGCGTCGCCGCTCGCGAGCTGGCCGGCGCGCTGCGGCTGGTGCGCGGCCACGGCGAGTGGGCGCCGCCGGTGGTCACCGTGTCCGGGCTGCACGACCGGGGCGTCGACGAGCTGTGGCAGCGGGTGCTGCGCCACCGCGAGCACCTCGCCACCGACGGCCTGGCCCGCAAGCGCGCCGAGCAGCAGCTCGACTTCACCTGGGCGCTGGTGCGCGACGAGCTGGAGCAGCGGCTGCGGCACTCGGCGGGCGTGCGGGCGACCCGTGAGGACGTCCGCGCGGCCGTGCTCGCGGGCGAGCTGCCGGCGCCGGTGGCCGCCGACCGCATCCTCGCCGCCTACGACGGCGACGACCGCCCCGAGTAGATGCACCTGTCCCGATCGGTCGGGACAGGTGACCCGACCGGTCGGGACGGACCACCCCGATCCCTGGCTAGATCGGGTGGTTTTCGGCCCGAAGGGGCGCGCGCACCCCCCGAATGTGGATGGGATGACGGCCACGGGCCCCCCACGCCGTCCGTTCATCCACGAAAGGGATCCCATGACCTACTTCCACCGAGGACGCCGGTCCACCGCGCTCCTCGCCGGCGTGGCTGCTGTCGCCGCGTGCGCGACCACGCTGAGCCCGCCGGCCGAGGCCGCCCCGGCCGAGGGCAGCAACCAGCGCCCCGTCATCGGCGGTGGCCTCATCACGCCGCTCAGCCTCGACGTGCAGCGCAACGGCGCCGTGATCGTGTCGCAGAACTTCGTCGGCCAGCTGCTCCGCAAGGCGCCCGGCCGGGCGCCGCGGGTGATCGCCCGCGCCAACGGCGAGATCGGCGCCGTGTCGGTCGCCGACGGCGTCATCACCTACGCCGTCTCGCGCGGTGACAACGAGGTCGGCCTGATCCGCACGATCCGCAACGGCCGCAACCGGCTGCTCGCCGACCTCGGTGCCTTCGAGCGCCGGGCCAACCCGGACCGCGTCGTCACCTACGGCTTCCTGAACCTCGGCGACGCCTGCCGGGCGCAGCTGAGCGGACCGGCCCGCTACCGCGGTGTGGAGGAGACCCACCCGTTCGCGACGACGAGCAACCGCGGCACCACCTACGTGGCCGACGCCGGCGCCAACGCCGTCGTGGCGATCGGCCCGCGCGGCGGGGTGCGCGCGGTGGCCCCGCTCCCGGGTGTCGTGGCCCCGATGTCGGAGGCCACCGCCCAGCAGCGCGGGTTCCCGGCCTGCGCGGTCGGCAAGCGCTACCGGTTCGAGTCGGTGCCCACCGACATCGAGGTCGGCCCCGGCGGCTGGCTCTACGTGAGCACGCTGGGCGGCCAGGACGACGGCAGCCCGATCTCGAAGATCTTCCGGATCAACCCGAGCAACGGCCGCACGGTCCAGGTGGCCGGCGGGCTCGTCACCGCCACCGGCCTCGCCGTGGCCCGTGACGGCACGATGTACGTGGCCGAGCTCTTCGCGGGGCGGATCACGCGGATCGCCCCGAACGGCCGGCGCAGCACCTTCCGGTCGCAGCCGCTGCCGGGCGACGTCGAGGTGCGGGACGGCCGGGTCTACGCGACCGTCAACGTGCTGCCCGCGGGCGAGGACACCCCGCCGAACGGCAAGGTGCTCAGCTGGGCCCGGTGAGCGGGCTCACCTGAGCCGAGACCGCAGCGGCCCCGGACGACGTCCGGGGCCGCCGCGACCACGAGCGGTCACCACCGGAGGCTCGTCGGGTGCTCCGCACCCCGGGCACGCACCTCGCGGCGTTGCCGTCGCTCGCTGGACGACCAAGTACGGCGTCGCTCCGGCGCCTTGCGAGGCACGCACCCGGAGCACGGCCCACTCCTGACGAGCCTCCGGCGGCAACCACTAACCTGACCAGGTGCCCGAAGTGTCCGAGGTGGTCGCCGACGTCGTCGCCAAGTGCCACGACGAGCTCGTCGACCTGCGTCGCGACCTGCACGCCCACCCCGAGCTGTCGTGGGCCGAGCAGCGCACCACCGAGGCCGTGGTGGCGCGGCTCGAGGGCACCGAGTGGCGGCTGACACCGCTGCCCACCACCGGTCTGGTCGCCGAGCTCGGCCCCGACGACCTCGACCTCCCCGTGGTCGCGCTGCGAGCCGACATGGACGCACTGCCGGTCGAGGACGTCACCGGCGAGACCTTCTCGAGCACCGTCCCCGGCGTCGCCCACGCGTGCGGCCACGACGCCCACGTCGCCTGCCTCGTCGGCGCCGCGCTGGCCCTGGCCGAGGTGCAGGAGCGCGACGGCCTGCCGGGGCGGGTCCGGCTGTTCTTCCAGCCCGCCGAGGAGGTCATGCCGGGCGGGGCGAAGCAGATCATGGGCGCGGGCCACCTCGACGGCGTCGGCCGGATCTTCGCGCTGCACTGCGACCCGGGCGTCGACGTCGGCCGGGTCGGGCTGCGCTCCGGCGCGCTCACCAGCGCCGCCGACAAGATCGAGGTGCACCTGCAGGGCACCGGCGGGCACACCTCCCGCCCGCACCTCACCGGCGACCTCACCTTCGCGCTCGCCAAGGTCACCAGCGAGCTGCCCGCCGTGCTCAGCCGGCGGATGGACCCGCGGGCCGGCGTCAGCGTGGTCTGGGGCATGGTGCGCGCCGGCGCCGCCCCCAACGTGATCCCCGACCGCGGCATGGCCGCCGGCACGGTGCGCATCCTCGACGCCGTCGCCTGGGCCGGCTGCGAGCCGATCATCCGGGAGGCGGTGCTCGACATCGTGCGGCCCTACGGCGTCACCGCCACCATCGACTACCTCCAGGGCGTGCCGCCGGTGGCCAACGACCCCGGCTGCAACGCACTCCTCGCCTCCGCGGTACGGCGGGTGCTGGGCCCGAAGGGGCAGACCACGGTGCCGCAGAGCCTCGGCGGCGAGGACTTCGGCTGGTACGTCGAGCAGGTGCCCGGCGCGATGTTCCGCCTCGGCACCCGCACGCCGGGCGGGCCCACCTACGACCTCCACCAGGGCAACCTGCGCATCGACGAGCGCGCGATCGGGATCGGCGCCCGGGTTCTCGCCGAGGCCGCCATCGACTCGTTGGTCACCGCGAGATAACAACCGCAGGCAAATTCGGCGGTGTCGGGGTCCCGGAGGCGTTCGACCACCTAGGGTACGGCCGACGTGCCCTTCCCACGGGGGGCGTGTTCGACACAACGCCCAGCCCTTGAGGAGTAGATGCCGTGAAGAAGACGGCCCGATTCGCAGCGGTGGCCCTCATGGCCGCCCTGGCCCTGTCCGCGTGCGGTGACCGCGAGAACGACGACGCGGGAGACGACACCGGCTCGTCGCCGTCGAGCTCGGAGAGCACGACCACCTCGGCCGCTCCATCCGAGCAGTTCCCGGACACGAAGGCCTGCATGGTGTCCGACTCCGGTGGCTTCGACGACCAGTCGTTCAACCAGACCTCGCTGAAGGGCCAGGAGGACGCCGCCGCACAGTTCGGCGTCCAGACCGCCCAGATCGAGTCGAACTCCGACACGGAGTACCCCGACAACATCGACCAGCTGGTCCAGGACGGGTGCACGATCATCACCACCGTCGGCTTCCTGCTCGGTGACGCCACCGAGGCGGCCGCCAAGAAGAACCCGGACGTCGACTTCGCGATCGTCGACTTCGCCTACGAGAAGCCCACCCCGAACCTGAAGGGCCTCACCTACGCCACCGACCAGGCCGCGTTCCTCGCGGGCTACCTGGCGGCGGCCGAGTCCGAGTCCGGCATCGTCGGCACCTTCGGCGGCCTCAACATCCCGACCGTGACCATCTTCATGGAGGGCTTCCGCCTCGGCGTCGAGCAGTTCAACGAGGACAACGGCGGAGAGGTCCAGGTGCTCGGCTGGGACGGCAAGGACGGCGCGTTCACCGAGGACTTCGAGGACAAGACCAAGGGCCAGAGCGTGGCCTCCGACCTGATCCAGCAGGGCGCCGACATCATCATGCCCGTCGCCGGTCCCGCCGGCCTGGGTGGTCTGCAGGCCGCCAAGGAGGCCGACGCCCGCGGCATCTGGGTCGACACCGACGGCTACGAGTCCACCGAGTACGGCGACATCCTGCTGACCTCCGTGGTCAAGGGCCTCGACGTGTCGGTCACCGAGGCGATCCGCGAGTCCGGCGCCGGCGAGTTCAGCAACGAGCTCTACAGCGGCACCCTCGAGAACGGTGGCGTCGGCATCGCGCCGTACCACGACTTCGACGGTGAGATCGACCAGGAGATCAAGGACCGCATCGAGGAGCTCAAGCAGGGCATCATCGACGGCTCGATCACCGTCGGCGGCTGACCTCAGCCCCTGTTCAACAGCAGCAACCCGGACCGGAGCCGGGGGAGGGCCACGGCCCGCCCCCGGCTCCGGCCGTCCAGGGCATGTCTCCCAGCCCGACGGCCGTTGTAGCGTGACCTGCGCTGCGGCCGTCCCCGGACGTCATTCGAGGCGAGGAGCGCGATGAGACTCGAGATCAAGGGCCTGACCAAGCGGTTCGGGTCGTTCACGGCGAACGACAAGATCGACCTGACGGTCGAGCCTGGCGAGATCCACTGCCTGCTGGGCGAGAACGGCGCGGGCAAGTCCACCCTGATGAACATGCTGTACGGGCTGCTCGACCCCACCGAGGGCGAGATCCTCGCGGACGGCGAGCCGGTGAGGTTCGCCTCGCCCGGCGACGCCATCGCCGCCGGCATCGGCATGGTCCACCAGCACTTCATGCTGGTCCCGGTGTTCACGGTCGCCGAGAACGTCATGCTCGGCCGGGAGCAGACCCGCGGGCTCGGCGTCCTCAACCGGCACGCGGCCTCGAAGCTGGTGCGCGACCTCTCCGACCGCTTCAACCTCGCGGTCGACCCCGACGCCAGGATCGAGGACATCCCCGTCGGCGTGCAGCAGCGGGTCGAGATCCTCAAGGCGCTCTCCAACGAGGCACAGGTCCTGATCCTCGACGAGCCCACCGCGGTGCTCACGCCGCAGGAGATCGACGAGCTGATGGGGATCATGCGCTCGCTCAAGGAGCAGGGCACCTCGATCATCTTCATCACCCACAAGCTGCGCGAGGTGAAGGCGGTCGGCGACCGCATCACCGTCATCCGCCGCGGCAAGGTGGTCGGCACCGCCCCGCCGTCGACGTCCGAGGCCGAGCTCGCCGAGATGATGGTCGGGCGCGAGGTCTCGCTGCGCATCGAGAAGGAGCCGGGGACGGCCGGCGACGCCGCCCTGGAGGTCAAGAACGTCACCGTCGTCGACCCGCGCGGCCACCAGGTCGTCAAGGGCGTCTCGTTCGAGGCCCGCGCCGGCGAGGTGCTCGGCATCGCAGGCGTGCAGGGCAACGGCCAGACCGAGCTCATCAAGTCGCTGCTCGGCCTCGTGAAGCCCGACGCCGGCGAGATCTTCCTCGGCGGCCAGAACATCACCCGGCACGGGCCGCGTCGCAGCCTGGAGGACGGGATCGGCTACATCCCCGAGGACCGCTCCCACGACGGCTTCGTCGGCGGGTTCAGCGTCCGCGAGAACCTCGTCCTCGACCTCTACCGCGACGACTCCTTCTCCCGGGGCCTCTCGCTCAAGCTCGACGCGATCCGCGAGAACGCCGAGCGGCGGATCGAGGAGTTCGACATCCGCACCGAGTCCCCGTCCACGCCGGTGTCGTCACTGTCGGGCGGCAACCAGCAGAAGGTCGTGGTGGCGCGGGAGTTCTCGCGGCCGCTCAAGGTGCTCGTAGCCTCGCAGCCGACCCGCGGTGTCGACGTCGGGTCGATCGAGTTCATCCACAAACGGATCATCGCGGAGCGTGACCGCGGTACCGCCGTCATCATCGTGTCCACCGAGCTCGAGGAGATCTTCGCGTTGTCCGACCGGATCGCCGTCATGTACGACGGCCGGATCGTCGCCACCGTCAGTCCCGACATCCCCCGCGAGGAGATCGGCCTGCTGATGGCCGGCGCCACTCCCGAGCCGCTGGGGAGCGCCCGATGAACGACGCCAGCGGCACCACCGAGCCGACCCAGGACCCGACCGAGCCGACCGAGAAGAAGCCGGACGCCGAGATCCACGAGGTGGCGCCGGCCGACGACCCGCAGGCGATGGAGGTGCAGTCGACGCTCGCCGCGGCCGACCGGACCGCGGGCGGCGTCGACTGGACCAGCTACCTGCCGACCGTGAAGGTCACCGCCGGCGCGTTCCTCGTCGCACTGATCGTCGGTGCCTTCCTGATCGCGCTGAGCGACCAGGAGGTCATCGAGTCGCTGGGCTACTTCTTCAGCTACCCCTGGGACTTCTTCACGCGCTCCGGCGATGCCATCTGGTCGTCGTACTCGGCGCTGGTGAAGGGCTCGGTGGGCTCCGGGCACGCACTCAGCAACACCGTCGAGCGGGCCGCCCCGCTGATCTGCGCGGGTCTCGGCGTCGCGATCGCCTTCCGCGCCGGCCTGTTCAACATCGGCGCCCAGGGCCAGTTCCTCATCGCCGGCCTGTTCGCCGGCTACGTCGGCTTCAGCTGGGGCGTGCCCACCGGGCTCCACCTCGTGGTGGCCCTGGTCGCGGCGCTCGTCGGCGGGGCGATCTGGGGCGGCCTCATCGGGCTGCTCAAGGCGCGCACCGGCGCCCACGAGGTCATCACCACCATCATGTTCAACTACCTCGGCGCCTCGGTGCTGCTCTACGCGCTGAGCAAGGAGGCGTTCCAGCGGCCCAACAGCGACAACCCGCTGTCGCCGCCGGTCGACGACTCGGCCCAGTTCCCGACGCTGCTCGGCACCCACACCGGCGTCGTGCTCGCGTTCCTCGCCGCGTGGTTCGTCTGGTGGGTGCTCGAGCGCAGCACCATCGGCTTCGAGCTGCGCGCCGTCGGCGCCAACCCGAGCGCCGCCCGCACCGCCGGCATGAGCGTCGCCAAGGTCTACACGCTCGTGATGGTCCTGGCCGGTGCGCTGGCCGGCCTCGCCGCCGCCACCAACGTGCTCGGCCGCGGCGACTCGCTGAGCATCAACGTCGCCGGCAACGTCGGCTTCGACGCGATCACGGTCGCGCTGCTCGGCCGGGCCACGCCGCACGGCACGGTGTTCGCGGGTCTGCTGTTCGGCGCCATGAGCGTCGGCGGCGTCGCGATGCAGTCGACGGCCGGCACGCCCAAGGAGCTCACCGAGGTGCTGCAGGCGCTCATCGTGCTGTTCGTGGCCGCTCCGACGCTCGTGAAGGCGTTGCTGCGGTTCAAGGATGCCGGCGGAGGATCCGCCGTGATGGCGAAGGGGTGGGGCTCGTGAGCACGACCACGACGGCGCCGGTGGCCGGTCCCGACCGGATCGACGTCCGCGACCGAGCCGACGTCCGACGCCAGGTCCGCCTCGTCGGCGTGTTCGCGTTCCTCCTCGCCCTCGTGGGGTGGATGTACGTGTCGGTCGACAGCTTCGACATGCAGTACTCGCTGGCCGAGCGGATCACACGCGAGGACCAGCCGAAGGCGCTCGACGCCCAGCCGATCATGATCGCCGCCGTCGTCGTCCTCCTGGTGGCGCTGGTGCTCGCCGCGATCAACCAGGTGCCGCGGGGCGCGCTCGGGCTGCTGGTGTTCGTGCTGGTGGCGCTGGCGTTCTTCGCCGCCTTCATCATCTGGTCGTTCACCGACCAAGGGGGCACCTTCCAGCGCACCTTCTTCAACCCGCTGCCCGAGGCGATCCGGACGGCGACGCCGATCATCCTGGGCGCGCTCGCGGGTGTGATGTGCGAGCGCGCGGGCGTCATCAACATCGCGATCGAGGGGCAGTTCATCCTCGGCGCGTTCTTCGCCTCGGTCGGCTCCAGCCTCGCCTACAGCGCCGAGATGGGCCTGGTGGGCGGCGTACTCGCCGGCGTCGCGATGGCGGCGATGCTCGGTGTCTTCGCGATGCGCTACCACGTGAACCAGGTGGTGCTCGGCGTCGTGCTGGTGGCCTTCGCCAGCGGCCTGGCGGCGTTCCTGCTGAGTCAGATCCCCGACGACAACGACCTCGAGAAGTACTTCAACCTGCCGCTGATCCTCGAGCGCACGCCGATCCCGGGGCTGAGCGACATCCCGATCGTCGGGCTCACGTTCTTCGACCAGAACCTGCTCGTCTACCTGATGTACGTCTGCGTGGCGCTGAGCTGGTTCCTGCTCTACCAGACCAAGTGGGGCCTGCGGGTCCGGTCGGTCGGTGAGCACCCGAAGGCGGCCGACACCGTCGGCATCAAGGTCAACCGGGTCCGGTGGCAGGCCGTGCTGCTCGGCGGCGTGTTCGCCGGACTCGGCGGCGCCTACTACACCGTCGGGTCGAGCGGCTCGTTCGACAACGACGTCACCGCCGGCAACGGCTTCATCGCGCTCGCCGCGGTGATCATGGGCCGCTGGCACCCGGTGGGGGCGACGTTCGCCGCGCTGTTCTTCGGCTTCATGCTCACCCTCGGCGTGCAGCTCGACGAGGTCTCGCACCTGCCTCCCGAGCTCATCCGTGCGTCGCCGTACCTCGCCACCGTGATCGCTGTGGCCGGCTTCGTCGGCCGGGTCCGCCCGCCGGCGGCCGACGGTGAGCCCTACGTGAAGTCCTGATGGCCGACGTCGACTGGGCCGCCCTGCGGGCGGCCGCGATCGAGGTGTCCGAGCGCGCGTACGCGCCGTACAGCAGGTTCCGGGTGGGCGCCGCGGCGCTCGCCGACGACGGCCGGCTGCTGGTGGGCTGCAACGTCGAGAACGCGGCCTACGGCGTCACGCTGTGCGCCGAGTGCGGGCTGGTGTCGTCGTTGTACGCCACCGGCGGCGGTCGGCTCACCCATTTCGTGTGCGTGAACGGCGACAGCGACGTGATCATGCCGTGCGGCCGGTGCCGCCAGCTGCTCTGGGAGCACGGCGGCACCGAGATGCGGATCCTGACGCCGGAGGGTGAGCTCTCGATGGCCGACGTGCTGCCCCAGGCGTTCGGCCCCGACGACCTCACCTAGGGCTGTGTTATCTAAGGTCGGCAGCGTGGCAGATCATGATGCGGTCGAGGTCATCCGGACCAAGCGCGACGGCGGGTCCCTGAGCGACAGCCAGATCGACTGGGTGGTCGACGCCTACACGAAGGGCGACGTCGCCGACGAGCAGATGTCGGCGCTCGCGATGGCGATCCTGCTGAACGGCATGGAGCACGACGAGATCGTGCGCTGGACCGCCGCGATGATCGCCTCGGGGGAGCGGATGGACTTCTCCGGGCTGTCACGGCCCACCGCCGACAAGCACTCGACCGGCGGTGTGGGCGACAAGATCACGCTGCCGCTGGCACCGCTCGTGGCCGCCTGCGGCGTCGCCGTGCCGCAGCTCTCGGGCCGTGGGCTCGGCCACACCGGCGGCACCCTCGACAAGCTCGAGGCGGTGCCCGGCTGGCGGGCGGCGCTCTCGAACGAGGCGCTGCTCGAGCAGCTGGAGTCGGTCGGCGCCGTCATCTGCGCCGCCGGCGACGGCCTCGCGCCCGCCGACAAGAAGCTCTACGCGCTGCGCGACGTCACCGCCACGGTGGAGGCGATCCCGCTCATCGCGTCGTCGATCATGAGCAAGAAGATCGCGGAGGGCACCGGCGCGCTGGTGCTCGACGTGAAGGTGGGCACCGGCGCGTTCATGAAGACCGCCGAGCAGGCCCGCCAGCTCGCCGAGGTGATGGTGGCGCTCGGCACCGACGCCGGCGTCACCACCGTCGCGCTGCTCACCGACATGTCCACCCCGCTCGGGCTCACCGCCGGCAACGGCGTCGAGGTCGCCGAGTCGGTCGACGTGCTCGCCGGCGGCGGCCCCGCCGACGTCGTCGAGCTCACCGTCGCACTGGCCCGCGAGATGCTCGCCGCCGCCGGCCGCGACGACGTCGACCCGGCCGACAAGCTCGCCGACGGCTCCGCGATGGACGTGTGGAAGCAGATGATCAAGGCCCAGGGCGGCGACCCGGACGCCGACCTGCCCCAGGCCAAGGAGTCGCACGTGGTCAACGCGCCGTCGTCCGGCGTGCTCACCCGGCTCGACGCGATGGCCGTCGGCGTCGCCGCCTGGCGGCTCGGCGCCGGCCGGGCCCGCAAGGAGGACCCCGTGCAGGCCGGCGCCGGCGTGGTCTGGCACGCCCGCCCCGGCGACAAGGTGACCGAGGGCGAGCCGCTCTTCACCCTGCTCACCGACGAGCCCGCCCGCTTCGACCGCGCCCTCGCCTCGCTCGAGGGCGGCTACGACATCGGCGACGACGCCTTCGAACCGGCCCCGCTCATCATCGACCGCATCGGCTCCTGACGTTCGTCGAGCCTGTCGAGACGCCGGAAGCGATCTCGCCGACGCTCGCGGGGTCAGTCGGCGAGACCGGGTCGGGGCGTCTCGACAAGCTCGACGAACGTAGGCGAGCTACGGCAGCAGGAGGACGACGGTCTCGGCGACGCAGGCGGGCTTGTCCTCGCCGTCGATCTCGACGACGTGGCGCAGGGTGACCTGCTTGCCGGCGGGGACGTCGTCGCAGCCGGCGAGGGTGACGGTGGAGCGGACCCGCTTGCCGACGTGCACCGGGCTGGGGAAGCGGACCTTGTTGAGGCCGTAGTTGAGGACGGCGCCGGGGGTCTCGATGCTGAACGCGGTGCGGCCGAGGGCGGGGATGAGCGACAGCGTCAGGTAGCCGTGGGCGATGGTGCCGCCGAACGGGCCGGATGCCGCGCGCTCGAGCGTCGACGTGGATCCACTGGTGGTCGTTGGTGGCGTCGGCGAAGGTGCCGACGCGGTCCTGCTCGATCGTGAGCCACTCGCCGGTGCCGAGCACCTCGCCGACGGCTCCGGCGACCTCGTCCAGGCTGGTGAAGACGCGCACGACAGGACTCCTCGGGGCGATGGTTGGATGAACGCGTGGAACCTACACGCGACGAGGTCCGGCAGGCTCCGAAGGTCCTGCTCCACGACCACCTGGACGGCGGGCTGCGGCCGGCCACCGTGGTGGAGCTGGCGGCCGACGCCGGCCACGAGCTGCCGGCGGAGGGTGCCGACGCGCTGGGGCGATGGTTCGCCGAGTCGGCCGACTCCGGCTCGCTGGTGCGCTACCTGGAGACCTTCGACCACACCGTCGCGGTGATGCAGACGGCGCCCGCCCTCACCCGGGTGGCGCGGGAGTGCGTGGAGGACCTCGCGGCCGACGGCGTCGTGTACGCCGAGGTGCGCTACGCGCCCGAGCAGCACCTCGAGCAGGGCCTCACCCTCCCCGAGGTGGTCGCGGCCGTGCAGGAGGGCTTCGACGAGGGTGTGGCGGCCACCGGGAACCGGATCGCGGTGCGCCAGCTGCTCACCGCGATGCGGCACCAGGCGCGCTCGATGGAGATCGCGCACCTCGCGGTCGACTGGCGCGACCGCGGCGTGGCCGGCTTCGACATCGCCGGCGCCGAGGCGGGCTACCCGCCCACCCGCCACCTCGACGCCTTCGAGTACCTCCAGCGCGAGAACGCCCACTTCACGATCCACGCGGGCGAGGCGTTCGGGCTGCCGTCGATCTGGCAGGCGATCCAGTGGTGCGGCGCCGACCGGCTCGGCCACGGCGTCCGCATCATCGACGACATCACCGTGCACGACGACGGCCGCGTCGAGCTCGGGCTGCTCTCCTCCTACGTGCGCGACAAGCGGATCCCACTGGAGATGTGCCCGGCGTCGAACGTGCAGACCGGTGCCGCCACGTCGATCGCCGAGCACCCGATCGGGCTGCTCACCGACCTGCGGTTCCGGGTCACCGTCAACACCGACAACCGGCTGATGAGCCGCACCTCGATGACCGACGAGATGACCTCGCTCGTCGAGGCGTTCGGCTACGACCTCGCCCGGCTCCGCTGGTTCACCGTCAACGCCATGAAGTCGGCGTTCCTGCCCTTCGACGAGCGGCTCGCGCTCATCGACGACGTGATCAAGCCGGGGTACGCCGCGCTCGGCGCGGAGTGACGACGAACCACGGCGTCGGCCAGCCCGCCAGCGACAATCTGCCCCCGACGTACGCGTCGAGCGGCACCGGCACCACGTGCCCGGACGACGGCTCGTAGCAGCGCTCGTCGTCGACCATCAGGACGACGTGGCGCGGCAGCCACCGGCTGCCGACGTACAGCGCACCGCTCGTCGGCGGCGCCGACCGCCGCCAGCGCGCCAGCCGAGTGCGGTGCGGGACGCCGGTGACGGCCCGCAGCGCCCGGGCCACCGCCCACGGCGGCGTGCCGAGCGCCCGTGGCCACGGCGGCCAGCGGGTGAGCTCGCGGTGCCGGTCGAGCACGGCGGTCGCGAACGAGCCCTGGTCGGCGCACACGCGCGCCGCGTATTTCCCGTCGCTGCGGGCCTCGGCCATCACCACGGTGGCCGCGCCGCACGAGCGCCGGTCGGGCTGCTTCAGCCCGCGGCGCTCCGGCGCGATCATCGGACGACGGGAGTGCCGGCGTGGTCGCGGATGGCGGCCAGCGCGTCCTCGGCCGAGACCGGCCGGCAGCCGAGCGCGACGGCGTGCGAGACGACCCGCCGCTGGTCGCGCATCAGCGCGAGGCCGCGCCGCACCAGCACGAGCGGCGGCTTGCGGTGCTCCCGCAGGTCGCGCACCAGCCGACGCCAGAACGTGACCAGCGGCGGCTGGGTGAGGCAGTAGGCCTCGGCCAGCAGCCCCTCGGCCTTCAGCCGCGGCACGATCTCCTGCGCGAACAGCCCCTCGGCCACGACGCACGACGCGCCGTCGAGATCGACCTGGTGCCAGCCGGTGCGGCCGTTGCTCGGGATGTCGTAGACCGGCACCTCGCCGACGCCGTCGCGGCACAGCGTGGCGATGGCCTCGACGGCGTCGTCGGCCAGCCACGACGCCGGGTCGTCCCAGTCGACGATCCCGGCGTTGGCGCCCTCGGTGATCCGCGGCAGCGCGGGGTCGTCGCCGTCGCGGTAGAAGTCGTCGAGCCGCAGCACCGGCAGCCCGGTGCGGGCGGCGAGCCGCGACTTGCCGGACCCCGACGGTCCGGCCACCACGACGACCCGAGCACTCATTCCGCTACATGCCCTGCGGGTGCCAGACCGTCTTGGTCTCGAGGAAGTCGGTCATGCCGCCGATGCCGGGCTCGTCGGACCAGTCCGGCTCGGCCGACGGCGCCCGGCGGACCCGCTTGAGGTTGTCGGCCGCGGCCACCTCGAGCTCGGCGGCCAGGGCCTCGTTGCCGGCCACGCCGCTGAGGTCGATGCCGTTGACGTCCATGTGCGAGGCCAGCCAGGGCGCCACGGTGGCGGCGTCGCCGGTGAGGATGTTGACCACCCCGCCCGGGACGTCGGAGGTGGCGAGCGCCTCGGAGAACGTGACCGCCGGCAGCGGCCGCCGGTACGACGACACCACGACGGCGGTGTTGCCGGTGACGACCACGGGGGCCACCACCGACACCAGGCCGAGCAGCGACGACTCCTGCGGTGCCAGCACCGCGACGACGCCGGTGGGCTCGGGGGTGGAGATGTTGAAGAACGGCCCGGCCACCGGGTTGGCGTTGCCGACCACCTGGGTGATCTTGTCGGCCCAGCCGGCGTACCAGACGAGCCGGTCGACGGCCGCGTCGACGGCGGCGTCGGCGGCCTTCTTCGCCAGGCCCTCGGAGCGGGCGACGGCGTCGGTGAACTGCGGGCGCCGGTCCTCGAGGATCTCGGCGACGCGGTAGAGCACCTGGCCGCGGTTGTAGGCGGTGCGGCCGGACCAGCCGCCGAACGCCTTGCGGGCGGCCACGACGGCGTCGCGGGCGTCCTTGCGGGAGGCGAGGGCGGCGTTGGCCACGAACTTCCCCTTCGCGTCCTCGACGACGTAGGAGTGCCCCGACTCCGAGCGCGGGAACGCGCCGCCGATGAACAGCTTGTAGGTCTTGCGGACGTCGACGCGGGTGCTCATGCGTGCCCCCCCTTCAGGTAGGCGGCCAGGCCGTGGCGGCCGCCCTCGCGGCCGTAGCCCGACTCCTTGTAGCCGCCGAACGGGCTGGTGGGGTCGAACTTGTTGAACGTGTTGGCCCACACCACGCCGGCGCGGAGCTGGCCCGCGACCTCGAGGATGCGGGAGCCCTTGTCGGTCCACACGCCGGCGGACAGGCCGTAGGGCGTGTTGTTGGCCTTCTCGATCGCCTCGGCGGGCGTGCGGAAGGTGAGCACCGACAGCACCGGGCCGAAGATCTCCTCGCGGGCGATCCGGTGGGCCTGGGAGACGCCGGTGAAGAGCGTGGGCGGGAACCAGTAGCCGCGCTCGGGCAGCCGGCACTCCGGCGACCAGCGGCCGGCGCCCTCCTGCTCGCCTACCTCCACCAGCTCCCGGATCCGGGCCAGTTGCAGGTGAGAGTTGATCGCACCGATGTCGGTGTTCTTGTCGAGCGGGTCGCCGATGCGCAGGGTGCCCATCCGACGCTTGAGCCGCTCGAGCACGTCCTCGGCCACCGACTCCTGCACCAGCAACCGGGAGCCGGCGCAGCACACGTGGCCCTGGTTGAAGAAGATGCCGTTGACGATGCCCTCGACCGCCTGGTCGACCGGGGCGTCGTCGAACACGATGTTGGCGGCCTTGCCGCCGAGCTCGAGCGTGACCGACTTGCGGGTGCCGGCCACGCTGCGGGCGATGGCCTTGCCGACGTCGGTGGAGCCGGTGAACGCGATCTTGTCGACGTCGCCGTGACCGACGAGCGCCTGCCCGGTGTCACCGGCGCCGGTGATGATGTTGACGACACCCGGCGGCAGGTCGGCCTGCTGGCAGATCTCGGCGAAGAGCAGGGCGGTGAGCGGGGTGGTCTCGGCCGGCTTGAGCACCACGGTGTTGCCGCACGCGAGCGCGGGCGCGATCTTCCACGCCAGCATGAGCAGCGGGAAGTTCCAGGGGATGATCTGGCCGGCGACGCCGAGCGGCGTCGTGCCGTAGCCGGCGTGCTCGAGCTTGTCGGCCCAGCCCGCGTAGTAGAAGAAGTTGGCGGCGACCTGGGGCACGTCGACGTCGCGCGACTCGCGGATCGGCTTGCCGTTGTCGAGCGACTCGAGCACGGCGAGCTCGCGGCCGCGTTCCTGGATGATCCGCGCGATCCGGTAGAGGTACTTGGCGCGCTCGCGGCCCGGCATCGGGCCCCAGACCTTGTCGTACGCCTTGCGCGCGGCCTTCACCGCGGCGTCGACGTCGGCGGCGTCGGCCTCGGAGACCTCGGCCAGCACCTCCTCGGTGGCGGGGCTGACGGTCTTGAACGACGTACCGTGGCCGTCGACGAACTCGCCGTTGACGAACAGGCCGTAGGACGGCTTGAGGTCGACGATCGAGCGGGACTCCGGGGCCGGGGCGTACTCGAACGCGGCAGCGGGGGTGGCGGGGGTGGTCACGAGTGATCAGTCCAGAGTCACGTAGTCGGGGCCGGAGTAGCGGCCGGTGGCGAGCTTGGTGCGCTGCATCAGGAGGTCGTTGAGCAGCGTGGAGGCGCCGAAGCGGAACCAGTCCGGGTCGAGCCAGTCGGGGCCGGCCACCTCGTTGACGACGACCAGGTACTTGATCGCGTCCTTCGAGGTGCGGATGCCGCCCGCGGGCTTCACGCCGATCATCTGGCCGGTCGCCTCGCGGAAGTCACGGACCGCCTCCAGCATCACGAGCGTCACCGGCAGCGTGGCGGCCGGCTGGATCTTGCCGGTCGAGGTCTTGATGAAGTGCGCGCCGGCCAGCATGGCCAGCCAGCTCGCGCGGCGCACGTTGTCGAGGGTCTGCAATTCACCGGTCTCGAGGATCACCTTCAGGTGCGCACTGGAACCATCAGCTTTGGCGCACGCCTCCTTGGTGGCGACGATCTCGTCGTAGACGTGCTGGTAGCGGCCGGCGAGGAACGCGCCGCGGTCGATCACCATGTCGATCTCGTCGGCACCGGCCTCGACGGCGTCCTTGGTGTCGGCGAGCTTGATGTCGAGCGACGCGCGGCCGCTGGGGAAGGCGGTGGCGACGGCGGCGATGTTGACGCCGGAGTCGCCCAGCACCTCCTTCGCCACCCCGACCAGGTCGGGGTAGACGCAGACGGCGGCGGTGGCCGGGCAGGTCGGGTCGCTCGGGTCCGGGCGGAGCGCCTTCGAGGCGAGCGCCCGCACCTTGCCGGGGGTGTCCTGCCCCTCCAGCGTGGTGAGGTCGACCATCCGGATCGCGAGGTCGATCGCGTAGGCCTTGGCGGTGGTCTTGATCGAGCGGGTCCCGAGCGTGGCTGCGCGGGCTTCGGCGCCCACCTGGTCGACACCAGGGAGGCCGTGCAGGAAGCGGCGCAGCGTGGCCTCGGAGCCGGCGACGTCGGCCAGGTCGGTCGCGTCGGGGGCGAGGGCGGTCATGACAAGCAGCATAGGGTTGTTGCCGTGTCGGATCACGTTGAGAAGTTCGCCGCCACCGGCGGCCGGCTGCTCGGCGTCATCGCGGTGCTGCTCGGGCTGCTCGTGGTCGTCGTCTGGCTGGTCGACCGCGACTCCGTCGCGCCCTGGTTCGCGGCCCTGAGCGTGTTCTGGGTCGTCGCCTCCTGGGCGGCGTTCCTGCGCCCCCAGGTGGCCGTCCACGGCCGCCACCTGGTGCTGCGCGGGATGCTCAACACGGTGCGGATCCCGCTCCGGCTCGTCGACTCCGTCGCGGTGCGGCAGGTCACCGCGGTCGGCGTGGGGGAGAAGCGCTACGTCTCCCCGGCCATCGGCCGCACCCGGCGCGACCTGGCCCGCCAGGACGGCGCCCCCGGCCGCAGCCGCGGCTCGTCGCAGGGCACCCTCGTGTTCGGCGGCATCTGGCGGATGGCGGCCGAGGAGGGCGCCCGGCAGCACAACGTCGGCGCGCAGGCCGGCTCGTACGGGCTGTTCGTGCAGGAGCGCGTGCTCACGCTCTCCCAGGACGCCCGCCGCAGCCCGCTCGTCGACGGCACCCCCGAGGACCGGGTCGAGCGCAGCTACGCCTGGCCCGAGATCGCGGCCCTCGCCGTCACCGGCGTCGCCACCGTCGTCCTCGTCTTCGTCTGAGGCTCGCTCGACGTACGTGGCGCTACAGCCCGGTCGCGGAGCGGATGTCGCCGCCGATCGCGTCGAGGCGGGTGGCCGCGGCGATCCGGGCCGCCTCGACGGCGTCGGCGGGGTCGTCGGCGCCCTCCTCGACGGGCACCACGACCTCCAGGTAGCACTTCAGCTTCGGCTCGGTGCCGCTCGGGCGCACCACCACGCGGGCGTCGTCGGCCAGCCGGAACCGCAGCCCGTCGGTCGGCGGCAGGCTCGCCGAGCCGGCGGCCAGGTCGTCGACGCCGACCACGGCGAGCCCGCCGAGGGCTGACGGCGGCTGGTCGCGCAGCCGGGCCATCGCCTCCGGGATCAGCTTGAGGTCGGCGACCCGCACCGACACCTGGTCGGTGGCGTGCAGACCGTGGGCGCGGGCGAGGTCGTCGAGCACGTCGAGCAGGGTGCGGCCCTCGGCCTTGAGCCCGGCGGCGAGCTCGCACACCAGCAGCGCCGCCGACAGCCCGTCCTTGTCGCGCACGTGCTCCGGGTCGCAGCAGTAGCCGAGCGCCTCCTCGTAGCCGAAGGCGAGCCCGTCGACCCGGCCGATCCACTTGAAGCCGGTGAGCGTCTCCGTGTACGGCTGGCCGGCCGCCGCCGCCATCTTGCCGAGCAGCGACGACGACACGATCGACGCCGCGTAGACGCCCTCCCGGCCCTGCGCGAGCAGGTGGTGGGCCAGCAGCGCGCCCACCTCGTCGCCGCGCAGCATCCGCCAGCCGGTCTCGCCCGGCACCGCGGCGGCGCAGCGGTCGGCGTCGGGGTCGTTGGCCACCACGAGGTCGGCGTCCACCTGCCCGGCGAGCTCGAGGGCGAGGTCCATCGCGCCCTCCTCCTCGGGGTTGGGGAAGCCGACCGTCGGGAACTCCGGGTCGGGCTCCTCCTGCCGCTCGACGACGTGCACGTCGGTGAACCCGGCGGTCTCCATCACCTGCTGGAACGAGGTGCCGCCGACGCCGTGCAGCGGGGTGTAGGCGACCCGCAGGTCACGCGGTCCGTCGCCGGCGAGCTCCGCCACGGTGTCGAGGTAGTGGTCGACGACGTCCTCGCCGAGCACCCGCCCGCCGGAGCCGCGCGGCACCGTCTCCAGCCTTCCGACCGCGGCGATCCGCTGCGCGATCCCGGCGTCGGCCGGCGGCACGATCTGGCTGCCGTCGCCCAGGTAGACCTTGTAGCCGTTGTCCTGCGGCGGGTTGTGGCTCGCGGTGACCATCACGCCGGCCACGCACCCCAGCTCGCGGATCGCGAAGGCCAGTACCGGTGTCGGCAGCGGCCGCGGCATCACCCAGGCCGTCAGTCCCGCGCCGGTCATCACCTCCGCGGTGTCGCGGGCGAAGACGTCGGAGTTGTGCCGGGCGTCGTAGCCGATCACCACCGACCCGGTGCCGGGCCGGTCGGCCAGCACCTCCTCACGCAGGTACGCCGCCAGGCCCGCGGCGGCCCGCAGCACCACCACCCGGTTCATCCGGTTCGGCCCAGCGCCCAGCGCCCCGCGCAGCCCGGCGGTGCCGAACTCGAGGGTGCCGCGGAACCGGTCGGCCAGGTCGGCCAGGTCGGCCGGGTCACCGCCGGCGTCGACGTCGGCCATCACGTGCTCGAGCTCGGCCCGGGTCACCCGGTCCGGGTCCTCCTCGAGCCAGGCGCGGGCGCGCGCGAGCAGGACGTGGACGTCAGGAGTCACGGCAGCACGTTAGGGCACGGCTCCCCGTCCAGGCGTCGCCTTGGGATGGGGAGCCGTGCCCTTAGTCCTCGGCGTCGTCGCCGTCCTCGGGCTCGTCGACGAACTCGCCGTCCTCGAACTGGCGACCGGTGTTGTCGACCTCGGCGCCGTCGGGGCGGTTCTCGGGATCGAGGCGGCGCTCCCGCTCCTCCTCCATCTCCTTCTTCTCCTCCTCGGAGATCTCCATCTCCCGGAACTTCTCGGCCGGGTCGGAGGTGCCGGCCGCGTCGGGCGGGTTCTCCTCGTCGAACTCCTTGACGACGTCGGGCATCCCGTCGGTGTTGTCGACGGTCGCCCCCTCCGGCCGGTTCTCCTCGGCGAGCCGGCGCTCGCGCTCCTCCTCGATCTCCTGCTGCTCGTCCTCGGGTACGTCCTCCTCGCGGAACCGCTGGCTCGGGTCGGCGCTGCCCGCGCTCTGCTCGTCGGTCTCCTCGGAGTCGGCCTGGTCGTTGCTCATGCGGTCACCCAAGCACGAGCGGAGGTCAGGCGTCGATGGACGACATGTCGCCGTAGCGTGCGCCGGCCACCGCGCCGGCGGGGACGGCGTCCTCGAGGGCGGCCAGGTCGTCGGCAGTGAGCCGAGCGTGCGGGTCTGGAGAGTCGTGTCCGCCAGCCTGGGCCTTGGAGCGCGCTCCAGGTCAAGCGGGCGGGTCGGTCGCGGCGCGCGTCGCCCCCTCGCGGAAGAAGTCGGCGATGCCGGTCGGACCCTCCAGGGCCGCGAGTAGCCGCGCGGCACCGAACGACTCGTTCCAGAACGAGCCCGAGCGCGGTGCCCACGGCCCCACGTAGGCGTACGGCTCGGCGAGGTGGGCGTCGCCCGGCGAGACGCCGAAGTTCACCTCGGCGACGGTCAGGGCGACGTCGAGGTGCTCGGGCCAGAGCACCGGCTCCTCGTCCGGAGCGAACGCTCGGAGCGCAGCGTCGCCGTCGGCGAGCGCCCGGGTCAGGGTGGCCAGGTGGTCGGGGTCCAGCTCGATGCGGTCACCGGCGGTGACGGCGGCCCGGTCGCGGTACACGTCGCCGAGCTCGCGGGCGGTGAGGCCGGCGGCGCGGGCGACGTCGGCGTAGCTGCCGGTCAGCGGGACCCGGCCGTGCTCGCCGACGAGCTCGGACCCCTCGAGGCGGAGGTCGGGCTCGGCCACGGTGCCGATGCCGCCCGGGAGCACCCGGAGCCGGATCAGGCCGCAGGCGGCGTACTGGGGCCCGGCGAGCAGCAGCTCGGCGACGCCGTGCAGGGCGAGGCGGGTCGGGGTGAGGTCCACGGGGTGCTCCGATCGGGTGGTGGCGTCCGGGTGTGTAACGGAACCCGGGGTGGTCGGCACTGACACGTATCGGTCTCGGTGGCGAGCAGGAGCGTTACATGGACGAAGTGCCCGAGTCCTGGCACCGGGTCGCTGCCGACGACGTCCCGGATGAGGGGCGGGTCCGCAGCGTCACGGTCGACGGTCGCGCGATCGCGCTCACCCGGTGCGGCGGGCGGGTCGGCGCCCTGGAGAACCGCTGTCCGCACCAGGGCGGCCCGCTCGGCGAGGGATCGATCGAGCAGGGGCTGCTGCGCTGCCCGTGGCACGGCTACGACTACGACCCGGTGACCGGTGCCCCGCCCGGGGCGCTCGCCGAGCACCTCGACGACCGCGTGCCGTCGTACGCCGTCGACGAGGGTTCCGACGGCGTCCGGGTGCGACTGCCGGACCGGGCCCCGCCGGCACGCACCGTCTCCGACGTGCTGGTCGAGACCCTCGTGGCGCACGGCGTCGACACCGTCTTCGGGATGGTCGGCCACTCCAACCTCGGCTTCGCCGACGCGCTGCGGCGGGCCGAGGAGCGCGGTGAGCTGCGCTTCGTCGGGATCCGGCACGAGGGCGCCGCGGCGTTCGCGGCCAGCGCCTACGGCAAGCTCACCGGGCGGCCCGCCGCGTGCTTCGCCATCGCCGGCCCCGGCTCGACCAACCTGCTCACCGGTCTGTACGACGCCAA
Organism: uncultured Actinomycetota bacterium; assembly: GCA_963780355.1. Classification (GTDB taxonomy): domain Bacteria; phylum Actinomycetota; class Actinomycetes; order Propionibacteriales; family Nocardioidaceae; genus Nocardioides. The sequence continues at coordinate 501,298 of CAWABT010000005.1, forward strand.
GCTGGACGGCGCCCCCGTGGTGGCGATCTCCGGGCAGGTGCCGTCGAAGGTGCTCGGCCGCGGCGCGTTCCAGGACCTCGACCTCGGCGCGGTGTTCCGCGACGTCGCGATCTCCACCACCACGGTGCACTCCGGCAGCGACCACGCCGAGCTGGCAGCGCTCGCGGTCAAGCACGCCCGGGACGGACGAGGGGTTGCGCACCTGGTGCTGCCCGACGAGGTGCAGGAGCTGCCGTCGTCGGCGCTGGCCGGCTCGCCGGACGGCCGCTACTCCCGGCGGCCGGTCGGTCCCGACGCCGATGCCCTGGCCCGGGCGACCGAGCTCGTGGCGGAGGCCCGGCGGCCGGTGCTCGTGGTCGGGCACGGTGCCCGCGGCGCGCGGGACGAGGTGGTCGCGCTGGCCGAGCAGCTCGGGGCGCCGGTGCTGACGACGTTCAAGGCCAAGGGGCTGGTGCCCGACGACCACCCGCTCGGCGCGGGCGTGCTCGGCCGCAGCGGCACCCCGGTCGCGAGCTGGCTGATGAACGAGGCCGACCTGCTCCTCGTCGTCGGGGCCTCCTTCTCGAACCACACCGGCATCGCCCCGTGGCAGCGGATCGTGCAGGTGGACGACACCCCGACGGCGATCGGGCGGTTCGACGCCGTCACCGCCGACCTGCTGGGGGACGCCGCCGTGGTGCTGGCCGCCCTGGCCGCGGCGGTCCGCGAGCGGGGCGCGCAGGCGGAGGACCAGCGCGGCGACGTGGCCGACCGCTGGGCGATCTGGCGGGCCGAGAAGGCACGTCGGGCCGCCGACGACCGCGGCCGCGGCGTCGCTGCCGCGGCGGTGTTCGCGGCGCTCTCCGCGCACCTGCCGGACCACGCGGTGGTCGCCGTCGACGTCGGCAACCACGCCTACTCGCTCGGCCGGTACCTGGAGTCGCGGGGCCAGCCGGTGCTGATGTCCGGCTACCTGGGCTCGATCGGCTTCGGCTACCCGGCGGCGCTCGGCGCCTGGGCGGCGGACCCGGGCCGGCCGGTCGTCGCGGTGACCGGCGACGGCGGCTTCGGCCAGTACGCGATGGAGCTGACGACGGCCGTGCACCACGGCATCCCGGTGAAGCACGTGCTCCTGAACAACAACGCGCTCGGGAAGATCAGCAAGGAGCAGCTGGCCGCCGACTACCCGGTCTGGCACACCTCGCTGACCAACCCCGACTGGGCGGCGTTCGCCGGGCTCTGCGGCGCCACCGGGCTCCGCGTCACCCGTGCCGACGAGCTCGACGCCGCCATGGCGGCGCTGTTCGCCGCCGACGGGCCCGCCCTGCTCTGCGTCGAGCAGGACGCCGAGCTGCTCTGACCACCACCCGACCGTCCCGACAGGAGAACCCATGACCGACCTCGACTTCACCGGCCTGCGCGCCACCTTCGTCAACTGCACCCTCAAGCGCAGCCCCGAGCCGAGCCACACGCAGGGGCTGGTGGACGCCAGCGCCAACGTCATGCGCAAGCACGGCGTGGAGGTGACCGAGCTGCGGCTCGTCGACCACGACGTCGCCACCGGCGTGTACCCGGACATGCGCGAGCACGGCTGGGCCAGCGACGCGTGGCCGGACCTGTACCCGGGGATCCTGGCCAGCGACATCCTGGTGGTGGCGGGCCCGATCTGGCTGGGCGACAACTCGAGCATCACCAAGCAGCTCATCGAGCGCCTCTACTCGCTGTCCGGCGAGCTGAACGACAAGGGCCAGTACCTCTTCTACGGCCGGGTGGCGGGGTGCCTGATCACCGGCAACGAGGACGGCATCAAGCACTGCGCGCAGAACATCCTCTACTCGCTGCAGCACATCGGGTACACGATCCCGCCCAACGCCGACGCCGGCTGGATCGGCGAGGCCGGCCCCGGGCCGTCGTACCTCGACCCCGGCAGCGGTGGCCCCGAGAACGACTTCACCAACCGCAACACCACGTTCATGACCTGGAACCTCCTGCACCTGGCGCGGATGCTCCGTGACGCCGGCGGCGTCCCCGGCTACGGCAACCAGCGCTCGGAGTGGAACGCGGGCACACGGTTCGACTACGAGAACCCCGAGTACCGGTGAACCGGGCTACCTTGCTCGGGTGGGAGGGGGAGGGGACGACCTCCTCGTGGCGCTGCGGGCACGCGACGAGGCCGCGTTCGCGACCATCGTCACCGCGTGGTCGCGGTCGATGCTCGCCCTGGCCCGCGGCTTCGTGTCGACCCAGGCCTCCGCCGAGGAGGTCGTGCAGGAGACCTGGCTCGCGGTCGTGACGGGCGTGGACCGCTACGAGGGTCGCGCCTCGCTGCGGACCTGGGTGTACCGGATCCTCGTCAACACCGCGAAGAGCCGCGGTGTGAAGGAGGGGCGGTCGCTGCCCTGGAGCAGCGTCGCCGGTGACGACGCCGGCCCGTTGCTCGACCCGGCGCTGTTCCAGGGGGATGGCGAGGAGTACCCGGGCCACTGGCGGGCCTCGCCCGCCGCATGGCCGGAGGCCGTTGCCGTCGAGGATTCGGTGCTCGCCGGCGAGGTGCGGCGCGAGGTCGCCCGCGCGCTCGAGCACCTGCCGGAGCGGCAACGGACCGTGCTCACCCTGCGCGACGTGCTCGGGCACAGCTCGGAGGAGGTCTGCGAGATGCTGGAGATCTCCGCGGCCAACCAGCGGGTCCTGCTCCACCGGGCGCGCACCGCCGTCCGCACCGACCTCGCGTCCTACCTGGCGGCGGGCTGAGATGGCCGAGCTGAGCTGCCAGCAGGTGGTCGACCTCGTCACCGACTACCTCGAGGGCGCCCTGGAGCCGGCCGAGCGCGACGACGTCGAGGATCACCTGCGGATCTGCGAGGCCTGCGTGGAGTACCTGGACCAGATGCGGGTCACGCTCTCGCTCCTCGGCACCGTGCCGCTCGCCACGCTGTCCGACGCCGCCCGGGCCGCGCTGCTCGACGCGTTCCGCGACCGCGACTGACCCGTTCGCTACGTCCCCACCTTCGACCCGTACCTGTCCCGGGAGGGACCCATGCCCGACGTCACCTTCACCAACCTGCTCGTCGTCAGCCTCATCGCGCTGCTGGCGCCGCTGACTCTCGGCTTCGTGCCGCGGCTGCGGATGCCGGCGGTCGTGGTCGAGATCGTCGCCGGCGTCGTCGTCGGCCCCAGCGTGCTCGGCTGGGTCGAGGCGGACGTCGTGGTGTCGGTCGTGGCCGTGCTCGGCCTGGCGTTCCTGCTGTTCCTCGCCGGTCTCGAGATCGACCTGCACCGGCTGCGCGGCGGCGTGCTGCGGATCGCGCTGCTGGGGTACGTCGTCACGCTGGTCCTCGGACTCGGGGTCGGCGGCGCGCTCGACGTCGTCGGGTGGGTCAGCAGCCCGGTGCTGGTGGCGGTCGCGCTGTCGGCGACGTCGCTCGGGCTGGTCGTCCCCGTGCTCAAGGACGCGCGACGGCTCGACGGCACCCTCGGCCAGACCGTGGTGGCGGCGGCGTCGGTGGCGGACTTCGCCGCCATCGTGCTGCTGTCGCTGTTCTTCTCGACCACCGAGTCGGGCACGGGCACCCGCGTCGTCCTGCTGCTGGTGTTCGCGGGCCTGGTCGGCCTGACGGCGGCCGCAGCGCTGCTGGTCGGACGCTCGACCGGGCTGTCCCGGACCGTCGTGCGGCTGCAGGACACGACCGCGGAGATCCGGGTCCGTGCCGCCGTGCTCCTGCTCGTCGGGTTCGTGGCCCTGGCCGCCGAGCTCGGCCTCGAGACGATCCTCGGCGCGTTCCTCGCCGGCGCCATCGTCGGCCTCGTGGACCGGGACAGCTCGTCGCACCCTCACTTCCGGCTGAAGCTCGAGGCCGTGGGCTACGGCTTCCTCATCCCCGTCTTCTTCATCTCCAGCGGACTCCGGCTGGACCTCGACGGGCTCCTCGAGGAGCCGTCGGCACTGGCGCGGGTGCCCGTGCTCGCGGCCGCGCTGCTGCTGGTTCGCGGGGTTCCCGCGCTGCTGCTGGCGCGGCAGCACGACCGGCGCTCGGTGGCCGCAGCGGCGCTGCTCCAGGCGACGTCGCTGCCGTTCCTCGTGACCGCGAGCCAGATCGGCATGGCCACCGGCACGATCAGCGGCGTCACGGCCGCGGCGCTCGTGTGCGCGGGGCTGCTCTCGGTGATCGTCTACCCGGCGCTGGCGTTGGGACTGCTGCGGGGAACCGACGTCGAGGAGCCGGGGGCTCAGGCGCGATAGGAGTCGAGGTCGCGGCCGAGCTCGTCGAAGACCGCCTGGTTGAGCCGGAACGCGACCTTGACCTCCTCGACGACCCGGTCGATGTCGGCCGGGCGGAGGTCGAGGGCGTCGAGCCGGGCGCGGTAGGCGTCCTTGTAGGGCTTCGGCCTCACGATCGGGAAGTCGTAGAACGCGAGACCGGCGCCGGCGAGCTCGAAGGCCCGGTGCAGCGCGCGGCCGACGGCCTGGCCGCCGGAGAGGTCGCCGAGGTAGCGGGTGTAGTGGTGGGCCACCAGCGCGCCGCCCCAGCCGGCGCCGGCCACCCGGTCGACGTAGGCGGCCGCGGCGGGGGAGTCGAGCGGCTCCTGCGAGCTCCGGTGCGGCGCCCAGTGCGCGAGGTCGGCGTCGATCGCGGGCAGCCGCTCGAGCGCCGGGTCGGCCACCGCGGCCACCAGCGGGTCGTCGGCCCGCCCCCGGACGGCGGCCTCGAGGGCGGCATAGACGGCGCGGTAGCGGCGCAGGTAGTCGGCGTAGGCGCGGGCCACCAGGCCGCCGTCGAGCAGCTCGGCCATGAACGGCGAGCTCTCGGCGGCCTCGTGCTCGGCGCGCGAGCCGTCACGCATGGCGGCCGACAGCGGCGTGGCGGAGAGCACGGTCAGATCGTCTCAGCCGGATCGCGACGGCACGGGAGCGGTCAGCATGCCGACCACCATCGCCACGAGGTTGGCCGCGAACGGCTCGCTGTCGAGCTGGGCGCGGGCGTCGTCGCGCTCACCGGCCCGGCTCCGGTCGGCGATCGCGCGCAGGATGAAGGCGGTGACGACGAACATCCGCTCGGCGCGCAGCTCCTCGGGCATCGGGGGCATCCGCGACTCGAGCAGCTCGAAGGCCTCGTAGCCGCCGGCCCGCACCAGCGCCTCGCGGACGGCGGGGTCGATCTTCTCGTCGTCCTCGTCGACGAGCTGCACCAGCACCATGAGGTACCAGCGGCCCAGGCTGCCCTGCTCGGCCAGCTCGAGCGCCGGCCGCACGAACGCCGCCACCACCGAGGCGAGGTCGTCGTCGGGCTGCTGCCGGGCGGCCGCGAGCAGCTCGTCCTCGCGGCTCTTGAGGTAGGGCACGTACTGGTCGAGCACCGCGACGAGCATCCCGGTGCGGGAGCCGAAGTGGTAGTGGACGGCGCCGCGGTTGCGCTGGCCGGCCTGCCGGGTGATGTCGAGCAGCGACGCGGTGTGGATCCCGTGCTCGGCGAAGCCCTGGGTGGCGGCCTCGACGAGCCGCTGCCTGGTGTCGTCCGCCGGGCTGGGCATGGCCTAGAGCTTCCCCACCACGCTGGCGAGGAGCCCGCCCATCCGGGTCGCGGCGGACTTGCCGGCCTCGAGGACCTCCTCGTGGTTGAGCGGCTCGCCGGTCATGCCGGCGGCGAGGTTGGTGACCAGGCTCAGCCCCAGCACCTCCATGCCGGCCTCGCGGGCGGCGATGGCCTCGAGGGTGGTGCTCATGCCGACGAGGTGCCCGCCGATCGCGCGCACCATGCCGATCTCGGCCGGCGTCTCGTAGTGGGGGCCGGGGAACTGCACGTAGACGCCCTCGTCGAGGTCCGGCTCGACCTCGCGGCACAGCGCCCGCAGCCGCGAGGAGTAGAGGTCGGTGAGGTCGACGAAGGTGGCGCCGGTGAGGGGTGACGTCGAGGTGAGGTTGATGTGGTCGCTGATGAGCACCGGCGTGCCCGGCGTCCAGCCCTCCCTCAGGCCACCGCAGCCGTTGGTGAGCACGACGGTGCGGCAGCCCGCGGCCGCCGCGGTGCGGACGCCGTGCACGACGGCGGCCACGCCCAGCCCCTCGTAGAGGTGGGTGCGGCCCAGGAAGACGAGCAGCCGGCGGTCGCCGGAGCGCACCGAGCGGATCTTGCCGGCGTGACCGGCGACCGCCGGCGGCGCGAAGCCCGGCAGGTCGGTGGTGGCGAGCTCGGCCTCGGTCTCACCGAGCAGGTCGACGGCGGGCAGCCAGCCGCTGCCCAGCACGAGGGCGACGTCGTGGGAGGCGACGCCGGTGGCGTCGGCGAGCGCCGTGGCAGCGTCGGCGGCGAGGGCATGTGGAGTGACCTGCGCAACATGGCCAGTCGGGCCTTACGGCCGACACGAACGCCTGCGCCGTGTCGTGACGCCTCCCGGGATCTCGATGACACGAGCTCGATCCGAGCGTCGGTGTCAGAGCCCGGTGGAGCGGCAGGGGCGGCGGCGCAGCGCGGCCACGTAGTCGGCCGGGGCGTCGGCGGCCTCGGCGGCGTCGGCCAGGATGCCGAGCGTGACGGCGGAGGGCAGGCCGCCCTCGTAGGCGTCGAGCACGTAGGTCCACACGACGAGCTCGCCGGTCATGGTCGAGACCCGCACCTTGGTCTTGCGGTACAGCCCGGTGTCGGCCTGCTCGAGCTCGTCGAGCGTGGACTCGTCCTTCGGCGAGACGTCGTAGACCGCCACGAAGACCTGGTCGATCGGGTCCTGCACCAGCGTGGGCAGCGCGCCGTCCCAGCCGTGCTCCTCGCCGCCGAAGGTCAGCCGCCAGCCGGTGAGCCACCCCGTGGTCTCCAGCGGGGAGTGCCGACAGCGCTCACCCATCCGAGCGGGATCGAGGTTGCTCGCATAGGCGGCGTACAGGGTCACGGAAGGCCACGATAACGGGGGCATAGGCTCGCCCCGTGAGCCACTTCGACGTCATCGTCCTCGGCGCCGGCCCCGGTGGGTACGTCGCCGCCATCCGCGCCGCCCAGCTCGGCAAGTCGGTCGGGATCGTGGAGGAGAAGTACTGGGGCGGGGTGTGCCTCAACGTCGGCTGCATCCCCTCCAAGGCGCTGCTGCGCAACGCCGAGCTGGCGCACATCATCACCAAGGAGAAGGACGTCTTCGGCATCGAGGGCGACGCCACGATGGCGTTCGGTCCGACCCACGCCCGCAGCCGCAAGGTCGCCGACGCGAGCGCCAAGGGCGTGCACTACCTGATGAAGAAGAACAAGATCACCGAGCTCGAGGGCTGGGGCACGCTCACCGGCGGCAGCGACGGCAAGCAGGGCGTCGACGTGAAGACCTCCGGCGGCGACACCGAGTCCCACACCTGCGACGACCTCGTCATCGCCACCGGCGCGAAGGTGCGGCTGGTGCCGGGCCTCGAGCTCAGCGACAACGTCGTCACCTACGAGGAGCAGATCCTCGACAGCGAGCTGCCCGGCTCGATCATCATCGGCGGCTCCGGCGCGATCGGCGTCGAGTTCGCCTACGTGATGGCCAACTTCGGCGTCGACGTCACGATCGTGGAGTTCCTCGACCGGATGGTGCCCACCGAGGACGCCGACGTGTCCAAGGAGCTCGCCAAGGCCTACAAGAAGCTCGGCGTGAAGGTGCTCACCTCCACCAAGGTCGAGTCGGTGGACGACACCGGCTCCGGCGTCAAGGTCACCGTGAGCCCCGCCGACGGCGGCGACAGCCAGGTGCTCGAGGCCGACAAGATGCTCGCCGCGTTCGGCTTCGCGCCGCGGGTCGAGGGCTACGGCCTCGATGCCGTCGGCGTCGAGGTGTCCGACCGCGGCGCGATCACCGTCGACGCCCGGGGCCGCACCAACGTCGACCGCGTCTACGCCATCGGCGACGTCACCGGGAAGCTGATGCTCGCCCACACCGCCGAGGCGATGGGCGTGATCGCCGCCGAGACGATCGCCGACGCCGAGACCATCGAGATCGACTTCGACATGATCCCGCGGGCCACCTTCTGCCAGCCGCAGATCGCCTCGTTCGGCTACACCGAGGCGCAGGCCAAGGAGAAGGGCTACGACGTCAAGGTCGCCCAGTTCCCGTTCTCGGCCAACGGCAAGGCGCGCGGCATGGCCGAGACCGCCGGCTTCGTGAAGATCGTGGCCGACGCCGAGCACCACGAGATCGTCGGCGCCCACCTCATCGGCCCCGAGGTCACCGAGCTGCTGCCGGCGCTGACCCTCGCCCAGATGTGGGACCTCACCGCCGACGAGGTCGCCCGCAACGTGTTCGCCCACCCGACGCTCTCGGAGGCCATGAAGGAGGCCGTCGAGGGCATCGCCGGCCACATGATCAACCTCTGACCCATGACGAACGTGGACGGAAGGATCGCCGTATGAGCCAGGACCGCGTCGTCATCCTCGGCGGCGGGCCGGGCGGCTACGAGGCCGCGCTCGTCGCGGCCCAGCTCGGCGCCGACGTCACCGTCGTCGAGCGCGACGGTGTGGGCGGCTCCGCGGTGCTCACCGACTGCGTGCCGAGCAAGACGCTCATCGCCACCGCCGAGGTGATGACCGAGATGGCCGGCGCGGCCGAGCTCGGCGTGAACTTCCACGACCACGAGGGCGATGTCGCCACCGGCGTCCGCGTCGACCTCGCCCGGGTCAACGAGCGGGTGCTCCAGCTGGCCGCCGACCAGTCCGCCGACATCGCGGGCCGGCTCGACAAGGAGGGCGTGCGCGTCGTCGCGGGGCTGGGCCGGCTCGACGGGCCGGAGCGGGTCGTCGTCGGCGACGAGACCTTCGAGGCGGACGCCGTGCTCGTGGCCACCGGCGCCGCGCCCCGGGTGCTCCCGACCGCCGAGCCGGACGGCGAGCGGATCCTCACCTGGGAGCAGGTCTACGGCCTCACCGAGATGCCGAGCGAGCTGATCGTGGTGGGCTCGGGCGTCACCGGCGCCGAGTTCGCCAGCGCCTACCTGGCGCTCGGCATCCCCGTCACGCTGGTCTCGAGCCGCGACCGGGTGCTGCCCGGCGAGGACGCCGACGCCTCGCGGGTGCTCGAGGAGGTCAGCAAGCGGCGCGGCATGACGGTGCTGTCGAAGTCGCGGATGGAGTCGGTGACCCGCGACGGCGACGTCGTCACCGTCACCCTCACCGACGGCCGCACGGTCGAGGCGTCGCACTGCGTGCTCGCGCTCGGCTCGGTGCCCAACACCGCCGACCTCGGCCTCGAGGACGCCGGTGTGGTGCTCGACGACGGCGGCAACGTCCGAGTCGACCGCGTCTCGCGCACCTCGGCCCGCGGCGTCTACGCCGCCGGCGACTGCACCGGGGTGCTCATGCTCGCCAGCGTGGCCGCGATGCAGGGCCGGATCGCGATGTGGCACCTGCTCGGCGACGCCGTGCACCCGCTCGACCTGCGCAAGGTCTCCTCCAACGTGTTCACCGCCCCCGAGATCGCCACCGTGGGCTGGACCCAGCGCGCGGTCGACGACGGCGAGATCCAGGCCGACGTCGTGACGCTGCCGCTCTCGGGCAACGCCCGCGCCAAGATGCAGGGCGTCCGCGACGGCTTCGTGAAGCTGCTCTGCCGCCCCGGCACCGGCATCGTCGTCGGCGGGGTCGTGGTGGCGCCGCGGGCCAGCGAGCTCATCCACCCGGTCACGGTGGCGGTGGCGGAGTCCATGACCGCCGACCAGCTGGCGCAGGTGTTCACCGTCTACCCGTCGGTGAGCGGCTCGGTGGCCGAGGCGGCTCGGCGGCTGCACCGGGTGGAGTCCGACGGGTGACTCTGGTGGCCGGGGTCGACTGCTCGACCCAGTCGACCAAGGTGCTCGTCTGCGACGCCGCCACCGGCGCGGTGGTGCGCGAGGGCAGGGCGCCGCACCCCGACGCCACCGAGGTCGATCCCGCCGTGTGGTGGGAGGCGTGGCGGACGGCGTCCGCGGGGCTGCTCGACGACGTCGCGGCGATCGCCGTGGGCGGCCAGCAGCACGGGATGGTGCTCACCGACGAGTCCGGTGCCGTCGTCCGCGACGCGCTGCTGTGGAACGACAACCGCTCGGCCGGCGCGGCCGACGCCCTGATCCGCGAGCTCGGTGGTGCCGCCGCCTGGGCCGAGGCCACCGGCTCGGTGCCGGCGGCGTCGTTCACGGTCACCAAGCTGCGCTGGGTGGCCGAGCACGAGCCGGAGGTGCTCGCGCGGGCCGCCGGCGTCTCGCTCCCGCACGACCACCTCACCGGGCTGCTGCGGGGTGGCGGGGAGCTCACCACCGACCGCGGCGACGCCTCCGGCACCGGCTACTGGTCGGCGTCGGCCGGCTACCTCGACGACGTGATGACGCTGGCCGCCGGGCGAGTGCTCGCCACCCCGCGGGTGGCCGGCCCGGCCGAGGTGGTGGGGCAGACCTCCGACGGCGTGCTGCTCGCGCCGGGCACCGGCGACAACATGGCGGCCGGACTCGGGCTCGGCCTCGGGCCGGGCGACGTCGCGGTCTCGCTGGGCACCAGCGGCACCGTGTTCGCCGTCGCCGAGCAGCAGACCCACGACCCCAGCGGCATCGTGGCCGGCTTCGCCGACGCCACCGGCCGGTTCCTCCCGCTCGTCTGCACCCTCAACGCGGCGCGGGTGCTGCAGGCCGCCGTCACGATGGCCGGGGCCCGGCTCGACGACCTCGACGACCTCGCCCTCTCGGTGCCCGACTCCGACGGGCTGGTGCTGCTGCCGTTCCTCGACGGCGAGCGCACCCCGCCGCTGCCCGACGCCCGCGGCCTGCTGCACGGCCTCACCCGCCGCAACGCCACCCCGGCCCACCTGGTGCGGGCCGCCGTCGACGGGCTGCTCTGCGGCCTCGCCGACGCCGTCACCGCGCTGGAGCAGCACGGCGTCACGCCGCGCCGGGTCGTGCTGATCGGCGGCGCAGCCCGCTCCCGTGCTGTGCAGCGGATCGCGGCCGACACCTTCGGCGTCCCGGTGCACGTGCCCGAGCCCGGCGAGTACGTCGCCCTCGGCGCCGCCCGGCAGGCCGCCTGGGCGCTCGGCGGCGAGGCGGCCGCCCCCGAGTGGGAGGTCACCGGCACCGCCGTCGTGCCCGACGCCGGCGGCGTCGCCGCCTCCGCGCGGGCGCGTGCCGCCTACGCCGAGGTGCTCGGGAACGCGGGTCCGCTGCTCAGCTAGGGCGTGTCTGTCTGTTGGACTCGGGAGACATGCCCTGACTCAGCTCAGTCGGAACCAGCTCGACCGCAGGCCGAAGATCGACCGGAAGTCGTCGCCGGTGATCGTGGTCGAGGTGCGGGAGCCCACCAGCCTGATCTTGAGCACCCGGCCGTTCCACTCGCCGTTGCCGTCGCGGCTGACGACGACGACCCGCTGGAAGGTGCCGATGGCCGGGAACGCGCGCTGGATCTCGCGGGCGGTCACGGTGTCGGTCCAGTGCCGGTAGGCGCGGTCGAAGGTGTCCTGCTTGGCCGGCAGGTAGGGCTTGCTGCCCTGCGACGTCCAGCCGCCGTTGCTCGCCGAGAACTGCGTGAACGCGGGCTTGCCGTCGGCGAGCAGCACCTGACCGGCGGTGGCACGGATCGCCGCGTTGGAGTCGGGGTGCTCGGAGGAGTAGCCGCCGTACACCTGGCACGAGGTGGTGTCGCAGGTGTGGAAGTAGCGCGACCCGGCCGCGGCGCGGTCGGAGGCGGCGTACGTGCGGGCGGCCACCGACTGGGCACGCACGGCGTGCGCCGCCCACGACGCCGGCACCTCGCGGGGCACGACGCCGCGCAGGTAGTTGTCGAGGGGGAGGACGTTCACGGTGTCGCGGGCCGGCTGGGCCGGGTTCGGCGCCGCCGAGCGCAGCACGCCGCGGTAGGCGACGTCGCCGGACGGCGTGCGGAGCGTGATCGGCTGGCCGGCCGCGCTCACCTGCGCCTGGCCGCGCAGCGTGCGGACGAACCGCCAGGCGCCGTCACGGGTGCGGGACTCGACCCGGGTGAGCCGGCCGCCGTCGGCGGGCACCAGGCGCCACCAGGCGACGCCGGCGGTGGCCAGCGGGTAGCTGGTGCCGGAGCCGACGCTGTTGACGCGCAGCCCGGTGCGGGCGCGCACCACGACGTCGTTGGTGGTGTCGGCCGTCACCAGCACCCGGATCACGCCGGTGGCCTCGCCCCAGCGCAGGCCGGGGTAGTAGAAGCCGAGGATCTGGCGGTAGGTCTGGCCGGCGGAGGCACGGGACTGCGCGCCGTACTGCGACATCCCGTGGCCGTGGCCGAAGCCGTTGCCGACCAGCGACACCGACGCACCGGCGCGCTCGAGCGGGTCGGGCTCGCGTTCGGCCGCGGCCGGGGTGAGCGCCGGAACGCCCAGCCCGAGCAGGGCTGCGAGCAGCCCGCAGAGCCCGAGCTGGGCGATCCGACGTCTCATTCAGGTCATCCGTTGTAGGAGGGCTGGGACTGGACGTTGAAGATGTCCATCCGCACCTTGGACGCCTGGTCGGCCCACGTGGACTTGATGCGGAACACCTCCAGCCCGCGGGTGATGTCGCTGGAGTAGACGTGCCCGTTGTACCAGTACGACGACCACGAGCCGCCGAGCTTCAGCTCGGTGTTGCTGATGGCGCCGCGGTCGAAGTAGGCGATCTCCCGCGGCTTGCTCGAGTCGGTGAAGTCGATGACCGACTGCCCGCCCTGGTACCAGGCCTGCACCATGATGTCGCGGCCGGGCACCGGGATCAGCGAGCCGTTGTGGGCCACGCAGTTCTCGGTGTTGGAGTTGATCCGCGGGATCTTGTAGTAGCTGCGGAACTCCAGCTGCGGGCCGGCGCCGGTCAGCACGATGTCGTAGATGCCGTTGGCACCCCGCCGGGACCCGATCTCGTTGTTGCAGGTGGCCGCGCCGCCGCCGCCGAGCTCGTCGGTGAAGATCACCTTCGTGCCGGCGTTGTTGAAGGTGGCCGAGTGCCAGAACGCGAAGTTCTGGGTGTCGCGCACCTGCTCGATCACGCGGGGGTTCGCGCGGTCGCTGATGTCGAGGAGGATGCCGTCGCCCATGCAGGCACCGGCGGCGATGTCCCTGCTCGGGTAGGCGGTGATGTCGTGGCAGCCGCTGGTCTCGCGGCTGTAGCCGCCGGCGGGGTAGCCGCCGTCCGGGAACAGGACCGGCGTGGCCACGACGCTGGTGGATGCGGGATCGGCCAGCGGCACCTTGACGATGCTGATCTTGTCGTGCGGCGGCTGGCAGTTCGGGGCCGTCGGGCTCGGGCCGTAGGACGACACGTAGACGAACAGGTTCTGGCCGTTCTTGGCCGGCGCCAGCGTGTGGGTGTGCGAGCCGCAGGTGGTCTTCACCGAGGTGACGAACTCGGGGTTGGTCGGGTCGCTGATGTCGAAGACCCGGATGCCCTCCCACACCACGGGGCTGGACGCAGGCACGGCCTGGTTCTGGCAGGTGTCGTTGCTGCGCGTGGAGTCGACCGACAGCACCAGGAGGTTCTGGTAGACCGAGATGTCGTTCTGCGAGCCCGGGCAGGTCACCTGGGCGACGCGCTGCGGGGCGGCCGGCTGGCTGATGTCGTAGACCGCGAAGCCCTGGTAGTTGCCCACGTAGGCGTGGTTGCCCTTGAAGGCCAGGTCGGAGCCGGTCTGTCCGACGAAGTCGTCGGCCAGGGGCACCCGGGCGATGACGTTCATGTTGCTGCTGCGGTCGATCTTGCCGCTGGGGACGTTCGGCCGCGTCGGCTTCATGCCGGCGAGCTCGGCACCCGGCTGGAAGCACAGGTCGGAGAAGTTGTCGCCCTTGCGCTCGAGGCGCTGGAACTGGGCCTGGGTGCAGCTACCCGGGTCGGGCGCGGCCCGCTCGGTCTCGGTGGAGGCCTCCTGGGCGGAGGCGGAACTGGTCAACAGGCCGCCGGCAAGAAGCAATGCGGCGGCAGCGATCAAGGATTTCACCCGAGTGACTCCTGGTCGTGTGGGGACGGAACTGCGTGGTTACGGTGGGGAGATGCGCCTCCGACGAGCAGCGGCTGCTGCGACCGTACTAGTGGCGGCAGTGGCGGCCCTGACGGGTTGCGCCGACGATCAGACTAGGCCGGATGGCGCGTCAGGTCACGCAGGTCATGGCGACGACGGCGGTTCGGAGAGCTACTCCAGCGGTGACCACGGCGACGCCGAGCCGGTCAGTCCGCCGCCGGGAGCCGACTGGAATGCGTCCGATGCGGAGTACCTGACCGCGATGATCCACCACCATCACCAGGCCATCGAGATGAGTGATCTGGCGGCCGACCGGGCCACCGACCCGTCGGTCCGCGTGCTGGCCGACGGCATCGACGCGGGGCAGGGCGCCGAGATCCTCACCATGGCGGCGTGGCTGGACCAGCACGACCTCGACGTGCCGACCCTGGCCGACATGGAGGACGGCCACGGCGCCCACGCCTCGATGCCCGGCATGCTCAGCACCGACCAGATGGCCGACCTCGCAGACGCCGACGGCGCGCAGTTCGACGAGCTCTTCCTCACCGGCATGGTGCAGCACCACCTCGGCGCGGTGGAGATGGCCGAGGACGAGGTCGCGCAGGGCCTCGACACCGTCGTCGTCGACATGGCCGCCGAGGTCATCGCCGGCCAGACCGCCGAGATCCGGCGGATGCGGCAGCTGCTCGCGCGCTGAGCCGCCGGGCTGCTGGAGTCCCCGGTTAACCGGGGACTCACGCTCTTCTCGGCCGAAACTTCGCCTGAGAAGTGCAGGAATCCCCGGTTGACCGGGGATTCCGCCGCCCCCCGGGTCAGCCGTAGTAGTCGATCCCCGCCGCGATCTGGGCCTCGGTGAGGGCGCGCTCGTCGGCGGGGGTGAGGCGGAGGTCCGGGGGGAGCGGGGCGTTGCAGGCGTCGCCGGCACAGCGGGCGTAGCGGCGCCAGAGCCGGTCGAGGCGGGTGGTGAGGGCGACGTCGTCGTGGAGGCTCACCAGCTCGAGCGGGTCGGCGAGCAGGTCGTAGACCTCGGTCTCGCCGGTGCTGTAGCGGATGAACTTGTAGCGGCCCAGCCGGAGGCCGGCGGTGGTGAGGCCACCGAAGACCCGGCGGTCGACACCGGGCACGTCGTAGCCCGGGATCGACATGCGGCTCTCGAGCACGACCGGGTGGTGCCAGCCGACGTCGGTGGTGTCGGTGAGGTCGACGCCGCGGCCGTCGGCCTCCGGCAGCGAGCTCCCGCCGAGGCCGGCGAGGGTGACGGCGAGGTCGGGGACCGTCACCGGGTCGAACCGCCGGCCGTGGGGGATGCCGGGCCCGGCCACGATCAGCGGCACCCGGATCGAGGGCTCCTGCAGGTTGGTCTTGCCCTGCCGGCGGCGGTGCTCCCCGAGGAAGAAGCCGTTGTCGGAGGTGAACGCTACGACGGTGCGGTCGAGCTGGCCGGTGCGCCGCAGCACCCCCAGGGTCTCCGCCACCCGGACGTCGAGCACCGCGAGGCTCTCGGCCCGCTGCCGGGTGAGAGTGGTGAGCGCGACCTGCTCGGCGCGGTTGAGTGACGGGCTGGTCGCCATGAACCGGGGCTTGTCGCTGAGATCGGGCTCGGGCTCGCCGGACGCCGGGATGCCCGGCCCGCGGGCGACGACGTCGTCGAACTTCCCATGCACCCAGGCCGGGCGCGCCGGTGTGGGCCAGGTGACCGTGATGCCGTCGCGACCGCGGACCGGCCCCGGGTCGTCGGCCTCGACCGGTCCGCCGTAGTGCGGCGCCACCGGCGTCCACCACACGAACCACGGGTCGGGCCGCCGCCCGAACGACGTGACGAGGTCCTGGGTCGCCCGGGCGGTCAGGTCGGTCGTGTAGGTGCCGCGGTGGGGCACCAGCCGGCCGTCGACGTTCAGCGTGGTGTCGAAGTACTGGTAGGTGCCGCCGTGCCCGGGCCACTCCCCGGTGCCCCACGCTCCGTCGGGGCTGCCGCGCCAGCGGGTCCAGCCGGGCGGCACGTAGGTGAGCGAGGACGCGCCGGCGCGGGTGGGCTGCCGGCCGTAGCCGTTGAGGTACTTGCCGACGAGGGCCGTGCGGTAGCCCGCCTCCTGCAGCTCGGTGGCGAGCGTGGTCGAGTCGTCGAACGCCCCGAAGCCGTAGGGGTCGACGTGGCTCAGCACCCGATGGTTGTGCGAGTGGCGGCCGGTGAGGAAGCTCGCGCGGGACGGGCAGCACAGCGGGTTCGGCGCGAAGGAGTTCTCGAAGGTCAGCCCGGTGTCGGCGATCAGTTTCCGGGTACGCGGCATGAACCGCAGGTCGTCGACGCGCATGTCGTCGGCGGTGATGACGAGCAGGTTGGGCCGCGGCTCGCGGCCGGGCTCCGGCGCGGTGCCGGCGGACTCCTCGGGGGCCGGTGCGAACGCGCTGGCATCGGGGACGGCGGGCGGCGGTGCCGCCTCCCTGCGGTCAGGCCCCGGGCCGGTCCCGCACGCGACGAGCGCGAGCGCCGCGAGGACGAGCGCGACCGCACGGGCTCTGCTGACCACCACCGCTGCTCCCTCGAACTCGACCCGCGTGCTCCGCCGCAGCGGCACACCCTCGATGGTACGGAGACGAGCGGGAGTTGGTGGCGGTTGCCCCGATCGGCAGCTTCGATCAGCGGCGCCAGGTCAGGTGATCACGGCCACCAGGTCGCCGCCCTCGAGCGCCTGGGTGCCGCTGAACGCGAGCCGCTCCACGGTGCCCGCCACCGGCGCGGTGATCGAGGCCTCCATCTTCATCGCCTCGATGGTGGCCACGGTGGCACCGGCCTCGACGGCGTCGCCCTCGCCGACCACGAGCGTCACCGCGCCCTGGTACGGCGCCGCCACGTGCCCCGGCTTCGCGGGGTCGGCCTTCTCCAGCGCGGTGACGTCGGCCGAGACCGACCGGTCGCGCACGCTCACCGGGCGCAGCTGGCCGTTGATCGTGCACATCACCGTGCGGAAGCCGCGCTCGTCGGGCGCGCTCACGGCCTGCACGCCGAAGATCAGCGTCTTGCGGCCGTCGTCGAGCTCGACCGCGTGCTCCTCGCCGTGCCGCAGCCCGTAGAGGTAGTCGCGGGTGGGCAGCACCGACACGTCGCCGTACCGCTCGCGGGCCTCGGCGAAGTCGCGCGTCGGGCCCGGGAACAGCAGCTCGTTGAGGGTGCGACGGCGGGTCGGGCTGCCGCCGTCGAGGCCGGCCGCCTCCTCCTCGGTGAGCTCCTCGGCGGGCGGCTCCCACGACCGGCCCGCCAGCGCCTTGGTGCGGAACGGCTCCGGCCAGCCGCCCGGCGGGTCGCCGAGCTCGCCGTGCAGGAACCCGACCACCGAGTCGGGGATGTCGAACTTGGACGGGTCCTCGGCGAACTCGGCCGGGTCGGCGCCGATGCCGACGAGCGAGAGCGCGAGATCGCCGACCACCTTCGAGGACGGCGTCACCTTCACGATGTTGCCGAGGATGTCGTTGGCGGCGGCGTACATGTCCTCGACCTGCTCGAACTTCTCGCCCAGCCCCAGCGCGATCGCCTGCTGGCGCAGGTTGGAGAGCTGGCCGCCCGGGATCTCGTGGCGGTAGACGCGCCCGGTGGGCGAGGGCAGGCCGGACTCGAACGGCGCGTAGACCCGCCGGGTGGCCTCCCAGTACGGCTCCAGCTCGTTGACGGCGGCCAGCGACAGGCCGGTGTCGCGGTCGGAGTGGTCGGTGGCCGAGACCAGCGCCGAGAGCGCCGGCTGCGAGGTGGTGCCGGCCATCGCGGCACAGGCGGCGTCGACGGCGTCCACCCCGGCGTCGATCGCCGCGAGCAGCGTGGCCAGCTGACCGCCCGGGGTGTCGTGGGTGTGCAGGTGCACCGGCAGGTCGAACCGCTCCCGCAGCGCGCCGACGAGCGTGCGGGCGGCCGGTGCCCGCAGTAGCCCGGCCATGTCCTTGATCGCGAGCACGTGGGCACCGGCGTCGACGATCCGCTCGGCCAGCCGCAGGTAGTAGTCGAGCGTGTAGAGCTGCTCGCCCGGGTCGGAGAGGTCGCCGGTGTAGCAGAGGCACACCTCGGCCACCGTCGTCCCGGTGGCGCGCACCGCCTCGATCGCCGGCCGCATCTGCTCGACGTCGTTGAGGGCGTCGAAGATCCGGAACACGTCGATGCCGGTCTCGGCGGCCTCCTCGACGAAGGCGGTGGTCACCTCGGTCGGGTACGGCGTGTAGCCGACGGTGTTGCGGCCCCGCAGCAGCATCTGCAGCTGGATGTTCGGCACCGCCTGCCGCAGCGAGGCCAGCCGCTCCCACGGGTCCTCGGAGAGGAACCGCAGCGCGACGTCGTAGGTGGCGCCGCCCCACGCCTCCAGCGACCACAGCTCGGGCGTGGTGCGGGCGACGTGGCCGGCGACGGCGAGCAGGTCGCGGGTGCGCACCCGGGTGGCGAGCAGCGACTGGTGGGCGTCGCGGAACGTGGTGTCGGTGACGGCGACCCGGGTCTGCTCGCGCAGGCGTCGCGCGAACTCCTCGGGCCCGACCTCGAGCAGCAGCTGTCGAGTGCCGTCGGGCGCGGGCACGGCGAGGTTGGTGTCGGGCAGCTTGCTCACCGGGTCGACGCTCACCGGCAGGTCGCCGTGCGGCTGGTTGACGGTGACGTCGGCCAGGTAGTGCAGCAGCTTGGTGCCGCGGTCGGCGCTGCCGCGGGCCTGGAGCAGGTGGGGGTGGGTCTCGATGAACGACGTCGTGACGCCGCCCGCGGCGAAGTCGGGGTCGTCGAGCACCGCCTGGAGGAACGCGATGTTCGTCGTGACGCCGCGGATCCGGAACTCGGCGATCGCGCGCTGCGCCTTCTGGACGGCGAGCTCGTAGGTGCGGCCGCGACAGGTGAGCTTGGCCAGCATCGAGTCGAAGTGGGCCGACACCTCGGCGCCGGTGTAGGTGGTGCCGCCGTCCAGCCGGACGCCCGGGCCGCCGGGGGAGCGGTAGGTGGTGATGGCGCCGGTGTCGGGACGGAAGCCGTTCGCCGGGTCCTCGGTGGTGATCCGGCACTGCAGCGCCGCGCCGCGCAGCCGGATGCCGTCCTGGCTCAGGCCGAGGTCCGCGAGCGTCTCGCCGGACGCGATCCGCAGCTGCGACTGCACCAGGTCGACGTCGGTGACCTCCTCGGTGACCGTGTGCTCCACCTGGATCCGCGGGTTCATCTCGATGAAGACGTAGTCGCCCTGGGGGTCGAGCAGGAACTCGACGGTGCCGGCGTTGCGGTAGCCGATCTCGCGGGCGAAGCGGACGGCGTCGGCGCAGATCCGGTCCCGCAGGTCCGGGTCGAGGTTCGGCGCGGGGGCGATCTCGACGACCTTCTGGTGCCGGCGCTGCACCGAGCAGTCGCGCTCGAAGAGGTGGATCACCTCGCCGGTGGCGTCGGCGAGGATCTGCACCTCGATGTGGCGCGGGTCGACGACGGCCTGCTCGACGAAGACGGTCGGGTCGCCGAACGCGCCCTCGGCCTCGCGCATGCAGGTCTCGATCGCCTCCCGCAGCTGGGCGCGGTCGCCCACGCGGCGCATCCCGCGGCCGCCGCCGCCGGCCACGGCCTTCACGAACAGCGGCGTCGGGATCTCCTCGGCTGCGGCGACGAGGGCGTCGACGTCCTGGTTCGGCTCGACGCTCTGCAGCACCGGAACGCCGGCCGCGCGGGCCGCGCCGATCGCGCGGGCCTTGTTGCCGGTGAGCTCGAGCACTTCGGAGGTGGGGCCGACGAAGGTGATGCCGGCGTTGCTGCACGCCTCGGCCAGCGCCGGGTTCTCCGAGAGGAAGCCGTAGCCGGGGTAGACGGCGTCCGCGCCACACTGCACCGCCGTCTCGACGATCGCCTCGGGGTCGAGATAGGCCCGCACCGGGTGGCCGCGCTCGCCGATCTCGTAGGCCTCGTCGGCCTTCAGCCGGTGCTCGGACCAGCGGTCCTCGTACGGGAAGACGGCCACCGTCGTCACCCCGAGCTCGTACGCCGCACGGAACGCCCGCACCGCGATCTCGCCCCGGTTGGCCACCAGCACCTTGCTGAACATGGACCGAACCCTATTGAGACTGCTCGGGCCCCCGGTCGAGGAACTGAGAGGCGAGACCGGGCAGCGCGTCGACGGCCAGCCGGACGGCGGCCGGCTCGGGCACGTCGAGCACGGTGACCGCGCCGCTGCCGCCGGCGGTGGTGGCGCGGAGGGTCACCAGCCCGACGCGGCGCTGGAACCAGGTGTCGCGCAGCGTCCAGCCGATCACGTGGTCGGCGTCGAGCGCGTCGCGGCGGCGGGTGAGGCTGCCCGAGCGGGCGACGACGTGCCGCGCCACCAGGGCGTGGCCGAGCCCGGCGGTGCGGTCGGCGGCGAGGCCGGCTCCGAGCGCGACGACGACCAGGACCGGCAGCAGCAGCCACCACGGGCCGCCGGCGACGACGGCCACCACAGCGACCAGGAGGACGAGGAGCGGCGGCACCAACGCACGGGTCCAGCGGCGCCGGGCGGCGGCCGGTCCGTGGGGGAGCAGCGGGGCGGTCACCGGCTCGGCGGTGCCGAGCACGGCGGCGGCAACGGCGGGGGCGACGTCCTGCGGCGCCGGTGGCACGAGCGTCGAGCTGCCGCTCTCGGCGCGGTTGACGCCGGTGACGATCGCGCTCAGGTGCCGACCGCCCGCGACCCGCAGCGCCAGCGGCTCGCCGAGCCCCACGCCGGCGATCCGGTCCTCGTCGAGCGAGGTCTCGCGGGTGGTGAGCAGGCCGCGCCGCAGGTGCCAGGTGCCGGGGGTGTGGGTGAGCCGGAAGCCCCAGTTGGTGACGAGGTAGCCGAGCACCGACAGCACGAGGACGCCGACCAGGGCGGCGGCCACCAGCGCGGCCACGACCACCCACGACGGGGCGCCGTCGACCCGCTGCGAGGTGACCTCGACGTCGTCCCAGATGCCGAGGCTGTCGGAGAGCTGGCCGAGCAGGCCGAGTCCGGCCGCGGCGATCACCAGTCCGCTGCCGGTGAACGGCGCGAACCGCAGCCACGACGGCCGGAACCGCGCCACCGGCTCGTCCGGGGCGGACGACGGCGAGTCCTCGGGAGTCGATGTCGCCACCGCGAGCAGGTGGGCGCGCAGCGCCCGCGCCTCGGCGACGCGGAGCCCGTCGAGGTCGAGCCCGGCGGCGTCGTCGCCCGCTGCGACGCCGGTGCCGATCCGCACCGTGGTGAGGCCGAGCAGCCGGTGGATGGGGGAGGCGGTGAGGTCGACCGTGCGCACCCGGTCGACGGGGGTGGCGGTGACCGAGCGGTTGAGCAGCCCGCGCTTCAGCTCGATGCGGCCGGCGGTGATCCGGAAGCTGGTGGTGAGGTAGCGCAGCACGCCGAGCGCGATCGGCACGACCACGCCGAGCAGCTGCCAGTCCACCCGCCCGGAGGCCGAGCCGGCGACGGCCAGCGCGATCAGCACCGGCAGGAACCGCAGCAGCTCGCGCACCGGGTGCACCAGCAGCATGCGCGCGTCGAGCCGGCGCCAGCCGGGATCGGCAGGCAGGTCCGTCACGTGGCGTCGCCCTCGACGGCGTCCGCCTGCCGGGTGAGCTCGTCGACCAGGAGCCGGGCGTCGGTGCGGTCGAGGCCGGCGATCCGCAGGGCGCCGGCGGCCGAGGCGGTGGTGACGGTGACGGTCGCGAGCCGGAACGCCCGCTCCACCGGTCCCTCGGCGAGGTCGACGGTCTGGATCCGGCTCATCGGCGCGATCCGGCGCTCCCGCGACCACCACCCGGTCTGCGTGTAGACCGCGGTGTCGGTGACCTCCCAGCGGTGCACCCGCCAGCGCCACTCGGGCACCACGACGGCGTACGCCGCGAAGCCGACGGCGAGCAGCGCGACCAGCCACCAGCGCAGCCCGACGGCGTCCCACACCGCCATCACGACCACCGCGACGAGCAGCGTGAACGCGCCCTCGGTGGCGGCGCCGAGCCGCCACATCAGGCGGGCCCGCGGGTCGACCCGGCGGGCCGGCTCGCGGAGTCGGAGCGGGTCGGTGTCGGCCACGCCTCCAGGCTCTCACCAGGCTGGTCGCGCGCCGCGCTCAGGCCAGGGTGGCCATCGCGTCGACGACCATCGCCCAGAACCGGTCGACGTCGAGGTCGAGCGCCACCGTGGCGTTCGGCTCCCGGCCGAGCACGCCGTGCAGGTCGACGCTGGTGGCGCCGCGGGTCTGGGTGCCGTCGAGCTCGACGTCGATGCGGGTCCGGGTGGTGGTGGCCACCGATGGGTCGGCCACGAGCGCGACGGTGATCGGGTCGTGCAGCGGTGCGGCGGCCATCCGTGCGAACGCCTCGTAGGCCGAGGAGAAGTAGTCGAGCAGCTCGGCGCCGAACCGGCCGGTGCGGGTGCCGGTCGCGGCGACCCGCGCGCGCACCTCGGGCGTGGCCAGCGCCTGGTGGGAGATGTTGAGGCCGACCATCGTGACGTCGAGCCCGCTCTGCAGCACGACGTCGACCGCCTCGGGGTCGGTCCAGCTGTTGAACTCCGCGTACGGCGTGGTGTTGCCGCGGTCGGTCGAGCCGCCCATCCACACCAGCCGGTCGACCCGGTCCAGCAGCTCGGGCCGGTCGCGCACCAGCACCGCGACGTTGGTGAGCGGCCCGGTGGCCACCAGGGTCGCCGGCCCGTCGGAGAGGACGTCGGCGATCAGGTCGAGCGCCGGGCGCTCGTCGAGCGGGACCGTGGGCTCGGGCAGCTCGGGGCCGCCGAGGGCGTCGTCGCCGTGGATGTTCGCGGCCGGGTGCAGCTCGCCCGCCAGCGGTGCCGCCGCGCCGGCCGCGATCGGCACGCCGTCGATGCCGGCCACGGTGCAGGCGATCCGGGCGTTGCGGGTGGTGTGCTCCAGCAGCCCGTTGCCGCCGACCGTGGTGATCGCGCGCAGGTCGATCCCCGGGTGGGCGGCGGCGAGCCAGATCGCGAAGACGTCGTCGTGGCCGGGGTCGCAGTCGAGCACGATCGGGACGGCCATGCCGTCACCGTGCCACAGGTCCCTGCGGGTGGTGCGGGCGTCGGGAACGGCGCGCAACGTGGGGAGCATGACCACCACCCCCGACGAGTTCCCCACCCGGCCGAACCCCGACGAGGAGCACCCGGACGTCGTGCCGAGTCTCGACCCGGACCAGCCTCAGGCCGACCCGCAGACCCAGCCCGCGCCCGAGCGGGAGTAGCTCAGGCCGGATCGCGCCCGATGAACCCCATCAGCCGCGCGACCACCGGCGCATCGGCCGGTACCTCGACCCGCGGCCCGTACTGGCCGCTGGCGCGCAGCATCTCGTCCAGCGGCTCCATGCCCGCGAGCATCGCGGCGGCGAACTCGGGGTCCAGGTCCTCCGACTGGCCGGTCGCCCGGGCGAGGTCCCAGGTGTGCATGAACACGTCGGCGGTGTAGAAGCGCGACACCGCCTCGGGCACCGGCACCTCGCCGATGTGCTGGTTCTGCAGCACCAGGTCGGCGCTGGCGGGGTCGTCGAGCAGCGCCTGGACGCCGTCGGCGTGCACACGCCAGGCCGCCACCGGGTCGTCGTCGACCGACGGCCCGGCCGGCAGGTCGATGCCCGCGCCGCTGCTCAGGAACGCCGGGAACCACTCCACGAGGTGGCGGACGACGTCCCGCGCCGTCCAGCCCTCGACCGGCGCCGGGGCGTCCCAGTCGCGGGCGCCCTCGACGCGTTCGGTGAAGCCGGCCGCGATGGCGCGGTGCAGGGCAGCGGGGTCGTCGTCGGGTCTCATGCCGGTCCGACCCGCTGGTGGGCCCGAACTCATCGGGCCAGGTGACATCACAGCTAGGCCGGGTCCTTGATCTCACAGATGACGGCGCCGCTGGTGACGGTCTCGCCGACCGTCGCCTGCAGTCCGGTGACGGTGCCGGCCTTGTGAGCCTTGAGCGACTGCTCCATCTTCATCGCCTCCATGACGATCACGGTGTCGCCCTCGGCGACCTCCTGACCCTCCTCGACGACGACCTTCACCACGGTGCCCTGCATCGGGCTGGTCACGGCGTCACCGGACGCCGCGGCGCCGGCCTTGCCGCCGCTCTTGCGCTTCGGCTTCTTGGCGCCACCGGCGCCCCCGCCGGCGGCCAGGCCGCCGAGCCCGGCCGGGAGCGAGACCTCGAGCCGCTTGCCGCCGACCTCGACCACGACCGTCTGTCGCTCGACCGGCTCCTCGGCCTCGACCGACGCGCCGCCGTACGGCTCGATCTGGTTGTCGAAGTCGGTCTCGATCCACTGCGTGTAGACCTCGAAGTCGCCGTTCTCGGCCACGAACGCCGGGTCGCGCACCACGACGCGGTGGAACGGGATGACCGTGGGCATGCCGTCGACCACGAACTCGTCGAGGGCGCGGCGCGAGCGCTCCAGCGCCTGGGTGCGGTCGCGGCCGGTGACGATGAGCTTGGCGATGAGCGAGTCGAACGCGCCGGGGATCGTCTCGCCGTTCTCGTAACCGCCGTCGATGCGGACGCCGGGGCCCTGCGGCGGGCTCCAGGCCGACAGGGTGCCGGGGGCGGGCATGAAGTTGGCGCCGCCGTCCTCGGCGTTGATGCGGTACTCGATGGAGTGGCCGCTCACGGTCGGGTCGTCGTAGCCGAGCTCCTCGCCCGCGGCGATCCGGAACATCTCGCGCACCAGGTCGATGCCGGTGACCTCCTCGGACACGCAGTGCTCGACCTGGAGGCGGGTGTTGACCTCGAGGAACGAGATGGTGCCGTCCTGGGCCACCAGGAACTCGCAGGTGCCGGCGCCGTAGTAGCCGGCCTCGCGCAGGATCGCCTTCGACGACTCATAGAGCCGCGCCACCTGGTCGTCGGTGAGGAACGGCGCGGGGGCCTCCTCCACCAGCTTCTGGTTGCGGCGCTGCAGCGAGCAGTCGCGGGTGGAGATGACGACCACGTTGCCGTGCTGGTCGGCGAGGCACTGGGTCTCGACGTGACGCGGCTTGTCGAGGAACTTCTCCACCAGGCACTCGCCGCGGCCGAACGCCGAGACCGCCTCGCGCACCGCGGACTCGTAGGCGTCGGGGATCTCCTCGATCGTGCGGGCGACCTTGAGGCCGCGGCCGCCACCGCCGAAGACCGCCTTGATCGCCACCGGCAGGCCGAACTCCCGAGCGAAGGCGACCACCTCGTCGGCGTCCTTCACCGGGTCCTTGGTGCCGGGGGCCAGCGGCGCGTCGGCCGCCTCGGCGATGTGCTTGGCCTTGGCCTTGTCGCCCAGTGCCTCGATGGCCGACGGGGGAGGGCCGATCCAGATGAGCCCGGCGTCGATCACGGCCTGCGCGAAGTCGGCGTTCTCGGCGAGGAAGCCGTAGCCCGGGTGCACCGAGTCGGCACCGGACTCCTTCGCGACGCGAATGATCTTCTCGATGTCGAGGTAGGAGTCGGCCGGCGTCGCGCCGCCCAGGGTGTGGGCCTCGTCGGCCAGGCGGACGTGCATCGCGTCGCGGTCGGGCTCGGCGTAGACGGCGACACTGCCGATGCCGGCGTCGTTGCACGCGCGGATCACCCGGACGGCGATCTCGCCGCGGTTGGCGACCAGGACCTTCTGCAGCGGCTTCACGTCGGGCACGGCGGGCACGTTACTGCGCCAGCCCCGCACGGGCTCGCCGGGATCCCTCGGTGGGACGCCTCCTATGCTCGGAGCCGTGGGTGGTCTGGTCGAGTACACGCAGGAGCGCAAGGGGTTCTGGCGCGAGCCCGACGGCACGCCGACGTCGGAGACGAACGCGCTCGCCGTCTGGGTGCCGGAGGCGTACGAGCTGCTCGCCGAGACAGCACTGCGCTACCACGCGTACCTCGACGTGGCGGAGTTCGGACGTCGGCTCCAGGAGCGCAGTCACATCCACACCACCCGGCCGCCGGAGAAGTGGCTGGCGAAGGTGCTGGCCCCCGTGGCCGCGCTCTGCGAGCACAGCGGCGAGCCGCCGCTGACCTCGCTCGTGGTCGAGGACGAGCGCCGCGACGGCATCGAGACGGCCCGGCTCCGGCTGGAGTGCTACCGGTGGGCGGGCTCGGCCCCCGAGGACGGCGGACTGCCCGCGCCGCTCGCCCCGACCCGCACCCGCGCCGCCGCCCGGCCCTCCCGCGTGCCCGGCGCCCCGCGCACCCAGCGCACG
Source organism: uncultured Actinomycetota bacterium (assembly GCA_963780355.1). Lineage (GTDB taxonomy): Bacteria > Actinomycetota > Actinomycetes > Propionibacteriales > Nocardioidaceae > Nocardioides. The sequence goes on from CAWABT010000005.1 coordinate 527,327, forward strand.
CCGCCGCCACCCCGCGCACCCCGCGTCGCCGCCTCCGACCGGCCGGTCGCCGTCTGCCCGACGTGCTTCATGGCGCTGCCCGCCACCGGTCGCTGCGACAACTGCGACTGAGCTCGTCCTCGGTGGACGGTCGGGCGCCCGCGCGCGTATCCGACCGGCACCCGCCGTCAAGGATCGCTTCGCGCCCGCTTCGCGGCGCGCTTCGCGCGTCCTTGACTGCGGGTCCCGGCCGGTCGGATCCACGGCGCGCAGTCGGCACGGGCTCCGCCCGCGCCGCCCGCATGCGCGGGCGCCCCACCTTCACCTGGTGTCACTTCGCTACCAGTGGGAGTACGAACCTGGACATCACCGGCCCGGAAACCGGGATGATGTGTCCAGGTTCCTCGGCCAAGTAGCACCGGTTAACAAACGCTAACCACCCGGAGTAGCATCCGGCGCATGAGCTTCGAGCTGTCCCGTGAGCACGAGGAGTTCCGCCGCAGCGTCCGCGACTTCGCCGAGTCGGCGATCGCACCGCACGCCGCGCAGTGGGACCGCGACCACCACTTCCCCGTCGACGTCGTGCAGCAGATGGGCAAGCTCGGCCTGTTCGGGCTGCACGCGCCGGAGGAGTACGGCGGCGCCGGCGAGGACGGCGACTTCACCAGCCTCTGCGTGGCCATCGAGGAGATCGGCCGGGTCGACCAGTCGCTCGGCATCACGCTCGAGGCCGCCGTCGGGCTCGGCATCAACCCGATCCTCACCTACGGCACCCAGGAGCAGAAGGACGAGTGGCTGCCGGCCCTGGTCGCGGGCGAGAAGCTCGCCGGGTTCGGCCTCACCGAGCCGGGTGCCGGCTCCGACGCCGGCGCCACCCGCACCAAGGCGGTGCTCGACGGCGGCGAGTGGGTGGTCGACGGCGCCAAGCAGTTCATCACCAACTCAGGCTCGGACATCACCGCCTGCGTCACGGTCACCGCCCGCACGGGTCAGAGCGAGAGCGGCAAGGCCGAGATCAGCACGATCATCGTCCCGAGCGGCACGCCCGGGTTCACCGTCGAGCCGGCCTACGACAAGCTCGGCTGGCACGCCAGCGACACCCACCCGCTCACCTTCGAGGGCGTGCGGGTGCCGGAGGAGAACCTGCTCGGCGAGCGGGGCCGGGGCTACGCGCAGTTCCTCGCCACCCTCGACGACGGCCGGGTCGCGATCGCCGCGCTCGCCGTCGGCTGCATCCAGGCCTGCGTCGACGCAAGCGTCCAGTACGCCGGCGAGCGGCAGACCTTCGGCGGCCCGATCGGCCGCAAGCAGGGCGTGGCCTTCCAGATCGCCGACCTCGAGGTGATGCTGCACGCCAGCCGGCTGCTCACCTACCGCGCCGCGGCGATGAAGGACGGCGGTGCGCCGCGGAAGGACTTCAAGCAGGCGGCCGCCGTCGCGAAGCTCTACTCCACCGAGTCCGCCGTCACTGCCACCCGGATCGCCACCCAGGTCTTCGGCGGCTACGGGTTCATGGAGGAGTACCCCGTCACCCGGTTCTACCGCGATGCCAAGGTGCTCGAGATCGGCGAGGGCACCTCCGAGGTGCAGCGCATGCTCATCGCGCGCGGCCTCGGCCTGCCGGTGGAGTGACGGCGACACCACCCTGGGGGTGAGGCCTCGCCGCCGTTCGCAGCGGAGGGTGAAGCCTCAATCATCTCGAAGGTAGGCCACATGCCCTCGGTCCCGTCGTTCCTCGCCCGTGACCGCATCGTCGCCGGTCCCGGCTTCAGCCGCTGGCTGATCCCGCCGGCCGCGCTCGCCGTGCACCTGTGCATCGGGCAGGTCTACGCCACCAGCGTCTACAAGACCTCGCTCATCGAGCACTTCGGTGCGAGCCAGACGACCATCGGCCTGATCTTCTCGGTCGCGATCGTGATGCTCGGCATCTCGGCCGGCTTCGGCGGTACCTGGGTCGACACCAATGGGCCGCGCGCGGCGATGGCGCTGTCCGCCACCTGCTGGGTCAGCGGCTTCCTCGTCGCCGCCCTGGGCATCCAGCTCGGCTGGCTGTGGCTGGTGATCCTCGGCTACGGCGTCCTCGGCGGCATCGGGCTCGGCATCGGCTACATCTCGCCGGTCTCGACGCTCATCAAGTGGTTCCCCGACCGGCCCGGCCTCGCCACCGGGATGGCGATCATGGGCTTCGGCGGCGGCGCGCTGATCGCGAGCCCGCTCAGCGGCCGGCTGATGGCGCTCTACGACGGCGACTACGACCCCACCGACACCACCTCGGTGGCCGACGGCCACGCGGTCGCGCTGCTGTTCGTGACGCTCGCGCTGGGCTACGCGGTGGTGATGAGCTTCGGCGCTCTCACCGTGCGCGTGCCCGCCGACGACTGGAAGCCCCGCGGCTGGGACCCCTCGCAGGTGAAGGACAAGCCGCGCGTCACGACGGCCGACGTCTCCGCCAGGAACTCGATCCGCACTCCGCAGTTCTGGCTGCTGTGGGTCGTGCTGTTCTGCAACGTGACGGCGGGCATCGGCATCCTCGAGCAGGCCGCGCCGATGATCCAGGACTTCTTCCGCAAGGGCGGCGACACCACGGTGGCCGCCGCGGCCGCCGGCGGGTTCGTCGGCGTGCTCTCGATCTGCAACATGGCCGGCCGGTTCGTGTGGTCGTCGACCTCCGACGTCGTCGGCCGCAAGCCGATCTACATGCTGTACCTCGGCGGCGGGTTCGCCCTCTACTTCCTGCTCGCCACGTTCGGGTCGACCTCGACGGCGATGTTCGTGCTGCTGGCGGCGGTGATCCTGTCGTTCTACGGCGGCGGCTTCGCCACCGTCCCGGCCTACCTGCGCGACCTGTTCGGCACCTTCCAGGTGGGCGCGATCCACGGTCGGCTGCTGACCGCCTGGTCGGCTGCCGGGGTGGCGGGGCCGCTCATCCTCAACAGCGTGCTGGACCGCTCGGGCGAGCCGGGCACGCTCACCGCCGACGCCTACCGGCCGGCGCTGTTCATCATGTGCGGGCTCCTCGCCGTCGGCTTCGTCGCCAACCTGCTGGTGCGACCGGTCGCCGAGCGGTTCCACGAGCCCGACCGCGCGACCGAGCGCGAGCCCGAGAGGAGCGCCCGATGAGCATCAAGGCACGACTGGTGGTGGCATGGAGCCTGGTGGCGGTCCCGCTCGGCTACGGCCTCGTCGAGACGATCAACAAGGCGGCCAAGCTCTTCACCGGCTGACCTCGGTCAGCGCCGCACCGTGATCGAGCGGGTGGCCTGAGACGGCGCGATCCCCGCCCTACCCAGGTACCTGGCCACGACGCGCGCGGTCCCGGCCGCGAGCGCCGGGAGCCTCAGCGAGGCCCGCCGGTTGCTGAGCGGCACGGTGCGGAGCACGCGGCCGTTGAGCGTGAACCGCACGCTGCCGGTGGGGTTGGTGCTGAGCGTCGCGAACCGCACGGTCGCCGTCACGGTCGGCCGCGCGCCCGCCGTCGCACGGGTCGGCGCCGTGAGCGTCGTGAGGGTGGCGTTCTTGGTCGTGGTCACCGGCCGGTTCGGGGACGTCGACTGCGCGAGCAGGTAGTCGTCCGGGACGAAGACGGCCCGGTAGGTGTGCACGCCGGGCGGCACGAAGGTGAGGGTCCGGACGGCCCGGTTGGACGCCGCCGTCACCCGCACGGTGCCACGGCGGGTCGTGCCCTCGAAGAACTCGACGTAGCCGACCGGGTTGGCCGTGGAGCCGGGGTCGTCGACCCTCGAGGTGAGGGTGACGACCCGCTCGCGGCTCGACGCCGTGAGCGTCGTCGCGGTCGGCGCGGGTGTGGCCGACGTCGGGCCCCATGTCAGGGAGAAGGTGCCCATCGTGGCGAACGAGTACGCGTCCACCAGCAGGTAGTACACGTGGCCGGCCGCGGCGTTGATGCCCACCCGCGAGGACTCGGGACCGCCGTCGTCGTCGTTCTCGGCGAGGGTGCGCAGGTCGGCCAGCGTGGTGCCCTCGAACGCCCGCAGCACGAGGTCGGTCAGCGCGTTGTCGCGCTGGACGGCGAACTCGAACGAGCCGTTGCTCGGCGCCACCCAGCGGTACCAGACGGAGAGGCCGGCGGTCGACGGCAGCGCGGTCGGCGGGGTTCCCGGGTCCGGCGTCGCGGCCCCGTTGACCCAGCCCGCCGTGTTGGGCTGCGTGGTCGGACCCTCGATCGGCACGGCGTTCGCGAACAGGTCGTTGGCCGGTCGCGGGTCGGAGTTGACGGTGACCTCGTCCTCCTGCGACGACGACGGCCGGATGGTCGGGTCGTCGGGGTAGAACTCGACCCACACGGTGCTGGTGCCGGGCCGCTGGAAGGTCTTGTCGATCGACGCGTTGCCGTCGGTCTCGTGCAGGGTGTCGACCGACCGCGCCGTCGCGCAGGAACACGAAGGTGCCGTCGACGACGGGCGACACCTCGGCCTCCATGCGGAGGGTGTACGGCCCGAGCGAGTCGGCGCCGATCAGGTTCGTGGTGGTGTTGCTGCCGCCCGACCGCGACCACGCCAGCGCCACGGTGCCGGGCACGACGGCGTCGACCATCACGTAGTAGACGCGGCCCTCGATCGCCGAGAACGTCACCTGGGCGAGGGAGCCGACCGGGTCGCGCGACGACCGCAGCACGGTGAGGTCGGCCAGCTGCGCCCCGCGGGCGATGCCGACCACCGGGTCGGCGACGCCCATGCCGTCGTCCTGCACCGTGAAGGTGAAGCCGTCCGAGGTGGGTGCGGTCCAGCGATACCAGACCGAGGCGCCGTCGACGTCGGGGTCGAGGGTGGGCTCGCCGCTCTGCCGGGACGCACCGAGCAGGTCGACGAACGACGTCGTGCCGGTGCCACCGCTGATGGCTGCGGCGTTCGCGAAGTCGTCGTTGGCGGGATGCGGCCGGGCGACCACTGTGACCGGCGGCGCGGAGTCCTCCGAGGGCGCCTCCGCCAGGTCGTCGGCGGGGATGAACTCGGCCGAGTAGGTGTGCGATCCGGCGGTCTGGTTGCGGAAGCCCTTCTGCACGGTGCCGCCGGCGAGCGGGAGCGTGGCGATCACGGTGTCGCCGTCGGAGACGGCGACGGTGCCGGAGGCGGGAGCCATGTCGGCGCGGGTGACGGTCACGTCGATGCCGACGATGCCGGCCGCCACGGTGGACGCGGTGATCACGGTGGTGGTCGCGATCGGGACGACCTCCGCCCAGGTGAGCCGGAACGCGCCCCGGGTGCGGTTCGGCCAGCCGTCCACCAGGATCCGGTAGGTCGTCCCGCTCGTCGCCTCGAACCGCGCCAGCGAGGTCGTGACGCCGGGGGCGTCGTCGTTCTGGGTCACGAGCGCCAGGTCGCCGAGGGCGCTGCCGGTGAACACCGCGAGCACGGTGTCGATACCGATGCCGGGGACGCTGTTCTCGGCCGTGCTGAAGTCGTAGACGCCGTCCGCCGGGGCGGTCCAGCTGAACCACACCGAGTGGCCGCCGCTGGTACCCGCGAGATCCGGGTCGAGGGGCTGTGCGGTGGCGGACCCGTTGGCGCCGGCGACCGAGCCGTCGGTGGTGAACGGAAGGGGCTGAGCGTCCGCGAACGGGTCGTTCGCCGGTGGGTCAGGCACCATCGCCGGGTCCCAGGAGAGCGTGAAGGCGCCGTGGCCGGACCGGGTGCCGGCCAGGATCCGGTAGGTCGTGCCCGCCGTCACCGGGAAGGTGATCTCGGCGCGGTAGTCGTCGTTGTCCTCGTCGACGTCGTCGTCGTAGGCGAGGGCGGTCGCCTGCGTGGTGTCTCCGCCGTTCGGGAACGCGAAGAGGAACGTGTCGGGGCTGGTCGGGTTGTCGGTCCTGGCCCGGAACCTCACGTCGCCGTCCGACGGCGCCTGCCAGCGGTACCAGAGGGTCTTGCCGGTCGCCGTCGGCTTCGCCGGGTCGGTGGACGCGTGGGTCGCGTTGGTGGTGTCGGCCGCGACCGACCCGCTCGACGCGTTCGACAGGTCGCTGGGCGCGCTGACGTCGTCGTTCGCCACCGCCTCGACGGCGCTGAGGCTGAGGTCGACCGGACCCGGGCCGTCGTCGCCGGGCTGCGGGTTGCCGCCGTAGTGGCCGACCTGGAGGTAGTAGGAGGTGCCGGCCACGGCGAAGAAGGTGATCCGCGACAGCCGGCCGATGCCGCTGGCGTCGTCGTTGCAGGCGACGGCGGGGGAGTCCAGCGGGTAACTCCCGGGTGTGGTCGCGGTGTGCGCCGCGAGCACCGTGTCCCTGTCGGTGTCGGTGTCGGCGTCGACGTTCACGGTCTGCGCGGTGAGCAGCTGGTCGTCGAGCGCGGTGTACTTCACCCACACCGTGTTCGTGATCGAGCCGCACGGCGTCGGCTCGCTGGGCTCCCGGGTCGCCTCTGCCGTCGTCAGGTTGAGCGAGGTGCCGGCGCCCGCGGCCAGGGACACCTCGGTCGCGTTCGCGAGGTGGTCGTTGCCCGGGGTCGGCCGAGCTCGGCGGCGCGGCCACCAGGAGCAGGGTCGAGAGACCGGTCACGAGCGCGGCGACGAGCGCCGTGGCGCGGGTGGGAGCGGGCATGACGTGGTTCCCGAAGACGTCGGTGGAGTGGGAGCCAGCACAGCATCGCCGTCGGACCCCCGGGGATGAATGGTCCATCCGGGTCACACCGGTCTAGCCCGCACCGGCGCGACGGTTAGGCTCGCCGCCCGCGAGGAGCAGGAGGGGGTCGACATGGGCAGGCGGTTCGCAGGGGTGGCGGTGCTCGCGCTGGCGCTGGCCGTCGGCGGGTGCGGTGACGACGACGACGGCGACGGCGGGTCCGCGGACGACGGCGGGAGCCGGCTCGAGGCCGACGCCGACGCCCTGGTGGCGTGCCTGGGCGACGCCGACGTCGACGCGGCGGTCGACGACGCCCGGGCGTTCGGCGTCGAGGCCGACCACGTCGGCGTCGAGGCGGACGACCTGCCCTCGGAGCTGCTGAAGTACGACACCGGGTCGGGCACCACCACCGGCGTCGACCTGTGGGTCTTCGAGGACGCCGACGCCGCCCAGGAGTGGCGCACCGCGATCATGCTGTCCGAGGAGGACGACGAGGCGGGTTGGGTGGAGGGCCGGGTCGTGGTGCGGTGGGAGTACCCGGTCGACCGGGAGCAGCCGCAGGCGGTCGCCGTCGACGACTGCGTGGCCGAGCTCGACGGCTGACCGACTACCGGGTGGCCCAGAGGTCGGTCCAGCGGTGGCCGAGGTCGGCCACCAGGCTGCGCAGCAGCGGCAGGCTGACGCCGACGACGTTGTGGTGGTCGCCCTCGATGCGGGTCACGAACGCGCCGCCGAGCCCGTCGACGGTGAAGGCACCGGCCACGTGCAGCGGCTCGCCGGTGGCCACGTAGGCCTCGACCTCGTCGTCGTCGAGATCGGCGAAGTGCACCGAGGTGGACGCCGTGGCCGCCACCTCACGGCCGGAGGCGGCATCGCGCAGGCAGTGACCGGTGCGGAGCACACCGGTGCGGCCGCGCATCGCGTGCCAGCGGGCGACGGCGTCGGCGGCGTCGAACGGCTTGCCGAGGGCGTGACCGTCGAGCTCGAGCACGGAGTCGCAGCCCAGCACCAGCGCGCCGTCCGGCACCTCGTCGCGGACCGCCACAGCGGCGCACTTGAGCCGCGCCAGGCCGAGCGCGAGGTCGGCGGGCGGCAGGCCCTCGAGCTGCGACTCGTCGACGCCCGAGACGATCACCGTGGGATCCAGGCCCGCGCGCCGCAGCGTCTCCAGCCGGGCCGGTGACGCCGACCCGAGCACCAACGTCACCGCGGAGTCCACCGGCCAGACGGTACTGCTGTCTACCCTGGCCCCCTCATGGGAGCAGAGGAGGGCGGCGCCGCGCCGCGCCGGCGGGTTCCCCGCTGGGCCAGGGCGATCGCGGCGGTCGTGGTGCTGCTCGTCGCGATGGTCGTCGGTGGGCGGCTCGACGACGCGCCGACGGCGGGTCGGTACCGGCCCGCGCTCCCGCCGAGCCCGTTCGGCACGATCTGCGACCCGCTCCCGGACGGCGTCGTGCTCGACCTGCCGGTGCAGCTGCGCCGGGACCGCTGGCTGGCGACCGAGAGCAGCACCGTGCGCCGGCTCACCCTCCATTACGACCTGCACGACGAGGAGGACGCCGAGTACCAGGTCAGGCTGGCGCTCCGGGGCGCCGGGTTCTCGCCCGTCGCACCCGCGGAGGGCGCCGACCCCGCCATCGAGCAGTGGTTCGACCGGCCCGACTACGGCCGGGTCGGCGTCACCGTGGCGCCGTTCGACGTCGACCCGTCGACCGTCGTGCGGGGTCGGATCTCGATCGACCTGCCACCCGGCTCGCTCGACGAGACCACGGCGTCCGCGTGCACCGACTACGTGCAGACCAAGCGGTTCCCACCCGGGCTGGACACCTATGAGGACTGAACGGGTGGTCGCCTGGGCGCGGGGGCTCTCGGAGCGGCAGGTGCTGCTCTACCTCGGCGGTGCGCACGTGGTGCTGGCGCTCCTGCTGCTGGTGCGGGTGTGGCACGTGCCGGTGATCGGCGACGAGGCGCAGTACGTCGACGGCGCCAAGGCGCTCGGCAACCTGCTGCGCGACTGGGGCGCGCTGCGCTCGCCGGACACCGTGGAGATCGACCGCAGCGTGGTGGCCAGCGGCTGGTTCATGCCCGGCATGTCGGCCGTGCTCTCGCCGCTCTACCTGCTGGTGCCGCACGCCCCGCTCGGGCTGGCCCGCGCCTACCTGGCGGTGTTCCACACGCTGCTGTTCTTCGCGGCGGTGCGGGCGACGTACCGCACCTTCGGCTACCGGTACGCCGTCGCCCTGCTGGTGTTCCCCGGGCTGGTGCCGCTGTGGGTGCTCTTCGCGAGCGGTGCCTGGGGTGACCTCGCCGCCGGGATGCTCGTGGTGTTCCTGCTCTGCGACACGGTCAGGCTGTACCGCGGTTTCCTCGCCGGCCGTGCACCCGGCTGGGGCGACGGGCTGCGGTTCGGCCTGGTCGCGATCGGCACGCTCTACCTGCGCGCGAGCGCGGTGCCGCTGCTCGCCGGGCTGTTCGTGCTCTTCCTGCTCGGCCTGGTGCTGTTCCTGCGGGGTCGGGTGCGGCTGCGCGCGCTCGGCGCGCTGGTGCTGGCCGCGGCAGCGTTCGTCGTCGTGCTGCTGCCGTGGTCGGTGTACGCCTCGCACACGCTCGGCAGCCGGGTCGTCACCACCACGACGCTGCCCACCGTGCTCGCGCAGTCGTTCGGCGACCGCGACCGGGTCTGCTACGGGGCGTGCGACCCGGGCTCGACGATCTGGTTCGCGCCGGTGCGCTACGCCCGTGAGACCAGCCGCTCGAGCGGGGTGGGCGAGGCCGTGATCCTGACCCAGATGTCCGGCTACGCCCGCGAGGACGCGACGCTCACCGGCTACGCCCGCCACGTCGGCGCGGGGTTCGGCCGCTACACGATGCAGGTGTCGGGCTACGAGTTCTGGTTCCGCCCGGGCAGCCACGACCGGGTGATCGGCCCGCTCGACGCCGTCACACCGTTCATCCACGCCGGCACCTGGCTGCTGTACGGACCGGCCGCGCTGTGCGGACTCGGCGCGATGTTCGCCGTCTCGCGCGGCCCGCGGGAGCGACAGCTCACCCTGGTCGCCGTCAAGCTGTTCACGGCGGCGCTGATGGTGTTCCCGTTCGTGCACATGGGCGCGTCGCGCTACTGGCCCACCTACGCGCCGTTGCTCGCCTTCGCCGCCGTCCTGCTGTGGGAGATGCGCCGCGACCGCGGTCGGTACGCCGTGCCCGACGGGCCGGTCGAGACCTGGCTGTTCCGCGTCCAGGTGCTGCTCTCCGGCCTCACCGGGTTCGTCGCGCTGGCCCTCGCCCTGCTCTCGCTCCTCGACGTCCTCTAGGTCGACCCGCCCGAAACTTTTGGGCGGGTCAGCGGGGGAGGGCGCTGGCGCGCCAGGCGCCGGGGCCGTGGGGGAGCGTGCTGCGCACCAGCCGGGCCGGGTCGTTCCACACCGGACGACGCCGTGGCGCGGGCTCCTCGCCGGAGCCGAGCGAGGCGAAGACTGCCACCAGCGCGGCGATCTCCTCCGGCGTCGCGTCGGGGCTGACGACGCGCAGCAGGGGCTGCTTCTCGTCGGTCACAGCGGGATGTTCCCGTGCTTCTTCGGCGGCAGGGTCGCCCGCTTCGTCCGCAGCAGTCGCAGTGCGCGGACGACCTCGGCGCGCGTCTCGTGCGGCGTGATGACGGCGTCGATGTAGCCACGCTCGGCGGCGATGTAGGGGTTGGCGAGGGTGGTCTCGTACTCGTCGATGAGCTCGGCGCGCTTCGACTCGACGTCGCCCCCGTCCTTCTCGATCTTGGCCAGCGTCTTGCGGTGCACGATGTTGGCCGCGCCCTGCGCGCCCATCACGGCGATCTGGGCGGTGGGCCAGGCGACGTTGATGTCGGCGCCGAGGTGCTTGGAGCCCATGACGTCGTAGGCGCCGCCGTAGGCCTTGCGGGTGATCACGGTGACCAGCGGCACGGTGGCCTCGGAGTAGGCGTAGATCAGCTTCGCGCCGCGCCGGATGATGCCGTTCCACTCCTGGTCGGTGCCCGGCAGGAAGCCCGGCACGTCGACGAAGGTGAGCACCGGGATGTTGAACGCGTCGCAGGTACGCACGAACCGCGCGGCCTTCTCCGAGGCGTCGATGTCGAGGGTGCCGGCGAACTGCATCGGCTGGTTCGCGACGACGCCGACCGAGCGGCCCTCCACCCGGCCGTAGCCGATGATCAGGTTCGGCGCGAAGAGCTCCATCACCTCGAGGAACTCGCCGTCGTCGACCACCGTGCCGATCACGTCGTGCATGTCGTAGGGCTGGTTCGGCGAGTCCGGGATGATCGTGTCGAGGGCGCGGTCCTCGTCGCTCGGCTCGAGGTCGGCCGGCGAGTCGAACACCGGCGCCTCGTCGAGGTTGTTCTGCGGCAGGTAGGAGAGCAGCGCCTTCACGTAGTCGATGGCGTCGTCCTCGTCGGAGGCCATGTAGTGGGCGTTGCCCGACTTCGTGTTGTGGGTGCGGGCGCCGCCGAGCTCCTCCATCGTGACGTCCTCGCCGGTGACGGTCTTGATGACGTCGGGGCCGGTGATGAACATGTTCGAGGTGCCGTCGACCATCACCGTGAAGTCGGTGACGGCGGGGGAGTAGACGTGCCCGCCGGCGCAGGAGCCCATGATCATCGAGATCTGCGGGATGACGCCGGAGGCGTGCACGTTGCGCCGGAAGATCTCGCCGTACAGGCCGAGCGAGACGACGCCCTCCTGGATGCGGGCGCCGGCGCCCTCGTTGATGCCGACGATCGGCGCGCCGGTCTTGATGGCGAGGTCCATCACCTTGGTGATCTTCTCGCCGTAGACCTCGCCGAGCGAGCCTCCGAAGATCGTGAAGTCCTGGCTGAACACGCACACCTGGCGGCCCTCGACGGTGCCGTAGCCGGTGATGACGCCGTCGCCGTAGGGACGGTTCTTCTCCAGCCCGAAGGCGACGGAGCGGTGCCGCGCGAGCTCGTCGAGCTCGACGAACGAGCCCTCGTCGAAGAGCAGCTCGATGCGCTCGCGGGCGGTCTTGCGGCCCTTCGCGTGCTGCTTCTCGACGGCCTTGGCCGAGCCCGCGTGGATCGCCTCGTCGAGCCGGCGGTCGAGGTCCTCGAGCTTCCCGGCCGTGGTGTGGACGTCGATGTCGGCGGGGATCTCGGTGCCGGCTCCCGGCTTGGCGCTCACTCGTGCTCCTCGGTGCTCGAAAACGGAGTGCTTTGCGATCACGGTTCGGTACGAGAGGGTAGGCCCCGTGACGACGGACTCGGCCGCGCGCCCACCCCTGGACTCGTCCCGGCTGGGCGGCGACAACCCCGCGCTGATGCCCGACCTCACCGTGGAGGTGCTCGAGAGCGCGCCCTCCACCAACGCGGTGGCCGCCGAGCGCGCCCGCGACGGCGCCCCGGACGGCCTGGTGATCGTGGCCGACCACCAGACCGCGGGCCGCGGCCGGCTCGACCGCACCTGGGAGACGCCGGCCGGGACCGCCGTCACGTTCTCCATCGTGCTGCGGCCGCAGTCGCCGACCCGCGCCTGGCCGTGGCTGCCGCTGATGGCGGGCTACGCCGTCGACAAGGCGCTCAAGGCGCGCGGCCTCGACGCCGGCGTCAAGTGGCCCAACGACGTGCTCGTCGGCGACAAGAAGGTCGCGGGCATCCTGGTCGAGCGGGTCGAGACGCCCGACGGCCCGGCCGCGGTGGTCGGCGTCGGCGTCAACACCGGCCTCACCGCCGACGAGCTGCCGGTGCCCGACGCCACCTCGCTCGAGCTCGAGACCGGGCAGCCGGTCGACCGCACCGACGTGCTCATCGAGGTGCTGAACTCGCTGCGCGAGGCCTACACCGCCTGGGAGGCCGGCGAGGACGCCGGCGGCCAGCGGCTCGCGGAGTCCTACACCGCCGCCTGCGTGACCGTCGGCCGCGACGTCCGCGTCGAGCTGCCGAACGGGTCCGCGCTCGAGGGTCGCGCCGTCGACATCGACCCCGGCGGCCGGCTCGTCGTCGAGGGCGACGGCGGCCGCACGCCGGTGGCCGCGGGCGACGTCGTGCACGTCACGGCTCTCGCTCGATAAGGCGCCCCACGCGTGCCGATCAGTGCCATGATCGACGCGTGGCCATCTCGCAGAAGCTGCTGAACCCCGGCGAGGAGATCATCGTCAGCACCCGGACGCACCCGAAGGCGCTGCTGCTGCCGGTGCTGATCCTCGTGGTCCTGCTCGCGGCCGGGGTCGTGTTCACGATGTTCGTCGACAACAGCACCGCCCGCCTCGTGGTGTGGGCGGTCGTCGCCGTCCTGGCCCTGTGGCTGGTGCTGTGGCCGTTCCTCACCTGGCTCACCTCGAGCTACACGGTCACCAACCGCCGGCTCATCACGCGGCACGGCGTCATCACCCGCCGCGGCCACGACATCCCGCTGAGCCGGATCAGCGACGTCGCCTACGAGCTCGGCCTCATCGACCGGATGCTCGGCTGCGGCACCCTGGTGATCAGCGACGCCAGCACGCACGGCCAGGTGCTGCTGCCGGACATCCCGAAGGTCGAGCAGACGCAGCGGCGGATCAACGAGCTGCTCCACGGGCTGCACTCGCGCGAGACCCGTGCCCACGAAGGACACTGACCCCGAGCAGCCCGCGGACGTCGTCGCGGAGCTGACCGCCCGGATCCTCGGGGAGTCGCCGGTCTTCAGTGCCGCCGAGGTGGCCGCCGAGAGCGGCGTCACGCTCGAGCAGGCCCGCCGGCTGTGGCGCGCGCTCGGCTTCCCCGAGAGCGGCGGCAGCCGCGCCTACACGCAGGCCGACGTCGCCGCCGTCACCTCGCTGGTGCAGGCGGTCGACTCCGGGCTGATGGACTTCGACCTCGCCGTCACCCTCACCCGGGCGCTCGGCCAGACGATGGCCCGGCTCGCCGACTGGGAGGTCGGCGCACTGGTGCACCGGGTGCTCGAGCTCGCCGAGGCCGAGGGGGCCGGCACCGGCGAGCGGCGGGAGGCGGCCCGCCGCCTGGTCGACGACTTCGCCGAGGGCTTCGAGGAGCTGATGGTCTACGCCTGGCGGCGCCACCTCGCCGCCGCGGTCGGCCGGATGAGCGTGCTCGTCGACGACGACGACACCGACGTCTCCACCACCCAGCTCACCGTCGGGTTCGCCGACATCGTGGGCTTCACCGCGCTGAGCAACGAGCTCAGCCGGGACCGGATCGGTGACCTCGTGGAGCTGTTCGAGTCCCGCTGCGCCGACGTCGTCACCAGCCACAACGGCCGGGTGATCAAGACGATCGGCGATTCGGTGCTCTTCGTGAACGACGACGCCGTGGCCGCCTACGACACCGCCGAGGGGATCATCAGCGTCGTCGGCCGCGACGCCCGGATGCCCGACGTCCGGCTCGGCCTGGCCACCGGCTCCGTGGTGCTCCGGCTCGGCGACGTGTTCGGGCCGCCGGTCAACCTCGCGGCCCGGATGACCTCGGTCGCGAGGCGCAACCGCGTGATCGTCGACCAGGAGACCGCCGAGCTGCTGCCGGCCGACCAGTTCGAGACCCGGCTGCTCCCGGCCCGCCCGTTGCGGGGCTTCGGAGTGGTGGAACCGGTCGCAGTTCGCCGCCACTAGCGAATTCGGCCCCCTGGTCTAGAGCGATGGCCCGCTTGGCGGCGGATTCGGCCCCGGCCCCCGGCGAACCGCCCTACGGTCGCATCGTGTACGACGTACAGGGCGTACGCCTGGACCCTGTCGAACGTCGCGTGTGGGTGCGCGACGTGGAGGTCACGTTCTCACGCAAGGAGTTCGACCTCCTCTGCGCCCTGATCTCGCGCGCCGGACAGGTCGTCTCGCGCGACGACCTGATGCGCGAGGTCTGGAACACCACCTTCTACACCTCCTCGAAGACCATCGACGTGCACCTCGGCTGGGTGCGCCGCAAGCTCGGCGACGACACCCGCCGGCCGACCCTCATCACCACCCACCGCGGCAAGGGGCTCCGGTTCGAGACCGGCACGCCACCGATGGCCGGTGCGGCGAACGGGGCCGCGGAGGACGTGCCCTAGCCTGACCCGCGTGACCGAGCTCGCGCCGACCGTCGCAGTGGTCGGTGGCGGGCAGCTGGCGCGGATGATGGCCGAGCCCGCCGCGGCGATGGGCATCCCGCTGCGGCTGCTGGCCGAGGCCGAGGGCACGTCGGCGGCGCAGGTGATCCCCGACCAGCTCGTCGGGCACCACACCGATCTCGAGGCGCTGCTCGCCGTCACGAAGGGCGCGGCCGTCGTCACCTTCGACCACGAGCACGTGCCCACCGAGCACCTCCGCACGCTGGCCGACGGCGGCATCGCCGTCCGGCCCGGCCCGGACGCGCTGGTGCACGCCCAGGACAAGGCGGTGATGCGGGCCCGGCTCACCGAGCTCGGCGCCCCCTGCCCGCGGCACGCCGTGGTCACCTCGGTCGACGACGTCCGGGCGTTCGGGTTCCCGTGCGTGCTCAAGACCACCCGCGGCGGCTACGACGGCAAGGGCGTGTGGTTCGTCGCCGACGAGGCCGGCTGCGCCGAGCCGTTCCGGGTGGCCGCGGAGTCCGGCGTCGGGCTGCTGGCCGAGGAGCGGGTGGACTTCCGCCGCGAGCTGTCGGCCCTGGTGGCGCGCTCGCCGAGCGGACAGGCCGCGGCGTACCCGGTGGTGGCCTCGACCCAGCGCGACGGCATCTGCCACGAGGTGATCGCCCCCGCGCCCGACCTCGACCCCGACCTCGCCGCCCACGCTCAGCAGGTGGCGCTGCGGCTGGCCGGCGAGCTCGACGTCACCGGGGTGCTCGCCGTCGAGCTGTTCGAGACGAACGACGGCCGGGTGCTGGTGAACGAGCTCGCGATGCGGCCGCACAACACCGGCCACTGGAGCCAGGACGGCGCCGTCACCTCGCAGTTCGAGAACCACCTGCGCGGGGTGCTCGACCTGCCGCTCGGTTCGCCGGCGCCGCGGGCGCGGTGGACGGTGATGGTGAACATCCTCGGCGGCCCGGAGTCCACCGGCCGCCTGTACGACGGCTACCCGCACGCGCTGGCGCGCGACCCGCACCTGCGGGTGCACCTGTACGGCAAGGGGCTGCGGCCGGGGCGCAAGGTGGGCCACGTCAACGCCTACGGCGACGACCTCGACGACTGCCTGGAGCGGGCGCGGCACGCCGCCGCCTGGTTCCGGGGCGACCTAGGGAACGAGAGCGAGTGAGCATGGCTGCGACGGTCGGCATCGTGATGGGGTCGGACTCCGACTGGCCGGTGATGAAGGCCGCCGGTGAGGCGCTGGCGGAGTTCGACGTCGCCTACGAGGCCGACGTGGTCTCGGCGCACCGGATGCCGCAGGAGATGCTCGACTACGGCCGCGACGCCGCCGGCCGCGGGCTGTCGGTGATCATCGCCGGCGCCGGGGGAGCGGCCCACCTGCCCGGCATGCTCGCGTCGGTGACGCCGCTGCCGGTGATCGGCGTCCCGGTGCCGCTGCAGCACCTCGACGGCCTCGACTCGCTGCTCTCGATCGTGCAGATGCCGGCCGGCGTGCCGGTCGCCACGGTCGCCGTCGGCGGCGCCCGCAACGCCGGGCTGCTCGCCGTCCGCATCCTCGCCGCCACCGACCCGGCCCTGCAGACCCGGATGACCGAGTTCCAGGCGACCCTGCGCGACACCGCCCGCGCGAAGGGCGAGGCCGTGCGCGGTGACACCGGTGGCCGGCGCCTCGGGTTCTAGCGCGCGACTCGTCGGGGTCGACGCGGCGCGGTGCGTCGCGCTGCTCGGGATGATGGCCACCCACGTGCTGGCCGAGATTGACCCGGACGGGTCGGTGAGCACGTCGCAGTGGCTGTTCGGCGGCCGGGCGTCGGCGCTGTTCGCCGTGCTCGCGGGCGTCTCGCTCGCCCTGGTGGCGCGGCGTGCGCAGTCGCACGTCCGGCTGGCCGCCGCGGTCGCCGTCCGCGGGTTGCTCGTGGCTCTCCTCGGGCTGGCCCTCGGCGAGCTCGAGACCGCGATCGCGGTGATCCTCACCTACTACGGCGTGATGTTCGTGCTGGTCACCCCGTTCCTGGCGCTGCGGGCGCGGGTGCTGCTGCCGCTCGCGGCCGCCTGGGCGGTGGTGATGCCGCTGGTCTCGCACGCCGTGCGGCCCTCGCTGCCGGAGCGGCAGTACGCCAGCCCGGCGTTCGACCAGCTGGCCGAGCCGACCCGGCTGGTCTCGGAGCTGCTGCTCACCGGCTACTACCCGGCGCTGCCGTGGCTGGCCTACCTGCTGCTCGGCCTCGGGCTCGGCCGGCTCGACCTGCGCGCGCCGCGGGTGCAGGCGGTGCTGGCGGCGGCCGGGCTCGCGGTCGCCGTCGGGGCGACGCTGGTGTCGGACGCGCTGGTGGCTCGCTCGGACCTGACGGCAGCCGAGCTCGACGGCCTCGAGTTCGGCGTCCCCGGCAGCACCCCGACCGACGACCGGGCCTGGCTGCTGGTGCACGCGCCGCACAGCGCGACGCCGTTCGACCTCGCCCAGACCGGTGGCGGCGCGGCGTTCGTGCTCGGGGCGCTCCTGCTGCTGGTGTCGGCGGTGCGGGCGGCGACGTCGTACGGCGAGCGGGTGGTCGCCATCGTCACCGGGGCGGGCGCGATGACGCTGACGCTCTACTCGCTGCACGTGGTGATGCGGACCGAGCGGGTGTGGCCGGCCGAGGAGCCCGACACCTACGTGTGGCACGTGCTGGTGGTGGTCTGGGTCGGCACGGTGTTCGCGGTGCTGCGGCGGCGCGGGCCGCTGGAGTGGCTGGTCGGCCTGGTGCCACGGGCGATCCGGGGCTGAGCGACTACTGGTCCTGCACCCGGCCGCGCAGCGACTTGGTCTCGCCGCGCTGTCGCTTGGCCTCCAGCCGGCGGCGCTGCGAGCCGCGGGTCGGCTTGGTCGGGCGCCGCGGCGGGGGTGGCGGGGCGAGGGCCTCGCGCAGCCGGTCGGCCAGCCGCTCGCGGGCCGCCACCCGGTTGCGGTGCTGCGAGCGGTGCTCGGACGCCGTGACCACCAGCCGCTCGCCGACGGCGGCAACCGCCCGCGCGCGCTGGGCGTCGCTCAACACCGCCGACGCCGTGACGTCGTACTCGAGCTGCACCCGGGTGTCACTGGTGTTCACCGACTGACCGCCCGGGCCGGGGGAGCGGGAGAACCGCTCGGTCAGCTCGGCCGCGGGCACCACGAGCCCACCGGGCAGGCCCGGACCGGGAGGTACCCGCAGGTCACCGAGGTCCACGAGCCCATTCGATCGCGGGGCAGGTGTCCATCACCATCGGCACGCCGGCGGCCGTCGTCCGCTCGAACGCCGCCTCGTCGACCACGCCGAGCTGGAACCACACCGCCTTCGCGCCGACGGCGACCGCCTGGTCGGCGAACTCGCCCGCGGCCTCGGAGCGGCGGAACACGTCGACGACGTCGATCGGGAACGGCACGTCGGCCAGCGTGGCGTAGCCCTGCTCGCCGAGCACGGTGGGCGCGTCGGGGTGCACCGGCACGATCCGCTTGCCGCGGTGCTGGAGCAGCTCGGCGATCGTGTAGGCCGTGCGGGAGGGGTCGCCGGAGAGGCCGACGACGGCCCAGGTCTCGCCGTCGTCGAGCATGAACCGGACCGCCTCGGGGTCCTGCCATGAGGTCATGTCGACGAGCCTATTCTTCGCCCCATGGGCACCGAGATGTTCGCGCTCTCCGAGGAGCACCGTGAGATCCGCGCCGCGATCCGTGAGCTGGTCGAGGCGAAGGTGGCGCCGTACGCCGCCGACGTCGACGAGCAGGCGCGCTACCCCGAGGAGGCCGCGGCCGCGCTCCAGCAGGCGGACTTCCACGCCCCGCACGTGCCCGAGGAGTACGGCGGCGCCGGGGCCGACGCCCTCGCGACGGTGATCGTCATCGAGGAGGTCGCCCGCGCCTGCGTGTCGTCATCCCTGATCCCCGCGGTCAACAAGCTCGGCTCGCTGCCGGTGCAGCTGGCCGGGTCGGAGGAGCAGAAGAAGAAGTACCTCGGCGCGCTGGCCCGCGGCGAGGGCGGGTTCTCCTACTGCCTCTCGGAGCCCGAGGCCGGCTCGGACGCCGCCTCGATGAAGACCAAGGCGGTGCGCGACGGCGACGAGTGGGTGCTCGACGGCGTGAAGCGGTGGATCACCAACGCCGGGGTCAGCGAGTACTACACGGTGCTCGCCGTGACCGACCCCGAGCAGCGCAGCCGCGGCATATCGGCGTTCGTCGTCGAGAAGTCCGACGAGGGCGTGTCGTTCGGCGCGCCGGAGAAGAAGCTCGGCATCAAGGGCTCGCCGACCCGCGAGGTCTACCTCGACAGGGTCCGGCTCCCCGCCGACCGGATGATCGGGGCCGAGGGCACCGGGTTCGAGACCGCGATGCGCACCCTCGACCACACCCGCATCACGATCGCCGCCCAGGCGGTCGGCGTCGCCCAGGGCGCGCTCGACTACGCGCTGGCCTACGCCCAGGAGCGCCAGCAGTTCGGCAAGCCGATCGCGGAGTTCCAGGGCCTCCAGTTCCTGCTCGCCGACATGGGCATGAAGGTGGAGGCCGCCCGCCAGCTCACCTACGCCGCCGCCGGCCGCTCCGAGCGCGACGACGCCGACCTCACGTTCTTCGGCGCCGCTGCCAAGTGCTTCGCCTCGGACGCCGCCATGCAGGTCACCACCGACGCCGTCCAGGTGCTCGGCGGCTACGGCTACACCCGCGACTACCCGGTGGAGCGGATGCTCCGCGACGCCAAGATCACCCAGATCTACGAGGGCACCAACCAGGTGCAGCGGATCGTCATGGCCCGGCAGATGCTCACCGGCAAGGCCTTCGGCTGAGCCGTTCCTCGCGATAGTCGCGGACGTTTCGCACGCCCGGACGGCGTGTCGAGGTGCCGAAGGTCCGCGACTATCCCGCCCGCTGGTCCTGGGGTGGCGTCAGTCGCAGGTGTCGCAGACGCCGTTGGGCAGCCTCGCCATGTGGCACGTCGGGCAGACGTCGGCCGGCTTGTCGCGGGCCGCGACCAGGCGGGCCCGGCTGCGGGCCGCGTCGAGCTTGGGGCTGAGGGCGGGTCGTCCGCCGTCGGCGGGCAGGTCGGCGGCCCCGGCGGCCCGGTAGCACTCGAGCCGCTCCCGGGCTGCGTGCAGGTCGGGGTCCTCCGGTGCCGTGCCGGACTGGGCCCGCACCTGGGCGCCGTAGCTCGCGCCCACGCTGCCCTGGGCGTTGACGCAGAGGGACGAGAGGTTGGGCTCGCCGCGACGCTCGCAGTCGCTGGCCACCCGCGTGAGGACGTCGCCGATCCAATGCTGCATCAGCTTGCGGGTGTGGATGCCCGTCCGGTCCTGGACCTCCGCGGCGAGCTCCTTGTGGGTGAGCACCGCGTGGTAGTGCTGGGCGGTTCCGGTGAGGACGTCCCGGGCGGCCTCCGACCAGGCGAGTCGAGCGTCGTTCGGGGCAGTGTCGAGGTCGGCCATCCCAACAGCCTAAGTCCGATGGTCGCCAAACCCGTCAGTCGGGGAGCACGCGGGGGAGGTCGGAGGCCCGGCCGGTGAACCGCGGCTCGCGCTTCTCGAGGAACGCGGCCACGCCCTCGCGGCCGTCGCCGACCGAGGTGTGCCACATCGCGAGCGAGTCGGCGAGGTGGGCGTCGAGTGGATTCGGCGCCGCGCTGCCGGCGTAGAGCAGCCGCTTGGCCAGCCCCAGGGCCACCGGCGATCGGCCGACGACGAACGACCGCGCGAGGTCGAGGGCGGCGGGCACCAGGGCGTCGGGCTCGTGCACCGAGCGGAGCAGCCGTCCGGCGAGCGCCGTGTCGGCGTCGAGGATCTCGGCGGAGTAGACCCACTCCAGCGCCTGCTGCATCCCGACGATCCGGGGCAGGAACCACGAGGACGCCGCCTCCGGCACGATCCCGAGCCGCCCGAACACGAACCCGATCCGGGCCGTGGTGGAGGCGAGCCGCAGGTCCATCGCCAGCGTCATGGTGGCGCCGATGCCGACGGCGGCGCCGTTGATCGCGGCGATCACCGGCTTCGGCAGGTCGTGGATCGCCAGCGTCACCTTGCCGCCGGTGTCGCGGACGCCGTCGGCCCACGCGGGGTCGTCGAGGTGCTCGCGCAGCGACTCCGGCGTGGGGTCGAGGGTCTCGTCGAGCCCGAACACGTTGCCGGACGCCGACAGGTCCATCCCGGCGCAGAACGCCCGGCCGGCCCCGGTGACCACGACCGCGCGGACGTCGTCGGAGCGGGCGTCGGTGGTGAACACCTCGACCAGCTCGCCGGCCATCGTGAGGTCGAAGGCGTTGAGCGCGTCCGGCCGGTCGAGGGTGAGCGTGGCGACCCCGTCGCCGTCGACCTCCCAGCGGAGGGTCTCGTAGGTCGCCATGAGGGCATGTCTCCCAACTCAGGTGGATGCCAGCGTCGTTCAGGTGGTGCGATGGCAAGGCGCCGGAGCGCTGGCAGGCTGGGCGCCTTTCGAGCGACGGCAACGCCGCCAGCGTGCCGCCTGGGCGGCGCTGGCGCCGCCTCCGAGTTGGGAGACATGCCCTACGGATCCACGATCCCGGCCGGGGTGCACTGCTCCTTGGTGATCTTGTCGGTGTCGTCGTCCTGGATCGCCTCGAACAGCGGGTCGGCGCGCTGGCGGTCCCACTGCGTGGCCGACCCGTCGGTGACGGGGACCGTGCAGGTCTTGGCGTCGCCGCCGCTGGTCTCGCTCATCGCGAGCGCCCACCGACCGGCGTCCAGGGTGCTCATGCCCTCGCCGAAGGCGAAGAAGTCGGGCACGGCGTTGTTGAGCCTCCACCAGCGCACCGGGTTGATGACGGTCCACGGCGAGCGCACCTTCTCGCCGATCGCCGCGATCACCTCGCGCTGCCGCTGCACCCGGTCGAGGTCGCCGAGGGCCGACTTCTTGCGCGAGCGCGAGTACGCCAGCGCGGTGCGGCCGTCGACCTCCTGGCAGCCCTTCTTGATGTCGAGGCCGGCCAGCTTGTCCTTGATGTTCTTCTTGGGGCACACCTCGATGCCGCCGACCGCGTCGACGACGCCGGCGACGCCGCCGAGCCCGATCTCGACGTAGCCGTCGACCCGGATCCCGGTCTCCTGCTCGATGATCCGGGTGAGGAGCGTTGCGCCGCCGCTGGCGTAGGCCGAGTTGATCTTGCCGATGCCGTAGTCACCCTCGGGCTCGGTGTCGCGCGGGATCGAGACCAGCGTGGTCGGCCCGGAGCCGGTGTGCAGGATCATGATCGTGTCGGTGAGCTCGCTCTTGGGGTTGCCGGTGGCGAGCTCCTTGCGCTGCTCCTTGGTGAGGCCGGCGCGCGAGTCGCTGCCGACCAGGAGGTAGGTGGTGCCGTCCTGCTCGCCCGGCCGGTCGCCGTCCGGCTCGTAGTCGATCTTGTCGACGCTGCGCCAGGCGATGAACGGGACCGCGATCGTGTAGACGAGCCACAGCACGAGCAGCAGCAGGAACGCCCGGACGTAGAACCCCGGACGGCGCAGCCGCCGGCTCCAGAACCCACCGCCGGAGCGCCCGGGCGAATGCGCGGGCCCGCGGTGCGGAACCGGCGCCGGTGCGGGGGGCGGCGAGGAGGGCGGGGTGCCGCGCGGGGGCGCGCCCGCGCCGGGGCGCTCCTGGACGGGCAGCACCTGCGTGGCCTCCGGCTCCGGCTCGGGCGGCGGGTTGCCCCCGCCGGGCCCCTTCTTGCCGTAGAGCCAGCCGAACTCGGCACCCTCATCGGAGCCGTTCCCCCGTCGGTCGGTCATGACCGGGGACGCTACCGTGCGCCCGCGCGGGCGGCGCGGAGCCCACCCGGACGAGATCGGCGCCGGACGGCGCGCCTGCCGTCGTGTGACGGGTGTGGCTGGTGATACTCGGGGCCTCTGGATCCTTCCCCGACAGAGACCGAGAGAGCCGCCGCATGACCTCCGTGCCCGTGAGCACCGCCGACCGCGCCGCCAAGGTCCGGTTCCGGCGGGCGATGTCGCTCATGGCGATGACGCTCGTGGCCCCCGGAGGCGCCCAGCTGGCCGCCGGCAACCGGCGGGTCGGGCTGGTGGCGCTGCGGATCTGGCTCGGGCTCTGGATCGCGGTGCTCGGGACGGTGGTCGTGGTCGCCGTCCACCGCGAGACGGCGTACTGGATCCTCGCCAACACCACGCTGCTGCTCTGGCTGCGGCTGGCGCTGTTCGCCGGCGCCATCGGGTGGGCGCTGCTGTTCATGGACGCCTGGCGCATCGGGCGTCCGCTCAGCTACGGCCTCCAGCACCGGCGCGTGGCGATCGGCGTCAACGGGCTGCTCTGCTTCTCGGTCGCCGGGCTGATGCTGTTCGGCGCGCACCTCGTCGGCGTCCAGCGCGACTTCCTCATCACCACCTTCGGCGACGGCGAGGTGGTCGGCGCCCACGACGGCCGTTACAACGTGCTGCTGCTCGGCGGCGACTCCGGCGTCGGCCGCTGGGGGCTGCGCCCCGACTCGATCACCGTCGCCTCGATCGACGCCGAGACCGGCCGCACGGTGCTCATCGGCCTGCCGCGCAACATGGCGGACTTCCCGTTCGCGCCGGGCTCGGTGATGGAGGAGCAGTTCCCCGACGGCTTCGACTGCGAGGGCTGCTACCTCAACGGCGTCAGCACCTGGGCCGGCGACAACACCGAGCTCTTCCCGGACTCCGAGCAGGCCGGCACCGACGCCACCGTGATGGCGGTCGAGGGCATCACCGGGCTGAGGATCAACTACTGGGCGATGGTGAACCTCAAGGGGTTCAAGGACCTGGTGGACGCCGTCGGCGGCGTCGAGCTCACCGTGCGCGACCGGATCCCGTACGGCGGTCTCGGCAGCAACGTGAAGGGCTACATCGAGCCCGGCACCCGGACGCTCAACGGCTGGGAGGCGCTCTGGTACGCCCGGGCCCGCGAGGGGTCCGACGACTACTCGCGGATGGCGCGGCAGAAGTGCGTGATGAACGCCCTGCTCGAGCAGGTCAGCCCGCAGACGGCGCTGCGCAACTTCGAGTCGATCGCCCGGGCGTCGTCCGCGATGATCTCGACGAGCCTCCCGGCCTCCGAGGTCGACCGGTTCATCGACCTGTCGGTGAAGGCGAAGGACCAGAAGATGTCGACGCTCTCGCTGGTGCCGCCGATGGTGAACACCGCCCACCCCGACATCGACGTCGTGCACGCCCAGGTGCGGGCCGCGATCGACAAGGCCGAGGGCAAGGCGCCCAAGCCCGGCAAGCGCAAGGTGCGCGCCGACGCCCCCGTCACCGGCGGCTCGGTCGGCTCGCTCAAGGACGGCTACGCCGCCAACCAGTCCGACGACGTCGCTGCGGTCTGCTGACGGCCTGAGCTCGACTGCCAGGGCGCCCGCGCGCGTATCCGACCGGCACCCGCCGTCGAATGCAGGAGTCCCCGGTTAACCGGGGACTCCTGCTCTTCTCGGCCGAAACTTCGGCTGAGAAGAGCATGAATCGCCTGTGCGGCGGTTACCGGTGGTGCCTGTGTTACGCGCGCGGTCACCAGCCACGCAGGACGGTCACGTCCACCCCGACGTCGCGAGCGCCCGCCGGACGACGTCGAAGGTCGCCTCGTCGGGGGCGACGACGAGGCCGGCCCGGTCGGTGGGGGAGCCGGTGTAGGGGGAGCCGTCGGGCCACCCCACGAACCCGCCGGCCTCGACGGCCAGGAGCGAGCCGGGAACGTGGTCCCAGGGCTTGGTGCGGCGGTAGACGAGGTAGTCGGCGGCGCCCTCGACCAGCCGCGGGTAGTCGATGCCGCAGCTCACCCAGGAGAGCTCGATCGGCGCCAGCCCGTCCAACGAGCGGCCGACCCACTCGCGCCGCGCCGCGCGACCGTGCCAGGCGGCGGGCGCACCGGTGGGCGGGGTGGTGGTGAGGCGGACGCCGTCGGCGAAGGCGCCCGCGCCGCGCTCGGCCACGAACATCCGCCGGTACTGCGGGTGCCAGATCCAGCCGCGGGTCACCTCGCCGCCGCGCAGCTCGCCCACCATCACGGCGTGGTCGGGGGAGCCGTTCACGAAGTTCTTGGTTCCGTCGACCGGATCGACGGTGAAGGCGTGGTCGGCGCCGGCGTACACGTCGATGACACCGGGACCGGCGGCGTAGGCCTCCTCGCCGAGCACCACCGCGTCGGGGTAGGCCGCGCTCAGCGCGTCGGTGAGCAGCCGCTCGGCCTCGTGGTCGGCGTCGGTGACCAGGTCGCCCGGACCCTTCTCCCAGACCTCGTCGGAGTCGAGTGAGCGGAACCGGGGAGTGACGACCTCTGCCGCGACCTCCTGGACCAGCGAGGTGATGGCGTCGGTCTCCACCCGCCCACCGTAGGGTCTGCGGCGTGCTTGTCGCGGTGGTGGTCACGTTCGACCGGCTGCCCCTCCTGCAGCGGCTGGTCGCCCGGCTCCGCGAGGTCCCCGGGCTCGACGAGGTCCTCGTGGTCGACAACGCGTCCACCGACGGCACGGGGGAGTGGCTCGCCGGCCAGGCCGACGACCGGCTGCTCGTGCGCACCCTCGACACCAACACCGGCGGCGCCGGCGGGTTCCACGACGGCGTCGGGTGGGCGATGGAGCGCGGTGCCGACCTGATCTGGCTCATGGACGACGACGGCCTGCCCGACCTCGACTGCCTCGACCACCTGCTCGGCCACGACGGTCTCGACTTCTGGGGGCCGGTCGTGGTCGACGAGGACGACCCCGAGCGGCTGGTCTTCCCGATGCGGCTCCCCGGCGGCGCGCGCACCGTCGGCACCAGGACGGCGGCCGCCGCGGCGGCCCGGGACGGGCTGGTCGAGGGGGTCGTGATCCCGTTCAACGGGGTGCTCGTCACCCGCGACCTGGTCGAGCGGATCGGGCTGCCGCGCGCCGAGTTCTTCATCTGGGGCGACGACGTCGAGTACCTCTGGCGCGCCGAGCGCGACGGCGCCCGGGTCGGCACCGTGGCCGACGCCGTGGTGCGGCACCCCTCGGTCGGGGAGCTCGGCACCCCGATGATGTTCGGCCGCACCACCTACAACTTCACGCCGAGCGAGCTCAAGGCCTACTGCATGGCCCGCAACAACACCGTGAACCTGCGCACCTACCGCGGCTGGCCGCACGTGCTCATGTTCTGGGTGAAGACGGTGTGGTTCTACCTCTTCACCCGCCGCAAGCCCGGCCGGATCGGGCTCAGCGCTCGCGCCGTCCGTGCCGGCCTGCGCGGCGACTTCAGCGGCCATCGGGAGTTCCTGCGATGAGCACCGAGACCGTCGCCGTCGTCGTGGTGACCTACAACCGCGCCGACCTCCTCACCGGGATGCTCGAGGGCCTCGCCGGCCTCGACCGCGCCCCCGACGCGGTGATCGTGGTCGACAACGCGAGCACCGACCACACCGCCGAGGTGCTGGCGGCGAGCACACTGCCGGGTGTCGAGGTGATCACCAGCCCCGAGAACGTCGGTGGCGCCGGCGGCTTCCACCTCGGCGTGAAGACCGCCTACGAGCGCGGCTTCGACCGGATCTGGCTCATGGACGACGACGTCGTGCCGGCGCCGGACTGCCTCACGGTGCTGATGGGCTACGACGAGGCCTGCCTGGCCGCCGTCCGCGAGGACACCCGGGGACAGCTGGTCGAGAAGGCCGCCACCCGGTTCGACCTGCGCAACCCGCTCGCCGTCCGGCCCAAGACCGGCATGGTCGAGACCGACTACGGCACCCGCGAGGCGATGCCCGAGCTGGTCGAGATCGAGAACGTCGCCTTCGAGGGCTTCCTGGTGCGCCGCGACGTGATCGACGCGATCGGACTGCCCGACCCCTCGTTCTTCATCTTCTACGACGACGCCGACTTCGCGATCCGCGCCCGGCGGGCCGGGTTCCGGGTGTGGGCGGTCCGTGACGCCGTCCTGGTGCGCCAGCTCGACTTCGACCAGCAGCACGACCTGGCCGGTTGGAAGGGCTACTACATGTACCGCAACCTGTTCGCGGTGCACCGCCGCCACGGCGAGAACGCGCTGGTGCGGCACAAGCCGCTGTTCATCATGCTCGCAGTCGTACTGCTCAGCCCGCTGCGCGGCGGCCGGCGGGAGGCCGCGAACGTCGTCCGCGCGTGGCGCGACTCACGCGGGATGGTCAGCGTCTCCACGGTGGTTGAGGTGCGAGCGAAGCGAGCCTCGAAACCACCGGACTGAGGCGAGATCTCAGCGGTCGGCCTGGGTGGAGCGGCTCCGAGGTTTCGAGGCCCCTCCCTCGTCCCTCGGTCGGGGCACCTCAACCACCGCACGCCGCAGCCGCGGCTTCAGCCCGTCGTTGTTGCCGGTGGCGAGCGCCGCCGTCCACACCGCGAACGACCCGACGGCGGCACCGGCGATCGTGTCGATGAAGTAGTGCCAGCCGAAGTAGACGGTGGCGATGATCGTGAGGACGAGGAACGCCCACGAGGCGAGCCGGATCCAGCGCGACAGCCCGACGTACTCCACGATCAGGCAGATCGTGACCATGATCCCGACGTGCAGCGACGGGAACGCGGCGATCGTCTGCAGCGTGCCGGCCGCGAACCGGTCGTCGAGCACGGACAGCCGGGTGTCCCAGATCTCGGCGGCGAGCCGGCTGGTGATCGTCGTGGGCAGGTCGGCGAACCGGTCCGGGTCGGTGTAGATCGGGCCGACCGACGGGAACAGGATGTAGAAGAAGGCGCCCAGCCCCCAGTCGAACGCCACCGCGGTGACGTACCAGGACCCCGCGCTGGTGTGCCGGGTCCACACCAGGGCGATGGCGATGCTCGCCGGGATGAGCAGCATCCAGCCGGTGTAGACGGTGGAGAACACGTGGGCGGCGATGCCGGTGCCGAACAGGTGGTGGGTGAACACCGACGGGTCGTGGCCCAGCATCAGGAAGTGGTCGAGCCGCTCCATCTCGGAGTCGTAGGTGCGGTCGTTGATGAACGGCACCATGCTCTTGAGGTTGCGGAACGTGGCGTAGCAGAGGTACCAGGCGCTCACGCCGCCGACGGCGAAGAGCAGCTGCGACAGCGGCCACCGCTCCCGCCAGACCGCCAGCCACGTGCTCGGCAGCCGGCGCAGCGAGTGCCGCGCGCGCCACACGACGCGGGGCACGACGTCGGCCAGGATCGCGACCAGCACGATGCCGGGCATCCGGATGTAGCCGGGCACCACGCTCTCCGGGTCCCAGATCGGCAGCTCGAGGATGGCGGCGAACACGATCATCGCCGCGGCCATCACGATGCCCGCTGCCCAGGCGAAGCCGAAGTTGCGCTGGAGCAACTCCAGCACCGAGCGACCGCCCGCCTCCGAGGGCGTCTCGCGGGTCTCACCCTGTCCCACGGAGGACAGGGTAGGTGGTCATACCCCCCGACGGCACGTCGAGTGTGATCCGACGCACCGGCCCGGCGAATCGGGAACCACGACCCGGCGTCCGTAGACTGGCCGACCGTGTCAGACGCCACTCCTCCCGACGACGTCAGCGACCCCGCTCTGCCCGACCTCCTCGTGGTCGGATCCGGCTTCTTCGGCCTCACCATCGCCGAGCGCTGCGCGACCGAGCTGGGTCTGCGCGTGCTCGTGCTCGACCGCCGCCACCACCTCGGCGGCAACGCCTACAGCGAGCGCGACCCCGCCACCAACGTCGAGGTGCACAAGTACGGCGCGCACCTGTTCCACACCTCCAACGAGCGGGTGTGGGAGTACGCCAACCGGTTCACGACCTTCACCGGCTACCAGCACCGCGTCTTCGGCAAGTACCAGGGGCAGGTCTACTCGCTGCCGATGAACCTGGCGCTGATCAACCAGTTCTTCGGCAAGAGCCACACCCCGCAGGAGGCGCGCGAGCTGATCGCGAGCCAGGCCTCGGAGATCGCCACCGAGGACGCCACGAACCTGGAGGAGAAGGCGGTCAGCCTGATCGGCCGGCCGCTCTACGAGGCGTTCATCAAGGGCTACACCGCCAAGCAGTGGCAGACCGACCCCACCCAGCTGAGCGCCGACATCATCACGCGGCTCCCGGTGCGCTACACGTTCGAGAACGGCTGGTTCAGCGACACCTACGAGGGCCTGCCCACCGACGGCTACACCGCCTGGCTGACCCGGATGGCCGACCACCCGAACATCGAGGTCCGGCTCGAGACCGACTTCTTCGACGTCGCCGACGAGTTCAAGGGCAAGGTCCCGATCGTCTACACCGGCCCGGTCGACGAGTACTTCGGTCACTCCGAGGGACGGCTCTCCTGGCGCACCGTCGACCTGAGGGAGTCCGTCGAGGACGTCGACGACTTCCAGGGCACCGGCGTCGTCAACTACAACGACCAGGAGGTGCCCTTCACCCGGATCATCGAGTTCAAGCACTTCCACCCCGAGCGCGAGAAGACCCACCTGCCCGGCAAGACGGTGATCGTGCACGAGTACTCGCGGTTCGCCGAGGAGGGCGACGAGCCCTACTACCCGATCAACACCGCCGAGGACCGCGAGATCCTGCTGCGCTACCGCGAGCTCGCCAAGGCCGAGCCGATGGTGCTGTTCGGCGGCCGGCTCGGCACCTACAAGTACCTCGACATGCACATGGCCATCGGGTCGGCGCTGTCGATGTTCGACAACAAGCTCAAGCCGCACTTCGCCGACGGCGAGGAGCTCACGAGCGGAGGAGTCGCAGAATGAGGGCCCCTAGCAATTCTTCGCCTCCCCCGCTGCGCTCCTCCGTCGAACAATTCCGAGGGGACCCCGTATGAGCACCACCCGTCGGCTGCTGCAGCGGCAGATCCTGCCCCTCGACCGCGACCTCGACGTCCTCGCGCTCTACGTCGACCCCGAGGAGGCCCGGCTCGACGCCGACCGCTACGAGATCGGCGGCAACCGCGCGGCCAAGGACCTCAACAACGCCGCGATCCGGCAGTCCACCGCGACCGGCCGGGCGCTCCACCCCGACCAGATCGTCTCGCGCACCGCGCTGCGCGTCCCGATGGGCGAGCGGCTCTCGCTCGGCACCTACTTCAACGGCTTCCCGGCCAGCTACTGGCGCCGCTGGACCGTCGTGGACGCCGTCCAGCTCACCGTGCGGCTGCAGGGCCGTGGCGCCACCGTCGTCGTCTACAAGTCGATGGCCAACGGCCGCTCCCAGCGGGTCGACAGCGCCACCACCGGCGCCGACAGCGAGGGCCGGTTCGCCTTCGACCTCACGCTCAAGCCGTTCGTCGACGGCGGGTGGTACTGGTACGACGTCATCGCCGGTGACGACGACGCCGTCGTCGAGGCCGAGTGGTCCGCCGAGGTGCCCGACGACCGCCGTGAGCACGGCACCACCGACATCGCGATCACCACGATGAACCGTCCCGACTTCTGCGCGAAGCTGCTGGCCCAGATCGGCGAGGACACGGTGCTCGCGCCGTACCTCGACGAGGTGCTGGTGATGGAGCAGGGCACCCAGAAGGTCGTCGACTCCGTGGAGTTCCCGGCCGCCGAGAAGGCGCTGGGGGACCGGCTGCGGATCATCGAGCAGGGCAACCTCGGCGGGTCGGGCGGCTACGCCCGTGGCCAGCTCGAGTCGGTGCGCAAGGGCACCGCCACCTACGCGCTGATGATGGACGACGACGTCGTCTGCGAGCCCGAGGGCATCATCCGCGCCGTCACCTTCGGCGACCTGGCCCGCCGTCCCACCATCGTGGGCGGCCACATGTTCAGCCTCTACTCGAAGTCGCGGCTGCACAGCTTCGGCGAGATCGTGCAGCCGTGGCGGTTCTGGTGGATGACGCCGCTCGACGGCTACTCCGACTGGGACCTCGCCGCCCGCAACATCCGCTCGTCGCGCTGGCTGCACCGGCGGGTCGACGTCGACTTCAACGGCTGGTTCATGTGCCTCATCCCGCGGCAGGTGCTGGCCGACGTCGGCCTGTCGCTGCCGCTGTTCCTCAAGTGGGACGACTCCGAGTTCGGGCTGCGCGCCAAGGCGGCCGGCTACCCGACCGTGTCGTTCCCGGGCGCCGCGGTGTGGCACGTGCCGTGGACGGACAAGAACGACGCCGTCGACTGGCAGGCCTACTTCCACCTGCGCAACCGGTTCGTCGCGGCGCTGCTCCACTCGCCGTACCCGAACGGCGGCCGGATGGTGCGCGAGACGCTCAACCACCAGATCGCGCACCTGGTGTCGATGCAGTACTCGACCGCCGAGATGCGCAACCTGGCGCTCAAGGACGTGCTCGAGGGGCCGCACCGGCTGCACGAGAAGCTGGCCACCCGGCTCACCGAGGTGAACGCGCTGCGCAAGGAGTACACCGACGCGCGGCTCGAGGCCGACCGCGAGGCGCTGCCCGACATCCGGCGCACCAAGCCGCCGCGCAAGGGCCGCGACAACACCGAGATCCCGAGCCGGCGGGCGCAGCTCGCGAGCGCCGTCCTGCAGCCGCTGCGGCAGGCCAAGCCGCCGCGCAAGCTGTCGCGGGAGTTCGCCGAGGCCGAGGTGCGTGCCCAGGACGCCAGGTGGTACCGCCTGGGCTCGCTCGACGCCGCCGTCGTGTCGATGAACGACGGCGCCTCCGCCGCGTTCTACCAGCGCGACCCCGCCACGTTCCGCCGGCAGCTGGGGGAGACCCTGGCGCTGCTCGGCCGATTCCGCCGGGAGTGGCCGACGCTGGCCGAGGAGTACCGCGCGGCGCTCGACGAGATCACCTCGCCGGAGGCCTGGGACGTGACCTTCGCTCCGTGGACCGGCGGGACCACGGCGGACGCCGCCGACGACCGGCGATGACCGACACCATGACGACCCGGGCCGACGACGGGGAGGACCTGCCCCCGCTCGCGCCGCCCACGGCCGACAACGGCCTGCTCGGCGTCATCCACCGCCGGTACCTGCTCAAGCTGCTGGTGCGCCGCGAGATCAGCGCGCGCTACCAGGGGTCGTTCCTCGGGCTGCTCTGGAGCTACATCAACCCGCTCTCGCAGTTCTGCATCTTCTACTTCATCCTCGGCAAGATCCTGGTCCGGGACATCCCGAACTTCGCCATCCACATCTTCTCGGCGCTCGTGATCGTGCACTTCTTCACCGAGACGCTGAACGCCGGCACCCGGTCGATCGTGCGCAACAAGGCCCTGGTGCAGAAGATGGCGATGCCGCGGGAGATGTTCCCGGTCGCCTCGATGCTGGTCTCGCTCTACCACGTCGGCCCGCAGATCGTGATCCTGCTCGTCGTCTGCCTCGCGGTCGGGTGGGAGCCCGACCCCACCGGGCTGGCCGCGTTCGTGCTGGCGCTCGCGCTGATCATGGTGCTCGGCCTCGCCCTCGCGCTGCTGTTCAGCGCCGCCAACGTGTTCTTCCGCGACGTGGGCAGCGTGGTCAACATCCTGACCAACCTGATCCGCTTCGGCGTCCCGATGATCTACAGCTACGCGATGGTCGACGACCGGTTCGGCTCGATCGCCGACTACTACCTGCTCAACCCCATCGCGAACGCCGTGCTGCTGTTCCAGCGGACCTTCTGGATCGGCACGGCCGACGATCCCGCGGCCCTCGCCCGCACCGACCTGCCCGACCACCTGCTCGAGCGCGGGTTCGCCATGCTCGGCGTCGCCCTCGTGCTGCTCGCGGTCGGGCAGCTGGTGTTCAGCCGCCTCGAGAACAAGATCCCGGAGCGCCTGTAGCAGATGACCTCACCCCACGACGTTCTTCGTCTCCCCCGCTTCGCTCCTCCGCCGAACAACGCCGAGGGGACCCCGACATGACCACGTCCATCCAGCTCGAGAACGTCACCAAGAGCTTCTCCCGCCGCTACCAGCGCACCCTCAAGCAGGTCACGGTCGCCAAGGTCCGGGGCCAGACGACGATCCGCCACTTCAACGCCGTCGACGACGTCTCGATCACCGTCGAGCAGGGTGAGTCGATCGGCCTGATGGGGCTCAACGGGTCCGGCAAGAGCACGCTGCTCAAGCTCATCAACGGCGTCATGCGGCCGGACTCCGGCCAGGTGCTCACCCGCGGCCGCATCGCCGGCCTCATCGCCACCGGCGCGGGCTTCCACCCGCAGCTGAGCGGCCGGGAGAACCTGATCCTCAACGCCGCGATCCTCGGGATGACCGAGGCCGAGACCAACCGCAAGTTCGACGAGATCGTCGGGTTCGCCGAGCTCGGCGACAAGCTCGACAGCCAGGTCGGCCACTACTCCTCCGGCGAGAGCGCCCGGCTGGGCTTCTCGATCGCCATCCACGTCGACTCGGACATCTTCCTGGCCGACGAGGTGCTCGCCGTCGGCGACCGCCCCTTCAAGCAGAAGTGCCTGCAGAAGATGGAGGAGATCCGCGACAGCGGGCGCACCCTCTTCTACGTCAGTCACTCGGCCGGCTCGGTCCAGCGCATGTGCAACCGGGTGATCGTGCTCGAGCAGGGCCGGGTCGGGTTCGACGGCGACGTCGACGAGGGCATCCACTACCTGCACTACGACGACGACGGCGCGTCGGGCCCGAACGGCGACAACGACAAGCGGACCCGCCAGGCCGCCCTCGACGACGAGCTCGGCGCCGACATCTAGGCAGGTCGGCGCTTCAGCGCGCCCTCGAATCAGCCGACACAGAAAATGTGCCCGAGCACGGCGTGTCGGCTGGAAATTACACATCTGTAGTTACTCACGAACTCTTCCCAGGTCGTGTTACTGGTGTGAAAGTTGCTACCCGTGTGACTCTTCCCCGCCGCACTGGAGCCTCTGCCATGTCGTCCCGACACCCCCGTTTCACCACCCTGTGCCAGCAGCTGCTGACCCTGGGCGTGGTGTGCGCCGCCCTGACGCCGGCCGCCACCGTGATGACCCTCGAGCTGGTGCCCGAGGGTCCCGGCACGCCCGGCACCGCGGACGCCTCGTTCAGCGCCTACACCGCCGCCAACCAGGTCCCGACCACGGTGCCCACCGCGGCCGTCGACCCGGTGGTGCGCGAGGTCGCGCTCACCGCGCCGACCGGTGCCCGGCTCGCGCCGGGCGCGCTCAAGGCGCAGGCCCGCCGGGTGGCCGGCGGCACCGAGCTCGTGAGCACCCCGCAGCAGGTCGACGGCTACGGGTCGATCGGCGTCACCTGGGCGCACGGCGTCGACCTGGCCGACGACGCGATCGGCGTCCAGGTGCGCACCCGCCGGGGCGACACCTGGTCCGGCTGGTCCGACGTGGAGTACCACGACGACCACGGCCCCGACCCGACCAGCGCCGAGGGGCGCCGGGCCCGCCCGGGCACCGAGCCGGTCGTGGTCGGCGACGTCGACCAGGTGCAGGTGAAGATCGACACCCGCACCCAGCCGCCGTCGGACCTGACCCTGGCCGTGATCGACCCCGGCACGCCCGCCCACACCGCCAAGGAGCTGCCGGCGATCGACACCGGCACCCTGCCCAGCGCGCAGACGCAGCCGGACGCCGAGGGCACCGAGGGTGACGAGGGCGAGGCCACGCTGTCCCGCGCCCGGGTGACGCCGCGACCGGTGATCTACTCGCGGGCCCAGTGGGGCGCGAACGAGCGGATGCGCGACAAGAGCTCGCTGCGCTACTACGAGGTGCACGCCGGGTTCGTGCACCACACGGTGAACGCGAACAACTACCGCGCGGCCGACGTCCCGGGGATCCTCCGCGGCATCTACGCCTACCACACGCGCTCGAAGGGCTGGAGCGACGTCGGCTACAACTTCCTGGTCGACCGGTTCGGTCGGATCTGGGAGGGACGCGCGGGCGGCGTCGACCGCGCGGTGGTGGGCGCCCACACGCTCGGCTACAACGACTACTCGTTCGCGATGTCGGCGATCGGCAACTTCGAGACCGCGCGGCCCAGCGCGGCGATGCTCGAGGCCTACGGCGCCCTCTTCGGCTGGAAGCTGTCGCTGCACGGGATCAAGGCGGGCGCCACCAAGAAGCGGGTCGGCGACCGCTACTTCAAGGCGATCAACGGCCACCGCGACGCCGGCTCGACCGCGTGTCCCGGCCGCTACCTGTACGCCCAGCTGCCGCGGATCCGCGACCTGGCGACGCGCGCCCAGGTCGGCTTCGAGGGGCGGCAGCTCGAGTCGGACTACACCTACGGCCCGGCGCCGGACCTGGTGGTCCGGCGGACCTCGGACAAGCGCGTCGTGATCCTCCCGATCGTGCGGATGAGCGGCGGTCGCTACCGCCTCGGCGACCCGGTCGTGACGAACGTGGTGCTGGGCGGGTCGGACCGGCTGCTGAGCGTCGGCGACTGGAACCGGGACGGCCACAACGACCTGGTCACTCGCAACCCCGAGTTCGCGTCCCTGGCGCTCTACCTCGGCGCCGGCGACGGCACCTTCGCGAAGCCCACCCGGCTCGCCCGAGGCTTCGGCGGCGTGCAGCTGCTGGCGGCGGTCGGCGACGTGACCGGGGACGGGCGGCCCGATCTCATGGGCCAGTACCGCGGCGGCCCGATGCGGATCTGGCCGGGCAACGGGCTGAAGGGGCTGAAGCCGTCCTACGTCGTCTACGGCAACGTCTCCGCCGGCCGCCAGATCGGCATCGGCCGGTGGAACGGCGACGGGGCGCCGGACAGCCTGTTCGCGCGCAACGGCGCGCTGATGGTCCACGCCGGCAACGGCCCCGGCGGGCTCGTCGGCTCCGCCCGGTCGGTCGGGCTCGACGTCCGGCGCTACGACTGGGTGGCCGGGATCAGCGACGTGAACCTGACCGGACACCCGGACGTCGTGGTGCGCGACCGCGCGACCGGGAAGGTCTCGCTCATCC
This sequence comes from uncultured Actinomycetota bacterium, assembly GCA_963780355.1. Lineage (GTDB taxonomy): Bacteria > Actinomycetota > Actinomycetes > Propionibacteriales > Nocardioidaceae > Nocardioides. The sequence continues at coordinate 562,573 of CAWABT010000005.1, forward strand.
AGGCCAGCGCGAACGCGCTGTCGGCGCCGGTGGTCCTGGGGTGGGCCCGCCGTTACGACCTCGTGGGCTGAGGCGGGAGGACAGGAACGTGGTTGGTCGCTCAGGCAGGGAAGCGGGCGGTGGCGCGCTCGGCGGCGTAGGTCGTCTCGAGCAGCTCCCGTCCGGCACGGGCCACCAGCACGAGGGAGCCGCCGCGTAGCAGCGGCTCCGTCACGGTCGCGATCCCCGGTGGGGAAGCCGGGTTCGCCTCCGTCAGGAGGCGGCCGCCGTCGGTGAGGAGACTCCCGGCGGCGGCCGCCGTCCACAGCTCGTCCTGGGTCACCGGGCTGCCGGCGAGGTCGTGCGCGACGTCGGTGCCGGCGGGCGGGTCCACCGGCGCGAACGCGTCGGGCTGCGACCAGATCTCCACGCCGAGGTCGAGCACGCCGTCCGGCGGTGGTTGAGGGAACCGGACGCCGAGCGGCAGCAGCGCGCTGGCGAGCACGGTCGGCCCGCCGAGGTCGGCCCAGGCCGGCATCGAGGCGGGTCCGCACACGACGGCGTCCGGGTCGTCGGCGCCGGTGACGCGCAGCCCGGCGGTCCACGCGGCACCGAGGAAGACCGGCCCCAGCCAGTGCGGCGGCAGGTCGACCCGCAGCGCGTCGCCGCGGTCGAGGCCCACCTCGTCGACCAGCAGCGAGGCGGCCTTGGCGACCCAGTTGGCGAACGTCGTCACCGACAGCTCGGTGCGCTCACCGGTCTCGCCGTCGTAGAAGGTGACCAAGGGACGCCCGGGGTCGCGGCGCAGCTGGGTGGCGAGCACGTCGGCGAAGACCGTCACGGTGTCCACCCTGTCAGTCGCCACCTCGGCACTACTGTTCGCCCATGAGCGACACCGGGGGGCTGTGGGCGGTCGTGCCCGCGGGCGGCGCCGGCACGCGGCTGTGGCCGCTGTCGCGATCCGCGGAGCCCAAGTTCCTCCGCGACCTGACCGGCACGGGTCGCTCCCTGCTGCAGAGCACCTGCGACCGACTCGCGCCGCTGGTGGCCGACCGGGTCCTCGTGGTCACCGGCCGCGCGCACGCCGACGCCGTCCGCGCGCAGCTGCCGGAGCTGCCGGACGGGTCGGTGGTGGCGGAGCCGTCGGCCCGCGACTCGATGGCCGCGATCGGCCTGGCGGCGGCGCTGCTGGAGCGGCGCGACCCGGACGCCGTGATGGGCTCGTTCGCGGCCGACCACGTGATCACCGGCAGCGACCGGTTCGAGGCCGCCGTCCGCACGGCCGTCGCGGCCGCGCAGGACGACTGGCTGGTCACGGTCGGCATCGCGCCGACCTTCTCGTCCTCCGGCTTCGGCTACATCCACGTCGGCGACCCGCTCGCCGGCCACGTCGGCGTGCACGTGGTGCGCGAGTTCGTCGAGAAGCCGTCGGTGTCGGTGGCCGAGGGCTACGTCGCCTCGGGCGAGTACCGGTGGAACGCGAGCATGTTCGTCGTACGGCCGCGGGTGCTGCTCGACCTGCTCGCCGTGGGGCACCCCGAGTTCGCGGCCGCGCTGCGCGGGATCGCCGCGGCGCCCGACACCCTCGACGCCGTCTGGCCGACGCTGCCGCGGATCGCGCTCGACCACGCCGTCGCCGAGCCCGCCGCCGCGGCCGGCCGGGTCGCCGTCGTGCCCGCCGACTTCGGCTGGGACGACATCGGCGACTTCGACTCGCTGGCCACCCTCCTCGAGGACGACACCACCGCCACCACCACCGTGCTCGGCGACGAGGCCCTCGTGGAGGCGCTCGGCGCCACCGGCCTCGTCGTCCCCGGCTCGGGCCGGGTCGTGGCCGTCGTCGGCCTCGACGACGTCGTCGTCGTCGACACCCCCGACGCCCTCCTCGTCACCAGCCGCGGGCACGCGCAGGCGGTCAGGGAGATCGTCGGCGCGCTGAAGGAGCGGGGTCGCGGGGACCTGACGTGACTGTCCTGGTCGTGACTGTGCGCGGGGTGGCGGCCGCGCGCGTATCACGCCGGCACCCGCCGTCAAGGGTCTCGCTTCGCTCCGGTCGCTGCGCGACGGCCTTCGGCCGTCCTTGACTGCGGGTCCCGGCCGGTCGGATCTCCGGCGCGCAGACGGCACGGGCTCCGCCCGCGCCGTCCCGCATGCGCGGGCGCCCCACTTCACCTGGTGTCACTTCGCTACATTGGGCGACGAAACTGGACATCACGGGCCCGGAAACCGGGTGTGATGTCCAGTTTCGTCGGCCAGGTAGCCCCGTGACAGCTGGTGGCCGCGCTTGCGCGGACGGCGTGGCGGAGCCCGCCGTTCGTGCGCCGTCGGAACACGCCGGACGGGGCTCGCGGTCAAGGACGCGCGAAGCGCGCCGCGAAGCGGGCGCGAAGCGATCCTTGACGGCGGGACCCGGCGTGTTACGCGCGCGGCGCACCGGCCCCGAGGAACAGCACCGCTCAGATCGCGTTGGGCTCCGGCGAGTCGGTGTAGGGGTAGTCCTGCATGAAGGTGTCGAGGGCGGCGCCGCTCACGTCGGAGCAGTACTGCCACACGCCGGTGGACTTCTCCGAGTCGCCCTTCCAGTGGGTGAAGGCGATGTGCTGGCCGTCGGGGAAGCCCGTGCCGACGTCGTCGGTGTCGTCCTGGGTCCACGGGGCCGCGATGAACTTGAACCGGAAGTTGTCGTCGTCGACCTTGAACTTCTTGGCGATCGAGGCGATCTGGGCCATCTGCTCGCTGTCGTCGGCGACGGTGTCGTCGTACCAGAGGATCGTGTAGCCGTGCTCGAGGTTGTGCACGAGGACCTCGAGCTCGGGTCGCTCGTCGTTCTCGTCGTACAGCTTGTCGTCGAACGGCGCCGGCGCGAGGTTGGCCTCGTTCCAGTGGGAGCCGAACGCCGGCGGGGCGTCCTTGTACTTCACCTGGGTGCCGGTGGGCACGTGGTCGGAGACGCCGGTGGCGTCCTCGGTGACCACCTTCTCGCACACCGAGGCCTTCGCGCCGACGTCGGCGAGGTCGAGGTTGTTGTACTGGCGCAGGTCCCACCAGTCCAGGACCGGCCGGTAGGCCGCCGCGCCGACGATGAGCAGGGCCAACGTGACGCAGACGCCGACGATGAGGTAGCCGCGACGCTTCTCGGCGCCGCGCTGCTTCTTCATCGCCTCGTCGATGAGCTTCTGGCGCTCGGACTTGGCGGACTTCGACGACTTGGCCACGACGGGTGCTTTTCCTCGGGTTCCGGGGACGGGAGACGGCCACCCCGCGGGTGGCGGCGGTGAGTCTACGGAGTGGTGATGTGGAACCGGAGATCGCCGTCGCCCCCGGGGTCGGGGACCGGTTGCCAGCCGTGGGCGAACGCGACGGCGACCGCCCCCTCCGGCCGCCCGGCACAGCGCACGTCGTGCTCGCCGTCCGCGACGGCGTCGGCGCCGGTGGCGCGGCGGAGCGCCGCAGCGAGGTCCTCGGCCGGGGCGGGCGTGCCGAAGAGCCCCGCGTCCGCGCCCGCCACCGCCGCGACGACGGCCTCGCGCGAGCCCAGCCCGAACAGGTCGGCACCCTCGGGCCGCACCAGCGCGGCCGCGCCCGGGCCGTCGTCGTCGGCCGGGAGCACGAGGTCGCCACGGCCGCGCACGACGGCGAACGGCCGACCGGCGAGCTTGCCCTGGGCGAGCTCGGCCAGCCCGGCGATCTCGTCGGCCACGGCGGGGGCGGTGACGGCGAGCTCGTTGCCGTGCTCGTCGACCCGGCCGCCGTGGTCGTCGAGCACCACCAGCCCGGCGGCGCCGATGGCCAGGTCGGTCTGCCCCTCGCGCCAGGCCCGGCCCGCGGTGTCGGTGACCACGACGCCGACGGTGCGGCCGGTGCGCGCGTGCAGGTCGGCACGGAGCCGGCGGGCGGAGGCGTCGGGGTCGAGCGGCAGCAGCACCGAGCGCCCCGACTCGACGTTCGAGCCGTCGACGCCGGCGGCGGCCAGCACCAACCCGTGCCGGGTGCGGGCGATCGTCGTCGGACCGCGGCGGGCGACGACGCGGGCCGTCTCGCCGGCCACGTGGTCCTCGCGCGGCCCGTCGACCACCCGGCCCTCGGCCTTGCTCACGACCTTGCTGGTGACCACCACGACGTCGCCGTCGGCGAGCGCGTCGTCGTCACCGAGCGCGTCGAGCAGCAGCGCCGCCAGGTCGTCGCCGGGCCGCACCGCCGGTACGCCGTCGGGTGCGAAGGCGGTGACCCGCCGGCCGCTCACGTGACCAACCGGACGGCGGCCGCGGCCATCGCGGCGGTGGCGTCGGGGTCGGTCATCATCAGCGGCACCGCCTCGCAGGCGAGGCCGGCGTCGCGGACGGCGGCCACGTGGTGGGCGTCGCGCTCGTCGACCAGCCAGCCGTCGAGCACGCCGCCCTCGGAGCGCGGCCCGTAGTGGCGGGCCACCGCGGCCGCGGTGACCTCGACGCCGATCGAGGCGAGCATCTGCTGGGCCATGCCGTGCACGTGGGTGTCGCCGACGATGGGGGAGAGGCCCACCACCGGCGCGCGGGTGGCGGTGAGCGCCTCGCGCACCCGCGGCACGCCGAGGATCGTGCCCACCGACACCACCGGGTTCGACGGCGGCAGCACCACCAGGTCGGCGTCGGTGATCGCGTCGATCACGCCCGGGCCGGGGCTGGCGTCGTCCAGCCCGACGACGACGACGGCCTCGGCCGGCACCGCGGCCCGCAGCCGCACCCAGTACTCCTGGAAGTGCACGACCCGGCGGCCGCTGGGGGCGTCGGGGTCGGCGATCGCCACGTGGGTCTCGACCCGGTCGTCGGTCATGGGGAGCAGCCGCACGCCCGGCTGCCAGCGCTGGCAGAGCGCCTCGGTGACCTGGGAGAGCGGGTAGCCGGCGTCGAGCATCTGGGTGCGCACCAGGTGGGTGGCCAGGTCGCGGTCGCCGAGCCCGAACCAGGTGGGCTCGACGCCGTACGCCGCGAGCTCCTCCTTGGCCCGCCAGGACTCGTCGCGCCGGCCCCAGCCGCGCTCGGGGTCGATGCCGTCGCCGAGCGTGTACATCACCGTGTCGAGGTCGGGGCAGACCTTGAGCCCGTGCAGCCAGATGTCGTCCGCGGTGTTGGCCACGACGGTGATCTCCGCGTCCGCGTCGACCCCCGGGATCGCCCCCGTGGCGACGCCGTGACGCAGGCCCACGAGGAACCGCGCACCGCCCACGCCGCCGGACAGGACGGTCAGCTTCTTCACGGCGTCCACTCTGCCGTAGCGCTCTGGCGTCCCCGTCGGCCGGTCACCGAGGGGCGGCCATACCAGACCGGCCTTGACGAATGGCGTATGACAGGCGTGTAATTCCCACCAAGTTGTTCCGGTTGCATTCCCGTGCAGTCGGGGTCGAGCGGGTCGAGTAGAGACGGGACACCACCATGAGAGAACTCTTCCTCTTGGAACCCGAGTCGGAGGACGGTGGCTGGCAGGAGCGTGCGCTCTGTGCCCAGACCGACCCCGAGGCGTTCTTCCCGGAGAAGGGCGGGTCGACGCGGGAGGCGAAGAAGGTCTGCCTCACGTGCGAGGTGCGCGACGAGTGCCTCGAGGCCGCGCTGTTCAACGACGAGCGCTTCGGCATCTGGGGCGGGCTCTCCGAGCGTGAGCGTCGGAAGCTGAAGAAGCGGGCCGTCTGACGCAGGCGGCACTGCTGCGAGGAGACCCCGGTCGTGAGGCCGGGGTTCCTCGCGTTTTAGGGGCTGCCCGTCGGGTCGATACCGTGTCCGACCGTGCCTTCCCCCGACGGGCCCACCGTGGCCGTGCTCCTCGTGAGCCACGACGGCGCCCGCTGGCTGCCGGGCGTGCTGGCCGGGCTGGCGGAGCAGTCGGCGCGGCCCGGGCTGGTCGTCGGGGTCGACACCGGGAGCCGTGACGAGAGCGCCACCCTGCTCGAGGGCGGCTGCCACGACGTCGTCCGCGCCGGCCCGGTGGGGTACCCGGAGGCCGTCCGGCTCGGGCTGGAGCGCATCGCGCTCGCCGAGCACGACCACGAGTGGGTCTGGCTCCTGCACGACGACTCCCGCCCCGAGCGCGGCGCGCTCGATGCGCTGCTGCGGGCCGCGGCCGAGAACCCCAGGGCCGACCTGCTCGGCGCCAAGCTGCGCGAGTGGCCCTCGCTGCGGCGGCTGCTCGAGGTCGGCGTCACCGTCACCGGCACCGCCCGACGTGAGACCGGCCTGGAGCGCGGCGAGTACGACCAGGGCCAGCACGACGACGTCCGCCGGGTGCTCGCCTGCAACACCGCCGGCCTGCTCGTGCGGCGCCGCGTGCTCGAGGACCTCGGCGGGCTCGACGACGCGCTGCCGGTGCTCGGCGGCGACCTCGACCTCGGCTGGCGCGCCGCCGCGGCCGGCCACACCACGCTCGTGGTGCCCGAGGCCGTCGTCTTCCACGCCGAGGCCGCCCGGCGCCACCAGCGGCCCACGGCCGTCGGCACCGCCGCCCGGCACCCGCTGCGCGAGGAGCGGCGGGCCACGATCTTCACGCTGCTCGCCAACGGGAGCGGCGCCCAGCTGCTGCCGCGGGTGCTCCGCCTCACGCTGGGCGCCACGCTGCGCGCGCTGGGCCTGCTGCTCGTCCGGGCGCCGGGGGAGGCCGCCGACGAGGTGATGGGCCTCGGCTCGGTGCTCGCCCACCCGGGCCGGCTGCGCGCCGCCCGGGCCGCCCGCGGCCGCCCCGGCCGGCCCTCGGGTCAGGTCGCGCACCTGCTGGCGCCGTTCTGGCTGCCGCTGCGGCACGGCCTCGACGCCGCCGGCGACGCCGCGGCCTCGGTCGGGATGATCGCCAGCGAGTCGGCCGAGCGACGCCGGCTCGCCCGGCTCGTCACCAGCCCGGTCTCCTGGGCGACGACGGCCGTCGTCGTGCTCGCGCTCGTGGCCTGCCAGGTGGCGCTCGGTGCCGTCTCCGGCGGCGGGCTGTCGCCGGCGCCCGACAGCCGGGGAGCCTGGTGGTCGCTCCACCTGGAGTCGTGGCACGCGCTCGGCACCGGCTCCGACGTGCCGGCCCCGCCCGAGGTCGGTCCGCTCGCGCTGCTCGGCTCCGTGCTCGGGCCGCGCTGGGCGGTCTCGCTGCTGCTGCTCGCCGCGGTGCCGCTGGCGCTCGCCGGGATGTGGCGGCTGCTGCGCGCGGCCGTCGACCGGGTGCTGCCCGACCCGCGCGTGCCCAGCTGGGTGGTCGCCCTCGGCGCGGCCGCCTACGGCCTGGTGCCGCTGGCCTCCGGGGCGTGGGGCGGTGGCCGGCTCGGGACGACGGTGGCGGCCGCGCTGCTGCCGTGGACGGTCCGGGCGGCCCTCGGCCTCGTGGCTCCGCAGCCCGAGACCCGGCGGCGGGCCGGCTGGCGCGCGGGCCTGCTGCTCGCGCTGGTCGTGAGCTTCGCGCCGGTGCTGTGGTGGCTCGCGGCGACGCTGGTGCTCGTCGCCCTCGTGGCGGCGCTCGCGCTCGCCCGCTCGCTGGTGCGTGACCGCACGGTCTGGCTGCCGCCCGTCGTCGCGCTGCTCGTGCCCGTGGTGCTGCTGCTCCCGTGGTGGCTGCCGGCCGTCGCCCACGGCGCCACCGCCCAGCTCCTCCTCGAGGCCGGCCGGGTGCCGCCGCCCGCGCTCGACGGGCTCGACGTGCTCTCCGGCCGGGTCGGCGACACCGGTGCGCCGATGTGGGCCGGCCTGCTGCTGCTCGCGTTGGCGGTGCTGGCGCTGCTGCCGGGCGCCACCCGACGCGCGGTCACCGGGTGCTGGGTGGTCGCACTGCTGGCGGTCGCCGTCGCGCTGGTGCTCTCGCTGCCGACCCTCGACCTCGCCCACACCACCGCACCGACCGCGCTCGGTGGGCTGGTGGTGGCCGCGCAGGCCGCGCTCGTCGCCGCCGCCGGCCTCGGGCTCGCGGGCCTCACCCGGCAGCCGCGGCTGCCCCGCGCCGCTCTCGTGGCGGCCGGCGTCGCCCTCGCCGTGGTACCGGTGGTGGCTCTGGCCACCGCGCTCGCCGGCGACGACGAGCTCACCTCCGCCACCGACCGCGGGCTGCCGGTCTACATGGCCGAGAGCACGGCCGAGGCGCCGCAGCACGGCGTGCTCGTGGTGCGCGGCGACGTCGACGAGGGCTTCACCTGGAGCGTCGACCGCGGTGACGGCGTCACCCTCGGCGAGGACGAGGTGCTGGCCACCGCCGCCACCGACCCGGCCGCCGCCGAGGTCGTCCGGGCGCTGCTGGCGCCGCCCACCACCTCCGACGGCGCCCGGCTGCGCGACCTGGGCGTCGTCCACGTGCTGCTGACCGACCCCGCCGACGGCCGGCTGGCCGCCGTCCTCGACGCCACACCGGGGCTCACGCCCACCGGCGCCGACGAGGGCGCCCGCGCCTGGCAGGTCGACGGCGCCGAGCCGGCCGCGAGCACCGTGGCCGGGCCGACGTCGTCGTGGCGGGTCGCGCTGCTCGTGCTCCAGGGCGTCGCGCTGCTCGTCGTGCTCGTGCTCGCCGCGCCGACCCTGCACCGGGCCGACGTCGGAGCCGCGGGGGATGCGCCGTGACCACGACGACCCCCGGCCGCCGCCGGGCCGCTCCCGCGCCGCGGCAGGTGCGCCCCGCCGCGTTCCTGGTGGTGCTGCTGCCGCTGGCCACCGTGCTGCTCGCGCTGCTGGTCGACCCCGAGCCGGCGCCGGACCCCGCCACGGCCGCCCCCGAGACCCGCCCGGTCACGACCGCCACCGTGATGTGCCCGTCCTCGGAGCAGACCGACTCCCCGGCCGCCGTCGCCTCGCTCGCCGGCGAGTCCGGAAGCGTCGACGCCGCCGTCGCCGGCGCCGACCCCACCTCGGTCGAGCTCGGCCCGGACCGCCCGGCCGACGTCGACGCCGGCGGCGACTGGTTCGCGGTCACCGGCCGCGACGCGCTGGCCCCGCTGCTGCTCGCCGGCCGGTTCGCCACGCCCGCCGCGGCCGCCGACTGCCGCGAGCCGGTGTTCGACCAGTGGTTCACCGGCGTGGGCGCCGGCGCCACCCATCGTTCGGTGCTCGAGCTCGTCAACCCGGACCGCGGCCGTGCCGTCGTCGACATCGAGGTGATCGGCAGGGACGGGCCGGTCGACGCCCCCGACCTGCTCGGCCTGGCGGTGCCCGGCCGCGACGTCGTGCAGGTCGACCTGGGCGCCACGCTGCCGCGCGCCGACGACCTGGCGCTCCACGTCACGGTGGTCCGCGGCCGCGCGTCGGCCCACCTCACCGACACCTACGACAGGATCGGCTCGGCCGGCGCCAGCACCGACTGGCTCCCGGGGCAGGCCGCGCCGGCCACGACCCACCGGCTGCTCGGGCTGCCCGACGGCAAGGGTCTCCGGCACCTCGTGCTCGCCAACCCCGGCGACGACGAGGGCAGCGCCACCGTCCGGCTCGTCACCGGCGAGTCCACCTTCGCCCCGGACGGCGTCGAGGAGGTCCGGCTGCCCCCGCAGTCGGTGGTCCGGGTCGACCTCGGGGAGGTGCTCCGCACGGCCCTCGGCGGCCGTCGCAAGGACCGCGCGATCGGGGTCGAGGTGGAGACCACCGTGCCCACCACCGCCGACCTCTTCCAGGTGGTCGGCGGGGACGCCGTCCACGCCTCGTCGCCGCCGGCGCTCGACGGACCGGCGGGCGCGATCCTGCCCGGCGGTCCGGCGACGCTCCTGCTCGCCGGCGCGGCCCGGCCCGGCACGGTCACGGTCACCGTCCACGGCGACGACGGCCGGCAGCTCGACGAGCGACAGGTCGAGCTCGCCCCGGGCCGCGGCGCGTCGGTCGTCCTGCCGGAGGACGCCCGCCTGGTCAGCGTGGTCCCGGCGCGCACGCCGGTGCAGGCCACCGTGGTGGTCGGCGGACGACGGGGCGTCGCGGCGATCGTCGTCCGCGAACCCGTGGACAGCCGGCTCGAGCCCGCCGTCCGCCCGGAGTAGGGCCGGCCTAGGCGTCGTCGTCCCACCCGGCCACCCGGGGGTCGACGGTCGCGGGGTCGAGCCCGAGCAGGTCGGCGACCTGCTCGACGACCACCGCGCGCACGAGCCGCTCGAGGTCGGAGCGGGCCGGGGCGCGCTGCTCGATCGGTCGCCGGAACACCACCACCCGGGTCGGCCGGGTGCCGGCGCCGCGCACCAGGCTGGCCAGCGGCACCTGCTCGGCCTCCCAGTCGTCGGGCACCTGCGGCGCCTCCTCGACGGCGTACTCGACCAGCCCGAGGTGGTCGCGCCAGCGCTCCTCGAGGTCGCCGGCGACGTCGAGCACCATCCGGTCGAAGCGGTCCCGCCGCGGGTGGGTGCGGGGCCGGCCGGGCTGCTCGGGCAGGACGCCCGGGCCCCGGGGGCCGCGACCGCGGCGGTCGCGCCTCGGGCCGTCTCGGTGCGTCACGGCCGCGAGCCTAAACAACAACCGAGGCGCGCGGCGGTACGGTCGCGGCGTGAGTCCCGCCCGCCGCTGTTCGCGCACCGCGTGCGGCCGTCGAGCGGTGCAGACCCTCACCTACGTCTACGCCGACCAGACGGCGGTGCTCGGCCCGCTGTCGACGTTCGCCGAGCCGCACGCCTACGACCTGTGCGACCAGCACGGCGAGCGGCTGTCGGCCCCGCGCGGCTGGGAGGTCGTGCGGCTCGCCTTCGACCGCACCGACCGGGGACCCAGCGAGGACGACCTGCTCGCCCTCGCCGACGCCGTCCGCGAGGCCGCCCGGCCGGTGCCGGTCGAGCGGCTCGACCCGCACGCCGAGAGCAGCGGCAACCTCGGCCGAGAGTCGGCCCGGCGCGGTCACCTGCGGGTCCTCACGACCGACTGAGGGGTCCTGTCCTGCGTGGTTGGTGGCCGCGCGCGTAACACGCCGGGTCTCGCCGTCAAGGAGCTCGCTTCGCTCGCCCGCTCCGCGGCGGCCTACGGCCGTCCTTGACCGCGAGCCTCGTCCGGCGTGTTCCGACGGCGCACGAACGGCGGGCTCCGCCACGCCGTCCGCGCAGGCGCGGCCACCCAGTCCCGGGGCTACTCGGCCGAGAAAACTGGACACAGCACGCCGTTTCCTGGCCGGTCATGTCCAGGTTCGTACTCCCACTGGTAGTGAAGTGACAGCTGGGGGCCGGTCGGATGCGCGCGCGGGCGCCCTGACGGTCACCGACGGGACAGCCCCCGATCCACTCGGACGCTGAGACACTAGGGTTCGCGCATGGCCGCCTCCCTCGCCGCCGAGAACCTCGGCGCGGTCTTCAAGGCCTACGACGTGCGGGGGACGGTGCCCGACCAGCTCGACGACGACCTCGCCCGCGCCGTCGGCCGCGCGTACGTGCAGGTGCTCGGGGTCACCGAGGTGGTCGTGGGCTACGACATGCGGCCGAGCTCACCGGGCCTGGCCGGGGCGTTCGCCGACGGCGCGATGCTCGCCGGCGCCGACGTCACGATGATCGGGCTCGCCTCCACCGACCAGCTCTACTTCGCCTCCGGCCACCTCGGGAAGGCCGGCGCGATGTTCACCGCCAGCCACAACCCCGCGCAGTACAACGGCATCAAGATGTGCCGCGCCCACGCGGTGCCGGTCGGCCTCGACACCGGCCTCGCCGCGATCCGCGACCTCGTCGTGTCGGGGGCGTTCGCGCCGGGGGAGCGCGAGGGGTCGATCAGCGAGCACGGCGTGCTCGAGGCCTACGCCGCCCACCTGCTGGCGCTCGCGCCGGTGGCCGCCGGGTCGCGCGGCCGGCCGCTGAAGGTCGTGGTCGACGCCGGCAACGGGATGGCCGGCCACACCGCGCCGGCCGTGTTCGGCCGGATCGGCGACGCCGTCGACGTCGTCCCGCTCTACTTCGAGCTCGACGGCACCTTCCCGCACCACGAGGCCAACCCGATCGACCCGGCCAACCTCGTCGACCTGCAGCGGCGGGTGGTGGCCGAGCGCGCCGACGTCGGGCTCGCCTTCGACGGCGACGCCGACCGCTGCTTCCTCGTCGACGAGCACGGCACCGCCGTCTCGCCGTCCGCGCTGACGGCGCTCATCGCCGAGCGCGAGCTGGCCAAGCACCCCGGCGCCACCGTGATCCACAACCTGATCACGAGCCGTGCCGTGCCCGAGGTCGTCGCCGAGCACGGCGGCGTGCCGGTGCGCACCCGCGTCGGGCACTCCTTCATCAAGGCCACGATGGCCGAGACCGACGCCGTCTTCGGCGGCGAGCACAGCGGCCACTTCTACTTCCGTGACTTCTGGCGGGCCGACTCCGGCATGCTCGCCGCGCTGCACGCGTTGGCGGCGCTCGCCGCCTCGGACCGGCCGCTGTCGGAGCTGCTCGGCCCCTACGAGCGCTACCCGCTCAGCGGTGAGATCAACTCCGAGGTGGCCGACCCGGCGGCGGTGCTCGCCGCGGTCGAGCGCGCCTACGCAGGTGACGACGGCGTCACCACCGACCACCTCGACGGCCTCACCGTCAGCCACGCCGACTGGCAGTTCAACGTGCGGCCGTCGAACACCGAGCCGCTGCTGCGGCTGAACGTCGAAGGAAAGGACGAGGCCACGATGACCCGACTGCGCGACGAGGTGCTGGGCCTGATCCGGAGGGGCGCACGATGAAATCCCCACACCGTTCTTCGCCTCCCCCGCTTCGCTCCTCCGCCGAACAACGCTGCGGGGGCCCCCAATGAGCAGCGAGCCGCAGCACGGGCTCGACCCGGCCCTCCTCGAGATCGTCGTGTGCCCCGACTGCCGCGGCGACCTCGCCGTCACCGCCGCACCCGGTGGCGACGGCGTCGAGCTGGTGTGCCAGGCGTGCGGGCTCGCCTACCCGGTGCGCGACCAGATCCCGGTCCTCCTCGTCGACGAGGCCCGGCGGCCCTAGCCTCGGGCACAGGGAGGGGCGACATGGCCTGGTTCGACGAGTCGCGGCTGGACGATGAGCGCGCGCTCGGAGCCGTCGACCTGCGGCTGCGCACGCTGGCCGAGTCCGGCGCCCGGGTGCGCCGGGAGTCGGCCGACTCCGCCGCCGCCACCGCCGACGCCGTCGCGCGCGCCGAGGACACGCGGCCCCGCGCGGTGATCGCCGCCGGCCCCGACTCGCGGCTGCTGCGCGCCGTGCTCGAGCCGTGGTGCCCGGTGCCGTTCGTGGCCTGGCCCGGACCGGCGCTGCCCGGCTGGGCCGGCAGCCTCGACCTGGTGGTCGTGCTCGCGCCGTCGGGCTCGGACGCCGGCACCGCCTCCGGGGTGGCGGAGGCCGCCCGGCGCGGCTGCCAGCTCGTGGTGGGCTGCCCGCCGACATCGACCGTGGCCGACCACGCCGGTGGCCGCTGGACGACGATCCTGCCGGCGTCGACCGACGACCCGCTCGCGATCGCCGTGGTGATGCTCACCTACCTGCACCGGGTCGGGCTCGGCCCCGCCGCGGACGCCGACTCGGTGGCCGAGGCCCTCGACGCCGTCGCGATCTCCTGCTCGCCGCACCGCGACATCTCGATCAACCCCGCCAAGATGCTCGCGATCGCGCTGGCCGACGCCAACCCGGTGGTGTGGGGCGGCTCGGTGCTGGCCGCCCGCGCCGCCCGCCGGGTGGCGGAGTCGATCCGCCGCACCTCGGGCCGCACCGCGCTCGCCGGCGACGCCGAGGTGCTGCTGCCGGTGATCGAGGCCGCCCGGCCCCGCGACGTCTTCGACGACCCGGTGGCCGAGGGCGGCGGGAAGCTGCGGCCGGTGCTCGTGGTGCTCGACGACGGCTCCGACGACCCGCTCGTGCACGACCAGCGCGGCCGACTGCTCACCGCGGCCCGCGAGCGCGGCGTCCGCGTCGAGACGATCTCCACCGACGACCTCGCCGGCGGCGCCGGCAGCGGCGAGACCGAGGTCGCGCGCTACGCCTCGCTGCTGCTCGCCGGCACCTACGCCGCGGAGTACCTGCGGCTCGGGCTCGTCACCGACTGAGCTTGTCCTGCGGGACGTGGGCGCCCGCGCGCGTATCCGACCGTCACATGTGCTCGTCGATTGGTCAGAAACTGCACGAAATCGGGATCAAAACGTGTCGGTGGTGACCAATCGGCGAGGTCGTGCCACCCACCCCGCAGGACGGCGCGGCTGGTTTGCAGCCGGCGTTCGGGGGAATCGTGCGTGCGTGGAGGGGATTGGTCGATCGGTCGCGCCGTCGGTAACGTCGAAGAGCGTGCCGACCCCCACTCCCGCCTCCGCCGCCGCCCCCGCGACGACGCAGCGAGACCCGTGGCTGGACAACGCCAAGTTCCTGCTCATCGCCCTCGTCGTGATCGGCCATTCCTGGACCTTGCTGCCACCGGACCGGCCGGTGACCGGCCAGCTCTACGACTGGCTCTACCTGTGGCACATCCCGGCCTTCGTGCTCGTCACCGGCTACCTGTCACGACGCATGGAGTGGACCGGCACCAAGATCTGGCAGAACGTGCGCACCCTCGTGGTGCCGTACCTGCTGTTCGAGGCCGCGATGTCGCTGTTCCGGATCTACGTCGGCGGTGAGGAGCTCGCCGACCTGTGGCTCGACCCGCACTGGCCGATCTGGTACCTCGCCGCCACCTTCGTCTGGCGGATGCTTGCCCCGGCGCTGCGTGCGATCCCGGCCGCGGTGCTCGTGTCGGTCGTGCTCAGCGTGGGGGTCCAGCTGCTGTCGAACTCGGCGCTGGACTACCTCGACGTCGCCCGCATCCTCGGCTTCCTGCCGTTCTTCGTGGTCGGCCTCACGATCCGGCCCGAGCACCTGCAGGTCGCGCGGCGCCCGGCCGCCCGCGTCGCCGCCGTCGGGTTCATGCTGGTCGCGCTGGTGGGCGCCCAGTTCGTCGACAGCGTCGGCAGCACCGAGTGGCTCTACTACCGGTCCAGCTACGCCAGCCTCGGCTCCGACGTCTGGGGCGGCGTCGGCCTCAAGCTCGCGATGCTCGCGGTCGGGCTGGTGGGCTCCTTCGCGTTCCTCGCGCTCGTCCCGACCCGCCGCACCTGGTTCAGCGCCCTGGGCGCCGCCACGATGATCGTCTACCTGTTCCACGGCTTCGCCGTGAAGGGCGCCGAGTACGCCGGCTACCAGGACTGGGCGTTCGACCACCCCTACGCCGCCGTGCCGCCGCTCGTCGTGGTCGCCATCGGCCTCACGGTGGTGCTGGCCAGCCCTCCGGTCGCCAAGCGGCTCGAGCGGGTCGTCGACCCGTTCGGCCACGTCGAGCGACACACCGAGCACGCCGTCGCCGTCACGGCCGTGGCGGCCGAGCCGGTGCCCGAGGCGGTGCAGGCGGTCATCGAGGTCACCGAGACCGAGCCGGACGCCGAGTCTGAGGCAGTAGGACAGGCTCACTAGTCTTCGCGCATGAGCGCGGGCCTGTTCGGACTCCTCGACGACGTCGCCACGCTGGCCAGGCTCGCCGCCGCGTCGGTCGACGACGTCGGTGCCGCCGCGGGCCGCGCCAGCGTCAAGTCCGCCGGCGTGGTGGTCGACGACACCGCGGTGACGCCGCAGTACGTGCAGGGCGTCGACCCGCAGCGCGAGCTGCCGATCATCAAGAAGATCGCCGTCGGCTCGCTGCGCAACAAGCTGCTCTTCATCCTCCCGGCGGCGCTGCTGCTCAGCCAGTTCGTGCCGTGGCTGCTCACCCCGATCCTCATGCTCGGCGGCACCTACCTCTGCTACGAGGGCGCCGAGAAGGTCTGGGAGAAGGTCAGCGGGCACAGCGGCCACGAGACGGCGACCGCCGCGCAGTCCGGTCCTGACCAGGAGAAGGCGATGGTCGCCGGCGCGATCCGCACCGACTTCATCCTCTCCGCCGAGATCATGGTGATCGCCCTCAACGAGGTGGCCGACGAGGCGTTCGTCGTCCCGCGCCGTGATCCTCGCCGTCGTGGCGGTGGGCATCACGCTGCTCGTGTACGGCGTCGTCGGGCTGATCGTGAAGATCGACGACATCGGGCTCGCGCTGGCGCAGCGCGACGGGGCCCGCGTGCAGCGGTTCGGCCGGGGTCTCGTGCACTTCATGCCGCGGCTGCTCACCGTGATCTCGGTGGTCGGCACCGCGGCGATGCTGTGGGTCGGCGGCCACATCCTGCTCGTCGGCACCGACGACCTCGGCTGGCACTGGCTCTACGACCAGGTGCACCACCTCGAGGAGGACGTGCACCACGCCGTGGCCGGCATCGGCGCAGTGCTGGCGTGGCTGGTCAACACCGCGTTCTCGGCGGTGATCGGCCTGGTCGTCGGCGGAGTGGTCGTGGCGGTGATGCACGTGCTGCCGTTCGGTCCCGGGAAGCACGGCTCGGACCACGGCGAGCGGGCCGTCGAGGATTCTTCGCAGACCGAGGACCCCGCCTAACCTGGGGTGACGCCCGCAGCAGCGAACACCCTCAGGAGCACCTCGTGGACTTCAAGGTCGCCGACCTCAACCTGGCCGACTACGGCCGCACCGAGATCCAGCTCGCCGAGCACGAGATGCCCGGCCTCATGGCGATGCGTGAGCGCTACGCCGCCGAGCAGCCCCTCAAGGGCGCCAGGATCGCCGGTTCGCTCCACATGACCATCCAGACCGCGGTGCTCATCGAGACCCTGGTCGCGCTCGGCGCCGAGGTGCGCTGGGCCTCCTGCAACATCTTCTCCACCCAGGACCACGCGGCCGCGGCCGTGGCGGTCGGCCCCACCGGCACCGTCGACGCCCCCGCCGGCGTCCCCGTGTTCGCGTGGAAGGGCGAGACGCTGGAGGAGTACTGGTGGTGCACCCAGCAGATCCTGCAGTGGCCCGGCGACACCTTCGCCAACATGATCCTCGACGACGGCGGCGACGCGACCCTGCTCGTGCACCTCGGTGTCGAGATGGAGAAGACCGGCGTCGCGCCCGACCCGGCCACCGCGAAGAGCCACGAGCAGAAGGTCATCTTCGACGTCCTCAACGCCTCGCTGGCCGAGACCAACGAGCGCTGGACGCCGATCGCCGGTGAGATCAAGGGCGTCACCGAGGAGACCACCACCGGTGTGCTGCGGCTCTACGACATGATGAAGGAGGGCTCGCTGCTCTTCCCGGCCATCAACGTCAACGACTCGGTCACCAAGTCGAAGTTCGACAACAAGTACGGCTGCCGGCACTCGCTCATCGACGGCATCAACCGCGCCACCGACGTCCTCATCGGCGGCAAGGTCGCCGTGGTCTGCGGCTACGGCGACGTCGGCAAGGGCTGCGCGGAGTCGCTGCGCGGCCAGGGCGCCCGCGTGATCGTCACCGAGATCGACCCGATCTGCGCGCTGCAGGCGGCGATGGACGGCTACCAGGTCTCCACCCTCGACGACGTGCTCGACATCGCCGACATCATCATCACCGCCACCGGCAACAAGGACGTCGTCACCGTCGAGCAGATGGCCCGGATGAAGCACCAGGCGATCCTGGGCAACATCGGCCACTTCGACAACGAGATCGACATGGCGGGCCTCGAGGCCGACGGCGTCGCCGTCCGCAAGAACGTCAAGCCGCAGGTCGACGTGTGGACCTTCCCGGCGGGCAACACGATCATCGTGCTGTCCGAGGGTCGCCTCATGAACCTGGGCAACGCCACCGGCCACCCGTCGTTCGTGATGTCGAACTCCTTCACCAACCAGGTGCTCGCCCAGATCGAGATCTTCACCAAGCCCGAGGAGTACCCGGTCGGCGTCTACGTGCTGCCCAAGCACCTCGACGAGGAGGTCGCCCGGCTGCACCTCGGCGCGCTCGGTGTGAAGCTCACCGAGCTCACCGCCGACCAGGCCGCCTACCTCGGCGTCGACGCCGCGGGTCCGTACAAGAGCGAGCAGTACAGGTACTGAGCACGCACGCACTGACGCGCTGGCACTATTGAGCCCATGACGGCGCAGTCGAACGACCTGGCGACCAACGGTCGCGTGCTCGTCGTCGACGACGACGCCGCGCTGGCGGAGATGCTCTCGATCGTGCTGCGCCAGGAGGGCTTCGACTCCCAGACCGTGGGACGCGGCGACCTCGCGCTCGAGGCGGTCCGCGAGTACAAGCCCGACGTGGTGCTGCTCGATCTGATGCTGCCGGGCCGCGACGGCATCGACGTGTGCAAGGAGATCCGCGCCGAGTCCGGCGTGCCGATCGTCATGCTCACCGCGAAGGGCGACACCGTCGACGTCGTGGTGGGGCTGGAGTCCGGCGCCGACGACTACGTCGTCAAGCCGTTCAAGCCCAAGGAGCTGGTGGCGCGGATCCGGGCCCGCGTGCGCCGCCAGGAGACGCCGTCGCAGCAGCCGGAGACGCTCACGATCGGCGACCTCGAGATCGACGTCGCCGGGCACGCCGTCACCCGCGACGGCGCACCGCTGTCGCTGACGCCGCTGGAGTTCGACCTGCTGGTCTGCCTGGCCCGCACCCCGTGGCAGGTGTTCAGCCGCGAGGCGCTGCTCGAGCAGGTGTGGGGCTACCGGCACGCCGCCGACACCCGCCTGGTCAACGTCCACGTCCAGCGGCTGCGCTCGAAGGTCGAGCACGACCCCGAGCGCCCGGAGATCGTCGTCACCGTCCGAGGGGTCGGCTACAAGGCCGGCAAACCGTAGGCCAGGCCCCTGATGGCGCGGGTTCGCTGGCTGCTGCGCTGGTTGTTCACCTACTGGCGTCGCTCCATCCAGGTGCGGGTGGTCGTGAGCACGGTGCTGCTCTCCGCGATCGTGGTGACGGCGGTCGGCTGGTTCCTGCTGGAGCGCACCCGGGACGGCCTGCTGGAGCAGCGGGTCGACGTGGCGGTGAGCGAGGCCAACGGCGAGGTGCGGGAGGCCGAGCGGCGGCTCCAGGCCGCCTCGGGCACCGAGGTCGACGCCTCCCGGCAGCAGCGCGAGCTCGCCGAGCCGATCATCCAGCGCGGCGACGACCGCGGCTTCGGCGTCGTGCTCGCCGGGCCCGGCGGCGACGGCAGCAGCCTCGCCGACGTCCGCACCGACAACACCCGCGGCCTCGACCTCGACCTCAGCATCCCGGACTCGATGCTCCGGCGGTTCTCCGAGCCCGGCGCGAAGCCGGCCTGGACCTACACCTCGATCGTCACCGAGACCTCCGCCGGCGTCACCGAGCAGCCCGGGGTGATCGTCGGCTCGCAGATCCAGCTGCCGGCCGACGGCCGCACCTACACCCTCTACTTCCTGTTCCCGCTCGACGAGCAGCAGGACACCCTCGCGCTCGTCACCCAGGCGTTGCTGACCGCCGCCGTGCTGCTGCTGGCGCTGGTCGCGGGCCTCACCTACCTGCTCACCCGGCAGGTCGTGACGCCGGTGCGGATGGCGCGCCAGGTGGCCGAGCGGCTGGCGGCCGGCCGGCTGCAGGAGCGGCTCCGGGTCTCCGGGGAGGACGACCTCGCCCGGCTGGCGACGTCGTTCAACCAGATGGCGAGCAACCTGCAGCGCCAGATCCGGCAGCTCGAGGAGCTGAGCCGGGTGCAGCGGCGGTTCGTGTCGGACGTTTCGCATGAGCTGCGGACGCCGCTCACCACGGTGCGGATGGCGGGCGACGTGCTGCACGACGCCAGCGGGACCTTCGACCCGGTCACCCGCCGCGCCGCCCAGCTGCTGCAGGAGGAGCTCGACCGGTTCGAGAACCTGCTCGTCGACCTCCTCGAGATCAGCCGGTTCGACGCCGGCGCCGCCGGGCTCGACGTCGACGAGGTGAACCTCGGCGACGTGGTGCGGCGGGTGGTGGAGTCGACCCGGGTGCTCGCCGACCAGCGCGGGGTCGTCGTCGAGGTCGTCGACGCGCCCGAGCCGTGCCTCACCCAGGCCGACGTGCGCCGGGTCGAGCGGGTGGTGCGCAACCTGGTGCTCAACGCGATCGACCACGCCGACCCGGGCAACGGCGACCAGCCGCGGGTCGTCGTCCGGCTGGGCGTCGACGACAACGCCGCGGCGGTGGCGGTGCGCGACTACGGCGTCGGGCTGCAGCCGGGGGAGTCGGCGATGGTGTTCAACCGGTTCTGGCGCGCCGACCCGGCCCGCGCCCGCACCAGCGGCGGCACGGGCCTCGGCCTGTCGATCTCGCTGGAGGACACCCACCTGCACGGCGGCTGGCTCCAGGCGTGGGGCAGGCCGGGGGAGGGGGCGCAGTTCCGGCTGACGCTGCCCCGCCGGGCGGGCGAGGCGCTGCGCCGCAGCCCGCTGCCGCTCGAGCCCTTCGACGCCGGGCCGCTGCCGGTGCCGGTGGCGCGTCCCGGACGGGGCCGGCGATGAGGCGGCGGGTGGCGGCCGCCGTCGCCGTCGTGGTGGCGCTGCTGGTGGCCGGCTGCGCCGACGACCTGCCCGACGAGGGCCCGGTGGTGACCGCCGACCTGCCCTCGCGGGTCGAGGACCGCAGCCCCTCCGACATCAACGTGACGCCGCCCCCGGACGACGCCTCGCCGCTGGAGATCGCCCGCGGCTTCCTCGACGCGATGACCGCCTCGCCGATCCGGCTCGACGTCGCCCGCGACTACCTCACCCGGCGGGCCGCCGCGCAGTGGGACCCGGCCGCCTCCACCATCACCTACGCCGACAGCCTGCCGCCGCGGGTCGAGGGCCAGGACGTCACCGTGCAGCTGAGCGACGCCCAGCTGATCGGCCGCTCCGGCGACCGGCGCGGCCGGCTGCCTGCCGCCGACGAGACGCTGCGGTTCAGCATGGAGCTGCAGGACGGGCAGTACCGGATCGCGAACCCGCGCGACGCGCTCGTCGTCCCGACCTCGTGGTTCGCGCAGCGGTTCCGCCAGGTCTCGCTCTACTTCTTCGACCCCTCGGGCTCGGTGCTGGTGCCCGAGCCGGTGTTCGTGCCGATCGGCGAGCAGTTGGCCTCGACGCTGATCTCCGGCCTGCTCGGCGGCCCGGGCGACGACCTCGACGGCGTCGCGCGCACCTACCTGCCGGGCGGGCTGAGCGTCGGGCTCTCGGTGCCGGTCTCGCCGAGCGGCGTCGCCGCCGTCGACCTCGGCGGGCAGGCGTCGCCGAACGCGGAGCAGGTGGAGCGGCTGTTCGCGCAGGTGGCGTGGACGCTGCGGCAGGAGCCGACGATCTCCGCCGTCACCATCACGGTCGGCGGCACGACGCTCCGCTCGCCGAGCGGAGGCACGGAGTACCCGCTCCGGGACGCCGTCCGCTACGACCCCACCGGCTTCGAGGCCCCGACCCGCATCTACGGCCTGGCCGGCGGCCGGCTCGGCGTCGCCGACGGCACCGAGCTCCAGCCGCTCGGCGGCCCGTTCTCGACCGGACGGGTCGCGCTGCGGCACGTCGCCGTCGACCTCACCGGTGAGCGGGCGGCCGGCACCACGCCCACCGGCGACCTGCTGCTCGCGGCCGCCGACGGCAAGGGCGTCGCCGAGCTCGACACCGGCCTGGAGAACCCGCTGCGACCGGCCTGGGACACGACCGGCCGGGTGTGGGTGGTCGACCGGCGCAGCGACGGCGCCGTCGTCGGCTACGCGCAGCCGGGGCGGCAGCCGCGGATGCGCGAGGTGCGGGTCGACGGCGTCAGCGGGCGCGACGTCGTGTCCTTCCTGGTGTCACGCGACGGAACCCGGTTCGTGGCCGTGGTGCGGGAGCAGGTCCGCGACGAGGTGCTCGTCGGCCGGATCCGGGTGGACGTCGGCGGCCGGGTGGTCGGCGTGGTCGACCCGCTCCGGCTGGCCAATGACGACCTCGACCCGCCGCGGATCCGCGACATCGCCTGGAGCTCGCCCACGACGGTCGCGATCCTCAGCCCGGTCTCCGAAGGGCTCTCGGAGGTCCGCACGGTCGGCGTCGACGGCGCCGACCCGGCCGCCGGCGCGCTCAGCACCACCGTGAGCGACGCGACCGGCCTCACCGGCACGCCGCAGACCGGGCAGCCGCCGTACGCCGTCACGCCCACCGGCCTGGTCGACCTCACCACCGGCGTCACCCTCACCTTCGGCAACGGCGTCCGCGAGCTCTCCTACGTGGGCTGAGTGTCCTTCGCGGCCACCAACCACGTAGGACAGTCACTGCGACAGCCGCTCCTCCAGCAACCGTCGCTCGGCCGGGTTGGCGGCCAGGACCAGCGCCTCGGCGTCGGCGCGGCGGGCGTCGTCGGCGTGACCGAGCCGGCGCAGCAGGTCGGCGCGCACCGCGTGGAACAGGTGGTAGCGGGCCAGATCGCCGGCGAGCCGGTCGACGTCGGCGAGGGCCGCGTCGGGCCCGTGCACCTGGCCGACGGCGACCGCCCGGTTGAGGTGGGTGACCGCCGTCGGGTCGACGCCGGCGAGGGCGTCGTAGAGCGCCAGGATCTGCGGCCAGTCGGTCTGCGACCAGGTGGGCGCCTCGGCGTGGCAGGCGGCGATCGCGGCGCGCAGCTGGAACGGCCCGCTCCGACGCAGCACCGCCGCGCGGGCCAGCTGGTCCATCCCCTGCGCGATCATCGCGGCGTCCCAACGGGAGCGGTCCTGGTGCTCGAGCAGCACCAGCGACCCGTCGACGCCGAACCGGGCGTCGGTACGGGCCGCCTGCAGCGTGAGCAGCGCCACCAGCCCCCAGGCCTCCGGCTCCTCGGGCAGCCGGGTCGCCACGCCGCCGGCCAGCCAGCGGGCGTCGTCGGCGAGGTCGCGGTCGTCGGCGGCCGGCCCTCCGGTGGCGAGCCAGCCCTCGGTGAACAGCACCTGGAGCACCGTCAGCACGTCGTGCAGGCGTGCCGCCCGGTGCGGGTCGTCGGGCACCTCGAGGGCGACGGCGTTCGCGGTGATCTTGCGCTTGGCACGCACGATCCGCTGCGCGGCGGTGGCCTCGGGGACGACGAAGGCGCGCGCCAGCTGGGCGGTGCTCAGGCCGAGCACGGCGCGGCCGGTGAGCGCCAGCCGGGCCTCCGGGCCGAGTGCCGGGTGGCAGCAGGCGAAGAGCAGCCCGACCCGCTCGTCGTCGGTGGCCGCCGGAGCGTCCGGCGCCGGGTCCCGGAGCCGGTCGGCCAGCCGGGCCCGGGCCTGGCCGCGGCGCAGCAGGTCGAGCGCGTTGCGGCGGGCGGCGGTGTGGAGCCACGCGCCGGGGCGGTCGGGGACGCCGTCGCGGCGCCAGGCGACCAGTGCCTCGGCCACGGCCTCGGCGACCGCCTCCTCCGCGACGTCGAGGTCGCCGAGCCGGTGGGCCAGCGTGCGCACCACGCCGGCGGTCTCGTCGCGCACGGCCCGGCCGAGGGCCGCGTCGCCCCCGGCCGGGTCGGCGGTCATCGTCGGCTCACATGTCCCCGGAGTGGTCGACGGCCGGGCGCACCTCGACGCTGGTGCCCGGCACCACGAGCAGCGGCCAGTCGCGGGCCATCGCGAGCACGGTGTCGAGGTCGGGGGTGTCGGCGACGACGAAGCCGCCTACGACCTCCTTGGCCTCCGAGAAGGGGCCGTCGACGACCACCGGCGCGCCGTCCGAGCCCGAGCGGACCGTGGTGGCGGTGGTGGGCGGCTGGAGCTCGGCGCCGTTGCCCAGGTGGGCCGCGTGCTTCTCGAACCAGCCGTAGGTGTCCTGGTAGATCGCCTCCTGGCGCTCCTGCGGCAGCGCCGCCACGGCGTCGGGGCTGTTCACGAACATCAGCACGTACTTCATCGGGTTCTCCTTCGTCTCGGATCGAGGTTGGCACCTGCTCGACGCACCTCGCCCCCGGAACTCGACACCTCGGCCGAGATTTTTCTGCGCGGGTTCCTCCACAGGCGGACGGCGGCCGGTGGCGGGCCGGCCCCGGCACTGCTGCCATGGGCGGGTGCCGACCCCGCTGCGTGCCGCCGCGGCCGACCTGTTGCTGGGCGGCCGGTGCGTGGGGTGCGCGCGGCCCGGGCGGGTGCTCTGCCCCGACTGCCGTGCCGTCGTCGCCGCCCCGTCGGCCTTCGAGGCACCGGTGGCCTCGCCGGCGCCGTGCGTGGCGGCCGGCACCTACGACGGCGTGCTGCGGGAGGTGGTCACCGGTCACAAGGAGCGCCGGCTGACCGCGCTGCGACCGGTGCTGGCCGCCCGGCTCGCCGTCGCGGTGGCGCACGCCGTCGGCGGGTCGGCAGCGCCGGTGACGCCGGTGACGCTGGTGCCGGTGCCGGCGCGGCCCGGCTCCGCCCGGTCCCGCGGCTACGACCCGACCGACGCACTGGTCGTCGGCGCACGCCGGTTGCTGGGTGGCCGCGAGGTGCACGTCGCCCGGCTGCTGCGCTCGCACCGCGGCGTGCGCGACCAGGCCGGGCTCGACGCGGCCGCCCGGCGCCGCAACCTCGACGGCTCGATGGCGTGCTCCGCCACCGCGCTGCGCGCATTGGCCCGCCGGCCGCCGTCCCTGGTGGTGGTGTGCGACGACGTCCTCACCACCGGGAGCACGGTGGGGGAGGCCCAGCGGGCGCTCGCCGCGGTGGGAGTGCCGGTGCACGCCGTCGCCGCGGTGGCGGCCACACCGCTCAGGTCCAGCCCCTCTCTTCCGCCATCACCAGCACCCGGCTAACGTCGGTTCATGGAGTCCCCCGGGATCCGTGGTCGTGTCGATCCGACACCCCGCCCGCGTCTGAGCGGGACTCCGTCCGGCGTCCCGAGGGGCGCTCACCCCGACGCCGGTGATGCGCCGGTGTCCTGGTGGTCCTGACCGACTCTCACACCCACCGGAGGTTCCCCATGGATGTCGTCGTCACCGGCCGTCACTGCGAGATCAGTGACTCGTTCCGGGGTCACTGCTCGGAGAAGCTCGCGAAGCTCGAGAAGCACGACCACCGGATCATCCGAGTGCACGTCGAGGTCGACTGTGAACCCAACCCGCGCCAGCACGACAAGTCCGTGCACGTGGAGCTGACAGCCTTCTCCAAGGGGCCGGTGATCCGCGCGGAGGCCGCGGCCGACCACCAGATGGGGGCGCTTGACCTGGCGCTGGACAAGATGGCCTCCCAGATGCGCAAGGCCGCCGACCGCCGCCGCGTGCACAAGGGACGTCGGGCGCCGGTGTCGGTGGGCCAGGCGCTCGCCGACGTGCCCGTCGACGGCCTCGACGACGCCCTCGACCTCCAGGGAGACGAGGGCACCGACCGCGTGGTCGGGCCGATGGACGTCGACGGCGACGGCCCGATGGTGGTGCGCGAGAAGTCGCACCCGGCCACCCCGATGACCCTCGACCAGGCGCTCTACGAGATGGAGCTGGTCGGCCACGACTTCTACCTGTTCGTCGACAAGGAGAGCGAGCGGCCCTCGGTGGTCTACCGGCGGCGGGGCTACGACTACGGCGTGATCTCCCTCGACCTCGGTTCGGACTAGGCCACCCCGTGCCATGATGTGCCGGTGCCAGCCACCTCCCCTCGGGATCCCGACTCCGACGAGCCCATCCGGGTGCTCGTCGTCGACGACCAGGAGCTGTTCCGCCGCGGGCTGACCATGCTGCTCGCCGTCGAGCCCGGCCTGGAGGTCGTGGGCGAGGCTGGTGACGGGCTCGAGGGCGTCTCGCTCGCCGAGACGGCGGCACCCGACGTCGTCCTGCTCGACGTGCGGATGCCGAAGCAGTCCGGCATCGAGGCGTGCCTGGCGATCAAGGAGGCCGTGCCCTCCACCAAGATCATCATCCTCACCGTCTCCGACGAGGAGGCCGACCTCTACGAGGCGGTCAAGAGCGGCGCCTCGGGCTACCTGCTCAAGGACTCCTCCATCGAGGAGGTCGCCCAGGCGATCCGGGTGGTGGCCGACGGCCAGTCGCTCATCAGCCCGTCGATGGCGATCAAGCTGATCGACGAGTTCAAGCAGATGTCGCGCCCCGAGCGCGACACCGGCCCGGCGCTGCGCC
This sequence comes from uncultured Actinomycetota bacterium, assembly GCA_963780355.1. GTDB lineage: Bacteria > Actinomycetota > Actinomycetes > Propionibacteriales > Nocardioidaceae > Nocardioides. Next base: position 588,282 of record CAWABT010000005.1, read on the forward strand.
TCACCGAGCGCGAGCTCGACGTCCTGCGGCTCGTCGCCCAGGGCCTGTCGAACAAGGAGATCGCCGCCCGGCTGTTCATCTCCGAGAACACGGTGAAGAACCACGTCCGCAACATGCTGGAGAAGCTCCAGCTCCACTCGCGGATGGAGGCGGTCATGTACGCCGTCAAGGAGAACCTGTTGGAGCTGCCCTAGCGCCGACCCGCCCGAAACTTTCGGGCGGCTCACCGACCCGCCCGAAAGTTTCGGGCGGGTCGACGTGCTTCTCGTGCAGTTTCGGGCGGGTCGACGTCGGTGGTGTGAGGTAGACATTCCCGCGTGCTCTCCCTGTCGCGCGCCCAGGCCCGACGGATCGCGCTGGCGGCGCAGGGGTTCCTCGACCCGCCGCACGACCCGCCGACGCTGCGCACGCTGAGCCGCACGGTCGCGCGCACCGGGGTGCTGCAGGTCGACTCGGTCAACGTGCTCCAGCGGGCGCACTTCATGCCGCTCTACTCCCGGATGGGTCCCTACGACCCCACGCTGCTGCACCGGGCCGCCGGTGGCCGGCAGCAGCGGCGGCTGGTCGAGTACTGGGCGCACGTGCAGGCGCTGATGCCGGTCGACCTGTGGCCGCACCTGCGGCACCGGATGGACGATTACCGCCGCAACGACGGCAAGTGGTTCCGCTCGGTGCCGAAGGACCTCGCCGCCGAGCTGCGCGCCGAGATCGACGCCCGCGGCCCGTCGACGGCGCGCGACCTCGACCGCGGCGAGGAGCGCGGCAAGACGCACTGGGGCTGGAACTGGTCCGACTCCCGCAAGGCGCTCGACTACCTCTACATGGTGGGCGACCTAGCGATCGCGCGGCGCACCAACCAGTTCGAGGTGGTCTATGACGTGCCGGAGCGGGTGCTGCCGGACGCCGTGCTCGCCACCCCGACGCCGTCGGTCGAGGAGCAGCACCTCGAGCTGGTGCGGCGCGCGGCGGTCTCGCACGGCGTCGCCACGCTGCGGTGCCTGGCCGACTACTACCGGATGCGCACCGACGAGGCGAAGGTCGCCGTCGACTCCCTGGTGGAGTCCGGCGAGCTCGAGCCGGTGGCGGTCGAGGGCTGGTCGCGGCCCGGGTTCCTGCACCGCGACGCCCGCCGGCCGCGCAAGGTGGAGGCACGCACCCTGCTCAGCCCGTTCGACCCGCTGGTGTGGGAGCGCGAGCGCACCGAGCGACTCTTCGACTTCTTCTACCGGATCGAGATCTACGTCCCGAAGGAGAAGCGGGTGCACGGCTACTACGTGCTCCCGTTCCTCCTCCGCGACGCGATCGTCGCGCGCGTCGACCTCAAGGCCGACCGCGCCACGGGCACGCTGCTCGTGCCCGGCGCGTTCGCCGAGCCCGGCGCGCCGGCCGACACCGCCGAGCAGCTCTCGGCCGAGCTGCGCCGGATGGCGGACTGGCTCGGCCTCGAGCGGATCACGGTCGGGTCGCGTGGGGACCTGGCGCGGCAGCTCCGTTCCTGATCACGCTCTCGACGAGGTCGGCGCCCGTCGTCGCGCCAGGCACTTCGCGCACGGCGGCGCCGAGCCGGGCGGCCGCGGTCCGGTGCGGACCGTCGGCGAGCAGCTCCTCGACGGCGGCCCGGATCTTCCGCGCCGAGGACCGGCGGCTCATGGTGCGGCCGGCGCCGGCGTCCTGGATCGCCCGGCCGACGAACGGCTGGTCGGTCTTGGCGTCCATCGGGAGCACGAGGAGCGGCACGTCGTGGGCCAGCGCGGTCATCGTCGTGGCGTGGCCGCCGTGGCCGACGACCAGGGAGACCTCCGGCATCACCTCGGCGTGGGGCAGCCAGGTGTGCAGCTCGACGCCGTCCGGCACCCGGAGCCGGTCGACGTCGACGGCCGGACCGGTGGTGGCGATCACGCGGACCGGGAGCGGAGCCAGGGCGTCGAGGAGCCGCTGCCAGGTGCCCTCCAGGCCGCGGAACGCGAAGGTGCTCAGGCTGACCAGCACCGTCGGCTCGGCGGGCGTGGCCGGCACCCCGGTCACGACGGCGCCGGTGTGCACGACGTCGCCGTGCCCGGTGTCGAGCTCGGCGATCGTGGCCGCCAACGTGGGCTCACCGGCGTCGATGAGCTCCAGCGGCCGCAGGCCGCGCAGCCGCAGCAGGACACCGAAGGGCCCCTTCGCCAGCCGGCGCCAGCAGGTGTCGAAGGAGTGCTCGAGGACGACATAGCGGCGGCCGGCGCGTCGTAGCGCGTCCATCACCCCGAACAGCAGGCAGTCGACCACCACGACGTCCGCGGGCCGCTCCTCGAGCTCGGCCAGGACGTCGGCCCCCATCGCCCGGTCGGCGAAGGTCGCCAGGATCTTGAGCGGCGAGGCGGGCTCGGTCGAGGTGAACGGGCGCGCGGTGGGGAATCCGGAGAACGCCAGCCCGTGCCGCGCGAAGCTCGCCGCCTGCCCGGGGTGCCCGAGGAAGCGGACGGTGTGGCCGCGGGCCATCAGCTCGCGGCCGATGCCGACGGCGGGGGGCACGTTGCCGCCGCCGTCCCAGGTGACGAAGAGGATGTCGGACACGGTCACTCCTGCGGGATGAGGGCGGCCACCAGTCGGTGGAGCCGCTGTTCGGTGGTGGTGCGGTCGAGGCCCTGGTCGCGCCGGAGGAGCTTCCAGGTGTAGACGTCGGTGGCGACGGCGAGCAGGTCGACGAGCGCGGTCCGCTCGCTGACGGCGGCGGGGAGGTGGGGTCCGAAGACCTCCTCGACCCACACCCGGTGCATCCGGCGGCCGGTGGCGGTGATCCGCGCGACGGTCTCGTCGGCGTCCTCCTGGGCCAGCAGCAGCACGACGCCGTCACCGCGCCGCTCGTAGTGGTCGACGATCACGCGCACGCACGCCGCGACGTCGCCGACCGGGGCGACCCGCTCGGTCTCGACGTCGGAGGTGGCGTGGTCGAAGGCCGCGTCGACCAGGCCGGCCCGGCTGCCGAAGCGGCGCAGCACGGTCTGCACGCTCACGCCGGCCGCGGCGGCGACGTCGTCGAGCGAGATCTCGGCGAGCAGCCTGGTGGTCGCGAGCTGGACCATCGCGTCGAGGATGCGCAGCCGGGTCTGCTCGGCGGCCTCGGCTCGCGTGGTCATGGTGTACGCGCGGGTCTTTTTCATGTCAGTGACAGTTGACACCAATGCTGAGATTGATGTCAAGAGTCGTTCACATGAAAGTAGCCACGCCGAAGCACGGTGGCTGCACCCGGCTCGTTATGCTCGGATCGGCCCGGCGACCGGGCCACTGTTCCGCTCGGAAACGACAGGAAGCCGACACTCGTGCCCGTCATCATCGACAAGCTGCTCCGCATCGGCGAGGGCAAGACCCTCCGCCAGCTCGAGGCCGTGGCCAAGGCCGTCAACGCCATCGAGGACGACTTCGTCACGATGAGCGACGCCGAGCTCCAGGCGATGACCGGGGAGTTCAAGGAGCGGATCGCCGAGGGGGCGTCCCTCGACTCCCTCATGCCGGAGGCCTTCGCCACCGTGCGCGAGGCGGCCAAGCGCGTGATCGGCCAGCGTCATTACGACGTCCAGATCATGGGCGGTGCGGCGCTGCACCTCGGCAACATCGCCGAGATGAAGACCGGTGAGGGCAAGACCCTGGTGGCGACGCTGCCGTCCTACCTCAACGCGCTCGCCGGCGAGGGCGTCCACATCGTCACGGTCAACGACTACCTGGCCAAGTACCACGCGGAGTGGATGGGTCGCATCCACCACTTCCTCGGGCTCACCACCGGCGTGATCCTCCCGCAGATGCGCCCCGACGCCCGCCGCGAGGCCTACAACTGCGACATCACCTACGGCACCAACAACGAGCTCGGGTTCGACTACCTGCGCGACAACATGGCCGGCTCGCTCGAGGAGTGCGTGCAGCGCAAGCACGGCTTCGCCATCGTCGACGAGGTCGACTCGATCCTCATCGACGAGGCCCGCACCCCGCTCATCATCAGCGGCCCCACCCAGGACGAGGTGAAGTGGTACGCCGAGTTCGCGAAGATCGCGGCGACCATGAAGAAGGACACCGACTACGAGGTCGACGAGAAGAAGCGCACGATCTCGGTGCTCGAGCCGGGCATCACCCGGGTCGAGGACCACCTCGGCATCGACAACCTCTACGAGTCGGCCAACACCCCGCTGATCTCCTTCCTCAACAACTCCATCAAGGCCAAGGAGCTGTTCCGCAACGACAAGGAGTACGTCGTCATGAATGGCGAGGTGCTCATCGTCGACGAGCACACCGGCCGCATGCTCGCCGGCCGCCGCTACAACGACGGCCTGCACCAGGCGATCGAGGCCAAGGAGGGCGTCACCGTCCGCGAGGAGTACCAGACCCTCGCCACGGTCACGCTGCAGAACTACTTCCGCCTCTACGAGAAGCTCTCCGGGATGACCGGCACGGCCATGACCGAGGCCAGCGAGTTCGACAAGATCTACAAGCTCGGCGTGGTGCAGATCCCCACCAACAAGCCGGCCGCCCGTGAGGACCAGGCCGACCTGGTCTACCGCACCGAGGAGGCGAAGTACGACGCCGTCGTCGACGACATCGTCGAGCGCCACGAGAAGGGCCAGCCGATCCTCGTCGGCACCGTCTCGGTCGAGAAGTCGCAGCTGCTCGGCGACAAGCTGAAGTCGCGAGGCGTCCCGCACACCGTGCTGAACGCCAAGCAGCACGCCGACGAGGCGAAGGTGGTCGCGCTCGCCGGGCACAAGGGCGCCGTCACCGTCTCCACCAACATGGCCGGCCGCGGCACCGACATCATGCTCGGCGGCTCGGTCGACTTCCTCGCCGACCAGGAGCTGCGCAAGCAGGGGCTCGACCCGGTGGAGGACACCGAGGCCTACGACGCGGCCTGGCCCGAGATGGTCGAGAAGATCGAGAAGCAGGTCGGCGACGAGCACGACGAGGTCCGCGAGCTCGGCGGGCTGTACGTCATCGGCACCGAGCGTCACGAGTCGCGCCGCATCGACAACCAGCTGCGTGGTCGCTCCGGCCGCCAGGGCGACCCCGGCGAGTCCCGGTTCTACCTCTCGCTGCAGGACGAGCTCATGCAGCGGTTCAAGTCCGACTGGGTCGACCGAGTCCTCACGATGCTGAAGATCCCCGACGACGTCCCGATCGAGAACAAGCGCGTCACCAACGCGATCGCGAACGCGCAGGGCCAGATCGAGTCGCAGAACTTCGAGTCCCGCAAGAACGTCCTCAAGTACGACGACGTCATGGACCGTCAGCGCAAGGTGATCTACGGCGAGCGCCGCGAGGTGCTCGAGGGCGCCGACGTCGAGGAGCAGGTCCGCGAGTTCGTCGACGACGTCGTCGAGGGCACCGTGCGCGGCTCGCTCGAGGACTTCGCCGAGGAGTGGGACCTCGAGCAGCTGTGGACCGACCTCGGTCAGTTCTGGCCGGTCTCGCTCGACCGGGAGGCGCTCGAGGAGGAGGCCGGCGGCAGGTCGGGCCTCGACAAGGACGAGCTGATCGAGAAGCTCCGCGCCGACGCTCAGTCCGCCTACGACCAGCGCGAGGAGGAGGTCGGCGAGGAGGTCATGCGTGAGCTCGAGCGCCGGGTCCTGCTCTCGGTCCTCGACCGCAAGTGGCGCGAGCACCTCTACGAGATGGACTACCTGCGCGAGGGCATCTACCTGCGCGCCTACTCCCAGCGCGACCCGCTGGTGGAGTACCAGCGCGAGGGCTTCGACATGTTCGCCGCGATGATGGACGGCATCAAGGAGGAGACCGTCGGGTTCCTCTTCAACCTCGAGGTCCAGGTCGAGGACGACGAGCACGACCACGACCGCAGCGAGCTGGAGGCCGAGGAGCCGATGCGGCGCGTCATGCCCTCGGCCGCCGGCGAGGGCGCCCTGGCGCTCGCCACCGCCACCCGGCAGGGTCCGGCGATCCGCGCCAAGGGCCTGGAGAAGCCGAAGCAGCCGCAGAACCTCTCCTACTCGGCGCCGAGCGACGACGGCACCGGCGAGGCCGAGGTGAAGGGCGGCACCACGGTCAGCAACGCCGACGACCCGTACGCCGGCGTCGGCCGCAACGCCAAGTGCCCCTGCGGCTCGGGCAAGAAGTTCAAGCAGTGCCACGGCGCCCCGGGCGGCCCCAGCGGCCTCACCGCCCGCGCCGGCGGCTGAGCCGCCCGGGGGTCTCGACACGTCCCTCGCTGCGCTCGTGACGGCTCGACCACCGGGCCGGTGGTCGAGCCGGGCGAGCGCCAGCGAGCCCGTGTCGAGACCCCCGGCCACTCACGCGAAGTCGAGGGCCGTGCACACCCAGCGGGTGGCACGGCGCTCGAACCGCGCCGCGACGGCGCGGGAGCGGCGTCCGTAGCGCACGTGCACCGAGCACTCGGCGACGTCGTCGTCGGGGAACGTGGTGTGCACGCTCATCACCCGGGGCCGGACCGGCTGCACCCGGGCCTGGCCGGGCCGGTGGCCGCCGGCCCGCGCGACCAGCAGCGCGCGGCGCTGGAGGTCGAGGTAGACGTCGCGCGTGGTCCAGCGGACCAGCTGGCTGACGGGCCGGTCCCCGCCGACGATCTCGACGGCGGCCCGGGCGAACCGGTTCACCCAGGCGTCGATCGCGGGCCGCTCGTGGTGGGCGAGGTCGCGGACCGACATCGGCAGCAGCGCCGGTGGCACGTCGCGGCACGGCTCGAGGTCGAGGGCGAGCGTGCCCTGAGTAGCGGCCAACGGCACCGGCAACCGGAGCGGGACGACAGTGGTGGACATGGTGCTTCCTCTCATCGGGGCGAGCGCGTGACGAGGCGCTGGCCGGGGCGGATCAGGTCGGGGTCGGGGCCGATCGCGGCCCGGTTGACGGCGTAGAGCCGGTCGACCTCGCGGGCGAGGGCGTCGTCGCCGGCGCCCGGCCGGGTGGTGCGGGCGATCGACCACAGCGAGTCGCCCGGGCGCACGGTGTAGGTGGTCGCCGGCTCGCGGCGCGGTGCGGGTCGCGGTCCCGCGGCGGCCGGGCCGGTGGCGCGGTCGGGGAACGGCAGCCCGGCGAGCGTGCCACCGTGGTCGGGCTGCGGGTCGGCCGCGGTGGCCGGAGCAGCGAGCGCTGCCAGCGTCGTGATCCCGCAGAGCAGGAGCACCGTGCGTCGGAGGCCCGCCGGCACGCCGCGCACGACGAGGCCGGTGCCCGCCTCCACCAGGACGGCCATCACCGAGAGCCACGCCCACAGCGCGCATCCGGCGAGCGCCGCGGCGGCGCCGAGCGCCAGCAGGTCGGGGAACGAGCCGGCGGCCTCGGCCGGCGCCGGTGCGGCGCCCACCGCCAGGACGACGGTGCCGGCCGCCGCGAGGGTGCTCGCGGCGGCCACGGCGAGGCCGCGTGCGGTGGCAGATGCGTTCAAGGCCCGATCCTTGCGTTTGCGTCTGTTTGGTGCGTTTCAGGCACTCAACGCCTGTTCGTGCTCGTCGTCAAGTGGTCGTCCACAGCCTCAGTACAGTTCGGCCATGGCCTGGGAGGAGGAGCTGTTCGGGTTCCTCGACGAGCTGGAGCAACAGGCCGAGGCGCTCTACGACGCCGAGCGAGCGCCCGAGCTGGCCGACCGCAGCCGAGCCGAGTACCAGCAGGTGCCGCTCGCGGCGCGGCTGATGGCGAGCGTCGGCGGGCCGGTGACGCTGCACGTGCGCGGCGTCGGCGTGGTGCGCGGCGACCTGGCCCGGGTCGCCACCGGTTGGTGCCTGGTGGCCCAGCCCGCGCAGGACTGGGTGGTGCGCCTCGAGGCGGTCGCCGCCGTCGAGGGCGCGTCGGACCGCGCCACCCCCGAGGTCGCCTGGCCGGTCACCGCGAAGCTCACCGTCGCCTCAGCGCTGCGGCGGCTGGCCGGGGCGGGGGAGCGGTGCGTGGTGCACCTGGTCGACGGCACCCGCCACGAGGGCGTGGTGCGCCGGGTCGGCCGGGACTTCGCCGAGCTCGTCACCGGCGCCGACGGCCACGAGCGGATGGTGCTCGTCGCGACCGGGTCCCTGGCCGCCGTCCAGAGCGAGGAAGTCTGACGAACGTGTGGGTCAGGTCGACTCCGCGTCGTAGGGCGGGACCTCGCCGACGGCGAGGGGGCGGAGGCCGCGGCGGCGGGGGCGGGAGTCGTCCTCGCCGGCCTCCTCCATCGCCTCGACGATGTGCTTGCGGACGATCTGGCGCGGGTCGAGGTCGCGCAGCTCGAGGTCGGCGTAGTCGGGTCCGAGCTCGGTGCGCAGCTCGTCGCGGGCGGAGTTGGCGAACTCGCGCGCCTTGCGCAGGAAGCCGCCGGCCTGCTTGGCCAGCTCGGGGAGCTTGTCAGGGCCGAACACCACGATGGCGACGAGGGCGATGACGGCCAGCTCCATCAGCCCGACGTCGAACACGGGGTGACCCTAGAGCCTGTTGCTGGGCGTGAGGCCGAGCTGCAGGCCGGCGAGTCCCCGGCCCCGGCCCGAGAGCGTGGCCGCGATGGTGGTGAGCTCGACGGCGGCGGGCGCGGTGGGGTCGGAGTCGACGATCGGCTTGCCGGCGTCGCCGCCCTCGCGCAGCGAGATGTCGAGCGGGATCCGCCCGATCACGCCGACGTCGTAGCCGAACCGCTCCGAGAGCGTGCGGGCGACGCGGTCGCCGCCGCCGGAGCCGAAGATCTCCAGCCGGTGGTCCTCGGCGGCGTCGCAGTGCGGGCACGGGAGGTAGCTCATGTTCTCGACGACGCCGACGACGCGCTGGTGCATCATCGAGGCCATCGTGCCGGCGCGCTCGGCCACCTCGGCCGCGGCCTCCTGCGGCGTGGTGACGACGACGACCTCGGCGCCCGGCAGGTGCTGGCCGAGCGAGATCGCGACGTCGCCGGTGCCCGGCGGCAGGTCGAGCAGCAGGACGTCGAGGTCGCCCCAGTAGACGTCGGAGAGCATCTGCACGAGCGCCCGGTCGAGCATCGGGCCGCGCCAGGCGACGACCTGGTCGCGGCGCGGCTTCAGCATGCCGATCGAGATCACCGAGACGCCGCTCGGCGTCGGCACCGGCATGATCAGGTCGTCGACCTGGGTGGGCCGGGAGTCCGCCACGCCGAGCATCGCGGGCACCGAGTGGCCGTAGATGTCGGCGTCGACGACGCCGACCCTCAGGCCCTGCTTGGCCATCGCCAGCGCGAGGTTCACGGTGACCGACGACTTGCCGACGCCGCCCTTGCCGCTGGCGACCGCGAACACCTTGGTGAGCGAGCCGGGCTGCGCGAACGGGATCTCGCGCTGCGCCTGGCCGCCGCTCAGCGTCTCCTTGAGACCGGAGCGCTGCTCGGCGGTCATCACGCCGAGGGTGAGGTCGACGTCGGTGACGCCGTCGACCCGGCCGAGCGCCTCGGTGACGTCGCGGGTGATGGTGTCCTTGAGCGGGCACCCGGCCACGGTCAGCAGCACCGTGAGGTGCACGACCCCGGCGTCGTCGATCTCGACCGTGTCGACCATGCCGAGGTCGGTGATCGGCTTCTTGATCTCGGGGTCGTTGACGGTCGCGAGGGCCGCGGTGAGCTGCTCGGAGGAGGGAAGCGTCATAACGCTTCCGAGTCTAGGAGCCGGGTGGTGCCGGGCGGTCGTCGCCGTCCACGTGAGAGTCAGCACGTTGGTCCAGCTCGGCCAGCAGCGCCCGCAGCTCCGAGCGCAGGAAGTCGCGGGTGGCGACCTCGCCGACCGACATCCGCAGCGAGGCGACCTCACGGGAGAGGAACTCCATGTCGGCGTGGGCGCGGGCGTTGGCCTGCCGGTCCTGCTCGGCGATCACCTTGTCGCGCTGCTCCTGCCGGTTCTGGGCGAGCAGGATCAGCGGCGCGGCGTACGACGCCTGCAGGCTCAGCATCAGCGTGAGGAAGATGAACGGGTAGACGTCCCAGCGGGCCGACTCGGGCGCGAGCGCGTTCCAGCCGACCCAGGTGGCGACGACCGCGGTCATGTAGATCAGGAACGTGGCGGTGCCCATGAACCGCGCGAACTGCTCGGCGAACACGCCGAAGGTGTCGGGGTCGAGGGCCGGCCGTCGCATCAGCGGACGGCGGGTCGAGAGCGGGGTGTCGAGCCGCGGGCCGCGCTCGCGCTCGCGGCGTTCCCGGCGCTCGCGCCGCACCTGCTCAGCCACGACCCGCCCCCGGCTCGCCCGCGTCGGACAGCGCCCGGTCGCGCCAGCCCGCGGGCAGCATGTGGTCGAGCAGGTCGTCGACGGTGACGGCGCCGAGCAGGTGCCCGTTGTCGTCGACGACGGGCGCCGCCACCAGGTTGTAGGTGGCGAGGTGGGCCGCGACGTGGTCGATCGAGGCGTCCGGCCGCAGGTACTCCAACGACTCGTCGAGCGCGCCCGCCACCAGCGTCGACGGCGGCTCGCGGAGCAGCCGCTGGATGTGGGCGATGCCGAGCAGCTTGCCGGTCGGCGTCTCCAGCGGCGGCCGGCACACGTACACCAGTGCCGCGAGCGACGGCGTGAGCTCGGGGTTGCGCACGTGGGCCAGCGCGTCGGCCACGGTGGCGTCGGGGCCGAGGATCACCGGCTCGGGCGTCATCATCGCGCCGGCGGTGTCCTCGACGTACGACATCAGCCGCCGGACGTCCTCGGCCTCCTCCGGCTCCATCAGGTCGAGCAGGATCTCGGCGGTCTCGGGCGGCAGGTCGGCGATGAGGTCGGCGGCGTCATCGGGGCTCATCTCCTCGAGCACGTCGGCGGCGCGCTCGGAGTCGAGCCGCTCGAGGATGGCGACCTGGTCCTCCTCGGAGAGCTCCTCGAGGACGTCGGCCAGCCGCTCGTCGTCCAGCGCGGCCACGACGGCGGCCCGCCGCTCGGGAGGCAGCTCGTGGATCATCGTGGCGGCGTCGGCCGGGCGCATCTCGTTCAGCGCCGAGACGAGGTGGGTGGCGCCGTGCGGGTCGCCGGCGGTGTGCAGCCCCTCGACGTCGCGCCACTCGACCACCTGGGTCTGGCCGCGCCGGCGCAGCGCCTTGGACGGCTCCTGGACGGCGACCCGGCTGATCACCCAGTCGCGGGTGCGGCCCTGCTCCATCGCCACGTCGTGCACGGTGCCGACGACGCCGCTGCTCACGATCCGCACCCGCCGGTCGAGCATCTGCCCGACCACGAGGGTCTCGGTCGAGCGCTGCTCGAAGCGGCGGACGTTCAGCAGGCCGGTCGTGTAGACCTGCCCGCTGTCGATGCCGGTGACCCGGGTCATCGGCAGGAAGATCCGGCGCCGGCCGAACACCTCGGCCACCAGGCCCAGCACGCGCGGGGAGGCGGTCGCCTCGGTGCGCATCGCGACGACGACGTCGCGGACCTTGGCGACCTGGTCGCCGGAGGGGTCGAACACGGGGAGCCCGACGAGGCGGGCGACGAACACGCGGATGGGGGTGCTGCTCACGTCGTCCCTCCTCTCCTCACGGCTGGGCTCGCGCCGATTCAACCACCCGCCGAGGCGCGCTCCGCTGCCTGCTCGCGCGCGTCGCGCAGCACGGTCGGGACGAGCAGGACGAGCAGCAGCGTGGCGTCGATCACGGCCACAGTGACGGCGAGGGCGGTGAGCGAGTCGGCGAGCTGGCCGAGCACGACGATCGCCAGCAGCGCCAGCCACACCACGTGGACGGCACGGCTGCCGCGGCCGCCCTCATGGCTGGTCTGCCGGGCCATGAGCGCGTACACGAGCAGCTGGATCGTCGACAGGGTCGTGCCGAGCACCGCGAACAGCCACAGCCGGTCCTGCACGTCGGCGTACTCGCCGCCGCCCACGAAGACCAGCGCCACGCCCGAGAGCAGCCAGGAGGCGAGGACGGCGAGGATGCCGGCGCCGAGCACCAGCGCCAGGCTGAACCGCAGTGCCCGGCGTCGGCTCTCGGCGGTGGCGAGGTCGGGGAAGGCGATCACGACCACGAACTGCGGGAGGAACAGCACCGCCTTGGTGAGGATCAGGGCACCGGCGTAGAGACCGGCGTCGTGACCGTCGAGCACGTTGCGCGCCACGATGATGTCGACGTTGGAGACCGCGAAGAACCCGAGCAGCGCGTGGGAGTTGCGGAACGCCTCGCGCAGCAGGGCGCGGGGGCCGTGGTCGGCGTCGGAGCGGCCGTGGGGCACGTGCGGCCGGTGCCGCAGCGCCCACATGCCCACCGCCACCGGCGCGAGGGAGGCGATGAAGACGCCCGCGATGGCGCTGGTCTCGGAGGGCTGCCACAGCAGCATCGCCGTGCCGATCACCAGGCGCGGCACGCCGAGCGCCAGGTAGACGGCGGCCAGCGGGCGCCAGCGTCGCTCGCCCTGGAGCGTGCCGGCCAGGCCTCCGGTGAGGGTGAGTGGCACCGCGATGAGGCCCACCAGCACCGCCGTCGGGATGCTGTCGAGGCGGAGCACGAGGTCGACCAGGGGTGCGGCGAGCACCAGCGCGGCACCGAGCACCAGCGAGACCCGCCAGGTGAGCGTGCGGATCTCGTCCTCGACGACAGCGACGTCGCCCGGCGCGGCGGAGATCCGGCGGGCGGCCACCGCCTGCAGCGCGAGCTGGGCGACCGCGACGACGATCAGCAGGTTCATCACGGCCGCGAACGCGCCGTACTGCTGGGGGCCGAGGGTGCGCGCCGCGATGATCGTGAAGGCGTAGGTGGCGACGTTCATGACGCCGATCGCGACGGCCAGCCCGCCACCCTGCGTCACCTGACGCGGCGGCGTCTCGGGCGCGGTGGGCTCGTCGGGCACAACGCGCGAGTGTGGCATAGGGCGGTGGGTGTCACGGCATCGTCACGATGAGGCGCGGCGGCTCGGAAACGACGCCGGGGCGCGGTGCACGTGCGTACTCTTGACCCATGATCTCGAGGTGGGCGCGAGCCGGTGTGACCGTGGCGGCGTCGCTGCTGGTGCTGGCCGGCTGCGGCGACGACGACCCGACGGCGACGGCGTCCGACCCGAGCTCGTCGTCCTCTGAGCCCACCACCGCCGACTCGACCACGCCGAGCGAGACGCCCAGCGAGGCGCCCAGCGAGGCCGCCGACCCGCTGCCGGCGTGCTCGGACATCTGGGTCGACGACGGCCGCAAGCTGCCGGGGCGCTACCAGGGCTGCTCCGAGAACGGCACCGACGTGCCGGCCGCCGCGCGGCAGTGCTCGTTCGGCCAGGCGCTGGTGACCTACGGCGACCACTACTACGCCGTGCCGCGCGGGCCCATCAACCGCACGAAGAAGCCGCTCGCCCAGGACCGGGACTACAAGAGCGCGCTCGCCTCCTGCACGGCCTGAGCCGAGCTGTCCGAGCCTGCGAGGACAGGTCGGGTCGATGGTCGTCGAGTAGCACGGCGCGACTGAGGCACGAAGTCGCGGCGGGCGTATCGAGACGTCGGTAGTCAACTCGCGGACGTGAGCGGGGTCGGCCGGCACGACCGGGTCGGGGCGTCTCGACAAGCTCGACGAACGGCCTCGTGGCGGACCTTCAGCCCGGGGGCACGTGAGCCGATCACTACCACGTGACCACACACGTATCACGGCAGCAACACGCGACCTCTTCCGTCACACGGGGCTACTCGCTTACCATGCCGCGCGTGACTCTCCCCGGTCGACACGCCGTCGCGCGCGCATTTCTCGCCGTCGCCGGTCTCGTGGTCTCCCTGCTCGCGCCGCTGGCGATCTCCGCGCCCGCGACCGCCGTCCCCACGGCGCCCGCCGCCGCCGAGAGCGCCGACCCCGTGGTCGACGTCGACGCCGGCGGCCAGGTCACCTGCCAGGTCACGGCCTCGGGCACGCTCTCGTGCGCCGGGCAGAACGAGTACGGCCAGCTCGGTGTCGGCGACACCAAGGACCGGACGCGGATGACCCAGGTCGGCGAGGCCGGCCAGTGGCGCCAGGTGAGCACCAGCGGCGGCGCCACCTGCGCGGTCACCGTGACCGACGACCTCTACTGCTGGGGCATGAACAGCAGCGGCCAGCTCGGCATCGGCGACGCCGGCCAGCAGTGGCGACCCCGCCGGGTCGGCGCGGCCGGCATCTGGCGCCAGGTCAGCATCGGCTGGATGAGCACCTGCGCCGTCCGCACCGACGACAGGCTCTACTGCTGGGGCGGCAACTACAGCGGCCAGCTCGGCACCGGCAACCGGACCAGCAGCCGGGTCCCCAAGCGGGTCGGCGTCTCCAGCAGCTGGGGCACCGTCACCGTCGGCGGGTTCCACGCCTGCGGCACCGGCCGCGACGGCGTGCCGTACTGCTGGGGCAAGAACGACCTCGGTCAGCTCGGCACCGGCGACCTCGGCTCACGCCTGGTCCCCACCCGGATCGCGACGACGACCCGGTTCCGCCACGTCGACGCCGGCTGGTCCACCACCTGCGGCCTCACCAAGGGCGGCCGGGCCGCCTGCTGGGGTCTGGGCGACCAGGGTCAGCTCGGCCGGGGCGACGCCGCCGTCTCCAAGACCGGCTCGCCGACGCCGCGCCTGGTGTCGCTCGGCACCGGCCTCACCTCGGTGGCGCTCGGCGACAGCCACGCCTGCGCCGGCGACGCCGCCGGTGACCTGTGGTGCTGGGGCGGGAACCACTACGGCCAGCTCGGCGTCGGCGGCGGGGCGGCCTCCACCACCCCGGTCCGCGTGGCCGGCGGCACCGACTTCACCGGCGTCGAGACCGGCTGGATGCACAGCTGCGGCGTCACCGCCGGCGGCGCGCTCCAGTGCTGGGGCAACAACGAGGAGGGCCAGCTCCTCTCCGGCAACCGCGTCGAGCGCGCGGCGCCTCCGGGCGTGAACGCCCGGCGGATGCTCCCGCGGCGCCGCGGGCCGGACGGCCGACTGGTCGTCACGTCGTTCAACGTTCTCGGCAGCCAGCACACCCGCCCCGGCGGCGGCACCCCGCACTTCGGTCCGGGCCGGATCCGCATCGAGTGGGCGGCCGACGCGCTGCGCGGCATGGGCGCCGACCTGGTGTCGTTCCAGGAGCTCCAGCACGACCAGTACAACCAGCTGCGCTCCGCCCTCGGCGACACCTACTCCTTCTACCCCGAGAACACCACCCGGAGCCCGAAGCTCGTCTGGCAGAGCGTCATGTGGCGCACCAGCGAGTGGGAGCTGGTCGCGGCCAAGGACGTGTGGGTCCCGGTGAACGGCACCCAGCGGCCCAACCCGTTCGTCAAGCTGCGCAACCGGGCCACGGGTCGGTCGGTGTGGATGATGAACGTCCACAACTCCTCGAAGCGGACGCCGGAGCGCCAGCGCGACCGCAACGCGGCGGTCAAGATCGAGCTCGACCACGTCAAGCAGCAGCGCCGGACCGGCACCCCGGTCCTGCTGATGGGTGACTTCAACGAGCGCGAGGTGGCCTTCTGCAAGGTCACCGGGCAGACCGACCTCGAGGCGGTGAACGGCGGCAGCCATACCGGCACCCGCTGCACCCCGCCGCGCGGGATGCACATCGACTGGATCTTCGGGGCGCCGGCGTTCAAGCGTCGCGGCTACACCTACGTGCGCTCGCCCCTCACCAACCGGATCACCGACCACACCGTGCTGACCGGGGTCTACGGCTACTTGGGAGCCTGACTCCTCAGCTGGTTGAGCTCGGTCGTGAGCCGACGGACGTCCTCCAGCAGGTCGGCCACCAGGTCGAGCGCGACGTCAGCGACCTCCGTGTCGGTCACCGTGTCGGGGTGGCGCCGTTCCGGCACCTCCGCCGGCACCTGGAGCGAATCGAGGTCGCCGACGACGTCGAACCCGGACTCGCGCACGAAGCGGACGGCGTCCTCGCCTCGACGCCGACACTCGGCCACCTGTTTCGGGCCGGGCCAGAACGGCTCGCCGCCGCGCGGCACCAGGCGGTCGTCGGCGAGGTAGCTGCGGATCCAGACCCCGCGGTCGAAGGCCCGCTTGAACCCGGACAGGCGCGGGTTGAGCCGGCGGAGCGTCTCGGCCTCGACCACCCCCATCGAGGAGTTCGCGAAGCCCGCGGGCTCGACGCCCGCCGGGTCGACGCCGACCACCGAGCAGAACCGCTCCCACAGGTCGGGCGCCGTGACGACGTGCACCCGCTCGGCCGGCACCGCGGTGCTCCACCGCTCGAGCACCAGTCGCAGGTCGAGCGCCCGCCAGTTCCACACCACCGTCGGCTCGTCGGACACCTCGGCGGCGTAGCGGCCGATCCGGCGGGAGCCCTTGTTCTTCAGGTGCTCCTGCCAGCTGGACGTGAACAGCGACAGCGGCTCGCGCGCCGTGGCGATCACGTGCACCTCGCGGCCCCGGCCGAGCGCGGCGAGCTCCTCGACCATCTGTGTTGCCTGGTCGGCCGAGGCGGCGCTCAGGAACTCGTGGCTGATCAGGGCGTCGCCGTCCCACGCCTCGATCTCGTCGCGGACGACGTCCCAGGCCTCGGGTGCCCGCGGTCCGCGGCGGCGCACCGACGGGTCGTCGCGCACCACCAGGGAGGCCCACAGGTGGTCGCGGCGCTCGCGACCCGGCACGAGCAGGCCCGCCTCGCGCAGCGCCGGGCGGTTCGACCAGAGGATCGTCTGGAGGTAGCTGGTGCCGGTCTTCGGCAGTCCGACGTGGACGAAGACCCGGGGCGTCGCCGTTGACACTGCGTGCTTCTAGACGCGGCCGGTGTAGGCGTCGATGATCCGGCGAGCCTCGGCGGCGTCGCCGGTGGCGAGTGGCACGAGCAGCTCCTGGACGACGTCGGTGAGCTCGGCGGTGCGGTGGTGGTGCCGCCGGCACTCGCTGACCGCCTCCTCGAGCTCGGCGACGCGCGCGGTGAGCGCCTCGACCTGCGCGGTGAGGTCGTCGGCGCCCCGGGAGAAGATCCGTCGGCGCGGGCTGGGGTGCGTCATGAGGCCCATTCGACCACCATCCGGCACACGCGCCGCGACGAGCCCTCCCCACCGGTCGGCACGGACGTGACCTCCACGGCGGGGTCGCCGTGGCGGGCGAGCTCCTCGCGCACCTGGTCGGGGTCGACCCGGCGCAGTCGCTGGCGCCTCGCCCACGGGTCGTCGGCGGCGGGGGAGGTGAGGAACTGGAGGTGCGCCCGGCCGCCACCGGGGCCGGTGCACGCCATCCGCAGGAACCGCCACAGGTGCTCGCGTCCGACCTTCGGCACGACGTCGACGACGTGCCGGGCGGTCACCACCCGCGGGCCGGACCCGGTCGCCACCACCCGCGCTCCCCACCCGAGCACCGAGCGCAGCTCGAGCAGGTTGAGGGCGCCGAAGTCCAAGGGGAGGCGCGGCTTGACCGTGCGCTGCACCAGCTCGTAGGCGCGGGGCGAGTAGTCGAGCCCCAGGGTCGGCACGTCCTGGCGCGCGAACCAGCGGGCGTCGGAGCCCCGGCCACAGCCGACGTCGACCACGAGGGCGGGCGGGCTCTCGGCCATCTGCTCGTCGCGGTACACGCTCCGGGCGAACGGGGTGGGGCGGTCGGGGGGTCGCTTGAAGCGCTGGGACTGGTAGCGCCGGTCCCAGGCGGCGCGACCGGTGACGGTGCCGCGGAACCAGTCGTCGAGCCGGCGGCTGGTGGACTCCGGCGTCTCGAACTTGAACGCGGGGTCGGGGGTCTGCCAGCCGGGCCCGTACATCGCCGCCAGCAGGTGGTCGGGCTGCGCCGGAGCCGGCAGCGTGCGGCCTGCGAGGGTGGTGGTGCCGAGCGGGAACACCCACGACCGCTCGAACGGGGCGCGGACCTCCCCGAGGAGCACGAGCCGGGTCTCCGCGCCGGAGTCGTCGAAGAACCCGCCGAACACGTCGAGCCCGCGGCGGGTGCCGTCGGCCTCGGTGACCTCGACCTTGAAGCCCGCCCCGCTGTAGCGGGTCACGGGGTAGCCGAGGTCGCGCATCGAGCGCTGCAGGTCGAAGGACTCGCGGATCACGTCGACCGGGTGGGTGTGCCGGCTCACGTAGCCGACGTCGGCGTCGCTGTCGTGCCCGATGAAGTCGCCGTCGCGCACCGCGCCGAGCAGCGTGCCGTAGGCGGGGAACGGCTCGACGCCGGCCTGGCGCAGCGCGTCGAGCACCTCCTCGACCGAGTCGAGCAGCGGCGTCACCTGGTGGTCGGAGCGGTTGTCGAACGTCGGGACGAGCCGGTTGGCCTTGTCGAAGGCGAGCGGCACGCCCTTCCCGTTCACGACCTCGATCCGCCCCTCACCGGTGCCGAACCGGTGCTCGGCGTCGTGCAGCACGGCGCCGCCGACGTGCGCGGTCACCGTGAGCTGAGTAGCGCCGTCGAGGTAGCGGCGCAGCGGACCGGGCCACGGGACGGTGCGCCGGCGCAGTCGCCGGGGCGTGCGCTCGGTGTCGCGCCGGGACCAGAACGACCACACCCGGCGGCCGTCGAGGAGCACGTCCAGCACGACGTCGTCGCGGACGGTGAGGACGAGGCCGGCGTCGTCGACGGACACCACACGAGGGGGTCGATCGGTGCTGATGAGTCGTTTCTCCTGCGTCAGACCAGGCGGCGGGCGAGCGACCAGTATGTCCGGCTCACCGCACGGGCCGGACCCGGCACCGCCAGGCCCGGCACCGCCGGGTCGAGGTCGCCGGTGAGCAGGGCGGCGAGCTGCCGGTCGGGCACCACCCGGGCGGCGCGCACCTGCCGACGTCGCTGCCGGACCAGCCCGGCGTTCCGCAGCAGCCACCACCACGCCCGCAGCTTCTGCTTCGCCCAGCCGTCGCGCACGGCGAGGCCGAGCACCGCGAGCTCGAGCGCCAGCAGCGGCGGCAGCGTCCAGAACAGCATCCCGGGGCCGAACACGGTGAGCACCATGAACAGCCGGTTGCGCTCGAGCAGGTAGAACTTCAGCGGGTTGCGCGAGAACTCGTAGTGGTGCAGCACCACCGCGTCGGGCACGTACACCACCCGCCAGCCGCGCTGCCACGAGCGCAGGCTGAGCTCGGCGTCCTCGCAGTAGGCGAACATCGGCTCGCAGAAGCCGCCGAGGGCCCGGAACCGGTCCAGCCGGGCGGCGGCCGCGGCGCCCGACACCGAGGCGACGTCGGCGGGCCGGGGGAAGTCGGTGGCCGGCCGGCCGAGCCCGCCCGCCCAGCTGAGGCCGGTGAAGTGCACCGGGTTGCCGACCGAGTTGATCGTCTCGGGCTCGTCGTAGAGCCGCAGCGAGGCGGTCGCGAGGCCGACGTCGGCCGGCTCGAGCGCGGCGACGAGCCGTGCCAGCGCCTCGGGCCGCACCACGGCGTCGCTGTTCACGAAGGCGACGTACTCACCGGTGGCGGCGGCCGCGCCGTGGTTGCAGCCGCCCGCGTAGCCGAGGTTGTCGCCGGGCCGGAGCACCCGCACGCCGGGCTCGCCGTCGAGCACCTCGACGGCGTCGGAGGTGCAGCCGTTGTCGACGAGCACGACGTCGACGTCGACGCCGCGGGAGGCGAGCACGGAGCGGACGGCCTCGACGAGCAGCGGCTCCTCGCGCCACGCCAGCATGACGACAGAGAGGCGCGGCACGGCTGGCATACTACGGGCCGCGCCCGCGCCATCCCCGCTCGCCTCCGAGCGCCCGGGCCGCGCCCCGAATCCCTATGACTGCTCCCACCTCCGCCGCCCCGCGGCCCACGCTCCTCGGTGCGCTGTTCGACGCCGTCCTCGACACCACGGTCGTGTCGCTGGCGGTGTGGACGCTGCTCTACTCCCTCGGCCTCCCCACCCAGTGGTCGCTGCACCCGTCCGGCTGGCTCTGGCTGCTGCTGACGCTCGGCTACCTCGGCTACGAGCTGTGGCGGGTGCGCGGTCTGCTGCGCGGCGACGGACCCACCGGCGAGCCGGCGGCCGACGCGCGGCCGGTGCTCGGCGAGCGGCGCGAGCAGCTGCTGCTCGGCCTCGGCGTGCTGCTGGTGCTCGGCGCCGGCGCCGGCGCGCTGGTGTGGGACGGCGGTGCGTTCAGGGCCGCCTGGGCCGCGCTCGCGCTGGGGCTGGTGCTGCTGAGCCTGTGGGCCTGGCTGAGCGGCCAGGTCGCGGCGCCGGGGCCGGTCGAGGTCACCGCTGCCGAGACCCCGGCGCGCGGGTCGCGCTGGCTGACGCCGTCCGAGGGCGGCGTGGCCGGCCTGTCGGTGGCGCTCGGCGTCCTCGCGTCGTTCCTGTGGCTGCCCGACACCGACGACCCCTACTACGTGAACCGCTCGGTGTGGGTGGCCGAGCACGGCAACGCCGCCACGCAGGACACGATGTTCAGCCCCGAGGTCTTCAACTCGCCGTACGGCGGCGGCGTGCCGATCTCGTCGGTCGAGTCGCTGTTCGGCGTCGTGGCCCACATGACCGGCACCCTCGCCGGCACCGTCACCTGGCTCGTGGTGCCGCCGATCTTCGGCGTGCTCACCGGCATCGCGCTGTGGCGGCTGGTGCGGCTCTGGGCGCCGCGGCGGGCGTTCCTCGTGCTGGTGGGTGCCCTCGCCTTCCTGCTGCTGAGCGGCAACTCGATGCTCGGCAACTTCTGGCTGGTGCGGATCTGGCAGGGCAAGGTCATCGCGGTCGCGGTGCTGATGCCGGTGATCTGGGCCTACCTCACCGAGCTCCACGCGATGCGCGGCGACGACCGCCGGGCCGACCGGCTCCGCCACGTCCTGCTGCTGCTCGCGGCCGGCGTCACCTTCTACGGCCTCACCCCCACCGCGGTGGTGTGGGCGCCGGTGATGTTCGGCGCGATCGTGCTCGCCGCACTCGCGCTGCGCTCGAAGGTGCTCGTGGTCGGCGGGCTCGCGATGCTCGTCGGGCCGGTGCTGTCCGGGCTGGCCGTCGTCGTGTTCTCCAGCGACGTCGGCGGCGAGGACCCGGTGGCGCTCACCGCCCAGGCATCCTTCCTGCGCGTCATCGGCGACCCCGGCCTGATGTCGGCCCTCGCCGTCGTCGCGCTCGGCGCCGCGGTGCTGCTCACCCGACGCGGCGTCGCCGCGGCCCTCGCGGGCGCGTCCGCGCTGGCGAGCGTGCTCGTCTACGCCCCGGGCGTCCTCGACGTCGTCAACGTGGCCACCGGCTCCGGCCCGATCCTGTGGCGGATGCTCTACGTGGCCCCGATCCCCGTGCTCGTCGGCCTGCTCTTCGCGCTGCCGGCACCGGCGCTCGGCGCCGGCCGCGAGCTAGGGCAGGACACCCCGGCCCGGGCCGCGCCAGCGCCGCCCACGCCGCACGCTGGCGGCGTTGCCGCCGCTCGACCTACAACCCCGGTAGGGCAGCGCGACGGCGCCTTGCCATCGCACGACGTGAACGACCCTGGACATCGACCCGGGCCGGCGCGGCCTGCCCTGGCGAAGGTGCTGCCCGCCGTCCCCGCGCTGGTCGCCGTCGGCTGTCTGGTGGTCGGTGGCGCGCCGATCTGGTCGGAGACCGGCCACGGCCACGGCGTGAAGCTCACCTCGACGCCGACCTGGAAGGTCGACGAGAAGTCGCTCGACGACGTCGAGAAGGCGGTCGCCGACGGCATCGAGGGCACCGTGCTCATGCCGCCGCGCCGGATGAAGGTGCTCACGATGTACACCACCGACGCGTTCCCGGTGGTGCCGCGCGAGTGGTTCATCCAGAACATCCGGGAGCCGAAGGCGGACCGGAAGGCCCGCCGGCTCCTCTACAACCTCGTCGACAGCGCCCACCCGAAGCTCGCCGGCCCCGACAAGGTGCGGGCGGCGCTGGAGCGGCTCGACGTCGACCTCGCGTGCGCCGGCCCGAGCAAGCGCACCCGAGCGGTCGTCGACCTCTTCCTGGAGGCGGGCTACACCGACACCGTCCGCTACGGCACGATGCGCTGCGCACGGCGGCCCGGCTGAGGCAACGGGTGTTACTTTTTCTCAGGTCAGCCGGTGCGGGGACGGCACCGGTCCCTGGTGCTGTGTGCCGGGACTCCGACGCTGGGACGACCGTGATGCGAGACCACCGATGAACACCCCACGACGTTCTTCACCTCCTCCGCTGCGCTCCTCCGCCGAACAACGTCCAGGGACCAAAGGCGCACCCCGCGTGGTGCTGCACGTCGGGCTGCCCAAGACCGGCACCTCCTTCGTGCAGGAGATGCTCCGCACCCACACCGACGCGCTGGACGACCACGGGGTGGGGCTCCCGAACGTGCCGCCGCAGGCGCTGTTCGCCGCCGTCCTCCACCTCACCGACCGCGCCGCGGCGTGGGGCCGCGACGACGCCGCCGGCAAGCGCGCCTGGGAGAAGCTCGTGTCCGGTGCGCGCCGCGGCCGCACCACGGTGGTGAGCAGCGAGACGCTCTGCCTCGCCGACGACGACCAGGTCGCCCGCATCCTCGACGACCTCGCCGGCTTCGACGTCGACGTGGTCGTCTCCGCACGCGACCTGGCCCGCCAGGTGCCGGCCGAGTGGCAGGAGGGCGTCAAGCACGGCCGCCGCGTCGCCTACCCCGCGTTCCTGCGGACCGTGCTCGACGAGCGCCCCGGCCACCGGCAGGCCGCCCGGAACCGCTTCTGGAAGGCGCAGGACCCGGTGGTGGTGCTCGACCGCTGGGCCAAGCAGGTCGGCAGCGACCGCGTGCACCTCGTGGTGGCCCCGCCGCCCGGCGCGCCCCGCGACGAGCTGTGGCGCAGGTTCGCCCGCGTGCTCGGACCGGAGATCGTCGGCCTCGACCTGC
Source organism: uncultured Actinomycetota bacterium (assembly GCA_963780355.1). Taxonomy (GTDB): domain Bacteria; phylum Actinomycetota; class Actinomycetes; order Propionibacteriales; family Nocardioidaceae; genus Nocardioides. The sequence goes on from CAWABT010000005.1 coordinate 610,844, forward strand.
CGCTGCCGGAGGTCACCGCCAACACCTCGCTGGGCCGCGCGCAGGTGGAGGTGCTGCGCCGGGTCAACCAGCGGGTCGACCGCAGCAGCGACGTCCGCGGCTACGGCGACGTCGTCAAGCGGCTGTACGCCGGCCGGATCCTGCGCGGCCAGGGCGGCGATCGGGTGCGGCTCCCCGACGACCGGCTCGAGCGTGCCCGCGCCATCGCCGAGGGCTGGTGCCGCGACGTCACCGAGCGCGGCTACGACGTCTCCGGCGACCTCGCCGACCTCGTGCCGCGGGCCGACGCGCCGGACGCCGAGCCGGTCGAGGCGAGCGCGCCGCCGGCCGGTGAGCTGCTCTCCTCCGCGCTCGACGCCACCGCCGAGCTGCTCACCGAGGTGCAGCGGCTGCGCCAGGAGAACGCCCGGCTGCGGGGGGAGCAGCCGTGACCGCCGATTCCGGCGGCCACCGGCGCGCCACCCGCGGCACCCGCAAGCTCGAGCTCCCCGGCGCCGGCGGGCGGGTCAAGATCGACCTCACCGTCGTCGTCGTGCTCGCGCTGCTCGTCGGCCTGGGCGTGATCCTGTTCCTGACCCGCGGCGGCGGGGGCGGCGGTGAGCCGGCCGCCGCGCCCGAGGCGTCGGCGTCCGCGCAGGCCACGCAGGCGCGCAACGACGCCGTCGACGTCGCCACCGAGCTGCTCGACGCGTGGTCCCGCCCCGGAGTCGCCTACGCCGCGTGGTGGAAGGACCTGCGCCCGATGCTCACCCCGGGCGGCCGGGAGGCCTACGCCTACACCGACCCGAAGCAGGTGCCGGCGCTCGCCGACCTCGAGCCCGACAAGGTCGTGGTCAGCCCCACGAACACCACGGCCACCGTCTACTTCACCTCCGCCGAGGGCGCCTACGGCGTCGACCTGTCCCGCAGCAGCGTCGACGAGCACTGGCTGGCCAACCGGGTCGTGTTCCCCGGAAGCGAGTCGATGTTCCGATGACGGGTCTGCACAGGCGCCTCCTCGCCGTCGTCGTCACCGTCGTGGTGGCGACCTCGCTGCTCGCCTCCGGCCCCTCGACCGCCGAGCCGGGCCGCGACGGCGTGCTCGGCGACAAGTACGACTCGTGCGCACGTCCCGCGCTGGCACCGGGCCTCGCGGTCGCGCCGGTGCGGAAGCAGGCGGGGCTGTCGGCCCGCGAGCGGTCGGCGCGCGACGCGGCGGCCCTCGCCCGCCAGCTGCAGCTTCCGGCCCGCGGCCAGGCGCTCGCCGTCGCCGCGGTGCTGAGCGGCGACGTCGCCGGTCCGGCCGCGCAGCGCCGTTTCCTGGTGGAGCTGAAGAAGCTGAAGGGCTGGTCGAGCCTGCCGCCGTCGCTGGCGATCCACCGGGTGCTCGGCACGCCGGACCCGTTCGAGTACGAGGCGCTGTGGCAACCCGCCCAGCAGCTGCTCGGCCAGGTCACCTCGGCGAAGGGCTCGATCGCCGACGCCGTCTCGGTGGGCGGCCGGGCGCCCCGGCGCTGCCAGGCCTCGCCGGCCAGCCGCACCGGCCTGCCGCTCCCGGCGGGCACGTCGTACAAGGTGCGGCTGCTCGGGCCGGACCCGAAGGACGACAAGGTGGACGACAAGGGCGGGACGAAGGGCGACCGGACCGCCACCGAGGTGGTGGTCGACCCGCAGCAGGTCACCAGCTTCGACGCGCCCTGCGGCACCCCGGTGCTCGCGGCCACTCCCGGCGCGGTCGAGCTGATCGGCGACGAGGCCGCGGCCGGGCCGTGGCTGATGCGCATCACCGGCGGCGACGACCAGACGACCACCGAGTACCGCCACGTGCAGAACCCGCAGGTGCAGAACGGCGACACCGTCGTCGTCGGCCAGCAGCTGGCCGAGGTCGGCGACCTCGGTGCCACCGACCGGTGCGCGCTCGGCATGCTCATCCGCACCCGCGTCGGCGACGACGTCCAGCCGGTCGACGCCGTGCCGTTCCTGACCTCCCAGCTCGAGCCGGTCCAGGCGCAGGCGTCGGGACCGCCCGAGCCGCGGATCAACCCCGACACGACCTTCCGGATCTCGACGTACAACGTGAAGGGCCACCACCTCACCACGGGGGGCGGCGACGGCATGGGGCCCGGCGACCAGCGGGTCCGCGCCGGGATGGCGAAGCTGGAGCGGCTCGGGGTCACGGTGACGGCGCTCAACGAGTTCGAGACGCCGCAGGCCAACGCGCTCCTCGGTGACGGTGACTGGAGCCTGCACCGCGCCACCCCGAACAACCGGTTCCGTGACGGCAACTCCAGCGGCAATGCCGTCGCCTGGCGCACCGACACCTGGAACCTGGTGGGCACCGACGAGTTCACGGTGCCGTTCAAGGTCACCCTGCACATGCCGGTGGTGTTCCTCCAGCACCGCGAGACCGGGGCGATCATCAGCGTGATCGCGATCCACAACCCGGCGTCGACGTCGGCCAACGGCAACGTCCAGGGCGCCCGCAACCTCGCCACGTCGATCGAGCGGGCCTGGATCACCGACTTCCAGCAGCGCATCCCGGAGGTCCCGACGATCCTCGCCGGCGACTTCAACGACCGCGGCAACGCGTTCTGCGCCATCACCGGCAACGGCGTCCTCGCCGCCTCGGCGGGCGGCAGCGTCGGCGGCGCCTGCCGGGTGCCCCGCCACGGCCCGGTCGACTGGATCTTCGGCACCACCCAGCTCGACTTCCTCGGCCAGGGCATCGACAAGTCCTTCAAGGGCGGCATCACCGACCACCCGGTCGTCTTCGCCGACGTCGCCTTCCCCGAGCACGAGGCCCCGGAGCTCACGTTCGAGGACGGCGTCGGCACCGACGAGTGATCGTCCTGCGGGGGACTGTGGGGCGCCCGCGCGCGTAACCGACCGGCACCCGCCGTCAAGGGCCTCCGCTTCGCTCCGGTCGCTGCGCGACGGCCTTCGGCCGCCCTTGACTGCGGGCCCGGCCGGTCGGATCCACGGCGCGCAGACGGCACGGGCTCCGCCGCGCCGCCGCGCATGCGCGGGCCACCATCTTTCGCAGCGGGTCTACTTCGCTACCAGTGGGCTACGAACCCGGACATCCTGGGGCCGGAATCCAGGGTGTTATGTCCAGTTTCGTAGGCCGAAGTAGCCCTGGTGACAGGTGGTGGCCGCGCTTGCGCGGACGGCGTGGCGGAGCCCGCCGTTCGTGCGCCGTCGGAACACGCCGGACGGGGCTCGCGGTCAAGGACGGCCGAAGGCCGCCGCGAAGCGGGCGGAGCGAAGCGAGTCCTTGACGGTGAGTCCCGGCGTGTTACGCGCGCGGCCACCAACCACGCAGCACAGTCACGTGTCGCGCGGATCGCCCTCCGGATCCGTGTGGGAGTCGAGCTCCAGCCGCAGCAACGCGATCTCCTCGGCGAGGGTGCGGGTCTTCTCCTCGAGCCGGCCGAGCTCGTAGCTGTGGTGCAGCGTGAGCATGAGGAGCACCAGGCTGGCGAGGAAGAACAGCAGGTTCACCGGCAGCTCGACGCCGATCAGCTCGGCCAGGCCGGCGAGGAGCGCGGGGAAGACGGCGTTGACGAGCACCGCGAGGGCCACGAAGAACCAGATGACGGCGTACTTCTCGCGCAGCCGGTGCCGCCGCATCATCTCGAACAGGGCGACGATGACCGTCGCGGAGCCGATGATGCCGAGGATCGCGGTGGAGGTCATGAGCCGGGCTCCGGGTCGGGGGCGGGGGCCGCGGGTGCGGGGAACTCGGGCCACTTGCGCACCAGCGCCAACGAGAGCGCGACCACGGCACGGGCGACGTAGACGGCGGCCTTGAACGAGCTCTGGCTGGCCCGGCCGCCCTGCCGCACCCGCATCTCCACCGGCACCTGGACGACGGTGCAGCCGGCGCGGATCGCGATGACGGTGGACTCGACGGTGTCGCCGAGGTACTCGGCGGGGTAGTGGGCGGCGAAGATGCCGAGCGCCCGCCGGTTCACCGCCCGGAAGCCGCTGGTGACGTCGGTCAGCTTCTTCTTGGCCATCGCGCTCAGCGTGCGGGCGAGCAGCACCATCGCGAACCGGCGGATCAGCGACACCTTGAACGGCGAGCCCTCGCCGGCGAACCGGGCGCCGATCACGAGGTCGGCGCCGTCGTCGAGGCCGGCGAGCAGGTCCTTGAGGTAGCGCGGGTCGTGCTGGCCGTCGGCGTCCACCTGGACGGCGACGTCGTAGTCGTGTGCGACGGCGTAGCGGTAGCCGGCCCGCATCGCACCGCCGACACCGAGGTTGAACGGCAGCCGGCAGACCCGGGCACCGGCGCGCTTCGCGACGACGGAGGTGTGGTCGGCCGAGCCGTCGTCGATCACGAGCAGGTCGACGTCGGGGCAGGCCTCCCGCAGCCCGGCGAGCGTGGCCGGCAGCGCCTCCTGCTCGTTCCACGCCGGGAGGATGACGAGCACCCGGCGGGGCGCGGGGTGGTCCGGCACGCGCGGAAGTTTATCGGCAGTGCTGCTGCAGGCCCCGCTCCCGGGTGTGCGCGTTGTCACGGTGGCAGGCGTCTCACCGCCCCGCGCGCGCCGGTAGCGTCGGGCCGGCACCACGGCAACCGAGTGAGCGAGGAGCAGCGCGATGGGTCGTCTCTGCGAGACCGACGGACTGACCGAGGACCAGCAGGAGATCCTGAAGGCGGTCCGCACCTTCGTCGACGAGAAGATCCTGCCCGTCGCCACCGAGCTGGAGCACGCGGACGAGTACCCGCAGGAGATCGTCGACGGGCTCAAGGAGCTCGGCATCTTCGGCCTGATGATCCCCGAGGAGTACGACGGCCTCGGCGAGTCGCTGCTCACCTACGCGCTGTGCGTCGAGGAGATCGCCCGCGGCTGGATGAGCGTGTCGGGCGTCATCAACACCCACTTCATCGTCGCCTACATGATCAAGCAGCACGGCACCGAGGAGCAGAAGAAGAAGTACCTGCCGCGGATGGCCGCCGGCGAGGTGCGGGGATCGTTCTCCATGTCGGAGCCCTCGCTCGGCTCGGACGTCGCGGCGATCAAGACCAAGGCTGTCAAGAACGACGACGGCTACGCGCTCACCGGCCAGAAGATGTGGCTCACCAACGGCGGCAGCTCCAACCTGGTCGCCACGCTGGTGAAGACCGACGAGGGCGACGACTCGGTCTACAAGAACATGACGACCTTCCTGCTGGAGAAGGAGGAGGGCTTCGGCGAGACCGCGCCGGGCCTCACCATCCCCGGGAAGATCGACAAGATGGGCTACAAGGGCGTCGACACCACCGAGATGGTGCTCGACGGCCACCAGGTCGGGGCGGGCCAGGTGCTGGGCGAGAAGCCCGGCCAGGGCTTCTACCAGATGATGGACGGCGTCGAGGTCGGCCGCGTCAACGTCTCCGCGCGGGCGGTCGGCGTCGCCAACCGGGCCTTCGAGCTCGCCATCGCCTACGCCCAGCAGCGCGAGACCTTCGGCAAGCCGATCGCCCAGCACCAGGCGATCCAGTTCCAGCTCGCCGAGATGGCGACCAAGGTCGAGGCCGCGCACGCGCTGATGGTCCGGGCGGCCCGGATGAAGGACAAGGGCGAGCGCAACGACGTCGAGGCCGGCATGGCCAAGTACCTCGCCGCGGAGTACTGCAACGAGGTCGTGGAGCAGTCCTTCCGCATCCACGGCGGCTACGGCTACTCCAAGGAGTACGAGATCGAGCGGCTCTACCGCGAGGCCGCGTTCCTGCTCATCGGCGAGGGCACGGCGGAGATCCAGAAGATGATCATCGGCCGGAGCCTGCTCAAGGACTACAAGCTCTAACCGGCGATGGACTGGGTCGAGGCGTTCCGCGAGCAGGCGGCGGGCTGCGCGAACCTCGGCTCGCCGATGTACGCCGACCTCCTGGCGCGCGTCGCCGACGACCTCGCCGCGGGCGGCCCGGCTGCCGCGGTGCTGGCCGGCCACGAGCAGGACCCCGGCCCGTCGGCGCTCGCGCTCCGGCTCGCCGGCAGCGTGCACCGGCTCGTGCTCCAGCGGGACGCCGGCGCGCTCGCCGCCCACTACCCGAGCGTCGGCGGCACCTGGGAGTCCGAAGGCTGCTGGACGGAGTTCCGCGCGGTGCTCGCCACCCGGCCCGACGCCGTCCGGGCCTGGCTCGACCGGCCGCCGCAGACCAACGAGGTCGGCCGGTCGGCCGCACTCATGGGCGGCCTGCTCGCGCTCGCCGAGCGTCACCCCGGGCTCCCGGTGCGGCTGGTGGAGATCGGCTCCTCGGGCGGGCTGAACCTGCTCGCCGACCGGTTCCGCTACGTCACCGACGACGGCCGCACCGCCGGCCCGGCGGACTCGCCCGTCGTGCTCGAGCCCGCCTGGACCGGCCCGGTGCCGATCGGCGCCCGGTGGCCCCGGATCGTCGAGCGGCTCGGTACCGACGTGATGCCGGTCGACGTGGCCACCACCGACGGTCGGCTCGCGCTCACGGCGTACGTGTGGCCCGACCAGGTCGCCCGGCACGAGCGGCTGCGCGGCGCGCTGGCGATCGCCGCCGACCACCCCGTCGCCGTCCGGCGGTCGGGGGCGGTGCAGACCGTCGAGGCGCTGGCGCCGGCCGCCGGTGCCGTCACGGTGCTCTGGCACAGCGTGATGTGGCAGTACCTCGACGACGACGAGCGCCGGCGGGTCGGCGAGCGGGTCGAGGAGATCGGCGCGCTGGCCACCGCGGACGCGCCGTTCGCCCACCTCCGGATGGAGCCGGAGCGGCGCGCGCCGGGGGAGGAACGGCGGTTCTGGGTGGTGCTCCGGACGTGGTCCGGAGGGCCGGACGACGGGGTCGAGCGGCACCTCGCCCGGTCCCGGGGTCACGGCCTGCCGACCGACTGGGAGTGACCCCGCACACCGGGTCGCACCAATTTCCGCGATTCCCGGTCAACGACCGGACGCTGCGCTTATCTTCGTGGTGCTCGGCGGCGGCCGCGTCTCGAGGAATCTGAAGTGGCCGACGAAGCCGAGTGTCACCGTCCTGCCAGTCCGAGGAGAGACCCATGCGCGCTGTCCGGCTCAAGGTCGTCGGCGTCGTCGTCGTCGGGCTGGTGGCAACCCTGGCCACCCTGAACACCAACCCGGCCGCGGCCGGCCCGACAGCGTCCCCGTCGGCCCCGTCGGCCCCGTCGGCACCGGTGGCCGCGCGCCAGGCCGCCCTGCCGTGGTCGCCCCCCGCCGGTGTGGTGTTCAGCAACGCGCTCTCCGCGAGGTCGCGCATCATCCTGAGCCGGGTCATCGACACCATCAACCACGCGCCGCGGAACTCCACCATCCGGATCGCGGTCTGGAACTTCGACGACCGGGCCGCCCGGCTCGCGCTGATCCGGGCCCACTACCGCGGCGTGCACGTCAAGGTCGTCGTGGCGGGCAGCGTCGACAACCGCAACTACACGCTGCTCGCGAAGGCGCTCAACCGCCGGCGGACCGACCAGAGCTACGCGCGACGCTGCCACGGCGGCTGCCGCTCCAACGCGAGGATCATGCACTCGAAGATCTACCTGTTCGACCGGATCGGCCGCCGGCGCAACATCAGCATGTTCGGGTCGGCGAACCTCACCACGCCCGCGGGCAACCGTCAGTGGAACGACATGGTGACCACCTACTCGGCGCCGCTGTACGACCTCTTCGTCCAGACCTTCGAGGAGTACGCGCGCGACCGCCCGGTGTGGCCGGCCTTCAAGCGCACCGTGCTCGCCAACGGCATGCGCGTGTCGCTGTGGCCGACGCAGGGCCGGAACCCGGTGCTGGACGAGCTGCGCAACGTCCGCTGCCGCGGCGCTCTCGGCATGGTGGGTGGCCGTACCAAGATCCGGATCGCCATCGCCGGCTGGTTCGACGACTTCGGGACCGACATCGCCCGGCAGGTGCGCAGGCTGTGGGACCACGGCTGCGACATCAAGATCGTCACGACGCTCGCGGGTCGCGGCGCCAACCGCGTCCTCAAGGCCGGCTACGGCCGCGGTCCGGTGCCGATCAACCGGATCGGCGTCGACCGGAACGAGGACGGCGTCCCGGAGAAGTACCTGCACATGAAGGCCGTGGCCATCAAGGGCGTGTTCGGCGACGACCGCCGCGCCCGGGTGATCCTCACCGGCTCACCGAACTGGAGTGCCCGCGCCGCCCGGTCCGAGGAGATGCTGGTCCGGATACCGGTGCGCAGCCCGATGGTCGACGCCTACATCGTCCAGATCAACCGCCTCTACGGCGGGCCCGCGGCCTTCGCGCGGACCGCTGTCGGGGCACGGAGCGGCGACCCCGTGGGCGACGCGCTGCTGCGGCGCTACACGAACCCGGACGCCGGCGCGCTTCCGGCGTGGTTCGAGCTCGACTGACACCTTCGGGTGACCCGGCACAGACCGTGCCGGTGCGGGGTCGTGTCCTGATGTGGAGAGCGGGCGCGGCTGGGTTATCGTGCAGTCGCTCGCCTCCGGCCGCAGCGTCGCGGCACCCCGGGAGTACAGGTCACATCGCCCGGGAGCTTCCCACGAATTTCCTCGGAGCGGTCGAGCGGTGACCTAGTCGTCGACCACCGTCCCCGATCACACGAGGAAGTGTTCTATGCGCGCCGCCAAGCTCCCCGTCGGCCTCGCAGTCCTCGCCCTGCTGGCCACCCTGGCCGCGATCCCGCCCGCGCCGGCCGCGGCCCCGGTCCAGTCACCCACGACGGCCGCCCGCCAGGCAGCGGCCCCGTGGTCGCCCCCGGTCGGGGTGTTGTTCAACAACCCGCGGACGCGGGCCAACCGGGCGATCCTCACCAGGGTGATCCGGGCGATCAGGGCCACCCCGCGTGGCGAGACCATCCGGATCGCGGTCTGGAACTTCGACGACCGCCCGACCCGGCGGGCCCTCATCGCCGTCGACCAGCGCGGGGTCAACGTCCAGGTCGTCGTGGCCGGCAGCGTGAAGAACCCCAACTGGACCCGGCTGGCCCGCCAGCTGAACCGTCGCAGCACCGACGCCAGCTGGGCCCGCAAGTGCAAGGGCTCCTGCCGCAGCTCGTCGAACATCATGCACTCGAAGATCTTCCTGTTCAGCCGCATCGGCTACCGGCGGAACATCAGCATGTACGGCTCGAGCAACCTCACCACGCCGGCGGGCAACCGGCAGTGGAACGACCTCGTCACGATCCGCGCCCGCGGCACCTACAACGTGTTCCTCAAGACGTTCAAGGAGTACTCGCGCGACCGGGCCGTCCGTCCCGTCTACCGCACGCTACGACTCGGGCTCGTTCCGGACCTGGCTGTGGCCGGTCGGGCGGCGGAACACGATCCTGTCGGAGCTGCGCAAGGTGAAGTGCCGCGGCGCCCTCGGCATGCCGGGTGGTCGCACCAAGATCCGGATCGCGATCGCCGGCTGGTTCGACGCGTTCGGCAACGACATCGCCAAGCGGGTCCGCTACCTGTGGAACCAGGGCTGCAACGTCAAGATCGTGACGACGCTCGCCGGCCGCGGCGTGAACCGCGTGCTCAAGGCCAAGTACGGCCGTGGGCCCGTGCCGATCAACCGGATCGGGATCGACAACAACGAGGACGGCGTCCCGGAGCGGTACCTGCACATGAAGGCGATGGTCGTGAAGGGCGTGTTCGGCACCAGCCGGCGCGCGCGGATCCTCTACAGCGGCTCGCCCAACTGGAGTGCGCGCGCCGCTCGCTCCGACGAGGTCCTGGTCCGCTGGTGGGCCGGCAACACCATCGTGAACAAGTACATCAAGCAGATCGATTCGCTCTACAGCGGTCCGTCGGCGTTCGGGAGGACCAGCACGTCCGGTCGCACCAGCGCCGGCACCGGCCTCGACGCCGGCCTCGACGCCGCCTTCAACGTCGGCAACGACGTCCTGTTGGACCGCTACACCGACCCGACCGCCCCGGCCCTGCCCGGGTGGTTCGAGCTGGACTGACCCACCCGCATGACCGAGAGACCGCCCGCTGCCGGCGCGCCGCCGTCGACGGGCGGTTTCCGGCGTGACGTCCAGGGCCTGCGGGCCCTGGCCGTCCTGCTGGTGGTCGTCGACCACGCGGACATCGGACCGCTGCACGGCGGGTTCATCGGCGTCGACGTCTTCTTCGTCGTCTCGGGGTTCCTCATCACCGGGCTGCTGCTCGACCGGGCCGACCGCGAGGGCCGGGTGCGGCTGGTGGACTTCTACGCCCGCCGCGCCCGCCGGATCCTCCCGGCGGCGACGCTGGTGCTCGCGGTCACGGTGGTCGCGGGCTACTTCCTGCTCAACGGGATCGTCGCGCTCCAGCTGTTCAAGGACTCGGTGTGGGCGACGTTCTTCGCCGCCAACATCCGCTTCGCCCAGCTCGGCACCGACTACAACGCGCAGGAGGCCGCCACCTCGGCGATCCAGCACTACTGGTCGCTCGCGGTGGAGGAGCAGTTCTACGTCGTCTGGCCGCTGGTGCTGCTGGTGCTGGTCGCGGTCACCGTCCGGCTCCGCGGCCGCCGCCCGACCGGGCGGGCCGTCAACCGCCGGCTGGTCACCGCCACCGCCGGCCTGATCGGCCTGGTGTCCTTCGGCTACGCGCTCTGGTACGTCGCCGCCGAGCCGAAGGCCGCCTACTTCTCCACCCCCGCGCGGGCCTGGGAGCTCGCCGCCGGTGCGCTGGTGGCCGCCGCAGTCGGCGGGATCCCGCGGCTGCCGCGGGTGGCACTGGCCGCCGGGTCATGGGTCGGCCTCGCGCTCGTGGCCGTCGGCGCCCTCGTGCTCGACCCCGGCTCGCTGATGCCGGGGCTCCCGGCGCTGCTGCCCGTCGTCGGCACGGTGCTGCTGCTCGCCGGCGGGGCGGTGCCCGACCCGCTGCGGTGGGGGCCGCAGGGCCTGCTGAGCGTCGGGCCGGCGTGCTGGATCGGCGACCGCTCCTACTCGCTCTACCTGTGGCACTGGCCGGCGCTGATCATGGTGGCCGCGGTGTGGCAGCAGCCGAGCGGCTGGAGCGGCGTCGCCGTCGCGCTGGGCGCGGTCGTGCTCTCCGACCTGTCGTACCGGTTCGTCGAGAACCCGTTCCGTCGCGCCGAGATGTGGCGGCTGCCGTGGCGCGGCGTGGCGCTGTACCCGGCGTCGGTGGCGCTCATGGGAGTCGTCGTGCTGGTGAGCCACACGGCCCTCACCCACGCCTTCGAGGAGGAGCGGCCCGCCGTCACCGCCGCCCAGTACGCGAGCGTGGCCAATCTCTCGAAGAACCCCGACGTCGCCCTCGTGCAGGCCTCGGTGCTCGCCGCCCGCGACGGCCAGCCGGTGCCCAACCCGCTCAAGCCGGCCGCGCTCGGGCTCGCCGAGTTCGTGGCCGCCGACCTCGAGGGCTGCGAGTACTTCGGGCTGCCCGACCCGATGCCGCTGTGCCGCCGGGGCGACCCGGACGGCGACAAGGTGATGGTCGCCGTCGGCGACTCCCACGTGCGGCACTGGATCCCGGCGCTGGAGAGGATCGCGAAGAAGCACGGCTACGCCGCCTACTACTTCCCGCTCCAGGGCTGCACGCCGGCGCTGGTGCAGCCGTGGACGCCGATCCGCGACGAGCCCGACGCCGACTGCGAGTTCTTCCACCAGTGGACCCAGCAGCAGATCGAGCGGCTGAAGCCCGACGTCGTGGTCATGTCCACCGACACCCAGCCCGCCTACGTCACCGACGACGGCGAGAAGGTGACCGACCGGGACGAGGTCGCCGAGCTGATGCGCGAGGGCATGCTCGAGCGCTACCAGGAGGTCGCGCCGTTCACCCGTCGGGTGGTCGTGCTCGGCAACGTGCCGCGCCTGGTCATCGACCCCACGGTGATCAGCGACCGCGACGTCACCCTGGAGGACGGCCTGTCCCGGCCGCAGGCCCGCAACGAGAAGATGCGGCAGGCGGTGGAGGAGTCGATCGCCGACTTCGACGCCCTCCCGCCCGAGCCCGGCGACGGCGTCGTCGACTACGTCGAGACCAGCCAGTGGTTCTGTGCCTACGGCGAGTGCCCGGTCGTGGTCGGCGACTACATCACCCACCGCGACCGCGGCCACATCACGCTGGAGTACTCCGCGCACCTCGCCGGCCCGCTCGGCCGGAAGATGCGGTTGACCTAACTCCCTCGACGCCGCTTGGAGGCGGATGCGAGGGTGGAGGTCCGGCGACCCCTCTGGAGGCAGCGATGGCGAACGAGGAACTCAAGGCCAAGATGCGCGAGGCCCTGGACCGCAAGAACACCAAGGAGAAGGGCGTCCACGAGGACGGCCCGACCCCGGAGAAGGCGCACGGCTCGGAGGTCTTGGACGGCGCCCCGAAGGTGCACCGCAGGAAGGCCGGTGGCGGTGGCACCTGAGCCACCCGGCATGATCGCCTCGTGCAGTTCGGACGCAGCTACGAGGAGTTCGAGGTCGGTGCCACCTACAAGCACTGGCCCGGCAAGACGGTCACCGAGTACGACGACCACCTGTTCTGCCTGCTCACGATGAACCACCACCCGCTGCACCTCGACGTGAACTACGCCGGGGAGACCACGCAGTTCGGGAAGAACGTCGTGGTCGGCAACTACGTGTACTCGATCCTGCTCGGCATGTCGGTGCCCGACATCTCCGGCAAGGCGATCGCCAACCTGGAGATCGAGTCGCTGCGCCACGTGGCGCCGACGTTCCACGGCGACACGCTGTACGGCGAGACGACCGTGCTCGACAAGTGGGAGTCGAAGTCGAAGGACGACCGGGGCGTCGTCCACGTCGAGACCATCGGCTACAACCAGGACGGCAAGGTCGTCTGCATCTTCCGCCGCAAGGTGATGGTGCCGAAGCAGAGCTACCTCGACGAGCGCGGCGGCGAGCAGCCCGGCCGCCCGGTGCCGCAGCCCGACAAGAACTGGCCCGGGCGCGACGCCTGACATGACCGACCCCGCCCGCCACGAGCTCTGGCTGGTGCGCCACGGCGCCACCGAGTGGAGCGAGGCGGGCAAGCACACCTCGGTCACCGACCTGCCGCTGACGCCGCAGGGCGAGGACGTCGCCCGTGGGCTGCGCGACCGGCTGGCCGCGGAGGTGCCCGACCCGGCGCTGGTGCTCACCAGCCCGCGGCAGCGCGCTCGCCGTACCGCCGAGCTCGTCGGCTTCCCCGCCGCCGAGGTCGACGACGACCTCGTGGAGTGGGCGTACGGCGAGGTCGAGGGCGTCACCACGGCGGAGTTCCGCGAGCGGGTGCCGGGCTGGACGGTCTGGTCCCACGAGACCCCGGGCGGCGAGACCGCCGACCAGGTCGGCGCGCGGCTGGACCGGGTGGTCGCCCGCGCCCGCGCCGCCGACGGCCCGACGCTGGTGTTCGGCCACGGCCACGCGCTGCGGGTACTGACCGCGCGCTGGCTCGACCTGGCGCCCACCGAGGGCCGCCACTTCGTGCTCGGCACCGCCACCGTGTCGGTCCTCGGCTGGGAGCGCGACACACCGGCCGTCCACCGCTGGAACAGTTGACGTCGGACGGCGCCGCCGCCACGGTGGTCGCCATGTCGCTGGCCGTGGGGTGTCCTCGCTGCACGACGCCGGTGGCCCGCACCGACACCGGCTACAGCTGCCCCGAGCACGGCATGGTCGACCCGCTGTGGCGGCCCGAGGAGGCCGGCTACGCGGCGTTCGGCGACCACCTGCGGACGGCGGACGGCTTCCCGACCTACCTTCCCTGGCCGCTCGGCCCGGGCTGGGCGGTGAGCGACTTCGCCGTCGTCGGGCCGGGGGAGCGGGGCGTGCGGGCCACGCTCACGTGCTGCTCCGGTACCAGCACGCTCGACGGGCCGGTCGACGTCGTCGTGGTGGCCGAGGAGGCGGGCACCGGGCTCGGCGCGCGGGTGGCCGGGACCGTGCATGACGACCCCGGCAGCGAGATCGGCGACGGCCCGCCGGCCGTGAAGGTCCGCATCGACAGCGTGGTGGTGCCGCTGTGGCCGGTCTCCACCAGCCGCGCTGGCGGCGAGTGGGACCGCTCGGTGATGGCCGGCGAGGCCCTCGGTCGCTGGCTCTGGATCGTGCTGCGGCCGGCGTCGGCGATGCTGCTGCTGCGCGACGACTGGATCCTCAAGGACACCTCGCGCGCCGGCCCGCACCTCGTCGAGCTGCCCTTCGGTGGCCCGGCGCCGTCCTGGTAGACGTTCGTCGAGCTTGTCGAGACGCCCGGACGTTCGTCGAGCTTGTCGAGACGCCGGAGTCGTCGAGCTCGAGACGCCGGATGGACGTTCGTCGAGCTTGTCGAGACGCCCGGACCGATCCCGCCGCGGTACGGCGAGCTCCTGGGGCTGCGACTGACGGCCCTCGGGTCGCTTCGGACTGTGAACCGTCTCTGATGGTGGATCACGCGACACTCCCGGATCTGTGGGCCCGGTCGTCGGTGGACCTGTGGCGACGCTGTACTCGTCGCCTGTCGCTCGAGCTGGCCACGACTTCGCCGACGGCGGCTCTCGCGGCCTGTTCCTCAGGATGGGTGGCGTTACACCCGCGCCAGCGCCTCGCCCAGCTGGTCGAGGGTCGGTGCGCCCTGGTATCCGTCCGGGGTCCGGTACCTGCGACACGACAGCCCGACCGGGTCACCGGTCCCGGCGAAGACGTCGACGCCGTCGACCAGGATGCTCGGCGAGCCGTGGAACTGAAGGCGCTCGATCTCCTCCTCGGTGTCGACGAGGTGCCGCGTCACGCGGAGGTCGGGGCGCTCGGCGGCCAGCACAGCAAGGCGTTGGTCTGCGATCTTCCAGTTCGGGCAGCCCTCGAAGTAGAGCAGGGTGACGTCCACGCTCCTCACCGAATTCGCCAGCGGGTAGCAGGGGCGCCGGCCCGGGGATGGCACGCTGCTGTCATGCGCACCTGGCTCGCCCTCGTCCGGGACGCGTTCCGGACCCGGCTCTGGCCGATCCCCACGATCGGTGTGGTCGTCGCGTTGTTGCTCGGCCTGGCGGTCCCCGAGCTGGACTCGGCGATTGACGACGACCTGCCGGCCTGGATGAACGGCTGGCTCTTCGGAGGCGACGCGGACGCCGCGCGGTCGTTGCTGGGAGCCATCTCCTCGTCGCTGATCACGGTGACGGCCCTGACGTTCTCGCTGACCGTGGTGACGCTGCAGCTCGCGAGCAGCCAGTTCTCGCCGCGGCTGCTGCGGACCTTCACCCGGGACCAGTTCGTCCAGGTGACGCTGGCCCTGTTCCTCGCGACCTTCACCTATGCGCTGACCGTGCTGCGAGCGGTGCGAGGGGCGGGCGACGACGGGGGATTCGAGCTCGTGCCGAAGGTCGCGGTCACCTTGGCCTTCGTGCTCGCGGTGGCGAGCGTGCTCGGACTGGTGCTGTTCCTGGCCCACCTGACCGAGCAGATCCGGGTCGAGACGATGCTGCGCGACGTGCACCGGGAGGCGGTGGCCACGATGGAGTCGGTGCTCACCGAGCGCGGCTCCGACCGCGGTCGCCCGGAAACGGCCCCGAGCCCACCTGCGAACGCCACGGCCCTGCTCGCCGACCAGGGCGGCTTCCTGACCTGGGTCGACCAGGAGGGTCTGCTCGCCATCGCCGTGGAGGAGGGGGCGGTGCTGAGCCTCGAGGTGGACCCGGGCGCCTTCCTGGTGCAGGGGACGCCCGTGGGGAGTGCCTGGTCGACCGGGCCCACCCCGCTCTCGAGAGAGACGACCGACCGGGTCGCCGCCAGGGTCGCCGGGTGCGTCCACCTCGGCTTCGAGCGGACCTCGGCCCAGGACGTCGGCTACGGGCTGCGCCAGCTCACCGATGTCGCGAACAAGGCGCTCTCACCCGGCATCAACGACCCCACCACTGCGATCCACGCCCTGGGTCACATCTCGGCGTTCCTCTGCGCGCTGAGCGACCACGACCTGGGCGCGAGCGTCCTGACGGACGACGACGACGAGGTCCGCGTCGTGCTGCACCGGCCCGACCTGGCCGGTTACGTCGACCTCGGGCTCTCCCAACCCCGCCGCTACGGCGCCTCGGACCCCCAGGTCCTGCAACGGATCGGCCAGGTCCTGCTGGACCTCAGTCATCGGGTGGCTCCCGATCAGCGGTCGGTCGTCCGCGAGCAGCTGGAGCGGCTGCGTGCGACAGTCGAGGCACAGTCCTTCGACGAGGCGGAGCGGGCCGGGCTCGACGCGACCTTCGATCAGGTTCGACGAAACCTGACGGCCGTCTCGTGACCCCCGTGCCCACGTGAGGCGGTGACCTGACCGCCCACTCAGCTCTCGCCCCACTCAGCTCTCGCTCTCGGGCCACCCCGGGACGTCGCGCATCGCCGAGCCGCTGCCGAGCTTGTCGCGGGTGACGACGCTCAGCGTGCCGTTGGTCTCCACCACGACGGCCGCGACCTGGTCGAGACCTCCGGCGCCGGAGCTCCGGACAGCTTGGTGCAGGCTCTGCTCTGAGATCCGCTCCCGCCTCAGCGCTCCGGGGAGCGCCCGGCCGTCCCGCACGAGCAGGGCCGGCTCGGAGGTCAGCGCTCGCCGCACCCAGCCCAACCGGATCGCCAGCCAGGCGACCACGAACTGCAGGACGACGAGCAGCGCCAAGGTCAGCGCGCCCTCGACCCAGGCGACGGTGCTGCTCAGCGCGATCGTGGCCAGCGTCGACCCGAGCGCCACCGTGACGATGAAATCGAAGGCGTTGAGCTGCGCGAGGGTGCGCTTTCCGCTGACCCGGAGCAGCGCCACGAGGGCCACGTAGGCCAACGTGCCGACGACGAGCACCCGGACCAGTCCTGAGATGTTGTCGTAGATCATGCGGGCCACCTTCCGTGGTGAGCAGTGAGCAGGGTGTGCGCGGTGTAGGTCGACGGGGCGGGGAAGGTCCGGAGCCGATCAGGGGTGGTCAAGGGTGATCACGACCTTCACGTCGTCCTCCTGCGGCCGGAACGCCTCCTCGAACGAGGCCAGGGGTACCCGGCGTGAGACCAGCCGGTCGAGCCAGACGAGGTCCGCCTCGGCGAGCGAGGCGGCGGCGGCGCGGTAGTGCGAGAGGTTGGCGTTGACCGAACCGATCACGACGTCGTTCTCCAGCACGATCTCGCGGTTGATGCTGCCGGCGTCCACCTCGAGCGAGCGGCCCTTCGGTGAGACCCCGGTCAGGCACACGATCCCGTAGGCGGACGTCGACTGGAGGGCATCGAACACGAGGCGGCCGTTGCCGGTGGCCTCGATGAGGATGTCGGGCTGCCCGGAGCGAACCGCGGCGTCGATGTCGCCGTGGTGGTAGGTGGCTCCGAGGTCGGCGACGAGGTCCGGCTTGGGCCCTGCGGTGACACGGTCGAGCACGTGCACGTCGAGGCCCCGCTGCACTCCCAACAGCGCGGCCAGCAGGCCGATCGGCCCGGCGCCGGTGACGAGGACGCTCCGAGGCTCGAACCAGGCCCGGTGACCGACGCGCGCGATCTGGTCCCAGGCCTTGGCGACGATGCTGGTGGGCTCCATGAGCACGCCGACGTCGGCGAGTCGCTCGTCGAGACGCACGGCGTACTCCTGCTCGACGCACCACACCTCGCTCCCGTAGCCGTGAAGCTCCTTGATGCCTCGCTCGGTGTACCGGCCGTTGCGGCACATGTCGAACTGACCGCGCCGGCACGCACCGCAGGGCACCGGGTCGGGACGCCGCACCACACCCACCACGAGGTCGCCGGCGGCAAAGTCACCCGTCTCGGGCGCTTCCCGGACCCGCCCGAGGGATTCATGACCGATCACCAGGTGTTCCTGGTCCGGTGGTGCCCAGCCATAGCTCCCGTCGGCGATCTCCCGATCGGTGCCGCACACCCCGACGGCGATCGCGTCGACCAGCAGCTCCCCGGCCGTCGGCATGGGAGCCTGCGCCTCCCTCAAGGACAACGAGTCCTCGCGGCCCGGGACCACGCTCAGTGCACGCACGGTGCTCCTCCCTCGTCTCAGCTGTCGCTGCGGCGCGCCGCCGTGGCGGCTGCCGTCCCGACAGTGTGGTGGGCGCCCATCCGGGTCGCGCTCGGCGAGGTTCGGCGATCCGGCAGGCGGAGTACATCGCGGACCAGCTCGGGAAGGGGAGCCTCTAGGGTCGCCGGGTGCGGATCGACCTCCACACCCACTCCACGGCGAGCGACGGCACCGACGCGCCCGGCGACGTCGTCCGGCTGGCCGCGGCGGCCGGCCTCGACGTCGTCGCGCTCACCGACCACGACACCACCGCCGGGTGGGCCGAGGCCGAGGCCGCGGCGGCCGAGGTGGGTGTCACGCTGGTGCGGGGGATCGAGGTCAGCACCCGCTACCACGGCGCGGGCGTCCACCTGCTCGCCTACGAGCCCGACCCCGGCCACGCCGGGCTGCGGGCCGAGCTCGCCCGGATCGTGGCCGGCCGGGAGGACCGTGCGCCCGGGATGATCGCCGCGCTCAACGCCGCCGGCGTCGAGATCACGTTGGCGGACGTCGGCACCCACGGCGTGCCCGGCCGCCCGCACGTCGCCGACGCGCTGGTGCGCAAGGGCGTCGTGCGCGACCGCGACCAGGCCTTCGCCGAGTGGCTCGACGAGGGCCGGCCCGGCTACGTCGACCGCTACGCCGCCGACCTGGTCGCGACCCTGGCCCTGGTGCGTGATGCCGGCGGCGTGTCCGTCATCGCCCACCCGTGGGGCCGGGGGAGCCGGCGCGTGCTGACGCCCGACGAGCTGGCCCGGCTCGCCGGACTCGGCCTGGCCGGCGTCGAGGTCGACCACCAGGACCACGTCGACCCGGACGTGCGCGCCGAGCTGCGCGACGCCGCCCGCGACGCCGGTCTCGTCGTCACCGGGGCCAGCGACTACCACGGCACCGGCAAGACCGCCCACGACCTCGGCTCCCACACCACACACCCCGCCGAGTACGAGCGCCTCCGCGCCGCCATCCGCGCCTGACCTGGCGTACGAAACTGGACAGGATCGCCGTCTCTCGGGCGCCTGGATGTCCAGTTTCACCGGCCGGCCGGTGAAACTGCCCCCCGTCAGCGGCGGCCCATCGACTGCGCGAGCTGCAGCGCCCGGTTCGGGACGAGCCGGGTGAGGGCGATGATCGTCTTGTACTGGGCGCCGGGGATCGAGTAGATCCGGCCCTTGTCGTAGTCGGCGAGCGCCTTCTCCACGAGGAAGTCGGCGTCGAGCCACATGAAGCCCTCGCCGCGCTTCACCTGCATCCGCTCGTGGAACTCGGTCTTGGTGAAGCCGGGGCACAGCGACATCACGGTCACGCCCTGGCTGCGGTACTCGTTGGCCGCCCACTCGCTGAAGCTGTTCACGTAGGCCTTCGCGGCCGCGTAGGTGCCGCGCGGCAGGAACGCGGCCACGCTCGACACGTTGACGACGCCGCCGCGGCCGCGAGCGGTCATCGCCGCGAGCGCCGCGTGGGTCAGCCGCAGGACGGCGGAGACGAGCACGTCGAGCATGGCCACCTCCTCGTCGACGGTGTTGTCGAGGAACCGCTTCTTGAGCCCGAACCCGGCGTTGTTGACGAGCAGGTCGACGGGGGAGGCGTCGTCGCCGAGCCGCTTCTCGACGGCGGCCAGCTGGGCGGGGTCGTTGAGGTCGGCGACCAGCACCTCGACGTCGACACCGTGCTCGGAGCGCAGCGCCGAGGCCACCTCATCCAGCCGCGCGGCGTCGCGCGCGACCAGCACCAGGTCGTGCCCGCGACGGGCGAGCTGGACGGCGAAGGTGTGGCCGATCCCGGCCGTGGCGCCCGTGATCAGGGCGCGGCCGAGGTCGTCGAGCGGGAGCGGCTTGGGCATGCCGCGAGTCTGGCAGGTCGCTCCCCGCTCCCGACCCGTGCATCCGGCATGATGGGCCCCGATGTCCAGGACGCTCCCCACCACGACGCTGGCCGTCGCCAACCAGAAGGGCGGCGTCGCCAAGACCACCAGCGTCGCCTCGATCGGCGCGGCGCTCGTCGAGCTCGGTCACAGCGTCCTCCTCGTCGACCTCGACCCGCAGGCCTGCCTCACCTTCTCCCTCGGCATCGACCCGGAGGACCTCGAGCTGTCGGTCCACCACGTGCTCACCAAGGGCCTCGACCCCACCGAGGTGGTGCTCGACACCGACGACGGCGTCGCGCTGCTCCCGGCCACGATCGAGCTCGCCCGCGCCGAGGCCGACCTGCTCACCCGCACCGGCCGCGAGCACGTGCTCCGCACGATGATCGAGGACCTGCGTGCCAAGGGCACCCACTACGACTGGATCCTGCTCGACTGCCCGCCCTCGCTCGGCGTGCTCACCGTGGCGGCGCTGACGGCGGCCGACGGCGTCCTCATCCCGCTGCAGTGCGAGACGCTCTCGCACCGCGGCGTCGGCCAGCTGCTCGACACCGTGCACGACGTGCGCCGGTTCACCAACCGCGGGCTCGAGGTCTGGGGCGTGCTGCCCACGCTCTACGACGGCCGCACCAACCACGCCCGCACCGTGCTCGAGACGATCTCCGACACCTACGACCTCGACGTGATCGAGCCGCCGATCCCGAAGACGATCAAGTTCGCCGAGGCCCCGGCCGCCGGCCGCTCGATCCTCGCCACCAGCCGCCGCAGCAAGGGCGCGGCCGCCTACCGCGAGGTCGCGGTCAACCTCGCCGCGCGCGCCGGCCGGCCCACCACCGCCATCGCGGAGGCCACGTGAGCCGGCACCGCGCGCAGCCCCTACCGGCCGGACGCCGTCGCGCCGAGCCCGCGCGCCCGCGCTGGGGGCGGATCTCGCTGCTCGGCGCCTCACTGCTCACCACCGGCGTCGCGATGCTCGGCGGTGTCGGCGTGCTGCCGTCGGCCGCCGACGAGACGCCCCGGGCCGTCGCTGCCGCCGAGGACACCGGCCCGGCGGCGAAGGCCGGTCCGGACGTCCCCACCGTCACGATGGCTCCTCCTGCCACCCGGCAGCAGGACCAGCAGCGCACCGAGCAGCGCAGCCGCGGCGCGCAGCGCAAGGCCGATCTCAGGCCGCGTCATCAGCCGACCGGCGGTGAGCTCGACGTCGCACTGCCGGGCGACTCCGGCGAGGGCCGTCGGGTCGTGTTCAGCGAGAGCCGGCAGCGGGTCTGGCTGGTCGACGACGAGGGCTCCGTCGAGCGCACCTACCTGGTCTCGGGCAGCGTCGAGGACAACCTCGACCCCGGCACCTACTCGGTCTTCTCACGCTCCGAGGAGGCCACCGGCATCGACGGCTCCAGCATGCGGCTGTTCGTCCGGTTCACCCGCGGCCCGTCCGGCGCCGCGATCGGCTTCCACGACATCCCCACCGACGACGGCGACCCGGTGCAGGGCGTCGGCGACCTCGGCACGCCGCGCTCGCACGGCTGCATCCGTCAGAAGCCGGCGGACGCGGCCGCGATGTGGGCGTTCGCCGACGACGGCACCACGGTCGTCGTGACCGCCTGACTCCTCAGCCGGACGACGAGCCGCCCGAGCCACCCCGGCGACGGCGTCGCCGGTTGCGGTTGCCCGAGCCGGTGCGGACCTCCTGGCCCTCGCCGGCGGTGACGGCGCCACCGGTGTCGGCCGAGCCGCTGCCGCTGCTGACGGTCTGGCCGCTGCGCGTGCGGCTGCGCGACCGGTCGCGGTTGCGCTCGCGCGGACGCTCGGACCGCTCACGGTCGGGGCGCTCCTTGCGCTCGACCGGCGCGGGGTCCTTGATGCGGCCCTTGGTGCCCGGGGCGATGCCCTGGTCGTGCAGCAGGTGGTCGCTGGTGGAGTAGGTCTCCTGCGGGTCGTCGAACGGCAGGTCGAGCGTCTTGTTGATCATCTTCCAGCGGTGCAGGTCCGCCCAGTCGACGAAGGTGATCGCGGTGCCCGTGGCGCCGGCGCGGCCGGTGCGGCCGATCCGGTGCACGTAGGTCTTGTCGTCCTCGGGGCAGGAGTAGTTGATGACGTGCGAGACGCCGGTGACGTCGATGCCGCGGGCGGCGACGTCGGTGGCCACGAGCACCTGCAGCTTGTTCTCGCGGAATCGGGTCATCGTCTTCTCGCGCGCGGTCTGCTGCATGTCGCCGTGCAGGGCGCCGGCGTTGAACCCGCGGTCCGCGAGGTCGTCGGCCACCCGCTGCGCCGCGCGCTTGGTGCGGGTGAAGACGATGAACTTGTCGGCACCCTCGGACTGCAGCAGCCGGCCGATGATCTCGGGCTTGTCGAGGTCGTGGCACTGGTAGATGAACTGCGCGGTGAGGGGCACCGTGGCGTTCTCGTACGACGACTCGGCCCGGATGTTCATCGGGTGGCGCATGTGGGTGCGGGCGAGCGAGACGATCGCGGCCGGCATCGTGGCCGAGAACAGCATCGTCTGCCGGGTCTCGGGGGTCTTGCTGAGCAGCTTCTCGACGTCGGGCAGGAAGCCGAGGTCGAGCATCTCGTCGGCCTCGTCGAGCACGAGCGCGTGCACGTGCGAGAGGTCGAGGGCGCGGCGGTTGGCGAGGTCGAGCAGTCGGCCCGGGGTGCCGACGACGATGTCGACGCCGGACTCGAGGGCGTCGAGCTGCGGCTCGTAGCCGACGCCGCCGTAGACGGTGAGGACGCGCAGGCCGCGGTCCTTGCTGGCGAGGTCGAGGTCGCTCGACACCTGGAGCGCGAGCTCGCGGGTGGGGGCGACGACGAGCGCCTGCGGCTTGCCCTGGGGGATCTCCGAGTAGTCGGGGTCCTTCGGCGACACGCTGCGCTGGATCAGCGGGATGCCGAACGCGAGGGTCTTGCCGGTACCCGTGCGGGCCTGGCCGATGAGGTCGGTGCCGAGGAGGGCGACCGAGAGGGTCATCTCCTGGATGGCGAAGGGGGTGCTGATGCCGGCGCGGTCCAGCGCGTCGCAGATCTCGGCGTGGACGCCGAGCTCGCGGAAGGTGGTGGTGGTCAGTGTCTTGTCGCAATCTCTGAGTACGGCTCGCATGCAGGAAAGGGATCGGATGCGGCCGACTTGAGGCGACCGCGCACATACGGGACGGCCGCTCAGGCACAGGTTCCCCGGCGGGGCCGTCGCCGCCGAGTCTATCGGTAGGGTGCGCGCATGGCCGCATCTGCCGAGGATGGCGAAGACCTCGCCCTCGGCGACCCGGGCTACCGCGACGCCGTCGTCGACCTGCTCGGCGTGCTCGCCTACGGCGAGATGTCCGCCTTCGAGCGGCTCGCCGAGGACGCCAAGCTCGCGCCGACGCTCGAGGACAAGTTGGCCCTGGCGCGGATGGCGTCGGGGGAGTTCGCCAAGGTCGAGCCGCTCCACCAACGGATCCGCGACCTCGGCTCGGACCCGTTCGAGGCGATGGCGCCGTTCCGGGTCGCGCTCGACTCCTTCCACCGCCACACCGCCCCGTCGGACTGGCTGGAGGGCCTGGTGAAGGCCTACGTCGGCGACGGCCTGGCCGACGACTTCTACCGCGAGGTCGCCGCGTTCCTCGACCCCGCCACCCGCGACGTCGTGGTCACCTCGCTCGAAGACACCGGCCACGCGTCGTTCGTGGTGGTGCGGGTGCGCGAGGTGATCGCCGCCGACCCGGTGGTGTCTGGTCGGCTCGCGCTGTGGGGACGCCGGCTCATGGGCGAGGCGCTCACTCAGGCGCAGCGGGTGGCCGCCGACCGCGACTCGCTCACCGCGCTGCTCACCGGCGGCACCGACCGCCCCGGCATGGATCTCGCGGCGCTGGGCCGGATGTTCACCCGGCTCACCGAGAACCACACCGAGCGGATGTCCGAGCTCGGCCTCGACGCGTAGGGCCGGGGGTTTCGACACCCGCTCGCTGGCGCTCGCGGGGCTCAACCACCGGCTCCGGTGGTCGAGCCGGGACGAGCGCAGCGAGGCCCGTGTCGAGACCCCCGGGAGTCAGCTCCGGAAGCCGACGGTGCCGGAGACGCCGCCACCGATCTCGACGTAGGCGAGCTTGGCCACCGGCACGATGTAGCGGCGGCCCTTGGTGTCGCGCAGCGAGAGCACCCCGTCGTTGGCGAGGGCCTCGTTGACCTGGCGCTCGACGTCCTCGGCGCTCTCGTCGCTGTCGAGGGTGACCTCGCGGGGGGCGTGCTGCACGCCGATCTTGACCTCCACGGTCAGGCTCCTTCAGGGGTGTCTGGGGGTGTCAGTGGTCGTCGGTGAGGGGGTACCCGGCGATGCCGCGCCAGGCGAGCCCGGAGATCAGCGCCTTGGCCTGGTCGCGGTCGAGCCCGCCCTGCTCCGACATCCAGAACCGGGCGCTCACCTGCGCCATTCCCACCAGGGAGACGGCGAGCAGCCGGGAGTCGGGCGCGGGCAGGCCGGTGTCGTCGTGGATGACGTCGGCGATCGCCGCCGCGCACTCGGTGGTCACGCGGTCGACGTGGGTGCGCACCGTGGGCTCGCTGGTGAGGTCGGACTCGAAGACCAGCCGGAACGCGCCGGTGTCGGCCACGTAGTCGTAGAACGCGGCGATCGCCGCGGCCACGCGCTGCTTGTTGTCGGTGGTCGAGGCGAGCGCGCGACGGCAGTCGTCGATGATCGCGTCGCACGAGGAGTCGAGCAGCGCCAGGTAGAGCTCGAGCTTGCCGGGGAAGTGCTGGTAGAGCACCGGCTTCGACACCCCGGCCCGCTCGGCGATGTCGTCCATCGCGGCGGCGTGGTAGCCCTGCGCCACGAAGACCTCGAGCGCGGACTCCAGCAGCTGGGTGCGTCGCTGCCGGCGCGGGAGGCGACCGCCGCGGGGGCGCTCCTCGCGCTGCCCGTCGCGGACGCCGACGTCGTAGCTGGCCACGACCGCGAGCCTATAGGTCCGGCCAGGTCCGGATGGCGGGACCGGCGCACCGCGCGGCTGGGCACGCCTGGGAACAATGGAGCGGTCGGACGCCGTTGTGTCCGTGTACCCCCTCGCCGTCCCCCAGGAGATGACTTCCGTGAGCCTTCCCGCGCTGGTCGAGCCCGCCGATGAACTGACCATCGACGAGGTCCGCCGCTACAGCCGGCACCTCATCATCCCCGACGTCGGGATGACGGGTCAGAAGCGGCTGAAGAACGCGAAGGTGCTCGTGATCGGCGCCGGCGGTCTCGGCAGCCCGGCGCTGCTCTACCTCGCCGCGGCCGGCGTCGGCACGCTCGGCATCGTCGAGTTCGACGAGGTGGACGAGTCCAACCTGCAGCGCCAGGTGATCCACGGGCAGTCCGACATCGGCAAGTCCAAGGCGGTCTCCGCGCAGGAGTCGATCGCCGAGACCAACCCGTACGTGAACGTGGTCGTGCACGAGGAGCGCCTCGACAACGACAACGTGATGCGGATCTTCGAGGGCTACGACCTCATCGTCGACGGCACCGACAACTTCGCTACCCGCTACCTCGTCAACGACGCTGCGTACTTCGCCGGCATCCCCTACGTGTGGGGTTCGATCTACCGGTTCGACGGCCAGGCGTCGGTGTTCTGGCCGCAGTCGGGTGACGACGCGCCCTGCTACCGCTGCCTCTACCCCGAGCCGCCGCCGCCGGGCATGGTGCCGAGCTGCGCCGAGGGCGGCGTGCTGGGCGTGCTGTGCGCCAGCATCGGCTCGATCCAGGTCAACGAGGCCATCAAGGTCATCACCGGCATCGGCGACCCCGCGGTCGGCCGGCTGGTCATCTACGACGCCCTCGAGCTGGAGTGGCGCAAGCTGAAGGTGCGCAAGGACCCCGACTGCGCGCTGTGCGGCGAGAACCCGACCGTCACGGGCCTCATCGACTACGAGAGCTTCTGCGGCGCGGTCTCCGACGAGGCCGCCGACGCCGCCGCCGGCTCGACCATCTCGGTGGTGCAGCTCGAGCACATGCTCAAGGAGCGCTCCGAGGGCACCCGCGACTTCGTGCTGGTCGACGTCCGGGAGCCGAACGAGTTCGAGATCAACCAGATCCCGGGCGCGGTGCTGATCCCCAAGGGCGACTTCCTCAACGGGTCCGCCCTGGAGAAGCTGCCCAGCGACAAGCAGGTCGTCATGCACTGCAAGTCCGGCGTGCGGTCGGCCGAGACGCTCGCGATCGTCAAGGGCGCCGGCTACGCCGACGCCGTCCACGTGGGCGGTGGCATCGTGGCGTGGGTCAACCAGATCGACCCGAGCCAGCCGTCGTACTGACACCGACGCTCCGACTGACCGCCGCCGACCCCGGTGGCGGTCTAGTCATTTGTAGTCATTTCTGACTACTCCTCCGTAACCCGACCGGGGGGTATGCCGTTAGGGGTGTCGTAGGACACATCCGACCGAGCCCTCGGCCTGCTGCCTGACGCGGGACCTCCCCGGGCCGGTTTTCACCAGGAGGAATTCCAGTACTGATGAAGGTCAAGATGTTCTCCGCCCTCGCCGTGGCCGCCACCTCGGCCCTGCTCGGCGCCACGTCCGTCGCCACCGCGCCGGCCTCGCACGCCGAGCCCGTCCGCTTCGCCGCGTGGGCCCCGGCCGACTCCGCCGCCATCACCCCCGGTGTGCAGACCAACACCGATGGCAGCGGCCAGTGCACCGCGAACTTCGTCTACACCGACGGTGCCGGCAACGTGTACCTCGGTCAGGCCGCGCACTGCGCTGGCACCGGTGCGGCCACCGACACGAACGGCTGCGACGCGGAGTCGCTGCCGCTCGGCACCCGGGTCACCTTCAACCGCAACGGCAGCATCGTCACCGCTGGCGACGAGGTCGGCGCGGGCACCCTCGCCTACTCCTCGTGGCTCACCATGCAGCAGCGGAACGAGACCGACGAGAACGCCTGTGCCTACAACGACCTGGCCCTGGTGAAGGTCGACGCGGCCGATGTCGCCAAGGTCAACCCGAGCATCCCGTTCTGGGGAGGCCCCACCGGCATCAACACCGAGGGCACCGCCGCCGGCGACACCGTCTACAGCTACGGCAACTCCGGGCTCCGCGGTGGCGTCGAGCAGCTCTCGCCGAAGCAGGGCGCCAGCGTCGGCACCGAGGGCGAGGGCTGGAGCCACGCCGTCTACACCGTGACCCCGGGTGTCCCCGGTGACTCGGGCTCGGCCTTCCTCGACGCCGAGGGCCGTGCTCTCGGCACCCTGTCGACGCTCGCGATCGCCCCGCTCGCCGGGTCGAACGGCGTCAGCGACCTGAACAGCGAGCTCACCTACGCCCAGCAGTTCTCCGGCATCTCCGGTCTGCAGCTGGTGCCGGGCACCGAGCCGTTCAGCCCGGTCCTCTGACCGAGCACTGAATCTGGCCTTGCGCGGGCCGCGACGGTCCCCGTCCCCCTGGGGTGGACGGGGATCGTCGTTTTTGCGTTCTAGATTGGGCCACGTGGTGCGCGCCGACGACGACTTCGTGGAGCGGGTGCTCACCATCGTCGAGACGATCCCGCGCGGCCGGGTCACCACCTACGGCGCCATCGCCGACGTCGTCGGCAGCGGGCCGCGGCTGATCGGCAACGTGATGGCCCGGCACGGCGGTCCGGTGCCGTGGTGGCGGGTGGTCCGCGCCGACGGCTCGCTGCCGCCCAGCCACCAGGACGGCGCCCGGCCCGCCTACCTCGAGGAGGGCACCCCGCTGCGGCCCTCGGGTGACCGCGTCGACCTGGTGGCGGCGTTCTGGTCGCCGGTGGACACCGGCTAGCGCAACCGGCCGAGGTAGCCCGCCGCCCGCCGCAGCTCCACGACCCGGCGCTCCCAGGTGATGCCGGTGAGGGTCAGCACGGTGCCGGCGAGGCCGATCACCACCCACTGCGGCGTCTGGGCGACGTACGGCGCGAGCTCCAGCAGCGCCAGGGCGGCCCCGACGCCGGCGCCCACGAGCAGCGGGCCGCTCCACCGGAGCGCGGCTCCCACCAGGACGAGGGCGAGGCAGGCGAGACCGAGCAGCAGCGCGCGCAGCGAGACCGGGTCGGTGGCGAGCAGGCGCAACAGGGACGGCGTCGTGGCGAGCACCAGGCCCGGCACGAGCAGGGCCGTCGGCGACTGCGGCTCGCGCCACAGCTGCACCAGGGCCACGCCGACGAGCGCGAGCGCCGGCGGCAGCGTGTAGGCCTCGGGTGCCAGGACCTCGAGGTCGACGAGCCGGACCCACAGCGCGAGCAGCAGCACCGCGCTGCCCGCCCAGCCGACGGCGCGACGGTGCGGGTGCACCAGGGCGGTGAGCGACAGCAGGGCGCCGGCCTGCGTGAGGTGGATCGACAGCGACAGCAGCTCGTCCGACGCCGACCCGACCGCGACGGCGAACGAGACCACGCCGGCCAGAAGGGCGGACGCCTCGGTGTCGACCCGCGGGCGCAGCAAGGCCAGGGCCGCCACCACCAGCAGGGCGGGGACGCCGAGGTAGGCGGGGTCGACGTCGAGCACCGGCCCGCCTGTCCACACCGAGCCCGCCGCGGCGAGGGGCAGCAGGACCGCGCCGCCCCCGATGGCCACCGGGTCGCGGCCGGCGACCTGGCCGAACCCGGCCAGCGCCGTGAGGAGCAGCGTGGTGCCGAGCAGGAGCTCCGCGGAGGGGTGGGCGGTGACGAGCGCCAGGCCGGCGACGGCGACCGCGCCGAGGTAGCGGTACGAGGCGGCGCCGGGCCACGACAGCCGGGTGGTGGCGGCGTAGCCGGCGGCCGTCGTCCCCAGGCCCGCGGTCACGATCCACAGCGGGACCGGCGTGAGCGCGACGGTGGCGACCGCGCCGAGCGCCAGAGTGAGCCCGGCCTCGGGCAGTGCCCGCTGGTCGCGCACCAGCGCGGCCGCGATCCCGAGCAGGACCACGAGCGTGGCGAGCACGAGGGACGGGTGGGCGGTGGTGGCGGCGTCGTCGAGCCGCAGGTCCGCGCCCGGCGTCAGCGCGCGGAGCGCTGCCTCGCCGAGCAGCGCGAGCAGCAGCAGCACCGCCGGGAACAGCGACAGTGCAGCGGGCAGGACGGCGATGACGGGTCGGGTGCGTGCCAGCGGCACCAGGACACCGAGCCAGCCGACCCCGACGGCGAGGCTGACGACACCGAACGCCGTCGCGCCCTCGTCGGTCACAGGGAGGGCGAGCAGGCCGGTGAGCATGCTGCCGGCGGTCGCGAGGGCGAGGTCGCCGAGGATCCGGTCGAGGCGGGGCGCCAGCGCCACGGCGGCGAGCAGCGCGGCGCACGTCGCCAGCGCCCACCCGGGCCCGGCCACCCACACGGTGTGGAAGGTCGGGCGCTCGACGAGGCTCAGCTCCTCGGCGGCGACCGCGGCCACGCCGAGCCAGCCGCACACGGCGGCCGTGCCGGCGCCCCAGGCGGCCACGGGCAGCGCGAGCCGCCAGGTCAGCACCGTCACCGCGCCGAGGCCGACGACGCCCGCCAGTCCGGTCGCGAGCGGCGCATCGGTGAGGTCGGCGAGTCCGCCGACCACCAGCACCAGCCCGAGCACGCCCGCGAGCTGGGGTGCGACCAGCCGTCGCTCGAGTCCGAGCACCAGGCCGGACGCCGCCGTCAGTGCCAGCCCGACGAGCACCACGAGCTCGGTGGCCGCCGGCCGGCCGAGCCAGCCCGCGTTCTCGGCGCCGAACACGTCGAGCACGACGAGTCCGAGCGTCACGGTCACCAGTGACTCGGGGGCCACCACCAGGTCCCGGCCGCGCAGCCAGGGCGAGACCCCCAGACCGAGCCCGGTGAGGGTGAGCAGCACCGCCGTCCGACCGCCGACACCGAGCCACGACCAGGCGACCGCCAGGAAGATCACCGCGGCCACCAGGAGGCACAGCGCTCCGGTGGCGAGCAGGATCGCGGGCACCGACGACGTCCGCACGCCGGTGCGCACGGGCACCGGGGACGCCGGCATGGGCCGGGGTGGAGCCGCCACCGGGCGTGGGAGAGCGGGCGCCGGCGCCGGTGTGGCCCGCAGCTGGTGGGCGAGGGCGTCGGCCTGCGTCAGCACGCCGAACAGCCGGCCGGCGACCGGTCCGGTGAGCACGACACCGCACGCGGGGCAGTCGGAGCGATCGGGCTCGAGGGACGCGCGGCACGACACGCACCGCCCGGCGTCGGCATAGGTGAACATGCGACGAGTACAGCCCCGGAGGGGTCCGTGGCGGATCGGAGCGACCACTCACCCGGGCTGAGTACCGCTACTCGGATCGCCCGTTCTCGTCCACAGCCGGGCCGTCGTCCTGTGGAGATCGTGGCTCCACCTGTGGACGGTCGAGGCCGGTTCGGTGGATATCCGGTGGAACCGAAGGAATGTTGGGAGAAACCCTTGCGCGCCGGTTCCTCGGGCACGTAGAACTCTCCCCACGCAATCCCTTCGGGGAGCGCGGGACGACTCGGAGACGAGGGTCCGTACGGAGGCAGTTCCGGTTCGCCGGAGCGGCCACCGCCGCAGCCAGGTGACGAGGCTCGCGGGGACCGGAGGAGCCGAGACGTCGGTCGGGGACGTCACCGACCCGATCAACCAGAAGGGCCCTTGTGACTCATACTCACGAGGGCCCTTCGCCTATGTCCGTCTCGAAATCCCG
This sequence comes from uncultured Actinomycetota bacterium, assembly GCA_963780355.1. Classification (GTDB taxonomy): domain Bacteria; phylum Actinomycetota; class Actinomycetes; order Propionibacteriales; family Nocardioidaceae; genus Nocardioides. The sequence goes on from CAWABT010000005.1 coordinate 641,165, forward strand.
GGGAATCGGTGTCCTCGCAAGTAACCGCGACACTGGGCCCGTGGCGCTCTACCGGGTCCTGCACACCGTCGTCCCGCCGCTCGCGCGGGCGGTGTGGCGGCCGACCGTGCGCGGGCTGCACCACGTGCCGCGCACCGGGGGCGTGCTGCTGGCCAGCAACCACCTCAGCTTCATCGACTCCGTCGTCATCCCGGTGGTGGTGCCGCGCAAAGTGGTGTTCCTCGCCAAGTCCGACTACTTCACCGGCACCGGGCTCAAGGGCGCGGCCAGCCGCGCCTGGTTCGAGGGGCTCGGCATGCTGCCGGTCGACCGCGACGACTCCAAGGCCGCGCTCGCGAGCCTCGACACCGCGTTGGACGTGCTCGGGCGCGGCGAGGCCTTCGGCATCTACCCCGAAGGCACCCGCTCCCGCGACGGCCGGCTCTACCGCGGCCGCACCGGGGTCGCCCACCTGGCCCTCACCGCCGGCGTCCCGATCGTGCCCGTCGGCCTGGTCGGCACCGCCGAGCTCCAGCCGGTCGGCTCCCGGCGGCCGCGGCTGGTCCATGTCACCGTCACGTTCGGCGAGCCGATCACGGTGGGCGACCGCTTCGACGGCGTCCCGACCGGCCGGGCCCGCCGCGAGCTCACCGACGAGGTGATGACGGCGATCGCCGCGCTGTCCGGCCAGGAGCAGGCCGGCGTCTACAACGAGCGCCCGCCCGACGCCTGAGGGTGGTGTCGGCCGCGGATGGTTGGCTGGTCCGGTGAGCGCCTACCGCCTCGTCCGCCCCGACGCCGCCGTCGCGGTGCCGGTGCTCGACGAGCAGCAGCGCGCCGTCGTCGAGCACCGTGACGGGCCGCTGCTGGTGCTGGCCGGCCCCGGCACCGGCAAGACCACCACGCTCGTGGAGGCCGTCGTCGCCCGCATCGAGGAGGGCGTGTCGCCCGACGCGATCCTCGCCCTCACCTTCTCCCGCAAGGCCGCCGAGCAGCTGCGCGACCGGGTGACCGCCCGGCTCGGCCGCACGCTGTCCACCTCGCTCAGCTCCACGTTCCACTCCTTCGCCTACGGCCTGGTGCGCACCTACGACCGACCGGGTGACCCCGACGGCGGCTCCCGACCGCCGCTCCGGCTGCTGTCCGCGCCGGAGCAGGAGGTGCTGCTCACCGACCTGCTCACCGCCCGCGAGGCCCGGGTCGCCTGGCCCGCGTCGCTCGCCCGCGCCACCGGCACCCGCGGCTTCGCCCGGGAGCTGGCGAGCCTGGTGGCGCGCACCACGGAGCGCGGCATCGGCTTCGAGCGCCTCGCGCGGCTGGGCGCCGACGTCGGCCGCGACGACCTCGTGGCCGCGGCGGCGTTCATGGAGCAGTACGACGACGTGCTGCACGCGCGCAACCTCATCGACTACTCGGGTCTCATCGCCACCGCCGTCGGCATGCTGCAGGACCCGGAGCACCCCGCCCGCGCCGACCTGCGGGCCCGGTTCGCCCACGTCTACGTCGACGAGTACCAGGACACCGACCCCAGCCAGGTGGCAATGCTCCAGGCGGTCGCCGGCGACGGCCGCGACCTCGTGGTGGTGGGTGACCCGCACCAGTCGATCTACGGCTTCCGCGGTGCCGAGGTGCGCGGCATCCTCGACTTCCCGCACGAGTTCCGCGGTCGCGACGGCGCGGCGGCACGGGTGCTCGCGCTCGGCACCACCCGCCGCTTCGGGCCCGCGGTGCTGCGGTCCGCGCAGTCCGTCGCCTCCCGCCTGGCTCTCACCGGCGCCATCCCCGCCGAGGCGTCCGAGCCGTTCCGCCACCCGCAGGTCGCTGACGTCGAGGCTCCGGGCCGGGTCGAGGCCCTCACCTTCGACCACGCCCGCGCCGAGGCCGAGCACCTGGCCGACCTGCTCCGCCGCGCCCACCTCCAGGACGACGTCGCGTGGGGTGACATGGCCGTGCTGGTGCGGTCGGGCCGCACCACGATCCCGTCGCTGCGCCGCGCCCTGGTCGCCGCCGGCGTCCCGGTGGAGGTGAGCGCCGACGAGACGCCGCTCAGCCGTGAGCCCGCCGTCCTGCCGCTCCTCGACGCCCTGCACGCAGTGGCCGACCCCGACTGGCTCGACGCCGAGCGGGCCGAGGCGCTGCTGCTCTCGCCGCTGGTCGGGCTGCACGCCACCGACCTGCGGGCGCTCGGGCGGGCGCTGCGTCTCGCCGAGCGCGCCCGCGGCGACGCCGTCCGGCCCTCGGGCGAGCTGCTGCGCGCGTCGGTGCTCGACCCCGCGCTGCTCGGCGGCCTCGACTCGCCGGTGGCGGGCCGGGTGGTGGCCTTCGCCGCCCTGCTGACGCGGGCGCGGGAGCGGATGACCGCCGGCGGCACGCTCGACGACGTGCTCTGGACGTTGTGGGAGGGCACCGCGTGGCCGCAGCGGCTGCGCGAACAGGTCGACGTGGGCGGGGGCGCCGCCCGGCTCGCGCATCGCGACCTCGACGCCATGTGCGCCCTGTTCGACTACACCGCGCGGGCCGAGGAGCACGTCGGGCAGCGCGGCGTCGTCGACTTCCTCGCCGAGCTGCGCGCCCAGCAGATCCCGGCCGACACGCTCGCCGAGCGGGGCGTGCGTGGCGACGCCGTCCGGCTGCTCACGGCGCACCGGTCCAAGGGCCTGGAGTGGCGGCTCGTCGTCGTCGCCCACGTGCAGGAGGAGGGCTGGCCCGACCTGCGGCGCCGCACCTCGCTGCTGCGCGCCGACGAGGTGGGGCGCGACGGGCCGCTCCCGCCGCCCACGGCCCGCGAGCTCCTGGCCGAGGAGCGCCGGCTGTTCTACGTCGCGTGCACCCGCGCGCGGGAGCGGTTGGTCGTGAGCGCCGTCGCCTCCACCCAGGACGACGGCGAGCAGGCCAGCCGGTTCCTCGACGAGCTCGACGTCGAGGTGGTGCACGTCCCCGGCCGTCCGCCGCGGCCGCTGTCGATGGCCGGCCTGGTGGCCGAGCTGCGGCGCACCTGTGCCGACGAGTCGAGACCCGAGCCACTGCGCCGCGCCGCCGCGCGGCGGCTCGCCCAGCTGGCCCGGGAGCGGCAGGGCGCCCGCCGGCTGGTCACGGGTGCCGACCCGGGCACCTGGTGGGGCACCCGCGCGTGGTCGCTCGCCGACCGCCCGCTGCGCCCCGACGACCGCCCGGTCACCGTCACCGCCAGCCTGCTCGCAGCGGTCGCCAGCTGCCCGGCCCGGTGGTTCCTCGAGCGGGAGGCCGGCGGGCAGCAGACCAATAACCAGGGGCAGGGCTTCGGCAACGTCGTCCACGCCCTCGCCGACCGGATGGGCCGGGGGGAGCTGCCGGCCGAGCTGGCACGGGTCGACGAGGTGATGGCCCACGTCGACCGGGTCTGGCCCGAGATCCCGTTCCGCACGCCCTGGTCGGCCGGCCGGGAGCGCGACGCCGCCCGCACCGCGCTGGTGCGACTGGTCACCTACCTGTCCCGTCCCGACGCTCGCGCGCTCGTCGGGTCCGAGGAGGACTTCGAGACCGAGGTGCCGCTGCCCGACGGCACGTCGGTGGTGGTGCGCGGCCGGGCCGACCGGATCGAGCTGGACGCCGACGGGCGGGTGGTCGTCGTCGACCTCAAGACCACCAAGTACCCGCCGCCCGAGGGCGACATCCCGACCGACCCGCAGCTCGGTCTCTACCAGCTCGCGGTCGAGCACGGCGGGTTCGCGCACCTCCCCGCGGCCGCGGAGGCGCCACCGGGCGGCGCCGAGCTGTGGCAGCTGCGCAAGGGCTACGCCGACCCCACCAAGCTCCGGGTCCAGCGGCAGGACCCGCTGCCGCCGGCCGAGGGCGACGAGCCGCGCCCGGTGGAGCAGCAGGTGCTCGACACCGTGGCGCTGCTGCGCGCCGAGTCGTTCCCCACCAAACCGGAGAAGTCGCAGTGCGACCGGTGCGACTTCCAGACGATGTGCCCGGCGTGGAACGCACAGGGGGTGGTGTCGTGACCCCCGATGTCGGGCCCGCGGAGCTGCGGGAGCTGATGGGCACCTCCTACACGGTCAGCGAGCCGCAGTGGGCGGCGATCTCGACCGGCCTCGACCCGGCCGTCGTCATCGCGGGTGCCGGATCCGGCAAGACCGAGCTGATGGCGGCACGGGTGGTCTACCTGGTCGCCACCGGCGCCGTCCGCCCCGACCAGGTGCTGGGTCTCACCTTCACCACCAAGGCCGCGGCCGAGCTGCGGGCCCGGGTGCGCGGGTTCCTCGCGACGGCCGGGCTCGACACCGTCGACGGCGAGCTGGTCGAGCCACGGATCGCCACCTACAACGCCTACGCCGCCTCGCTGCTCTCCGAGCACGGCCTGCGGATCGGCCACGAGCCCGACACCCGCGTGATGGCCGACGCCAGCCGGTTCCAGGTGGCCGCACGGGCGGTGGCGCGCCACGCCGGCACGGTCGACGCCCTGTCCGACAGCCCACCCCACGTCATCACGTGGCTGCTCGCCCTGGACGGTCAGATCAGCGAGCACCTGCAGACCACCGACGCCGTCCGCGCCCACGACGACGCCCTGCGGCCCGTCGTCCAGGCCGCCCTCGACACCGGCCCGAAGGGCGATCTGCCGAAGGTGCTCGCCGCCCTCACCGCGCGCCGCGAGCTGCTCGCCCTCGTCGACGACTACCGCGCCCTCAAGACCGACCTCGGCCTCATGGACTTCTCCGACCAGATCGCGCTCGCCGCCCGGCTCGTCGCCGAGCACCCCGACGTCGGGGCAGGGGAGCGCGACCGGTTCCGCGCCGTCCTGCTCGACGAGTACCAGGACACCTCGGTGGCCCAGGCCGAGCTCCTGGCGGGGCTGTTCGGCGGCGGGCACCCGGTCACCGCCGTCGGCGACCCCAACCAGGCGATCTACGGCTGGCGGGGCGCCTCGGTGAGCAACATCCTCGGCTTCGACCGGCAGTTCCCGACGGCGGCCGGTGCGCCGGCCACCACCTACCCGCTCGTGGTCAACCGCCGCTCCGACGTGCGGATCCTGCAGACCGCCAACCTGCTCGCGCAGCCGTTGCTCGACGAGTTCCCGCAGGTGGCGCCGCTGAGCGCGAAGGACGACGCCGGGCCCGGGGAGGTGCGCGCCGCCGTCCACGAGACCTATGCCGCGGAGCTCGCGTGGCTCGTCGACGAGGTGCACGCCGACCACGCGGCCGGCACGCCGTGGCGCAAGATCGGGGTGCTCACCCGCGACAACGCGCACGCCGCCGACGTCTTCGACGCGCTCTCGGCCGCGGAGGTGCCGGTCGAGATCGTCGGCCTCAACGGGCTGCTGCGGCTCCCCGAGGTGGCCGAGGTGGTCGCCACCCTCACCGTGGTCGGCGACGTCACCGCCAACGCCGAGCTGCTGCACCTCCTCGCCGGTCCCCGGTGGATGGTCGGCCCGCGCGACCTCGCGCTGCTGGCGCGGCGGGCGCGGGAGGTCGCCGGCCGCCCCGAGGTGCCGCGCGACCTCGGTCTCGGCGACGAGCTCCGGCTTGCCGCCGCGGGCGCCGACGCCGCCGAGGTCGTGGCGCTGAGCGACGCCCTCGACCAGCCCGGCGAGCCCGACCGCTACCCCTACTCGCCGGAGGGCCGCGCCCGGCTCGAGGCGCTCGCCCGCGAGCTGCGCTACCTGCGCGAGCACGCGGGGGAGCCCCTGCTCGACCTGGTGCGCCGCATCATCGACGTCACCGGCATCGACCTCGAGCTCGCCTCGTCGGTCAGCGAGGCCGCGCAGGCGCGGCGCGACAACCTCGACCGGTTCGTCGAGGCGGTCGCGGAGTTCCAGGCGGTCGACGGCGGCGTCAGCCTGCCGGCGCTGCTGTCGTACCTCACCGCCGAGGACGAGCTGGGCACCGGCCTCGACGTCGCCACACCCACGCTGGCGGACTCGGTCAAGCTCCTCACCGTCCACCGCGCCAAGGGGCTGGAGTTCGGGACCGTCTTCCTGCCCGGCATGTGCGCCACCAGGTTCCCGCACGAGACCCTGCGCAGCCAGTGGCCGCGAGGCCAGGCGGTGCTGCCGACCCCGCTGCGCGGCGACGCCAGCGACCTGCCGGCGTGGACCACGATCACGTCGAAGGGCCTCACCGCGTTCCACACCGAGGCGAGGGCCCACCAGGAGCAGGAGGAGCGGCGGCTCGGCTACGTCGCGCTCACCCGGGCCGAGCACCGCCTGGTCGTGTCGTCGTACCTGTGGACCGAGAGTCGCAAGAAGCCGCTGGCGCCGTCGCCCTACCTGGTCACGGTGCGCGACGCCATGGCCGGCTGGGGTGCCACACCCGACACCTGGCTCGAGCTCCCGCCCGACGACACCCCCAACCCGGCCGTCGCCGACCGCGCGCCGGTGTCGTGGCCGGTCACCGAGCGCACCGCCGAGAGCCTGCGGCGGATCACCGCCGCCGAGCTCGTGGCCGAGGCCGACGCCGAGCTCGCGGCCGGGCCGGCGCTCGAGCTCGACCTCGGCGACGCGGCCGGAGAGGTCGCCACGTGGGAGGACGAGATCGAGCGACTGCTCGCCGAGGCCCGCCGCGAGCGCGCCGACGTCCTGCCGGTGGTGCTGCCGTCGAGCCTGTCCGCAACGGCGATCGCGCGGCTGCGCGACGACCCCGACGCGTTCGCCCGCGAGCTGGCCCGGCCGATGCCGCGGCCGCCGTCGCCGGCGGCGCGGTTCGGCACCCGGTTCCACGCCTGGGTCGAGACCCGGTTCGGGCAGCAGGCGCTGCTCGACACCGACGAGCTGGCCGACCGGGGCGACGCCGACGTCGCCGACCACGCCGAGCTCGCCGAGCTGGTCGAGCTCTTCGAGCAGGGCGAGTTCGCCGACCGGGCGCCGTTCGCCGTCGAGGCGCCGTTCGCGCTGGTGCTCGCCGGGCAGGTGGTGCGCGGCCGCGTCGACGCCGTCTACGAGGACGGCGACGGGTTCCTCGTCGTCGACTGGAAGACCAACCGGCAGCAGGACGCCGACCCGCTCCAGCTCTCGCTCTACCGGCTCGCGTGGGCCGAGCTGCGGGGCGTGCCGGTGGAGCGGGTGCGCGCCGGCTTCTACTACGTGCGCGACCAGCAGCTCGTCGAGCCGCCGCTGCTCGACCGCGTCGAGCTGGAGTCGATCGTGGTTCCTAGGCTGGACAGGTGACCTACCCCCATCTCGAGCTGGCCGCGGGGCCGCACGACCGCATCGCCGAGCGCCGCGTCGACGACGCCTGGACCGCCGAGCAGTGGGCCGACCCGGCGACCCGGGTGCTCGTCGTCGCCGGCACGCGGGTGCGGCCGGTCGACGGCGCGCTGCCGTGGGTCTCGCCCGACGAGGCGCCGGACGGCGTCCGGGTGCTGCTGGGGGAGCGCGACGGCACCACCTGGTGGGCCGTCATCGCCGACGCCGCGCTGGCCGAGCCGAAGGGGGAGTGGTTCCCGCTGCGCGGGCTGCTGCCCGTGCTCGCCGGCACCACCGGCCCGGCGGTGGCCGAGGCGCCGTTGGTCTTCCACGCGCTCGGTCTCGCCGAGTGGCTCTGGGTCACCCGCCACTGCCCGCGCTGCGGCGGCGACCTGGCGGCCGAGAAGGCGGGCCACGAGCTGCGCTGCACGCAGTGCGGCCGGTCGCAGTTCCCGCGCACGGATCCCGCCGTGATCATGGTCGTCACCGAGGGCGAGCCCGGCAGCGACGACGAACGGTGCCTGCTCGGCCGCCAGCCCGGCTGGCCCGCCGGCCGCTACTCGACCCTCGCCGGCTTCCTGGAGCCCGGCGAGACGCTCGAGGACGCCGTCCGCCGCGAGGTGCGCGAGGAGACCGGCATCCGCGTCGGCGCCGTCGACTACTTCGGCAACCAGCCCTGGCCGCTGCCCGCGAGCCTCATGGTCGGCTTCGTCGCGCACGCGGAGTCCACCGAGATCGACGTCGACGGCGACGAGCTCGAGGAGGCCCGCTGGTTCACCCGCCGCCAGATGCGCGAGGAGACCGAGGCCGGCACCCTCGCCCTCCCCTCCGGCGTCTCGATCAGCCGCTCTCTCGTCGAGGACTGGTACGGCGGCCCGCTCCCCGGTTCCTGGTGACCCCCGCGCGGCGGCCCTCCGGGGTGCGCCGTTTGGTCACCAACGACGCATCCGCAACCGTTTTCGTTGCGGTTTGGTCCCAAACCGACGCGAAACAGACCGTCGGTACGGACCGGCTCAGGCGAGCGAGGCGAGCTTCTGCTTGATCTGCGCCAGGCTCGGGTTGGTCTGGGCGCTGCCGTCGGCGTAGACGAGGGTGGGGACGGTCTGGTTGCCGTTGTTCACCGACTCCACGAGCCCGGCCGCGTCCGGCTGCTGCTCGATGTCGACGACGTCGAACGGGATGCCCTCGCGGTCGAGCTGCCCCTTCAGCCGGTGGCAGTAGCCGCACCACGGCGTCGAGTACATCGTGAAGCTGCTCATCCCCAGGCGATCCCTTCGTGGTCCACGTCGTCGGTGGCGGCGTCTAGTGTCGGTGACGCCCCGACTGATCAACCTGTCCAACTGCCGTGACCCCCGGAGTGTTCCGCAACGTGGCCGACACCACCCCCGAGCGCCTGCTCGACGCCCTCGACCCCGAGCAGCGGGAGGTCGCGATCACGCTGCGCGGCCCGGTGCGGGTCCTGGCGGGCGCGGGCACCGGCAAGACCCGGGCGATCACCCACCGCATCGCGTACGGCGTCCACAGCGGCATCTACGTGCCCACCGAGGTGCTCGCGGTCACCTTCACCACCCGGGCGGCGGGGGAGATGCGCGGGCGGCTGCGCGGGCTCGGCGTGGCCGGCGTGCAGGCCCGCACGTTCCACTCCGCGGCGCTGCGGCAGCTGCGCTACTTCTGGCCGCTCGCCTACGGCACCGAGCTGCCGTCGCTGATCGAGTCCAAGATCCCGCTCGTGGTCGCGGCCGCGCGCCGGCTGCGGCTCAACACCGATCAGGCACTGCTGCGCGACCTCGCCTCCGAGATCGAGTGGGCCAAGGTCAGCAACGCCGGTGCCGACAGCTACGTGGGTGCGGCGGCTGCGACCGGACGCTCGGTGGCCGGCGTCGAGCCCGACATGGTGGCGCGCGTGCTCGGGGCCTACGAGGAGGCCAAGCGCGAGCGCGGGCAGATCGACATGGAGGACATCCTGCTGCTCACCGCCGGCATGCTCGCCGAGCACGAGCAGGTCGCGGCGCAGGTGCGGCGCCAGTACAAGTGGTTCGTCGTCGACGAGTACCAGGACGTGTCACCGCTCCAGTCGGCGCTGCTCGACCTCTGGCTGGGCGGACGCCACGAGCTCTGCGTGGTCGGCGACCCGGCCCAGACCATCTACTCGTTCGCCGGTGCCAACGCGAACTACCTCACGACCTTCCCCGGCCGGCATCCCGGCACGACGTCCGTCGAGCTGGTCCGCAACTACCGCTCCACCCCCGAGGTGGTCGGCGCGGCCAACACGCTGCTCGCCGGCTCGGCCAGTCGCACCGTGCAGCTCAAGGCGCAGCGCCCGGGCGGCCCCGCGGTCACCTACGAGGGTCACCCCGACGAGGTCGCCGAGGCCGCCGCGGTGGCGCAGCGCATCGCGGTGCTTCGCAAGAACGGCCGCCCCATGTCCGAGGTCGCGGTGCTGTTCCGCATCAACGCCCAGTCCGAGCCCTACGAGGAGGCGCTGGCCGACGCCGGCATCCCCTACCTCGTGCGCGGTGCCGGCCGGTTCTTCGAGCGCGCCGAGGTGCGGGAGGCCGTCACCCGGCTGCGCGGGGCCGCCCGCGGCGGCGCCACCCCGGCCGACGGCGACACCTGGGTCGACCTGGTCCGCGACGTCCTCGCCGGCATGGGCTGGACCCCCACCCCGCCCGAGGCCCGCGGCCAGACCCGCGACCGCTGGGAGTCCTGGCAGGCGCTGGTGAGTCAGGCCGAGGCGTTCGCCACCGAGCAGGACGCCGACCTCGGCGGCTTCGTCGACGACCTCGACCGCCGCGCGGCCGAGCAGCACGCCCCCGTGGCCGAGGGCGTCACGCTCGCCACCTTCCACGCCGCCAAGGGCCTCGAGTGGGACTCGGTGTTCCTGGTCGGCCTCCAGGACGGCACGCTGCCGATCACCTACGCCCAGAGCGACGCCGCGATCGAGGAGGAGCGTCGGCTGCTCTACGTCGGCATGACCCGCGCCCGGCTCGACCTCGCGCTCTCGTGGGCCGCCGCCCGCAACCCCGGCCAGGCCGCGCGCCGCAAGCCGTCGCGGTTCCTCGACCCGCTGCTGCCGGAGTCCGCCAAGCCCGCGCCCAGCCGATCCCGCAGCCGCGGTGCCCGCACCTGCGCGTCCTGCGGCGCGCCGCTGGCCGCCGCCGACAAGGCCCGGCGCCGCTGCGCCACCTGCCCAGCGCCGTACGACGAGGACGTCTTCGAGCGGCTGCGGGAGTGGCGCCGGCTGCGGGCCAAGGCCGACGACGTCGCGGCGTTCATGGTCTTCAGCAACGCCACCCTCGAGCAGCTCGCCGAGGAGCAGCCGGCCGACCGGCCGGCGCTGCTGCGGGTGTCGGGCGTCGGTCCCGACAAGCTCGAGCGCTACGGCGACGACGTCCTGGCTGTGCTCGCGGGGGACTCGGCAGAATTTCTTGCGACATAGTCATAAAATCGTTTGCTCCTTACATGCCGGAGCACTAACGTGACTTCTCGACATCAGCCGACGTGCGCAGATAGGGCCCGGCAAGCCCCGCGCCAGACACCACCGAAGGAGGTGGCCACCGTGGAGAACATGACCAACATCCAGATTCCGACGCCGTCCGTCCGGACGCGTGCCGGCATGCCCGTGCGTGGCTACGACCGCGCCTTCGGTACGTCCTGGATGACCTCCGTCGTCATCTGCGACACCCAGGCCGTCGACAGCAAGGGACACGTGGCTTTTGACCTCGCCACCGTCCCGGGTCCCACCGCCTGGAGTCCGCCGATCTAGTGACACCACCAGATCAGCAGCCTCCAGGCCGCGGAACCCGACACCCGGGATCCGCGGCCTTTCTGTTTCCTCACCCCTGGAAAAAACGGCACCGACCAGCCGAGAGGCAGTGCATGACCAGCAGCACCACCCGCAGTACCCGCATCACCCACACCGCGATCAGCAACAAGAAAGAGGTGACACCGATGGCGATCAGCGTTCTCGACCAGAACAGGCACGACGACGAGGTGCCGACCCTCAGTGGGCTCCACGACGCGACCGACGACGTGGACTCCGACCGGCTGCCCTGCCGGGTGAACGACCCCGAGCTCTGGTTCGCCGAGTCCCCGGCGGACGTGGAGTTCGCCAAGGCCCTCTGCCTGGCCTGCCCGGTCCGGCAGCTGTGCCTCGGCAGCGCACTCGACCGGCGTGAGCCGTGGGGCGTCTGGGGCGGTGAGCTCTTCCTCCAGGGAGTGGTCATCCCCCGCAAGCGCCCCCGGGGCCGGCCCCGCAAGAACGAGGTCGCCGCATGAGCACCCCAGGACGTTCTTCGTCTCCCCCACTTCGTTCCTCCGACGAACAACGCCCCGGGGACCCCTCATGACGACCACCGCCCTCGTTCCCACCACCACCACGAACACCCAGAACGTCCTGAACAGGAGCACCGAGATGTACTCGATGAACGAAGACCTGGCGCGCGCGCATATGTCCACGCGCCTGGGAGAGGCGCGCCAATTGCGCGCGGGCCGTGAGATGGCCCGCGCCCGCCGCTTGAGCCGCAAGGCCGAGCGGGCAGCGCAGCAGGCTCGCCTCGCCCTCGCCCGCGCTCTGTAAGACCTGGGGTCACCTCCAGGGCACCCTGATCGCGGGTGACATCACCGAGAGCCGCGTCCGGCACCACGCCGGGCGCGGCTCTCGTCCGTTGTATCTAGGCTGTCGTCATGGCGCTCACGTGCGACTTCTGCGGCCGGCAGGCCGAGGACGACGCGGCCGCCCTCACCTGGACCACCGCCGTCGAGAACGGCCGGCAGCGCCGCTACTGCGACGTGTGCTCACGCGAGCACCTGCGGGCGATGGAGAGCAAGCTCGACAGCGAGTGGTGGTAAGCCGCAGGGTCCGCGCGAGGAACGAGCGCGGGCCCGTGGCGGACGCAGATCGAGCAAGCCCCGCGGGTGAGGGACGAACCCGCGACGGGCGCGTCGAGATCACGCAAGCGATCTCGGGTGCGGGAGACGGCTCAGTAGGGCAGCTCGTCCCACGCGCAGCCGCAGTGCGGGTGCCGCTCCCAGGAGCGCAGCACCGGTGGCGCGTCGTCGAGGTCGACGCTGGCCGACCAGGTGGCCGGGCAGCCGTCGGCGAGATAGGTCTGCAGGTCGCGCACCGCCCAGGCGGCGGCGAGGGCGGCGGTGGCGACGTCGAGTCGCGCCGCGGGCCGGTCGGCCAGCTGCTCTAGCACCAGGGCGCGGCGCGGGTCGTCCTCGCCCTCGTGGGCGTCGACGCACCGCAGGCACGCGGTCTGGCCGGGCACCACGAACGGCCCGACCCGCAGCACGCCCGGCCGGCCGGTGCCGGCGAGCACCAGGTGGGGCGTGCCGGCACCGACGAGCGGGTCGACGGCGTCGCGGGGGAGCGGACCGGTCGCGGCCACCACGACGACGTCGCCGCCGGTGGCCACCGGTCGCACACCGGCGGCGGTCAGCAGGTCGGCGAGCGGGTCGAGGGCGAGGCCGTGCGAGACGAGCCGGACCGAGCCGCCGCCGCGTCGCTCAGGACGCTGGTCGTGCAGCAGCCCGGCGAGCCGCAGCCGCGCGACCACCTCGCAGTCCCGGCCGGGCGGCAGCGGGCGGCCGTCCTCGAGCCGGTCGAGGACGGCGACGACGTCGGGCCGGTCGGCCAGGATCACCCGGCCCGGTGGGTCGACGCCCACCTGGAGGTGGCCGTCGTCGCGCCGGACGACGTGGCAGCCGGGCCGGAGTCGGGGCCGTGCGGGGAGCATCCGCCGAGCCTCACACGCCGCGCGCGGGGCCGCATCCGGCTCTCCACAGGGTCACGAGCGGGCCGAGAGACCGGCCCCGGACACAGCACGGCGGCCCCACCGTCGCCGGTGGGACCGCCGGAAGCTGTCGGGTCTGGCGCTCAGGCCTTGCCGAGAATGCGGTTGAGGTTCGTGCTGCAGACGGGGCACACGGCCTTGGCCATGCGGGTGCCCTTGTCGTTCACCCTGACCTCGCCCTCTGCCTCGCGCTTCTCCTTGCACTTGACGCAGTAGAACTCGCCGCTCCAGGTCTCCGCCATGACGGCCTCCTTCTGTCCTGATTGGTCGTCTGTCCGGTGTTGCACCCAGGCGTGGTCCGCAGGGCAGTTCGACCCTACGCCACGCGGGGCCGGGAGGTGGTTCGTAGGGTGTCCGGCGTGTCTGAACTGACCCAGCTGCGCCTGGAGCGCCCCGCCGACGGCGTCGCCCTGCTCGTGCTCGACGACCCCGACCGCCGCAACGCCATGTCGGAGGAGATGACCGACTCCTGGGTGCGCGCGATCGACGAGATCGCTGCCGACCCCACGGTGCGGTGCGTGGTGGTCACCGGGGAGGGCACCGCCTTCTGCAGCGGTGGCAACACCGGCTGGATCGCGAGCGAGCCCGATGCCACCGTGGACCGGCTGCGCGCGCGGATGATCGCCTTCTACCGGGCCTGGCTGTCGATCCGGCGGCTCGAGGTGCCCACGTTGGCCGCGGTCAACGGGGCGGCGATCGGGGCTGGGCTGTGCCTGGCGCTGGCGTGCGACCTGCGGTTCGCGGCGTCCGGCGCCAAGCTCGGCGCGCCGTTCGTGAAGCTCGGCATGCACCCCGGCATGGCCGCCACCTACCTGCTGCCGAACGTCGTCGGCGAGGCCGCCGCCCGTGACCTGCTGCTCACCGGCCGGATCGTCGAGGCCGACGAGGCGCAGCGGCTCGGCCTGGTGTCGCGGGTGCTCGACCGCGACGGGTTCCGCGACGCCGTCGTGGAGGCCGCGGCCGGGATCGCGGCCACCGCGCCGATCCCGAGCCGGCTCACCAAGGTCGCGCTGGCCGACGGCGGCCACGCGACCTTCGACGCCGCGCTGCAGTGGGAGGCGCTCGCCCAGCCGGTGACGCTGGCGACCGCGGACCTGCAGGAGGGCATCCGTGCCGCGCAGGAGAAGCGGGCGCCGGTCTTCCGCGGCGAGTAGTCGGGCCGAGTCGGGGCAAGGAGAAGGCCCCCGTTCCGCCGACCCGACACTTGCCTTCCCCTTGCGAGTGTCACGCCGATCGGCCCGGGGGCCTCATCTGGACCCCACGCTAGGCAGCGGCGGGCCTCCGGTCAACGCGTCGCTGTCCACCCCTGTGGACAGACCTGTGGACAGCACTGTGGATCGTTCACATGGTGCCGTGGACAACCTCGGGAGGGTGCTGTGGACAGGCCGCGGGAATCTGCGTCGTACCCTGCCCTGACCAGGGAGGACGCTCGTCCACTGGCTGTGGACGAGAAAAACACGGAGTGGAGAACACCGGTGGCGGAGGCCTACGACGCGGGCCCGGTGGCGGCGCTGCGACGGATCGCCTTCCTGCTCGAACGGGCCCGAGAGGACACCTACAAGGTCAAGGCGTTCCGCGGCGCGGCCGCGACGATCCTCCCGCTCGGGGACGACGCGGTCGCCCAGGCGGTGGACGCGGGCACGCTCACGAAGCTCCCCGGCATCGGCGCGAGCTCGGCCAAGGTGATCACCGCGGCGGTGCGCGGTGAGCTGCCGGAGCGGCTCGCCAAGCTCGAGAAGGAGCACGCCGGCCCGCTGACGAGCGGCGGCGCCGAGCTGCGCGGGCGGCTGCGGGGCGACCTGCACTCGCACTCGGACTGGTCCGACGGCGGCTCGCCCATCGAGGAGATGGCGATGACCGCGATGGAGCTCGGCCACGACTACCTCGTGCTCACCGACCACTCGCCGCGGCTGCGGGTGGCCAACGGCCTCAGCGCCGCCCGGCTCACCAAGCAGCTCGGCGTGGTCGACGCCGTGAACGAGCACCTCGCCGGCGGCGGCTTCACGCTGCTCAAGGGGATCGAGGTCGACATCCTCGACGACGGCTCGCTCGACCAGGACGACGACCTGCTCGCGCAGCTCGACGTGCGGGTGGCGAGCGTGCACTCGAAGCTGGCCATGGATGCCGCCCCGATGACGAAGCGGATGATCGGCGCGATCCGCAACCGCCGCACCAACGTGCTCGGCCACTGCACCGGCCGGCTGGTCACCGGCAACCGCGGCGTGCGCAAGCAGTCGCAGTTCGACGCGAAGGCGGTCTTCGAGGCCTGCGCCGAGCACGACGTCGCGGTCGAGATCAACTCCCGCCACGAGCGGCGCGACCCGCCCAGCACGCTGCTCGCGCTGGCCCGCGACGTCGGCTGCGTGTTCGCGATCGACAGCGACTCGCACGCGCCCGGTCAGCTGGACTTCCAGGTGCTCGGCTGCGAGCGCGCGGAGGACGCCGGCATCGACCCCGACCGGATCGTCAACACCTGGCCGCAGGACCGGCTGCTCGATTGGGCTACGAAATAGCCAGCCGGAGCATCGGCTCCAGCTCCGGGTCCGGCAGGTCGTCGACCGGCCACCAGCGCAGGTCGAGTGACTCGTCGCTGATCACCGGCTCGGCGCCGGCCGGCGCCACGGCGCGGAACCGGACGTCGAGGTGGTGGCTGCCCGGGCCACCGCAGAACGGCACCTCGTGCGCGCTGAGGTGCACGGGGGCCGGGTCGAATCGCAGGTCGGCCAGCCCGGTCTCCTCGCGCGCCTCGCGCTGGGCGGCGCCCATGAGCGTCGCGTCGTCCGGCTCGCAGTGGCCGCCGACCTGGAACCAGCGGCCGGCCTTGGGGTGCAGGGTGAGGAGCGTCTGCGTGAGGTCGGCACTCAGGACGACGGTGCTCGCGGTCACGTGGTCGGGCCGGCAGGAGCGCGCCAGGCCGTCGGGGTGCCGCTCGAGGTGCGCGACGTAGCGACGCCGCAGCGCCTCCTGGCCGGCGTCGGGCGCGGTCCAGCCGCGAAGCACGGCCAGCGCGTCGGCGTGGAGGGTCACTCCTCGCGCGGGGCGTCGTCGCCGGAGTCACCCGAGTCGCCGGGGCCGTCGAGCAGCTTGCGCAGCTCGTCGTCGAAGTCGTCCTCGCTCAGCGAGTCCGGGGCAGCAGCGTCCTCGCGGAACCCGAGCGGGTCGTCGAGGTCGGCGGCCGTGGGCAGCAGGTCGGGGTGCATCCAGACGCCGTCGCGGGCCTCGGCGCCCTGGCGCGAGCGCAGCGAGCCCCACAGGGTGGAGGCGTCGCGCAGCCGCCGCGGCCGCAGCTCGAGGCCGACCAGAGTGGCGAAGGTCTGCTCGGCGGGGCCGCCGGCGGCCCGGCGCCGCCGGATCGCCTCCTGCAGCTTGGCCGCGGCCGGCATCCGCTCGGCGGTGGCCTGCCCGACGACCTCGTCGACCCAGCCCTCGACGAGGGCGAGCGCGGTCTCGAGCCGCTCCAGTGCGGCTTTCTGCGCCGGTGAGGTGGGCATCTCGAACAGTCCGCCCTCGAGCAGCTGCTGCATCGACTCCGGGTTGCTGAAGTCGAGGCCGCTCATCTGCTCCTCGACCCGCTGCTGCAGCCCCTCGGCGTTGACCTCGAGGCCGCGGGCGTAGTCGGTCACGGCGCCGATGAGGTGGTCGCGCAGCCACGGCACGTGCGCGAACAGCCGCTGGTGGGCGGCCTCGCGCAGCGCGAGGTAGAGGAGCACGTCGTCCTCGGTGACGTCGAGCCCCTCGGCGAACGCGGTGACGTTGCTGACGACGAGCGCGGCCTTGCCGGGGGCGCCGAGCGGCAGCCCGATGTCGGAGGCGGTGAGCACCTCGCCCGCCAGTGCGCCGAAGCCGGAGCCGACCTGCTGGGCGAGCATCGCGCCGACGGCCTTGCCGAGGAGACCGAGGATCGGCATCGCCGCGGCCTGCGCCTCGGGCGGCAGCGCGCCGCCGATGCCCTTCACCGACTGCTCGGCGACGGGCTCGACCAGCACCTTCCACACGTCGAGGGTGCCGACGACCCACTCGGCGCGGCTCCAGGCCGCGGTGGAGGTGACGCCGGACGGGAACGGCGTGGTCTCGTCGAGCCAGTGGTCGGCCAGCCGGACGGCGTCGGCGACGGCGTCGTTCTGCTTCTGGGACGGCGTCGGGTCGGGCTCGACGGCGACGGTCCTGCGGGCGAGGTCGGTGGCGGCGTCCCAGTTCAGGGAGCCCTCGTAGGGCTGCATCATCTGCTGGAGCTGGCCGAAGAGCGCGCCGAGGTCGGGCATGCCGCCCGTGCCGCCGGTCATGCCGGGGATGTTCATCGAGCCCATCGCGGAGAAGAACTGCTCGAACGGCGTGCCCTTGAAGGGGTTCTGGCCCTCGCCGGGCTCCTTCTCGGGCCCGTCGTCGGGGGTATCGCTCATGCGTCCACGGTACGCGGAGAGCCCTAGGGTGAGGGTGTGAGTCACCCCGCTGTCCGCCTGGCCGACGTCCGCGAGGCGCCCCTCGATGTCGCGGAGGTGATGGCTGCCCTCGAGGACGCCGCCGACGGTGGTGTCACGGTGTTCGTCGGCCGGGTCCGCGACCACGACGGCGGCAAGTCCGTGACCGGGCTCGACTACAGCGCGCACCCCTCCGCGCTGGACCGGCTGGGGGAGGTCTGCGACGCCGTCGCCGGCCGGCACGAGGTGGACGCCGTCGCCGCGGTGCACCGGGTCGGCACGCTCGCCATCGGCGACCTCGCCGTCGTCGTCGGCACCGCCGCCGCGCACCGCGACGCCGCGTTCGCCGCCACCCGCGACCTCATCGACACGCTCAAGTCCGAGGTGCCGATCTGGAAGCACCAGCGGTTCGGCGACGGCACCGAGGAGTGGGTCGGCACCCCGTAGGGCGTGGCGCCCGGGGGCGGAGCGCAGCAGGACCTACCGTCGAGCGGTGGAGATCCTGCTCTGGCTGGTGCCGCCGGCGGCCGTGACCGTCCTGGCGATGCTGTACGTGGCCTGGGCCGGGCGCGACCACCGAGGCGAGGTCGACCGCGACGAGGCCGTGAAGCGGCTCGGGAAGGCGCTCGACGGCCGCACCCGCCGCTCGAACCGGCTGCCCGGCTACGCCGTCGACCGCACGGCGCGCGACCGCAGCACGGGCGTGGCGGTGCGGAAGCCGGCGCCCCCGCAGCCCGAGCTCCGTGTCGGGCCGTCCCGTGAGGAGCGGCGGGCGTCCTGACCGACTTGGGGCTGATGAGACAGTTGCGCCATGAACCAGCGCCTCGTCGCCGCGTGCGTCGCGTTGCCGCTGGTCTTCGGGCTCCTGATCTACGCCGGCCTGGCGCGGCTGCCCTACGCCACCTACAAGCCGGGCGGCACCCTCGACGTGCTCGGTGAGGACGACAACGACGCCGAGATCGTGCAGGTGCTCGGCCACAAGACGTTCCGCGACGACGACGGCGAGCTGCGGATGACGACGGTGGCGGTCTCGCCGCCGCAACCGAAGGACGCCCGCGGGCTCTCGCTCGTCGAGCTGCTCGGCACCTGGCTCGACGGCGACGACGCCGTCTACCCCTACCTCGCCGTGCACCCCGACGAGGAGACCGAGGAGAGCAGCCGCCGCGAGGGCGCCGCGCAGATGGCGTCCTCGCAGGACTTCGCCGTCCGCGTGGCGCTCGTCGAGCTCGGCTATGACGTGCCACAGGTGCTCAAGGTGGCGTCGGTGACCGAGGACGCGCCGGCCGACGGCGTGCTGAAGGTCGACGACCGGCTGCTCGCCGTCAACGGCACCTCGGTGTCGGCCGACCCCGAGGTGTCCGACGACGAGGAGCTGCGCACGCTCATCGGCGACGCGCCGAAGGGCGAGCCGCTGCGGATCAAGATCCAGCGCGACGACAAGACCCGCACGGTGAGCGTGACGCCGACGGAGGAGGACGGCCGCCAGATCATCGGCATCCTGCCGGGCTTCGACTACGTCTTCCCGATCGAGGTGTCGATCAACATCTCGCCCGACATCGGCGGCCCGAGCGCGGGGCTGATGTTCTCTCTCGCCGTCTACGACACCCTGACGCCGGGCGCGCTGCCAGGTGACCACGTGGTCGCGGGCACCGGGGAGATCACGCCGGACGGCGAGGTGCGGCCGATCGGCGGCATCCAGCAGAAGATCGGCGGGGCGCGGCAGACCGGTGCCGACCTGTTCCTGGTGCCGCCCGACAACTGCCAGGACGCCCTGGGCGCCGACAACGGCGACATGCGGCTGGTGATGGCCACGACCATGCACGAGGCCCGGCTCGCCGTCGAGGAGCACGCGAAGGACCCCGACGCGGACCTGCCGTCGTGCGAGGACGCCACCGACCCCGACGACACCGAGGACGCCGGCCCGTGACCGATCCGCTCCAGGACCTCGACACCGACCCGGCGCTCGCCGCGGCCGTGCTCGAGATCGAGACCCACAGTGCCGATGCCGGCTGGGACCAGCCCGCCCGGCTCTACGCGCTCGTCGACACCGCCGCCCTGGTGGCGCAGGAGCCGTCGCTCGCCGAGGAGCTGGGTCTCGAGGGCGCCGCCGTGACCGGCTCGCTCACCGCCGTCGAGCAGGACCGGCTGCCCCCGGACCAGCCGCTGGAGCGGGTGCTGGAGTCGATCGCCTGGCCGGGAGAGGTGGCCGGCTGCGCGGCCGTCGTCGAGCGGCTGGTGCTGCCGCCCGGCTCCGACGAGGGGCTGCCCGAGGACCCGGTGGCGGCGCAGGAGTACGCGGCCGACCACCCTGACCGGCAGGAGGTGCGCATCGTCGCCGGCGCGACCCGCGGCGGGGCGACGTACTGCGCGCTGCGGCTCCGCTCCCACGACGACGGCGCCTCCGTCGTCGGTGGCATCGACCTGGTGCCCGGCCTCCTCACGCTGCTGAGCGAGACTCTGCGCGACCACCCCGACGAGCCCGACGGGCACCCCGACACCATGCCGCCGACCCCGGAGCAACTGTGAGCGACCTCTTCGACGACGACCCCCGCGATCCCCGGAACGGCGGGACGCGCACCGCGCCGCGCCGGTCCCGGGCGCTGCTGATCACGGGCGTCATCCTGGTGCTGTTCATCCTCGGGCTCACCGGCTTCGCGTCGATCTACACCGACCGACTCTGGTACCGCTCCGCCGGCTACGGCCAGGTGTTCAGCACCCTGCTGTGGACGCGCATCGGCCTGTTCCTCGCGTTCGGCGCGCTGCTCGGTGGCGCCGTCGCCGCCAACATCTACCTGGCCTACCGGTTCCGGCCGCTGTTCCGGCCGTCGTCGCGCGAGCAGACCAGCCTCGACCGCTACCGCGACGTCGTCACCCCGATCCGCACCTGGCTCGTCGTCGGCATCGGTGTCGTCGTCGGCGCCTTCGCCGGCACCTCGGGGATGGGCCACTGGCGCACCTACCTGCTGTGGCGCAACGGCGTCGACTTCGGCGCCACGGACCCGTACTTCAAGCGGGACTTCGGCTTCTACGTCTTCGACCTGCCCTGGTACCACTTCGTCATCGACTTCGTCATGGCGACGATGGTCGTCGCGCTGCTCGCCGCGCTCGCCGTGCACTACCTGTACGGCGGCATCCGGCTCCAGGCCACCCACGACCGGCTCTCCGGTCCGGCGCAGGTGCAGCTCTCGGTGCTGCTGGGGCTGTTCGTGCTCGCGAAGGGCGTCGACTACTACCTCGACCGCTTCGACCTCGTGACCCAGAAGAACAAGCTCTTCACCGGCATGAACTACGCGGCCGACAACGCCGTGCTGCCCTCACGCAACATCCTGGTCGGCGTCGCGCTGATCTGTGCCGTGCTGTTCTTCGTGAACGTGTGGCGGCGCACCTGGCAGCTGCCGTCGGTCGGGCTCGCGCTGCTCGTGCTGTCGGCGGTGCTGCTCGGCATGATCTGGCCGGCGATCGTGCAGCAGTTCCAGGTCGACCCGTCCGAGGCCGACAAGGAGGCGCCGTACATCGAGAAGAACATCGACGCGACGCAGGCCGCCTACGACATCGAGGACGTCGAGACGACGTCGCTCTCGCCGGACGACTCGGGGTCGACCCTCGACCCGGAGCTGCTCACCAGCACCACCTCGGTACCGCTCATCGACCCGCAGCTGGTGTCGCCGGCCTTCGAGAACCTCCAGCAGCAGCGTGGCTACTACTCGGTGGCGCCAGTGCTCGACGTCGACCGCTACGAGATCGAGGGTGAGCAGCGCGCGCTGGTGCTCGGCGTCCGCGAGCTCGACCAGGACGGTCTCAGCGACGACGCCCGCAACTGGTCGAACCTGCACACCGTCTACACGCACGGCAACGGCGTGATCGCGGCCTACGCCAACCAGCGCGATCGTGACGACAAGGCCACCCAGCCCACGGGCGACGAGGCGAGCAACGAGCCCCAGCAAATCGAGTGGGCGCAGGGCCTCACCACGCAGGACGACCTGTCGGAGGCCGTCGGCGACTTCGAGAGCCGCATCTACTACGGCGAGCAGAGCCCCGAGTACTCCGTCGTCGGCAAGGTCGAGGAGGGTGACGACGACGTCGAGCTGAACCTGCCGGTGCCCGGCTCGGACCTGGGGGAGTCGACCACCTACGACGGCGCGGGCGACGCCGACGTCGGCGGCGTGTTCAACCAGACCATGTTCGCGATCAAGTTCGGCGAGCCGAACTTCCTGCTCTCCGAGCGGGTCAACTCCGGCTCGAAGGTGCTCTTCGAGCGCAACCCGCAGGACCGGGTGGAGAAGGTGGCGCCCTGGTTGACCGTCGACAGCGACGCCTACCCGGCGGTCGTCGACGGGCGGATCCTCTGGGTCCTCGACGGCTACACGACCACCGACCGGTTCCCGAACTCCCAGCGGGAGTCGTTCGACACGATGATCGACGACGCGCTCCAGGTCGACACCGGGCTGCAGACCCTGCCGACCGACGAG
Source organism: uncultured Actinomycetota bacterium (assembly GCA_963780355.1). Taxonomy (GTDB): domain Bacteria; phylum Actinomycetota; class Actinomycetes; order Propionibacteriales; family Nocardioidaceae; genus Nocardioides. The sequence continues at coordinate 662,991 of CAWABT010000005.1, forward strand.
ATCAACTACATGCGCAACGCCGTCAAGGCCACCGTCGACGCCTACACCGGCGAGGTCTCGCTCTACGCGTGGGACGAGAGCGACCCGCTGCTCGAGGCGTGGCGCAGCGCGTTCCCCGACACCGTCAAGGACAAGGACGAGATGTCGACCGAGCTCCTCGAGCACATCCGGTACCCCGAGGACCTCTTCAAGGTGCAGCGCTACCAGTTCGCCCGCTACCACGTGGAGGAGGCGAACGACTGGTACGAGAACAACGACCGCTGGGCGGTCGCCCTCGACCCCGAGGCGACGAGCACGTTCCAGGCGCCGTACCGGCTGTTCGTGGGCGGACCCGACCCGGACAACTTCGCGCTCACGTCGGTGTACGTGCCGTTCAACCGCAACAACCTGGCGTCGTTCGTGCGGGTCAACTCCGACGCGACCAGTAGCGACTACGGGAAGATGAACGTCCTGGAGCTCGCGAACGCCGACGAGGAGAACGAGAGCCAGCAGACGCCGGGCCCGGGCCAGGTCGCCAACGAGTTCAGCAACACCACGAAGATCAACGACATCCTGCTGTCGCTGCGCAACAACGCTCAGGTCACGTTCGGCAACATGCTGACGTTCCCGATCGGCGACTCGCTGATGTACGTGCAGCCGCTCTACGCGCAGAACCAGAGCGCCAACGCCAGCTACCCCGAGCTGCGCTACGTGCTCGTGCGCTACGGCGAGAACATCGGGTACGGCCAGAACCTCCAGGCCGCCATCCGCAACGCCTTCGACGTCACCGACGAAGGCTCGGGAACCGGCACCGACGACCCGTCCGAGACGACACCGCCGCCGTCGTCCTCGGGCACACCCACGCCCACGCCCACCGAGCCCGGCGGCCAGTCCCCGCAGCAGCTGCTCGACCAGGCTCTCGACGACGCCATCGCCGCCTTCGACGCGGCCGAGGCCGCGCGACAGGCGGGCGACTTCACGGAGTACGCCCGCCAGCTCGAGGTCGCCGAGGATGCCCTCCGGGACGCCGCCAGGTACCGGGACCAGGTCGAGGCCGCCGGGGGCGGGGGCCAGGCCGGCGACTGACCCGGGTCGGATTTGGCCCGGCCTCGGCGGACCGGTAACGTTCTGTTCACCGACGCGGGGTGGAGCAGTTCGGTAGCTCGCTGGGCTCATAACCCAGAGGTCGCAGGTTCAAATCCTGCCCCCGCTACTGAAGTAGCAGGTCAGAAGGGGTGTCGCCGACAGGCGGCGCCCCTTCTGCCGTTGCTGGGGTAAGCAACGGGGTAGCAAGTCCGCCCGGGACCCGGCAAGACCATCGTGCAGCCGACCGAGCGCGCGGTACGGCGTGCGCCCCCAGGACGAGGAGTCGAAGCCTCGACCCGGTTCTGAGCGCGACCCCACTTCCGGCGCCGGCGCCCGTTCTCCGACGATTGCACGCTCCCTGTGGTCGCGGTATCGTCGAAATGTACGGACATCACCCCAGCTTGCGAGGAGAGCCGATGCTGCACGTAGAAGTTCTGGAGACCAGTGACCTCGGAGACCGCAGCTACGTCGCACACGACGGCAGCGTGGCGGTGGTGGTCGACCCCCAGCGCGACCTCGACCGGGTCGAGTCGATCCTCGAGGAGCGCGACCTGCGCTGCGTCGCCGTGCTGGAGACCCACATCCACAACGACTACGTGACCGGCGGCCTCGAGCTCGCCAAGCGAGCCGGAGCCGACTACGTGGTCAACGGCGAGGACCCGGTGGAGTTCGAGCGGCAGCCCGCCAAGGACGGCGACGTGATGACCTTCGGGTCGATGCGCGTCACCGCGATCGCCACTCCGGGCCACACCGTCACGCACCTCTCCTACTACGTCGAGGACGCCGACGGCAGCGAGGCGCCGGCCGTTTTCACCGGTGGTTCCCTGCTGTTCGGCTCCGTGGGCCGCACCGACCTGGTCGAGGACGTGCCGACCGAGGACCTGACCCGCGCGCAGTTCCGTTCCGCCCGACGCCTGGCCGAGCTGCCCGACGAGGCCCGCGTGTTCCCGACCCACGGCTTCGGCAGCTTCTGCTCCTCGGGCTCGGCCTCCGGGGGGACTCCTCCACCATCGGTGCCGAGCGGGAGCGCAACGACGCCCTGACCGCCTCCGACGAGGACTCGTTCGTGGAGACGCTCATCGCGAACCTGACGGCCTACCCCGCGTACTACGCGCACATGAACGCTCGGAACCTCGAGGGTCCCGGCCCCGTCGACCTCAGCGTCCCCGAGCTCCTGGACGGCGACCGCCTCCGCAAGTCCCTCGAGGCCCGGGAGTGGGTGGTCGACCTGCGCACCCGCACTGCCTACGCGGGCGAGCACCTCGACGGCAGCATCGGCATCGAGCTGGGCCCACTCTTCTCCACCTACCTCGGTTGGCTGATCCCGTGGGGGACCCCGCTCACCTTGATCGGCGAGACCAAGGAGCAGGTCCAGGACGCGCAGCGGCAGCTGGTCCGGATCGGCATCGATCGCCCCGACGCCGCGGCCGTGGGCTCCCCGTCCGACCTGAGCACCGGCGAGGGCGACGTCGAGAGCTACCCGGTCGCCACCTTCGAGGACCTGGCTGCGACGGATCGCAGCAAGGTCACCGTGCTCGACACCCGCCGCGACGACGAGCGGGCCGGGGGCGCGATCGAGGGGTCGGCCCACATCCCGCTGCACAGCCTGCTGAACCGCCTGGACGAGGTGCCGGACGGTCCGCTCTGGGTGCACTGTCAAAGTGGCTACCGATCCTCCATCGCGGCCAGCCTGCTGGCGCGGGTCGGCCACGACGTGACGCTGATCGACGACGACTTCGACAAGGCCGAGGAGCTGGGCCTGACCTGAGTCGTCGGGCGGGCAGGGTCCGGCTGCAAGGATGGTCGGCATGCGGATGAGCTCAGGGATCGTCGATGCCAGTCAACGCATCGGTCCGCTGCCGGACCGGCCCGACTTCGTCACGCTCGGTGAGCGGGCGCTTCCCACCGTGGGCGCCGCCCGCATCTACGTCTGTGGCATCACGCCGTACGACGTGACCCACGTCGGTCACGCCGCCACCTTCGTGTGGGCCGACGTCCTGGCCTCGGTGCTCGGCTCCGCCGCGATCCAGGCCACGGTGTGCCGCAACATCACCGACGTCGACGACGTGCTGATCGACGCCGCTCGGGCCAAGGGTCGCTACTACGACGAGTTCGCCCTGAGCCAGGAGGCGATCTTCGACCACAGCATGACCGCCCTGCAGGTGGCCGCCCCCGCCGCCCAGCCGCGCGCCCGGCACTACACCGACGCGGTCCAGCAGCTCGCCCAGGCGCTCCTGGACAGCGGTGCGGCCTACGAGCGGGACGGCTCGGTCTGGTTCCGGGGTCACGAGGTCCCGGACTCCGCGGGCTACTCGCGCGAGGACGCGCTCCGGCTCTCCGCCGCCTACGGCGACGACCCCGGCAACAGCGCCAAGGACGACCCCTTCGACGTGCCGGTCTGGCAGTCGTCGGCCGACGGAGCCCCGGCGTGGGCAAGCCCGTGGGGCTGGGGTAGGCCCGGGTGGCACGCGGAGTGCGCCGCCATGGCGATGGCCGTGCACGGTTCCTCGGTCGACGTCCTGGTCGGGGGAGAGGACCTGACCTTCCCCCACCACGCCTACCAGGAGGCGATGGTGTCGGCGGTGACGGGCGTGACGCCGTTCGCGCGTGCCGTGGTGCACGTGGGCGAGGTCTGCATCGCCGGCGAGAAGATGGCCAAGTCGACCGGCAACCTCGTCCTGGTCGATGAGTTGCTCGAGTCGTGCACCCCCGCCGCACTGCGGCTGCTCCTCCTCAGCCGCTCCTACGCGGAGGCCTGGGACTTCGAGCGCGACCAGCTCGACGACGCCGAGCGCCGGCTCCAGCGGCTGTACGAGGCGGCAGCCAGGTCGACCGACGCCGACCCCGCAGACGTCGTGGCCGCGCTGCGCACCGACCTGGACGTGCCCGCCGCGCTCGCCCTGGCCGAGGAGCAGGGTGGCGAGGCGGCCCGGCGCGCCATCGCCATCCTCAAGCTCGGCTGACCCCGCTCGTCGGCGGACCGAGGGTGCGGTTCGAGCCGACATTTCCCGAACCGGCCTGGACAGAGCCCCGAAAGTACGTACATTAGGTACGCAGGGGAGCCCGCCACATCTCATGAGGCTCGCTTCGCCCCTGTCGGGGCCACCAACGTCGAGGAGCGCCGCACCACATGCAGACCAATGCGAATGTTCAGACTGTCGGAGTGGCCGAGGCGCAGCACCTCGTCCGCGAGAGCAACACCCTCGTGCTCGACGTCCGCAGTCCCGGTGAGTTCGAGTCGGCCCACATCGACGGCGCCGTCAACATCCCGGTCGACCGCCTCGACGGCCACCTGCGCGAGATCGTGTCCGCCGCCGGCGGGACCATGATGGTGGTGTGCCAGGGCGGCGGCCGCGCCGAGCAGGCCGCCACCAAGCTGCGTCGGGAAGGCAAGCAGGACGTCGTGCTCCTCGACGGCGGGATGAACGCCTGGGAGCAGTCGGGTGCCCCCGTGGAGCGGGGCGAGGTGCAGCGGTGGGCGCTCGAGCGTCAGGTCCGCCTGGTCGCAGGATCGATCGTCCTGTCCTCCATCGTGGCGAGCGCGGCGGTGCCGCGGCTGAAGTGGGTCGGCGCCGGCATCGGTGGCGGTCTGGTGTTCGCCGCGGTCAGCAACACCTGCATGATGGGCAACCTGCTGAGCAAGCTGCCCTACAACCGCGGAGCGGGCTGCGACATCGACGAGGCACTCTCCCGGCTCGGAGCTCGTTGAGGGACGTGGCGGCGGGATCCTTCGGGGTCGCGCTCACCTGCATCGACGGACGCATCTCCCAGGTGGTGCAGCAGCAGCTGCGGGAGGAGTGGGGCGTCGACTTCGTCGACATGGTCACGCTCCCGGGTCCGGAGGCTGCGGTGCCTGACCTGCCGGAGCAGCACGCCGTGTGGGACGCCTTGCGCATCTCGGTGCAGCAGCACGGCTCGACCCGGGTGGCCGTCGTGGCGCACACCGACTGCACGGCCAATGACGTGGCGATCGACACGCGCCGCGAGCAGGTCCGTGACGCCGTCTTCGAGGTGCGCGACGTCCTCCCTCGCACCGACGTGACCGGCTGGGTCCTGGACACCGCGACGAGTGCGATGGACGAGCTGGAATGACCGAACCCTCGGTCGGGGGGCGCGTGGCCCGACTGGTCCCCGTCGTCGGCTGGTTGCCCGACTACCGGCGGTCCGACCTCACCGCCGACCTGCGGGCCGGCGCGACGGTCGGAGTGCTCGTCATCCCGCAGGCGATGGCGTACGCCGCGCTGGCGGGCGTGCCGCCGATCGCCGGGCTCTACGCGGCCATGGTCAGCCTCGTGGTCTACGCGATCTTCGGGACCAGCCGATTCATCTCGGTCGGGCCGGTGGCCATCGACTCGCTGCTGACGGCGGCCGCCGTCGCCCCGTTGGCCGACGGCGACGCGGACCGCTACGTGCTGCTGACCGGTCTGCTCACGGTCATGATCGGTGTCTTCCAGGTCGCCGCCGGCCTCGCGCGGCTGGGGGCCCTGGTCAACCTGCTCTCCGTCCCGGTCATCGCGGGCTTCACCAGCGCCGCTGCGCTCACTATCGGCCTCACCCAGGTACGAGACCTCCTCGGACTCGATCGCACCGGGTCGAGCGCCACGTTCGTCCAGGCCGTGGCACAGATCGTGCCGACGTTCCCCTCCATCGATCCGGCCACCGCGGTCCTCGGCGTGACAGCCCTGGTCGGGCTCCTCGCGGTGAAGCGGTGGGCGCCGCGGGTGCCGGGGCCCCTGCTGCTCGTGGCCGCCGCGACGACACTGGTCGTGCTGCTCGACCTGCCGGTCCGCCAGATCGGCGAGATTCCCTCGGGGATCCCGCTGCCGGGGTGGCCCGGCGGCTCCTGGACCGACGTCACCTCACTGGTTCCGGCTGCGGCGGCCATCGCGCTCATCTCCTACATGGAGACGATCAGCACCGGCAGCGCCTTCGCCCGTCGTACGCGCACCAAGATCGAGCCCGACCGCGAGCTGGTGGCGGTGGGGCTGGCCAACGGCGCGTCCGGGCTGATGCAGGGGATGCCCGTCGCCGGCGGCTTCTCCCGCGGCGCCGTCAACTTCAACGCCGGTGCGCGCACGCCGCTCTCCGGCGTCGTGGCTGCGGTGCTGGTCGCGATCAGCCTGCTCCTGCTGACCCCGGTGCTGGCGCTCATCCCGACCGCTGCCCTCGCTGCGATCATCCTGGCGGCGGTCGCGACCCTGGTGGACGTCAGCGGGGCCCGCGCGGTGCTGCGGGTGCGCCGCAGCGACTTCGCGGCCCTCCTGATGACGGCCCTGGCCACCCTGGTCCTGGGCCCGTCGTGGGGTCTCGCCGTGGGTGTCGGCGTCAGCTTCACGCTCTTCCTGCGGCACCTGAACAAGCCCCACATGCCCGAACTCGGATACGCGGCCGAGTCGGGGGTGTTCCGCAATGTGGCACGCCACGATGTCGTCACCCACCCCGAGGTGCTGGTGGTGCGCGTGGACGCGCCGCTCTCGTTCGTCGGAGCAAGGGCGATCTCCGAGGACCTCGCCGGGCAGCTGCGCGACCGGCCGGGTGTGCGGTTCCTGGTGATCGACGCGACCGCCATCAACGCCGCGGACTTCACCGGGGTCGAGATGCTGGGCCAGCTGGTGGAGGACCTCGCCACGAGCGGGGTGGAGGTCCACCTCGGGGGGGTCCGGGGGCCGGTGCGCGACGTGCTCCAGCGGACCCCGTGGTTCCGGGACCTGGAGGCTGCCGAACGCGCGCGGGGGACCGTCGTCGACAGCGTCCGCGCCCTTCCGGTGTCCTCACGCCCGCCGGGCTGGCTCGACGAGCCGACTACTGCTGGCCGCTGACGCTGACCTGGTAGACGCGGGCGCTGGACCACTGCGCGGTCAGGCTGAAGCGGCTGCCGCGCACCAGCGTGCGTCGGTACTCCACGGCGCGGTCGTCGACGAGTCCCACGCGTTCGACGAGAAGTGCGGCCTCATCGGTCTCCATCTGCAGCAGATCGCGCTGGCCGCTCGTCGGCAGGACCGCGCGGATGGTCTCGTGACCGCCGGTCAGGCGGACCCCGGCGACCCGCCGCCACTCGTCGTACAGCGCGGTGTGCGACAGGTCGACCTCGAGCAGATCGGACCCGAGCTCGGGGTCGAGCCAGACGCAGTCCCACGCGATCGGCGTCTCGTCGGCGAGCCGCAGGCGCTCGATGTAGACCAGGTCGGGCTGCCTGGAGAGGCCTAGCCGGTCGGCCACCACGGAGTCGGGGCGCAGCTCCGACACCCTGACCTCGCTGCGCTGCTCCATGCCACGCGACTCCAGCTCGTGGAACAGGGAGTACATGGCACCCATGTCCTGGGCGATGAGGCCGGGGTTCACGACGCTCGAGCGTCCGCGTGAGGACTGGATGACTCCCTCGCGCCGCAGTCTGCCGACGGCCTCCCGCACGGTGTGGCGGCTGACGGCGTAGCTCTCGAGGAGCTCGATCTCGCCCGGGAACGTCTCGGGGAATTCGCCGCACCCGATCCGGCGGATGAGGTCGTCGTGGATCTGCTGCCACAGCGGGACGGAGCCTGCCCGGTCGAGGTCGACGGCTCCGCTGTCGCGGCAGGTCATGAACCATCTCCTCCGCGGTCTCGTGGCTCGGGTGGGGGTGCCGTTGGAGTGTAATGAACCTGCTCGTCGGCGAAGACCGCCTCGACCAGCTGCCGCCACTGCGGTTGCACGCCCGCCACGGTCACCTCGACCCCGGCCCGGGCCAGGTCGCGGCTGATCGCGCGGAGCACCAGAGCGCCGGTGAGGTCGATCCGCCCCAGGCGCTGCAGCTGCAGCTCGACACGGGAGAGGTCGGGCTCACTGGCCAGCTCGGCCAGGACCAGCGTCTCCAGACGGGGAGCGGACCCGAAGTAGAGCACCCCCTGCGGGCGCACGCGCAGGGTGGACCCGGTGCGCCAGACCTCCACGTCGAGCCGCAGCTCGCGCCACAGGTGGACGGCCAGCGCGGTGACGACGCCGGCCACCACCCCCCACTGCACCTGCGGGGCCGCGACGATCGACACGGCCACCGTGACAACGGCGACGACGAACTGCGGTCGCGACATGCGCCAGGTGCGCAGCACCGGACGTGGGTTCAGCAGGGGGAGGACCGAGGCGATGACCAGCCCCGCGAGGGCCGCCTCGGGAAGCTCGGCGAGGACGTGGGAGACCGGGAGCACCGCGAGGACGCAGACCCCGGTGACGAATCCGCTCCACCGCGTCCGGGCGCCGGACAGCCGGTTGAGCGCGGAGCGGGAGAACGACCCGCCCACCGCGTAGCCGCCGAAGAGCCCGGCACCGAGGTTGGCGAGGCCCTGGCCGACGAACTCCCGGTCGGGGTCCCACGCGGTCCGGTCCGCGCTCGCGTACTGGCGCGCGATCGAGGCAGGCTCGGCGAAACCGACCAGCGCGATCACGAGTCCGGGCAGCAACAGGGCCGGCAGGTCCGACCACGGCAGGTCCAGGCTGGGGACCGGCAGACCGCCCGGGATGCTCCCCACGACCGGGACGTCGAGCCCCGCCCACCGCACGAGGGCCACCGCCGTGAGCGAGGCCAGGAGTGCCCCGGGAACGAGCGGGCTGACCCGGCGAGCCACCAACGCGACCGTCCCGACGGCCACCGCCACCACCAGTGCGGTGAGGATCCACGCCTCCGGCGCCGCGAGGGACGTCGCCGCCCCGGCGACCGGGTTGGCGGCGCCGGTGGACACTCCGAGAGCGGACGGCACCTGGGAGCAGACGATCATCGCCGCCGCCGCCAGCGTGAACCCGGCCACGACCGGCTGGCTCATCAGGTAGGCCACCACGCCGGTCCTGGTGACTCCCACGAGAAGGCGGATGGCGCCGACGACGAGGGCCAAGAGGGCGGCAAGGGCCACGTAGTCGCCGCTCCCGGAGGCTGCGAGGGGAGCGAGGGCCCCGAGGACCAGCAGGCTGGTCAGCGCGACGGGGCCCGTCTGCAGGTAGGGGGACGAACCGACCGGGGCCGCCAGCAAGGGTGCGGCAGCCGCCGCGTAGAGGCCCGCCTCCGGCGGGAGGCCGGCCAGGGCCGCGTACGCGATCGACTGGGGGACGAGCACCATCGCCACCGTGATGCCGGCGATCAGGTCCCCGCGCTGAGGTCCCTTCATCGCATCACCTTCCGGTGCGGGACAATCGTGCATCGAGATCGAGGAGGTACGACGTGACGCGGCGGGACGAGGTGGGCTCCGACCCCGACTACCGGTTCAGCCTGGCCAACGAACGCACCTTCCTGGCCTGGATCCGGACGGCGCTGGGGCTGCTGGCCGGCGGCGTGGCGCTCCTGGCGATCCTCGACGACGTCGGCCACCCGGCCGTGCGGATCGTGACCGGGGTCGCCGTCCTGGTGCTCGCGACCGTGCTGCCGCCGCTGGCCTACCGGCGCTGGGCTGCCACCGAGTTGGCGCTGCGCACCGAGACGTCCCTCCCGGAGCCCGGGCTGCTGCGCCTCATGACCGGCGGCCTGGTCATCGTCGGCCTCCTGGTGGCTGCACTGCTGCTGGTGTGAGGCGATGATCGACGACGACCGCTCGGGCGACCCGCTGCGCCATACCGTGGCCGCCCTGGAGAGGACCGCGCTGGCGTGGGAGCGCACCGCGGTGTCCCTGGGCGCCGTGGGGCTGCTGCTCCTCAAGGTCGTCGAGGGCGGGCGAGCCACCCAGGCGGCCGGGCTGGTCCTCGTGGCGATGGCGGCCTCGGTGGCCCTGGTGATGGTGCCCGTGGGATACCGGCGCGCTCGGGCCAGGGTCGACCCGGAGGTGCTGGAGCGGCCGTTCGTCGACCAGGACCGGTGGCGACGGCGCGTGTTGCTCGCGACCTCGTGCGCCATCAGCGTCGTCGTGGTCGTCGTGGCGGTGGACGTCTGGCTGGCCGGCGCGGTGTGAGCTGCGTCCAGAGCGGCGCGGGAGTGTCGGGTCGGCACCACCGGCCTCCTCCGGTCCTCGGTTCCTCGCAGACGCCCGGTCCGGTCCGTCGGCCGCACGAAACTACCAGTATTTGTCCGGCCATTTGAGAGGTTGACGCACGCAACGGTCCCAAATGCCCGGACAAATGCTTGTGGCCTGGACCGAGCCGGTCTAGCCTCCGTCACCTGAGGTGCCCGGGCGACGAAGGTGAGGACACGCGGTGCAGTACGGATTCGCGATCGACCAGCGCACCTGCATCGGGTGCCACGCGTGCACCGTGGCCTGCAAGACCGAGCACGAAGTGCCGCTCGGGCAGTTCCGCACCTGGGTGAAGTACGTCGACTCCGGCGAGTTCCCCGCCACGACGAGGGACTTCGGCGTGATGCGGTGCAACCACTGCACCGACGCCCCCTGCATCACGATCTGCCCCACCGAGGCACTGTTCAAGCGGGACGACGGCATCGTCGACTTCGACAAGGATCGATGCATCGGCTGCAAGAGCTGCATGCAGGGCTGCCCCTACGACGCGATCTACATCGACGCCGACACCAACACCGCGGCCAAGTGCAACTTCTGTGCGCACCGGGTCGACGAGGACCTCGAGCCGGCCTGTGTCGTGGTGTGCCCGACCCACTCGATCTGGGTCGGTGACCTCGACGACCCGACGTCGGGCATCAGCAAGCTGGTCAACAACAACCCCGTCACGGTGCGCTCCCCGGAGCAGAACACCGGACCCAACGTGTTCTACCTCGGAGCCGACCGGGCGGTGCTCGACCCGCTGGCCGCGCCGGTCGACGACACCTACCTCTGGGCGAAGCCGGACGCGCAGCGTCTCGAGAACGCCGGAGACCTGACGGTCGACCCGACGACGAACGCCCGGACCACCCTGAACACCTCGCACCCCCGGCCCTGGGGCTGGAAGGTCGTCACCTACCTGTGGACCAAGGGCATCGGCGCGGGCGCTCTCGCGCTGGCCTGCCTCGCCCACCTGCTCGGCATCGACCTGGGGGTGACCGGCGACTACGTCGCACCGCTGCTGGGGCTGTTCGGGGCCGCCACCACCGGAGCGCTCCTGGTGTGGGACCTCAAGCGGCCCGAGCGCTTCCTCTACATCTTCCTCAAGTCGAACTTCACCTCGTGGATCGTGCTCGGCGCCTATGCGCTCACGATCTTCTCCGGAGGTGCGCTGCTGTGGCTCCTGGCGGTCATCCTCGACGTGGGTTGGATGGTGACCACGCTGGCCTGGCTGGGCATCCCCGTGAGCGCGCTGATGGCCGGCTACACCGCCTTCCTGTTCGGGCAGGCCGAGGGCCGCGACCTGTGGCAGTCGCCGGTGCTGTTCTGGCACCTCCTGGTCCAGGCGGTGATGGTCGGCAGCGGAGCACTCGCTGTGACGGGCCTCGTCGTCGGCCTCTCCGACTCCGCCTGGAACCTGGTCGCGGTGTCGTTCATGATCTCGACGGTGCTGCACCTGCTCATCCTGGCGTTGGAGTACTTCGGCAGGCACCCCAGCCGGCAGGCGGCGATCGCCGCCCACATCGTCACCCACGGCCGGTACGCGCAGACGTTCTGGCTGGGATCCGTGGCGCCCACGCTCGTGGCCGCGGCCCTCGCCGGGCTCACCCTCGGCGGGCTGCCCGTCGTCCTGCTGGCAGCTGCGGGCCTCGTCGTCCAGCCCGCACTGGTCGCCTACGAGAGCGTCTTCGTCCGTGCAGGGCAGGACCCGCCGCTCTCATGACCGACAGCGTCAGCCCGTGCACCCGAACTCGGAAGGAACTGCCATGACCGCTGAGCTGGAACACGGGAGGCCGCAGGTCCCGATGCCCGGTGCGCGCACGCACGAGAACCTCCGGAACTACCCGCCGGCCGAGGAGTGGGACCACCACGTCGAGTACGACGCGAAGGCCCATCCCCGCAAGGTGCCGCACACCTACTCGCTGATCCCGACCATCTGCTTCAACTGCGAGTCGTCCTGCGGCCTCCTCGCCTATGTCGACCACGAGGACCTCTCGATCAAGAAGTTCGAGGGGAACCCGGCTCACCCCGGGTCGCGCGGTCGCAACTGCGCCAAGGGCCCGGCGACGATCAACCAGGTCAACGACCCCGAACGGATCCTGCACCCGCTGAAGCGGGTCGGCGAGCGGGGCTCGGGTCAGTTCGAGCGGGTCTCGTGGGACGAGGCCGTGGCCGACATCGCCGGTCGGATCCGCAAGGCCATCGTCGAGGACCGCAAGGACGAGGTGATGTACCACGTCGGTCGTCCCGGCGAGGACGGCTTCGTCGAGCGCGTCCTGCAAGCCTGGGGCGTCGACGGGCACAACAGCCACACCAACGTCTGCTCCTCCGGCGGCCGCACCGGCTACACGCACTGGATGGGCTACGACCGACCCTCACCCGACTACGCCAACGCCAAGGTCATGATCCTCCTCTCGAGCCACCTCGAGACCGGCCACTACTTCAACCCGCACGCCCAGCGGATCATGGAGGCCAAGCAGAACGGCGCCAAGCTGGTCGTGCTGGACCTGCGGCTGTCGAACACCGCCGCGCAGGCGGACCTGTGGATCTCTCCGTGGCCCGGCAGCGAGTCGGCGATCTTCCTGGCCATCGCCTCCTACCTGCTGCGCACCCGCCGGATCGCCAAGGACTACATGCGGCGCTGGGTGAACTGGGACGTCTACCTCGAGCGGCTGCACCCCGACGCGCCCCGGGACTTCGAGGTGTTCCTGGACCGGCTCACCGAGGACTACGCGCAGTACACCTTCGAGTACGCCGCGAAGGAGGCGCACGTCCCCGTCGAGCAGATCGAGGAGCTGGCGCGCATCGTCGGCACCGCCGACACCCGGCTCGCCACCCACACCTGGCGCTCCGCAGCGGCCGGCAACCTCGGCGGGTGGCAGATCACCCGCAGCCTGTTCTTCCTCAACGTCCTCACCGGCAGCGTCGGCACCGAGGGTGGCACCCACCCCAACGGCTGGGACAAGTTCATGCCGCACTTCCCGGACATGCCCGAGGCGAACGACACCTGGAGCGACAAGCTCTGGCCCGCGGAGTACCCCCTCACCACCAACGAGATGTCGATCCTGCTGCCGCACCTGCTCAAGGACGGCCGCGGCAAGCTCGACGTCTACTTCAGCCGCGTCTACAACCCGCTGTGGGTCAACCCGGACGGGTTCACCTGGATCGACGTCCTCAAGGACGAGAGCAAGATCGGCCTCCATGTCGCGCTCACGCCGACCTGGAGCGAGTCCGCGACCTTCGCCGACTACGTCCTGCCGATGGGACACGCCGCGGAGCGTCACGACACGATGTCGTTCGAGACGCACGCGTCGAGCTGGATCGCGTTCCGCCAGCCCGTCCAGCGGGTCGCGATGGAGCAGCGCGGCATGCCCTACCAGGACAGCCGTGACTCGAACCCCGGCGAGGTGTGGGAGGAGAACGAGTTCTGGTTCGACGTCTCCTGGCACATCGACCCGGACGGCTCGCTCGGGATTCGCAAGTACTTCGAGTCGCCGTCCCGTCCCGGCGAGAAGATGACCCAGGACGAGTACTACGACACCCTGTTCGGCTCCAGCGTCCCGGGTCTCCCGGAGGCTGCCGAGGCTCAGGGCATGACGCCGCTGCAGTACATGCGCAAGTACGGCGTCTTCGAGGTCGCCAAGGACCTCTACCGCCTCGACGAGCGAGAGCTGACCGAGGCCGAGCTCGACGGGGCCACCGCGGACGCGAACGGCGTGCTGCGCAAGCCGGTCTCGATGGAGGTCGCCCCGCCGCTGGTGGGGGAGGCCGGGGCCGTGGGCGTCGTGCACGAGGACGGCACCAAGACCGCCGGCTGGCTGTCCCCGTCGCGCAAGCTCGAGCTCTACTCCACGACGCTGGCCGAGTGGGGCTGGCCGGAGCAGGCGATTCCGGGCTACATCGAGTCGCACGTCTCGGCCCGGCAGATCGACCGCTCCAACGACGAGTTCGTGCTGATGCCGAACTTCCGGCTGCCCACGCTGATCCACACCCGCTCGGGCAACGCCAAGTACCTCAACGAGATCAGCAACACCCACCCACTGTGGTTCAACCAGGACGACGCCACCGCGCTCGACCTGACCACCGGCGAGCTGGTCCGGGTGATCACCGAGATCGGCCACTTCGTCGTCCGCGTCTGGGCCACCGAGGCGATCCGTCCCGGCGTGGTCGGCTTGTCGCACCACATGGGCCGCTGGACCCAGGAAGGCGCTCCGGGCAGCCGCTGGGCGATGGGCAAGGTCAAGCTCGACCGGTCCGAGGGTGGGATCTGGAAGCTCCGCTACACCGACGGGGTCAAGCCGTTCAAGAGCGACGACCCCGACTCCGAGCGGATCTACTGGGACGACCCGGGCGTGCACCAGAACCTCGCCTTCCCGGTGCAGCCCGACCCGGTCTCCGGCATGCACTGCTGGCACCAGAAGGTCCGCATCGAGAAGGCGCACCCCGACGACCAGTACGGCGACGTCGAGGTCGACGTGACCAAGTCGCGTGAGGTGTATCGACGCTGGCTGGCCATGACCCGTCCGGGCCCGGGCCCGGACGGCCAGCGCCGGCCGGAGTTCATGATGCGTCACGTCACCCCGAAGCGGAAGGCCTACCGGGTCGACCAACCAGAAGGAGTCTCGTGACGATGTTCCGTCGCTCGGCCGCACCACCTCCCGTCGACGTCGAGGCCGTCCGGGCGGCGGTCGGTCTGGTCGAGGACCCCGAGATCCACCGACCCGTCGGTGACCTCGGGATGGTCGGTGCGATCGACGTCGACCGGAGCGGCACGATCACGGTCGAGATCCGCCTGACCACCCCGTCGTGCCCCCTCCGCGACACGTTCCGGTCGCAGGTGACGGCGGCGGTGCGCAGCGTCGAGCCGGCAGCGTCGGTCGACATCGCCTTCGGTGTGCTCGACGACCGCGCCCGCCGCGACCTCGCCCTCAAGCTGCGCGGTCCCGAGACCGGTGGCATCCCGCTCGTCGCACCGCGCATCTACGCGGTGGCGAGCGGGAAGGGGGGCGTCGGCAAGTCGTCGGTCACCGCCAACCTCGCGGTCGCCCTGGCCGACCAGGGGCTGAGCGTGGGCCTGCTGGACGCCGACGTCTGGGGCTACTCCGTCCCGCAGCTGTTCGGCGTGCGCCGTGCCCCGGTGGCGCTGAACGGCATCATGTTCCCCGTCGAGGCGCACGGGGTCCGGCTGATGAGCACGGGCTTCCTCGTGGCCGACGACCAGCCGGTGATCTGGCGCGGCCCGATGCTGCACAAGGCGATGGAGCAGTTCCTCAGCGACGTCCACTGGGGAGAGCTCGACGTGCTCCTGATGGATCTGCCGCCGGGCACCGGGGACATCACGCTGTCGTTGCTGGAGCTCGTCCCCTCGGCGGCCCTGCTGGCCGTCACCACGCCCCAGCCCGCGGCGAGGTCGGTCGCGAGCCGGGTGGGCCGGATGGCGCTGGACGCCCGGATGCCGTTGGCGGGTGTCGTCGAGAACATGTCGACGGCCACCTGCCAGGTCTGCGGCCACGGCACGCCGTTGTTCGGTGAGGGTGGCGGGGCCCAGCTGGCCAGCGAGCTCGGCGTGGACCTCCTGGCCCAGGTGCCGATCGACATCGCGATCCGGGAAGCCGGCGACGAGGGCGTGCCCGTGGTGCGCCGGGACCCTACCTCGCAATCGGCCCAGGTGTTCCGCTCGCTGGCGGCCGGGCTCCCCGTCGTCCGGCGCAGCATCGTGGGTGTGCCGCTGCCGCTCAGCGTCGCCTGATTCAGGCGATCAGAGCGCGGGCGTCAGGAGCTCAGGGAGCTCAGGAGCTCAGGAGCACAGCCCCAGCGCGCGCTCGGCCACGCCGAGGTCCGAGCAGAAGCCAGCACCGCTCGCCTTGAGGCACAGCAGCCCCAGCAGCTCGCCGCGGTCGTCGACCACGGCGAGGCGGCGCTGCTGACGCGCGACCAGCCACCGCAGCGCCGCGTCCGCCGGTGCGGACGGCGGGATCGTGCGACCGGTGAGCCGGGCGCGGGGCAGCGCATCCCGGGTGTCGGGTGCCGTGTCGGGGACGTCGCACCGGAGCACGGTCCCGGAGAGCACCGTGCCCCGGGTGAGCAGCACCATGTGGACGTGGTCGTCCTCGAAGGCGGCGCGTACCTGCCCGAGGGTCGCGTCGGCCGGCAGCACCTTCGGACGTCGCACCATCACCTCGGCCACGGTGGAGTCCTCGGTCACCCGGGCCGGTGCCGTTCGCGGTGGCCCGGAACGTTCGACTGTCACAACGAGCCAGGCTAGACGCGCAGCGGCGCGAGCACCAGCATATGTCCGGGCATTTCGTGGTGGTGGGAGGTGGGGGGCAGCCTCACCGATGCCCCGCACCGCACGAGGAAGGAACGAGCGCCGGTCTCCATGAGCACCCATCCTTCGCGCCGCGGCTCCGGGGCCCCGGTCGCCCTGGGGCTGCGCCAGAACGCGGCCCAGTTCACCCTGCTGGTGGCGGTCAACGCGCTGGTCGGCGGCATGCTGGGGCAGGAGCGAACCGTCGTCCCCCTGCTGGGCGAGCAGGAGTTCGGCCTCAGCGGCTACACCGCGGGCCTCGCCTTCATCGCGGTCTTCGGACTGTCCAAGGCGGTCGCCAACTACTTCGCCGGGACGTGGGGCGACCGCTACGGGCGCAGACCTGTGCTGGTGGCCGGCTGGCTGGTCGCCCTGCCGGTCCCGTTCCTGCTCATCTGGGCGCCGAGCTGGGGCTGGGTCATCGCCGCGAACGTGCTGCTCGGCGTCTCCCAGGGGCTGACCTGGTCGATCACCGTGGTGATGAAGATCGACCTGGTCGGCCCGCAACGACGGGGGTTCGCGATGGGCCTCAACGAGGCCGCCGGCTACGGCGCCGTCGCGATCACCGCTCTCGTGACCGGCTACCTCGCCGAGACGTACGGACTGCGGCCGGCCCCCTTCCTGCTCGGTGCCGCCTTCGCCGCCCTGGGCCTCGGTCTCTCCACGCTGGTGGTCCGCGAGACGCGCGACCACGCGACGGCTCGAGGCCGGTGGGCACGTGACCCGCGGCGACGGCCGCCACGACCACCTCCACGACCAGCTCTCGGACCGCGACGTGTTCGTGCAGACGAGCTTCCGCGAGCCCGCGCTCTCCTCGGCCAGCCAGGCCGGTCTGGTCAACAACCTCAACGACGGCCTGGCCTGGGGCCTGTTCCCCCTCATGTTCGCCACGGCAGGACTCACCGTCGACCGCATCGGCGTGCTCGCCGCGCTCTATCCCGCCGTGTGGGGGGTCGGTCAGCTCGTGACCGGCGCCCTGTCGGACCGGGTCGGCCGCAAGTGGCTGATCGTGGCCGGCATGGGGGTGCAGGCAGGTGCGTTGGGGCTGATCGCGAGCGCTGGGTCGTTCGCGCCGTGGGCGGTCGGCGCCGTCCTGCTGGGTGCCGGCACCGCGCTGGTCTACCCGACCCTGCTCGCCGTCGTCGGGGACGTCGCGCATCCCGCCTGGCGTGGTCGTGCGGTGGGCATCTACCGGCTCTGGCGCGACGGGGGCTTCGTCGTCGGCGCCCTCACCGCCGGCCTCGTGGCCGACGCCTGGGGTATCGACGCGGCCGTGTGGACCGTCGCGGCGCTCACCGCCGGGTCGGGGCTGCTCGTCGCGGTGCGCATGTACGAGACCCACGTCCCGACGCGACCGGGCGGTGCGAACAACGGCGGGTGAGGTACGATCCTCCAAAGATCTTTGGAGGAATGGTGGAATCAGACGACCGACGGACCCGGGTCTTCGACGAGCTGGCAGTGGTGGGCAAGGCGTTCGGCAGCGCCAAGCGGCTCGAACTCGTCGATCTCCTGGCCCAGGGGGAGCGCACCGTCGAGGGCCTGGCCCGCGCGGCCGGGATGGGTGTCACCACGGTGTCAGCCCACCTGCAAGTGCTCAAGCTGGCCAACCTCGTGGCCACCCGGCGTGAGGGCACCAAGGTCCACTACCGCCTGGCGGGCGACGACGTCGCCGGTCTCTACGACGCGATGCGCA
This sequence comes from uncultured Actinomycetota bacterium, assembly GCA_963780355.1. Classification (GTDB taxonomy): domain Bacteria; phylum Actinomycetota; class Actinomycetes; order Propionibacteriales; family Nocardioidaceae; genus Nocardioides. The sequence goes on from CAWABT010000005.1 coordinate 680,995, forward strand.
CCGTCGCCCGCGAGCGCTCGGCCGACGTGGGCCGGGCGCTGGAGACCTACCTGAACCTGCCGGGCTCCGGCGACGTCGGGCTGGTCACGCGCGAGGAGCTCTCGCGACTGCTCGGCGGCGACCAGATCACCCTGCTCGACGTCCGGCCCGAGGAGGAGTTCGTCGCCGGCCACATCCCCGGGGCCCGTCACGTCCCGCTGGGGTCCCTGGCCGCCCTGGCCCACGAGCTCCAGGGGGCTCCCGCGGTGGTGGCCTACTGCCGCGGCAGCTTCTGCGTGATGGCCCACGACGCCGTCCGCCTGCTCGGCGCGGGGGGCGTGCCGGCACGGCGCCTCGAGGACGGCATGCTCGAGTGGCGCACGCACGGTCACCCCGTGCAGGTGGGGGTCGCGTGACCGCCCTCCCCGTGGCGGCCCTCGCCTCCTGGCCTCGGCAACGCTGGTCGGCGGCCGCAGGTGCGGCGGTCGCCTTCGCCCTGCTGGTGGCCGTCCCGACCGACCTCATCGACACCCCGGTCTTCAGCCGGGAGATTCCCCCGACCTGGTGGGCCTGGCCCTCCCTCGTTGCCTCCTCCGTGCTCGGTGGGCTCCTGGTCGCGACGTACGTCGCCGCACCGGAGCGGCCCGAGAGCCGCGCGAGCCGCCGTGGGGGCTGGATCGGGGGGTGGCTGACTTACTTCGCGGTGGGGTGCCCGGTGTGCAACAAGCTGGTGCTGCTCGCACTCGGCAGCGCCGGTGCCCTCACCTGGTTCGAGCCGGTCCAGCCGGTGCTCCAAGTCCTCGCTCTCACCCTGCTCGCCTGGGCACTGCGCCGGCGACTGCTCGGTGAGCTGTCCTGTCCGACCACCACCTCTGGAGATGTCGCCAGTGTCTGATCGCCGCAAGAGTCCCGTCGTCCCGCTCGCCATCGCCGGCGTCGCACTCATCGCCCTGATCGCGACACTGATCGGCACCGCCGGCCCCGACGACGGCCCCGACACCGACGGGTCGGTCAGCACCACCGCCTCCGGCCAACGCGACGACGCGGGCCGCGCGCCTGACGACACGTGGGAGGCGCTGGTGCGGCGCGAGGCCGGCGACCCGATGGCGATGGGCGAGGTGGACGCTCCCGTCGTGATGCTCGCCTACTCCGAGTTCCAGTGCCCGTTCTGCGGCAAGTTCGCCCGTGACACCGAGCCCACCCTGATCGAGCAGTACGTCGCGGACGGCACGCTCCGCATCGAGTGGCGCGACTTTCCCTACCTGGGTCCCGAGTCGACCACCGCCGCCCGGGGCGGTCGTGCCGCGGCGGCGCAGGACAGCTTCTGGGCCTTCCACGACGAGATGTACGCCGACCAGCTCCCGCCCAACTCCGGGAGGCTCGACGAGGACTACCTCGCCGGAATCGCGGCGGAGCTGGGCCTCGACGTCGAGCAGTTCCGCGCGGACATGGCCTCGGAGACCACCGAGCAGGCCATCGCCGAGGACTTCGCCGAGGGCCAGGCGATCGGGGTCACCGGCACCCCGGCGTTCGTCATCAACGGCGTGCCCGTGATCGGGGCCCAGCCCACCGACGTCTTCGAGAAGGCCATCGAGCAGGCCGCGACCGAAGCGGGCTCGTGAGCGAGGTCGGGATCCTGGCGGCCTTCGCCGCCGGTGTGCTCGCCCTCCTCTCGCCGTGCAGCGCCCTTTTGCTGCCGTCGTTCTTCGCGATGGCGTTCGCGAGCAGACGCGCGCTGGTCGCGCGGACCCTCGTCTTTTACCTCGGCCTGCTGATCACGCTGGTCCCGCTCGGCGTCGGAGCGGGCGCGGCGTCCTGGTTCTTCTACGGCCACCGGCCGCTCCTCATCAGCGTCGCCGGCTGGATGATCATCGGGTTCGGGATGATGCAGCTGCTGGGCAAGGGCTTCACGCTCCCGTTCACGCAACGGCTCACCAACGTCGTGGCAGCCAGGGGCGGCGACGGCTGGCTCTCGACCGTGGTGCTCGGTGCCGTCTACGGTCTGGCGGGCTTCTGCTCGGGGCCGGTCCTCGGCGCCATCCTGACCGTCGCCGCGACCCAGGCGTCCCCCTGGCGGGGCGGGGGACTGCTGGTGGTCTACGCGCTCGGCATGGCGACGCCGCTGCTGGTGCTGGCCGGGCTGTGGGACCGCTACGACCTGGGCAGCCGACGGTGGCTGCGCGGTCGCACGCTGAGCCTGGGTCGGCTGCGTGTGCACACGGTGTCGCTCGTCTCGGGTCTGCTGTTCATCGTCGTCGGCGCCGTCTTCCTCCGCTACGACGGCACCGCCGGCCTCACCGGCTCGCTCGGCATGGGCGACCTCACCGACGTCGAGTTCAGCGCCCAGCAGGCGATCGCGCAGTGGACCGCCGGGATCCCGGCCTGGTCGGTCCTGCTGGCGGTGGCGCTCATCGCGTTCTACGTCGCCTGGCGTCGCGCCCGCCCGGAGGAGCGCCGCCCTGCGGCGGACGTCGAGCGGGAGGACCGCGCCGAGGACGAGCCCGCGCGCCGGTGAGCTCCCACGGGTCACGTCGGACCAGCTGACAGCTCGTCGGGCCCCTCTGAACAGGCTTTCGGTCACGAACCGCGAGGAAGCCGATGCCCGTCTTCAGGGTGGAACGACAGTTCGCCGACCAGCTGGCGGTCGCCCCGGAGACCGCTGCGTCGACGAGGCCGACGACGTCGAGGCGATCCGCACCGCCGCGATCCGCGCCGGCATCCCGGCGGCGACCAGGCGGAGCACGTCGATCTCCTGGCCCTCCACCGGTCCATCTCGAGGCGCGCTGAGAGTGCTGGGCGGCACCGGGAGCGCCGCCGGCCGCGCCTGCGGCGTCCCGTCGAGCGGCGAGAGCGGGACCGGGGTCACTGCTCGGAGCCCAGGTCGGTGCGCGGACCGATCGTGACGGATGATCCCTGGCGGGAGGTCGGGGATGCCGTCGTCACGGGCGTTGTCTCCGAGCCGATGGCGTCGTCGAGCTCGGAGAGGCTCTCGATCCCGAGGTAGCCGGCGGCGGTTGCGGGCTGGTGGACCAGGACCACCAGCGCGCCGTCCTCGTCGTCGACCGCGTCGCGCAGGTTCTCGCCGAGCTCGTTCTCGCTCAGACCGCTCTCGTTGACGACGAGACCCCCGAACAGTGTCTTGAAGGCGGGGTCGTTGGCCGCGGAGAGACGTCGAGGCCGCCCACCTCCTCGACGTCGAGGTGGGGGTTCACCACGCCGCTGTAGGTGAGCTGCTCGACCGTGGTGTCGGTGTCGTGGTCGCCCTTGACCACGGCCGGCCACCGGGACGTCCCCGCCGGCCGCGGCTCGTCCGCGACGAAGCCGGCCTCGGCGACGGTGCCGTTGGAGGTGACGTCGCCCGAGATGGTGCGCAGGACCACGGCGTCCTCGCCGAGGACGTCCCGCAGCTCGGCGTACATCGCGCCCCGCACCGCGGTGCCGACGAGGCTGCCCTGGGGGTCGGCCTCTGCGAGGACGACCTGCTCGCCCTCCTTCGGCAGCAGGTCGTCGCCGCGCTCGGTGAGCTCGGTCTCGAGCGACGCCGCGACCGCTTCCTCGTAGGCCTTCGTCCGGGCGCGGATCCGGTCGTTGTTCTTCGTGAGGAACGGTTCGATCTGCCGGGCCACCTCAAGGGTCTGCGGGCTGCTGAACGACAGGGCGTCGACGCCGGGCATGGCGTAGCGGTACTCGGGCTCGGCGCTGCCCTGCCACCGGCTGAACAGCCAGGCGGCACCGGCAGTCGAGGCGCCGGTGGCGACCAGCACGAGCAGGACCGACCAGGCCACGACCGTGCGCCGGCGGGTCGTTGACGAATGCGGCATTGGTGCGAACGAAGCGGGGACTGGCGTACGACGCCAGCGTCCCACCGGCCTCGGGCGTGCCCGTCACCTCGACGTGGGCGCCGAACCCGCCGGCACCGGTCTCCTCCCAGTACAGGCTGGACGTGCGGGGACGCCGCTGAGCGTGGATGGACCGCATTCCGGGGAGTCCGGGCCCAATGGTGGTGTCATCGGCGAAGTGGTCGCCAGGATCGCGGGATCTGCGGTCCAACCGGTCCTGGTGGGCGGAGTCGCCTGGACAGCCCAAGTTGCCGGGTCTTCGTGGCGCAGGCTCGGGCAGACCGTCCATGGCCAGGGACCGTGACCCGCGCCTATGGTGAGAGCAATGTGAGGAGCGCCATGCACGAGCTAGCGATCGCGGAGAGCGTGGTCTCGGTGGTGCTTGAGAGGACGGATGGTCAGGTCGTCCGCGTGGTCCGGTTGCGCGTGGGGCAACTCGCCGGGGTGGTCCCCGACGCATTGCAGTTCTGCTTCGAGCTCGCTACGACCGGCACGACTCTCGAGGGCTCGATCCTCGAGGTTGAGGTGCAGCCTGGCCATGCGCATTGCCGTTCCTGCGACGAGGACTTCCCCCTCCACGACGCGATCCTGCTGTGTCAGTGCGGGAGTGCCGACGTCCAGGTCTTGGCAGGCCGCGAGCTGGCGGTGCACTCCGTCGAGGTGGCCTGATGTGTACCACCTGCGGATGCGGCGAGTCCGACGTCCGACTTGTGACCCTGGACGGCGCGGCCACGCCATCCCACGGGCACGGGCACGGGCACGGGCACGGTCACGACCACACCCACGATGACGGGCATGGTCATGTGCACCTCGAGCAGGATCCCGAGCTGCGCACGCACACGCTCGAGCTCGAGGTCGCCGTCCTCGCGAAGAACGACGACCTCGCCGCACACAACCGAGCCTGGCTGGCTGAGCGCTCGATCACGGCACTGAATCTGATGAGTTCTCCGGGGTCGGGAAAGACCACGTTGCTGGAGCGGACCGTCTCCTCGATGGATCGCCCGGTGACGGTGATCGAGGGCGACCAGGAGACGGTGTACGACGCCGAGCGGATCCGCGGCGCTGGTGCCCGGGTCGTACAGGTCAACACCGGCGCCGGCTGTCACCTCGATGCCGCCATGATCTCCCGCGCCTTGGAGCAGCTCCGACCCGAAACCGACAGCGTGGTGTTCATCGAGAACGTCGGCAACCTGGTCTGCCCCGCTCTCTTCGACCTCGGTGAGACCCGCAAGGTCGTGGTCATCTCGGTGACCGAGGGCGACGACAAGCCGCTGAAGTATCCGCACATGTTCGCCGCGGCAGATCTGGTCGTCGTCAACAAGACCGACCTCCTGCCGTACGTCGACTTCGACGTCGACCGGTTGACTCGAGATGCCCGGCGGATAAACGCGGACGTCGAGGTGATGCCGCTCTCCGCCACTACCGGCGCCAACATGGGCGCCTGGCTGGCGTGGTTGCGCTCAGACTTTCGTTGTGACTCTTGACACACTCAGCAGGCTGTGGGCGTAATGAAAGTCCAGTTGTGCTAATGGGCCGCACGGGTCGGCCATAGCAACATGTAGGGCCTCGACCCCGCCCTAGAAAGGGGTCTGGCATGCCGACAGCCGAGGCGATCAAGGCCGAGGAAACTCTGATCCACGTGTTGTGGATCAACGCCGGGCTGAGCTGTGACGGTGACTCCGTCTCGCTGACCGCGGCCACGCAGCCCAGCATCGAGGAGATCGCGCTCGGCGCGCTCCCGGGGCTGCCCCAGATCGCGGTGCACTGGCCGCTCATCGACTTCGAGTGCGGGCCGAACGGCGGTGCCGACGACTTCCTGGAATGGTTCTTCAAGGCCGACCGGGGCGAGCTCGAACCCTTCGTGCTGGTGGTGGAGGGATCCATCCCCAACGAGCAGCTGCACGACGAAGGCTACTGGTGCGGCTTCGGCAACGACCCGGTGACCAACCAGCCTATGACCACCAGCGAGTGGCTCGACCGGCTGGCTCCCAAGGCGACGGCGATCGTCGCCGTCGGCACCTGCGCGACGTACGGCGGCATCCACGCGATGGAGGGCAACCCCACCGGCGCGATGGGCGTGCCCGACTACCTCGGCTGGGACTGGAAGTCCAAGGCGGGCATCCCGATCGTCTGCGTGCCGGGATGTCCGGTCCAGCCGGACAACATGTCCGAGACGCTGACCTACCTGCTCTACATGGCCACCGGCCAGGCCCCGATGATCCCGCTCGACGACGCCCTGCGGCCGACCTGGCTGTTCGGGCAGACCGTGCACGAGGGATGTGACCGCGCCGGCTACTACGAGCAGGGCGACTTCGCGACCGAGTACGGCTCGCCCAAGTGCATCGTCAAGCTGGGCTGCTGGGGCCCGACGGTGAAGTGCAACGTGCCCAAGCGCGGCTGGATCAACGGCGTCGGCGGATGCCCCAACGTGGGCGGCATCTGCATCGGCTGCACCATGCCGGGGTTCCCGGACAAGTTCATGCCGTTCATGGACGAGCCACCCGGCGGCAAGCTCTCGACGACCGTCGTCGCGCCGTACGGCAACACCATGCGGCGCCTGCGGGGCATGACCACGAAGACGCTTGACAAAGAGCCCAAGTGGCGCGCCCCCGGCAAGAAGCTGACCACCGGTGCGAAACGGACGTGGTGATCGCATGCGCTCCCTCGCGTCCATTCCACTGACCGCAGGCTCCAACGAGCCAGTCTCCACAGACTCAGAAGGGCAAGACGCATGACGTCGACCATCCCATCGCCCAGCACGTTCCAGGACGACGGCTCCACCGGACTCGTCGACATGGCGTGGGACCCCATCACCCGCATCGTGGGCAGCCTCGGGATCTACACCAAGATCGACTTCAAGCAGCGGATCGTCGCCGAGTGCAAGAGCACCAGCTCGATCTTCCGCGGCTACTCGATCTTCATGAAGGGCAAGGACCCACGCGACGCCCACTTCATCACCAGCCGCATCTGCGGCATCTGCGGAGACAACCACGCAACCTGCTCCTGCTACGCCCAGAACATGGCGTACGGCGTGAAGCCACCGCACCTCGGAGAGTGGATCGTCAACCTCGGCGAGGCCGCCGAGTACATGTTCGACCACAACATCTTCCAGGAGAATCTGGTCGGCGTGGACTATTGCGAGAAGATGGTCGCCGAGACCAACCCCGCGGTCCTGGAGTTGGCCAACACCACCGAGGCACCGCACGCGGACGCCCACGGGTACCGGACGATCGGCGACATCATGCGGTCGCTGAACCCCTTCACCGGCGAGTTCTACCGCGAGGCCCTGCAGGTCAGCCGATGGACCCGCGAGATGTTCTGCCTGATGGAGGGCCGCCACGTCCACCCCTCCACGCTCTACCCGGGCGGCGTCGGCACCGTGGCCACCATCCAGCTGATGACCGACTACATCACCCGGCTGATGCGCTACGTGGAGTTCATGAAGAAGGTCGTGCCGATGCACGACGACCTCTTCGACTTCTTCTACCAGGCCCTCCCCGGCTACGAGGAAGTCGGCAACCGGCGCATCCTGCTCGCCTGCTGGGGCTCCTTCCAGGACCCGGAGCACTGCAACTTCGAGTACAAGGACATGACCAACTGGGGACGCAAGATGTACGTCACCCCCGGCGTCGTCGTCGACGGCAAGCTGGTCACCACCGACCTGGTCGAGATCAACCTCGGGATCCGGATCCTGCTCGGCTCGTCGTACTACGACGACTGGGAGGACCAGGAGATGTTCGTCAAGAAGGACCCGCTCGGCAACGACGTCGACCGGCGGCACCCCTGGAACCAGCACACGAACCCGAAACCGCAGAAGCGCGACCTCGACAACAAGTACAGCTGGGTGATGTCGCCACGCTGGTTCGACGGCAAGGACTACCTTGCCCTCGACACCGGTGGTGGTCCGCTGGCCCGGCTGTGGTCGACCGCCCTCGCCGGCCTGGTCGACATCGGCTACGTGCAGTCCACCGGATCGAGCGTCAAGATCAACCTCCCCAAGACCGCCCTCAAAGGTCCGGTCGAGCTCGAGTGGAAGATCCCCCAGTGGAGCAACACCATCGAGCGCAACCGCGCCCGCACCTACTTCCAGGCCTACGCCGCCGCGTGCGCACTGCACTTCGCGGAGAAGGCCCTGGTCGAGATCCGGGCCGGTCGCACCAAGACCTGGGAGAAGTTCACGGTGCCCGACGAGGGCATCGGCTGCGGCTTCACCGAGGCCGTGCGGGGCGTGCTCAGCCACCACTTGGTGATCCGCGACGGCAAGATCGCGAACTACCACCCCTACCCGCCGACCCCCTGGAACGCCAACCCGCGTGACATCTACGGCACCCCCGGCCCCTACGAGGACGCCGTACAAGGTCAGCCGATCTTCGAGGAGAACGACCGCGAGCACTTCAAGGGGATCGACATCATGCGCACGGTGCGCAGCTTCGACCCCTGTCTGCCCTGCGGGGTGCACATGTATCTCGGCGAGGGACAGAAGCTCGACCTGATGCATTCACCGACGCAGTCCGTCAGCGGTTAGGCAATCATGGCTGATCTTGATCCTGAGGCAGCCGACCGCCCCAAAGCCGATCAACTCAGGGCCACCGGTGAGCGGATCGACACCCTGCTCGACGCGAGTGGTTCGGGTGGAGTCGTCGCGCGCGAACGGGCCGAGGAGCTCGTGCGCCTGGTAGCCGACCTGTACGGCGCCGGCCTGGAGCGCGTGCTCGACATCGTCTACGACGCGGGACGTCTCGACGACGAGGTCCTCGCGTCACTCGCAGCCGACGAGCTGGTCTCGAGCCTGCTGCTCGTGCACGGCTTGCATCCCTACGACGTCGGTCAGCGGGTCGAGCAGGCCCTCGAGGGTGTCCGCCCCTACCTGGGCTCGCACGGCGGTGACGTCGAGCTGATCGAGGTCAGTGAGGAGGGCGTGGTCCGGCTCCGGCTGCTCGGCAGCTGTGACGGCTGCCCGTCCTCGTCGGTGACTCTCAAGCTCGCGGTCGAAGGGGCAATCGAGGCGGCGGCCCCCGACATCACGGGCATCGTGGTCGAAGACGCACCTGCCGAAGCCGGCGCCGACACGTTGATCCCGGTCTCCTCGCTGCGGTCGCGCCTCGATGAGCACAACGGCGGCACCAGCGCCTCGTGGGCGCCGCTGCCGGAGCTGGCCGACCTGCCGGCCGGTGCCGTCACGGTGGTCGAGGCGCGAGCCACGAACGTGCTGGTCTGTCGCCTCGGCACCGACCTGTTCGCCTACCACGACCGGTGCGCCCGCTGTGAAGCATCGATGGCGGGCGCCGCCCTGTCGCGCAGGCTGGGTGCCGCGGTGGGCGAGGCGGTGCTGCGCTGCCCCGGCTGCCAGGCCCACTACGACGTACGCCGGGCAGGGTCCTGTCTCGACGACGACGCGCTCCACCTGACCCCGGTGCCGCTTCTGGTCGAAGGCGGGGTCCCCTCGGTGGCCGTCGCCGTACCGGTCTCGGCATGACCAGTCCCCGCGGCGGTAACCCGCTGGCGACCCTCCGGCAGATCACGACGACCCGCCCGACGCCCGTGGAGGGCGAGCGCTGCGAGATGTGCGCGCAGGCAATCGCCGAGGAGCACCAGCACGTGGTGAACCTCGAGAGCCGGGTGCTGATGTGCACCTGCCGGGGCTGCTACCTGCTCTTCACCGCCGAGCACGCCGAGCTCCGCTACCGCGCCGTGCCTGACCGCTACCTGTCGTTCCCTGACTTCGCGTTCGGCCAAGCGGAGTGGGACGACCTGCAGATCCCGGTCGGGCTGGCGTTCCTGTTCCACAACTCGGTGCAAGACCGGACCGATCGCCTTCTACCCCGGCCCGGCCGGCGCCACCGAGTCGGAGCTGTCGCTCGATGCCTGGACCCGGATCGTGGACGGCAACCCACAGCTCGGGGTGCTTCAGTCCGACGTCGAGGCGCTGCTGCTGCGGGGCCCCGACCGTGAGAACCACCCCGGCTTCAGCGCCCACGTGGTCCCGATCGACGCCTGCTACGAGCTCGTCGGTCGGCTGCGCTCGCTGTGGCGCGGCTTCGACGGCGGCCAGGAGGCGCACGCCGCGATCGAGGGGTTCTTCGCAGACGTTGAGCTGCGCAGTCGCCCGGCACCGGCTGCACCCGGCGAGGGTGTCGCCTGATGGGCACCTACACGTTCTCGATCGTCGACATCTTCGCCGAGCCGTACGCCGCCGACCCCCAGCTCACCGCGCGGTTGCGGGTCGAGGAGTCGTCGGGCGAGACGATCCACGCCATCGCACTGCGCTGCCAGGTCCGCATCGAACCGCAGCGCAGACGCTACGAGGAGACCGACGAGACGGGGCTGCGAGCCCTCTTCGGCGAGCGGGACCGCTGGGCCCAGACGCTGAAGCCGTTCCTGTGGATGCAGTGCAGCGCCATGGTCCAAGGCTTCACCGGCGTCACCGAGACCGACCTCGCCCTGCCCTGCACCTACGACTTCGACGTCATCGGCTCCCGCTACCTGCACGCAGTCGGTGACGGCACCATCCCCCTTGCCCTTCTCTTCTCGGGAACTGTCTTCACCAAGGGCATGCACGGCTTCGGGGTGCAGCAGGTGCCCTGGGACTGCGAGGCCAGCTACCAGCTTCCCGTGTCGGTCTGGAAGCAGATGATCGCGTCGTACTTCCCCAACACGGGCTGGATCCGGCTCGACCACGAGGTGCTGACCGAGCTCGCCGACTACAAGTCGCGGCACGGCCTGACCAGCTGGGAGGAGACCGTGCAAACCCTGCTCGGCGCCCGGGACGGAGCGCCGCAATGACACTCGACGAATGCCGCGCCGTCGCCGACGCCGTGCTCTACGAGGGCTACCTGCTCTACCCCTACCGCGCGAGCGCCTCGAAGAACCAGTCCCGATGGCAGTTCGGCGTGCTGGGGCCCCCTCGGGCATCAGCCGGGAGCTTCGCCGAGGCGCCGGGCATGTCCTTCCAGTGCCTGCTGGAGCCTGGCGAGGGCAGCGGGTCGGTGAGCGTGCACCTGCGCTTCCTCCAGCTGCAGACCCGCTCGGTCGAGATGCTCGACGGGGGCCAGTACGTGGGCGTCGAGGAGCTCGTCGTCGACGGCCGGTCGGTGCTCAGCTGGGACGAGGCGGTCGAGTGTGAGCTACCGCTACCGGCGTACGACCTCAGCACGGCGCTCGCCGGCTCCGGCGAGGATCGGCGGCGGATCCCGGTGGAGGTCCCGTCGTCCGAGGAGACCGAGCCGATCGTCAACAGCAACGGCGAGACCGTCGGCCGGATCGTCCGCCGCAGGTTGCGATTGGCGGCCGACGTCGCCATCGCGGCCGGACCAGACGACGGGTTCGTCAGGGTCACCGTGAGCGTGGACAACACCTATCCCAACGAGGTGGACGGCAAGGACGACGCGATCCGTGCCTCGCTGATCGGCACCCACGCGCTGGTGGTCGCCGAGGGAGCCACCTTCGTGTCGTTGCTCGAACCCCCCGCTGCCGCGGCGGCGGCGGCCGGTCGCTGCTCCCAGACCCGGTGTTTCCCGGTGCTGGTCGGCCCGCCCGGGTCGAGCGACGTGGTGCTCGGCTCGCCGATCATCCTCTACGACCACCCGGAGATCGCCGAGCAGAGCGCGGGCGCCCTGTTCGACTCGACCGAGATCGACGAGATCCTGACCCTCCGCGTGATGACGATGACCGACGTCGAGAAGGCCGAGGCCCGCGCGACGGATCCGCGGGCGGCCGAGATCATCGACCGCTGCGACCAGATGTCGCCCGAGACCCTGCGCGACCTCCACGGCGTACTCCGCGACGTCGATCCCTTCGCCACTGGCGACGTGCCGTGGTGGGATCCCGCGGCCGACGAATCGGTCCAACCCGAGACCGACAGCGTCGTGATCAACGGAGTGCGCGTCGCGAAGGGAAGCCTGGTGCGGGTGCACCCGTCCCGTCGGGCCGACGCCCAGGACCTGTTCTTCGCCGACCAAGTAGCCCGGGTGACCGCCGTCCTCTCCGACGTCGACGGCGAGTCCCACGTGGCGGTGGTCCTCGTCGACGACCCCGCGGCCGACATGCACGAGTGGTATGGCCGCTACTTCTACTTCGGCCCCGAAGAGCTCGAGCCGTTGGCACAAGAACGAGAGGAGAGTCGCCCATGAGAGTCGTCGGAATCGTGGCCACCATCGGTGTCGCTGCCGTGGTGGCGGTCGGCCTGGTCGTCCTGGTCATGTCGATCCCCGACATCAGGAGATACTTCAAGATCCGCTCGATGTGACACACCCGTTGTTGCGAGTGAGGAGGTCAGCATGAGTGAGACGCCGGGAGAACACCTCGACGAGGAGCCGCAGGAGGAGCGCGGTCCGGAAGGTTCGCGCGACACCGGGGCCGACGAGCCGTCCGGCGGACCGGTCGACCGTCCGGAGGGCAAAGCGGACGACGACCCCGCCGACACCGGGATCGATCCGGACGAGCCCGACGACCCCGCCGCACCGGACCTGCAGTCCGGCGGCGGCTAGGCCGGAAGACAGGAGACCGACATGACCACCAGTCCCAACGCCGACGACCCGGACACCGACGGCAAGACCGTCCCGCCCTATGACGGGCGCCGAGAGGGCGCAGATGTCGACGGGCCCGGCAAGGAAATCAAGGACGGCGTCAACACCGGCGGCGCAACCGGACCCGTTGAGAATGCAGAGGGCGCCGACCCCGGCACCAGCGGGGAAGGCTCGCCGGCCGACGAACAGCCAGCCGACGGACTCGCCCGATACCGAGTCGGATCCTGAGACGGGCACAACGGGTCCTTCGCACGACGCGGGCACCGGACGGGCGGAGGACAAGCCCTGAGCCGAGTACTGCTGGCCGGCATCGGCAACCTGTTCTGCGGCGACGACGGATTCGGTCCGGAGGTCGTCCGCAGGATCGCGGCTGCCGACGACCTGCCACCCGACGTGCGGGTCGTCGACTACGGCATCCGTGGGATGCACCTGGCCTACGACCTGCTGGACGGGTACGACGCGCTGGTGATCGTGGACGCGCTGCCCGGCGAAGGGCCGCCCGGCGAGATCTCCGTCTTCAAGGTCGGCAAAGACGACCTCGGCGCGAGCGACTTCGATCCTCACGGCATGGCCCCGGTCGGGGTGCTCGCGAGCCTCTCCGACCTCGGCGGCGAGCTGCCCCCGACGTACGTCGTCGGCTGCCGGACCCACGACGTCGATGAGCGGATCGGCCTGTCCGAGCCGGTGGAGGCAGCCATTCCGGAGGCGATCGCGACGATCCAGACAGTGCTCAGCCAGCAGATCCCTGCCTTGATCCCGGACGGAGGTGGCTGACATGTGCCTCGGGATCCCAGGACAGGTCGTGCGGGTGCTCGACGGCAACGAGGGCATGCTCGCGCTGGTCGACGTGCTCGGCGCCCAACGCCCGATCAACCTCGGCATGCTCGAGGACATCGCGGTCGAGCCCGGCGAATGGGTGCTGATCCACATGGGCTTCGCGCTGGAACGCATCGACGCGGCTGGCGCGGAGAAGGCGATGACCGGGCTCGAGATGATGGGCCAGGCGAGGGAACCCGACGATCTCTCGGAGACCACCCGTGCCTGACACGGCCACGCTCGCCACCGCCCCGGTCCAACGGCGTCGGATCGTGGTGCGTGGGGTGGTGCAAGGCGTCGGCTTCCGCCCGTTCGTGGCGCGGGTCGCGGCGGAGCTGGGGCTGACGGGGCACTGCGGGAACGACCTGGTCAGCGTCTTCATCGAGGCCGAGGGCTCCCCGTCCGCCCTCGACGAGCTGGTCCGGAGGATCAGCGCCGACGCGCCGCCGATGGCCGTGGTCGAGGACGTGCACCACGAGGGTCTGGCGCTGGGCGGGGACACGTCGTTCACGATCGTGGCCAGCCGAGCCGAGGAGGGGACGCGCACCCTGGTCTCGCCCGACGCCGGCACCTGCGGCGACTGTCTCGACGAGATGACCGACCCCGGCGACCGGAGGTTTCGGCACCCGTTCATCACGTGCACCAACTGCGGCCCCAGGTTCACGATCATCCGCGATCTTCCCTACGACCGACCAGCCACGACCATGGCGGGCTTCGAGATGTGCGCGCAGTGCCGGCAGGAGTACGCCGACCCGGCCGACCGTCGCTATCACGCGCAGCCGATCGCCTGCCACGACTGCGGCCCCCGCCTGTGGCTCGAAGGAGGTGACGGGCCGCAACCCGGCACCGACGACGAGGTGCTCGCGCAGGCGCAGCGACTCCTCCGGGAGGGCGCGATCCTGGCGGTCAAGGGGATCGGCGGTTTCCACCTCGCCTGCGACGCCACCAACGCGGGGGCCGTCGAGATGCTTCGCGAGCGCAAGCGCCGACCGGGCAAGCCGTTCGCGGTCATGGCTCGCGACCTTGCCACCGTGCGCACCTTCGCGGTCGTCTCGCCGGCCGAGGAGGCTGCCCTGGCCCAGCCGGCCCGGCCGATCGCGCTGCTCCGCAAGACTCCGTCGACGACTCTCGCCGACGCGGTCGCGCCCGACCTCGACGAGTTCGGGGTGATGCTGCCCTACACGCCGCTGCACCACCTCCTCCTGGACCCGGTCGAGGGCACCGAGGCCCCGGCGGTGCTGGTGATGACCTCGGGCAACCTCGCGGACGAACCCTTGTGCTACCGCAACGACGACGCCCGCACCCGCCTGCAGGGCATCGCCGACGCGTTTCTGATGCACGACCGCAGCATCGCCGTGCCCTGCGACGACTCCGTGGTGGCGCACTGGGCCGGTGGCGAGCTGCCGGTGCGCAGATCCCGCGGCTACGCACCACTTCCCGTTCGGCTCCGCAGTAGTGGGCCGGTGACCCTCGCCGTGGGCGGCGAGCTGAAGAACACGTTCTGTCTGGCGCGGGAGGACATGGCCTTCTGCTCCGGACACCTCGGCGACATGGGCAGCCTGGAGAGCCTGGGGGCCTTCGGTGTGGCGGTCGAGCAGCTGACCACACTGCATGCGGCCGAGCCCGAGCTCCTGGTGGCCGACGACCATCCCGGCTACGCCACGCACGAGTGGGCGGAGCGTTACAGCAGCCAGCACGGCGTACCGCTGGTCACCGTGCAGCACCACCACGCGCACGTGGCGTCGCTCCTGGCCGAGCACGGCCTGCTGGGCACGCCCATGATCGGCGTCGCGTACGACGGAACCGGCTACGGCTGCGACCGCTCCGTGTGGGGCGGCGAACTCCTGCTGATGGGCTCCGACCTCGGGGTGGCGACCCGGGTCGGTCACCTCGAGCCATTCACCCTCGCGGGCGGCGACCGCGCGGTGCGCAACCCGTTCCGGGTCGCGATCGCGCTGCTTGATGCCGCGGGCATCCCCGACGCCGACGGCCTCGACCTGGCCACCGCCTGCCCGCAGGAGGAGCAGTCCGTGGTCCGGTCCCAGCTCGCCGGTGGGGTCGGTTGCGTCCGGACGACCAGCATGGGCCGGCTCTTCGACGGGATCGCCTCCCTGCTCGGGGTGCGCCACACCATCACCTACGAGGCCCAGGCAGCGATCGAGCTGGAGGCCCTGGCTCGCACGAGTCGAGACGCCGAGGCGCTGACCATGGACGTCGAGGACGGTGAGCTCCGACTGGGCGGGCTCGTGCAAGCCCTGGTCGGCGGCGTCCGCGCAGGACGGCCGACGGCCGCGCTCGCGCTCGGGTTCCACCGAGCGCTCGCCTCGGCCACCACCCGGCTCGTCGTTCGCACGGCGAGCGAGCACGGCGTGGACACGGTCGGCCTCACCGGTGGTGTCTTCCAGAACCGGCTGCTCCTCGACCAGCTGACCGCCGACCTACGCATCGCCGGCCTGAGGGTCCTGACCCATCGACGAGTGCCCCCCAACGACGGAGGCCTCTCGCTCGGGCAGGCGGTCGTGGGCCGGGCCAAGGTCGCCAGCGGTCTCGAGACAACGAAACGAGGAGAGACGTGACCACCACTCGAGAACAGGCCAGCTTGATCGGTGAGGACCTCAGTGACGATCTCGCCTCCGCATCACTGTCGCTGGCCCGCAAGTTCCATGCCGGAGCGACGCTGTGGGTGATCTCGCCCCAGTGGGAGCCGCACGCCCACCACGTCGCGGTCGAGTTCGTGCATCCGGTGATCGTTGGGAAACGGGCGCTGCCCTCGGTCGCGTTGGTCGACCCGGACCCGGTTGCCCAGGCCCGGGTGGCGACCAGACCGGGCGACGTGATCATCGCGGTCGCGTCCGCCGACGACGCGCAGGTCCGCGACACGATGCGACGTGCGCCGGCCTGGGGAGCGCACACGATCTGGATCGGCTTCGGGCCTCGGCCCGACCTCGGCAGCGCCGATCACGTGCTGTGGGTGGAGTCCGACGACCCGATGGTCCCCGCCACCGGCCGCTTCGTGCTGATGTACCACCTGCTCTGGGAGCTGACCCATGTTTGCTTCGAGCATCCCGGGCTGCTCACCGAGGCGGCCGACGACTGCACCGACGAGGTGTGTGTCACCTGCAGCGACGAGGGCCGTCTCGGCGAGGTGGTGCTCTCGCCCGAGGCCCAGTGGTCCCCGGCGTTGGTCCGCACCGCGACGGGCGAGGAGGCGGTGGACGTCACGCTGGTCGGTGACGTCGCGCCGGGCGACCTGGTGCTGGTGCACGCGGGGGCGGCCCTCACCCGGGTCGACGACCCTGAGGCTTCGCGATGAGCGAGCTGAACGAGAACACCGACTTCCTCTACCCGTTCATCGAAGGGTCCGAGGACGATCCAGGGAGCCTGCTCGTCGATCTCGCCGCGTCGGCGCGAGGCAAGGCGGAGGTGAGTGCGCGCCTGCAGCAGGACTCCCTGGACGAGTACGAGCCGATGCTGCAGCAGGCCGGCGCCGCGATGGCCGACCGGTTCGCGCGAGGCGGCCGGCTCTACACCTTCGGCAACGGCGGGAGTTCCACCGACGCCGCCACCCTGGCCTCCCTGTTCTGCCGACCCGCCCGCGGTCGCGCCGTGCCGGCCTGGTCCTTGGCCTCGGACCAGGCGGTGGTGACCGCACTCGGCAACGACGTCGGGTTCGAGCTGATCTTCTCCCGTCAGGTGATCGCTCACTCGAAGCCGGTCGACATCGCGATCGCCCTGTCCACGTCAGGCAACTCCGACGACCTGATCATGGCGCTCACGGAGGCCAAGAGGCGCGGCCTCCTCACGATCGGGTTCGCCGGCCACTCGGGTGGCTCGATGTCAACCAGCACGGACGTCGACTACTGCTTCACCATCCACTCCGACAGCAT
The DNA here is from genome assembly GCA_963780355.1 of uncultured Actinomycetota bacterium. Lineage (GTDB taxonomy): Bacteria > Actinomycetota > Actinomycetes > Propionibacteriales > Nocardioidaceae > Nocardioides. Next base: position 698,041 of record CAWABT010000005.1, read on the forward strand.
CCACCGGATCCAGGAGAGCCACGCGAGGGTTGGCTATCGGCTGTGGTCGATCGTCCAGGAGCAGACCCAACGACGCGTCGCGGACCTGATGGCCGCGGGACGGACCAACCCGGGAGGAATCTCATGACGACCGAGACCACACCCCACGTGGACCGCGAGAACCGGATGCTGCTCAAGATCGAGGAGTTCCGCAAGCGCCGCCCCCGGCTGATCGACGAGGTGATCACGCTCGCCCACGGTGCCGGCGGCAAGTCATCGGCAGCTCTGACCGACAACGTCTTCGTCGAGGCCTTCCGCAACCCCGAACTCGAACAGCTCGGCGACGGAGCCGTGCTCACCCTGCCCTCGCAGGAGCGGCTCGCCTTCTCCACCGACTCCTTCGTGGTGCAACCGATCGAGTTCCCGGGCGGGACCATCGGCCACCTGGCGGTGCACGGCACCGTCAACGACCTCGCGGTCAGCGGCGCCGTGCCGCAGTGGCTCTCGGCCGCGTTCGTGATCGAGGAAGGCTTTGAGATCTCCCGGCTGCGCTCGATCGTCGCCGACATGAAGGCGGCCGCCGACGCCGCCGGAGTCCAGATCGTCACCGGGGACACCAAGGTGGTCTCCCAAGGGGCTGCCGATGGGCTGTACATCTCCACATCTGGAGTAGGCGTGATCCCGTCCGGTCGTGAGCTGGGAGCCCACCTGGTCAGACCCGGTGACCGGCTTGTCCTCTCGGGGACCCTGGGCGATCACGGGATGGCGGTGATGCTCGCCCGCGGAGATCTGGCCATCGAGGCCGACGACATCCGCTCCGACACCGCACCGATCTCCGAGATGGTCGAAGCCCTGCTGGCAGCGGCGCCCGGCACCCGGTGGATGCGCGACGCGACCCGCGGCGGCCTCGGCACCGTCTGCAACGAGCTCGCCCAGACCGCCGGGATCGGGGTCATCCTCGACGAAGAGGCGCTACCCGTGCAGCCGCAGGTGCTCGGGGCCTGCGACATGCTCGGCATCGATCCGATCTACGTCGCGAACGAAGGGAAGTTCGTCGCCGTGGTCCCTGCCGACGAGGCCGACGCGGCGGTGGCGGCGCTGCGCTCACACCCGCTCGGCGGCCGGGCCGTCACGATCGGTCAGGTGGTCGAGACGCCCGCCGGAATGGTCGCGCTGCGTACGCCGTTCGGCGGCAGCCGGATCGTCGACATGCTCGTGGGCGACCCGCTGCCCAGGATCTGCTGAACAGGAAGGCTGCGCCATGTGCCTAGGAATACCGGGTCAGGTCGTCGAGATCACCGACCCCGAACAGCACCTCGCCAAGGTCGCCGTCAACGGCGTGCAACGCGTGATCAGCGTGCGGCTGCTGGCCGAGCAAGGGCTCCTGGTCGGTGACTGGGTGCTCGTGCACGTCGGCTTCGCGATGGCCAAGATCGACGAGCTCGAGGCCCAGCTGACACTCGACCAGGTCCAGAAGATGGGTGAGGACTACGTCAACGAGATAGACGCCTTCAACTCCTCACAGATCGCCTGACCACCATGCCGACACCGACGACGAGGTACCACGATGAAGTTCGTTGACGAGTTTCGCGACCCGGCGGCCGCCCGCGCCCTGGTCAAGTCGATCACCAAGCTCACCGGCGATGACGAGTTCAAGTTCATGGAGGTCTGCGGCGGGCACACCCACACGATCTATCGGCACGGGCTGGAGCACATCCTGCCGTCGGGGATAGAGCTGGTGCACGGCCCCGGCTGCCCGGTCTGCGTGATCCCGATGGGCCGCGTCGACGACGCCATGTGGCTCGCCGAACAGCCCGGAGTCATCTTCACCACCTTCGGCGACATGATGCGGGTGCCCGGCTCGAAGGGCAGCCTGCTCGACGCGAAGGCTCGCGGCGCCGACGTACGTTTCGTCTACTCGCCCCTCGACGCGCTCAAGATCGCGGTCGACAACCCCGAGAAGCATGTCGTGTTCTTCGCGGTCGGGTTCGAGACGACCGCACCGTCCACGGCAGTGACCCTGGTGCGGGCCAAGCAGCTGGGCGTCGAGAACTTCTCGGTGTTCTGCAACCACGTCACGATCGTCCCGCCGATCAAGGCCATCCTGGAGTCGCCCGACCTCCGGCTCAACGGCTTTCTCGGCCCGGGTCACGTCTCCACGGTGGTCGGCACCCGCCCCTACCGGTTCGTGCCCGAGGTCTACGGCAAACCGATGGTGGTGGCTGGGTTCGAGCCGCTCGACATCCTGGCCACGGTGCACATGTTGCTGCAGCAGATCAGGGACGGTCGGTGCGAGGTCGAGAACCAGTACGGCCGCGTGGTCCGAGAGGAGGGCAACGTCGCGGCCCTCAAGCTGCTCGGCGAAACCATGGAACTCCGGCCACACTTCGAGTGGCGCGGGCTGGGTTTCATCTCCCAGAGCGCCCTGAAGGTCAACGCCGACTATGCGGAGTACGACGCCGAGGAACGGTTCTCGATGCCGGGCATCCGCGTCGCGGACCCGAAGGCCTGCCAGTGCGGTGAGGTGCTCAAGGGCGTCATCAAGCCCTGGGAGTGCAAGGTCTTCGGCACCGCCTGCACCCCCGAGACCCCGATCGGCACCTGCATGGTCTCTCCCGAAGGGGCGTGTGCCGCCTACTACAACTTCGGCCGGATGCACCGTGAGGCCGCCGAGATGGTGGGCCAGACCACAGGGGCATGAACACTCCTCCGGGTCACCGGTTGTTCGCGAAGTACGCCCACGCCCCCAACGCACTGGGCTACTGCGGGCCGGCCGCTTCAGCGGCGCTGCGAACGATCGCGTGCGGTGGGGTCGCCGACGTCGACGTACCAGCGCTGGCCCGAGGGTTCTCAGGCGCGTGGCCCTATCAGCAGGTGCTAGCCGAGCTCGCCGGGATCGAGGACCCACTCGACGAACGGGTCGTACGGGCATACTGGACCGGCAACGAGCTCACCGAGGAGGTGGGCAACGTCCGATTCGGCGCGGCTCTGCTCGAGCGGATCAGGCCGCAAGCCGGACAATACTGGGGCCACCTCAGCGACGACCTGCTCGCCGAAGCCGCGCCTACGCACGGATTCCACGTCCTCGGTGTCTACCCCTGGTCTCGCCTGCTCGGCACAGCCCTGCCCGAGCCGCTGCACGTGCTGGACTCCTGCCGCATCGGATGGGCAAGCGTCGTCGAAGTGGAATCGGACCAACTGCTCGTGCGGATGCCGCATCTGCAATACGACGGGCAGGTGCTAGCGCTGGGGGCGGACCGGGAGGAGCGGATCGATCACCGGATCGACGGCGGATCGTTCCTCGATGCTGTGGCGCCGGGCGACCACGTCGCTGTGCACTGGGGCTTCGCCTGCGACCGGCTCACCGACGACGAGGTGGCCAGCCTCGAGCATTGGACCAGGTGGCAGCTGGACGCCACGCAGCGGCGACTGGCGGCGACGTGAAGATGGTGGCAGGTGCTCGAACGGGACGGCGCTCCCGCCGCGAAGTGCCGTCTTGAGACGTGATGATCCGGTGTCCTTGTGACTCTGCTGGCTGAGTACCGCGATGCGCGTCGCGAGGAGGAGGTCGCCCGACTCCGACGCTCCCTCTCGCTTCGAGCGATGGTCGCGACCGGCATGTCGCAGCGTCAGATCGCCGATGCGCTCGGAGTCAGCCAGCCGGCGGTCAGCCAGCAACTCAAGTCCGTGAATCAGTTGGACGCCGTGCACCCTCAGGTCCTCCTAGCTGCGGCAGGGCCCGTCCTCAAGGCGCTGGCCGCCGACCTCGGATTCAAGCGGCTGGCTGTCCTTGGTTCCGTCGGGCGGGGGACGGCGAGTCCGGACTCCGACATCGATCTGATCGTCGAGTCACCGCCAGGCACATCTTCGTTCGAGTTTCTTCGGTTCGAGCAGCTGCTGGAGGAGGTCCTTGGACGTGAGGTCGACCTGATCGACTACGGCGGGCTGAAGCCGAAGATCGATGACGACATCCGACGTGAGGCCGTGCTGCTCTGATAGAGCGCAAGGCCTCCAAGGAGCTTCTCCACATCCAGGGCTGGCTCGACCGCGTCGACGAGATCGTCGAGCGAGGCAAGGACCCCTGGCCGACGACCTGCTGCAGGAGGCCGGCGACTCGCTGATGATGAAGTTGGGGGAGGCGGCCAACCGGCTCTCGAAACTCGACGTGCTTGCACCGGATGGTGTCGACTGGGCGCTCGCGGTGGCCAACCGGAACTTCCTCATCCATCAGTACGTCGAGATCAACCGCGAGCTCACCTGGCTCACGCTCTTGCGTGATCCGCCGGAGTGGAAGCGATCGCTGGCGACGCTGTTCGACGGAGCCGAGGCAGTCATGAGCGGCAGTGACTGGTCGACCTGGCGGGTCGTGTGGGTCACGCTGTCTGGATGGGTGTCGACGAGGTGCTGGCGCAGGCGCGGCGAGGTGTTCGGCGCGTCACGCCTGAGGAGTGTGTCGCCGCGGCTGCGGACGGGGCGCTTGTCGTGGACACCAGGACCGAGGCCCAACGGCGGGACGAGGGTGAGCTGCCCGGCGCCGTGGTCATCGACAGGACCGTGCTGGAGTGGCGCCTGGACCCGGCGAGTCCCTCACGGATCCCCGAAGCGGTGTCGTACGACCTGCTGGTCATCGTGGTGTGCCGCCAGGGGTTCAGCTCCAGCCTGGCCGCGGCTTCGTTGCGGGCGGTAGGTCTTCACCGTGCCACCGACCTCATCGGTGGAACGGCGGCCTGGCGGGCCGCCGGCCTGCCGTTGCACACCGGTCCAGCTGACCTACTGACCTGACGCGGGCGCGTAGCGTGGCGCACGGCGGGCCTCATGGGCTCGGGTCGCGCAGATCGCCACGGCTCGCCGGATACCGCGAGGTTCTCCCCGACCGAGCCAAGCACCACGGCACGGCACGGCACGGCATGACGCGTGGCGGCGGTCACGGCCGGCTGAGTGTCGGGCGTCGACGGCAGGAGAGGGCTATGACCGCCACGGTGAGGAACAGGGCGGCCGATGTCGCGGTGCCGCCGAGTAGCGGGTCGCTGAACCCGATCTGGGCGTAAAGGGAGAGCACGGCCAGAGCCGCCACACCGGCGCAGAGGAGTCCCAGGAGCGGTGGACCCCCGTGGGCCGCAACCACAAGGAGCACGGCGACGGCCAGCAGCACCAGCCCACCCACCAGGTTGTATTCGCCCAGGCTCACCGACAGGTCGGTCGACCCCAGCCGGGTGCCCCGGGCGGCGGTGGCGTCGTCGAGCGAGCCGAGCACGGCCAGCAGTCCGGTCAGGCCGGCGACGACGGCCCAGGCACTGCCCAGCGTCCGGGGCGAGGCGGTCCCGGCGCGGACTCCGTCGACCCCGAGGGCCCGCCCGGCCGAGGCGAAGATCAGCACGGCGTGCCCGCCGATCATCAGCCAGTAGGACCAGGGCCATTCATGCGGTGCGTAGGCGACCGAGAGCCCGATCGCCAGCGACTGCGTGAGCCCGAGCAGTGCGGCCGCCCGGACGAAGGCGCCACTGAGCAACAGCACGGCCAGTGCGGTCTCGGCGGCGAGGACCAGCCACCCGACGATCGAGATGTGGGGCAGCACGACGTGCTCGACCACCCAGGAGAACGGCGGCAGCACGGGGTCGCTGACGGCGTAGGAGGAGAACTTGTACAGGCCGTTGCCGGCATCCCGACCGAAGTCCGGAGGCCGTTTCCAGGAGAGGTTGTAGAGCCACATGAGACCCAGCAGGATCCGGAACGCGGCGAGCACCACCGCCTGGGCCTTCGGGGTCTCCTCAACCGCAGGAGCCATCAGCCAGCCCAGCACGGGCGGCGACCGGCGTCGTCGCGTGGAGGCAGCAGTCGGGCCCGGCTCAGGCACAGCGGAAGACCTCTCGCCCGGTACGGGCCGCGGCGTCCTGGACCGCCAGGGTGTCGCGCACCACGCCGAAGACCTCAGCGAGTGGCGTCGGGGAGTCCGCGATCCGCAGGTGCGGATCGGTGACCGCCACCGGGTGCCACCACGCGCCGTCCGCTGTGATGGTGGGCTCGGGCTCCAAGGTGTCGATCGAGACGTGCGTCCCCGACTCGGCGAAGCCCTCCTGGGCCACCGGGCGGATGACCCGGTCCGCACGGTCGATACCCGCCTCGTCGAGGCGCCGGTGCAAGGCCTCGACGCCGGCGGGGTCCTCGTCGAAGAGGGTGGCCGCCACGCGAACCCGAAACCCCAATGACCGCACCAGCTCGATCCCGTCGACCGCCCTGGCCCACGATCCCGAGCCTCGATGTCGGTCGTGCACCTCCGGCGTCGCGGAGTCCAGGCTGACCTGCAACACCACGTCGCGGTCGAGGGCCTCGAGAGTCTCGCGGCGTTGCCCCCGCCCGAGGATCATCGCGTTTGTGAGGATCGTGCGGCTCAGGCCCGCCCCGGCAGCCACCAGCTCGCCCAGGTCCGGATGCATGAACGGCTCGCCGCCCGTCAGGAACAGCTCGCGCCCGCCGAGCTCGGCGAACTCCGTGAACGCTTCGCGAGCCAGGTCCGGGCTGATCCGACGCGCCTGGGCTCTCGGCGAGGACTCCGCGCAGCAGTAGCTGCACGCGAGATTGCAGTCGAAGTTGGTGTAGACCCACAGCCGCTGTCCAACCGGGGTCCGTCCACCCTGGCTGAACACCGACCCCGTCACCGGTGTGCGCTCCCTCGCGGCGGTGGCCTTGCGGACCGCGAACCACCACGGACCCGCTCCCGTCTCGGCCACGTCGCCCGTGACCTCGTGGCCGACTAGGTCGGCCCAGATCGGCAGGTCCGTGACCACACTGACCTCGGCACTGCGCACCGCGAGGACCTGGCCCTCCTCGAGCCGGCGCATCGACCGGGTGATCAGCAGCAGCAGTCCGCTGCCGCAGGCCAACTCGCCGCCATCGACCAGACCGTCGACCCTGCCGAGCCGACCAGGCACTTCGACTGGTGAGTCCCCCATCGGACCAACCTACGCCCGCGCTGTGGTGCCATTCCGGTGCCAATGCTGTTTCGAAGCGGTGGCACAGGCCGCTCCCGGCTACCCCTCCGATCCGGCGAGACTCATGGGCTACCGTCGAAAGCGTGTCCGACCGAGCCGCCGCCGGCGGCGCCGCGCGCCCCAGCGATCACGACGCGCGGGCGTCGTACTGGGAGAACGTCCACCACGGCAAGGACGTCGACGGCGTCTCCTGGTGGCAGTCGGTGCCGGAGCTGTCCCTCGGCCTGGTCGACCAGGCCGCGGTCGGCCCCGGCGAGCCCGTCATTGACGTTGGTGCCGGCTGGTCGACCCTGGTGGACCACCTGATCGATCGCGGCTACCGGGACCTCACCGCGATCGACCTGTCGGCCACCGCCCTGCAGACGGTGCGCGACCGGATCGGCCCCGCCGGAGCCCACGTGCGTCTCGAGGTCGCCGACGTGCTCGACCTGCGGCCCGATCGCAGCTACGCCCTGTGGCACGACCGAGCCGTCTACCACTTCTTGACCGAGTCCGACGAACGTGCGGACTACCTGGCCTCGCTGGAGCGCTCCCTGCGCCCGGGCGGCTGGGCGATCGTGGCCACCTTCGGCCCGGACGGGCCCACCACCTGCAGCGGGCTGCCCATCGTCCGCTACACCCACGCGGACCTCGCCGCCGAGTTCCCCGGCTACCGCCTGGTCTCCACCGCCGGCGAGGACCACCACACACCCTGGGGAACCAGCCAGCAGTTCACCGCCGTGCTGCTGCAACGCCCCGGGCGCTCCACCCCCTCGCCGCGAGCAGGCACCGACCGAGACGGTCCGCGCCCATGAGTCCGGCGACGCTGATCGCGCACCAGTAGGGCAACCAGAGCCGGCGCTGCGCTCGGGACCCCTGCTGGCCGGCTGCGAACGCGTGGCGGACTCAGCCGCGCGAGCGGGCGATGAGTCCAGGTCTACGGTGAAATGCATGACGAACCGCCGTGCCGACGATTCTCTTCGACGTGTGGAGCACCCGGTGAGTCCGGACGGGCTCCGGCGGCCGGCCCTCCTGGTCTTCGACGTCAACGAGACGCTCTCGGACATGTCGTCGATGGGCCAGAGGTTCGAGGACGTCGGCGCGCCCGCGCACCTGGCGAAAGCCTGGTTCGCGGGACTCCTGCGCGACGGCTTCGCCTTGACCGCTGTCGATGTCAGCGAACCCTTTGCCCGCGTCGCTGCGGAAGCACTGCGCGTCAACCTCCACGGACTCCCGCTGAACCGCGAGACCGAGGACGCGGTCGCGCACATCATGGCCGGGTTCGCCGCTCTCCCCGTGCATCCGGATGTCCCAGGCGGGATCGAGATCCTGGCGGGTCTGGGTATCCGGCTGGTGACGCTGAGCAATGGATCCGCCTCCGTCGCCGAGGCGTTGTTCGACCGCGCCGGGATCCGCCACTTCTTCGATGCCCTCCTGTCCGTCGAACAGGCGGGCATCTGGAAGCCCGGCGCAGGCGCGTACGCCTACGCGCTCGAGCGGTATGAGGTCGACCCGGCGGACACCATGCTCGTCGCCGTCCACCCCTGGGACATCGACGGCGCCGCGCGGGCGGGTCTCGCCACCGCCTGGATCAACCGGGACGCCGGCGTCTACCCCGCGTACTTCAGGTCCCCGGACCTGAGCCCACGGTCCCTCACCGAGCTGGCCGAGCACCTCACCTGACCTCGCGTTCGATCGAGGCGGGTCCGCACGACGTCGGCCCGTTGACAAATGCGTTAGTGAAGACTAACGTATTTCGTGTTGTGACTGACCCGCTCTCAGCCGCTGCGGAGCCCAACCGCCGACGCCTCCTGCAGCTCCTGGCCACCGGGCCGCGGAGTGTGGGGGAGCTGGCCGAGGAGTTCCCGGTGACCCGGTCGGCGATCAGCCAGCACCTGCTCGTGCTGGCCGAGGCCGGCCTGGTGGACGCGGACAAGGTCGGTCGCTCCCGGATCTACCGGGTCCGGCCGTCGGGGCTGCAGCGTCTGCAGGCCGAGATCGACAGGTTCTGGACGACGGAGCTCGACCTGCTCGTCGCCGACGCACACCGATTGAAGGAGAACCCGTGAGCTTCATCAAGACCGCCCTGCTGCCCGTCTCGACGGAGGAGGCGTTCGCCCTGATCACCGAGCCCGAGCGGCTTCGCCGTTGGCAGACGATCACCGCGACCGTCGACCTGCGCGCCGGTGGCTCCTACCGCTGGACCGTCACCCCGGGCCACGTGGCTGAGGGCACCTATCGCGAGGTCGAGCCCGGCCGTCGCCTCGTGTTCGGGTGGGGCTGGGACGAGAACCCGGATCTGCCGAAGGACGCCTCGACCGTGACGATCACCGTCGAACCCGCGGACGGAGGCACGCTCGTGACTCTGATCCACGAAGGCCTCACCGAGGCCCAGGCGGCCATGCATGCCGAGGGCTGGAACCACTTCTTCGGTCGACTGGAGAAGCTCGCTGCCACGGGCGAGGCCGGTCCCGACGAGTGGGCCTGGGCGCCCGAGAACCTCACCCCGCTGGTCGCGGCCGAGGCGGTCCTGGCCGTGATCCAGCCCGTCCTTCGCGGCCTGACCGAGGCCGACCGCGGCAGGCAGACGCCGTGCGCGGACTTCACCGCCCACGAGCTGGTCGAGCACCTGCTCGGCTCCCTCGTCCAGCTTGCCGGCATGGCCGGCGCATCCCTCACGATCCCCGAACAGGGCAGCGCCGAGGGCAAGGTCTCGGTGCTCGCCGGCCAGATGATCGAGGCTTGGCGCCACGTGGACCTCGACGGCATGCTGCCGTTCGGTGACGGCGAGGCGCCGGCGTCCTTCCTGGCCAGCATCCTGCCGGTCGAGCTGCTGCTCCATGGCTGGGACCTCGCCCAGGCCACCGGCCAGCAGTTGCACGTCTCCGACGAGGTTGTCGCGTATGTCCGCGACATCGGCGCCGGCCTGATCAAGGGCGGACGCGGAAGCTCCTTCGGCGACGAGGTCACCCCCGCCCCGGACGCCAGTCCCATCGACGCCTTCGCGGCCTACGCCGGCCGAGCGCGCATCACCGACTGACGACACCCGCAACCACAAACCCGAGAAAGAAAGAAAGAGAGCCCGATGACCAAGTACCTGTTCACGTACCACGCACCGACCCAGCCCGCCGACGTCGAGCCGGCCGACCCGGTCGAGATGGAAGCCGTCATGGGCCAGTGGATGGCCTGGGCCGGCCGCGTCGGCGAGGGCATGGTGGACTTCGGCACCCCGCTCGCCGGTGGCGTCCAGGTCACCCCCGCCGGCAACACGCCCAGCACCCGAGAGGTCGTCGGTTACACCCTCATCGAGGCAGCGGACATGGACGCCGCGCTCGCCCTCGCTGAGGGCCACCCGCATCTGAACATGCCGGGAGGCTGCACCATCGAGGTGCACGAGGCCCAGCCGATTCCCGGCATGTGATCGCTGCCGTGAAGATGCCCAAGGCCAGCGACGCGGACAAGAACCGGTTCCGGGAACTGATTGACACCGTCGCACACATCCCCGGTGTGGAGGTGAAGCCGATGTTCGGCCAGCTCGGCGCGTTCGCGAACGGCAACATGTTCGCCGGACTCTTCGGCAGTTCGATCGGCGTCAAGCTCGACGAGGGGGACGCCGAGGAGCTCCGATCCCTCGGTGGAGGTGCGTTCGGCCCCGAGGATCGCCCGATGGGCGGCTACCTCACCATCCCCGACGAGCTCGAGGCCCAGGCATGGGTCGAGCGGTCCGCGACGTACGTCGCCACCCTGCCCCCCAAGTCCAGGAAGAAGTGACCTGAGCGACCTCCCAGCGCCTCAGGCGGGTCGCTGCTCGATCCAGGCGCGGACCAGCCCGTGGATCGCAGGGGTCTTCTCGACGAGATCGTCGTGGTCGAGCACCTTGAGTGATCGTGAGGTGGCGCCGTCACCGTCGAGGATCCCCGATGGATCGGGCAACGAGGCCCCGGTGTGGAACATCAGTGAGACGTGCTTCTTGGCCCGGGGGAAGAACGACGCGATGTTGCCCTGGTAGGTGAAGGTGGGCGCCTGCCACTTGAGGCACTCACTCACACGAGAGTCCGCCGCCAGCACGACCTCGCGGACGGCGAGCACCAGCTCCTTCTGTGGGTTGTCGTAGCGCTCGAACCACGCATCGACGTCCGGGTCGTGCTGCACCATCCGGTCAGCCTCCTGCGGTGCCGGGCTCGGCACAAGAGCGACTTCTCGACGTGCTGCGTCAGCGGTCGATCATCCGCTGCATCGCCTCGGGGTAGCGGTCACCCTGCACCTCGAGGTCGGCGAGCGCCGTCTCGATCGCGGTGAGGTCGTCCGTCGTCAGGTCGAGGGCGGCACCGCCGAGGTTCTCCTCGATCCGGGCTGTCCGTCGGGTGCCGGGGATGGGGACGATCCAGGGCTTCTGGGCGAGCAGCCAGGCCAGTGCGACCTGGCCGGGCGTGGCGCCCTTGTCGCGGGCGATGCGGGTGACCAGGTCGACGACGGTCTGGTTGGCGTCGATGGCCTCGGCGCTGAAGCGAGGGATCGACCTGCGGATGTCGGTCTCGTCGAAGGACGTGCCGCTGGTGATGGCGCCGGTGAGGAAGCCACGGCCCAGCGGGCTGAACGGCACCAGGCCGATGCCGAGCTCCTCGAGCACCGGGATGATCTCGGGCTCGAGGTCACGCCACCACAGCGAGTACTCGCTCTGCAGCGCCGTCACCGGCTGCACCGCGTGGGCGCGACGGATCGTCGCGGCGCCGGCCTCGGAGAGGCCGAAGTGGCGCACCTTCCCGGCCTGGATCAGCTCCTGGACCGTGCCGGCGACCTCCTCGATCGGGACGGCGGGGTCGACGCGGTGCTGGTAGTAGAGGTCGACGTGGTCGGTGCCGAGCCGGCGCAGCGACCCCTCGAGCGCGGCGCGGATGTGGGCGGGCGAGCTGTCGAGGCCGCCGGTCTGCCGGCCGTCGTCGTCGTAGGCGAACCCGAACTTGGTGGCGATGACGACGTCGTCGCGCACCGGCGCGAGCGCGGCCCCGACGAGCTCCTCGTTGGTGAACGGCCCGTAGACCTCGGCGGTGTCGAAGAGGGTGACGCCGAGGTCGACCGCCGAGCGGAGGACCTTCGTCATCTCGGTGGTGTCGCTGGCCGGCCCGAACCCATGGCTCATGCCCATGCACCCGAGACCGATCGCGGAGACCTCGAGGCCCTGGCCAAGGAGGCGGGTGGGAAGTGTGTGGTTGTCCATGGCATCGAACCTATGACGCGAGAAACCCCATGCCGATGTCCTGCACCAGGACACTTCCCCCGCTACAAGAAAAAGGACTGACCTGCGGAGACGCACATCAGGCCTGGTCGGTGCCTGAGGTCGGTCTGCGGGTGCCGCAGCAGGTGGCCTTGTCGTGCGTCCACGGCATGAGGATGCTGGTCGCATGACGGCCATCGAGTTCGAGCTCGAGCGCACGATAGGTGCGCCGATCGAGCAGGTGTTTGCGCGGCTGGCTGACATCGACGGACACAACGCGTGGATGGCCGACACGGGAAGCATGCTCAAGCACACCCGGCAGACGTCTCCCGGGGAGCCCGCCGTCGGGACCACGTTCATCGACGAGACGAGCCAGGGCCCGATGCCCGGAGAGATCACCGAGATGGAGGCGCCGCACACGATCGTCTTCCACTGGTGGGAGACGTCCAAGTCGGGCAGGCTCAAGTTCGAGGGCTGGCCGAGCTACCACCTGGAGTCCTCCGGCGCCGGCCAGACGCTGGTCCGGCATCGAGCCAAGCTGGTGCCGTACGGCGTGTGGCGCCTGGCCACACCGATCCTGCGGCGGTTCGCGGTCAAGGAACGCACGACGACCGTCGACGCGCTCAAGGCGTCCTTCGAGGGGAACCCCGGTTCCGCCGCTGGATGAACGTCAGCGCGGTCGCTCGGACCAACGCGCCCGTTCCAGCACTTCGCGCGTCCGCTCGGGCGGAATCCTGTGGCTGGCGATGTCTTCGGGCCAGTCGGCCACCTCGGCTTCGGCCCAGTCCGCCCACGAGGCGACGAACGCGTAGAAGTCGGTGACGAAGGCGCCGAACAGCAGCGTGGTGGCGCGGCGCTGTTCGTACAGCCCGTCGCCGTCGAGGAACCTCTCGCCGGCTTCGAGGCTTCCGGCATTCATCTCCACCGCCCACCGGCGGGCGTGGGCGATGGTGGCGAGCGCGTCGTCGCGGGTGCCGTGGTCGGCGAACACCAGCTTGACCAAGCCCTCGAACTCGAGCACCGGGCCGTCTCCGGGTTCGGCGAGCCAGCTGGCGAGCGCGCGTCGGCCGGAACGGGTGATCGTGTACAGGGTCCGCGGGCGGCGGCCGACGAAGTCCTCGCGAGCGCTGGCGTAGCCGTGGCTGACGAGCTTCTTGGGCTCCTCGAACAGCTTGCTCTGCGCGCGCGGCCACGCTCGGCCGACGCTTCGGCCCATCGCCTTGGCGAGCTCGTAGGTCGAGTGCGGGCGAACCGCGAGGAGGCCGAGCACGCCGTACGTCGTCGTGGTCAGTCGGGGAAGCCGGGTTGACATGATCCTCCCTTCGGGACTAAAACTAGCAATACTCTCCTTGGGACTAATCTAGCGGAGGTCATGATGCCCGACATGGCGCTGGAGATCGACCCGCGCAATGCGGGCATCCTCCGTGAATGGGACGGTGAGCACGGGGCCTACTGGGCCGAGCACTCGTCGACCTACAACGCATCGGTTGCCCGGTACCAGCCGGCCCTCCTGGCGGCGATCGGGGCGCGGTCGGGGGATCGGATCCTCGACGTGGGGTGTGGTTCCGGTGAGCTCGCGATCAACGTGGTGCGCGGGGCGCCGGGCGCTACCGCGCTGGGTGTCGACCTGTCGACTGCCCAACTCGAGGTCGCTCGACGTCAGGCTCGCGGGCTGCCGGCGACGTTCGTCCAGGTCGATGCCCAGGTCCACGAGTTCGGAGCCCAGTCCTTCGACGTGATCGCCAGCCGGACCGGGACGATGTTCTTCACGGACATGGCGATGGCGTTCGCCAACCTCGCCAGGGCGACCCGGCCTGGCGGTCGGCTGGTCATGCTCGTGTGGCGCGGGATCGAGGACAACGAGTGGCTCCGCGAGTGCTTCGGCGCGATCGGGCGGGTGCTGGCGATGGCGCCACCACCGGCCGATGCTCCGGGGCCGTTCGCGCTCAGTGACCCCGACCGGGTGCGTCACCTGCTCGACGGCGCCGGCTGGGCCGACGTCGGGTTCGCCGCTCATGACGAACCGCTGTGGTTCGGATCGGACGCGGACATCGCGACAGCGTTCATGGTCGGCCAGATGCGCTGGCTGTTCGAGAGGCTCGAAGACGCGGGCAAGCGGCAGGCCGAGGCGAACCTTCACCAGGCGATGGCCGCGCACGCGGGTGCGGACGGCGTCCTCCTCGGGTCCGGTGCCTGGATCATCACTGCACGCCGCTGACGGTGACATGCCGGCCGGGCCGGGCCGGGGACCACGTCCCCCCGGCGCGGCCTCGGTTGATCGGCAAGGAGCAGATCAGGCAGCAGGCTCTCCCACGCTCGCTGCTACGGCGCCGCCGGCCATCCGTAGGACCACTGGCGCACGCACGGGCCTCGCCCGAGCCGGTGCGACCTGCCGCGAGAATCGACGTCGCGCTGGGGGACCACCCGACGGTGAAGTGCGGCACCATCGAGAGCGACGAGAGGCCGCACGATGACGAACCCGATGTTCCACGCCGCCGACGGCTACGACCGTCTGATGGGGCGCTACCTGCCCACCCTGGCACCAGCATTCGCCGACGTCGCCGGGGTGACGGCGGGACAGCACGTGCTCGACGTCGGATGCGGGCCCGGCGGCCTCACCCGCGAACTCGCAGGCCGGGTCGGTGCCGAGCGGGTGTCCGGCATCGACCCCTCCGAGCCGTTCGTCGCGGCCTGCCGGGAGCGGGTGCCGGGTGCCACGGTGCTCGTCGGCACGGCGGAGTCGCTGCCGTTCGACGACGACGCGTTCGACGCCTCGCTCTCGTCGCTCGTGGTCGGGTTCATGGCGGACCCCCAAGCCGGCGTGGGCGAGATGGCGCGCGTGACGCGGTCCGGCGGCGTGGTCGCCCTGAACTTCTGGGACGTGCGGCGGATGCCGGCCCTCGGGGTGTTCTGGACGGCGGCGGGGCGGGCGATCGACGCGACGCCGAACGACCGGGCCCTGGTCGGGGCCACCGAGGGCGACCTGGCCCGCCTGCTCACCGCCGTCGGTCTGGACGACGTCGATTCCACGGAGATCGACGCCGTCGGTCGGTACGACGGCGTCGACGACCTGTGGTCGGGCTACACCGTGGGGGTCGGGCCGATCGGCGCCTACGTGGCGAAGCTGTCGGCCGACGACGCGGCCGCCGTCCGCGCGGCGCTCACCGAGGATCTCGGTGAGGGCCCGTTCGCGTTGACCGCGACCGCCTGGGTCGCGACCGGCCGGGTCCCGCGCTGACCGCGATCCCGATCAGTGCCCCTCGGTGACCTCGTGGATCCGGTCGGCGAGCAGGCCGTGCGCCTCCTGGTGGACCCGGGTGGCGGCGTCGGCATCGGGGGCCTCGACCAGGCAGAAGACCTTGCCGGCGGCCTCGTCGACCCAGTAGCTGCGGTAGGTGACGCCGTACTGGTGCTGGATGGCGACGTCCTTCTGGTGAGCAGCGGCGACGTCAAGCGCGGTGGCGCCGGGCAGGTTCTCGTGGACGTCCATGAAGAGCGGCATGATGACCTCATTTCCAGAGCGGGATTGCAGTGACACAGTGAGTCTCGTGACGCCGGAGCCGTCCGTAAATGACCGGGAACCCGCCGCACCTGACCGGACGTCCACGCTCGACGGGATCCTGAGTGGGGTGCGGCTCGAGGGCGCGGTGTTCCTGCGCGGGGAGTACACCGAGGGCTGGTGCTACGAGTCGCCGACCGGGGAGCAGACTGCGGAGCTGCTGCGACCGGGCTCCGGTCGGGTGGCGCTCTTCCACCTGGTGACGCAGGGACGCTGCTGGGTGAGCACCGGTGGCGGCGAGAAGCACTGGGCTGACACGGGCGACCTCTTCGTCCTGCCCTACGGCGACCAGCACATGATGGGCGGGATGGACCCGGCCGAGCCGGTGCCGATGGTCACGATCGTCGACGCACCGCCTTGGGCGGAGATGCCCGTGGTCCGACACGGCGGGGGAGGCTCCCGCACCGACGTGGTGTGCGGGTACCTGCAGTCCGACGACGTGCTGTTCGACCCGGTGCTCGCGGCGCTGCCGCCGCTGTTCGTGGTGTCGCCACCGGCCGGGTCGGCCAGCGCGTGGATGCGGGCGAGCATGGACTACGCCCTCGACCAGACGGTGCCCGCCACGGCCGGCGGGCTGGAGGGTCCGGCGCCCCACCTGACCGAGCTGCTCGTGCGTGAAGCCCTGCGTCTCCACATCGCCGACACGCCGTCCTACGAGAGCGCCTGGCTGGCGGCCCTGCGCGACCCCGTGCTGTCTCCAGCACTCGCCGCGATCCACACGGCGCCGGGCGCGAAGTGGACCGTGGCCGGGCTGGCGCGCGAGGCGGGGGTGTCGGAGTCGCTGCTCGACGAGCGGTTCCGGGAGGTGCTGCACATCCCACCGATCCGTTACCTCACGGGCTGGCGGATGCACGTCGCACTGAACCTGCTGCGCTCCACCGACCTCGGCATCGGCGCGATCGCGCGACGGATCGGCTACGAGTCGGAGGAGGCGTTCAGCCGCGCCTTCAAGCGCGCCCACGGATCACCGCCGAGCACGGCGCGCGCTCGACCGACCAGATGAGGGACGGCCGGCGCGCACGAGGCTGCCCAACGGCCTCGTTGTTCAGGAAATGGCTGCAGCCCGCTGACGGAGGTCGTCAAATCGGCCGAAACGAACACCCAGACCGAGCGGTCGTCTCCTCGTTCGACCAAGCATTTGCCCTGCTCGGGGTCCGCGAAACGGTGCGACCCGCTTGGCGCCGAACGCTTCGCCAGCCCAAGAACGCTGCGTGGAGCGAGGGCTGGATCGCCGAGCAGGATGTTGCCTCCGCCGGTCAGAGTGCGGCGAGGTCGCTGGCGCTCATACCGTCGAGGCCGAGGGTCGCCAGGGTGCGTTTGCTCTGGGCGCGGAGGTCCTGAGCCAGGACGACGGACGCCATGGTGATGAGGGCGTCCATCATCGGAGTCTCGACGCCGACTCGGCGGGCCAGGTCGGTCAAGAAGACCAGGGAGTAGCCGACGTCCTCGGTCAGGTAGCGGTTGTCGAGCTGGTTCTGGGCGCCGATCCCGAGGAACCCGGGCGCGGTGGAATAACCGGTCGAGTAGTTGGCCTCACGCATGTAGCCCTGCGCGACACCGAGGTCAGGCTCTGACAGCACCCGCACCCCGAGGGCGTCGGCGATGGCGAGCCGCTCGCGGTCGACCGCCTCGATCGCGCGGCCGACGGCCTCGGTGACTCCCTCTTCGTAGAACAAGAACCCGCCACCGGTGCGCTCGATGAGGCCGGTGTTGAGCAGGGTCACGGCGGGGTGGATCACCGGGTTGCCGTTCTGCAGAGTCGTCTGGAAGACGCTCTCCGCGGCCCGCGCCCCGGGGTAGACGTCCTGGATCATCGACAGCAACCGGTCGGTGCCCGAACGGGGGAGTCCGGCGACGAACACCCCGTCGTTCAGCTTGTGGAAGATGTTGACCGTCCCCGGAGCGACGATGCGAACTGCGTAGGGCAGCGTGCTGGTCTCGCCCACCGTGATCGTCTCATCGTCCAGCGCGAGGCGGGCGGTGCGCTTGAACGTGATCGCACCCGCACACGAGGCCGGGCAGATCAGCACCGCTTGCCCGGCCACGAGGTGCGGCGCGACCGCGTCGGTCTGGTGCTCGGTGCTGTACGCAGGACCGACGAGCACGACCAGCTCGGCGCCGTCGAGAGCGGTCTGGACGTCGTCACCGGAGTAGGCGATCTCGGCGAAGCCTTCGATCGCACCGGTGGAGTGGATCCCGCCTGCCGCCGCGACCTCCTGCACGTGGTCGGGGAAGTGCGGACTGTCGAAGATTCGCACCGTGTGGCCGTGGAAGGCGAAGTCGAAGGCGGTCGCGAGGCCACCGTTGCCCGAGCCGACGACGGTGACGTTCACGTTCGCGACTGTAGCCCGCGTGCTTCACGTGCCACGGATTCCGTTCAGGCGATCGACACAGCGAGGGCGGCGGACTGCGTCATCGCCGCGTGCGGGGCAGGCTGGCGACGTAGACGGTGCACGACGAGGCGCCGCCGGTGAGGGGGTTGTCGAAGGTGACGATCTCGGCTCGCGCACGGGTGAAAGCCGTCAGGAGGCGGTCGACCATGCGGTCATCCGGAGCGTCGTCGGACCAGAGGGCGAAGACCCCGTAGCGGCTGAGGGCGTTCGCGGCGGCGTGCAGTCCCGGCTCCTCGTAGAAGTCGCTGTGCCCCGAGGAGAGGAGGTGGTCGGGGGAGTGGTCGATGTCGACCAGCAGCACGTCCACGTCGGGGCAGCGGCCGCTCCGGACGACGTCGAAGAAGTCCGCCTCGACGAACTCGCACCGAGGGTCCGCCGCTAGACCCGCGGTGTCAGGGACGAGCTCGCGTTGATGCCAATCGATGACGGCGCCGATCAACTCGATGACGCTGAGCCGCACGGTCCGCGGGTCCCGCAGCGCCTCGTGGGCGGTGAACCCGAGCCCGAGGCCGGCCACGATGACTCGGAGCTCCTCGTCCGGCGCTTCGGCCAGTCCGAGTCGGGCCAGGGCGATCTCGGAGGCGTTGAACTGGCTCGACATGAGGTACTCGTCGCCGAGGCGTACCTCGTGAACCCATCGTTGGGTGAGTCGGTCGTAGCGCTTGCGCAGGCTGATCTCACCGAGGGGGGTGCTCGCATGGGCGAGCTCCTCGTAGGGCAGGGGGCTCATGGCACCGTTCGACCTCGCCAGCTGGGTGTTGTTGCCGCCGCGGTCGAACCTACTCTCGCGCGCCTCCACCGTCGTCACGCTCGACACCATCGCCATCGCCATCAACGGTCAGAACATTTCCACCGCAGACCGTCATGTCATCTCCGGTCAGATTCCTCACACTGAGACCTCGGTGGGCGACGATGTGCACGGTCCGCCGTCCTGCCGGAGCCAGATGTCGCTGAGCACGAACCGGCCGCTGCGGTCGTGACCGAGCACGGTGGCGTGCTGGGTGGCGAGACTCAGCACCGCCGCGGTGTCCGGGTGCAGGACCTCGTCGGCGGCGGCGGCGTCCCGCGCCTCGATCGCGGCCTGCCAGACGGCCACCCGGGCCAGCACGTCGTCGGTGTCACCCATGGGCGGAGCATGGCAGGCAAGACGGCGGGACGTCGGCGTTGACGCCTCGCACCCGGGGCGGGAATCTGGTCGCCGTGACATCGATCGATCTCGAGGCCATCGCCGCCGAGCGGGAGCGGATCAAGCAGGAGCTGCTGGCCGACGAGGCCGACCGGCCGCCGAGCAGCGCGCGCGGCCTGCACCACTTCGCGCTGATCTGCTCCGACGTCCGCCGGACCATCGACTTCTACCAGGGCCTGCTGGAGTTCCCGCTCACCGAGATCTTCGAGAACCGCGACTACCCCGGCTCCAACCACTTCTTCTTCGACATCGGCGAGGGCAACCTGCTCGCCTTCTTCGACCTCCCCGGGCTCGACGTCGGCCCGTACGCCGAGGTGCTCGGCGGCCTCCACCACCTCGCCATCTCGGTCACGCAGGAGAGGTGGGACCACCTGCGCGGCAAGCTCGACGCCGCCGGTGTCGAGTACGTGCTGGAGAGCGAGAAGTCGATCTACTTCCGCGACCCCGACGGCGCCCGCCTCGAGCTGCTCGCCGACCCGCTGGGGGAGATGTACGGCACCAAGGTGCTGTAACTGGAACGCGTTCTAGAGTGCTCGGCATGGTCGACGGAACCTGCCACGACGCCGCACAGCCGCTACGGGACCTGCTGGAGCAGAACCTCGCCGAGGGCCTCGACACCGGTGCCTCGGTGGCTCTGGTGCACGACGGCGAGGTGGTGGCGGACCTGTGGGGCGGCGAGGCCCGGCCGGGGGTGCCGTGGACCCGCGACACGGTGGTGCAGGTCTGGTCGGTCACCAAGGCGATGGCCGCGCTCGCGGTGATGGTGCTCGTCGAGCGCGGTGAGCTCGACCTCGACGCCCCGGCGGCGACGTACTGGCCGGCGTTCGGCGTCCACGGCAAGGACGACGTCACGGTGGCGCAGGTGCTCGGCCACCGCAGCCGGGTGCCGGGCTGGAGCGAGGAGGTCAGCGTCGAGACGCTGCTCGACCTCGAGGCCAGCGAGGCGCTGCTCGCGGCCGAGCAGCCCTGGTACGGCACCGACGACGGCTCGGCCTACCAGCTGGTGAACCACGGCCACCTGCTCGACGCGATCGTGCACGGCGCCACCGGACGACGACTGGCCGAGGTGCTGCGCGACGACGTGGTCGAGCCACTCGGCGGCGGCTTCCACCTCGGCGTGCCGGACGACGTGCTCGAGCACTGCGCCGACCTGACCCCGCCCACCCGCGAGTCCCTCGCCGACTCGCCGGTGACCGACTTCCTCATGCGCACCGTCGCCAACCCACTGGTGAGCGCCGAGGTGTGCAACGAGGCGTCGTTCCGGCAGGGCGCGGTCGGCGGCATGAACGGCCACGGCACCGCGCTCGGGATCGCCCGCACCCAGGCGGTGGTGTCGCACGGCGGCGAGGTCGACGGCGTCCGGTTGCTCTCGCCCGCGACCATCGAACGGATCTTCGAGGTGCAGGCCGACGGCACCGACCAGCTGCTCGGCGTCCCGCTCACCTTCGGCACCGGGTGGGCGCTGCCGACGCCGAGCGCCCCGGCCGTGCCCGAGGGCCGGGTGTGCTGGTGGACCGGCTTCGGCGGCGCGATCGTGGTCAACGACCTCGACCACCGCGCCACGTTCGCCTACGCCCCCGCCCGGATGGAGGGGCACATGGTGGCCTCGGCCCGTACCGACGCCTACCTGCGCACTGCCGTCGACTGCGTGGCGGCCCTGGAACGTGCCCGCACCACTACGACACAGTGAGCAGATGAGCGAGCACTTCGTGCACCGGGACCTGCGCGGCGCGCGGTTCGTCGAGTCCGACCTGTCCGGCGCGGTGATGCGAGGCGTCGAGGTCAGCGGCGTCGAGATCGACGCCCCCTGGCTCGTGCACGGGCAACCGCTCGTGGTGAACGGTGTCGACGTCGTCGGGTATGTCGAGTCGGAGCTCGACAGCCGGTTCCCGGGTCGGTTCGACCGCCGGGCGGCCGACCCGCCGGGGCTTCGCGCGGCGTGGGCGGCCGTCGATCGGACGTGGGCCGCGACCGTCGAGCGGGCGGCGGAGATGCCGGCAGGCACGGTGGACGCCTCGGTGGCCGGCGAGTGGTCGTTCGCGCAGACGCTGCGGCACCTGGTGCTGGCCACGGACATCTGGCTCCGCAAGGCGGTGCTGGGGCTCGAGCAGCCGTTCCACCCGCTCGGGCTCGCCGGTCCCGGGGCCGAGGAGGAGGGGCTGGACATGTCGGTGTTCACGGCCGAGCCGCCGACCTGGGACGAGGTGCTCGCCGCGCGGGCCGACCGCGCGGCGCAGGTGCGCGAGTTCCTCGCCGACGTCACGCCCGAGGAGCTCGACGTCGCCCGGGTGAACCCCTGGGCGCCGCAGGAGCCCGAGACCACGCGCTCGTGCCTGCACGTGGTGCTCGAGGAGGAGTGGGAGCACCTCCGCTACGCCGTCCGCGACCTCGACGCGATCGAGGCGGGAGGCTAGAACTGGAGGAACGGCGGATAGCCCTCGTCGCTGAGCAGCTGGTCGAGGTCGACGTCGACGACGGGTTCCGGTCCGGAGGTGTCGCTGACCTCCGGGCAGCGGACCGACGCGAGCAGGTCGCCGTCGGGGCCGACCTCCAGGTCGAGCTTCGAGGGGTTGCGGGCGTTTGCGCAGCGCGACGTCCAGAGCACGTCGTCGCCGACCACCACCCGGAACGGACCGCCGCGTCCGATCCGGCCGATCCGGAGCGTGTCGCCGCAGCGCACGCACTCGGCGTCCGGCGTGGTCTCACCGGAACCACCGCGGGTGACGACGATCGCGAGGGTGCCCGCGCCGAGGATCGCGAGACCGACGAGGCCGATCGCCGCCATCGCGAGCACCTCGCGACGCCGGCGGCGGTCGCGCAGCGATGCGCGGGCACGGCGCAGCACGCCTCGTCGGCCCGTGGCCCTGCTGCCGTCCTCGCTCACGACCGCCGTCGCCCCGCTCGTCTCTTCGTGGTCAGGCTGGAGTGTCGCCCAGGCCGCGACCAGCCGCGGGGACGGCCTCAGGCGGGCGCGGCGAGCGCGTAGGCCGCGCCGGTGACCGTGCGGATCCAGTCGGTGCGCCCGCCGGCCTTGCGGAGCTTGCGCCGCAGGCTCGCCACGTGGACGTCGACGAGGTAGTCGGACTCGATGAAGTCGCCGCCCCACACCGCCGCCACGAGCTCGGCGCGGCCCCAGGCACGACCCGGCTCGCGGGCGAGCACGGCGAGCACCTCGAGCTCGCTCGGCGTCAGCGGCACCGGGTCGTCGTCGAGCATGGCCACGTGCCGCGCCGGCACGAGCACCAGCCCGCCGCCGGCCTGGAGCACCTCGTCGGGCGGCGGCTCGACGTGCTCCGCCCCGTCGTCGACCGGCCGGATCCGCCGCAGCAGGGCCGCCGACCGCGCGCCGAGCTCGCGGGGGGTGAACGGCTTGGCCAGGTAGTCGTCGGCGCCGAGGTCGAGGGCCAGCAGCCGGTTCATCTCGTCGTTGTGGGCCGTGATCATCATGACCAGCGCATCGCTGAACTCCCGGAGCCGGCGGCAGACCTCGGTGCCCTCGATGTCCGGCAGACCGACGTCGAGCGTGACGAGCTGGGGTCGCAGCTCACGCACCAGGCGTAGCCCTTCCTCGCCGGTGCCCGCCGTCGCGGTCTCGAGGCCGGAGCGGGTGAGCACCAGGTCGACGAGCGCGCGGATCTCCTCGTCGTCCTCGACGATCACGGCACGCGCGGACATGGGGGGAGACCTTCGGTTGGGGGGACGAGCGGAGCGGACGGAGCTTTCGACACGCAGTGTGCAAGATACCTCTTCATCGGGGGTGTGGTCGGCCTGGAGGCGGCATGATGTGGTCGACCCAGCTCCCTCGGAAGGTGCACGCCTCATGGGCGACCCCCCACCGTCGACGTCCGGCGCCGCGCTCCGCGCCGGACGGCACGAGGCCGCGCGCTCCGACCTCCGGCGGCAGCGGCAGCTGCGGCTGGACCGCATCACCCGGCTGAGCCGCACGATCTTCGGCGTCGCGAGCACCTCGATCACCGTGCTGGGGAAGGACGGCGCCCGGTTCCCGAGCGCGCAAGGGTTCGACGCGGCGGAGCTGCCTCGGGTCGACACCTTCTGCACCCGGACGGCGGACCTCGGCGACACGCTGGTCGTGGAGGACGCGACCACCGACGACCGGTTCCGGCTGCTGCCCGCCGTGCTCGAGGACGACGGCATCCGGTTCTACGCCGGCGCGCCGCTGCGCGACGCCAGCGGCGACGTCGTCGGCACGCTGTGCCTGTTCGATCCCGAGCCTCGCACCCTGACCGCCGAGGACCAGGAGACGCTCGAGGACCTGGCTGCCTGGGCCGAGCAGGAGCTCGCCTCGACCGCCGAGATGGTGCGCGCCGGGGAGGTGCAGGCCTCGATGCTGCCGTCGCGTGCGCTGGTCACCGGCGACTGGGTGATCGACGGTCTCTGCCTGCCCTCGCTCGCCGTCGGCGGCGACCTCTTCGACTACGGGGTGTCCGGCGAGGTCGCGCACTTCGGGCTCGGCGACGTGATGGGCAAGGGCACCGGCGCCGCGCTGCTCGGCTCCGGCGTGCGCGCCGCCGTCCGCAACACCCACGAGGCGGTGGTGGCCGGCGTCGACCTCGGCGTCACCACCACCCAGCTGGCCCGCGGCCTGGCCGCCGACCTCGCCCGGGCCGAGTCGTTCGTGGCGCTGTTCGAGGCGGCGCTCGACCTCGACGACGGCTTCCTGCGCTACGTGGACGCCGGGATGGGCCTGTGCCTGGTGGTGCGCGCGGACGGCCGCCGCGAGCGGCTGTCGTCGGACAACCTCCCGATCGGGATCCTGCCCGACGACCACTGGACCGAGCAGCAGACGACCCTCGAGCCCGGCGACCGGCTGCTGCTGTTCAGCGACGGCCTCATCGACCTGGTCGACGACCCGGTGAAGTGGGAGGGACCGGTGGGCGACCTGGTGGCGGCGCACGCGCACCCCGACGACCTGCTCGACGCGATCGCCCGGCTCACCACCGTGCAGGTGCCCACCGACGACGTCACGGCGGTCGCCGTCTACCGGAGCGGGGGAGAGGCGTGAGCAAGCGGCACTACCTCATCCGCACGATCGTGCTGGTCACCGCGATCCTCGGCATCAACTACGTCGCCTGGCGGTGGTTGTTCTCGGTGAACTGGTCGGCCTGGTGGATCGGCGTGCCGCTCGTCGTCGCCGAGACCTACAGCCTGATCGACTCGCTGCTCTTCGGCATGACGATGTGGCGGGTGAAGGACCGCGAGGACCCGGAGCCGCCGCCCGAGGGCTGGACCGTCGACGTCGTGATCGCCACCTACAACGAGCCGATCGAGCTGGTGATGCGCACGGCGCGGGCCGCGAAGGCGATCACCTACCCGCACCGCACCTGGGTGCTCGACGACGGCAACCGGGCCGAGATGCGGGCGGCCGCGGAGGCGGAGGGCGTCGAGTGGATGACGCGCTCGGCCGACTGGGTGGACATGCCCCGTCACGCGAAGGCGGGCAACCTCAACAACGCGCTGATGAGCCTCGAGGGGGAGTTCCTGCTCATCCTCGACGCCGACCAGGTGCCCGAGCCGCAGATCCTCGACGCCACCCTCGGCTACTTCCACGACCAGAAGATGGCGCTGGTCCAGACGCCGCAGTACTTCGTCAACGTGCCCGCCGACGACCCGCTCGGAAGCCAGGCACCGCTGTTCTACGGACCGATCCAGCAGGGCAAGGACGGCTGGAACGCCGCGTTCTTCTGCGGGTCTAACGCCGTGATCCGGCGCGAGGCGCTCATGCACCTCGGTGTGTCCCACTACGTGGGCCGCGTCGAGCTCGGCGTCAACCGGGCCCTGCGCACCGCGCGGTCGGTGCTGCGCTCGGCCCGGCGCGAGGTGCCGAACGACGAGGTCGAGCTGCGGCAGGCCCTCGCCGACGTCGGCGCGGCGCTGGCCGACGCGCGCGGCGAGCTGCGCCGCGGCACCCCGCTGTTCGACGTCACGTTCCAGTTCCAGCAGCGGGTCGACGAGATCCGCGACCGGCTGGCCGCGGGCGACGTCGAGGCGATCCGGGCCGACCTCGCGGCCATCGCGGCGCTCGAGGACGCCGGCGGCTCGGCGGGCCTGGCCGGCGTCGACGACGACGTGCTCGACCGGCTCACCGACCGCGCCTGGTCGCCGCTCGGGGCGATCGACACCGTGCAGGCGCTGATCCGCGCGGTCGACGTCGACGTGGCCGGAGAGGCGCAGCCGATCATGCCGATGGCCACCATCTCGGTCACCGAGGACATGGCCACCTGCATGCGGCTGCATCGCCTCGGCTGGC
The DNA here is from genome assembly GCA_963780355.1 of uncultured Actinomycetota bacterium. GTDB lineage: Bacteria > Actinomycetota > Actinomycetes > Propionibacteriales > Nocardioidaceae > Nocardioides. Next base: position 723,609 of record CAWABT010000005.1, read on the forward strand.
GGACGGCGTACCACGACGAGGTGCTCGCCCTCGGCCTGGCGCCGGAGGACCTGGACACGATGCTCACCCAGCGGCTGCGCTGGGCGCAGGGCACGATGCAGGTGCTGTTCCGCGAGAACCCGCTCACCCAGCGCGGTCTCAGCTGGCCGCAGCGGCTCATGTACTTCGCGACGATGTGGAGCTACTTCTCCGGCTTCGCCGCGATCGTCTACATCGGAGCGCCGGTCGTCTACCTGACCCTCGGCGTGCTTCCCGTGGACTCGTTGAGCTTCGAGTTCTTCGTGCGTCTCCTGCCGTTCCTGGTGGTCAACCAGCTGCTGTTCTTCGTGGTGGCGAAGGGCCGCCCGACCTGGCGCGGCCAGCAGTACTCGCTGGCGCTCTTCCCGACGTGGATCAGATCCTTCACCTCGGCGTTCGGCAACGTGTTCCTCGGCCGCGCCCTCGACTTCGCCGTCACTCCGAAGACCAAGCGAGAGCCGACCGGCCCGGCCTGGCACCTGGTCCGCCCACAGCTGTGGGCGATGGGTCTCCTGGTGGTGTCCATCGTGGTCGGCCTGGTGCGGCTCGGGGCCGGGCTGTCGCCCCTGGGCGGCACGATCTTCAACCTCCTGTGGGTCGTCTTCGACCTCGTGATCTTCTCCGTCATCATCAAGGCCGCCCGCTACCGCGGGTACGACAGCGACATCCCAGGACCCTTGCCCACCGAAGCCCGGCGCCGTGGCGCCGGGCGCCCTCCCCGAGGAGCCCCATGATCGAGTTCTCCGTCGAGACCACCGCCGACGGCGTCGTGGTCGTCGTGCCGCGCGGCCGGCTGACGATGGTGTCGGCCCGGCGGCTGAAGGAGATCGTCGGCGAGGCGGTGTCCGGCGGCAGCAACCGGATCGTCGTCGACATGGGCGAGACGACGTTCCTCGACTCCTCGGGTCTCGGCGCGATCATCGCGGGCCTCAAGGCGGCACGGCAGGCCGGCGGCGACCTGCGGATCGCCCGGCCCACGCCGGCGGTGCAGTCGGTCTTGGAGCTCACCAACCTCGACCGGGTGCTGCGGGCGCGCCCCTCGGTCGAGGAGGCCTTCGATGACTGACGAGCCGGCCGCGCTCGACCCCGGCCGGCTCGAGCTCTCCGCCCCGGCCGACCCGGCGATCCTCGACCTGGTGCACGCGATGCTCGAGCACCTGTGGCAGGAGGAGACGGGCGTCTCCGACCGGGACCGGATGCGCTTCGAGACCGCCGTGATCGAGATCCTCGGCAACATCGTCGAGCACGCCTACCAGCTCGACCACGCCGAGGCCGCGCCGCCGGCGGTGGAGTCGCGCCGCTTCGACATCTGCGTGAGCGCCGACGAGCACGAGCTGGTCGCCAGCTTCGGCGACAACGGGCTGCCGGTCGAGCTGAACCTCGAGCACCTCGCCATGCCCGACGACCTCGCCGAGTCCGGCCGGGGGCTGGCGCTCGCCGCGGCCGCCGTCGACGAGATCGGCTACGAGCGCGTGGAGGGCCGCAACCACTGGCGGCTGCGCTGCACCCGGGACGGCGCCTGACGCGGGCGACGACGAGCTCCTCCAAGCCGGCCCGGGGTCGGTTGTCGACGCGGCCCTAGATTGTGCGTGTGCCGACCGATCCGCGGGGACTGCGTGGCGACGCGCCGCTCCTCGACGCGTGGCTGCGGTTCCACGAGCAGCCGCCGACGTCGTTCACGATCCCGGGTCACAAGCAGCGGCTCGACCTCGTCGGCGACGTCGTGGCCGGCGACGTGCCGCTCTACGCCGGGCTCGACACGATGAAGCTGAGCACCGGCGTGCTCGCCGAGGCGGAGGCGCGGGCGGCCCGGCTGTGGGGCGCCGACTTCTGCCGGTTCAGCACCGGCGGCGCGACCCACGCCAACCAGGCGCTGGCGCTGGCCCTCGGTGGCGAGGGCGACCGCGTGGTGGTGAGCCGCACCCTGCACCGCTCGTTGCTGCTCGGGCTGGTGCTCGCCGGGCTGGAGCCGGTGTGGGTGCAGCCCGACGTCGACATGGCCACCGGGCTCCCGCTCGGCGTCCCGCCCGCCGCCGTCGAGGCCGTGCTGACCACGCACCCCGACGTCCAAGCGGTGCTGGTGGGCGACCCGTCGTACGTCGGCACGGTCGGCGACCTCGCCGGACTGGCCGCGGTGGCGCACGCCCACGAGGTGCCGCTCGTGGTGGACGCCGCCTGGGCCGCGCACTTCGGCTTCCATCCCGACCTGCCGCCGCACGCGCTGGCGCTGGGCGCCGACGCGATGGTGGTGAGCGCTCACAAGATGCTGCCCGCGTGGAGCCAGGCCGCGCTCGTGCTCGCCCGCACCGACTGGCTCGACCCCGCCCGCCTCGACGCCGGCGTGGAGGCCACCGCCACCACCAGCCCGGCCGGGGCGGTGCTCGCGAGCACCGACGCCGCCCGCGCGCTGCTGCAGCGCGACGGCGCGGCGCTCCTCGGCCCGGCGATCGCCGCGGTCGCGGCCGCGCGGGAGCGACTGCGGGAGGTCGAAGGTCTGGCAGTGCTCGACGGTCCCGGCGTCGACCCGCTCAAGCTCACCCTCGAGCTCGCCGGCACCGGCGCCGACGGGATCGCCGTCGAGCGTGACCTGATCGCCGCCGGGATGCCGGTCGAGGCCGCCGAGCGTGACGTCGTCGTGGCCGTGCCGACGCTCGCGGACACCGAGGAGACCCTCACCGCCTTCACCGACGCCGTCGTCGCCTCGGTGGCGCGGCACCGCGGACCCTCGCGGCCGGTGGTCGGCCCGGTGGTCTACCGGGTCGAGCCGGTGCTGGCCCTGCCGCCGCGCACTGCGTTCTTCGCGGCGCACGAGGCGGTGCCGATCGGCGACGCACGTGGCCGGGTCAGCGCCGAGCTCGTCGCGCCCTACCCTCCCGGCGTCCCCGTGCTCGCGCCGGGAGAGCAGATCACCGCCGCAGTGCTCGCCGCGCTGCGCGAGGCGCAGGACGCCGGCGTGCGGATCGCCTACGCCGCCGACCCCACGCTCGCGACGCTCCGGGTGGTGCGCTGATGCCCCGCCCGCTGGCCGAGGTGGTCGCCGAGCGACCGGTGGTGCTCGACGGCGGCCTCGCCACCCTGCTCGAGTCGCACGGCCACGACCTGTCGAGCGCGCTCTGGTCGGCGCGGCTGCTGCGCGAGGACCCGGCCGCCGTCGCCGCCGCGCACCGCGAGTTCTACGCAGCGGGCGCCGAGGTGGCGATCACCGCGTCCTACCAGGTGGCGGCGGCCAACCTCGGCGACGAGGCACCGGGGCTGCTGCGCGAGAGCGTCCGGCTCGCGACGGCCGTCCGCGACGAGGCGGCACCCGACGGCTGGGTGGCCGCGTCGGTGGGGCCGTACGGCGCCGTCCTCGCCGACGGCTCGGAGTACACCGGCGCCTACGACCTCGACGTCGCCGGGCTGCGGGCGTTCCACCGGCCACGGCTCGACGTGCTGCGCGAGGCCGGCGCCGACGTGCTCGCCGTCGAGACCGTGCCCTGCCTGGCCGAGGTGGAGGCGGTGCTCGCCGAGCTCGACGGCACCGGCCACCCCGCCTGGCTGTCGCTGTCGGTGGCGGGGGAGCGCACCCGCGCCGGCGAGCCGCTGGCCGAGGCGTTCGCGATGGCCGCCGACGTGGCCGAGGTGGTTGCCGTCGGCGTGAACTGCTCGGCGCCGGGCGACGTGCTCGCGGCGGTCCGGGCGGCCGCGCAGGTGCGGCCCGCGGTCGCGTACCCCAACAGCGGCCAGGGGTGGGACGCCGAGCGGCGGGTGTGGACCGGCGAGTCCGCGTTCGACGACGGCGCCGTGGCCGGCTGGGTCGGGGCCGGCGCCCGGCTGGTCGGCGGCTGCTGCCGGGTCGGTCCGGACGACGTCCGCCGGGTGCGTGCCGCGCTAGGTTGACCGGCATGGCCTTCGAGGGGGTCCCGGCCGACGCCTACGAGCGGTTCATGGGCCGGTTCTCGACGCCGTTGGCGCCGGTGTTCGCCGACGTCGCCCTGGCCGGCGTCGACCCCGACCCGACGGTGATCGACGTCGGCTGCGGGCCGGGGATGCTCACCGCCGAGCTCGCCCGACGCACCGACGAGGCCCGCATCACCGCCGTCGACCCCGCCACCTCGTTCGTGGCGGCGACGGCCGAGCGGTTCCCGCGGGCCGACGTCCGGGAGGCGTCGGCCGAGGCGCTGCCGTTCGCCGACGACACCTTCGACGCCGCGCTGGCCCAGCTCGTCGTGCACTTCATGTCCGACCAGGTGCGCGGCGTGCGCGAGATGGCGCGGGTCACCCGGCCGGGCGGCGTGGTGGCCGCCTGCGTGTGGGACGGCGCCGGCGGCACCAGCCCGCTGTCGGTGTTCACCCGGACCGCGACCCGGCTCGATCCCGCCGGCACCGGGGAGCCGACTGTCGACTACAACGCCGACCGGCTCTCCTCGCTGCTCGCCGAGGCCGGGCTGCGCGACGTGAGCGTCGAGCTCCTCACGGTGACCGTCGGCTTCCGCGACTTCGAGGAGTGGTGGGGTCCGTTCACCGAGGGCGTCGGCCCGGCGGGCGACTACGTCGCGGGCCTCGACCCCGAGCGGCGCGAGCGGCTGGTGGCGGCGCTGCGCGACGAGCTCGGCGACGGCCCGTTCGACTCGTGGCCGGCGCGTGGAGCGGCGTCGGGACCGCATAGGCAGCGGGCCGGCTCCTCGCGCGATGGTCCTGACCGACCATTGCCAACCCGTGGGGAGGCGCACACAATCGAAGGACGGCATGGGGCCCGCTGTCGATGGAGGTCGGCCCGTGCACGAGGACTTCAGCGCCACACTCCAGATGGCCGACACCTACCGCATGGGCGAGCCGGTCATCGCCGTGTTCCGGCTCACCAACGAGAGCGACGTCGGCTACGCGCTGCTGACGTGGGACACCCCCCTCGAGGGCCGGCCGGGGCGCTTCATCGAGGTCCGTCGCGGGGACGCCGTCCTGCGCTACGACGGGCGCTACTACAAGCGCGGCGACCCCGGCCCGGAGGCCTACCTGACCGTGGCCCCCGGTAAGACCGTCGAGGCCGAGATCGACCTCTCCCGGGCCTTCGCGTTCGACGAGCCCGGCACCTATGACGCTGCGGTGACGGTCGAGTTCACCGACGCCATCCCCGCCGCCGGGATCGTGCTCGACGCCCGCGGTCGCGCGGTGCATCGCGGCTTCTCCCTCGACGTGCTGACCTCACGGTTCGAGCTGGTGCCAGGGGAGTCGCCGCGGTCGACGCTCGGCGAGCTCGCCCGCAGCGGGGAGCTGCGGCGCGGCCCGCGCCAGGTGACGATCGAGTCCCCGGAGGCCCTCGAGCTCGCCCTGCTCGAGCCCTTCCCGGGCGAGGACCCGCTGGTCCTGGACGTGTTCTCGGTCGAGCGGAGCACCATCGCGTGGCTGGACGCGGCGATCGCGGAGCTGGCGGGCTGGAACACCCGGCAGGAGAACGCGCTCTACACGGAGTGGTTCGGGGCGGACGACGCCGGGCGCTACCAGACGATCCGCGACCACTACCAGCGCATCCGCAACCGGCTGAACTCCCCGCACACCTACGACCTGACCCCCGACGACTGCGACCCGGGGGTCTACGCCTACACCCACGACGGCGACGACACGGTGTCGCTGTGCAGCGGCTACTTCTCCGCTCCCAACACCGGCATCGACTCGAAGTTCGGCACCTTCGTGCACGAGTGGAGCCACTCCGTGGTCAGCACCGACGACATCGTCTACGGCCCGACCAAGGCCCGCAATCTGGCGAAGACGAAGCCGGGTGACGCCGTCCGCAACGCCGACAACCACGAGTACTTCGTGGAGACGCTCGCCGAGCGGATGATCACCGCCCCGGTCGTCTGGAACAACGGCAAGGCGTACTTCTTCGCCGCCGGCAAGTACTTCCGCTACGACATCGCCGGCGACCGCGTCGACCCCGGCTATCCGCTGCCGATCGCCGGCAACTGGCCGGGACTCTTCGTGGACCGGGTGGACGCCGGGATCGTGTGGAACAACGGCAAGGCCTACTTCTTCCGCGACTACCTCTACGTGCGCTACGACCTGGCCACGGACCGCGTCGACCCGGGGTACCCGCTCGGGATCGGCAACAACTGGCCCGGGCTGTGGGGCGACCGCATCGACGCCGCGGTCATGTGGAACAACGGCAAGGCCTACTTCTTCCGCGACCACCAGTACATGCGCTACGACGTCGCCGCCGACCGGGTCGACCCCGGCTACCCTTGCCCATTGCCGGCAACTGGCCTGGGCTGTGGGGGGATTCCGTCAACGGTGCGGTGACGTGGCCCAACGGCAAGGCGTACTTCTTCCGCGGCTGGCAGTACGAGGGCTACGACGTCGCCGCGGATCGGGTCGGGGTGGGCTACCCCTTGGCCACGGCCGAGAACTGGCCGTTGCTCTGGCCGAACGGGCTGGACGCCTCGGTGCTGTGGCCCAACGGCAAGGCCTACTTCTTCCGCGGCAACCAGTACCAGCGCTACGACTCGCCGCAGACCGTGTCGACGACGGCTACCCGCTCCCGATCGCCGGCAACTGGCCTGGCGTGTGGGGCGCGGGCGTGGACGCGGCGTGGTCTGGAACAACGGCAAGGCGTCTTCTTCCGGGGCAACGAGTACGTCTCCTACGACATCGCGACCGACCGGGTCGACCCCGGCTTCCCGAAACGGATCAGCGCGGGCTGGCGGGGCGTCTGGGCCGACCGGGTGGACGCCGTCGTGCTGTGGAACAACGGGAAGGCCTACTTCTTCCGCGACGACGAATACATGCGGTACGACCTTGTGACCCGCCGGGTGGATCCCGGGTACCCGCTCCCGATCGCCGGCAACTGGCCAGGGCTCTTCCGGCGGGTCGACACCGCCGTGGTCTGGAACAACGGCAAGGCCTACTTCTTCCGGGGCGCGAAGTACTCGCGCTACGACGTCGCCGCCGATCGCGTGGACCCGACCTATCCGTACCCGATCGGGAACAACTGGCCCGGGCTTCCGGGTCGGGTGCGCTGAGCTCAATCGTCGGGCATCGCCCGGCGCTCGCCGACAGTCCCGGTGGCGAGCGGGAACGCCAGCGCTCCGGCGCGCACCCACCACTCCATGACGTCGTAGCCGAGCCGGCCGGCCCGCACCGACGGGTCGCCGTCCGAGTGCCGCGCGGCCTCGGCCGGGTCGCACGCGAAGACCGACATCCCGCGGTAGGACTCGTCGCTCTGCGCGTCGAACGGGCCGTTGGCCACGATCAGGCCCTGCTCCGCCAGTCCGGCGCGGTAGGCGAGGTGCTGGGCCTGGAGCTCGTCGAGCTCGGCCTCCGGGAGGTCGGGGGCGTCGTCCGGACGGCGGAGCACGACGACGGTGTAGACGTCGAAGGCGTCTGGGACGTTCGGGTCACGAGCCATGGCCCAGCGTGGCACGCTCGCACCGGACACCGGGAGGGGTTTGCGTGCTGTCGGACATCGAGATCGCCAACGCCGCGACACTGCGGCCGATCAAGGACATCGCCGCCGAGACGCTCGGCATCGCCGAGGAGCACCTGGTGCCCTACGGGCACACCAAGGCGAAGGTCGACCTGACCTATCTCGCCTCGCTCGCCGACCGGCCGCTCGGCCGGCTGGTGCTGGTGACGGCGCTGTCGCCGACGCCGCCCGGCGAGGGCAAGACCACTACGACGGTCGGGCTGACCGACGCGCTCCACGGGCTGGGGCACCGCAGCGTCGCGTGCCTGCGCGAGCCGTCGATGGGGCCGGTGTTCGGCATGAAGGGCGGCGCGGCCGGCGGCGGCTACAGCCAGGTCGTGCCGATGACCGACATCAACCTGCACTTCACCGGCGACTTCGCTGCGCTCGCCGCGGCCAACAACCTGCTCGCCGCGCTCATCGACAACCACGTGCACCACGGCAACGAGCTCGACCTCGACGTCCGCCGCGTCACCTGGAAGCGGGTGCTCGACGTCAACGACCGGGCGCTGCGCGAGGTGACCGTCGGCCTGGGCGGCCACGTCAACGGGTTCCCCCGCGCCGAGGGCTTCGACATCGTCGTGGCCTCCGAGCTGATGGCGATCTTCTGCCTCACCGAGTCGTGGGCCGACCTGAAGAAGCGGATCGGCGACATCGTGGTCGGCTACACCCGCGCCATGGAGCCGGTGACCGCGCGGCAGCTCGGCGCGGACGGCGCGATGGCGGCCATGCTCCGCGACGCACTCGCGCCCAACCTGGTGCAGACGCTCGAGGGCGCGCCGGCGTTCGTGCACGGCGGCCCGTTCGCCAACATCGCCCACGGCTGCAGCTCGGTGATGGCCACCCGCGCCGGCCTGCGGCTGGCCGACATCGTGGTCACCGAGGCCGGGCTTCGGCGCCGACCTGGGTGCGGAGAAGTTCGTCGACATCAAGTGCCGCAAGTCGGGGCTGCGGCCCGACGTCGCCGTCGTCGTCGCCACCGTGCGCGCGCTGAAGTACCACGGCGGCGTCGCGCTCGCCGACCTCGGCACCGAGGACGTCGCGGCGATGGAGGCCGGCATGGTCAACCTGCGCCGCCACCTCTCCAACGTGCGCCACGTCTACGGCATCCCGTGCGTGGTCGCGCGTCAACCGGTTCCCCACCGACACCGACCGCGAGGTGGAGCGGCTCGTCGACCTCGTCGCCGACGAGGGCGTGCGCGCCTACCCCGCCACCCACTTCGCCGACGGCGGCGCCGGCGCCCGCGCCCTCGCCGAGGGCGTGCTGAGGTCGCTCGAGGAGGACTCGCCGTACTCCTTCTCCTTCACCTACGACGACGACCTCTCGCTCACCGCCAAGGTCGAGGCGATCGCCACCCGCCTCTACGGCGCCGGCCAGGTCACCTGGGACGCCAACGCCCGCCGCCGGCTGCTCCGCATCGAGAAGGACGGCTTCGGCGGGCTCCCGGTATGCGTGGCCAAGACGCAGTACTCGTTCTCCACCGACCCGAAATCCCTCGGCGCCCCGTCCGGCCACGAGCTCCACGTGCGCGAGGTGCGGTTGTCCGCCGGCGCCGGGTTCGTGGTCGTCGTCTGCGGCGACATGATGACCATGCCCGGCCTCCCACGTGACCCCTCTGCGTCCCGCATCGACCTCGCCGACGACGGCACGATCCTCGGGCTGTCCTGAGCTGAGGCACGGGTCGTCGACTAGATCATCAGCGACCACCTGGCTTGGGCTTGGCGCGTGGGTCAAGATCGAATGGCCCCGCAGCTCCAGGACGCGAGCCCACAAGCGGCGGGAAGACGCGAACCGGCGTGGCTGTCGGGTCGCCGTGTGATGGTTCGCCACATGGGTCCTGAACCGCTCAGAAACGAGGCGTCGCGACTGCTTTCGCCTCCCCGGCTATTCAGTCGCCCCGAGGTGTTGACTCGACGCTCGGGTCACTCCTCGCTGCTGAACTCGACATCCAACTTCGACGCGTTGGATCAGGAGCACGACTTACGTTCAGCGCTGGCGAGGAGGCGCTGTCGCAGTGGATGAGCCACCATGCTCGAGTCTGTTGGGTTGAGACGGCCACGCGGTGGATTCTCGAGCACGAACTCATTCAGACGCTGGTGTTGCCGCTGAACTTGGATCAGAACGCGCACTCGGGTTTTCGTCAAGAGCTCAGCGCCCTTCGTTGAGCGCAGCGGACCCAGGCGCGAAGCCTCCCGGTGTTGCCTAGGTAACTCTCGGCCGCGGCGTGAGGGGCCCGCTTCTGTTCTTCCTACGCGGCAGGAAGCGAGCACGAGACTGTCCAGGCCCGGCTAAAGGACGTTGATCTGTGGCGGTCGTAGCCTCCGACCATGAGCGAACGTGTCGCGGTGTACATCGACTTCGACAATGTCGTCATCTCGCGCTACGACGACTTGCACGGCAAGCAAGCGTGGCGCAACGACGATCCGCGTCAGCACGGCCGGCCCACTGACTCGGCGGACCCAGTCGACGTGAAGCTCACGGCGGCACACGTCGACATCGGAGCGATCATCGACTTCGCCGCATCGTTCGGAAGTGTCTCCCTGAACCGTGCGTACGCCGACTGGTCGGTGCCGGTCAACGCGTCGTACCAGACCGAATTGATCGATCGCTCACTCCACCTGGTCCAGCTCTTTCAGGCCTCCGGGGTCAAGAATGGCGCCGACATCAGGCTCGCCGTCGACGCGGTTGAGGACCTGATGCGTCACCCCGAGATCACTCACATCGTCCTGGTCGCAGGCGACTCAGACTTCGTGCCGCTGGCCCAGAGCTGCAAACAGCTCGGCCGCTACGTCGTCGGCATCGGAGTCGCGGGTTCGACGAGCCGCGCACTGGTGTCGGCCTGCAACGAGTTCATCGACTACGCACACCTCCCGGGCGTCACCCCGCCGGCTCCAGTAGTGGAGAAAGCGGCCAGCGCGAAGAAGAAGTCGACCGCGACCAAGGCGACCAGACCGCGCAAGAAGGACTCACCCGAGGCTGCAGCCACGGACCTCCTGACGCGAGCCATCCGCGTCGGCCTGCAGAAGAGCGACGAAGACTGGGTCTACGCCGCCGGCGTCAAGAGCCAGATGCAGCGCATGGACCCCGCCTTCAAGGAGAAATCGCTTGGCTTCTCGTCCTTCCGCGCCTTCGTCGAGTCCCGCAGCGACCGGGTCGTCTCCACGGTCGAGGAGAATGGCCAGCTCACGCTGCGCCTCCGGTGACAGCTGGGCCTTCGGGCCGGACGGACTGGTTCGATCGCGGCGGAAAGCCGCGCGCGCTGTACGCGGTCTGACCAGACGTCAAGCAATGCTGGGGCCGACGATGGGCAGTAGCATCAGCGCATGGGCATTGCCGGCGCCGGAAGCTGCTGCCGACTGCCCGCCTACGACTGCTGTGACGAAGAGGATCACTCGCGCTGACGCCTGACGCCCCCGTCAGCCATCACCTCCTCATCAGTCATCTCGTTCAGGGAGTCACAGTCATGCCACAAAGCACGTCGTACCGTCATGCCCTCCTCATCGTGTCCGCCACCGCGTGTTGGGGCGGCGGCACCGTACTCAGCAAGCAAGTCCTCGACCGGGGCGTCGCCCCGCTGACATTGCTCGCTATCGAACTCGCCGCCAGTACCATGCTGCTCGGGCTTGGTGCGCTGGTGCTCGGAGTTCGTCCTCACTGGTCGCCGACCCTCAAGAGACTCGCACTGCTTGGCGTGCTCAACCCTGGCATCGCCTACGCGCTCGGGCTGCTCGGCCTGGTCACCATCACCGCAAGCCTGTCGGTGCTCCTCTGGGCCACCGAACCAGTGCTGATCATGCTGCTTGCGGTGCTTCTCCTGCGAGAACGAATCGCGGCCGCCACCTTGATCGGCGTCGCCATCGCATTGGTCGGGGTGCTGCTGGTCCTGTATCGGCCAGGCGCGTCCGGCGATGCAGCCGGGATCAGCCTCACAGTCGGTGCTGTCTCAGCGTGCGCGTTCTACACCGTGCTGACCCGTCGCCTCCTCCTCGACGACGGCTCCTTGGAGGTCGTCTTCGTGCAACAGGGCGCCGCGCTGTGCTTCGCGGTGGCTCTTGCAGGAACGGTCGCTGCCACCGGCATCACAGATCTCGGGATGCCCACGAACTTCGCGACCTGGTCCCTCGCAGCGGCGTCAGGCATGGTCTATTACAGCCTGGCGTTCTGGTTCTTCGTCGGCGGTCTCCGGAGGGTCCCCGCCTCGGTCGCCGGGAGCTTCTTGCCACTGATACCTGTGTTCGGGGTCGCCGCTGGCTACCTGGTGGGGGACAGGCTGAGCGACCGGCAATGGCTCGGAGCGGCGATGGTCGTCATCGCGACCGGCGCAGCAGCGACCTACCACCTGACGCGAGACGACGTCTCCTTGCCGGACCGTTCGGGCGGAGTCGTAGGCCCCTAGGCGGCGGGAAGACGCGAACCGGCGTGGCTGTCGGGTCGCCGTGTGATGGTTCGCCACATGGGTCCTGAACCGCTCAGAAACGAGGCGTCGCGACTGCTTTCGCCTCCCCGGCTATTCAGTCGCCCCGAGGTGTTGACTCGACGCTCGGGTCACTCCTCGCTGCTGAACTCGACATCCAACTTCGACGCGTTGGATCAGGAGCACGACTTACGTTCAGCGCTGGCGAGGAGGCGCTGTCGCAGTGGATGAGCCACCATGCTCGAGTCTGTTGGGTGGAGACGGCCACGCCGTGGATTCTCGAGCACGAACTCATTCAGACGCTGGTGTTGCCGCTGAACTTGGATCAGAACGCGCACTCGGGTTTTCGTCAAGAGCTCAGCGCCCTTCGTGGAGCGCAGCGGACCCAGGCGCGAAGCCTCCCGGTGTTGCCTAGGTAACTCTCGGCCGCGGCGTAAGGGGCCCGCTTCTGTTCTTCCTACGCGCAGGAAGCGAGCACGAGACTGTCCAGGCCCGGCTAAAGGACGTTGATCTGTGGCGGTCGTAGTCTCCGACCATGAGCGAACGTGTCGCGGTGTACATCGACTTCGACAATGTCGTCATCTCGCGCTACGACGACTTGCATGGCAAGCAAGCGTGGCGCAACGACGATCCGCGTCAGCACGGCCGGCCCACTGACTCGGCGGACCCAGTCGACGTGAAGCTCACGGCGGCACACGTCGACATCGGAGCGATCATCGACTTCGCCGCATCGTTCGGAAGTGTCTCCCTGAACCGTGCGTACGCCGACTGGTCGGTGCCGGTCAACGCGTCGTACCAGACCGAATTGATCGATCGCTCACTCCACCTGGTCCAGCTCTTTCAGGCCTCCGGGGTCAAGAATGGCGCCGACATCAGGCTCGCCGTCGACGCGGTTGAGGACCTGATGCGTCACCCCGAGATCACTCACATCGTCCTGGTCGCAGGCGACTCAGACTTCGTGCCGCTGGCCCAGAGCTGCAAACAGCTCGGCCGCTACGTCGTCGGCATCGGAGTCGCGGGTTCGACGAGCCGCGCACTGGTGTCGGCCTGCAACGAGTTCATCGACTACGCACACCTCCCGGGCGTCACCCCGCCGGCTCCAGTAGTGGAGAAAGCGGCCAGCGCGAAGAAGAAGTCGACCGCGACCAAGGCGACCAGACCGCGCACGAAGGACTCACCCGAGGCTGCAGCCACGGACCTCCTGACGCGAGCCATCCGCGTCGGCCTGCAGAAGAGCGACGAAGACTGGGTCTACGCCGCCGGCGTCAAGAGCCAGATGCAGCGCATGGACCCCGCCTTCAAGGAGAAATCGCTCGGCTTCTCGTCCTTCCGCGCCTTCGTCGAGTCCCGCAGCGACCGGGTCGTCTCCACGGTCGAGGAGAATGGCCAGCTCACCCTGCGACTCCGGTGACAGCTGGGCCTTCGGGCCGGACGGACTGGTTCGATCGCGGCGGTGTGGGTTACATCGGACTCACCCAAGGGTCGGCATTCCGCCAGCTGTCGGTAGTGCCGGTCAGACTGGAGCGCATGGGGAAGGACCGCAAGCGCCGCGAGCCGCGCCGAGAGCGCAAGCGCACAAAGGAGACTCTGAGCGAGTCGCCGATCAAGGTCGCAATCGCTACTACGCCGCAGAGCAGCACGGGGGATCGCCGGGCGCTCGACCAGGACACCGAGTTGGCCAAGGCAGCGCTGCTCTACGCCGACGAGGTCGAGTTGGTGAGCCTCGGCATGTCGATGTTCGATGAACTCCGCCAAGTGATTGACGCGGGGGAGTTGGGCGGTTACGGGCTGCTCGCCTCGCTTGACGACGACACCATCAACCACCTCGCGACCCGCGGCGGGTCCGAGAACACGCTGCCGCCCGATTGGCGGCAAACGATTGAGGCGGCCCTCTCCGTGCCGCCGGAAGCCCTTGAGGCGGTGGGTGTCGAAGGTGCTGATCAATTGCGGGAGTTGCAGGAGATGGCTGCCGAGCAGGGGCGCCGCACACAGCAGGACCTGGCGAACCTTCTGGACGAGCAGGGCGCTACAGAACTGGTGACGGCGATCCGGGGTGGTGCGATCAAAGTTGCCGAACTCGGCGCGTCGCCCTCCTCGACGCTGCGACCGACCGACCTGGACCCGACCGACAGCACCGACGTCCAGATGTGGAACTGGATCGACGCGCTCGTCGCTCGGCTCACCGACAAGAAGACCCGCCTCCTCTTCGATCGCCAGGCAGGGACCCTGATCCAGTCCATGCTGGAAGAGGGGATGATCCCGGCCAACCCGCAGGGTTTGCGTCTCGCAGCGCAGGCAGCCCTCGGCGCGGGCTTCACCGAGCGTCTGCCCGCATTTCCCACCGCCAAGATGGACGAGCTACTGGACATGCGGAAAGAGTTGGCGCTGCCACTGGCCCGCTACCGGGGTGCGGTCGCTCGGTTCTCCAAGGACATGCCGCAGGTCGTTGGGGAGAACCTTAATTTTGAGGTCGAGCAACTTTGGATCGAGACGGTGAAGCCTGCCCTGCTCGGGCTAGAAGATGAGATGGCCGACCACGGGCTGGTGCGCGAGATTGCCCGGTCGCTGGACGTTCAGAACATCCGCGATTTCGGCGGTTGGACCGCAGGCACGTACTTCGCGGTCGCGAGTTCCACAGCACTTGACGCTCTGGCCACCGGACTCATCGCCAGCGCTGCCGGGGGAGCGGCGACGGTTGCACTGGAAGCCGTGAGGGCCCGGCGAGAGGGGCAGACCGGGCCGAAGGCAAGCGAGTTCTACTACCTCTACGAAGCGAACCTGCGTCTCGCCTGAACGGATTCCACCCACGTCATAGTGGGCGGAAAGACTTGCCCATCGCAGGGAAGTGCTTGGCTGTCGGCCAGTTCATCACTCACGTCCGCATCGGGGTCGTCGGAGGAGTGCGGTGGGTGAGGGCGTGGTGGCGGGGGCAGAGGAGTCGGGCATCCGTGGTGTTCGTCTTGCCGCCGCGGGTCCACGGGGTGGTGTGGTGGACGTGGCACAACCACGCGGGCACGGTGCAGGTCGGGTGCTGGCAGTGCTTCTGTGAGACGGCCAGGGCCAGCCGCTGGGCTTCGGTGTGGAAGCGGCGGGTGCGGCCGACGTCGAGCGGGCGGGAGGCGCCGTCGAGCACCATCGGGACCAGTCCGGCCTCGCACGCCAGACGGCGGACGGCGCCGGCGCTGAGTCGGCTGCCGGTGTCGGTGGTGGCGGACGCGAGCCCGCCGAGGAGGGTCTCGAGGGTCATCGTGACGACGACGGTGGCGTTGATGCCGCCGGCGTGCGGGAGCTTGTCGACGGGGTAGCGCGACACGTACTCGGCGAATGCCTGGCCGAGCCGGTCGTGGGTGGGGCGCTCGTGGTCGTAGGTGTCGCCGTTCGCGCGCTGGTGCTTGGGGGCAGCGATCGCCGACAGCGCCTTGCGCAGCATGCCGCCCTCGAGAGCGGGCAGGGTGAACTTCCCCTTGACCGTGCCGTCGCCGGGCTCCCACATCGAGAACGACGTCGCCTTCGCGGCGTCCTTCTCTTCCTTCTCGAGGAGGGCAGCTTCGTGGGCGTCGGCGGCGTCGGGGTCGACGACCTCGAGGACCCGGCGGCCGAGGATCTTGAGGTCCTTGGCGTCGTGGTGCTCGGCGAGCTGCACGAGGTGCTTCTCGCATCGCTCGCGCAGGTCGGGTTGATCGGGGAGGGCGTCGACGGCGGAGCAGATCACGCCGGCTTGCTCGGCGATGACGTGGCCGGCGGCCATCGCGTCGCGCACGGTGTCGTGGTTGGTGAGCGCCGAGGCGAGTCGGGTGTGGCCGCGCGCGGTGAGCCGGGTGCTGCGGGTGGCGGTGGCCAGCCAGGCCGCCACGCTGTCGTCGTCGAGGGCGTCGGCGTGGGTGAGGAGCCGGGCCTCGAGCTCGGCGGCGCGGGTCATCACTCGGGTCAGCGCGACGAGGGCCGAGCGGGTCTCCTCGAGACTCAGTGACCAGGCCGGGACGTCAGCCAGGTCGGCGAGCTCGGTGTCGAGGCGCGCGACCGCGACCGGGATCGGGTGCCCCGATCCGGGAGTGTGCGCGTCCTTGACCATGCCTTCATCCAAGCACCGACCACCGACACTCTGATCTGAGAATCCCGCTCAACCAAGCGGGTTGTGGATAACTACTTTGGCGAGTTCGGGCCGGGCGTCTCGACAAGCTCGACGACCGTTGCGGGGCGTCTCGACAAGCTCGACGACCGTTGCCGGGGCGTCTCGACAGGCTCGACGACCGTTGCGGGGCGTCTCGACAGGCTCGACGACCGTTGCCGGGGCGTCTCGACAGGCTCGACGACCGTTGCCGGGGCGTCTCGACAGGCTCGACGACCGTTGCCGGGGCGTCTCGACGAGCTCGGCGACCGTCAGGTCGGCGCGATGTTCTGGTTCAGGTGGAAGACGTTGCCCGGGTCGACGGCGTCCTTGAGGGCGGTGAGGCGGGTCAGCTGGGCCGGGGGATAGGCGCGGGTGACGCCGCTGACGACGTCGTCGTCGCCCATCGCGTTCACGTAGGCGCCGACGGCGAACGGCTCGAGCCGGGCCGCGCTGGCGCGGGCCACTGCCATCCGCTCGTCGTCCTCGGCCGGGTCGAGCCAGCGGGCGGCGCCGACGTACTCGAAGGTGGTGTCGCGGCGGCCGAAGGCGGTGGCCTCCGCGGCGACGTCGGAGATCGCGCCGCCGTAGGCCTGGAGGCTGGCCGGCACGTCGGGGTCGTGGGCGAGGAAGGCCTCGATCGCGCCGTCGGTGAGCTCGGGGAGGTAGTGGCCCTTCCAGTAGCGCCGGACGTCGTGCGCCTCGACGGTGTCGTCGCGCCGCTGCAGCTCGCCGTAGGAGCACTCGACCACCCGTCGGTCGAGCGCTGGGCCAAGGCCGTCGACCCCGCGGGCGTGCTCGCGCCCGGCCTCCGGGTCGCCCACCCACACGAACCCGAACACAGCAGTTCCGCCGTGGACGTTCGCGGTGTACGTCGCGTTGCGCGGTGCCTCGGCGCTGAGGTCGCGCCACCGCGCCATCCGCTCGGCCGACTCGGCCGCCGGGAAGTCGTGCTCGACGGTGAGCGCGCGGGTGCCGGTGTCGTGCAGCCGGAGCTCGAAGTCGGTGGCCACGCCGAAGTTGCCGCCGCCGCCGCGCAGGCCCCAGAACAGCTCGGGGTTCTCGGTCTCCGAGGCGCGGACGACGTCGCCCGCGGCGGTGACGACCTCGCAGGACACGAGGTTGTCGCAGGTGAGGCCGTGCTCGCGGGCGAGCCAGCCCATGCCGCCGCCGAGGGCCAGCCCGCCGACACCGGTGTGCGACACGTTGCCGGCGGTGGTGGCCAGCCCGTGCACCTGGGTGGCGTCGTCGAGCGCGCCGAGCAGGGCACCGCCCTGCACCCACGCCCGCCTGGCCTCCGGGTCGACCCGCACCGACGCCAGCGGCCGCAGGTCGAGCATCAGACCGCCGTCGGGCACCGCGTGACCCACGATCGAGTGGCCGCCGCAGCGGATGCCGACCTCGAGGCCGTCGCGGGCGGCTAGGTCGAGCCCGAGGACGACGTCGGCGACGGTGCGGCACCGCACCACCACGGCCGGCCGCCGGTCGACCATCGCGTTCCACACCCGGCGGGACTCGTCGTAGCCGGGGTCGCCGGGGCGCAGGATCTCGGTGGTCATGGTTCGTGGGACCGGTGCGACGGTGGGAACTCATCGACGGGAACAACCGGCGACGTGCAGAGGTTGGTTGAATTGTGAAGAAGAACATCGGTTTCCTGAACTTCGGGCACTGGACGCCGTCGCCGCACTCGCAGGTGCGCACGGCCTCCGACGCACTGCTGCAGTCGATCGAGCTCGCGGTCGCGGCCGAGGAGGTCGGCGCCGACGGCGCGTACTTCCGCGTGCACCACTTCGCCCGCCAGCTCGCCTCGCCGTTCCCGCTGCTCGCGGCCGTCGGCGCGCGCACGAAGCGCATCGAGATCGGCACCGGCGTGATCGACATGCGCTATGAGAACCCGCTCTACATGGCCGAGGACGCCGGCGCCGCCGACCTCATCAGCGGCGGCCGGCTCCAGCTCGGCATCAGCCGCGGGTCACCGGAGCAGGTGATCGACGGCTTCCGCTACTTCGGCTACGAGCCCGAGGACGGCGACCACGCGGCGATGGCCCGCGAGCACACCCGGGTCTTCCTGCAGATGCTCGAGGGCGAGGGCTTCGCCGAGCCGAGCCCGCGGCCGATGTTCCCGAACCCGCCCGGGCTGCTGCGCCTCGAGCCGCACTCGGAGGGGCTGCGCGACCGCATCTGGTGGGGCGCCGGCACCCGCGCCACCGCCGAGTGGACCGCCGAGCAGGGCATGAACCTGATGAGCTCCACGCTCCTCACCGAGGACACCGGCGTGCCGTTCCACCAGCTCCAGGCCGAGCAGATCGAGCGGTTCCGGACGGCGTGGACCGCGGCCGGCCACGAGCGCGAGCCGCGCGTCTCGGTGAGCCGCAGCATCTTCCCGATCGTCAACGACATGGACCGTGCCTACTTCGGCCGCGAGTCCCGCAGCCAGGACCAGGTGGGCCACATCGACGGCGGCATCGCCCGGTTCGGCAAGACCTACGCCGGCGAGATCGACCAGATCGTGAAGGACCTGGCCGAGGACGAGGCCATCGCCGCGGCCGACACGCTGCTGCTCACGGTGCCCAACCAGCTCGGCGTCGACTACAACGCGCACGTGCTGGAGACCGTCGTGCAGCAGGTGGCGCCCGCGCTCGGCTGGCGCTGAGTCCGGATACCCCTGGGTGGGCCGAATTGGCCCGGTCGGCCAGTGTCCCGCACGGGTTCTTTACCTAGGCTCCCGAACCATGCGGACCGCCGCACTCACGCGGGCTGCCGCGCTGGTCGTGGCGGCCCTCGTCGTCGTGGGCGCGGTCAGACGCGCCTCTTCCGCCGCTGAGGTTCACGCCAGCGCGCGGTAGACCGCCACGGTCCGCTCGGCGATCGCCGTCCAGCTGAACGCCTCGATCGCGCGCTGCCGGCCGGCCCGGCCGAGCGCGGCGGCGCCGTCGGGGTCGCTCACCACCGCGGTGAGGGCCGCGGCGAAGTCGGCCACGTAGCGGTCCGGGTCGAGCGGGGTGCCGGTGCCGTCGGTGGCCTGCTCGATCGGCACCAGCCGGCCGGTCTCGGACACCACCACCTCGGGGATCCCGCCGGTGGCGGTGGCCACTACGGCCGTCTCGCACGCCATCGCCTCGAGGTTCACGATGCCGAGCGGCTCGTAGATCGAGGGGCAGGCGAACACGGTGGCCGCGGTGAGCAGGGCGACGACGTCGGCGCGGGGGAGCATCTCGGCGATCCAGACGACGCCGGTGCGCGCCTCCCGCAGGTCGGCGACGAGGCCCTCGACCTCGGCCATGATCTCGGGGGTGTCGGGCGCGCCGGCGCACAGCACCACCTGCACGTCGGGCGGCAGCGAGGCGCACGCCCGCAGGAAGAGCGGCAGCCCCTTCTGCCGCGTGATCCGGCCGACGAACACCACCGAGGGCCGGTCCGGGTCGACACCGAGCGCGCGCACCCGGTCCGGGTCGGGCGTGGGCGACCACAGCTCGGTGTCGATGCCGTTGTGCACCACGTGCACCCGGTCGGGGTCGACCGCCGGGTAGGACCGCAGCACGTCGTCGCGCATCGCGGCCGACACCGCCACGACGGCGGCCGCGGCCTCGTACGCCGTCCGCTCGGCCCACGACGACACGGCGTACCCGCCGCCGAGCTGCTCGGCCTTCCACGGCCGCATCGGCTCCAACGAGTGGGCGGTGACCACGTGCGGCACGCCGTGGAGCAGCCCGGCCAGGTGGCCGGCCAGGTTGGCGTACCAGGTGTGGGAGTGCACCAGGTCGGTGCCGGCGCACCCCTCGGCGATCGCGAGGTCGACGCCGAAGGTGCGCAGCGCGGCGTTAGCCCCGGCCAGCTCGGCGAGGTCGGCGTACGACGCCGTGCCCGGCTCGTCGCGCGGGGCCCCGAACGCGTGCACGCGGGTGGTGAGGTCGCCGCGGGAGCGCAGCGCCCGCACCAGCTCGGCCACGTGCACCCCGGCGCCGCCGTAGATCTCCGGCGGGTACTCCTTGCTGAGGACGTCGACGCGCACGGGTCGGACGCTACTCGCCGAGGTGGCTAGGTTGGCGGGTATGACCGTCAAGCGACCGAAGGTGCTCGCCATCGTCCTTGCCGGAGGGGAGGGCAAGCGGCTGATGCCGCTGACGGCCGACCGGGCGAAACCGGCGGTGCCGTTCGCCGGCATCTACCGACTGATCGACTTCGCGCTCTCGAACGTCGTCAACTCCGGCTACCTGCAGGTGGTCGTGCTGACGCAGTACAAGTCGCACAGCCTCGACCGGCACGTCACCCAGACCTGGCGGATGTCGACGATGCTCGGCAACTACGTGGCGCCGGTGCCGGCCCAGCAGCGGGTGAACAAGCAGTGGTACCTCGGCAGTGCCGACGCGATCTTCCAGTCGCTCAACCTGCTGGTCGACGAGCAGCCGGACATCGTGGTCGTGGTGGGCGCCGACCACGTGTACCGGATGGACTTCTCCCAGATGGTCGACCAGCACCTGAACAGCGGCGCGGCCTGCACCGTGGCGGCGATCCGGCAGCCCAAGGCGCTCGCCGACCAGTTCGGCGTCATCGACGTCGAGCCGCGCTCGCCGCACCGCATCCGGGACTTCCTCGAGAAGCCCACCGACGCCGTCGGGCTGCCCGACAGCCCCGACGAGGTGCTGGCCTCGATGGGCAACTACGTCTTCGACGCCGACGCCCTCGTCGACGCCGTCACCCAGGACGCCGCCACGTCGTCCAAGCACGACATGGGCGGCGACATCGTGCCGTTCTTCGTCGACGCGGGACGGGCCGGCGTCTACGACTACAAGGACAACGTGGTGCCCGGCGCCACCGACCGCGACCGCGGCTACTGGCGCGACGTCGGCACGCTCGGGTCGTTCTACGCCGCGCACATGGACGTCGTCTCACCGCTGCCGGTCTTCAACCTCTACAACTTCGACTGGCCGATCTACACCTCCTACGGCCCGCAGCCGCCGGCCAAGGTGGTGCAGGCCGACGGGCAGCCCGCGCAGGTGGACGAGGCGGTGCTCTCTCCGGGCGTCGTGGTGAGCGGCGGCACGGTGCTCCGGTCGGTGCTCTCACCGTCGGTGCGGGTACGGGTCGGTGCGACCGTGGAGGACTCGGTGGTGATGAACGGCGTCGACATCGGGGCCGGCGCGGTGGTGCGCAACGCGATCATCGACAAGAACGTGATGGTCCCGCCGGGTGCCCAGATCGGCGTCGACCCGGTGGCGGACGCCGAGAACGGGTTCCTCGTGGAGGACGGCCTCACGGTGCTCGGCAAGGGGCAGCGGTTCCCGCAGTAGAGAGACGCCCCGACGGACGTTCGTCGAGCTTGCCGAGACGCCCCGGCTTACGTTCGTCGAGCCTGTCGAGACGCCCCGGCTTACGTTCGTCGAGCTTGTCGAGACGCCCCGGCTTACGTTCGTCGAGCTTGTCGAGACGCCCCGACGTTCGTCGAGCTGTCGGCTCGGTTACGTTCGTCGAGCCTGTCGAGACGCCGGCGTCTCGACAGCTCGACGCCCGCTGGGTCGTCGGCGTGATCGGTTCCGGCGTCTCGACAGGCTCGACGACCGTGGGTCGGGTGGGCGTGATCGGTTCCGGCGTCTCGACAGGCTCGACGACCGTCGGGTCGGGTCGGCGAGATCGGTCCGGCGTCTCGACAGGCTCGACGACCGTGTCAGGGCGTGAGGGTCAGCAGGCTCATCCCGGGCATCGGGAGGTCGAAGGTCACCTCGATGACGCCGTCGTCGTCGGCGGTGACGGCGGACGCCGGCTCGAGCTCGTCGAGCCGGTCCGCCTCACGCAACGAAGCCCACTGCTCCTCGTCCGGCCAGTCCTGACCCTCGCGGCGGAGCCGGCCCCAGGCCGAGGCGACGTTGGAGTGGTGCTCGTCGACCCGTTCGTGGGTGAGCCGGTAGGAGGCGCCGGGGGTGAGACCGGTCACCGTCACCGAGACAGCACGGTCGAGCGACGGCGCGCCGGCGGCCTTGGTCTGGTCGAGGGTGAGGTTCCAGGCCAGGACGCCGACCTCACCCGAGTCGGAACGAGCCGCGACCGCCTCGACCAGCGAGCCCCCGCCGTCCCCGGACAGCGAGACCCCGAGCCGAGTGACGCCGAGCCGCTCCAGCATCGCCAGCGCCCACCACCGAGGCTTGCGCAGCTCGCCGACGGTGCGGAGGCCGAAGCCGCCGTGCAGCAGCGACGGCGGCCGGCCGAGCTCCTCGAAGTGGTCGGAGACCACCCAGTACGACAGCGACTCGATCCGGCCCATCGCCGAGGCCATGCCGCGCAGCAGGAACGTGCCCGAGAAGACGGCGTCGCTGACCTCGTTGAAGTGGGTGGGCGTGACGCCCCACTCGGTCCACCAGATCGGGGTGCCGGCGCGGCCGTAGCGCTCGAGCATCGGCCGGAAGTCGAGCGGCGGGCTGCCGTAGGTGTGGGTCGAGACGAAGTCGACCGGCGTGCCGGTGCGCTCGGCGTGGGCGAGCAGCTCCTCCACCCAGCCGGCCGCGGCCGACGACGGACCGCCGACGACGAGCCGGTCATCGACCGAGCGGACGGCGTCGACGGTGACGTCGTAGAGCCTCAGGTACTCCTCGGGCGTGCCCGACCAGAACACCTCCAGGTTGGCCTCGTTCCACACCTCGAACGACCAGTGCTCGACGACCTCGTCGCCGTACCGCTCGAGCAGGTGGGCGGTGAGGTCGCGCACCAGCGCGTGCCAGCGCTCCCAGCTCTTCGGCGGGCTGATGATCGCGCCGTACTCGAACACGGTCTTGGTGGGGTCGGCCGCCAGGTCGTGCGGCATGAACGACACCTCGACCACCGGGTACAGCCCGAGCGAGCGGATGTGGTCGTAGACCCGGTCGACACCTGAGAAGTCGTGCACCGGCTCCCCGTCGACCTCGCGGTAGACGCCGACGTCGTCGCACAGGATCGCGTGCGCCCGCACGTGGCTGACGCCGAGCTCGTCGTGCGCGGCCCGCAGCGCCGTCGTCAGCTCCTCGCCGACGACGCGGCCGCCGGTGGTGTCGGTCGACAGCGCGTGCGAGAGGTGCTCGCTGCCGATCATCGGGCGCCAGGGCCGGGGGAGGGTGCCGTGGTCGTCGCGGACGTCGACGACCACGGACACCGGTCCTCCGGGGGCGGCCAGTGGCATCGCCGCCACGGCCTCCGAGTGCGCCCCCTCGACGCCGACGTCGGACAGCGACGAGACGGCGTACCACCGCTCGGCGCCGGGCGTCCCGGTGGTGTCGACGTACGGCGGGTGGGGGACGGCGAGCACGTCACGGCCGGCGTGGTCCAGCTCGGCCCAGGGGCCGTCCGGACCGTCGGCGACGTGCACCTGGTAGCCCACCGCTCCCGGGACGGCGTCCCAGGTGAGCGTCACCTGGTGGCCACCGGCCTCGGCACGAAGGCCGCCGGGCGGATCGAGCCGCGGCGCGTTGCCGCCGAAGGCGAGGCCGCTGCGCTGTCCGATCCGCTCCTCCCAGTCGGCGCGTGCCGTGCTCACCGGCCGCCACCGCCCGAGACCGTGAAGACCTCCTCGGCCATCAGCGGCTTCACCCGCTGCGCCAGCGCGCCCTGCGACACGTAGCCGCGCAGGCTGTCGTCGGCGAGCGCGTTGCCGAGCGCGGCCATCACCATGCCCTGGTCGAGGGAGAGGTAGCGCTTCGAGACCGTGCCGCTGCGCACCGCGACGGCGTCGTAGAAGCCGCCCGGGCCGTAGGCGTCGAAGTTGCGGTCGAGCTTGGCCAGGTTGGCCAGCGCGGCCTTCGGTGCGTACCGCAGTGCCAGGAACGACGCGTGCGGGGTGACGACGCCGTCGCCGTACTTCGTCGGCGCCGGCTGGCCGGCCCGGCAGTCGCCGTACGGCTGGTCGACCGTGGTGCGCTCCTGGTCGCTGGTGTAGCCGGCACCGTCGAGGCCGAGCTGGTCGACGCCGTACTCGCGGTAGCCGCTCGCCGGGTTGTTGGACGGCGAGAAGCCCCAGTAGCCGTAGCGGGCCTCGCGCATCCCGTGCTCGATCTGGCCGCGCACGTAGAGCGGGTGGTTGCGGCCCCACGACCGGGCGCCCCAGGTCTCCTCGGGCACGAACAGCGGCACCATCAGCGCCTCGAACATGCTGCCGCCCCAGGTGGGCACGACCTTCATGCCGCGGTAGGGCAGTGCGCCCTCGAACACCCGGACGCCCTCGTAGGTGCGCCAGGTGCCGGACGGCATGGTCTCGGTCCACGACCAGTCGCAGCTGGGCGGGAAGGTGCGGTAGGTGCCGAAGTAGTGCTTCGCCGGGATCTGGCCCGAGGCGATGCCCAGGTAGGACGCGATCCGCGGCTCGGTGTTGAAGGCGCCGTAGTGGTGGCCGGTGTACCAGACGTCGGTACCCATGCCGCAGTAGTCGCCCTTCACCGGGGCGGTCTCCTGCGGGTCCTCGTCCCAGAAGCCGCCGCGGATCTGGCCGCCCTGACCCTCGTTCGGGTTGTAGTAGCAGCCGAAGTCCATGTCGCGCCGGATCGCGTTCGCCCGGTCGGCGAGCGAGGGCTCGGCGCGGGCGGTGAGCAGCAGCCCGGTGGCCAGCCACCCGTTGTCGACGCTGGAGAGGAACGGCTTGACCACGTTGCCGTTCTCCGGCCACACCCGCAGCTTCGCGAGCGTCGTCGGGTCGTACCAGTTGTAGAACATGCCGGACGACTCGTGCCGCTCCAGCCGCGCCACCGAGCCCAGCACCTTCGCCATCCGGGTGCGCGCCTCGCGGCGGTCGATCAGCCCGACGTCGCGCGCTGCGACCGTGCTCCACAGGTAGGCGCCGATGTTGGTGGGCGACGTGTAGTGCGCCCGGCTGCCCGGCGCGAGGTCGCCGCCGACGTTGTCGGTGGGCATGCCGGTGCTCGGCACGACCATCGCGGCGAACGACCGCCAGGTGTCGCGCGCGTAGCGCTGCAGCACCCGCTCCGAGGACGGCGCAGCAGCCTGCGCACCCCGGTCGGGGGTGGTGGGGGAGCCGGTGGCGGCGGCGCCGCTACCGAGCAGGGCGGCCGTCGTGAGGGCGACGACGAGGGAACGCACCCGAGTACGCATGACGAATCTCCTTCGGTTGAGGGGGATCACTTGATGCCGGTCATCGCGATGCCCTGCATGATGAAGCGCTGCAGGACGAGGAACAGGACGATCACCGGGATGACGACGACGACCGAGCCGGCGAGCAGCAGGCCGTACTGGGTGGCGTTCTGGCCGGTGGCATAGAGCGCCAGTGCGACCGGGAGCGTGTACTTGTCCTCCTGGGTCGCCACCACCAGCGGCCACAGGAAGTTGTTCCACGACGTGAGGAACGTGAGCACGCCGAGGGTGGCGAGCGCCGGGCCGCACAGCGGCAGGATCACCGAGGTGAAGATGCGGATCTCGCCCGCGCCGTCCACCCGGGCGGCCTGGATCAGCTCGTCCGGCAACCGCTGGATGTACTGCCGCATCAGGAACACGCCGAACGGCCCGGCCAGGAACGGCAGGATCATGCCGGGCAGCGTGTTGGTGAGGTTGAGGTTCGTGGTGAGCACGAACAACGGCACGAACGTGACGACGCCTGGCACCATCAGCGTGCCCATCACGATCGCGAACAGCAGCCGCCTGCCGCGGAACTCCAGCTTCGCCAGCGCGTAGCCGAGCATCGAGCAGAACGCGAGGTTCCCGAGCGTCACCGCAACCGCGACGATCGCCGAGTTCAGGAAGTACGTCGGGAAGTCGAGCTGGGTGAACAGCCGGTCGTAGTTGTCGAGGGTCACCTTCTCCGGCCAGAACGACGGCGGCACCGAGCGCACCTCGCGCTCGGGCTTGAACGAGCTCAGCACCATCCAGACGAACGGCACCGCGGTGACGAGCAGACCGATCGACAGCACGCCGTAGAGCCAGCGCGGGGCGCGGGTGGAGGTCGCGGAGGCCATGTCAGTCCCTCTCCCGCAGCAGCCGGAACTGCACGAACGTCATCACGACGATCGCCAGGAAGAGCAGGTAGCTCGCGGCCGCGGCGTAGCCGAAGTTGCCGAACCCGAACTGGTCGTAGGTGAAGAAGGTGACCGAGCGGGTCGAGTCGAGCGGGCCGCCGCGGGTCATCACGAAGGCCTCCTCGAAGAACTGGAGGTAGCCGATGCCGGTGATCACCGCGCCGAACAGCATGATCGGGCGCAGCTGCGGCAGCGTGATGTAGCGGAACCGGGCCCACGCCGAGGCGCCGTCGGACTCGGCCGCCTCGATCAGCTCGCGCGGCACCGTCTGCAGGCCGGCGAGGAAGATCACGGTGAGCGTGCCGAAGTTGCGCCAGGTGGCCATCACCACGAGCGTCGGCAGCGCCCAGGTCGTGGAGTTGAGCAGGTCGGGCAGGTCGAGGCCCACCCAGCCGGCCGCCGTCGACAGCAGCCCGCCGCGGTCGCGCAGCAGGAACTTCCACACCACCGACACGGCGACGATGCTCGTGATGACCGGCAGGTAGAAGCCGACCCGGAAGAACCCCTGGAGCCGGGTGATCCGGTTCAGCCCGACGGCGGCCGCGAGCGCCACCGCCATGGTGAGCGGGACGCCGAGCACCAGGTAGAGCGTGGTGTTGCGGACGACCTTGAGGAACACCGGGTCCTGGAGCAGCCGGGTGTAGTTGTCGAGCCCGACGAACTCCACCCCGAACGGCGTGGGCACGTCGGCCCGCCGCATGTCGGTGAAGCTCATGCCGAGGCTCGCCAGCACCGGTCCGGCGGTGAACACGAGGAACAGCACCACGAACGGCGAGGCCAGCAGCCACGCCGCCCGGGCCTGCGAGCCCCGGGTGGGGTCGGTGCCCCGGGTCGGTCGCGCCGGCGCCGGCGCCGCCGGGGTGGCGGGCTCGGCGGCCGGCGCGGTGACCGCGGAGGTCACAGTCCGGTGCCGATCGACGCGGCCTCCTGCTGCATCTGCTTGACGCCCTCGGCGGGGTCGATCTCGCCCCGCGCGGCCTGCTCGATGACGGCGTCGATCGAGGCGGCGACCTGCTCCCAGGTGGGGACGGCGGGCGGGGCCTCGGCGTGGTCGAGCTGCTCGCCGAACACCTTCAGCTTCGGGTCCTCGGCCAGCTTGCCGCTGTCCCAGGCCGACTGCACGGCCGGCAGGTCGCCGACCTCCTCGTAGAAGGCCTGCTGGGTCTCCGGCTCGCTCAGCCAGCGCACGAACTTCCAGGCGGCGTCGGCGTTCTCGGCGTCGCGGAAGACCGCGAGGTCACCGCCACCGACGAACGACGTACCGGGCGCGGAGTCGACGCCGGGCAGCGGCGCGACGGCGTACTGGTCGGGCTTCAGGCCCTGCTCCTCGACGAGCGCGGTGTGCCACGGGCCGGAGATGAACGAGCCGTAGGTGCCGTCGGCGAAGCCGCTCTCGGACTCGCCCGGGTCGAGCACGCGGTCCTGCGAGAGGCCCTCCTCGAACAGCGAGCTGTAGAAGTCGAGCGCCTCGGTGGTCTCGGGGGAGTCGATCGTGTACTCGGTGCCGTCGTCGTTGGTGAGCGCGGCGCCGTTCGACCAGGCGAACGGGATCATCGTCTGCCACGAGCCGGTCTGGCCGGGCTGCACGCTGATGCCGTACTCGGCGCCGCCCTTGTCCTGCAGGTCGGCGGCGAACTGCTTCAGCTCGTCCCAGGACTGCGGGGCCTCGGTCCAGCCGGCCTTCTCCGCCAGGTCCGTGCGGTAGTAGAGCACTCGGGTCTCGACGTACCAGGGCACGCCGTAGGAGGTGCCGCCGACGACGGTGGAGTCCCACGCGCCGGGGAAGAAGTCGGCCTCGTCGACGAGGCCCTCCGGCGTCGGCATCAGGCCGTCGGCCTCGGCGAACTCACCCATCCACGTGGTGCCGATGAGGCTCACGTCCGGCGTCTCGCCGGCGGTGATGGCGTTGGCGAGCTTGTCGTGGGCGGACTCCCACGGGACGATCGTCACGTCCACCTCGGCGTCCGGGTTCTCCGACTCGAAGTCCTTCGCGAAGGCGTCGAGCGCCTCGCCCTCGGCGCCCATCGCCCAGACCTCGATCGTGCCGCTGGCCTCGGAGTCGTCGATGGGGTCGCTCTGCGCCTCGTCGCCGGCGCCGCTGTCGTCCGAGCGGCCGCAGCCGGTGAGCACGAGGGCGGTGGCGGTGGCCGCCACGAGGGCGGTGGTCCTCCTGCGGGGGTGGTGCTTCATCGTGGGTCCTTCCCCGGACGGCGTCCGGTGCTGGGATCGGTGCTGCTTCGGGTGACGAGCTCGGTCTCGAGGACCTCGTGGCGGGGTTCGTCGCGGGTGCCGGCGATCAGCTCGTCGAGCAGCCGGGCGGCGGTGCCGCCCAGCTCGCGCATGGGTTGCCGGACCGTGGTGAGGCCGGCGTAGCGGGCCGCCATCACGTCGTCCCACCCGGTGACCATCACGTCTCCGGGCACGTCGACGTCGCGCTCGGCCAGTCCGGCGATCAGGCCGAGGGCGAGCTCGTCGTTGGCGCAGACGAAGGCGTCGGGCAGGTCGGTGGGGTCGACGCCGGCGGCGACGGCGGCGCCGGACTCGACGTCGAGGCCGGGGCCGGTCAGCAGGTCGGCCTCGACGTCGGCGGTGGCGCTGACGACGTCCCAGCGCTCGGCCACGTCGGAGGTGGCGTCGGGGTCGCCGACGAACCGCAGCCGTCGGGCGCCGCGCTCGACCAGGTGGCTGACCAGCCGGACCGCGCCGTCGTGGTTGTCGACCTTGACGCTGTCGGCGGCGGCGATCTCGGGGCGGGCGATCAGCACGAGCGGGGTGCCGCGCCGGGCCAGCCGCTCGAGCACCTCCTCGCCGCCGGTGCGGCCGAGCACGACGAGCCCGTCGCAGCGCTCGGCCATCTCGAGCATCTTCAGCTCGGCGTCGGGGCGGCCGTGGGTGGAGAGGATGAGGACGCTGCGGCCGAGCTCGGCGGCCACGGCCTCGTAGCCGAGCACCACCTCGGCGTAGTAGGGGCCGCTGAGGTCGGGGAACACGATGCCGTTCGCGGCGTGCCGGCGCTCGGCGAGCTGCCGGCCGAGCTGGCTCGGCACGAACTCCATGCGCTGCGCGACGTCGAGCACCCGGTCGCGGGTGTCGGGGCGCACGCTCGTGGAGTCGCGCATGACGCGCGAGACGGTGGCGATGGACACCCCGGCCTCGCGGGCGACGTCACGGATCGTGGTGCGCATCCAGTCACCTCCCGAGCGGCGGCTGCGCGTGTAACCGGTTTCTGATACCGGTTACATGACCGTAACGGACGTCACTGGGCGGCTGTCAACCCCTAGGCGAGCGAAGCGCAGCCGGCGCTGGTCGAGCCGGGCGAGCTCCAGCGAGCCCGTGTCGAGACCACCGGGCCGATCTCGCTACGTCGGTCGGGACCGGTACGCGGAGAGCTGCACCGTGAAGGTGCGGCGGTCGTCGCGCGACACCCCGCGGCAGGCGTAGGTGCTGCCCTCGTTGCAGTCGTAGCGGGTCGAGGCGTTGACCAACGTGGCGGTCACGCTGGTGACCCGGCCGGTGAACGCCGTGACGATCTGACCGAGGCCGGTGCTGTTCAGCGGCACCCGCCGCCGGACGACCCGGCCGCTGTCGTAGAGCACGGTGGCGACGGCGGTGAAGCGGCCGCCCGACGGCGGCGCGGTGACGGAGACCCGCAGCCGGCCGCGCGGTCCGTACCCGGCCGGGATCGCGCGCACGTGGCGCGAGGCGAGGTGGTTGATCCGCACCGTGCTGTCGAGCACGGGGTGGTCGGTCGTGAGCCGCCGCTTCGCGGCCATCGGCGGCCGCGGCCAGGAGTGGCCCTCCGGGTAGGAGGCGGTCGGCGTCGCGTTCGCCGCGAAGTAGGCGCTCAGGTCACCGGTGAAGCTGCCGGCGTTGTTCAGCACCCGTCGCACGCCGGCGATCGAGTAGAGGTTCGGCAGCCCGCGACCGGTGCCCACCTGGCGGAACACGCGGCGGACCGTGCCGACGCCGTGGCGCCGGGTCACGAACTCCCAGAACGGCCAGTTGCCGTAGTGCTCGAACCCACTGGGGTTGAAGAAGTCGAGCGACGTCCACGGGCGCCTGACCTGGCCGTAGGGCAGGTAGGCCCGGTTGTCGTTGACGGCGTCGGCGTACAGCTCCTCTATCCAGGTCGCCGTCGACTCCAGGAGCCAGAGGTCCTCCTGGATGTCGTAGGCGAACTGGATCGCGTGGAAGAACTCGTGCGCCGCCGTGACGCGCAGGGTCTGGCGGGGCGCCCGGCCGAACTGCGACCGGGCGAAGTCGTCGTCGAGCACGCAGTAGCTCGACGCCTGGCGCGGGTGGTTCCTGACCCGGCGCTCGGGGGCGCAGTACCCGTAGAGGCCCTGGCTCCCGAGCTCCTTCAGGTAGACGTCGAAGCGGCCGTCGCCACCGCGGCGGCCGTCGTCGCGCGGGGCCCGATAGCCGAGCCGGCGGATGTGGTGGCGCCACACGCGCTCCATCACGCGCACGTTGGTGCGCACCCAGCGGCGGCTCGGCGGCGCGTCCGCGGAGCGCGTCACGTAGTGCACGCACACGTGGCGGCCGCACATGCGGGTGGACGGGAAGCCGTAGCTCTGGCCGAACTCGTCGTTGCTGTCGGAGGGCCGGGCGAGGAGCGTCTCCGCGCGGTCGGCGTCGTCGCCCCGCAGCGAGGCACGGGCGAGGAACAGGTCGCGCAGCGCCATGCTGGCGTCGACGGGCGACCCGGGGTCGGCCTCGGTGTCACCGGTCTCCGGGTCCGCGGGCGGAGTGACCTCCTCACCCTCGGTGAGCACCTCCTCGGCACGGTCGAGCACGGCCTGGCCGTCCTCGGTGTCCTCGGTGCCGTCGATGTCCTCGGCGCCGGAGTCGCCGCCGGAGCCGGCGGACCGGCCGGGCGTCGGGGAGGCACCGGCATCGGGAATGCCGACGGCCAGGGTGAGCCCGACCAGGGCGGCGAGGAGCGCGGCGAGCAGACGGGCGGGGAAGCGCATTGTCATGTCCGAATCCGAGGGGAGGGGGCGTGATGACCTTACGTGGCGGCGGAGATCTTCTCGATCAGCGCCGTGGTGGAGATCGCCGGCGTGCGGGACAGGTAGACAACCTCGCAGATGTCTTCGAACTCGTCGAACTTGCCGGCCCAGTCGTCGCCCATCACCAGGACGTCGGCGCCGTGCTCGACGATGTAGTCGCGCTTGAGCTCCAGCGACTCCTCGATGAACACGGCGTCGACCGGCTTGAGCGCGGCCACGATGGCCAGCCGCTCGGACTCGCTGAACACGGGCTCGCGGCCCTTCTTGCGCAGGTTGAGCGCATCGGCCGACACGCCCACCACCAGCCGGTCGCCCAGGGCGGCCGCCCGCTCGATGACGCGCAGGTGGCCGACGTGGAAGACGTCGAAGGTGCCGAAGGTGATGACCGTGCGGCGAGGACGGTCGACGGACATGGCCGCGAGTCTGTCACGCGACCTCAGGGGTGCTGGGGAACGATGCCCCCATGGCCTCAGGTGTGTCGGTGCTCGCAGGTGATCCCACAGCGGACGCGATCCGGCGCTCGGCGCTGCGGCGGATGCGGACCGTCGCCGTCTCGCTGCTGCTGTTCGCGGCCGCCGTCTACCTGCTCACGCTCGACCAGGAGGGCGTGCTCGGGTTCGTCAACGCCGGCGCCGAGGCGTCGATGGTGGGCGCGATCGCCGACTGGTTCGCCGTCACCGCGCTGTTCAAGCACCCGATGGGGCTGCCGATCCCGCACACCGCGCTGATCCCGAAGCGCAAGGACGAGCTGGGCCGCGGGCTCCAGGACTTCGTCGGCGAGAACTTCCTGCAGGAGGACATCATCCGCGACCGGATGGCGTCGGCCTCGATCTCGCGGCGGATCGGGGAGTGGCTCGCCGTCGAGGACAACGCGCGGCGCGTCGTCGACGAGGTGGCCGAGGTGGCGGCGATCGCGCTGACCAAGGTGCGTGACGAGCACATCGAGAGCCTGGTGAAGGACGCCCTGGTGCCGCGGTTCCGCGAGGAGCCGATCGCCCCGCTGCTGGGCGGCGTGCTCGCCGAGGCGCTGCGCGACGACCTGCATCACGGGCTCGTCGACCTGGTGCTCGCCGAGCTGCACGACTGGCTGCAGGAGAACCCGCGCACCGTGCAGGACGTGATCGGCGAGCGGGCGCCGTGGTGGGCGCCGGACAGCATCAACGAGCGGGTGACCGCGCGGATCCATCTCGAGATGGTGCGGTGGGTCGCCGACATCCGCGACGACCCCGACCACCGCGCCCGCACCGCCCTCGACCGGCTGCTCACCCAGCTGGCCCAGGACCTCCAGCTCGACCCCGACGTCCGCGAGCGCACCGAGCGGCTCAAGGACCGGATGCTCGACCACCCGGCGGTCATCTCGTCCGGCATCTCGCTGTGGAACGCGCTGCGGCGGGCGCTCACCGGCTCGCTGCAGGACCCGCAGGGCGCCGTCCGGCAGCGGCTGCTGCTCGAGGCGCGTCGGTTCGCCGAGCGGATCGGCCACGACGACGGGCTGCGGGCGCGGCTCGACGGCGCGGCCGCGGATGCGGCGGTGTTCATCGTCGAGCGCTACGGCACCGAGGTCACCGCCGTCATCACCCACACCATCGAGCGGTGGGACGGCCGCGAGGCCTCCCGGCGGATCGAGCTGCACGTGGGGCGCGACCTGCAGTTCATCCGCATCAACGGCACGATCGTGGGTGGCCTCGTCGGGGTCGTGATCCACACCGTCGCCGTGCTGCTCGGCTGATTTCACCGAGCCAGGGGCTCGATGGAAGAATTGTCGGCATGTCCGACGTCAAGAACGTGCGCATCGACGACGAGTCGATCAAGCTCGGTCAGTTCCTCAAGCTGGCCGACCTGGTCGACAAGGGGTCCGATGCCAAGGCGCTGCTCGCCGGTGGCGTCGTCCGGGTGAACGGCCAGCCCGAGACCCGCCGCGGCCGCCAGCTCGTCAACGGCGACCTCGTCACCGTGGCCACCAACTCCGCCCGCGTCGCCGACGGCTCCACCCCCGACGACTTCCCCTGGTGAGGGAGCAGTGACCGCGTGAGGAACGAACGCGGTCACGTCGCTCACGAAGGTCGAGTGCGCGCACGGCCGAGGAACGAGGCCGTGACCGCGTGTATCGAGACCACCGGTGGTCCACGGCTACTCGACCGGAACAGTCGGCGACGACCGCTTGCGGGGTTTCGATACGCAGCCCCGCTCGTTCCTCGCGGGCCTGCTACTCAACCAGCGTGAGCGTCTAACGCACTTCCAGCAGGTCGACCACGAAGATGAGGGTCTCGCCGGGCTTGATGACGCCGCCGGCGCCGCGGTCGCCGTAGCCGAGGTGGGGCGGGATGACGAGCTGACGCCGTCCGCCGACCTTCATGCCCTGCACGCCGGTGTCCCAGCCCTGGATGACCTGGCCGATGCCGAGGCGGAACTGGAGCGGCTCGCCGCGGTTGTAGGAGGCGTCGAACTCCTCGCCGGTGGAGTGGGCCACGCCCACGTAGTGCACCGACACGGTCTGGCCGGCGGCCGCGACCGGGCCGTCGCCCTCGCGGACCTCGGTGATCTCCAGGTCGGTGGGCGGCTCGCCGCCGGGGAAGTCGATCTCGGGCTTCTCAGTCATCCGTTCACACTAGAGCGGCCCGAGCACGGCCTCCCCACGTGGTCGCACGCGGAGGCCAGCGGCGGGGCGCCGACGCCGCAGTGGGCGAGCTGGCTGGTGTCGGCCTCGGCCGGCGCCGCCTCGTCCTCGAGCACGTCATTGCGGATCGTGGCCGCGGCGAGCGCCCCGGCGGCGGCCAGCACGCCGGCGGAGATGAGCAGCGCGGTGCGGTAGCCGGTGGCGAAGTCGTCGCCCACGCCGGCGATCACCGGGACGGCGGCCACCGCCACGAGGCCGCCGGTGCGGGCGACGGCGTTGTTGACGCCGGACGCCATGCCCGCGTGCTCGGCGGGCGCCGCCGCGAGCGCGGTGGCGGTGAGCGGCGCGACCATCACCGCCAGCCCGAGCCCGAACACGAGCACCCCCGGCAGCACGTCGCGCAGGTAGCCGTCGCCCGCGCCCACCCGCGACAGCAGCAGCACGCCGACGGCGGCCAGCAGCGGCCCGGTGGTCATCTGCAGCCGCGGGCCGATCCGCGAGGCCAGCGCCCCCGACCGCGACGACAGCACGAGCATGATCGCGGTCACCGGCAGCAGCGCGGAGCCGGCGGCGATCGGCCCGAACCCGGTGGCGATCTGCAGCTGCACCACGAGCAGGAAGAACACGACGCCGAGCCCGCCGTACGCCAGGAAGGTGACGGCGTTCGTGGCACTGAACTGCACCGAGGCGAACACCGGGAACGGCAGCACCGGGTAGGGCGCGGTCCGTTCGCGCAGCACGAACGCCGCCGCGCCGACGAGCCCCGCCACGATGGCGATCGACACCGCCAGCGAGCCCGCGCCGGCCTCGATGAGGGCGTAGGTGCCGCCGGCGAGCGCGACCGCGCCGAGCAGGCCGCCGCTCCAGTCGACCGGCGTGCCGTCGGCGCCCGGGTCGTGCGACTCCGGCACGTGCCGCCACGCCAGCCACACCACCACGACGGCGAGCGGCAGGTTGATGAGGAACACCCAGCGCCAGGAGGCGACGTCGACCAGCCAGCCGCCGAGCAGCGGCCCGATCGCCGTGGCCACGCCGCCGAGGCCCGACCAGGCGCCGATGGCGCGGGCCCGGTCGTCGGTGGCGAACGACGCCTGCAGGATCGCCAGGCTGCCCGGCGTCAGCAGCGCCGCACCGATGCCCTGCACAGCGCGGGCGGCGATGAGCGTCTCCACGTTCGGCGCCAGGCCGCACAGCAGCGAGGCGAGCGCGAACCAGGCGACGCCGACCACGAAGACCCGGCGGCGCCCGAACCGGTCGCCGAGGGTGCCGCTGAGCAGGATGAACGAGGCGAGGGTGAGCGCGTAGGCGGACACGGTCCACTGCAGCGCGGCGAAGTCGGTGTCGAGGTCCTCGCCGATCGCCGGCAGCGCCACGTTGACGACGGTGGCGTCGATGCCCGCGAGCGCCGAGCCGAGGATGGTGGCGGTGAGTGCCCAGCGTCCGGCCGCCGAGGAGAACGTGAGGCCACCGGCGGCCGGGACTGCGGTCACGACTCGGGAAGGTCGAAACGCGCCCGTTGATTCCCGGGCACCAGGTCGAGGTAGTCGGGGTGCTTGGCGATCCAGCCGCGCACGAACGGGCAGAACGGCAGCACCGACAGCCCGGCGTCCCTGGTGGTGTCGAGCGCGGTTCGCACCAGCGCCGACCCGAGACCGCGCCCCTCGAAGGCGTCGTCGATCTCGGTGTGGGTGAAGGAGCGGACGCCGTCGTGGTCGCGGTACTGGGCGAAGCCGCCGAGCTCGCCGTCGACGTGGACCTCGAACCGTGACTGCTCCGACGCGTCGGTGACCTCGGGATCCGCCACGTCAGCGCTGGTGCACGTAGTGGTCGAGCTGGTCGCGCTCGAACTCCAGCTGCCCGATCTTGTGCTTGACGACGTCGCCGATCGAGATGATGCCGACCAGCTCTCCGTCGTCGACGACGGGGATGTGGCGGAACCGACGGCGGGTCATGGTGCCCATGACCTCGTCGAGGTCGTCGTCGGGGCCGCAGGTCTCGACCACGTCGGTCATGATCGCGCCGACGTTGTTGTTGATGACGGTGCCGTCGTGGTGCAGGTGGCGGACGACGTCGCGCTCGCTGACGATGCCCGCGACGGTGGCGCCGTCGTCGCTGCTCACGATCAGCGCACCGATGTTGTGCTCGGCCAGCAGCGCGATGAGCTCGCGTACGCCGGCGTCGGGCCCGATCGTCACCAGGGCGGGGACGTCCCCGCCGGCCCTCGTCTTCGCGGACAGGATCTCGCCGATACGCATGTGTCGAAACTAGCGCGAAAGGGCGACCACGGTCACTGGTCCTGGTCGTCCCGTGGACGCCGGCGGGTGCTGAGGTCGGAGACCGACCCGGCGCCGGTGCGCGGCCAGTCGGGGTCGTGGCCGTCCGGGTCGTCGGGCAGCGAGCCGAGGAACGAGAGGGCGGCGTCGTGCAGGTGGCCGTTGGTGGCCAGCGCGTTGCCGCCGAACGGGCCGTCGACCCCGCCGAGCGAGGTGAACCGGCCGCCGGCCTCGCGCACGATCACGTCGAGCGCGGCCATGTCGTACACCTCGAGCTCCGGCTCGGCGACGACGTCGACGGCGCCCTCGGCCAGCAGCATGTAGCCCCAGAAGTCGCCGTACGCGCGGGTGCGCCAGCACCGCCGCATCAGCGAGAGCACGTCGTCGAGCCGGCCGCGGTCCTCCCAGCCGTGCAGCGAGGCGTAGGCGAACGAGGCGTCCTCGATCTGCCGGATGTCGGAGACCTGGATCTCGGTGGCCTTGAGCAGCGAGCGGCCGGTCCAGGCGCCGTTGCCGACCGAGGCCCACCACCGCCGCTGCAGCGCCGGCGCCGAGACCACGCCGAGCACGACCTCGTCGTCGACCACGAGGCTGATGAGGGTGGCCCACACCGGCACGCCGCGCACGAAGTTCTTGGTGCCGTCGATCGGGTCGACGATCCAGCGGCGCTGCGAGTGCCCGGTGCTCCCGTGCTCCTCGCCGGTGACGGCGTCACGCGAGCGCACCCGCGACAGCGTGCGCCGGATGCCCTCCTCGACGGCCTGGTCGGCGTCGGTGACCGGCGTGAGGTCGGGCTTGCTCATCACGTGCAGGTCGAGCGACTTGAACCGCGCCGTGGTGATGGAGTCGGCGTCGTCGGCGAGCACATGGGCCAGCCGGAGGTCGTCGGTGAAGTCGGCGGCCGGCACGCCGTCACCCTAGGGCGTGCCTGCCAATCTCAACAGACGGCGCCAGCGCCGCCCAGGCCGCACGCTGGCGGCGTTGCCGACGCTCGAAAGGCGCCCAGCCTGCCAGCGCGCCGGCGCCTTGCCATCGCACGACCTGAACGACGCTGGCATCCGCCTGAGCTTGGCCGGCACGCCCTAGACCGGACGCGCCGGCCCGACTCACAGCCCGGGCACAGCCACCTCGTTTAACCTTCATCCATGGAGATCAACGGGCTCCCCCTCCATGCGATCGTCGTCCACGCGGCCGTCGTCTTCGGTCCGCTCGCCGCACTGTTCGGTGTGCTCTACGCCGTCCCGCGGTTCCGCGAGAAGTTGCGCTGGCCGCTGGTGCTGAGCGTGCTGGTGCTCGTCGGGTCGGTCTGGGTCGCCTACCTCTCCGGCCAGCAGCTGGAGGACACCGGCAACTACGCGACCGGCCCGTTGCGCGAGCTGCTCGAGACCCACGAGGAGCGCGCCGAGATCCTCCGCATCTCGGCCACGGTCTTCGCGCTGATCACCGTGCTGTCGGCGTTCTGGCGCACCCGCAGCGCCGGCCTGCGCACCACTCTGGCGGTGCTGACGGCGGTCGCCGCCGTCGTCACCGGCATCTACGTGGTGCTCACCGGCGACGCCGGCGCCCAGATCGCCTGGTACGGCACCGAGGTCTAGGCACCGCTCGGGCTTGCCCACCGAGACGGGCGAGGCCGGCGTCCGCCGCCTGACGCTGATCGGGCGATTTCAACGCGAGGGCCGCCCAGCTGCCCACGGCGAGAGCAGCGACCACATAGGCGTTGCCGACCAGGTGCTCGAACCAGCGCCAGTCGAGCTCCCGACCCTCACCCCACGGCGGCCAGACGATCGGACGCGCCACGAACGTCGCGGTCCACAGGACAGCAGCCCACCTGCGGCGCTCCCACAGCACGAGTGCCACCGGCACCGCCCACACCCAGTGGTGCGACCACGACACGGGCGAGGCGAGCAGCGTGGCCAGTGCGCCGAGACAGGTGCCGAGAACCCGTTCGCCCAGCCGCCACCAGGCAGCCCCGGCGAGCAGCAGCGCGACCGCGAAGGGGCCGGCGACCGCGACCCAGAGCCAGGTGCTGGGGGACTGGTCGAGCAGGCGGGTCAGGGCGCCGTACACCGACTGGTTGTGGGCGAGCTCCGGCGGCCCGACCCGGCCGGGCTCGAGGAGGCCGTCCGTCCAGTACGACCTCGCCCCCGGGATCGCGACCAGTCCCGCCAGGACGGTCCCGGCGAACGCCAGCGACGCCCGCGCGGCCGCCCCACGGCGGCCGACCAGCACCAGCAGCACGACGAAGACCAGCGGTGTCAGCTTGACCCCGGCCGCGATGCCCACGAGCACCCCCGACCACCGCCGCTCGGGTCGGACCAGGTCGACCAGCACCGCCAGCATGAGGATCAGGTTGATCTGACCGAACGAGAGGTTCTGCCACACGGGCTCCAGGGCCAGCGACCCGGCGCACACCAGCACCGGCAGCCAGCCGGGCGTCGGTACGCCGAGCGAGCGGCGTACGACCACGACCGCGGCGGCGAGGCAGGCCGCCGAGGCCCCGGTCCACACCGCCGCCGCGAGCCATCCCGGCAGCAGCGTCAGCGGTGCCAGCCCGATCGCCGCGAACGGCGGGTAGGTGAACGGATAGCCGGTGACGGGGTCGTCGGACGCGTAGATCCGCCACTGGTCGAGCGGGCCGTGGCCGCCGTACCGGTAGACCTGGAGGTCGGGGAACGCCCCGACGGTCGCGCCCGCGATCGCGGCACCGACTGCGACGACCAGGATTCCCGGCCACGCGCGGGTCATGTCCGACTCGGCCTAGTAGTCGCTCACGCTGCGGGCCGCGAGCAGCCGCCGGAACGAGGCGACCCGGTCGGGGTCTGCCTCGCCGCGCTCGACCGCCTCGTCGAGCCCGCACTCGGGCTCGTCCTCGCCGTGGGTGCAGCCGCGCGGGCAGCTCCGCCGTCATCTCGTCGAGGTCGGGGAAGGCGTTGATCAGGTCTGCCGGCTGCACGTGCGCGAGCCCGAAGGAGCGGATGCCGGGGGTGTCGATGATCCAGCCGCCGTCGTCCGGCAAGGCGAGCAGGTAGGCGGACGTGGAGGTGTGGCGGCCGCGGCCGGTGACGGCGTTGACGACGCCCACCTCGCGGTCGGCGTCGGGCACGAGCGCGTTGACCAGCGTGGACTTGCCGACGCCGCTGTGCCCGACCAGCACGCTGGTGCGGCCGGCGAGCGCCTCGCGCAGCGCGGCCGGGTCCTCCCCGCGCTGCGTGACCACCCACGGCACCCCGAGCGCGCGGTAGGTGACGAGCAGCGTCTCGGGGTCGGCGAGGTCGGCCTTGGTGAGGCAGAGCAGCGGCGCCATGCCGGAGTCGTAGGCGGCCACGAGCGCGCGGTCGATGAGCCCGGTGCGGGGCTCGGGGTCGGCGAGCGCCGTGACGACGACGAGCTGGTCGGCGTTCGAGACGATCACCCGCTCCACCGGGTCGTCGTCGTCGGCGGTGCGGCGCAGCGTGGTGGTGCGCTCGCGGACCTCGACGATCCGCGCCAGCACGCCCTCGTCGCCGGAGGTGTCGCCCACCACCCGCACCCGGTCGCCGACCACCACGCCCTTGCGGCCCAGCGGGCGCGCCTTGACGGCGAGCACCACGACGCCGTCGACAAGCAGCGTGAACCGGCCGCGGTCGACAGTGACCACGACACCGTCGACGGCGTCGTCGTAGCTGGGCCGCTCCTTGGTGCGCGGGCGGGTGTGCCGCCGCGGGCGCTCGTAGTGCTCGACGTCGCCCTCGTAGTAGCGCCCCGACATGTCAGACGAGTCCCGACCAGAAGCCCGCGAAGTCGGGGAAGGTCTTGCCGGTGGTGGCCACGTTCTCCACCAGCACGCCGTCGACGGCGGCGCCGAGGATCA
The DNA here is from genome assembly GCA_963780355.1 of uncultured Actinomycetota bacterium. Classification (GTDB taxonomy): domain Bacteria; phylum Actinomycetota; class Actinomycetes; order Propionibacteriales; family Nocardioidaceae; genus Nocardioides. Next base: position 763,320 of record CAWABT010000005.1, read on the forward strand.
CGCCGGCGTGCGCCATCCGGTGGTCGGCGTAGGTGTGCCAGGTGCCGCCGTGCAGCGCCGCCGGTCGGATCGTGAGGCCGTCGGCGTGCTCGTCGACGTCGCCGCCGAGCGCCCCGAGCTCAGCGGCCAGCGCGGCCAGCCGGTCGGTCTCGTGGCCGCGGATGTGGCCGACGCCGCGCAGGTGCGAGGGACCCTCCGCCAGCGCGCACAGCGCCGCGACGGCGGGGGTGAGCTCGCCCTCGTCGTGCAGGTCGAGGTCGACGCCCTGGAGCCGGCCGTCGGGGCCGCGGACGGTGAGGCCGGCGTCGTCGCGGGTGACCTCGCAGCCCATCAGCGTGAGGATCTCGCGGAGCCGGTCGCCGGGCTGCGTGGTGGTGGCGGGCCAGTCGCGCACCGTCACCGTGCCGCCGGTGACGGCGGCGAGAGCCAGGAACGGGGCAGCGTTGGAGAGGTCGGGCTCGATCACGTGGTCGACCGGCTTCACCGGGCCGGGCGCCACCGCCCAGCGGTTGGCCTCGGAGTCGTCGACCTCGACGCCGTGCTCGCGCAGCACCGCCACCGTCATGTCGATGTGGGGGAGTGAGGGCACCGGCTTGCCGTCGTGGCGGACGTCGACCCCCTCCTCGAACCTCGCGCCGGCCAGCAGCAGCGCGGACACGAACTGCGAGGACGCCGACGCGTCGATCACCACCGTGCCGCCGCGCACCGAGCCGGTGCCGCGCACCGTGAACGGCAGGCCCCCACCATCCCCGTCGTCGACCTCGACGCCGAGCCCGCGCAGCGCCGTCAGCACCTCGCCGACCGGTCGGCTGCGCATGTGCGGGTCGCCGTCGAAGGCCACGGCGCCGCTCGACAGCCCGGCCACCGGCGGCACGAACCGCATCACGGTGCCGGCGAGCCCGCAGTCCACCTCGGCGTCGCGGTCGAACGGGCCGGGGGTGACCGGCCAGTCGTCACCGCTGGTGTCGACGGTGGACCCCAGCGCGGTCAGCGCCTCCGCCATGAGCAGGGTGTCGCGCGACCGCAGCGCCCGCCGGACGACGGACGGCCCGTCGGCGATCCCCGCCAGCAGCAGCGCCCGGTTGGCCAGCGACTTGCTGCCCGGCAGTGTGACCGTGGCGTCGACGGGACCGCGCGCACGCGGTGCCGGCCACGGGTCTGCGATCACCGCCGCAGGCTATCCGTCAGGTGACCTTGGCCTTGGCGAGCGAGGCCTCACGACGGGCGGACTTGGCGAGGTGCTTGGCCTCGCGGCGGGCGTCCTTGGCGGCGCGGCGGGCGCGCCAGGCGACGCCGGGCTTCCCGTCGGTGTCGCCCGAGACGATGATCATCGCCCCGGTGAGGGCGAGGTTCTTGAAGAACTGGACGGTCTGGGCCTTCTTCTTCGCCGGGTCCTTCTCGGCCCAGAACGCGTGCCCGGCCACGGTGGTCGGCAGGAGCGAGCCGGCGACCAGGGACGCGCCGAGCCGAGGCGCGCGGCCGGTGCCGAGTGCGACGGCGCCGGCGATCTGGACGCCGGCGTTGAGCCGCACCAGGGTCTCGGTGTCCTCGGGGAGCGGGATGCCGGCCTTCCTGACGGCCGGCACGACCTTCTCCTTGATCTTCTCGGCTGCCGGTGCCCGGGACGCGGGGTCGCGCAGCGCGCCCTGGGCGAGGTAGATGATCCCGGCGGCGATCATCGGGCGGGCGACCAGTCGACTGAGGCTCATGCCTCCAACCTAGACCCGAGCCGCGAGCCGCGAACCCGGCACTAGGGTGAGTTCCATGTGCGGCCGGTACGCGTCCAGCCGGAACCCGGACGACCTGGTCGAGGAGTTCGACGTCGTCGACAACCGGGTGCCGGAGGCGATCGGTGCCGACTACAACGTGGCGCCCACCAAGCCGGTGTACGCCGTCGTCGAGCGGCCGCCCCGAACCCAGGACGGCGAGTACAGCGACGAGCCCGAGCGGCAATTGCGCGTGCTCACGTGGGGCCTGGTGCCGTCGTGGGCCAAGGACCCCGGCATCGGCAACCGGATGATCAACGCCCGCATGGAGACGGTGGCCGAGAAGCCCGCCTACAAGCGCGCCTTCGCCAAGCGCCGCTGCCTGCTGCCCGCCGACGGCTACTTCGAGTGGTACCCGACCGAGCAGCTCACGAAAGCCGGCAAGCCACGCAAGCAGCCGTTCTTCATCCGTCCCAAGGACGGCGGCGTGCTCGCGATGGCCGGCCTCTACGAGATCTGGCGCGACCCCACCCGCGACGACGACGACCCGGACCGGTTCCGCTGGACGTGCACCGTCATCACCACCGACGCCGAGGACGACCTCGGCCGGATCCACGACCGGATGCCGCTCATGGTCGAGCGCGACCGCTGGGGCGCGTGGCTCGACCCCCGCGCCGCCGGCGACTCGCTGCTCGACCTGCTCGTGCCCGCGGCGCCCGGCAGCCTCGAGGCGTTCCCGGTGTCGACGGCGGTCGGCAACGTCAAGAACAACGGCCCCGAGCTCGTCGAGCCCCTCACGGCCGAGTCATGATCACCCCACGACGTTCTTCGTCTCCCCCGCTTCGCTCCTCCGTCGAACAACGCCGCGGGGACCCCGAAAGATGAGCGACCAGCTCGTCGACACCCCGCACGGCGAGGGCCGACTGGTCACCAGCCGTGCCCGCCGTCCACTGGCGACGCTGCTCGTGAGCCACGGTGCCGGCGGCGGCATCGAGGCCCGCGACCTCGAGGCGCTCGCCCGCCACCTGCCGCGCAACGACGTCACCGTGGTCCGGTTCGAGCAGCCGTGGCGCCGGGCCGGCCGCAAGGTGGCCACCGCACCGCCCACCCTCGACGCCGCCTTCAGCGCCGCCGCCCGCCGGCTCCGCACCCGCGTGCCGCTCATCGTCGGCGGCCGCTCCGCCGGCGCCCGCTCAGCAGCCCGGACGGCGTCCGCGCTGGGCGCCGTCGGCTGCCTGGCGCTGTCGTTCCCGCTGCACCCGCCCGGCCGGCCGGAGAAGTCGCGGCTCGACGAGCTGCTCGGGGCCGGCGTCCGCACCCTCGTCGTCCAGGGCGAGAACGACACGATGGGGCGGCCCGAGGAGTTCCCCGACGACGTCGAGATGACCGTCGTGCCGGGCGCCGACCACGGGCTGAAGGTGCCGGCCGCGGGCCCGGTGAGCCAGGAGGTGGCGCTCGAGATCGTCGTGGAGTCAGCGCTGGAGTGGATCGTGCGGGAGATCGTGGGGAATGACGCGCGGCGCTGAGGCGTTCTTGTTCCCGTGACGGCAGTGCTGGAACGACCCGCGAGCGACGTACGCTGGTGGGCGATGACCGAACAGTTCGAGACCACGGTGGCTCCCACCGACGTCGAGGTCGACCTCACCACCGAGACCGAGGCCGAGCGCACGCTGCGCTTCGAGCGCGACGCGCTGCCCTTCCTCGACCAGCTCTACTCGGCGGCGATGCGGATGACCCGCAACCCCGCCGACGCCGAGGACCTGGTGCAGGAGACCTTCGCCAAGGCGTTCTCCGCCTTCCACCAGTTCAAGCCGGGCACGAACCTGAAGGCCTGGCTCTACCGCATCCTCACCAACACCTTCATCAACAACTACCGCAAGAAGCAGCGCCAGCCGCAGCAGTCGATGTCCGAGGACGTCGAGGACTGGCAGCTCGCCCGCGCGGAGTCGCACAGCTCCACCGGGCTGAAGTCCGCGGAGTCCGAGGCGCTCGAGCACCTGCCCGACTCGGAAGTGAAGGACGCGCTCCAGCGGCTGCCGGAGGAGTTCCGGCTCGCGGTCTACCTCGCCGACGTCGAGGGGTTCGCGTACAAGGAGATCGCCGAGATCATGGACACGCCCATCGGCACGGTGATGTCGCGGTTGCACCGCGGCCGCCGTCAGCTGCGCGACATGCTCGCCGACTACGTGCGGGCCCACGACCTGCTCCCCGCCGGCACCGTCGAGGGGGCGAAGCGATGAGCGACGAGTGCGAGGACTTCCTCGAGCGCATCTCCTACCTGCTCGACAACGAGCTGGAGGAGACCGAGTGCGCCGAGGTGCGCGTGCACATCGAGTCGTGCAGCCCGTGCCTGGCCCGCTACGACGTGCAGCGCACCATCAAGCAGATGGTGGCCCGCTCGTGCGCCGAGCGTGCCCCCGACTCGCTGCGGGCCCGGGTGCTCGTGCAGCTGCGCGAGGTCGAGATCCGCATCACCGAGTCCTGAGACCCCGACAGACAGAGAACCCCCGGCCGGTGGCCGGGGGTTCGTCATGTCTGGCTGCGTCAGCTGTTGGGACGCTTGCCGTGGTTGGCGCTCTTCTTGCGACGCGCCTTGCGCTTGCGGCCGGTCTTGCCCATGAGTCACTCCTCGATCAGGGAACGACGAATCCTCTCACAGCCGGCTCAGGAACCGCGCTTCGTCGACGACGACCCGGGTGACCTCGCCGGACCCCACGACCTTCCCGTCCGGGTGCCGCGCCGCCACCGTGAACCGGTGCAGCCGGCCGTCCACGTGGGTGCGGGACGCCGTCACCTCCACCTCCTGCCCGACCGCCGAGGCGGCGAGGTGCTCGAGCGAGACCCGGGTGCCCACGCTGGTGGCGCCATCACCGAGCTCGGGCTCGACGGCGGCGCAGGTGGCCGCCTCGCACCAGGCCAGCAGCCGCGGGGTGGCGAGCACGGCGAGGCTGCCGGAGCCGAGCGCGGCGGCGGTGTCGTCGTCGGTGACGGTGAATCGCAACGTGGAATTCATCAGAGCTCCAGGCGGTAGACGAGCAGGTCGACGTACTGGTTCGGCGACCAGTCGCGGTCGGGGACCCGGCCGAACCCCATGCTCTCGTAGAGCCGGTGGGCCGCCGTCATGGTGGCCGTGGTCGACAGCACGACGGCGGCCTGGCCCCGATTCCGAGCGTCGACGACGGCGGCCTCGGTGAGCAGCCGACCGACGCCCCGGCCCCGGGCGCGCGGGTCGACGGCGAGCATCCGGAACTCGCCCTCGTCGTCGCGGGCGACCTCGCGGTACGGCGACCCGGGCGGGCAGATCGTCACGGTGCCGAGCAGGTCGTCGCCGTCCATCGCGACCCACACCTCGGCATCACGGTCGCGGCCGGCGACGTCGCTGAGCACCTCGATGTACTGGTACTCGACCTTCACGTGGTCGTCGTACGCCGCCAGCAGCAGCGCGAGCAGCGCGTCGTGGTCGCCCGGCCGGTAGCGCCGGAGAGCGAGCCCGCTCACACGCCGAAGGTCGCCCGCGGGTAGGCGGCGTCGACGTCGGTGATCACGTTGACGAGGTAGGGAACCCCCGAGGCGAACGCGCGGTCGAGCGCGGGACCGATCTCGCGCGGGTCGGCGACGGTCTCGCCGGCCCCGCCGAGCGCCTTCACCACGCCGTCGTAGGAGGTGGCCGGGTTGAGGTCGGCGGCCACGTCGTAGCCGTAGAGCATCTGCATCGGCCCCTTCTCCAGGCCCCAGGCGGAGTTGTTGCCCATCACCATCACCACCGGCAGGTCGTGCCGCACCAGCGTGTCGACGTCCATGAGCGAGAACCCCGCGGCGCCGTCGCCGAGCAGCAGCACCACCTGCGACGACGGCCGCGCGATCCGCGCCGCGATCGCTGCGCCGAGGCCGGCGCCGAGGCAGCCGTAGGGGCCGGGGTCGAGCCAGCCGCCGGGCCGCTTCGGCTCGACGTACTTGCCCGCGAAGCTCACGAAGTCGCCGCCGTCGCCGATCACCACGGCGTCGTCGGCCAGCCGCGGCACGAGCTCGCCGTAGATACGGGCCGGGTGCACCGGGTCGGCCTCGGCGGTGAGCAGCTCGCGGTCGCGCTCGACGGCGCCCTTCACGGTGTCGTGCAGGTCGGTGACCCACGCCGTCCAGTCGGGCTTGGCGCCCCGCTCGAGGGCGGCCAGCAGCCCGTCGAGGACGGCGGTGAGGTCGCCGGAGACGGACGCGGCCAGCGACGCGTGCTGCGAGACCTGGCCGGGGGAGTCGGCCACGTGCACGACCTGCGCCTCGCCGAAGACGCCGTAGCCGAGCCGGAAGTCGAGCGGCGTGCCGACGACGACCACGAGGTCGGGCTCCTTGAGCGCCTTGCTGCGCGCCTTGGTGACGAGCAGCGGGTGGCCGCCCGGCACGACGCCGCGACCCATGCCGTTGGTGATCGCGGGCAGCCCGGCGCCCTCGACGAGCCGCAGCGCGGCCTCCTCGGCGCCGTCGGCCCACACGTCGGTGCCGAGCACGAGCACCGGGCGGGAGGCGGCGGCGAGCAGCCCGGCGACCTTCGCGACGGCGTCCGGGTCGGGGTCGGCGCCGCGGTCGCGTTGCCCGGTGGGCACCGGGCCGGAGGCGGAGTTGAAGAACTCGTCCATGGGCACGTCGACGAACACCGGGCCGCGGTGCGAGGAGCCCGCCGTCCGGAACGCGTGGTCCATGCCCGACAGCACGTCGCCCGCCGTCGGGAGCGTGGCGGCGTGCTTGGAGACCGAGGCCACGATCGGCGGCTGGTCGAGCTCCTGCAGGCTGCCGCTGCCCCAGCGGTTCTGCGGCGCCCGGCCGCCCACCACCACGAGCGGCGAGCCGGCGAACTGGGCCTGGGCGATCGCGCTGACGCCGTTGGTGACGCCGGGGCCGGCGGTGAGCACGGCCAGCCCGGGCACCCGGGTGAGCTTGCCGGTGGCCTCGGCCGCGAACGCCGCCGTCTGCTCGTGCCGCACGTCGAGGAGCCGCATCGGCGGCTCGGCCTTCACCGCGCCGTCGTACATCGGGAACACGTGGGCCCCCGAGAGCGTGAACATCGTCTCGACGCCGTGGGCGCGCGCCACGGCCACGGCGAGGGCGCCGGCGTGGCCCTCGATCTGCTCGTCAGTCACCCGCGGAGCGTCCCATGAAGCGGGGACGCAACGCCCGGAGGGCGTCGACGAGCAGGAGGAGCAGGTCGGCGCGGACGGCGGGCGGGTTCGGCCCGAGCGCCAGCTGGAGGTAGAGCGCGCGCAGGTAGGTGTCGAGGTTGCCGGTGATCCGGTAGGGGTCGGTGACGAGGTCGCGGCGGCGCTTGCGGGCGCCGTCGACGAGCTGCGCCAGCCACATCTCGACGGTGTCGATCCCGATCCGCTCGCGCCGCAGCACCGCGAGGGTGGCGGCGGCGAGCCGGTCGGGCTCGCCGGAGCCGAACGGCACGTCGACCGGGGTGACCACCCGCTCGCCGATCACCTCGAGCAGCACGACGAGCTCGGCCCCGCCCACGTGTGGCGAGGCCGCCAGGACGCCGATCGCGTCGGCGCCGTGGGCGATGGCGTGTGCCCAGCCCTTGTCGGGCACGAAGCCGCGGCTGTCGCGCTCCGCGAGCAGCCACGAGGCGAGCCGGTCGCCCCACTCGAGCACCTTGCCGCCCGGCACCAGCGGCCGCTCGTTGTCGCGAGCGATGCACTCGGCGAGGATCAGCGCCGAGAAGCTGCGCCGGAACACCGAGTCGGTGTTGCGCTCGCCGAGGCCGCGCCGCAGCCCGGCAGCCATCCCGTCGCCGAGACCGCGCAGCAGGTCGTCGTAGACGCCGCGCTCGATCCACGTCGCCAGCACCGGCAGCGCGATGCCGTCGCGCTGCTGCGGGTCGGTGTCGCCGAGCAGGGCGGTGAGGTCGGCGGTCAGGTCCGCCAGCGAGCGGCCTGCGGGCACCCGGAAGTCGTCGTCATGGACCTGCTTCCAGTTGATCCGAGAGAGGCCACCCACTTGCCCCAGTGTGCCAACCAAATCCTCGACGCGCCCAGGTGGGTGGATCCTTTCTTGCGTTTCCGCAGGTCAGTTGTCGGTCCGGTATCGAGAACGGGTACTAGCGTGACCAGAGTGGCGTCCTTCCCCGAGCTGGTCCGGCTCCGGACCGACCTCGGACCCGAGGACGTCACCTGGCTCCAGCTGCTCCAGGCCGACTGGCAGATCATCGCCGACCTGTCCTTCGCCGACCTCGTGCTGTGGCTGCGCGACCGTGAGGACGACGGCTTCTGGGCCTGCGCGCAGATGCGCCCGACCACCGGCCCGACCGCCTACGTCGACGACATCGTCGGCACGCACGTGGCCGCCGGCCGCCGTTCGCTGCTCGACCAGGCGTGGTCCCAGCGGCGGATCGTCCGCGAGGGCGACCCGGAGTGGCGCGACGAGGTGCCGGTGCGCGGCGAGGCGATCCCGGTGGTGCGCGCCGGCACCGTGATCGGCGTCGTGGCGCGGCACACCAACCTGCTCGGCGTCCGCACCCCCAGCCGGCTCGAGCTGTCCTACCTCCAGACCGCCGCCGACCTCACCTCGATGATCGCCGCCGGCGAGTTCCCGGCGCCCGGCCAGCGCAGCGACCACGCCGACTCGCCGCGGGTGGGCGACGGCTTCCTCCGCGTGGACGCCGACGCGCGGGTGGTCTACGCGAGCCCGAACGCGCAGTCGGTGTACCGGCGGCTCGGGCTCTCCGGCGACCTCGCCGGCCAGCTGCTGCCCGACCTCACCCGCGACCTCGTCCCGGCCCGCCGTCGTCCGGACGAGGAGACGCTGAGCGCCGTGCTCGGTGGCCGGGCGCACCGCGACGTCGAGATCGCCACCGACGGCGCCGCGCTGATCGTGCGCTCCATCCCCCTGCGCCCCGGCGGCAACCACGAGGGCGGCCTGATCCTGGTGCGCGACGTGACCGAGCTGCGGCGCCGCGACCGCGAGCTCGTCACCAAGGACGCCACCATCCGCGAGATCCACCACCGGGTGAAGAACAACCTCCAGACCGTGGCCGCGCTGCTGCGGCTGCAGGCCCGACGCATCGACAGCGACGACGCCAAGGCGGCGCTCGAGGAGGCGGTGCGCCGGGTCGGATCGATCGCGATCGTGCACGAGACGCTGAGCCAGGCGGTGGAGGAGAGCGTCGACTTCGACGAGATCGCCGACCGGCTGGGCACGATGGTCACCGAGGTCAGCGCGCTCACCGGGCGGGTGGGCGTGCGCCGGACCGGCCGGTTCGGCGTCCTGCCCTCGGAGTCGGCGAACGCGCTCGCGATGGTGCTCACCGAGCTGCTCCAGAACGCCGTCGAGCACGGGTTCGCGGACGGCGAGGAGGCGGCCGGCACCGTGGAGGTGCGGGCCGACCGGATGGTGGGGCGGCTCCACGTCACCGTCGACGACGACGGCCGTGGGCTGCCCGAGGGGTTCAGCCTCGACGGGTCGACCAACCTCGGGCTGTCGATCGTGCGCACCCTCGTGGAGTCCGAGCTGGGCGGTCAGCTCGTGATGGCGGCGCGCCCGGACGGCGGCACCCGCGTCGTCGTCGATGTGCCGCTGCCCTGACGTTCGTCGAGCCTGTCGAGACGCCGGAGCCGATCAGCCCAGACCAGGGCGCTACGCGGTGCGGACCCGGCTCCGGGAGTTGCGGCGCTTGAGCGCGCGGCGCTCGTCCTCGCCGAGACCGCCCCAGACCCCATGATCCTGGCCGGCCTCCAGGGCCCACTGCAGGCACTGCTCGCGCACGTCACAGCGCCGGCACACCTGCTTGGCCTCCTCGATCTGGAGGATGGCCGGACCGGTGTTGCCGATCGGGAAGAACAGTTCCGGGTCCTCGTCGAGGCATGCGGAACGGTGGCGCCAATCCATGGAGTAGGTCGATCCTTCGAAGTCGTAACGTGCAGGCAGGGATGCTCAGGCCTGCGGGCGCACACATGCGTCGCTTTGTGAACGTTTACACATGCGGCTCGTCCAGACTGTCAATGTCCGGCCAACGGATCAAGGGCTTACCGGGGTTCGTTGGGTCACAGCGGGCAGCGGACTGGACCGCGGGGGCGTTATCGGTGTCTAGGCTGCCTCGCGTGCGCGAGCAGGACAACCCACCCCCGCTGACGGTGGCGGCGTCTCTCGTGGCGGTCCAGGGCGTGGTGCTGCTGGGCGTCGCCGCGGTCGAGCTGGCGAGCATCGAGGCCGACCGGCGGGCCGTGGCGATCTCGGTCGCGGTGTTCTTCGGCGGCTACGGCGTCGCGCTGCTGGCCTGCGCGTTCGCGCTGGTGCGGCGGGTGTCGTGGGTGCGCGGCCCGGTGCTGCTCACCCAGCTCGTGCAGCTCGGCATCGCCTGGAACCTGCGCGACTTCTGGCCGGTGGCGGTGCCGGTGGCGGTCGCGGCCGTCGTCGTCATCGCCGGGATGCTGCACCCGGCGAGCATCGACGCGCTCGCCTCCGACTCCTGACGGACGTCGAGCCCGTCGCTGACGGTCGTCGAGCGTCGCTGACGGTCGTCGAGCTTGTCGAGACGCCAGAGCCGATCTCGGCACGTGAGTGGGGTCGGGTCGGCGAGACCGGGTCGGGGCGTCTCGACAGGCTCGACGAACGTGGGTGGACCCGGCGCGAGGGCGTCTCGACAGGCTCGACGAACGTGGGTGGACGTCGTCCTGGCCCCGACTCCTGGCGGTCGTCGAGCTTGTCGAGACGCCAGAGCCGATCTCGGCACGTGAGTGGGGTCGGGTCGGCGAGACCGGGTCGGGGCGTCTCGACAGGCTCGACGAACGTGGGTGGACCCGGCGCGAGGGCGTCTCGACAGGCTCGACGAACGTGGGTGGACCGGCGCGAGGGCGCGTCTCGACAGGCTCGACGAACGTGGGTGGACCCGGCGCGAGGGCGTCTCGACAGGCTCGACGAACGTGGGTGGACCGGCGCGAGGGCGTCTCGACAGGCTCGACGAACGTGGGTGGAACCGGCGCGAGGGCGCGTCTCGACAGGCTCGACGAACGTGGGTGGACCCGGCGCGAGGGCGCCTCGACAGGCTCGACGCGCGTGGCCGGCCGTCAGTCGCCGGAGGGGCGGGCGTCCTCCTCCAGCGAGCTGCGCAGCTGCAAGAGGGTGCGGGTGAGCAGCCGCGAGACGTGCATCTGGGACACGCCGATCTCCTCGGCGATCTGCGACTGCGTCATGTTCTTGAAGAACCGCAGCAGCAGGATCTTCTTCTCCCGCGGGTCCAGCGCCTCGAGCAGCGGCTTGATCGACTCGCGGATCTCGACGTGCTCGAGGCCCTCGTCGTCGATCCCGATCGCGTCGAGCATGCTCGAGGGGTTCTCGTCGTCGTCGTTGCTGGCGTCCAGCGAGAGCGTCGAGTAGGCGTTGCTCGACTCCAGGCCCTCGATGATCTCCTCGACCGAGCAGCCGATCTCCTCGGCCAGCTCGCGCGGGGTGGGGGAGCGGCCCTGCTTCTGGGTGAGCTCGGCGGTGGCGCTGCTGATCTGCATCCGCAGCTCCTGCAGCCGCCGCGGCACCCGGATCGCCCAGCCCTTGTCGCGGAAGTACCGCTTGATCTCGCCGATGATCGTCGGCGTCGCGTAGGTGGAGAACTCGACGCCGCGGTCGGTGTCGAAGCGGTCGATCGACTTGATCAGGCCGATCGTGCCGACCTGCACGAGGTCCTCGAACGGCTCGCCGCGGTTGCGGAACCGACGGGCGCAGTGCTCGACCAGCGGCAGGTGCAGGTGCACCAGGCCGTCGCGCGCCGTCGTCCGGACCGCCTCGGAGGCGCCGTCGGCCCGCATCTCGACGAACAGCTCGGCGCTGCGCCGGCGGGTCTGCTCCACGCGGGTGGAGTGCTCGGACACGACCGGCTCCGGGCCGGGCGGCGCCGGTCCGACGTCGACGTCGACGTCGACCTCCGGGTCGGTGGTCATCTCAGACGAGGCCCGCGGCGGAGGAGCTCATGGTCATCGAGACGGTGAACCGGCCGCCGTCCGTGTCGACCTCCGCGCTCGTGGCGAGGGTGGTGAGCACCTGCCAGGCGAAGCTGTCGAGGTCGGGCACCGGCGGCTTGGCGGTCTGCACGCTGACGCTGACCGTCATCTCCGCCGGGGCGAGGTGGAAGCTGCAGATCAGGTCGCTGCCCGGGTCGGCGTGCTCGAGCACCATCGCGTTCGCCTCGCCGACGGCGATGCGCAGGTCCTCGATGTCGTCGATCGTGAAGTCGAGCCGCGCCGCCAGGCCCGCGGTCGTCGTCCGCAGCACCGACGCGTACGCGCTGTCCGCGGGGAGCCGCAGCTCCACGTCCGCCCGACCGATGAGGGTGCTCTCCGCCATGGTGGTCACTCCGCCGCCTCGATCCCTTGCGCGCCCCCGGGTGGCGCGCCTCGACTGGCGCGACTCTACTGCGGCGCACCGGGCTGGGAGGCAGACCCGGTGACGCAGGCGACCGCGCGCTCCAACGGGCAAGCCTCCGGTTCTCCAGACACGAGGGCACCCGGCAGGTGAGGATGCGACGTGGGGGGCGGCCATACGCGCCCATGGGGACGTGGGGGCAGCGATGCGCAGGTGGATGGCGAGGGTGGCGGTCGCCGCACTGGTGGCGGTGACGGCCCCGACGGTCGACGCCGTGGCGCGGTCTGCCTCGACGGCTCCCGTGGCCCGAGCCGCGGTCGCCCGGCTGCAGGTCGTCTGCGTCGCTCGCGACCACGAGGTGCGGGTGCCTGCCGGGCGCTCGTGTGCGCGCAATGAGACACGGCGGGCCCTCGCCGTGTCGCGCCGGCTCTCGCTGTGCGCCAGCCGCGGTGATCTGCTCCAGGTGGGCGCCGCGGCGTGTCGACGGGTCCGCGGCACACGACTGCTGGTGCCCGCCGCCCGTGCCTCGTACTTCTGCTCCGCTCGGCGCGGCGGCGACCTGCGCTCGGTGCGTCGCACCTCCGCCTGCCGGAGCAGTGAGCGGCCCTGGGTCTCGGCGGACCGTCCTCCGGCGGCGCCGGGGCTCACCTCCTCCGCCGTCGCCGAGGACTCCGCGCCCGGGACCGCCGTCGGGAGGCTGCGTGCGACGGACCCCGACGTCGGGGACCGGCTGCGGTTCCGCCTCGTCACCGGGGCCGGGGACGACGACAACGCGTCGTTCACGCTCGACGGCACCGTGCTGCGCACGGCCGTACCGCTCGACTTCGAGACCCGGCCGCAGCTCCACCTGCGGGTCGCCGTCACCGATCTTCTCGGACTCTCCCGGCAGCAGGCGCTGACGGTGAGCGTCACCGACGTGCCCGAGAACCGGGCCCCCACCGGCGTGCACCTGACTCCCGCGTCCGTGCTCGAGAACCAACCCTCCGGCACCACCGTCGGATCGCTCACCGCCGACGACCCCGACCTGGGCGACGCCCACACCTTCGCCCTGGTGGCGGGCGAGGGCGACGACGACAACGCCGCGTTCTCGCTGGCCGGCGACGTGCTGAGCACCGCGGCGTCGTTCGACTACGAGGGCCAGGCGCTCCGCACGGTGCGGGTCCGGGCCACCGACGGTGGCGGCGAGAGCGTCGACACCGCCCTCACCGTTGCCGTGGTCAACGCCAACGACACGCCCGGCCCGGTGGACCTCAGCCCGAGCACGGTGGCGGAGAACCAGCCGGTCGGCACGGTCGTGGGCACGCTGGCCGCTCCCGACGACGACGAGGGCGACGCGGTCGGCTTCAGCCTCGTGGCCGGCTCGGGCGACGACGACAACGCCTCGTTCGACGTCGACGGCGCGCAGCTGCGCACGTCGAGGGTCATCGACTTCGAGACCGACCCGTCGCTCACGGTGCGGGTGCGCGCCGACGACGGCAACGGCGGGACCGTCGAACGTGACCTCGTGATCGCCGTCGGCGACGTCAACGAGACGCCGGCGGCCGAGAACGACGCCGTCACGGGCGGCGTGGGCAACACGCAGGCGACGTTCGGCACCGTCAGCGGTGTGAGCGGTCCCACCGCCGCGCTGGCCGGAGCGCTCCTGCTCACCGATGACACCGACCCGGACGGTGACCCACTGTCCGTCGTGCCGGCCACGGCGCAGGCGACCAGCCAGGGCGGCCGCGTCGACATGTACGCCGACGGCTCGTTCCGCTACCTGCCGCCGGTGGGCCTGCGTGACGCCACCGACACCTTCGGCTACACGGTCACCGACGGCGCTCTCACCGACACCGCCACCGTGTCGGTGGCGATCGGCCATCGTCGCGTCTGGTGGGTCGACGCCGACGCGCCCGCCGGCGGTGACGGGCGCTCGGTGTCACCCGCGCAGAGCCTGGCGCCGTTCGCGTCGGGTGGCCCCGACGGCGTCGACGACGAGATCTTCGTCGACGATGGCACCTACGGTCAGCCGACCGATCTCGCCGCGGGCCAGCAGCTCGTGGGCCGGCGCGCCGGCCTGCCGGGGCTGGTGGCCCCGGGTGGATCCGGTGCCACGATCCTCACGGCGACCTACGTGGTGAGGATGGCCGACCGCACCCGGATCGCGGGCCTCAACCTCACCGGCACCGGGTCGAACCCGACCGTGTTGGCCCAGACCGGTGTGACCACCGCCGTGGTGGACGACGACGTCACGGTGACCGCCACCGGCAGCGGCACGCCCGTGGACCTGGGTAGCGGCTCGGGCAACGTCACCGTCGACGCCACGATCGAGAACCGCGGTGCCGGTCTCACCCTCCGTGTCATCGGCAGGTCGGGCGGGACCGTGCGCTTCGGCGGCCCGATCACCGCTCCGACGGGCGCACCGCACGGCGGGATCGAGGTGGGTTCCAACCCGGGCACCGCCGTCGAGCTCGCGGGTCGCCTGGACCTCACCACTCAGGCCGCGTTCGGGCTGTACGTCGAGGGGACCGGCAGTCTCGTCGTCACCGGCACCGGCAACCGGATCGTCACCACCGGGGCGGCGGCACTGGTCACGAGCGGGACCCGATTCGGCACGGCCGGGCTCACCTTCGCCTCGCTCACCTCGAGCGGCGCGCAGACCGGGGTGTCGGTCGACGGTTCGGGCAAGAACCCGGCCGACGGCTCGCTGGTGGTCACCGGCACCGCCACAGCGGGTCTCTGTGGAGGCTCGACGAGCGCCGCGGGCGCGGTCGTGAGCCTCGCCGACCCGGCCGCCTGCACGGGCGGGCGCATCTCCGGCGCCACCGGCGTCGGCATCCTCCTGAAGGACACCCGTAGGCCGCAGCTGACGCGGGTCCACGTCGACCACGCTGCCGGCGACGGCATCCTCGCCCAGGACGTCGTCGGCGGCATGCTCGTCGACCGCAGCCTGATCGACGGCGTCGGCACGAGGAGCTTCGACCACGGGATCTCCGTCGGCACCCGGTTCGGCTTCACGTCGGCGAACGGCACCTACGAGGTTCGCTCGACCACGGTGCGTGACTCCGCTGACAGCGGTGTCTCGCTCGCCGCCACGTCGGGCACCTCCGAGTTGGTGGTCAGCGGCAGTCAGGTCGTCGACTCCAAGGCTCGCGGTCTCGGGATCCTCGGCCACGGTGTCGACGTCGACGCCCAGGGCACGGCCTCCTCGGCCCTCACGCTCAGTGGCTCGTCGCTGCGCGGCAACCGAGGTGCTCAGGTGCGTGCCTTCGCCAACGACAGCGGCAGCATGCGCCGGGCCGACGTCGTGTCCAACACGCTCTCGGGCACCAGCGGCACCGGCGTCGCCATCAGTAGCCAGCCCGCCCTGACCAGGGCGCTGCGCTTCGACGTCCGCGACAACCGCATCGACGGCTCGGCGGGCTACGGAGTCGACGTGTTCGTGTCGTCGGACACCGGACTCTCCGACGCCGGGGGCTGGGTGCGGAACAACGTCATCGGTGGCAGCGGTGCGTGCTCGGGGTCCGGGATCCACCTCTGGTCGACGGCCGCGGGGTCGGTGCCGATCGTGGTGGCCGACAACGCCGTCACCTGTGCCGGCTCCCCGCTCACGGTCGACGCCTTCTCGCATTCCGCCGAGCTCGACCTCACGGTGACCGGCAACGCGATCGGTGCCGGAGCCGCCGGCAGCACCCCGTTCCGGATCTCGCTGGGCACGAGCGGTGACACCGGCACGTCGTGCCTCGGCATGACCGGCAACTCCGTCGGGGCCACCAGCGGTACGTCCGTGGCCCTGCGCCTCGACGCGGGCGGCCTGCAGGTGGCGGGCCTTCCGGTCGGTCCTGCGACCTCGGCGGCGGTGACGTCACGGCTCGCGTCGGCGAACGCGCTGCAGGGCTCGGTGACCCACACCCTCGCCGCGGGCACGTCGTACAGCGGGGTGGCCTCGTGCCCTCAGCCCACCGTCGCACCGTGAGGACCTCTCCGGCTGGGCGGCTCAGACCGGAGTGATGGGGAGGGAGCGGCGAGGTTCGAAGGCGAACGTGCTGCCCGTGCTGACGCGGGTGACCGCGACCTCCTCGGCCTCCGGTGCCGGCTCGCCGCGCACCAGGTGCAGGTACCAGTCTCCGGACTCGCCGGTGACCTCGACGTCGAGGGCCGGGTCGAGGGCACGCACCGCGGCCTGGAGCGCGGTGACGGCGTCCGGCCCGCAGCGGGCGATCCAGGCGCCGTCGTCGTGAGCGGGTCCGTGGTGCACGCGGAGCCCGTCGGTGCCGACCGTGGCGGTCACGTACGCCGCGGGGTTGAGGAGCGGGTGGAGCGAGAGGACGCGCAGCGCGCCGGCCTCGTCGTCGGGGAGGTCGAGCGCGCGGTGGATCCGCTCGGCGGCGACGCCCGCGATGCCGACGAGCTGCTTGCGGCAGATCTCGGCCGCCTGCGTCTCGGACTCGGCGCGGGCCCTCACCGCGAGCTGGAAGGAGAGGTCGAGCAGGTGCATCTGGAGGCACACCTCGTCGGCGATACGAACCAGCGCGGAGTGCGAGAACGCGGCGAAGTCGAGGTCGGAGACGAGCGTCCCGGCGTAGTCGGACTGCCCCTCGTCGTCCGGGTCGACCGGCTCGAGCTCGAGGGTGGCGGCCGCGGTGCGCGAGACGTGGTGGAACGGCGGCAGCGGGTCGACCGGCGGGTGGGCGTCGTCGATCGTGACGGTCCAGCGGCAGTGCGGGTGCCGGTCCGCCGGCGTCCGCGGGGGCCGGTGCACCGGCCGCACCTGGGCGCGCGGGTTGGTGGCGACGGCGGTGGCGTCGAAGGTCGGGTCCTCGATGTCGTGGCACATCGAGACGACGTAGTCCTCGCCCATCGGCTCGACGTCCATGAGCGCGCCGCAGTGGTCGAGGTGGAACTCGCCGTGCCACGGGTCGTGCACGGTGTAGCGGAAGTCCATGAACTGCGGGGGAGCGCCGATGTCGAGCTGGAGCCCCTTGAAGATCGTCACGACGTCGCCCCGGCCCTCCACCTCGGGCGCGTAGCCGAGCGCGCGCTGCATGCGGCGGGTGTAGACCGGCGAGGCGCCCGCCCACTCCTCGACCGCGATCTGCGCCATCTCCTCGCGGCCGAAGGCGGAGATGCACCAGGCCATGCCGGAGCGGTCGATCAGCTGGCCGATCAGCAGCAGCTCTGGCACGAGCGTGGCGAGCTCGCTGCGGCTCAGCGACGTGTAGCGACTCGGCACGCGATCACGGTAGTCCGAAATTAGAACGCGTTCTAGAGTGCCTGCATGCCCCGACCGATCACGATCGCCGACGTCATCGAGGCCATGGCGGACGCCGTCCCCGACCGGCTGGCCGTCGTCACGATGGACCGCGAGTACACCTACGCCGAGATCGACGAGCGCTCCACCCGGCTCGCGAACCTGCTGGCGTGGCGGGGGATCGCGCCCGGCGACCACGTGGCGGTGCACGCGGCGAACCGGATCGAGTGGGTCGACGCGTTCTACGGCTGCCTCAAGGCGCGGGCGGTGCCGATCAACGTCAACTACAAGTACCTCCGCGAGGAGCTCGCCTACCTCTACGACAACGCCGACTGCGTGGCCACGATCGTGGCGCCCGAGCACGTGGCCGCCGTCGAGATGCTCGACCTCCCGCAGCTCGAGCACACGATCGTCCTCGGCGAGGAGTACGACGCCGCGCTCGCCGCCGGCTCCACCGAGCGGCTCGGCGGCCGGAGCCCCGACGACCACTACGTGCTCTACACCGGCGGCACCACCGGCCACCCCAAGGGCGTCGTGTGGCGCAACGAGGACATCATCCGCGCGGCCCTCAACGCCGGCCGGTTCGGCGCCCCGTTCGACTCGGTGGAGCAACTGGCCGAGGAGGCCGCCGCCAACGAGAGCCCGATGGTGCTGCTCGCGTGCGGCCCGATGATGCACGGCGGCAGCCAGTGGATCCTCGGCAACGGCCACGTCTCCGGCGCCACCGTGGCGCTCTACGACGAGCCCTCGTTCGATGCCGTCAAGATCCTCGACCTGGTGCAGAAGGCCGGCGTCAACAGCCTCACCTTCCTCGGCGACGCGATGGGCCGGCCCGTCGCCCAGGCGATCCTCGCCGAGCCCGACCGCTGGGACCTCTCCTCCCTGGTCGCCGTCTCCAACGGCGCCGCCCCGCTCTCCGAGGGCGTCCGCGCCGAGATCCGCAAGGCGCTGCCCGACCGCTTCATCCTCGACTCCTACGGCGCCTCGGAGTCCGGCGCCACCGGCTCCCGCGTCGACGACGGCACCGAGGGCGCGCTCGGCGCACCCAAGTTCGGCGTCGGCGACGACGTCGAGGTGTTCGACGCCGACTTCAAGCCGGCCCCGCCCGGTGTGGAGGGCATGCTCGGCCGCAGCGGCCCCATCCCCCTCGGCTACTACCAGGACGAGGAGAAGACCGCCGCCACCTTCAAGGACATCGACGGCAAGCGCTGGTCGATCCCCGGCGACTTCGCCCGCCGCGAGGACGACGGCTCCGTCACCGTCCTCGGCCGCGGCTCGGTCTGCATCAACACCGGCGGCGAGAAGGTCCACCCCGAGGAGGTCGAGGCCGTCCTGCTGCGCCACGACGACGTCTTCGACGCCGCCGTCGTCGGCACCGACCACGAGCGCTGGGGCCAGCAGGTCACCGCCCTCGTCCAGCGCCGCGACGGCTCCGACGCCACCGAGGACGACCTCCGCGACTTCGTCCGCTCTCTGCTCGCGAACTACAAGGTGCCGAAGCAGGTGCTCTTCGTGCCCCAGGTCCCCCGCACCCCGGTGAGCAAGGTCGACTACCCGGCCAACTCCGCGCTGGCGCGGGAGTTGCTGGAGTCGAGCGCGCCCACCAGGTAGCCCGTGCGTCACTCCGCGGCGAGCGGACCCATGCCGCTGCAGCGGTTGCCGCGCCGCTAGTACGTGAAGTTCCGATCCGCCTCGAATGCGAGCTGCACCAACCGGTTGGGCATCGCCAGCTCGGCTGGCTTTCCCTTCAGGTCGTCCTCGGTCACTCCGCGGGCCTTGCTCGACATGCCAGACACGTAGAAGCGTCCACCTCCGCCTGCAATCGCATCGAAGGACTCGCGCAAGGAACCCGTCCCCAGCCCGGTCAGCGAATCGAGGACGGCATCGCGGATCAGCTGCACGGCATCGCCGGCGAGGAAGATGCTGACGTCATGGCCCTCGTCGATGGCCGCCCGTGCCACCAAGAGGCCGAGAGCAGCACGAGTCGGCGACTCGGGGCCGGAGGTGATGTGAACCAACAATGTGCCCATGGCCGTGACCTTCCGAAGTGCGTGCGCCCACTGTGCCGTCGGAGGGGCTCCGCCAGCAAGACCAAGTCGGCTCGAGCGGGGTGATGGCCGCCGCCTGCTCTCCCGTTGAGGGCAACGGTCGGCTCCGCTGAGCGCCGCCACACGCCGCCGATCCCAGCTATTGCGTGGAATTGTGGTCCCGGCGTACCTTGAACAGGTGTCCAGTCAGGTGTCTGTGCTGCCGCGTGCCGGCCTGCGGACCCGTCGCGCCGCCACCCTGAAGAAGCTGCTCGCGTCCGGCGACGAAGAGTTGCGAGCGGTCGGGCACGAGGCGCTGACAGTGCGGACGGTGGCGGCGCGGGCCGGGGTCAGCCCCGCAACGGCGTACACCTACCTGGCGTCGAAGAACCACCTGTTCGCCGAGCTGTTCCTCGCGTACCTGACAGACGACGACCACAAGCCCCGAGGCAAGGACGCCGTCGCCCGGGTGCGGAGTGTGACGCGGCGGATGGCGGAGCGGTTGGCGGCGGCGCCGGAGTTGGCGGCCGCCGTGACGCCGGCGCTGTTGAGCAGCGACCCCGACGTCGAGCGGCTGCGGTTGCGGATCGGGGCGGAGTTCGCGCGGCGGTTCGAGGAGGCGCTGGGGGAGGACGGCGACCCGGCCGTGCTCGATGCGCTGCTGCTCGCGTTCTCCGGGGCACTGTTGCAGGCGGGGATGGGCCTCATGACCTACACCGAGATGGGGGAGCGGCTGCACGTCGTCGTCGCCACCATCCTCCGAGGGAACGAATGACGACGACCCTCACCGACCCGCTCGTCCTGGACCCGTACGACTACGCGTTCCAGGAGGACCCGTACCCCACCTACGCCCGGCTGCGGGCGGAGGCGCCGCTCTACTACAACGCCGAGCAGGACTTCTGGGCGCTGTCGCGGCATGCCGACGTAGCCGCCGCGTTCCGCGACGACGCCACCTACTCCAACGAGATGGGCGTGACGGTCGACAAGAGTGCGTGGTCGCCGGACGCGCACCGGGTGATGTCGTTCCTCGCGCTGGACGGCGCGCGGCAGCAGCGGATCCGGTCGCTGGTGTCGCGGGCGTTCACGCCGCGGCGGGTGCGGGAGCTGACGCCGCAGGTGCAGGGGCTCACCGAGAAGTACTTCGCGCTCGCGCTGCGGGACGGCGAGGAGCACGACTGGATCGACGAGGTCGCCGGCCGGCTCCCGATGGACGTGATCTCCGAGATGATGGGCGTGCCCGAGGCCGACCGGTCCGAGGTGCGGCGGCAGGCCGACCTGCTCGTGCACCGCGAGGAGGGCCTGCGCGACGTCCCGCCGGCCGCCGGCGACGCCTGGCTGTGGCTCACCACCTACTACGCCGACATGCTCGCGCAGCGGCGCCGGCGTCCGACCGACGACCTCACGTCGGCGCTGCTGGCCGTCGAGGTGGACGGCGACCGGCTCGAGGACCACGAGATCATCGCGTTCCTGTTCCTCATGGTCGTGGCCGGCAACGAGACCACCACCAAGCTGCTCGGCAACGCGCTGTTCCACCTCGCGCAGCACCCCGAGCAGCAGGCGGCGGTGCTCGCTGACGCCGACGACCACGACCTCGTGGTGCCGTGGATCGAGGAGTCGCTCCGGTTCGACACCTCCAGCCAGCTGCTGGCCCGCCACCTGAGGGCCGACGTCGAGGTGGACGGCGTGACGGCGCCGGCCGGCGCGAAGCTGCTGCTCCTGCTCGGGTCGGCCAACCGCGACGAGACGGTGTTCACCGACCCGACCCGCTACGACATCCACCGCCCCAAGGACGAGCTGTCGCAGAGCCTCTCGTTCGGCGGCGGCCGGCACTTCTGCCTCGGCGCCAACCTGGCCCGGCTGGAGGCGCGGGTCGTGCTGGAGGAGCTCGTGCGCCGGGTGCGCTCCTTCGAGGTGGACGCCGAGCGCGCCCGCCGGGTGCACTCGGTGAGCGTCCGCGGCTTCGCCGCCCTGCCGGTGACGGTGAGGCTGCGATGAGCGAGAAGTACGAGCGCCCCGACCGCCGTCCCGCCGTGATCACCGGCGCCTCCTCCGGCATCGGCGCCGCCATCGCGCTGCGGCTCGGCACGGCGGGCTACCCGGTGGCGCTCGGCGCGCGCCGCGTCGACCGGCTCAACGAGGTCGCCGAGCAGATCCGGGCCGAGGGCGGCGAGGCGGTGGTGCACCCGCTCGACCTCACCGACGACAGCTCGGTCACCACCTTCGCCAAGGCGGTCACCGCCGACCTCGGGGACGTCGAGGTGGTGGTGAGCAACGCCGGCGCGGTGGCGCCCGGGAAGATCGTCGAGGTCGACCCCGAGCGGTTCACGAGCGAGCTCGACCTGAGCGTCGTCGGCGCGCACCGGCTGGTGCGGGCGTTCGTGCCCGACATGGTGGCGCGGCGCCGTGGCGACGTCGTGTTCGTGTCGTCGGACTGCGCGGTGCGGCCACGGCCGTTCATGGCCGCCTACTCCGCCGGCAAGTGGGGGCTGGAGGGCATGGTCGCCTCGCTGCAGCTGGAGCTCGAGGGCACCGGCGTCCGGGCCAGCGTGGTGCGGCCCGGCCCCACCTTCAGCGAGATGGGCGACGACTGGGAGGACGACGACGCGGCCTTCGTGCTCACCCAGTGGGCGCACTTCGGGCTCGCCCGGCACCCGCACTTCCTCAAGCCGATGGCGGTCGCCGACGCGATCGCCACCGTCGTCGAGGCGCCGCGCGGCGTGCACCTCAACCTGGTGGAGGTCACGCCCGAGGCGCCGGTGGTGGACTCGTGAGCGACATCCGGGAGGTCAGCTATGCCGTGCCGGACGACGGGCACGGCCACCTCGCCGAGATGCGGGTCGACCCGATCGGGCTGTTCGAGCGGGTACGTGCCGAGTGCGGCGACATCGGCCGGTTCCGGCTGGCCGACCGCGACGTCGTGCTGGTGTCCGGCGCGGAGGCCAACGAGCAGTTCTTCCGGGCGCCCGACAGCACCCTCGACCAGGCGGCCGCCTACCCGTTCATGACGCCGATCTTCGGCCAGGGCGTGGTGTTCGACGCCTCGCCCGAGGAGCGGCAGCAGATGCTCAAGAACCAGGCGCTGCGCGGCGACATGATGCGCGGCCACGCGTCCACCATCGAGGCCGAGATCCGCCGGATGGTGGCCGACTGGGGGAACGAGGGCGAGATCGACCTGCTCGACTGGTTCGCCGAGCTCACGATCTACACGACGTCGTCGTGCCTCATCGGCAAGCCGTTCCGCGAGGAGCTCGACTCCTCGTTCGCCCGGCACTACCACGACCTCGAGCGCGGCACCGACGCGCTGGCGTACGTCGATCCGTACATGGACGGCGTCGAGTCGTTCGCGATCCGCGACCGGGCGCGCGAGCAGCTGGTGGCGCTGGTGCAGGGGATCATCGACCGCCGGGTCTCGACAAGCTCGACCAACGAACGGGATCTGCTCGACGTCCTGATCTCGCTCGACATGACCGCCGACTACGTGACCGGCATCTTCATCTCGATGATGTTCGCCGGCCACCACACGTCGTCCGGCACCGCGGCGTGGACCCTCATCGAGCTGCTCCGCAACCCCGAGACGATGAAGGACGTCGTCGCCGAGCTCGACGACCTGTACGCCGACGGCTCGGAGATCTCGTTCCAGGCACTGCGGTCGATCCCGCGGCTGGAGGCGGCGCTGAAGGAGACGTTGCGGCTGCACCCGCCGCTGGTGATCCTGCTGCGGGTGGCGCAGGAGGAGATCGAGCTCGCCGGCCACACGATCCCGCCTGGCACGATGGTGGCCGCCTCGCCGCGGGTGTCGAACCGGATCGCCGAGGACTTCCCTGACCCCGACCGGTTCGACCCCGGCCGCTACCTCGACGGCGAGCAGGCCGACCTGGTGAACCGGTGGACCTGGATCCCGTTCGGCGCCGGCAAGCACCGCTGCGTCGGCAACGCGTTCGCGATGATGCAGCTCAAGGCGATCTTCTCGGTGATCCTGCGCGACTACGAGTTCGAACCTGCTCAACCACTGGACTCCTACCGCGACGACGTGTCGAAGATGGTGATCCAGCTCGAGCAGCCGTGCCGGGTGAAGTACCGACGGAGGTCGGCGTGAGGGCCGGGGGTCTCGACACGCGCTCGCTGGCGCTCGCGCGGCTCGACCACCGGCCGGCCGCTCCGGTGGTCGAGCCGGCCGAGCGCCAGCGAGGCCGTGTCGAGACCCCCGGAGCCCTGTCATGAAGGTCGTCGCCGATCTCGACCTCTGCCAGGGGCACCAGATGTGCCAGGGCGAGGCGCCCGACGTCTTCGGGTTCGACGCGGAGGCCGACCGGGTGACGGTGCTGCAGGAGCACCCCGACGAGACGCTGCGACCGCAGGTGGAGAACGCGGTCGCCTATTGCCCGGCCATGGCGCTGGCGATCGAGGAGGACTGAATGTCGCTCAACCGTGCGGAGATCGAGGAGTTCTGGGACACCTGGCTGGAGGTGAACCGCGAGGCCGAGCGCAGCGGCGACTGGACGATCATGGCCGACTGGTACGCCGAGGGCGCCACCTACGGCTGGATGTACACGCCCGACGAGCACTTCATGGCCGTCGGCCGCGAGGAGATCCGCGACCTCGCGATCGGCCAGGAGATGGCCGGGCTCGACGGCTGGCACTACGACTACCAGTGCACGATGGTCGACGAGGCGAAGGGCATGGTGCTGGGGTTCTGGAAGCAGAGGAGCGGCATCACCGACGACGCCACCGGCCGGGAGTACGAGATCCTCGGCATCGGCGGCTCCTGGTTCGGCGTGGAGCGGCAGCCGGACGGCGAGCTCAAGTTCGCCTGGCAGCGCGACTGGTTCGACCTCGGCTCGACGGCGACGACCTTCCTGGCGATCGCCGGGTCCGGCAAGGCGCCGCAGGGGCTGCTCGACCGGATGAAGGTCGACGGCAGGAGCCAGCCCGGCCACTACACGTACGACGAGATGCCCTCGACGCTGTGGCCGCCGCCGGTGGAGGAAGGTCGGTACGTCACTCAGGAGGTCTCGACAAGCTCGACCACCGTGGGGCAGGCATGACGTTGCCGCCCCTGCCCCAGCAGCTGGTCGACGGCAAGCTCGGCCCGGCGTCCGACGGCGCCAGCTACCCGATCCTCAACCCCGCCACCGGCCAGGAGATCGGGCAGGCGCCGGACTCGACCGCCGCCGACGTCGACGCCGCGATCGCCGCCGCCCGGCGCGCCTTCGACGAGTCGACGTGGGCCACCGACCGATCCATGAGGGTCCGCTGCCTGCGGCAGCTGCACGACGCGCTGCTCGAGGTGGCCGAGGAGTTCAAGGCGCTGACGACGGCCGAGGTCGGCATGCCCGGCTTCATGATGGGCGCGGCCGGGTTCGACGTGCCGGTCGACGGGCTGCGGTGGGTCACCGACCTGCTCGAGGGCTATGAGTTCGAGACCGACCTCGGCGTGGCCGAGCCGATGGGCATCCCGTCGCGGCGCACGGTGCGGCGCGAGTCGGTGGGCGTGGTTGCGGCGATCACGCCGTGGAACGTGCCCACCCAGATCAACCTGGCGAAGGTCGGGCCGGCGCTGGCCGCCGGCTGCACCGTGGTGCTCAAGCCGGCGCCGGACACCCCGTGGCTCGCGTGCGAGCTCGGCCGGCTGGCCGCCGAGCGCACCGACCTGCCGGCCGGCGTCCTCAACGTGGTGACGCCGCGGTCGAACGACGTGGCCGCGCTGCTCACCACCGACCCGCGGGTCGACATGGTGTCGTTCACCGGCTCCACCGGCACCGGTCGCGCGATCATGGCCGCCGCCGCGCCGACGCTGAAGAAGGTGTTCCTCGAGCTGGGCGGCAAGTCGGCCGCGATCGTGCTCGACGACGCCGACATCGCGAACGCGGCCGGCGCCACCGCCTTCGCCGCCTGCATCCACGCCGGCCAGGGCTGCGCGCTCACCACCCGGCTCGTGGTGCCGCGGGAGAGGTACGACGAGGCCGTGCAGGTGGCCGCGCACACCATGGAGTTGATCGGCGTGGCCGACCCCGCGGACGGCTCGGCGATCTGCGGTCCGGTGATCTCCGCCGCGCAGCGCGACCGCGTGGAGTCGTACCTGCGGCTCGCCGTCGAGGAGGGCGGCTCGTTCGCCACCGGCGGCGCGGTGATCGAGCGGGACGGCTACTGGGTGCAGCCCACCGTCGTCGCCGGTCTCGACAACACCTCGCGGCTGGCGCAGGAGGAGATCTTCGGGCCGGTGCTCGTCGTGATCCCGCACGACGGCGACGACGACGCCGTCCGCATCGCCAACGAGTCGCCGTACGGGCTGTCGGGCTCGGTGGAGTCCGGCTCGCTGGAGCGGGCGAAGGCCGTGGCCGCGCGGATCCGCACCGGCACGATCGCCGTCAACGGTGGGGTGTGGTTCAGTCCGGATGCCCCGTTCGGGGGCTACAAGCAGTCGGGCCTGGGGCGCGAGATGGGCGTGGCCGGGTTCGACGAGTACCTCGAGACGAAGACGGTGGCGGAGCCGGCATGAGATTCCAGGACAAGGTCGTCATCGTCACCG